>CAYTZM010000023.1:0-2294 GCA_964442655.1 uncultured Rhodospirillaceae bacterium | reverse complement strand
TGCTCCAGCAATGGCTATAGCAGATAAAGCTACAGATATTATGTTAGAAGATTAGGAGCAATTTTTTTATTAGCAGAATATAAATCTTTCCAAATTTCATATCTCTTTGAAAGAATATTAATTTTATCTAACTTAGGTTTAAATTCTTTACTAATTTTAATTTCTTTAATTATATTATCCTTATTCTTTATGTTATCATCTGCATGCATAGCCAGTCTAGCCACACCTAAGGCAGCACCAAATTCACTTTGATCACAAACACTTAGATTTCTATTTAATAATGAGGAAAGTAATTGAATCCAAAATGAACTTCTAGACCCTCCTCCCACCATAAATATTTTTTCAAAATTATTATTTACTTTTAAAATTGAATTTACACCATCTAGAATTCCAAAACTAACTCCCTCAATAACAGCGTATTGCATATTAGTTGCATCTGTAGTTGTTTTTATTGAATGAAAGGACCCTCTTATATGGGGATCATTATGTGGCGTTCTTTCCCCTGATAGATATGGTAAAAATAATGGTGAATTAGATAATGAATTTGTGTCAGTGAAAAAAGTTTCTGCGTTGGCAAGACTATCTTTAATAGAAGTATTAGTTATAGAGGATATCCAATCTAAGCAATTACTTGCACTCAACATAACCGACATTAAATGCCAGTTATTAGGTAAACAATGACAAAAAGAATGGACTGCATCACCAGTATTACTAAGAAAATTTTTTGTTGGGGTAAAAAAAACTCCTGAAGTTCCAAGAGATATAAATGATTGTTTTTGTTCTATAATTCCCATGCCTACTGCTGATGCTGCATTATCCCCTGCACCACCTACAACAACTACATTTTTTTTAAAGTTAAATTTATTTTTTAAAACATTTTTTAAAATCCCCGCCTCTTCATTACCCTCAACTAATAAGGGCATATTTTCTTTTGTTAAAAAAGATGCTGACAACAATTTTTCTGACCATTGTCTATTCTTAATATCCATCCATAGAGTACCAGAAGCATCAGACATTTCAGAGAAAAACTCCCCTGTTAAATAGAAGCGCAAATAATCTTTTGGTAATAAAACTTTATCAATTTTTTTAAAATTTTCTGGTTCATTTTTTTTTATCCAATTAATTTTAGGAGCAGTAAAACCTGACATCGTAATATTACCTGATATTTCTCTAATATCAAATTCCTGATCTTCAAATTCTATACATTCTTGATAGGATCTTGTATCATTCCATAATATGCATGGCCTTATAACTCCTCCCTCTTTATCTATAAGAGTAGCTCCATGCATATGACCAGAAATTCCCATTGATATTGTTGCAGAAAATTCTATAGGATGATTTTTTTGTAATTGAAATAAACAATTTTCTGAAGCTTGTATCCAGTCTTCAGGATTTTGTTCATTAAATCCATCTTGAGGACTATGAACATCTAATTTGGCATGTGCTGCAGATATAATGTGTTGTTTGTGATCAATTAATATAGTTTTTACACCTGAAGTTCCTAAATCAATTCCTATATACATATAAATATTACTTCTAATATAATTGTATTTCTTCTTTATTAAATAAAAATATTTATAAATCTAATAGTTAGTTTCTGTCTTTTATATATAATGTATAAATACCAGAAATAGTAATAACCAAGGCACCTATTAAAGTAGGTATGTCAGGGAAATCATCATAAAAAATATAACCAAGTATTATTGCCCAAAATATCAGCGTATAATGAAAAGGTTGAATAATTCCCGCTCTAGCCATACTTAAGGCTATAATTTGAAAGTACAAACCTAAAGAAAAGAAAAGTCCTATAGCTATAAAAAACAAAACTGATTGTTCTATTAAAGGTTGCCAAAAATTATACCCAATGATGCCCATTAATATAATGCCCACTATTGAAGTATAAAATAAAGATGTTTCATTAGAATCTTTTTCTGAAGCTTTTCTTGTTACTATTTGATAGATACTAAGAAAAAAAGCTCCCGCTAATGGTATTAAAGATTTTGGATCAAAAATTGATAAACCGGGCCGCATAATAATTAGTACTCCCAAAAAACCAATAAAAATAGCAAGCCATGTTTTTAAAGAGACATGTTCTCTTAATATAATTGCCGATAAAGCAACAACTAACACTGGGGTGAGGGATGCTATACTATGAACATCTGCCAAAGATAAATATCGAAAAGATAAAATAAAACAGGCAGACTCTACAATGGATAAACAACTTCGTAAAAGTTGAATTTTAATATTAGCTGATTTGTAAAAAGTATAATTTTTTTTTCTTTGTGACTCAATTA
>CAYTZM010000022.1:0-3649 GCA_964442655.1 uncultured Rhodospirillaceae bacterium | reverse complement strand
TACTGGCACAAGTGAAGAGGTAGATAAATTTATTAATGGAATGTTAGAGGTTTATTCATAGTAAATTAATCTAATGTCAACAATAAACTTTCAAGATATTCATCCTTAGGAAATTTATTTACACTATATCTTAAAGATTCTCTTACAATATTGTTTTCAAGAGTATTAAGTTTTAAAATTTTTTGGAAAAAAATTCTATGAACTTTAACATTATCAGATTTGATTAAAATATCAGATGAAAGAACTTCATTAATTAAGTTAAGATTTATAGCTAATGAGAAATACAGCTCTGCATAGTTCTCATTATTGTAATAGGCAAACAACAATTCTTTAGCTTTTTTGTAGGCTGCGTAATTTTTGTTTGTAAAGAAAAATACCTTTAATAATAATTCATTTGTCATTAAATCATTTTTATTTGCTTTATATGAATTCTCTAAGAGGTTAAGTGCTTTTTCATAATTATTAACGTTTATATAGTATCTAGACAGATAAGAAGAGATAGGGACAACATTTGCAGATATATTAGGAATATGATAATTAATTTTTTCTAGCTCATTTATTTCTAGACTGAAATTATTTGATGAATAATCGGCTAACAGTGTGTCCTGAATAATTAGAGATTTGTGCTCATAATATGCTAGAGTAGTTGCTGGGATTAATAAGATTAATAATAATGAGAATATATATGTTCTTTTTCCTTCATAAGGACCTTCATTTTGAGATAAGGAAAATAAAAGCGCTGCAATTATAATAAATGGAATATATTCTTGGGATCTATGAATTGGAAAGTTTAATAGACTATTTAAAGCAAAAACTATCATTGCAATTATCAAAATCTTTTTAGCATCTTTATCCTGCAGTTTAATCATAAGCCTCATCAACACATTGCTAATAAATAAAAGATATATTATAAGCCCAACTATACCAAGTTCTGCTAGAATTTGCAAGAAATCATTATGGGTGTAGTAGGGGACTAAAACACTTCTGGTAGTTGGGTCTTTATATTTTAGGGACTCATACTTCCATGAACCTAACCCATGCCCAGTAATTGGTTTATCTGAGAATAGATCTAAGGCTAATGAATAAAAGTTTATTCGTTGGTTGGCTGATTCATCAGATGTTAAATTTAGAATATTGTAATTTTTGATTTCAGTATTTAAATTCCCATAATTAAATACTGATATTGACAATAAGATCATTAAAGCTGGAACAAAAAGTTGTTTTTTTGAAGCTGTAAAATAAGAGAACATCATAACATAAATCAATATCATAGAGACTAAGCCTAGCCTACTTTGAAGAATTATTATGCTTATAATAGATATTAGCTCAATCATTCTATAAAAATTTTTTAATGATTTTTTAGATGTTTTGCTAATGATATAGATTAAGAAGGTTAACTTAATTATTATAGAAGAGCTACTAATATTTCTATTATTTGCTATCCCAGTGAAATTTTCTTCATTAAAATAATCAATGATAGTATAACCTCCTTCAATTAATAGCGAATATGCAAAAATTGTAGAGAGGAAAAACAGGGAGTTTTCAATATTCTTTAATGCATTTAAGCTCGAAAAAAAAACAGCAACAATAACAACCAGCTTGTATAGGCTTATGAACCCTTCAGTTGGATTAGGGGCACTATAAGCAGACCAAAATAGAAAAATAAAAGATCCAATTATAGTTAGGACTGTTAGTTTAGTTTTAGGAATAAAATCACGATTATTTAATAGTAGCTTTAATATATAAAAGCCAGAAATTAATGAAAGAAAAAGCCATCTGATAGCGTTATTATCTATTGCCCCCATACCAGGAGCTAGAATTCCAATAGATATTAATACTAGATATATTTTATCAATTGAGTATTTATTTTTTTGATAAACTAGGCTCACCATGTCAATTCTTGTAGATAATATATGTTGCTTTAACTCCAGTAGCTAGATTCCAGCGGTTATTCCCAACAAGATTTCCTGCATCATCATAAACTCTGACCTCGGCTGTATTAGGGCCTGAACTACCTTGATTTAACGCAACAAAATCTATTATATTAAACCCAGCTTTTAGATCTAATTTAAACCCAACTGCCCTTTCAGAAAGAAGAATTGCAGGTAATACAATTTGTTCATTAACTAAAACTTCTATAATATCACCATCTGGATATTCATGATCTCTTACAACAATATTGATGATCTCTCCCTCCGTGCTAATTTCTCCTAAAAACATATCTACTTTAAAATTATTTATGTTTTTCTTAGACTCATTTGATTGAGCGTTTAATTTATTTAGATAGTAGTTATTAAGATCAATAAAGTCTTCCGAAGATTTTTTATTCATATTAGTTTCAGGGAAAAATTTTTCTTTGTCTTTACTATTAAGTTTTTTTAGAAAAGGGTTTTTGGGAGCAATTGGTTTTATTAGACTTTTCTTCTTCTCTTTAGGGGGAGAAAATTTTATCCCATCTGAAGAACTGTTAGAATTGTCTTGAGCAGCTACAAATTGAAAAAATGATGCTAAAAACACTAAATAAATTATATATTTACCGTAATTCATGAAACCCATTTATTATACTAAGATAATAGTTTTAGGATGCAATTAAATAATATTGACTGGCTTATAATAGCTTCATTTTTTGTTATCTCTCTTCTTATAGGAGTAATAGTTTCAAGAAAGTCTGGTAAAAATATTACAGAGTTTTTCTTGTCAGGGAGAAAAATGCCTTGGTGGCTATTGGGAATTTCTATGGTTGCCACCACTTTTTCTGCAGATACACCTAATCTTGTTACAGACATTGTTAGAACTAATGGAGTGGCAGGGAATTGGGTATGGTGGGCATTTCTGCTAACAGGAATGTTAACAGTTTTTATATATGCTAAGTTATGGAGAAGGTCAAAGGTATTAACTGACCTTGAGTTTTATGAATTAAGGTATAGCGGAAAAGGTGCGGCATTTTTAAGAGGCTTTAGAGCATTTTATTTAGGGGCAGTATTTAATGTTTTAATTATGGCAAGTGTTTGTTTGGCAGGTATAAAAATAGGAGGTGCTTTATTAGGATTAGATCCGGTAGAAACCCTTTTAATTTCATGCCTTATAACTGTTACATATAGTTCTATAGGAGGTTTAAGGGGAATTATTATAACTGATTTTTTTCAATTTATTTTAGCAATGGGAGCAACTTTTTGGGCTGCTTATGAGATAGTAAACTTACCTCAAATTCAAGGATTATCTAATCTTTTATCCCATCCTGATGTTATACCCAAACTTAGTTTAATACCTGATTTTGCAGAGCGAGATCTTTTTATTGCAGTCTTCATAATTCCAATAGCAGTTCAGTGGTGGTCTGTTTGGTATCCAGGCGCTGAGCCAGGTGGTGGAGGTTATATTGCACAAAGGATGTTGTCAGCAAAAGATGAAAAAAATGCTATATGGGCTACACTACTCTTTAATTTTATGCATTATGCAGTTAGACCATGGCCATGGATATTAATTGCTCTTGCATCAATTATTGTTTTTCCTGACCTAAATTCTCTACAGGAAGCTTTTCCAAATACAATTGTTGGAAATGATCTGGCATACCCTGCTATGATTTCATTTCTTCCGTCAGGACTATTGGGCCTTTTAGTTGCATCTCTAATTGCTGCCTTCATGTCAACAA
>CAYTZM010000021.1:3040-9618 GCA_964442655.1 uncultured Rhodospirillaceae bacterium | reverse complement strand
AGGTTATTATTAGCGAAGACAATATAAAGAATAAATACATTGTTATGGGTAAAATAGAAGTAACTGTAAACAAAACTACAGCATTTCATCCTGACCCTACTAAAGAAATAGTTAATGCAGTACTACAAGAGAAAGCAGCAGATATAGGTGCAGATGCTGTTATAGAAGTTATATATATTGGACCCAGAATTTCATTTGCGAGTTGGGGAACAATGGAAGGAATAGGCACAGCAGTAAAATATACGAATGTAAGAACTGAAGACAGAGCAGAAACTGATAAAGATAGCAATCAATTTCTATCATTTGATGATGCTGTTGCTCAATGTAAAGAACTGGGATTAAAAAGTGGAACAGACAAATTTACCGATTGTGTCAACAAATTAAATGGTCGTAACTAATAAAAAGAATATCGAAGGAGAAATATATAATGAAAAACTTAATCATAATTATTCTATCCACATTTATTTTACATTCATGTACATCTGCGAAACGCTCTTCAGATGTTCCTGTATCAAGAGTTTCTACAGCGCCATATCTTAAAATGACGTGTGCTGAATTAGGAATAGAACGAAAAATATTTTTAGAAAGAGTAGATGCTCATAGAAAACAAGTGGATGACGAATATGAAAGCGAAAAATCTGTTGAGTTAGTAACTTGGTTACTATTTGCTCCTGCTGCTTTTTTTATGGAAGGAAATGCTGAAGAAGCTGCAGCTTTTGCTCAATCAAAAGGTACATTTGAAGCTATTGAAGAAGCAAGAACTATAAAAAAATGTGATGTAGCAAGTAATGAAACTAGTAATAATAATGGATCTTTGATATCATTTGATGAAGCAGTTTATCAATGCGAACAACTGGGATTAGAAAAAGGTACTGATAAATTTACAGACTGCGTATTGAAATTAAATAAAGGCAAATAATAGTGAAATATTTATTACTTGTTATTTTTGCATATTTTATTAGTTTTAATTTATTTTCTCATGATAATCATGAAGAGAGTGATAATATCCAAATTAACTTTAGTGAAGATAATAAAGTTAATAAATATAATCTAATTATTAATCATAAAAATAATATTTCTAGTATTTTTTTTAAAATAGATAAATGTAAAAATTGTACAAGAATAGATTTAAATGATGAAATAATTTGTGATAAAAATAAAAATATCTTTTTTGATAAAATAATATGTAGGGCCCCAAATTCAAGGACCAGAAATAACGTAGTTGAAGTTAATGTGATTAGTAGATTGGAATTAACTTGTAATAAAAGTAATAATAAAATTATGTGCAAAACAAAAGCAATTACTGCATTTGACATGAACGCACAACAAGATAAAAATGCTCTTACAAAATTAGGAAACTTGTATTTAGAATATGAAATTAGTGACAAAAAGATTGACGAGCATAAAGATAACAATAATGAAAACTTATCCAATTCTGATGTAAAACCTTTAGATGTTGCTAAGAATAAATGTCTTAAACTTGGAATAGAAGAAAAAACAGAAAAATTTGCTGATTGCGTGTTAATGTTTTACGAAGATAATTAATTATAAAACAAAGGTAAATAATAGTTGAAATATTTATTACTTGTTATTTTTGCATCTTTTTTAACATTTAATTTATTTGCAAATGAGGATGTAGTTGAAATAAAAACAATAGGACATACTAAGGAAGGGAATCAGTATTTATTAAGTATAAAAACTGCATATTTTCCTACTATTGATCCAAAGATTTTAACAAAAGAATCTCTAGCCAGATTGCAAATATTAAAATGCAAGAGTTGCCTTTATACCGACCATGTAATTACGTGTACTAAAAATAGAAACCCGTTAGATGGAGAAGCTCTGTATTGCAAGGATACTGATGTTCCAAAAACAGATACTAGACAAACTTTTGCTGATATTTCTTGCCAGGGAAACAGATGTAGACTTAAAATAATAAGTCATGAGGGTCCTACAACAGCTTTAGGTGATGATATCCATAGGAATATTTTATACGAAATGGGAGACGCGGAATTTATTATAGATAAAAATCCTCAAGAAGATGTAAATATTAAAACAAACAAACAAAATGAAAATGTAGTTGAAAGAACTATTACACCAAAAGAAAACACTCGTAATAAATTAGATGTTGCTAAGAATAAATGTCTTAAACTTGGAATAGAAGAAAAAACAGAAAAATTTGCTGATTGCGTGTTAATGTTTTACGAAGATAATTAATAAATAACTAAATTTAAGAATTCCATAATTTTGGAAACAAATCACTATTTAAGCTTTGCCCATTCTTAAAATTTAACAAAGGTAATATACTTTTAACTTTCTCGTTTGTGATAAATGTTCCAGGTCTATCATCCCAAGTAACGTCGTCGCCAATATACCTTAATGCAAGACCTCTTCTCCTAGTATCAGATGAAAAATTACCTGAAGAACCATGAATTACTAAAGGATGGTGCACTATAATATCACCAGGATTTACATCCCAAGATAGTAACTCATAGTCTTCAAGATTAGAATTAATATCTGGCATAGGCTCTAATCCCATTTCTTTATAATTGTCATCAAATTTAGTATCTTTACCAAATGAAGCAGGTGCAAAAAACTTATTCCATTTGTGTGAGCCTTTAATATATTTCACTGCTCCAGTATTTTTAGTAACTTTATCAAATCCTACCCAAAAAGAAATTATGTGATTGCCTCTAATCGGCCAATACGGCAAATCATGGTGCCATGGAGTAGGTTCTTTAGTTTTAGGTTCTTTTACTAATAATTGATCATAAAAAAAATTAATATTTTTACTATCTAATATTTTACCAGCAAGTTCCGGTAAATTTGATTCAAAGGCAAAATTTTTAAATGACTTATTTCTTCTCCATAAAAAAAAGTCACCATAATATCTTCCTGTATTTTCTTTAGGAGTATATTCTATAGATGCTTTTCCAGGATCAGATAATATATAATCTATAGCAATTTGCATTTCTTTAATCCAATGCAAATCTACAACATCTCTTATAACAGTGACTCCATCATTAAAATAATCACTTTTAATATTTTTTAATTCTGAATTTAACATATTTAAAATATATCAAACTATATCCATTTCTACAATTAACCCATTCATACTATATTTTTAATAATATTAATTTCGGAAATATTTATTCTTGTATCAAAGTACCTTTATAGTTAGAGTTATAGAACCGTAATAAAAATATTAAGGAGAATAAAATGAGAATATTTATAGTATTTATGATTACATTGTTTATTTCAGGAGTAGTTCATGCTGATTATACAATGAAGAATGTGTATAGATTTGATAATGTAGATATGATTAAGAATCTAGACGATTCAAATATATCAAATCTGACAGTTCATGGTGTAGCAGAAGATTCAAATGGCAACAGATCTGTTTCAAAATGTTTGATACATGTCATAAATGGAGTAATAAATGGTAATTGTGAAGGTAAAGATCAAGATGGAGATATTGAATATACAACAGTTCAACGAGATTTAAATAAAGGCAATGTAGGTGAAATAACTCGTTTAGGTGGAACGGGAAAATATGCTAATAAAAAATCAATATGTGAGTATACTGTTCAGATAACAGACTTTAAAGTTGGAGTAGGCTATTTAACTGCAACTTGCAAAGAATAACCTTATCTATAAGTGCCTCTTAATTTATTAGCATAAAAGAGGCACTTTTAATATTCTTATAAAAACCACAAATTGAGAAATACTACAAAAAATTAATGATTATTTCTAGGTAAATTTTTCTTTATATCTTGAAATTTAACAGAATCTTCCAAAACAGCGCCTTTATCTATTTGTCCAACTCCATTTCTATATAATTCTTGCCAAGGCGTTTGACTATCTGGATATTTTGGAGCTCCTTCAGTTTTTCTTTTTTCTATTTCAGCATTATCAACAAGCATATTAGCAGTACAATCATTTAAATTTATTTGAATAATATCACCTGTCCTTAGCCAAGCTAAACCACCTCCAATAGCACTTTCAGGTGAAGCGTTTAATATAGAAGGGCTTCCTGAGGTTCCAGATTGTCTACCGTCTCCTATACATGGCAATTCTTGAACACCTTTTTTAATTAATTCATCCGATGGTTGCATATTAACAACTTCTGCTGAACCAGGCCATCCAACTGGTCCGGCTCCTCTTATTACTAAAATAGAATTTTCATCCATATTTAAATTTTTATCATTTACTCTATCATGATAATCTTCTGATCCTTCAAAAACTATAGCTTTTCCTTCTAAGATTCCTTCTTTACCAGGTCTAGATAAAAAATTTTCTTTAAAACTATCAGAAATCACTGAAGTTTTCATAATAGCAGCATCAAAAAGATTTCCTTTGAGAACTATAAAACCAGCTTTCTCTTTAAGAGGCTTATCAAATGGGGTAATAACATCATTGTCTTTAATACTAATTCCTTTTAAATTTTCCATTAAAGTTTTTCCTGTTACCGTTATTACATTTCCATTTAATTTTTTATGTTTTAACAATTCTGCCATAAGTGCAGCAGTTCCTCCCGCTCTATGATAACTTTCACATAAATATTTACCCGCAGGTTGAATATTTGCCATTAATGGAATATCGTATCCTACATTTTGCCAAGCTTCTGTTTCTAACTCTATTCCTATATGTCTAGCTATTGCTGTTAAATGCATTTGGGCATTCGTGGAACCTCCTATTGCTGAATTAACAATTATTGTATTTTCAAAAGCTTCTCTGGTCATAATTTTAGAAGGTGTTAAATCTTCTTCAACCATACCAACTATTCTTTCTCCAGTTTTATAAGCCATTTGCCCACGTTCTCTATATGGTGCTGGAATATTAGCATTACCTGTTAAACTCATTCCTAATGATTCAGCTAAGGAATTCATAGTTGAAGCGGTTCCCATTGTATTACAATGCCCGTCAGAAGGAGCAGATGACGTAACAATATCTACAAATTCTTCGTATGTAATTCTTCCTGCTGCATATTCAACACGCCCATCCCAAACAGCCATTCCTGATCCAGCTAATTTGCCTTTATACCAGCCATCCAACATAGGCCCTCCGTTAAGAACAATTGCAGGAATATTCATAGTTGCAGCTGCCATTAAACAAGCTGGCGTAGTTTTGTCACATCCCGTTGTTAACACAACACCGTCAATTGGATAACCATGTAAAACTTCTACTAAACCTAAATAGGCTAAATTTCTATCCAAAGATGCTGTAGGTCTTTTTAAAGTTTCTTGAATAGGATGAACAGGAAATTCAAATGCAATTCCTCCAGCACTTCTTATTCCTTCTCTAATTCTGGCTGCTAATTTCAAATGCACTCTATTACAAGGTGAAATATCTGAGCCAGTTTGAGCTATACCAATTATTGGTTTTCCAGATGTTAATTCTTCAGGAGTATAGCCATAATTCATTATTCTTTCTAAATAAATTGATGTATTTCCTGGGTCATCAGGATTATCAAACCACTGTCTACTTCTATATTTAGGATTAAACTTTTTAGAACTCATTATATTGCCTCCAATAACCATTCAAAGAATCATCTAAATATAATATCAGAATAGTTTTTATATGTTAATAAAATGCTTAAATATTTGATTATATATATATATTTAAATAAATTAATATTGACATATAATTAGGTTAAATATGAATGAATCATTAATCCCAATTTTAGTTGGTTGTGGTCAAATTACACAAAGAGAAGAAGATCCTACAATCGCCCTTTCTCCAATGGATTTGACTGCTAAAGCATGTATAAAAGCTGCAAACGACACAAATATTGGAAAAAAAATATTTAACTTACTTGATACGTTAGTTCTAATTAGATCTTTTTCCGATACTAGTTGGCGCTTTAAATGTCCATTTGGCTCTTATTCAAATCCTCCAAAATCATTAGCATATAGAATTTCAGCTAATAATGTAAATAATTTAATTTATACTTTTCCTGGTGGCAATATGCCTCAATGGACAATAAATAGATTAAGTGAAAAGATTGCAAAAGGTGAAATTGAGTTAGCTTTACTAGCCGGAGGAGAAGCCTTAAATACCCAGAAAAATGCTCAGCGTAATAAGATAAATTTAAATTGGAATGAAATCACAAACAATAATTATGTTAGCTGGGGTATTGATAAGCCTGGTTGGTCAGAAATAGAAGAATTACATAAAATGAATGGAGCAATATATGCCTATCCTATGATTGAAAATGCTATTCGAGGTAATTTAGGACATAATATAAAAGAACACCTATCATATATGGCTGAACTATTTTCTAAATTTTCTCTGGCAGCTTCTTTAAATCCTTTAGCAGATAAAAAGAAAAAATTTACTAGCAAAGAGATTGGAAATGTAAATAAAGATAATCCATTTATAGGCTTTCCTTACACCAAACTCATGAACGCTAATGCTTTTATAGACCAATCTGCTGCTGTTATTTTAACAAATGTGGCTAAAGCTAAAGAACTGTCAATACCAAAAAATAAATGGGTATATTTACATGGTTGTGCCGACGCCTATGATCATTGGTTCTTAAGTGATAGAATAAATTATTATTCTTCTCCTGCAATGTC
>CAYTZM010000021.1:0-2940 GCA_964442655.1 uncultured Rhodospirillaceae bacterium | reverse complement strand
TAGTTACAGCAAATGGGAATTATATTACAAAACAATCTATAGGAATTTATTCCTGTAAACCTATAGAAAAGGTATTTAAAATTAAAGATCCAAAATTATATCAAACTAAAATCAACAAAAACAAGGGTCCTAAATTTATAAATACTGCTAATGGTAAAGCATATATTGAAACGTATACAGTTATGTTTGATAAGGAAAGGAATCCTATCTTTAGCATACTGTTTGGAAGATTAACAAACAAAACACGATTTATAGCTAATACTATAAATGACAAAAACTTATTAACAGAAATGACTAACAAAGATTATTTAAAAGCTACCGGCAAAGTGATTAATAAAGATAACAAAAATATATTTATTCCTGATTAAGTGCTATATTTTTCTAGAGACTAATAAAGTAAATAATCCTCCTATTGTTGTTCTCTCAGGAGCAGAAAACCCAGCATTTTTTAATAACTTATTTTGTTCTACCTCTGTAGGAACTTCATTACCCCAAGTCATTTCATTATATTGAGTTAAAACTGATAACTTATATTTTTGGTCAGTCAATTGTTCATTTTGAGGCATTGTTTCATCTAATATAACTAAATACCCATCTTTTTTAATATATGAAGAAAGACTTGTTAATATATCTTGTCTAATACCTTTTTCTATTTCGTGTAAAACTTCTACCATAGTAATAATATCAATAGATTCTTTATTAGGTAATTTATCTACAGTACTATCAATAAGTATTATTTTTGCTTCTTTATTAATAGATTTTATATGTTCATTCCCAATTTTTATTCCTAATTTATCAATATCAAGTCCATAATAATCTGAGTTAGGGTATTTTTCAGACATTTTTATTAATAATTTCGCTGTGCCACAACCAAAATCAAGAAAGCTTACACCATCCTTAAGGTTTTTATCAATAGAATCAATATTAGGCAAAAGTTTGTGCACCATTAAAGTTTGTAATCCTTCAGTAATACTTCCTATATCATCTGAAAATTTTTTTCCATGATCTTGAAATTTATATGTTTTTCCACTCTTATAAAACTCCGCATGATTTTTCATGTCTGGTCCAAAGTGATCAATACAAGACTTTAAATAGGGTAATAAATACCTTGGATCTCCAGGTTTAGTTAATATATATTCCATGTGAGAGGCTAATTTTATAAGGCCATTATCATCTTCTAAAATGCCCCATGCTAATCCACTATGGCACCACTTTGATAAATAAGAGAAATTTAACGATTTAGACAATGATAATTCTTTAATAGAAATACCATTTTCTTTGTTCTTAGCTATTAAATCGAATAAACCTAATTCATGACCAGTATAAATATAATGTACAATATGAAAACCCTTAATATTGTCCCATATATATTTAATTTGATAATCTAATGATTTCTCTTCAGTCATAAAAAGTTCCTATTAAATAATAGTTAAACATAACTATTGTCATTATCATTCCACCAAGCAACATCTGAAAATGCTCTTAAATCCATTTCATGAGTCCAAACCGATCTATGTTGTTGAGAAATATGAAAATAAGTGTCCGCTATTTTTTCTGGAAGCATAAGACCATCATGCTCCATTCCTTTAATCTCTCTTAATTCTTGGTATTTTTCTGGGCCTAACATTTTACCAAGAGTATCAGGAGCATCAACAGCTCCATCAACTATAAAGTGAGTAACATGAATACCTTTTGGCGCAAATTCTGCATTTAAACTTTGACATAGCATTCTCCTTCCTCCCATAGCTGCGGCATGAGAATGTTGCCCTCTATTTCCTCTAACTGAAGCTGTTGAGGATGTAACCAAAATTGTTCCTTTGCCTCTTTCTTCCATAAAAGGACAAACGGTAGAAGCCATCCTGAATAAAGCAAAGGTTGCCATTCTCCAACCAAGTTCAAAAGTTTTATAATTAGTATCCTTTAAAGACCTATCTCCAACTTGTGCTCCTAGATTAAAAACAATAACTTCTATAGCTCCAATATCTTTTTCAACTGCATTTATTACATTTTCAATAGAATCTTCTTTAACTGCATTTAAAAGATAACCAGATGCAGACCCTCCATTATCCTGAATACTTTTTACCATCTTATTTAAACCTTCTTCATCACTTCTTCTACAAAGTCCAACATGGTATCCTTCTTTGGCAAATCTTTTTGCTACGTTTCCACCAATACCAGCTCCAGCTCCAATTATTAAACAAACAGGCCTCATACTTTCTCTCCAATATTAAATATAATTAACTAGATTAATATAATATGATAATTTATAAATTAAAGATAAAATTTATATAGGTAATTATGAAGACACATAAAGATATTGAAATATCACTTAAATCGCATACTGCATTTATAAAAATAAACAGGCCTCCACATAATTACTTTGACGCAAATCTTATAAAGCAAATTGCAAATTTTTTGGAAGAAATGGATCAAAATAAAGAATGCAGATCTATTATATTATATTCTGAAGGAAAAAATTTTTGCGCTGGCGCAAATTTCAATGAAAATACATTTTCTAAAGGGGGAAATGTCTATTCTAACTTATACAAGCAAGCTTTAAGATTATTTAAAACTAAAAAACCTATTATTGCTATAATTCAAGGCGCTGCTATTGGAGGCGGACTAGGGCTCGCTTTAGCAGCAGATTTTAGAATAGCGTGCGAAGAATCTAGATTTAGTGCAAATTTTGGAAAATTGGGTTTTCATCATGGCTTTGGTATTACAATTACTCTGCCTTATACAGTTGGAAAACAAAAAGCAAAATGGATGTTACTTACAAGTGCTAGAATAAAAGGAAAAAAAGCACTTGAAATTGGGTTAGCTGATTACTATGAAAAAAAAGATAATTTGATGGATAAAGCCATTTCTTTATCAAATTTAATCAATTCATCTGGACCATTAGGAATTGAATCAATTAGAAAGACTCTTAATAAAGGATTA
>CAYTZM010000020.1:0-12472 GCA_964442655.1 uncultured Rhodospirillaceae bacterium | reverse complement strand
TGGTGCCCAGAGATGGAATCGAACCATCGACACAGCGATTTTCAGTCGCTTGCTCTACCGACTGAGCTATCTGGGCGCCATATGAGTTTTTAATAGATACTATCTGTTATGTAAAGAAAACTATAATGAATTATTTAAAATTAATTTAAACCTTTTATCATTGAATAAAAATCAGCTAAAGAAAGTCCTACTATATTATCATAATTCCCGTTTATACGTTTAACAAATTTAGCTGCATGCCCCTGTATTCCATAACTTCCTGCCTTATCTTTCCATTCATCCATCTTTAAATAACTTTCAATTTCATTAGTCGAAATATGTCTAAAATTAACTTGAGTCACAACAGTTCTTATTGAAATATTGTTTTTAGGAGATATCAAACATATTCCTCCATATACTCTATGTCTTCTCCCTGATAACCTCACTAAAATATTATATGCATCTTTATAATTTTTTGGCTTACCTATAATATTACGTTCAGAAACAATTACTGTGTCTGCCCCTAATATATAAGCATCATTATATATTTTAACAGCTGTTTTTGCTTTTTTTTCAGCCATTCTCACTACATATTTAGAAGGTTTTTCACCTGTAATTATTTCTTCTTTAATATTTGGATTATGTACACATAAAGGTTTATAACCAATTTTTTCTAACATACTTAATCTTCTCTCAGAAGAAGACGCTAAAACTAATTTAATTTTTTTATTTAACAATAATTTATCACTTATGTCGAAAAATAATTCTACCTTTAGTTAAATCATAAGGAGTCATCTCTACTGTAACTTTATCTCCTGCAAGTACACGAATTCTATGTTTCCTCATTCTTCCAGCAGTATGTGCTAAAATTTCATGCTTATTCTCAAGTGTAACTCTGAACATTGCATTAGGTAATATTTCGTCAACTACACCTTCAAACTCTAGTAAATCTTCTTTCGCCATTAATACTCCTTACTATACTTTAAAAAAAATTTCCCCTAGTTTTAATTTTTTATACATTATACTACATAATGTAATAAACCTTCTAGCTGTATTAAAGTCCATATAAGCAACTTTTTTCATTTTATCAACTAATTCGTGCGAAGCATCATCATGCAGACTTCTTCTCCCCATATCTAAAGCTTCTACTTTCTGAACAGGAGCAGACTTTATTGCATTATAATATGAATCACATAAAATGATATATTCTTTTAATATTTTAATAATACTTTTTAAATTAACTGAAATTTGTTTAAGTAACTTAACGCCATCACTAGTCATAACATCAAAAAGTAAAAAATTTTCTATAAATTTAATATTTAAAGTATAATTTTTTTCAGAGCACTCTAATAAATAAAAAGTATTATCTTCCAATATGTCATAAATTGCCACCTTAACATCACCATCTTTTTCAAGGTTTAAGTTTTGAGAATTTTGATCATCCAAATTAATCTTTTTAATATTATTTTTCATTTTTTAAAAATTTTGTCCTTAAACTCATAGACATTGAATGAGCATACAACCCTTCCGAATTTGCAATAGTTATTGCAGTAGGAGCAATACTCATCAGAGACTTTTCATCGCATTTTATCAAAGATGTTTTTTTCATATAATCTATAGTAGATAAACCAGATGAAAACCTTGCAGTTCTGGATGTAGGTAAAACATGATTAGGGCCTGCAACATAATCTCCAATTGCCTCAGGAGTATATCTCCCCAAAAACATAGCTCCAGCATTTTTTATCCCTTCAGATAATTCTTCAGGATTTTCTACTGCTAATTCTATATGTTCTGGCGAAAACAAATTAACTATATCTACAGACTTCTTTAAATCATCTAAAACAATTATTAACCCATTATTATTCCAACTTTTAGTGGAAATTATAGCTCGAGGAAGAGTCTTAAGCATTTTGTTAATTTCAATTTCTACATTTTTAGCAAATTCAATATTATCGGTAAGTAATATAGATTGTGCTGCAAAATCATGTTCAGCTTGAGATAATAAATCAAATGCTATCCAAATAGGGTTATTCTTATCATCTGCTATTACCATTATTTCAGATGGACCTGCTAACATATCTATGCCTGTTTTTCCAAAAACCTGCCTTTTAGCCTCTGCAACCCAAGAATTGCCTGGACCAAAAATTTTATTAACAGGTTTTATAGTTTCTGTTCCAAATGCCATTGCTGCTATAGCTTGCGCTCCTCCAATCTTATAAATATTTTTTACTCCAGCTATTTCTGATGCAGCTAAAATTGAAGGGCTTAAATAACCCTTAGGTGCTGGCACACACATTGATATTTCAGAAACTCCCGCTACAACTGCAGGAATAGCTGTCATTAATACTGAACTAGGATAAGATGCTTTCCCTCCTGGCACGTATAAGCCCACAGAATCTAATGGATTCCATTTAACACCTAAAACAACCCCTTCTTTATCTTTATATTTAAAATTATTAGGGGTTTGTGAATCATGAAAATCTTTAATACGTTTTGCAGCTTTTTTAAGGGCAATAATTAAATCAGAATCACATTCTTTAATAGCCTTTGAAATTTCTTTTTGAGAAACTTTTATATCACTAATTTTCAAATTAAATTGATCAAACTTCTCAGTATAATCAGATAACGCTTTATCTCCTGCTCTTTTAACATTTTCAATTATCTGTTTAACTTTTTCATAAATATCTTCTTCTATAGACCTTTCTTTTAAAATAAAATTTTCTAATTTTTTCTTAAATCCATCTTCATCACTATAAATAATTTTACTCATTAATGGCTCCTTGTATAAGAGACATTAAATATCGAATTTTTTTAGAACGCGTTTTAAAAGCAGTACGGTTTACTACAAGATGTGAGGTAATATCTATAATTTTTTCTATTTCTACTAAGTCATTAACCTTAAGAGTAATTCCAGATGAAACTAAATCAACTATCTTATCTGCCAACTCCAATTTAGGTGCAATTTCCATAGCTCCATTCATTTTAATGCAATTTACATTTATTCCTTTAGAAGCAAAAAAAGATTTAGTAATTTTAGGATATTTAGTAGCTATTTTTAGTAACGAATTTTCTATTTCTTTATACCTTTTTGGTTGGGCTAAAGATAAATGACATTTTCCAATTTTTAAATCAATTGGAGCATAAATTTCTGGATAATTAAATTCTTTTAAGACATCATATCCTACTACTCCAATATCAGCTCCTCCATAAGCAACAAAAGTCGCGGCATCAAAACTTCTCACTTTAATAATTTTCAACCAAGGCAAATTAGTCAAGAATAATAATTTTCTATTATCATTATCAAAAAATGAATTTTCTGGAATTATATTAGACCTCTTTAACAATGGAATTAATTCCTCAAGAATTCTCCCTTTTGGAACAGCCATAATAATTTTATCTTTTCTATAATATTTCATTTACATCTATTTCCTTGACGGCACTACCACAGGTTTAATTGGAGTTCCAAAATCCTCAACATAAATTTCTAATTTACTAACATTTATCTTTATGAATGCTTGATCTTCAAAAGTAAACATTAAAAAACCTGAATCATATGCTATAGACATCAAACTATTGATTCCTTTACTTTTTTCATTAAAAAAGTTTTCTGCTACTATAGAATTAACATTAATTATTTCAATTAAACATAAAACTTGTAAAACATCCTCATCTTTATCACCTCCTAATTCCCAAGTAAATCTTTCAACAGACATCATAAATATTTTTTTATCTTTAAGATAAATCATTTCATTATCTAGACATATAGCTTCAAACAGACATTTAGATAATATTTCTAAATCTTTATCATCCTCTGCTCTAAGTTTTAAAGGGGAATAAATATTTTTATTATTAATTTTAGAATTCATAACTTATCACAACCTTTTTATATTTGCCCCACATAAAGAAAGTTTTTCCTCAACACTTTCATAACCTCTATCTAGATGATAAATTCTACTTAAAAGTGTTTCTCCTTCTGCTCTTAGTCCTGCCAATATAAGACATGAAGAAGCTCTCAGATCAGTAGCCATAACTTGCGCTCCTTTCAATACTACTCCTCCTTTTATCAATGCTTTATGTCCATCAACCTTAATATTAGCTCCAAACCTTAATAATTCTGCAATATGCATAAATCTATTTTCAAATATATTTTCTTCTATAATAGATTCTCCACTAGATACTGTCATTAAAGCCATTGCTTGTGCTTGCAAATCTGTTGGAAAACCAGGAAAAACCTCGGTTTTAATATTAACACTTTTAATTATTTTTGGTCCCTCTACAATTATATTTTGATCTTCAATATGTATGGTTGACCCAATATTTTTTAAAAAATTTAAAACACACAATAAATGTTTTTCATTAGCATCAATTAATTTAATTTTACCTCTAGTAATAACTGAGGCCATAGCATAAGTGCCAGCCTCTATTCTATCTGCCATTACCTTATGTTTAAACCCATTTAAATAATTAACACCATTAACAATAATATTTTTACCATTCCTTATGATGTCTCCTCCCATTTTCTTTAAAGCTATAATTAAATCATCTATTTCTGGTTCTATAGCTACGTTTTTAAGCAAGGTAGTGCCTTTAGCTAATGTAGCAGCCATAATTATATTTTCAGTAGCTCCCACACTTTGTTTTGGAAATTCAATTTCTGTTCCTATTAATCTACCTTTAGGAACCCTTCCTTTAATATAGCCCTCATGTATTTCAAATTCCGCTCCCATTTTTTTTAAAGCAAATAAATGCAAATCAATTGGCCTAGAACCTATAGCACAACCACCAGGTAAAGAAACTTCTGCCTCCCCACACCTTGCTAGAAGAGGTCCCAAAACTAATAATGATGCTCTCATTTTTCTTACTAATTCATAATCAGCTTTAAGTGAAACTAAATTCTGTGCATTTAAAGTAAGAGAAGAATCAATAGTTTTATTTTTCACACCTAATGAAAATAATAAATCTTTCATTGTAAGTACATCATTTAAATTAGGAACATTATCTAATACACAAGCTTCCTCAGTTAACAATGATAATACCATTAAGGGCAAACTAGCATTTTTCGAACCACTAATTTTTACACTTCCCTCTAAAACTATTCCCCCATGAATAGAAATTTTATCCATTACTAATCAACGATTACAATTTTGGCAAAGTAACACCTTGCTGACGCATATATTTACCTGATCTCTCTAAATATGAAATTTCACAAGCATCATCACCTTTTAAAAATAAAAACTGACAAGCTCCTTCATTAGCATAAATTTTTGCAGGCAAAGGAGTTGTATTTGAAAACTCCAAAGTAACGTGACCTTCCCATTCTGGTTCCAATGGAGTCACATTAACAATTATTCCGCATCTAGCATATGTGGACTTTCCCAAACATATAACCAAAACATCTCTTGGTATTTTGAAATATTCTACTGTTCTTGCAAGAACAAAACTATTTGGTGGTATTATACAGCTTTCATCTTCTCTTTCTATAAAAGAATCCTCAGAAAAATTTTTAGGATCTACTATTGCATTATTAACATTAGTAAAAACCTTAAATTGACTCGAAACTCTTGCGTCATAGCCATAAGAAGATAAACCATAACTTATTACACCATCTCGATTTTGCTCATTAACAAAAGGATTAATCATAGATTCCTCTATGGCCATTTTTTTTATCCATTTATCTGGCATTATTGACATTATTCAACCTTACTTTTTAATAAATTATAATTACTATAGATAAATAATATTCTCAATTATAATACTTAAAGTTTATTCTTTAATTTCTGTCTAGCTTTTAATTGCTCTTTTCTTTTTTTTAGATTGTTTTTCATTTCTACTGATAAACGCAATTCTTTTTGATTTACTTTTATTTTATTATTTTTATTCATAATTGCCCATTTAATTTAATTTATAAAATTACTTTATTAAATTATACTAGTTTAATAAAGTGACTTATCTTAATTAATTTATCAGGGAAAAATCCAATCAAAAATTATAAAAATAAATTTTGGGTAAAAGGAAATATATCAGGATTTTTTGGAAAAACTTTATCCTATTTAGATTTAATATTTATAGACCATGGTATTTTTCGATTTTATTGGCGTTCCCTTAATAAAATATCTGATAATATTTATAGATCTAACCAACCATTCCCTTGGCAAATAATTGCAGATAAAAAGAATAGAAATATAAAAACTATCATTAACCTTAGAGGAAAAAGAAATTGTTCATCATATTATCTTGAAAAATTTACATGTAAAAAACATGGTATTAAATTAATAGATTTTCCTGTAACTTCTCGTGCAGCTCCAACTATAGAAACAATATTTGCTGCCAATAAATTATTTAAAACAATTGAATATCCAGCAATTATGCACTGTAAATCTGGTGCAGATAGGGCAGGTTTAATGGCTGCACTTTATTTAATCTTACAAAAAAATATTCCTGTAGATGAAGCTAAAAAACAACTATCTTTTAAGCACCTCCATATTAAATACGCAAAAACTGGAATACTAGATAAATTTTATGAAAGCTACATAGATGATACTAAGAATACTTCTAAAAAATTTTTAGATTGGGTAAAAACAGAATACAACCCTATAGAACTTAAAGATAACTTTAAACCTAAAAAAATAAGTGAAATAATAAATACTCTTATTTTAAGAAGAGAATAAATTATTCTATATTTTGTAGTATTGCCATTCTTTTATACAAATCACAATTTTCAAATAAACTTTTATGATTCCCCGTTGCAATTATTTTTCCCTCATTAAAAACTACAATTCTATCTGAATTTAATATAGTTGATAAACGGTGCGCTATAGTGATAGTCGTTGTTTTTCGAGATATGTCTTCTAAAGTTATTTTAATTTTTTCTTCTGCTTGCGCATCTAAAGAGCTAGTTGGTTCATCTAAAATTAATATAGATGGATTTCTTAATATTGCTCTAGCAATTGCTATTCTTTGTTTTTCTCCGCCTGATAAATTTGCTCCACCTTCTTCCAATATAGTTTCATAACCATTAGGTAAGTTTTCAATAAATTCATGTACTCCAGACTCTTTAGCAGATTTAATAATATCCTCTTTATTAGAATTATGTTTACCGAAAGCAATATTCTCCATTATTGTGCCATAAAACATGAAACTATCTTGCGAAACAATTGCAATTTTATTTCGTAAAGATTCTAATGTAACATCTTTAATATTATTGCCATTAATAGTTATCTCTCCTTCTAATGGATCAAAAAATCGTGGAATTAAATTAATTAAAGTTGATTTTCCTGAACCACTTGGACCTACTATTGCTATTCTTTCCCCACTAGTAATTTCTAGGTTAATGTTGTTTAATGCAAAGCTAGCCTTATCTAAATATTTATATGAAATATTTTTAAATTTTAAATTTCCATCTAAATTACCTAATGAAATGGCTTCATCAGAGTTTTTAACACTTGGTTTTGCATCAATTCCTCCAAATACTCTATTAGCTGCAGCAGTACCTTCTTGTAAAACTGAATTAAGAGTACCCAATGCTCTAGCAGGGCCAATTGCTATTAATAAAGCACTTATAAAACCTGAAAATTCTCCTATAGTACTTTTTCCTGAAACTATTTGCCATCCGGCTAAAAGAATCACCAATGAAATAGCTATTCCTCCAACTATTTCCATTACAGGCTCCAAAGCCGCTCTAGTTGATATTACCTTAACAATAAGTGATTTTAAATCATTAAAAAGCTTTACTGCTCTTTTTCCCTGTATTTTTTCTAATTGATAACTTTTTATTAATCTAACAATATTAAAACTTTCTGTTAAAAATGAAGAAGACTTTCCTACTTGTTCCTGCATTGCATTTGATAAAACTCTACTTCTTTTTCCTATTTTTATTATTGGAAATGTAGCTAATGGATAAACCAATATTACTGCTAACGCTAAAAGCCAATTTAACCAAAACATAGATACCACTAAACCAATTAATGTAAGCGCATCTCTAACCAAATTATTAGAACTTCTAATCATTGCCTCTTTCATCAAATTAACATCATTCATAATTCTAGATTGAAGAGCTCCAGTCTGTTCTACATTAATTACATCAAGATCTAAATTTATAAATGCCTCATACAATTTACTTTGAATCTTTAAAATAATAGATTGAACCAAAGAATTTATTATAACAGTTTGGCTATATAATGCCCCTCCTTTAACAAACGTTAATATTATTATTAAAATTGGAATTAAACATATTTTTTCCCAGTCTGATTCCTCTAAAGACTTAAAAGCATAATCAATAACTATAGGGTATAAAGCAGTAGAAATAGCAACTAAAACCATTAAAATATTTGCCCATACAAAAGAATATACGTGATCTTTTCCATAGTCTTTAAGCAATCTTTTAATAATTTTAGTGGTAGTTAAACTATATGTTTTAATCATATTTTATTCCGTTTATAGAACAATAAAGATATAAAGCATTCACTGCAACAGAAGTTATATTTTATTTAATAGTAGAAACCTTCTTAAAAATAATTTATCAAATAGTTACAATGAATAAAATAAATATCACAAATATTGAATATTATTCAAATTTTATAATTATAGCATGCATGATACCAATGAGCTATTTTGCTCCTATTGGAGAATGGTTATTAATTTCCATATTAGCAATTTTTTCTTTATCTAAATATATTTTTAAACCTATTAAAATTAATTTTTCCAATATATTTCTTTTTATTATTATCTCTTTAATATTTTGTTTGTCTTATATCTTTTCTATAAATAACTCACGATCTTTGGAAGTACTTGGACCAAATTTAGGAATCATTTTTTGCATATTTGTAATTTTAATTCTCACCTCAAATAATAAAATAAAAAAATTAGAAAAGTTTATAGGAATATCAATATTTATTACTAGCTTCATAATTATATGTGATTTAACTATTCATACGGAAATAAGAGCTAGTCTAGCTTCATTAGTTGGAGACAAGCCCTCTAGTGAAAGCGCAAATTTTAGTAGAGGAATACTGATCTTAACTATGTTAATGCCTATAGTAACATCTATTTTATATAATAATAAAAAATATATATATGGAACTATATTACTTTTTACCATATCAACAATTATAATTGTAGGTCCTAATGATTCCGCAAAAATAGCACTAATATGTTCTATAATCGCTGCTATAACGATTTACCTTTTTGGACCAAGGTCTTTCAAATTTTTTGGTTTGGTTTCTGGAATTATAATTATATTTATTCCTTTAATATCATCAAAAATATTACCTTCTCTAGGAAAATATGAAAAATCTATAGAATATGAAAATAAAACTATGGCTTGGCAAGAGACTTCAACTGGAGGTTCAGTAATTCATCGTCTCTTAGTATGGGAATTTGCTAGCAAAGAAGCTTTAAAAAAACCTTTATTTGGCCATGGTATAGGAACTTCTCGATTAATTGGGCAAAATATAATACTCAATATTCCAAACACTAATTCTGAAATCAAAGGAGGTATTCCACTTCACCCTCATAATAACTTTATAGAAATATGGTTAGAGTTAGGAATAATAGGCATATCTATTATTTCTTTTATATGGTTTAAAATTATAAAATATGGGTATTATCTTCGAAAACAATCATTCATTCTTGGAACAGGAGCATGCACATCTATTGTAACGATGTTTATAATATGTAATTTAAGTTTTGGTTTCTTTCAAGCTTGGTGGATGTCTTCATTAGGTTTAATATTTTTAATTATTCAGCAAACCTTTTCTAATAAGAAAGAAATTACTTAATCAGGTAATTTTTTCCGCCAAATATTATAAAGTAATAATAATTATTATATTATATAATTCCTTCTTATCTCTGGGAGGAAAATATGATTAATAAATTTATAATGGTAATATTATGTATATTCATTACTTCAATTTTAAAATTAAACCCTATAAATGCTGAAGACCAAATAATAATTAATTCAGATCCTGGTGGCAGACTTATCCAAGCAGCTATGTACCCTATATACGTAATTTTCTTAAAAGGAGGAAATACAGGTAATCAAAAAGATAATTGGATAGACAAAGATTACTGGGCATCTTTGGATATTTTAGAAGGCCCTGATAAAGGAAAAAGTGTTTTATTTAAATTACATCCAACCAGAAACGCAAGTATTCAGCCTGAATGGTGTTTTACAGTGAGCGAAGGTAAATATTTAGGAAGAGGTATAACGTGTTTAAAAGAAGGATCTAATAAAGAATTAAGATTTAAAGCTAATATTCAGTGGGCTGTAGATGCACCAGATGAATTTAAAAACAGAAATTTTGCAGAACATCCAGATGTGCCAGGTAATGGTGGACAAGAATTATTAGATAAAGTTAGATTAGTAATATCTCTTAATTAAAAAAAGAAAAAATAATATCTTTTATTGCAAATATAGCTTGATATTATCCCCACAGTGATAAAACAAAAAGCAATAGAAGTATTAAATTTTCAAACGATTTATTCGCAAGTTATAGGTTATTATCTTTTATAAGAGTTCTTAAATGTACTCGAGATTCTCCTATTGGGTAGTCAACATTAACTGAATGAATTAGGCATCTATTATCCCAAATTATAATATCTCCGACTTTCCACTTATGATCATAGCGATACTTGTTTTTAGTAAGATGATTATGTATCTTATCAAGAAGTTTATCACTTTCTTTCCTTTTGTATCCCACAATTCTATCTGTTCTATTTGCATTAAAATATAATGCTTTCATTTTAGTTTCACTATGTTCTCTTACTAGAGGATGAATTACATCAGGCGTTTCTTTTATTTCTTCTTTAGATCTTATTACAGCTCTTGCTGAAGCTCTTTTAGTATCATAACAATGAACTGCTTTTAAATTATTTAATAAATTTTTCATTTTTATTGAAAGATCTTCATATGCTTTTCTCGTATTACAAAATCTCGTATGACCAGCAGAAGAAGGAATTTTATGTCCGTGTAAAATAGTTGCTTTAGGAGGAAATTTTTTAAAAGAATGATCCGTATGCCATCCACTTCTTCTATTTAAACTTGGATCTTTAGGTTTTTCATCTTCAGAATTATATGTGCTTTCTAAAATAGAAATTTCTGGAACTTCTTTATCCCAGTGATTTCTTGTAACTTCTGTAAAGGGTTTTCCAAAATAATTAGCTAAACAATATAATTCTTTTGCATTTAATATATTACTTCTTAAACAAAGTAAGTGATATTTTAGAAAAGAAACATTAAGTAAATTTATCTCATTTTTATTTAGAGGTTTAGAATAATCTCCACCAATTATTTCTGCTCCTAATGCATTGCTTAATGGTAATACCTTTAAAGTCATATTTTATCTCCTCAAAATTATTTTATCCATTTTTGAGAAATTAGTAAAAAACTATATAAGCATTTTATTACTCTTATACTAAATCTATTCTAATTTAGGTTTGTTATTTTTGATAATTATTTCAATACAGAATGTTAAAACTATAGAATTACGTTACTATTATAACCCTATAGTATAATAAACATAAACATTAGTTTCTGCTTTAGATTTGTATGATAATTCTTGATACTGAATAGTAGTTGTTATTTTTTCATTTGATGACAAATAGTTATCAAGCGCTAACGATAAAACTGGTCTCGTTGGATTAAATTCATTCTCTAAACTTACTGTGCTTAAACCATTAATTCCTGTAGGTTCTATCTTATCTACTTTGTGAATAAGATCATATTCCACTCCTATACTACCTCTTAAAGTCAGGTCCGTTGTCATATCAATATTAAATTTCAAACCACCCACAATAGTGCCTGAGCTGTCTTTAATCCTATTAAAGGTAAGTGGAGAACTTAGACCTACCTCCGTAAACCCTTCTTGCTTAACAGAAGAAATCTTTGTTGCAAAATAAGGACTTAAACTACTATTTTCTAATATTTTATAACTATATTGAAGTTCTGCAATATAACTTTGTGCTTCAATTTCTGTGTATCCTATTCCTTGTTCAGATGAACCAACTACTTCTCTAGTCACAATAGCACTTTTTAACTGGTAAGCATTAGAAAATTTCAGTTGATAACCCGATTTATTAGCATGTTCGTTCCAAACAATAAGCGCTCCATATAATGGGGTTTTGTCTCTAAGTTCAAAAGTTGATGGCGTATTATGAGTTAAGTTTTTATGATAAAAGCCTGCGACTCTTAAATTTTTGTTAAATTTATACCCTCCTACCAATACAAAACTATTAGTTGAAGTTGTTGGATTAGATATTGTGGTATGACGTGCCCCAAAGGATAAACAAGCATTTTTTTCATTAAATAAATCACAATCATACGTATTCATATGTGCAAAATTAACTTCAGTCACAGTCGTTAGATTATTTATACCACTTATTACACTAGTTTTCGTGCTCTTAATTACAGAAGTATTTGTATCTGGAACTATATTTATTGCGTCTGCTACTACTAAGTCCCAAGTAGTTCCACTATTCTCTAAAGTCCAATTATTTC
>CAYTZM010000019.1:0-13122 GCA_964442655.1 uncultured Rhodospirillaceae bacterium | reverse complement strand
AATTTTATATATATTGAAATTTTAAGGAGTTAAACATGGGAAAAATAAAAGGCGGCTGTTTATGTGGTCAAATAAGATATCAAAGTGATAGCAAACCATTATTTACATCAATTTGTCACTGCAAACATTGTCAAAAACAATGTGGAACAGCCTTTTCAATACTTATAGGTGTAAAAAAAGAAACACTTAAGATTACAGGTGAAATAAGTGTGTATAAGGATGTTGGAGAAAGTGGTAAACCCGTTTTTAGAAAATTTTGCGGAAAATGTGGATCTCCTATTTTAAGTGAAGTAGATATAGTTCCTGATCTATTTTTTATTAAAGCAGGTACATTGGATAACCCCACAAAACTAAAACCAACTAAAGAAATATGGACAATACATAGACTTGAGTGTGTAGACATTATAAATGACACCGATAAATTTGAATATAGTGGAAGATAAATTTATGCGTTACATATTAATATCAATTCTAATAATTTTTTTTACAAGCACTAACATATTAAATGCAAATGATGGACTAATTCTATTATCAAAAAAAATAAAGGAATTTAATTTAAGAAAACCTATAGATAAACTGCATTACCTAGCATATTTTTCTTTAAGATGTGGAAGTTTATTTGCCTCTATCCATAATGTATTTCCTAATAAAAATTATTTAAATGCCTCTTTAAATTTACAAAAAGGAGCATTAATTACAGCGATTCTGATAAAAAAAACAAATCAAAGACAGATTAAAAAAGAGGTAGAAGAACAAATAAAATCCTACGTTGATATTTACGCAAACTTAATTAAATCTAACTATAATTTACATAATAGTTATATAGAAGGTTCAGAATTTTTATCTCAAGAAGAAACGACTTGTAAAAAATTCGTTCCACGAGCCTATAAGTTTTTAAGAAGCAATAATTTTACTATAAAAAGATAAATCTACATTAAAATTTCAATTAAAAAGGGCCCCTGATTCTTAAATGCCGCTTGTAGACCTTTTGTAAGTGATTCGCAATTATCTACTTTTATAGCATTTAATCCCATCCCTTTTGCCAAACTAACCCAGTCAAGATAAGGCCTATCAAGTGTTAGCATATCTAATGCTCGTGGGCCTGGGTTTTTTACACCAACATTATTAAGTTCTCCTCGCAAAATTTCATATGAACGATTAGCAAAGATTAAAATAATAATATCCAAGTTTTCTCTTACCATTGTCCAAAGAGACTGAATAGTATACATGCCACTCCCGTCCCCTTCCAATAGCAATACTTTTCTATCAGGACAAGCTATAGAAGCACCTATAGAGACTGGCATACCATACCCTATTGACCCTCCCCTATTGTTAAGCCAATCATGTGGTGGAGCACCAGCCGTTACAGGAAAAAAATCGCGTCCGGTGGTAACAGATTCATCCACAACTATAGTATTTTCTTCTAATACAGCGCCAATTACTTGTGCTATTTTTTCTTTAGATATATTTCCTGTTGGATATTCTGGTCTTTCAAGCTTTGCAATAAAAGCTGGTAATGAATTTACAGCACCAAGCTCATCAACTAAGTCCTTTAATGCTGAGTGAATATCTTCATCTACTTTAACTAAAGTAGACATAAAAGTTCCTTCTTTATATAAAAGACTTGGCTTATCAGGATAACCAAAGAATGCTACTGGCGGTTTTGACCCTATTAAAATTAATTGGCCAGCATTATCTAACATTTGCAATGCTTTTTCCACAACACCCGCGCCAGGAATTCTTAACATCTTGACTCTACCTGCACCTCTTGCTAAGCATGCATTAGTAGCTTCCGTAATTATTCCACAACCAGTCTTCTTTGCTATACGCCCTGCTAATTCTATATTCTTTTCAGTTAAGGCATCACCTCCTAGTAGAAGCGTAGACTTCTTACCATTATGTAATAATTTTGCAATTTTTATAATCTTATCTTTATCTATAGCACTTCTAGGTTTTGGCGATTTCGCCTTTACTATTTTTCCTCCAATTCCCCAAGCAGTATCCGCCGGTAAAATTAATGAAGCTATTTTACCTGGAGCTTTTTGAGATATTTCAATAGCTTTTGCGCCGTCTGATGCTATTTGCAAAGAACTCTTCGAAGTTTTTACCCAATGTGACATTGGTTTCGCAATTGCCTCTATGTCCGATGTTAATGGTGATTCTAATTCAAGGTGTTTATAAGTATGTTGTCCTATAATATTTACTATTCCTGAATTTGCTTTTTTAGCATTATGGAGGTTTGCTAAACCATTCGCTAATCCTGGCCCAAGATGTAAAAGGGTAGATGCTGGCTTTTTCAACATCCGATAATAGCCATCCGCAGCACCAGTTAAAACTCCTTCAAACAAACCTAATACACATTTAATTCCTGGTACTTTGTCTAAAGCTGCCACAAAATGCATCTCAGATGTACCAGGGTTTGTAAAACAAACATCAACCTTATTAAAGACAAGAGTTCTCACTAAACTCTCGGCTCCATTAATATTATTATTTGATTTCATAACAAGTTATATAAATTTAAGTTTTTGCTATTTTAATTTCTTCTTTAGAAATTAAACTTAATAAAGCAGAATCCGCCGCTATAGTTGCAAGATTATATCCCATTTCAAATCTTTCTTTAGAAATTTTACCATTAGGACAATGTATTCCAGCCTTAATATTTTTTTTCTTACAAGTATCCACAATATATTTGATAGTATCTTCTACTTCCTTTTCATGGACAAAAGGTTTATACCCTAAACTTATAGCTAAATCACTAGGTCCTACATACACAGAATCTAATTCTTCAACAGATAAAATTTCTTCAAGATTATCAACTGCTTCTTGCGTTTCAATCATAGCAAAATTAATAATAGTATCATCTGCATGATCTAAATAATCATCTCCTCCATAAAGCCTTGCCCTAGCTGGTCCAAAACTTCTATTTCCTCGTGGAAAATATCTACAAGCAGATACAAATTTTATACATTCTTCTTTTGTATTAATCATAGGACATATTATGCCATAAGCACCCGCATCTAAACTACGCATAATTATACTAGGTTCATTCCACGGAACCCTTACCATGGGTGTAACATTATATCCTGATATTACTTGAAGCATTTCAATAGCTTTTTGAAAGTCAACTAAGCCGTGTTGCATATCGACTGTCACACTATCGTAGCCTGATGACGCTAATACTTCAGCACTAAAAGTATTAGCAATTGCAGCCCAACCATTAACTATATTCAAATTTTTATCCCAAGAAACTTTTATACCATTTCTACGCATTACACTCTCCTTTTCCTCAAGAAAAAATAGTACCATGACAAAAAAATAAATTAAAATAATTTTATAACAAAATTAGTTATGTTCCACAAAATGTCTGTAATACCATTTGATGTGTTTTTGGAGTTTTTTCATATTTTTTATAATCTGTATTGAAATTATAAGGCTGTGATAAAATTTTATTAAACAAATGAAATTGTGAATAATTATTATTTAATGCCTCATTTATTATCTCTTCAATAATATGATTTCTAGGAATATAAATTGGATTAACTCTTTTTTTATTAACTGTCTTTTCTTTATCCAGACGATCTAACCAACCCTTTTTCCATTCATATAAAACATCTTTCTCTTTTATATTATCTAAAGTTTTAAAGGTATTTGTAAAATCTAGATCATTTTTTTCCATAATATTTAATAAGTCATATATTAAATTTTTATCTTCTTTAAATTTTTTTCTTAAGCCCAATTTAGCCCTAAAATTATTTAACCAATAACCTTCATAAATTTCATCAAATATATCAATTACATTTTGTGCTATATTTATAGATTTTTTTTCATTTTCACTAATAAGGGGCAAAAGACAAGAGGCCAAACAAGATAAATTCCATTTCATTATTTCTGGTTGGTTTTTATATGAATATCTACCCATATGATCAATAGAACTAAAGACCTGACTGAAACTAAAGTTATCCATAAATGCACACGGGCCATAATCTATAGTTTCCCCATATATAGATGTGTTATCTGTATTCATTACTCCATGAATAAACCCGACACTCATCCATTTAGCAACCAGATATGCTTGCTTATCAACTATAATTTTTAAAAACTCTTCGTATTTATTTTTTAATGAAAGACAACTAGGATAATGTCTATTAATCACATAATCAGTCAGAACTTTTAAGCTCTTAAAATCTTGTCTAGCAGCAAAATACTGAAAAGTTCCAACTCTAACATGGCTGTTTGCTACACGAGTAAGAACAGCTCCAGGAAATTCTTGTTCTCTAATTATGTTTTCTCCTGTAAGCACTACTGATAAAGCTCTACTACTTGGAATACCTAGATTGTACATAGCCTCACTTACAAGATATTCTCTTATAACTGGACCAATCCATGCACGTCCGTCTCCCATACGTGAAAATGGCGTCTTTCCAGAACCTTTTAATTGAATATCTTTTCTTAATCCATCCACATCTATTAATTCCCCTAATAAAATAGCTCTTCCATCCCCTAATTGCGGCACCCATTGACCAAACTGGTGTCCAGCATAAGCCATAGCTAAAGGTTGAGCCCCTTTTAAAACTTGATTTCCAGAAAATATTTTTTCTATATTCTCAAATTCCAAATTGTCAAATTTAATACCTAAATGTTCTGCTAGCTCAGTATTGAATTTTATTAATTTAGGCTCTTTTACAGGAGTTGGATTTAAAAGAGTATAAAAATTTTCTGGAAGATTTGCATAAGTATTATCAAATTTTACATTATTATCCATATGTTTTCACTTACATTAAATTACATAAAACATCTTAAATTAAATATTTACAATTATACTACATTATATATTTATTAATTATTAATAGAAATCTATAGATATTACTATTTGAATATCATAAAATTTTTTAAATAAAGGAATTTTAATGAATAATAAAATTGACATATATGATCTTATTATTATAGGAGCAGGATTTGCAGGTCTCTACAGTTTACATAAAGCTAAATTACAAAATTTAAAAACAATAATAATTGAAAAAGCTTCTGATGTAGGAGGAACCTGGTTTTGGAATAGATATCCTGGAGCAAGATGTGATGTAGAAAGCATGCAATACTCCTATCAATTTTCAAAAGATATAGAAGAACAATGGGAATGGACTGAACAGTATTCAACTCAACCTGAAATCTTAAAGTATGCTAATCATGTTGCTGATAAACTTAATTTAAGAGAAAATATAAATTTCAATACTGAAGTAATTTCCGCACATTTTATGGAAGACGCTAATATGTGGAAAATAATTGATAATAACAATAATATTTTAAATTCAAAATTTTGTATTATGGCTACAGGATGTCTCTCTAAAATTCATCAACCAAACTTTAAAAATTTAAAATCTTTTACAGGTCCAATTTATCACACTGGAGAATGGCCACATAAAAAAGTAAATTTAAAAAACAAAATAGTGGGTATAATAGGAACTGGATCATCAGCCATACAAACCATTCCAGAAATTATTAATGATGTTAAAAAACTTTATGTTTTTCAGCGTACTCCACACTATACAGTTCCTGCTAGAAATAGAAAACTAAAATATTTAGGTAAAAATATTTCAAATACTAATAAATCTCCAGTTGGTTATGATACAGATTTATTTGTAGAAGAAATAAAGGCAAAATATACTGAATTCAGAGCAAAAGCTAAAAATTCTTTTGCAGCTTTAGCCATGCCTATTAATAGTGAGAATGCCTTAGAAGTTTCCGAAGATAGAAGACAAGAAGTATATGAAAAAAGATGGGAAATGGGTGGAACTCCTTTTATTGCTGCTTTTTTAGATCTCAACACTAATAGAAATTCAAATGAAACAGCCGCTCAATTTGTAAGATCTAAAATCAAATCAATTGTAAAAAATGACAAAGTAGCTAAGGAACTACTACCTAATTACCCCATAGGTTGCAAAAGATTAGCTGTTGATACTGATTATTATAAAACCTTCAATAACCCTAAGGTTTCTTTAGTAAATATTAAAAACAATCCTATAAAAGAATTTACCTCTGCTGGTCTTATAGTAAATGAGAAAATATATAACTTAGATGTTGTTATTATGGCGACAGGTTTTGATGCTATGACCGGGGCATTACTTAATATGGATATACGTGGTAGAAATAATCTTTCCCTTAAACATAAATGGAAAAATGGTCCTCGAACATTTTTAGGATTAACAACAGAAATGTTTCCAAATATGTTTATGGTATCTGGTCCAGGAAGCCCGTCTGTCCTAACAAATATGATTGTTTCAATAGAACAACATGTAGATTGGATATTTGATTGCATACAATATCTAAAAGCTAATAAATTTAATACAATTGAACCTTCTTTAAAACATGAAAATTCATGGGTAGAACACAACAAAAGTGTTGCTAATGATCACGTTAGATCTTCCTGTAATTCATGGTATTTAGGGGCAAATATAGAAGGAAAACCAAAAGTTTTTATGCCCTATGTAGGAGGATTTCCAGAGTATGTCAAAAAGTGTAATGAAATTTCTAAAAATAATTATAAAGGATTTATTTTAAAGTAATTATAGCATTATAGATCAATCAATTTCTTTAATAGATCCATTCTTATAAATTTCCTCTATAATACTTATGGATTTAAGACCGTTATTTACCTTTTTCTCCATTTCTTTTTCTAATTTAACTACAAACTTCAATTTCTCTAGTACCGTATCAATTATTTCCAATGGAACAACGACCACTCCATCTTGATCCCCAAGTATAATATCTCCTGAATTTATAGTCATGCCCCCACAAACTACTGACACACCTACTGTTCCAGGACCATTTCTTGCAGGCGAATTTGGTATTACTCCTGAGCAAAAACAAGGTAATTCAAGATTGTTGATGCCTTTGATATCTCGAACAAAACCATCTGTAACAAAGGCTTTCACTCCTCTATTTTTTGCTATACCTAACATTAAATCCCCCATAACTGCTGAACCTGAAAATGCATCAGTTGCTGCAATCACTACATCACCATTTTTTGCGATGCCAATAGCTGCAATAGAAGCCAAATTATCAGAGGGACCACAATAACTTGTTAAGGCCACACCTACAAAACTACTATACTTAGCATTTAAGGGTTTTATATTTCCTGATAAAGACCCTCTCCCATTCATAGCATCTACTACATTACCAGTCTGAAAATTTTTAAAAGCATTAACTTGAGACTTACTTGGTCTTTTAAAATTCTTTTTTATTGTTAAAGTAGTTGAATCTTCAATCATTATATTTCCTATAATTATTATGAGTGATTATAATTATACTATATATTTATAATAATATAAAAAAATAGGAATTATAATGGAATCTAAACAAATACTAAAAAATGTATTTGGATACAACTCTTTTCGCTCAGGACAAGAAGAAATTATTAATACTATCCTTAATAAAAAAAATGTTTTAGCTGTAATGCCTACAGGATCAGGAAAATCTCTTTGTTATCAAATCCCAGCTTTATTATTTAAACATGGAACTATTGTAGTATCTCCATTAGTAGCTCTTATGGATGATCAAATATTAGCTCTCAAAGAGATAGGTGTCCCCGCTGGAACTATACACTCACTTTTATCCAAAGCAGAAAATAATGAGACCATAGAAAAATTTAAAAAAAGTAAAATTAAAATTCTATATTTATCCCCAGAAAATTTAATGAGCGAGGCAACATATAAAATTCTAAAAAATACGGAAATAGCTATGTTTGCAATAGATGAAGCCCATTGCATTTCTAAATGGGGGGTAAGTTTTAGACCGCAATATGAAGATTTATCTAAATTAAACCAATTATACCCTAGTAGTATCATAGCAGGATTTACTGCTACAGCAGATAAAGTTACAAGAGACGATATAGTTAACAAGCTATGTAATTATAATGCAAAAGTATTTTTACAAGGATTTGATCGTGTTAATTTAAGTTTAGCAGTAGAACAAAAAGATAATTGGAAGAAACAAATTCTAAACTTCTTAGAAAATAAACAAAATTATTCTGGAATAATATATTGTTTATCAAGGAAACAAACAGAGGACGTAACATTATTTTTAATTAAACATAATTTTAATGCTATTACTTATCATGCAGGGCAAGATAGAATTATTAGAAAAGCCAATCAAAATAAATTTATGACGAAAGATGGAGTTATAATGGTTGCAACGATTGCATTTGGAATGGGAATAGACAAACCTAATATAAGATTTGTAGCACATATTAGTCTGCCTTCAAGTATTGAAGCTTACTATCAAGAAATAGGACGTGCAGGAAGGGATGGTCATCCTGCAGAAACCTTATTGTTATATGGGTTAAATGATTTATTTCAAAGACGAAAATTTATAGAAAATGAAGGAAAAGATAATAATCATAAATTAAGAGAAAACAAAAGGTTAGATAGTTTATTAGCATACTGTGAAACTCCTATTTGCAGAAAAAAAGCTCTACTTTCTTACTTTGATGAAAATGTTAAGGATTGTAATAAATGTGATAATTGCCTCAGACCTCCTAAAATGCTTGATGGAACAAAACTTGCACAAATGGTGTTATCTGCAATATACAGATCTGGACAAATTTTTGGTACAGTTCATATAATAAATATATTAATAGGAGAAAAAACTACAAAAATTATAGAAAGAAACCATGATAAAATTAAAACATTTGGTATAGGCAGCGATTATAAAAAAGAATTTTGGCAAGGTTTTATTAGACAACTAATTTCTTCTAACCATATTAAAATTAATTTTAAAAAATATGGATGTCTAGAAATTACCAAAACTGGTATGGAAATTTTACAAGAGAAATTATATTTTAATTATAAAGATATTCTTATTAAACCTCCTAAACCTTACAAAAATAAAACTATAATAAAAGACATAAATAATTCAGATCTTACTTTATTAAACGCTTTAAAGGCATTAAGATTAGAAATTTCAAAAAATTTATCTCTTCCAGCTTATATAATTTTTTCCGATACAAGTTTACTTGAAATGGCTCAATATAAACCTAAAAATAAATCAGATTTTGCAAAAATAAATGGTGTAGGGCCAACTAAACTTAAAAAATATAGCGAAGAATTTCTATCAATAATTAATTCTCACTAAAAATTAATAAAAACTTATGCAATCCACTTCAATATCTACTAAATGTTCTTTCCCAAAAGCTACAACAGCTATAGATGTAATATTTTTTGATTTAAATTTCTTAGACAACATTATCCCTGATCTTTTAAAATTTTTAAACAAAATATCTTTTTCTTCCCAAGTTTTTTCTACTAAAAATACAGCTTGATAATATTGCCAAGGCAAAAGTGTTCCTTTCGTTCTTATATGTATATAATATTCTAATTCATTCCCTCTAACTCTTATTTTTATTCCTTTTATTCCTTCATTAAGTTTATTATTAATCTTCCTTCTAAATTGAATAAACCCTCCATTATTTTCTAAACTGACATTACCAACCATTTTTGCATATGATTCTTTTTCTTTATTGATAAAAGTTACATTTCCTTGTGAAACACCTCCCATAACAGTATCTGCTATATACTCCCATCTATCAGAAGGGGTGTTTTTAAAGTCATCAAAAATCATTTCATTAGCAACACTATATAAGGGGAAAAAAATAATTAAATTAAATAAAATTTTATATAAAACCTGGTTAAACATTTTCATTTTCATAAATTCTTCATAATTAATTAATTATAAATAAATTTCAATATTTTATTATAAATATTCATTAGATATTGGAAAAATAATTGAAAAATAACTTTAAAGATAAAACCCTTCTTGTTCCTGGTATAATTATATTACTAATTTCTGTAATAAGTTTATTAATTATATCATTCAATATTTAATTCTATACCAGAACATTTAAACTTATTAGAAAAATTTCCTTTAGTATTAGTTTTAATGCATAAAGTTCTTCCATTTAAATTTTCTTTTTCATTATCCAAATTATTACCTAACATTGCAGAAGTAATAAATAATAAATCCATTTCAGGTCCTCCAAATGTACAACTTGTAGGTCTTTGAATAGATAAGTTTATTTTATTAATTATTTCTGCTTTGTTATTATAAGCTACAACTCGTGAACCATCCCATTCAGCATTCCATAAATTATTCTTTACATCTATGGTAGAACCATCAGGAAAACCTATAAAATTTTCTTCGCTTAAAAATATATTTGCTTTTTCTGTTTTATTAATACCTTTATTAGAAAAATTAGCTTTATAAATTCTTTTTAAAGGAGTATCTGAAAAATAAATTGATTTATTATCATTACTCGCAACAAGAGAGTTTGAAATTATAATATCTTCAAATATCTTATGAATTTTTAAATTATGATCTAGCATATAAATAGAGGCTTCTGGTTTTTTAGGATTAGACTCACTCATGGTTCCACACCAAAATCTGCCAAAATTATCTGTTTTCCCATCATTAAATCTAACAGTATTGGATATTGTTAAATCATTATTTAACTTTGTTAATTTATTAGAGTTAATATTATAAAAAGCAAAAAATTTGTCAAAAGCACATAACAAGACTTCTTTATTTATCGTTAAAGAAATTGCACAGATTTTATTATCAAAATTCCAACTATATGACTTTTTAGTATTATAATCCCAAGCGTATATCTTTTTAGATTCTATATCTACCCAATATAATCTTTGCAATAATTCATCCCAAACCGGAGACTCACCCAAAACAGATCTAAAAGAACTTACTACCTGAAATTCTGCCAATTATTTACTCATAAAATTTTATTAAAATTATATATAAACAATGTTATTTAATACTTATAGTTGGAGAAGGATCCAAAACCCAATAATAACATTTTGCATTAGGTACTCCATTTTGAGCTGAACCTGAATTATTATAACCGGCTCCTAAATTATTAGTAACATCAAAAGACATAGATATTTCAGGAACCTCTTCTGAAACAGTATAAGGATTTGTTAGCTGTTTTATATAATCAAAAGTAGTAGCACTAGGAAAATCATTACTTACTAGCTGTACTCCTTTACTAGTATAATCAGTTGCCTTCGGCCATGAGCCATCTCCACCTTTTAATAGATCCACCATAAATACAGATAGAGCTGCTTCTGTTTGTCCTACCGCCGTATATGAATTAACAGTTTCTGTACCAGCCGTTCCATTTGCTGCAGTTGCACAATTACCTACCCCACCTATTGCTACCGTTCCTGTCATGCTAAAAGATCTATTTAGATTCCATCTAGCATGTGTATATGTTTTACCTACCACTAAAAAAATTTCATCAACATAAGTGCCTACATCACCTGAAGCCGTTACAGATGCTATATCAAATTGTTTTGAAGTAGATCCTAACCTTGTAAAGTTTGTACAAGCAGCATCTTCACATAAATCCATACTATTTACTGTAACTATATACGATGAAGGGGTGTCATTTGCTGCATAAGATAAATTACTGTAAAATGTTATAATTACACTTATAAAAAATATAACAAAAAAATTTTTAAAGTACATGCCAAACATCTAATTTCCCCTCTTAACTTTTACGGCACCTTTTACAACTTTTATAATTCTATTTTCTCTTAAAACTTTTTCATAAAACCTATGCTTAACACTTTCAAACTCAAACCCACCTCTATTTCCAATTTCATTTACAGTATTTTCTTTATCAAAAAATTTAAATGCATAATTCATAACTACAAAAAAATCTTTATCATCTGTATCATCATCGTCGAGACCAGCCTCTATATAAAGATTTTTATATAATTTAGAACTAAAACCAATTTTATATCCATCTACACTATAGGTTCCACCACTTTCTGACCAATCATAATAAGAAGTAAAAAATGTTACATCATATCCATCAACCATAGAACTAGGTAGATGGTAATCTAACCTCACATCCCATCCATCAAGAGCCTTTTCGGTATCATTATTAGCAACAAGTTTTCTATCAGAAAATGCCTCATACAAATTACTTCTTAAATCAAAAATGCTTGTTAATAATTCAACTCCTACTCCATATCTTTGATGTGTAGCTTCTAACTCTCTATCATAAAAAACATTTGCTCCTAAAATCATTTTATCATCATTTAGTAACGATCTATAACCAAATCCCATATTTACAGTAGTATTATTATTGCTTCTATAAACACTAGTTTGGTTGAACATTAAACCTTCATCGTCATCAAAAATAGAGGATAGTGTCGTTATTGAAAAAGTGTCTTCGCTATCCGCAGAAAAAGTATATTCCATATCAAAATACTTTATAAAATCTGGCGTGTTATCACTAATAGCTCCAACTATGTAATTCCCCAAAGTTTGTTTAGAAGAATTTATAATGTCATTGGCGTAAACAGAGCCTTGCAAAAGAAACACAACAAGTAATGTTTTAATAAAATTAGATTTTATAATTTTTCTGCCCCAAAATAATTTTAAACAGTTTAGTAAAAAAAACTATAAATACAAATAAAAATTGAATTAATTATATAATTTTAAAATTGGTTGCGGGGGTAAGATTTGAACCTACGACCTTCAGGTTATGAGCCTGTTAAGGGGTACAGAAAAGGTAGGGTTACAGAGAAAATTACCACACAGTTACCATTTTTATTACTTCTTACGGCATATGGGGCACCAAATTCCTTTTATTCTAGTAACATTTGCGTAACTAGCCTGCCATCTATGTCCTTCTTTACATTTCCAATGCAGTTTATCTAATCTATTTACATATTTTTTTGATAAACAAATTACATTTTTAGATTGAGCAATTTGCTGAATAACTTTTAAGGTAGTTTTGGTATTACCGGCACAACTAGGACACCAAGTTCCTTTATTAATATTAGCATAAGTAGCTTACCATCTATGTCCTTCCTTACATTCCCAATAAAGATTGGCAGAACTTTTCTCATATTTTTTTGATAAACATTTACCCTCTTTTAAGAGTGCTAGTTTTTGTGCGTGCTCAATAGTTAATCTTGATGAGCTACCTCTGTTATTTTCAAAGCAATCTGGACACCATGTTCCACTTTTAATATTAGTATAAGTAGTATACCATCTATGTCCAAACTTACACTGCCATTGTAATTTAGTATGACTATTAATATATTCTTT
>CAYTZM010000018.1:0-15473 GCA_964442655.1 uncultured Rhodospirillaceae bacterium | reverse complement strand
GCCCCCATTAAAGCATCAACAGCTTGGTCTAAATCAGCATCTGGCATAATTACCATATGATTCTTAGCTCCACCTAATGCCTGTACTCTCTTCCCCGACAATGAACCTCTTGAATAAACATGTTTAGCTACAGGAGTAGAACCTACAAAAGATACCGCTGAAATGTCAGGATGATCTAGTATTGCATTTACTGCCTCTTTATCCCCATTTACAACATTTAAAACTCCAGGTGGAGCTCCCGCTTCCTCAAGTAATTCAGCAAGTCTTATTGGACAAGAAGGATCCCTTTCACTTGGTTTTAAAATAAAAGTATTTCCACATGCTATAGCAATAGGATACATCCATAATGGGACCATTGCCGGAAAATTAAATGGGGTTATTCCTGCAGCAATACCAACAGGTTGTCTCACTGAAAAACTATCAACACCTGTTCCTACTTGTTCTGTATATTCTCCTTTTAACAGATGTGGAATGCCACATGCAAATTCTACAACTTCTAAACCCCTTATAACTGAACCTTTTGCATCAGTTAATGTTTTTCCATGTTCTCTGCCTACCAAATCTGCTAATTCATCAATATTATCTTCTATTAATTGTTTATATTTAAATAAAACTCTAGCTCTTTGAATAGGTGGAGTATCACTCCACTCTGGCAAAGCTGTTTTTGCTGCTGCTACGGCTTTATCAACATCAGAATCAGACGCCAATGCCACCTTGCTTTCTACATCTCCTGTAGCCGGGTTATACACGTCTCCAAATCGACCATTCTCTTCTTGAATTAATTTCCCAAAAATTCTATGTCCTATTATTTTCATTTTATCTCCAAAAATTTTAATAGTAGGTACTTATAATATATTTATTTAAGATAGTTAATATAAAAATATTAATGATATCCAGATTATATAAAACATCACAAGAAGAAAACCATAAAGCTTAGTAATAGTAAATTTAAATTTATAGAATAACAATAATATAATTGTAGCTAACAAAAATGGTATTAAATCAAATACACTTATTGAAGTTATCTCAATATCAGATTTATCAGCTATTAATAAAACACTTCCTCCTATAGCCAATATATTAAAGATACTAGAACCTACAATATTTCCTATAGCAATATTATATTCTTTTTTAATTGATGCTACAATTGAAGTTACAACTTCTGGTAATGAAGTTCCTAAAGCTAAAATCACTATTCCAATAACAGTTTCTCTAATACCATAATATTTTGCAATATCTATAGAACCAGTAACTAATAATTTTGAACCAAATAAAATTCCTACTAAACCTAAAATAAAAATAAATATAGACTTCGAAACATTCAAATTATGAGAACTTAAATCCTCATTTTCATTAATACTTTTATTCTTTATAGTATAAAAAAGATAAATTATTAAAGTTAAAATAAGTGCTAAACCTAACCAAATAGAAATGGAAGATAAATTTAATAATATAAAAGCAAATACAATTGAAAAAACTAATAATATTATAATATCTATATAGTTCATATTTTTTGGTGGTAAAATTACATTAATGAATGCAGCTGCTCCTAAGGCTAAAAATACATTAGCAAAATTTGAACCTAAAATATTTCCTATAGCGGCTTCTGGGCTACCCTCAATACTAGCCATAACCGAAACAAATAATTCCGGAATAGAAGTACCAAATGCTACAAGCGTACCAGCAATAATAAATGGAGAAACTTTTAAAATTTTTGATAAATCTACACTTCCTCTTACCAGCATGTCACCAGAAAAAGCAAGAATAATTAATCCCAAAATTAAATATAACCACATAAATGATGAATACAATATATAATCTATAATGTTAAGCTCTTTTAGAAATAGCCAATTTAATTTTAGAAATAGCTTTTGCAGGGTTTAACCCTTTTGGGCAAGTATTTGTGCAATTCATTATAGTATGACATCTGTACAATTTAAAAGAATCTTCTAATTCATCTAGCCTATCATTCTTTGCCTCATCCCTGCTATCTGCTATCCACCTATAAGCTTGTAACAAAGCTGCAGGCCCTAAATATTTATCTCCATTCCACCAATAAGAGGGACAACTAGCAGAACAACAAAAACATAAAATACATTCATATACACCATCTAATTCTTTTCTTTCTTTAGGAGATTGTCTTCTTTCCAGTCCATCTTCTGTAACTTTATTACTTTTTAACCAAGGTTGAATCGAAGCATATTGTTTATAAACATTCGAAAGATCCGTAACCAAGTCTTTTATTACTTCCATATGTGGTAACGGATAAATTTTTACTTCTCCTGAGATATCATTAATATTTTTAGTGCATGCAAGAGTATTAGTTCCATCTATATTCATAGAACATGAACCACAAACACCTTCTCTACAAGACCTTCTGAATGTTAAAGTCGAATCGACACTATCTTTAATATAAATTAATGCATCAAGCACCATTGTACCACATTTATCAAGATCTATTTCATAAGTATCTATACTGGGTAAATTTTTAGAATCAGGATCATACCTATAAATCTTAAACAATTTTTTTTTGGATATATTTCCTCGTAAAGAAAATAAATTTCCTTTAACAATTCTTGAATTTTTAGGAAGAGTTAATTGTGCCATTTTACTAATACACCCTTGCTTTAGGAGGAAAACTCTGCACATCATTTGTCAAAGAGTTTAATGTTACTCTACTTGTTCCCATTTTAACTTTACCATCTTTCTCCCATGCTAAACTATGTACTAACCAATTTTCATCATCCCTCTCTGGAAAATCCTCTCTAGCATGAGCTCCTCTACTTTCTGTTCTAGTTTGTGCTGATGCCATCGTTACTAAAGCTTGTTCCAATAAATTTTTTAATTCTAAAGTTTCTAATAAATCGGTATTCCAAATCAATGATTTATCTTTTACTGAAATATCTCTAAACTCATCCCATGCAGTATTAATTCTTCCCATACCTTCTTCTAAAATTTTACTTGTTCTAAATACTGCACAATTTTCCTGCATTGCTCTTTGCATTTCTAATCTAATATGTGAAGTTCGTGAATCTCCTTTTGAATATCTAATTTTATCAAAATTATCTAAAGTCTCTTCACCTAGATTTTTTGAAATAGGTTTTTGAGATTTTCCAGGTTGTAAAATATCACCCAAGTGCATACCCGTTGCTCTCCCAAATACTACTAAATCTAGCAATGAATTAGAACCTAACCTATTAGCTCCATGAACAGAGACACAAGCTGTTTCCCCTACCGCACATAAACCGGGAACCGTTGATTTAGTAGTGCCATTATTATTTCCTACAATAACTTCTCCTGTATATTTTGCTGGAATACCTCCCATATTATAATGGCAAGTAGGAAGTACAGGAATTGGCTCTTTTGTAACATCAACACCTGCAAAAATTCTTGCTGTTTCTTTAATGCCTGGTAACTTCTCATTTATAATCTTTAAATCAAGATGTTCTAAATGTAAAAAAATATGATCAGACTCCTCTCCTACACCTCTTCCTTCGTGAATTTCAACTGTCATAGCCCTAGATACAACGTCTCTAGATGCCAAATCTTTAGCATGAGGGGCATACCTCTCCATAAACCTTTCACCAGAATTGTTTGTTAAATATCCTCCTTCTCCTCTTGTTCCTTCCGTAATTAAGCAACCAGCTCCATATATTCCTGTAGGATGAAACTGAACAAATTCCATATCCTGAAGCGGTAAACCTGCTCTTAATACCATAGCATTCCCATCACCTGTGCAAATATGAGCAGAGGTGGCCGAGAAATATACTCTTCCATACCCTCCTGTAGCCAAGACAACATTTTGAGCCATAAACCTATGAATAGTTCCATCTTCAAGACACCAAGCTATAACTCCTCTGCATACTCCTTCATCCATTATTAAATCAAGAGCAAAATATTCTATAAAGAACTCTGCATTATTTCTTAAAGCTTGTTGATATAACGTATGTAATATAGCATGACCAGTTCTATCGGCCGCTGAACAAGTTCTATGAGCTTGAGAACCTTCTCCAAATTCCGTAGTCATTCCCCCAAAAGGTCTTTGATAAATTTTACCTTCTTCAGTTCTTGAAAATGGTACTCCATATTTTTCTAATTCTATTACTGCTGCACTTGCTTCTTTGCACATATATTCAATCGCATCTTGATCACCAAGCCAATCGCTTCCTTTTACAGTATCATACATATGCCAGCGCCAATCATCTTTTCCCATATTTCCTAAAGCAGCGCTAATACCACCTTGAGCTGCAACAGTATGAGAACGCGTAGGAAAAACTTTTGATAAACAAGCTATTTTAAGCCCTTTTTCTGCTAAACCTAGAGTTGCTCTTAATCCAGCACCTCCAGCACCTACCACAACCACATCATAGGTATGGTCTATAATGTTATATGCTTGTGTCATTTATTTCACTCCTGATCTAAAATACGATCATAAAAATAAAAAATATAGATAATAATGATAGTATCCAGCTAAAAATTTTAATAATAAAAATCAATCTATTTCTAATTACGCTATTTGAAATATAATCCTCAATAATAACCTTTAACCCTAAACTTGCATGTAAGAAACTTATAATAAAAAAAGCTATTAAAATTATAGCATTTAATGGAGAGTTCATCCACATAACTGTTTCATCATATGTATTATCTTTAATACATACAATTGAAGTAACCAACCAAATAGTTATAAATAACAATAATATTGCAGAAAATCGTTGAAGTCTCCAATGACTTAATGGACTTCTCATATTAATAGTCCAAGAAAGTTAAAACCTATTAAAATTGATAATACAAAAGTTAAAATACAGACTATTATTCCAGTCCATTTAGAAACATTAAGAGACAAACCTATTCCATAATCCCAAAATAAATGCCTTATTCCATTTAACATATGAAAAAAGAGAGCAATTATCCATCCCATAAAAAGCACTTCTCCAATAAGAGAGTTTGCAAAACACTGCCAAATTACATAATAATTTTTCCCTAATGCAAGAAAAGCTATAAAACCAAACATTACAAATAAACCTAAAGACAAAAATATACCGGATATTCTATGAGATATAGAAAGTATAGATGTAATTTGAGGTTTATAAATCTGCAAATGAGGTGATAATGGTCTATTATTTTCTTTCTTGATCATTTTATAGAATTTCCCCTATTAAATAAATTTTCTATTTAATAATTCCTCCGCTATTTGAATTGAATTTAATGCAGCTCCTTTTCTTAAATTATCAGAAACTACCCACATATTAATTCCATTAGGAACAGTACTATCTATTCTAAGTCTAGAAATAAAAACAGAGAAATCAGAAACACATTCAATCGGAGTAATATATGTATCATTTTCAATATCATCTATTAAAGAAATACCAGAAGCATTTTTAAGAGATTCTCTAATTTCTTCTATATTTATATTTGATTCAAATTCCACATTTACCGCCTCAGAATGTCCTATAAATACAGGAACCCTAACACAAGTAGCATTTACATCTATTGTATGATCTAATATTTTTTTTGTTTCATCTACCATTTTCTTTTCTTCTTTTGTAGATCCATCCTCCAAAAACTTATCTATCTGCGGAATAACATTAAAAGCTATTCTTTTATTAAAATTCTCTGGTTTAATATTTTCATTAAAAAACATTTTTCTTGTTTGATTCCAAAGTTCGTCCATAGCCAACTTACCTGCTCCAGATACTGACTGATATGTGGAAACTACAACTCGCTTAATAGTAAACAAATCATGTAAAGGTTTTAATGCTACCACCATTTGTATAGTTGAACAATTAGGATTAGCAATAATATTCTTATTCCTAAAGCCATCTATCGCTTCTGGATTAACTTCCGGTATAATTAAAGGAACGTTAGGATCCATTCTAAAACAAGACGTATTATCTATCACAACACAACCTTTATCTCCAGCAATTGGTGCCCAATGTTTAGATACTTCTGAGCCAGCAGAAAATAAAGCTATGTTGGCATGTTCAAAATCGAATTTCTCAACATCCTGTATTTTCAAAACTTTTTCTCCAAAACTAACTTCTTTACCAGCAGAATTTTTAGAAGCTAGTGCATAAATATTTTTAATAGGAAAATTTCTCTCGGCCAAAATATTCAATATTTCATGACCTACTGCACCCGTCGCACCTAAAACAGCTATATTATAACTCATAATTTTCTCCTAATATTTATACGGCCAATTTATCTAACCGATTGCATATTTCTTCACCCATTTTTTCTGTAGAAATTAATTCTTTTCCTGGTTGCATAATATCTGCAGTTCGTAATCCATCTTCTAAAACTTTATTAATTGCTTTTTCAACTAGATCAGCATCCTCAGCTCTATTTAAAGAATATCTTAACATCATAGAAAATGATAAAATCATTGCAATTGGATTTGCTTTACCTTGTCCTGATATATCTGGCGCACTACCGTGTATTGGCTCATATAAAGATTTTCTTATTCCATCTTCTCCTAAATCTCCTAAAGATGCAGAAGGTAACATACCCAACGACCCAGTTAACTGTGCTGATATATCTGATAACAAATCTCCAAATAAATTTGTTGTAACTATAACATCAAATTGATGAGGATCTCTAACTAATTGCATAGCACAATTATCCGCATACATATGTTCCAACTTCATATTAGAGAACTTTTCTTCATAAAGTTTTTCAATTTCCTCTCTCCAAAGTAAACCACTCTCCATTACATTAGCTTTCTCTACTGAATGTACTAAATTATTTCTTTTTGAAGCTAATTCAAAAGCAACTTCACCAACTCTTCTTATCTCGTTCGTAAAATACACCTCAGTATTTATTCCTTTTTTAGTTCCATCAGATAAAGTTTCCACACCTCTTGGTTCACCAAAATAAATACCTCCTGTCAACTCTCTTAAAATCATAATATCTAAACCAGATACAATATCTTTTTTTAAGGTCGATGCATCAGCTAAAGAATCAAAAACTTTAGCAGGTCTTAAATTTGCATATAAACCTAAATCTTTTCTTAATCTCAATAAGCTTCGTTCAGGTTTTTGAGAAAAAGGTAATTTATCATAATTTGGCCCGCCTACTGCCCCAAATAAAACTGCATCTACATTCATAGCTTTATCAATTACTTTATCAGTAATAGGTGTTTTATGAATATCATAAGATGCTCCCCCCACTAAATCTTCTTCTATATCAAAATCAACTGCTAAACGTTTGTCAAACCAATCAATAACTCTTCTAGTTTCCTTCATCACCTCAGGACCAATTCCATCACCTGGAAGCATTAAAACTTTTCTGTTACTAGCCATAATACTACTCCTCTAATTCTATTTTATTAGGAATATTCCATATTTTCTTATTAAATTCATTCTCATACCTTTCTATTAAATTTTCATTTTCTAAAGTCAAACCTATATCATCTAAACCTTTTAACAAACATTCCTTTCTAAAAGGTTCTATATCAAAATTATAAATCTTATTTTCTATGATTATATTTTGTTCTTCTAAATTAATAGATATTTCTGCTCCTTCAGAAGCATATAAAGTAATTTCATTTCTTACTTTTTCATCAACAACTATTGGAAGAACACCATTTTTAAAACAATTATTATAAAAAATATCTGCAAATGAAGTAGAGATAATACATTTTATACCAAAATCCAATAAAGCCCAAGGAGCATGTTCTCTACTAGAGCCACAGCCAAAATTATCCCCTGCTACTAAAACAGACGACTTAATCCATGGAGCTTTATTTAATATAAAATCTTTATTTAATTTTCCATCTTTATCATATCTTTTTTCATAAAACAGATGTTTACCTAAACCTGATCTCTCTATTGTTTTTAAAAATTGTTTAGGTATTATCGCGTCAGTATCTATATTAACTTGTGGAATAGAAGCAACTATGCCATTTAAATATTTAAAAGATTCCATTATTATTTACCTACTTAATTAAATTTTCTAACATCAATAAAATGTCCTGTAACAGCAGCTGCTGCTGCCATTGCAGGACTTACTAGATGTGTTCTACCTTCTCTTCCTTGTCTACCTCTAAAATTTCTATTTGAAGTTGATGCACATCTTTCCTTTGGCAATAATTTATCGGGATTCATTGCCAAACACATTGAACATCCTGGTTCTCTCCAATCAAAGCCTGCCTCAATTAAAATATCTGCTATTCCTTCTTGTTCTGCCTGAATCTTAATTAAACCTGACCCTGGAACAACCATAGCATAGACTCCATCTGCAACTTTTTTTCCCCTTACCACTGCAGCAGCTTCTCTTAAATCTTCTATTCTACTGTTAGTACAAGAACCAATAAAAACCTTGTCTATTTTAATTTCATTTATAGATTGTCCAGGTTTTAAACCCATATATTCTAATGAATCTTCCATAGCATTTCGCAAATCATCTTTTGATACTTTTTTAGGATCAGGTATTATACCGCTAATAGGCAATACATCCTCTGGACTTGTCCCCCAAGTTACATGCGGTTCTATATTTGTAGAATCTAAAATAATTATTTTATCATAAATGGCGTCTTTATCACTCGGAAGTTTTTTCCATTCTTCAACACATTTATCAAATTCTTCTCCTTTTGGAACCATAGGCTTATTTATTAAATATTTATATGTTTTTTCGTCTGGTGCTATTAAACCTGCCCTAGCTCCAGCTTCTATAGACATATTACATAATGTCATTCTTCCTTCCATAGACAAACTTGTAATAGCTTGACCAAAATATTCTAAGACATATCCTGTACCACCAGATGTCCCTAATTTTTTAATAATAGCCAAAGCTATATCTTTTGCTGTAACTCCTTTAGATACATTTCCTTCCATCTTTATAAGCATAGTTTTAGGTTTTTTTTGAATCAAAGTTTGTGTAGCAAAAACATGTTCAACTTCACTAGTGCCTATTCCAAAAGCCAAAGAACCAAAAGCTCCATGTGTCGAAGTATGACTATCTCCACATACCAATGTACATCCTGGCAAAGTAAATCCTTGTTCCGGTCCTATTACATGAACTATTCCCTGACGTATATCTAATAAAGGTATATATGGAATATTAAATTCTTTAACATTCTTTTCTAAAGTTTCTACTTGTATTCTAGCAACTTCATCATCAATTCCTTTTAATCTATTTTGTGTAGGAACATTATGATCTGCTACAGCCAGCGTCAGATCAGGTCTTCTAATTTTTCTATTATTTTCTTTTAAACCTGAAAAAGCTTGTGGACTAGTTACTTCATGAACAAGATGTCTATCAATATATATTAATGTGTTTCCATCCGGTCTTTGATTTACTATATGTTTGTCCCATATTTTATCAAATAAAGTTTTACTCAAATCTATTTTACCTCAAACTAAGAGAACTATTTTTCTTTCTTTCATTTTTCTTTTTTAACAGCTTCTTTTTCCTTAACAGGATCTTTTTTCTTAATAGGTTCTTCTTTCTTAACAGAACTCTCTTCAGATGGAGAAACCTTCACTTCTTCTATTTTATTATCTACCCTCTTCTCTGCAATTCTTGCTTTCTTACCAGATCTTTTTCTTATATAATAAAGCTTTGCTCTTCTAACATCTCCTCTCCTGATTACTTCCAATTTATCTATTAAAGGAGAATATAAAGGAAATACTCTTTCTACTCCTTCTCCATTAGAAATTTTTCTCATAGTAAAAGTTGAATTTAAAGCCCTATTAGATCTAGCTATACATAAACCTTCAAAAACTTGAATTCTTTCTCTTGTTCCCTCTACCACTTTTAAATGTACTTTTAATTCATCGCCTGATGAAAATTCAGGAATTTCTCTTTTCTCAGATATTTCCTTCATTTGTTCAAGTTCTATTTCATCAATTATATTCATTTCCTTTTCCTCTCAATAACAAAGTATATCTATCATTAATATTAATCTTTTTCATCTAATAAAAGCTCAGGTCTACGTTTTTTTGTATCTTTAAAAGCTTTTTCATCACGCCATTTTTTTATTTCTTTATGGTTGCCCGATAATAACACCTTAGGTGGATTCATGCCTTCCCAATCATATGGTCTTGTATACTGTGGATACTCCAATATATTATTTTCAAAACTTTCCTCTATAAGACTTTCTTTGCTTCCTGTAGTTCCACTCAATAACCGTATTACAGAATCTAATATAATAAAAGCAGCAGGCTCTCCACCTGACAAAATATAATCACCTACACTAATTTCTTCAAGAGACCTTGATTCTATAAACCTCTCATCTACCCCTTCATATCTACCACAAACCAATATTATGCCAGGTTTTTTAGAAATTGTTTTAACAATTTTTTGCGTCAACGGCTTTCCTCTAGGAGTTAAAATTATTTTACTCCAATTTTTTTCCGGCTTATTCTCATCATAAGCTCTAGATAAAACGTCAGCTCTCATAATCATTCCTGGGCCACCTCCATACGGTTCATCATCGACTCTACCATACTTATCACTTGCATAATCTCTTACATTAATTGTTTCTATATTCCATATATTTTTATTTAAAGCTTTTCCAGCTAAAGAATGAGCTAAAATTCCAGGAAACATCTCAGGGAATAAAGTAAGAACTCTAGCTTCAAAACAGTTTTTATTTTTCATTATTATTTCCTATAATATTCTCTATTTCCATAAAAATTTCTTTATTATCAGTTCTAACATAAGGAAAGTTTTTATCATTAAATATTATTAAATCATCCCCAATTTCTAATAAAGAGCCGGCACCATAATCATAAACTCCTGTTACTTTTCCAATATACTTTCCATTTACTGTATTTACCTTACATCCAACTAAATCAGATTGATAATATTCATTTTCCTTTAATTCTGGAAAACGAGATCTCTCAGCAAATATTTTTTGTCCTTTCAATAACTCTGCTTCGTTAGCATTTAGGACATTATCTAATTTACAAACTGCTTGTCCTTTATTTTCCGATACAATATTTAAAAAATATGTATCATTGTTTGATAGTTTTATTGGGTTATATGATTCTAAACCCTCTAAAGTTTCAGTAAACCACTTTACTTTTACTAAACCTTTTAAACCATGTTTACCTGTAATAACTCCAATAACTATAAAATTATTAATATTTTCCTTATCTATTTTAATCACCATTTATTTATTTTTCTTATTCTTTTTTTCCTTAGCTGGCGCTTCTTCTTCAGCTAGAGCTTCTTCTTTAGCTGGCGCTTCTTCTTTAACTGAAGCTTCTTCTTTAACTGAAGCTTCATCTTTAGCTGACGCTTCTTCTTTAACTGACGCTTCTTCTTTAGCTGACGCTTCTTCTTTAACTGAAGCTTCTTCTTTAACTGAAGCTTCTTCTTTAACTGAAGCTTCTTCTTTAACTGACGCTTCTTCTTTAGCTGACGCTTCTTCTTTAACTGAAGCTTCTTCTTTAGCTGGCGCTTCTTCTTTAGCTGGCGCTTCTTCTGCTTTCTTCTCCGCTTCTTTAGCGTCCTTTGCTGCTAGAGATCTTTCTTGTGTCTTCAACTTAGGTTTAGCTTTAATAGGGTTATCCCTTTTTATATCTTCCATTATTTTCTCAGCTGCTAAAAATTTAATAATTCTATCACTTGGTTGTGCACCATTTTTTAACCAATATTTAATTCTCTCCTCATTAAATATTACTCGTTTATCATTTTCTTTAGATAAAAGCGGATTATATGTTCCTAATCTTTCAATAAACCTTCCATCTCTAGCAGCACGTGAATCTGCAAGTACTATTCTATAATGAGGTCTTTTTTTACTACCTCCTCTACTTAACCTTATTTTTAATGGCATATTTTTTCCTTTACTGTTTACAAATTAATTTAAAATTTTATTTTCTTCTAAATGGTATATTTCCAGGATTAAAACCTTTTGGTAATCCGCCAGGCAAATCCATACCTTGCATATCCATCATGTCCATTCCTCCTCCTTTTTTACCCATTTTTTTCATCATCAATGTCATTTGTTTAAATTGTTTTAATAAACGATTTAAATCTTGAACTGAATTTCCCGAACCAGTAGCAATCCTTCTTTTACGTGATCCATTTAATAACTTTGGATTGATTCTTTCCCTATTCGTCATAGATGAAATCATTGAATCCATACGTACTAATATTTTATCATCTAACCCACCAACAGCCATTTGCTTTTTTATCTTTTGGGCTCCTGGAAGCAAATTTAATATTCCCTGCATTCCTCCCATTTTTTTCATTTGATTAAGCTGCTTTCTAAAATCATTAAAATCAAACGTACCTTTAGATATTTTTTTTGCTAAATCTTTTGCTTCTACTTCTTTTACATCAGTTTGTGCTTTTTCTACTAATCCAACTATATCTCCCATTCCTAAAATACGAGAAGATATTCTTTCTGCTTTAAATGTTTCTAAAGACTCTATTTTTTCACCAGTTCCCATAAATTTTATAGGGCAATTAGTAATACTTGACATGCTTAAAGCAGCGCCTCCACGAGCATCACCGTCTACTCTAGTCAAGATTATACTTGTTACTTTAGACTTTTCTTTAAAACTTCTTGCTACATTCGCTGCTTCTTGACCTGTCATCGCATCAGCTACTAAAAATACTTCTGAAGGATTTGCTGCATCGTATACATCTCTTAATTCATTCATCAATTCATCATCTACACTAGCTCTTCCTGCTGTATCTAATATCACTGCATCATAACTTCCAAGTTTAGCAACACTATGTGACCTTTTTGTGATATCTACAGGTTTTTGCCCTTTTTCAATCGGCAACACATCTACACTAATTTGATCTCCCAAAATTTGAAGTTGTTCCATAGCAGCAGGCCTTTGAATATCTAAAGATGCTAAAAGAATTTTTTTTCCTGATTTTTTTAGCATCAAAGCCATTTTAGCAGCTGAAGTTGTTTTACCAGATCCTTGTAAACCTACTAACATAATGAATGAAGGAGGAGATAATAATTTTACATTATTATCTTTTTCTTCTCCACCAAGAAGTTCTGTTAATTTATCTTGAACTATTTTTATTACCATTTGATCAGGTTTAACTGATTTCGTAATTTTCTGACCTTTAGCTTCCTCAGTTATTTCAGTTATAAACTTTTTTACAACATCCAAAGCAACATCCGCTTCAATTAAAGCCAACCTTACTTCTTTCATAGCATTACTAATATCGCTTTCCGATAAAGTGCCTTTTCCTCTAATTTTATCAAAAGCAGAAACTAATTTATCACTTAAATTTTCAAACATATCTATCTCAGTCTTTCATTGTAAAAGATTAACACCGGCGAACGAAACTCGTAGACCAGTGTAGCTCCTCAAAGCCATTAAAATAATAATTAAACTTTAAAATTAGAGTATTTAGTACATCTTACTAGCTAAAACGTCAACTATTCTTTATATATTAATATTATATTAAAAAAATAAATTTATATAGAGATTATAATGAGAAAACCTTTCATAAAAATGCATGGCTTAGGAAATGATTTTGTTATTTTAGATTCCAGAAAAAATGAATATAATTTAAATACAAAATACATTGAACTTATTTCTAATAGAAGACTAGGTATCGGATGTGATCAAGTAATTGAATTAAAAAGTTCAAAAAGGGCAGATATTTATATGAAAATATATAATGCGGATGGATCAGAAGCCGAGGCATGTGGAAATGCTGCAAGATGTATTGCAGGAATTCTTTTTTCATCAGCTCCAAAAAAAGAAGTTTCCATACAAACCATATCAGGAGTTATAAAAGCTAAATCAGAAAAAAATGGACTTATAAAAGTTGATATGGGAAAACCTAAATTCTTTTGGAAAGATATCCCTTTAAAAAAAAAACAAAATAAAATTAACTTTGACAAATATGGATTAAAAAATGGAACAGCTGTAAATATAGGAAACCCTCATATAGTTTTTTTCGTAAATGATTTAAAAAATATAAATATAAACAAAATTGGACCTATAATAGAAAATAATTCATTATTCCCAGAAAAAATAAATGTAGAATTTTGCCAAATAAAAAATAAAAATAAAATTTTAACTCAAGTATGGGAAAGAGGAACAGGTAAAACTTTAGCTTGTGGATCGGGCGCATGTGCAGCTTTAGTAGCTGCCTTTAAAAATAAACTAACTGACTCTAATGCAGAAATAATTTTAGAAGGAGGTTCTCTTAATATTAATTGGAATATAGATACAGACAAACATATAATTATGACAGGACCTATCGCAGTATCTTTTTTAGGGGATTTAAGCACTTTAGGTATAAATAAATGAAAAACAATATAAAAACAATTACTCTGGGGTGTAGATTAAATTCATACGAGAGTGAAAAAATTAAAACTTATCAAAATTTATCGACAAATAAAAACATCGTTGTTGTAAACACTTGTGCTGTAACTGGAGAAGCCGAAAGACAAGCAAGACAAGAAATAAGGAAAGCTAGAAAAAATAATCCCAAAGCTTTCATTATGGCAACAGGATGTGCAGTAGAATTAGATCAAGAAAAATGGAAAAAAATGCCAGAAATAGATAAAATTATTCCTAATAAAAATAAACTTATCCCTTCATCTTGGGGGCTACATCCACAAATAAATAATAAAGAAGCAATTAAAGAAGATGCAAATCATTTAAATTTATTAAAAAATAATAAAGAAAAAACTAAAGCTTTTATTAGAATCCAGAATGGATGCAATCATTCCTGTACTTTTTGTGTAATAACAATAGCTAGAGGAAATAGTGAAAGTGTCCCTTCTGGTATAATCATAGATGACATTAAAACAATTATTAATTCAGGAATAAAAGAAGTTATTTTAACAGGAGTGAACTTAACTTCTTATGGTGAAGATTTACCAGGAAATTATAACTTAGGAAAATTAGTTAAAAAAATTCTTAAATTTGTTCCTAAATTAAAAAGATTAAGAATCTCTTCTATAGATCCTGCTGAAATTGATAATGATTTAATAGAAGCTTTTAGATATGAAGAAAGATTAATGCCTCATATTCATTTAAGTCTACAAAGCCACGATAACTTAATATTGAAAAGAATGAAAAGACGACACTCCACAGAAGATGTTGAAAATATTATAAATGAACTAAAAAATATAAGACAAAATATATTATTCGGAGCCGACTTAATAGCAGGCTTCCCAACAGAAACAGAAGATGCTCATAAAAACACTTTGAATGCTATAAAAAACTTAAATCTTACTTTTCTGCATGTTTTTCCATATTCTCAAAGAATAAAAACTCCTGCATCTAAAATGCCGCAAGTATTAAATTGTATAAGAAAAATAAGAGCTAAAGAGTTAAGGGAATATGGAGACTTTCAATTAAAAAAAGCTCTTAAAAAATCTGTAAATAGCACGCAGAAAGTACTTGTAGAAGATAATAATGGCATTGGACATAGTGAAAACTTTTTAACAGTTAAAGTATTAAATACTAAAAATAGAAAAATACATAAATGTAAAATTATAGGTATTAAAAATAATATGCTAATTGGAAAAGCTT
>CAYTZM010000017.1:0-17319 GCA_964442655.1 uncultured Rhodospirillaceae bacterium | reverse complement strand
ATTCTTGATGCTTAGTATAGTTAATGATAAATAAAATGTATTATTTATTTTTCGGGGCGTAGCGCAGCCTGGTTAGCGCACCTGTTTTGGGAACAGGGGGTCGAGTGTTCGAATCACTCCGCCCCGACCACTTGTATAAGGTTGTTTATGGGTTCAGTGCTATTTAAATCTGTTAATCTCAAAAGAGCAAAAGTTTATAAAAAAACAGTATCTTCTACACAATCTGGAAGACGTGATTCTGAATATTGGATTTTAAAACCATTAGTTGATAAATCTTTTAGAAAAGACATTATAATGGGATGGGTTGGAGGTTCAGATATTAAAAATCAAATTCAATTAAAGTTTAAATCTTTAAATGATCTTGAGAGATATGCAAAAAAAAATGATATTATTATTGAAATAAATAAATCGAAAGAAAGATTAAAAAAAATTAAATCGTATGCGGAAAATTTTATATAATAAGATGGAAGATATGTAATTAATGTTGTGCCTCCGTAGCTCAGCTGGATAGAGCGACCGCCTTCTAAGCGGTAGGTCGCAGGTTCGAATCCTGCCGGGGGTACCATTATTTATAGTAGAAGTTGACCTGTGTACGTTTGTTATGCGAAAATATATATATAGGAGAATATAATATGATGGTTACTAATCTAAATAATCTTTTTAAGTTTTCTTTTTTAAGTTTATTTCTTTTTTTAGTATCGTGTGATAACAAGGTTTTAACAAGAGCAAGTGGTGTTTCTGGCCCAGAAGGATTGCCAGATGAAGAAGCTTCTTTTGCTAAATTTAATGATTTGCCTATGCCAGGAAACTCAAAAATGAATCTTGAAAAGTCCCTAGTTTTTGGGGGAGAAAGTGATTGGTTTGGAAGGTTGAATTTAATAGTTGGGATGAATGGAGCAGAAGTTTTTGATTTTTATAGATTTGAGATGCCTAATTTTGGTTGGAAAGAAATTACTAGTATCAGGTCTGATATAAGTTTAATAACTTATCAACGTGGCTCAAGAATAGCTAATATTAGAATAGATTCAACAATTAGAAGGCAAGCTGAAGTTTGGATTACTGTTTCTCCAAAGGATACCGGAGCTAATTTAAGTCAATAATAATATTTGGGAGAGTTAAATGTCTGAAGGAAACAAATCTGATAATAGTTTATTGTGGTTTACTATTACAACGGTAGTAGTAACCGTAGTAATAGTTTTATTAGTAACTAAAGTATTAAATGGTTAGTATATTATCTTTTAATGTTTGCAATGTTATCGACAGAGTTTCTTAGTAAAACTAAGTCTGTAGTAATTGCAATAACAGAAAAACCTAGGGTAAGCATTTCTTTTGCCTCTTCAATTGAAGAAACCATAATTCCGCAAGGCTTTTTGCATTCTTTTGTAATGGCTAGAACCTCTAGTGCTTTAGCTTTTACTTCTGGAGCATTTCTATTTTGAATGAATCCCATATCGGCAGATAAATCACCCGGACCAATGAATAAAAGGTCAACACCATCTAATTCAGCGATCTCTCTAACATTTTGACATGCGGAAATTGATTCAATTTGACAAATTACACAAGTCAATTCATCAGCTGCATTTATATAATCCAACTCTCTACCAAAGTTATTAGCTCTAGTAGCACCAGCAATTCCTCTTATTCCTACTGGGGGGTATTTGACTGATGCAACAGCTTTTTTAGCATCTTCTATATTGTTAATTTGAGGAAACATTATTGTAGTAGCTCCTGCATCTAAAAGTCTCTTAGCAAAAATATGGTCTAACACAGGAATTCTTACCAAAGATTCTCCTCCAGCTGATTTTATTGCATGCATTTGTTGTACAGTATTTCTAATATCATTAGGAGCATGTTCCATATCTATAAGTGTATAATCAATATTTGAACTTCCTAAAACTTCTGCGGCCATTTCACTTCCTAAGCTTGCAAAAACTCCTATTTGATTTTTTCCGTTTTTAATGTTTTCTTTAAATAAATTTTTCATATTATTTTCCTTATAAACTAATTTCTTAAATCTTTAATTTTTTGTCTAGTTGTAATTTGTTCAGGGTTTATTTTAATTTCTATTACAGATGCTTTATTTGAATTTATACTTCTTTTTAAAGATAATAAAAATTTATTATGATGTGTTACTTTTTCATAATGAGCATTGTATCCTTTACAAAGTAATTTAAAATCTGGGTTAATGAGATCTGTTGCAATTTTTCTATCTGGATAAATTTTTTCTTGGTGCATTCTTATCGTGCCAAACATATTATTATTGATTAATATAATTATTGGTTTAATTTTATATTGATTACAGGTAGCAAGTTCTTGACTACTCATCATAAATCCTCCATCTCCGCAAAATGCTATTACAGGAGATCTTTTATTCGCAATTTTAGCAGAAACTGCAGCAGGAATAGAATATCCCATTGCTCCACTAGTAGGAGCTAATTGAGTTTTTGCCTTAGTATAAACCCAGAATCTTTGAACCCATCCACTAAAATTGCCTGCATCAATAGTAATTATAGTGTTTTTAGGCATTACTTTTTTAAGAGTTTGCATAATTTTACCCATATTAGGTTCAGAATCATACATAGGAGGTGTTGTATATAATAAATAATTATTTCTTCCTTCTCTTGTCCATTTGTTCCACGTAATATTTTTTATTTTTCTGTTTTTAATAGCTTTAGCAAAATTATTACTATTACTATTAATACTCAAAAGTGGTTTGTAGACTTTTCCTAACTCATTTTTATCTGGGTATATATGTATAATTTTATTTTTATCTTTTATTTTTATTGTAGAATAACCAGCAGTAGTCATTTCACCTAATCTACTTCCTACTACCAAGATTATTTCTGCATTTTTTACTTGTTCTGTGAGTTTTGGATCCACACTTGTAGATAAATCTCCTATATAATTATTATTTGTATTATCTACTAATGATTGTCTTCTAAAAGACACTGCAAAAGGAATATTATTTTTAGTTGCAAAATATACTAAATCTTTTGCTCCTTTACTATTCCAATCCCCACCGCCAATAATAATGAGCGGTTTATTACAATTTTCTAAAATTTTTAAGACGTTATCTAATTTTTTGAGATCAGGTTTTATTTGAATATTTTTGATAGGTTTAATAGTTTTATATATATGTTTTTTTTCAAGCATATTTTCAGGAAGCGATATTACTACTGGACCTGGTCTACCATTTATTGAGATCTTAAAAGCTTTTTCTATAGTTAATGAGAGGTTTTTAATATTATTGATCTCAAAAATCTTTTTGCTAAATGGTTTTCCAAACATTTTGTGGTAATCAACTTCTTGGAAAGCTTCTCTACCTTTATAGTTTTTGTTAATTTGCCCAATAAATAAAATCATAGGACTTGAATCTTGCATAGCAGTGTGAATTCCAATACTTGCATGACATGCACCAGGCCCCCTTGTTACGAATGCCACGCCTGGAAAGCAAGTTAATTTTCCCCAAGCTTCTGCCATATTTGAAGCTCCAGTTTCATGTCTACAAGTTATTACTTTTATTTTATTTTTATGATCATATAAGCCGTCTAATGCAGCAAGAAAACTTTCTCCTGGAACAGTAAAAACAGTTTTTACACCTAAATCTGCTAAACTATTAGCAAGAATTTTTCCACCATGAACTTTTTTGAGCATATTTATCCTTAAAGGTATTGTTCAAAATAATATTAAATAAAAAATTACTTTCCTACAATAGATACTGTTTTAATCAATGCATAAACTGTTTGGTTCCTTTTTAACTTTAGTCGTTTAAAGGATTTTACAGTAATTTCTGATAAAAATTCTTGTTTTACAATTTTTAATGTAACTTCTACTTTTCCTTGTTGCTGCATTATTTTAATATTTTTAATTTTACACTTAATAATATTATTTATTGATATTTCTTTAGGGATTATTTTGGCTAAAGAAACATCATTGCTAAATACTCTTAAAATATGGTTGGACTTAATTTTATCTGGTATATTATTGGTAACAAAGTCAGTATTGTCTATTTGGAGTATTGAATTAGAAGTATTTTTGTCATGAGAAATTATTTTACCTTGTAATAGAGAGCTTTTTAAATTTCCTGTTTTAAAATAATTAAAATTTTTGTTGGAGATTATTTCTTCTGTTGTTCCTTGGGCAGTAATTTTTCCATTATTTAATATTATAATTTTATCTGCCATAAATATTATTTCGTCAAGAGAGTGACTTATAAATAGAATTGGAATTTTTATTTTTGTATTTATTTTTTTTATAATAGATAAAATTTTAAGTTGTCTTGGTGCGTCTAGTCCAGTCAAGGGTTCATCTAATATTAAAATTGAAGGATTAGATAGTAAAGCTCTTCCTATGGAAACTCTTTGAGCTTCTCCTCCAGATAAATTAGTTGTAGTTCTATCTAAGAGGTTTTTAATTCCTAGAATTGATATTATTTCATTATAACTTTTAGAATCTAACTCTTTCATTCTACTATTTCCGTAAATTAAATTATTTTTTACAGACATATGTGGAAATAGTCTGGGTTCTTGAAAAACCATTCCTATATTTCTTAAATGAGGAGGTAAATTAATTGAATTTTTAGAACAATATAAGACTTTGTTGTTTAAATTTATTGTTCCGTCGTCTGGTTTGATTAATCCACATATTGCTTTTGCAATAGTTGATTTACCACTTCCGGATAGTCCAGTTAGAGCTATTACTTTAGATTCTGGAATGTCAAATTTTACTTTTGTAAGAAAATTGCCTTGTTTTAATTTAAATTTTATATAGTTACTCTTCATTAATTTTTTAGTCCTTTAATGTGTTTTTGAGATCTTCTTGCTAAAATTTCAGAAATTACCATAGATACTATTGCTAACATTACAGATATAATTACTAATCTTAAAGCTGCTGCTTCGGTGCCAGGGGTTTGTGTAGCGTTATACAATGCTAAAGGAAGTGTTTGTGTTTCTCCAGGGATATTAGATACAAAAGTAATAGTTGCTCCAAACTCTGCTAAACATCTTGCGAAAGCTAGTGTAGCACCAGTAATAATTGCTGGTAGCAATAGTGGTAAAGTAATAGTCATAAAGCATTTAATTTTTGTTGCGCCATGAATCAGTGCTGCCTCTTCTAATTTTTGGTCTAGGTTATCAAATCCAAGGCGAATTGATCTTACGAGAAGTGGAAAACTAACTATTGCTGATGCAATGGCGGCACCTTTCCAAGAAAAATTTACTGATATATTAAAATATTCATAAAGTAAACTACCTAGAGGACCATTTAAACTGAATAATACTAATAACATATATCCTATGACTACAGGAGGTAAAATTAGTGGAAGATATACTAATATATTTAAAACTGATATGAAGATATTATTTTTTGTTGATATTAACCATGCTATAATAACACCTGGAATTAAAGATGTTCCAACAGCTACGCTTGCAATGAACGTAGATAATTTTAGTGCTTCTAGTTCTAAAGGTGTAATAACTATTTTTCTATCTCCAAATTTGTAAATCCATGTTTTGTATATATTTTTTTAGCATAGTCACTTTTTAAATAATTTATAAAATTTTTTGCTAAATTATTTTCATTTGTTTTTACTATTGTTGCCCAATATTGAATAGGTGCGTGTAAAGCATTATTAAACTCTCCAATTATTTTTACTTTTGGTTCAGCAATTGCGTCAGTGTGATAAACTATACCTAATGGAGAATTTCCTAATGCAACAAATTTGAGTGCTCTTCTGACGTCTCCACCCCATGCCATATTATTTCTATTTAGTTGTTTCCATATGTTTAATTTAATTAATGCTTGTTTGGAATATATGCCAGCAGGGACATGTGTTGGGTCAGCTATACTTATTCTCGAATTTATTAATTTTTCTTTAAATAGTTTACTTAGATTTTCTGTATTTAATGAATTCATATATTTGATTGGACTATTAATAGGTGCTATTAAAACTAATTTATTTTTAAAAAGGGGCACTATATAATTATTATTTAATAAATTTAGCTTTTTAATTTCTTTTATCCATTCCCAACTAGCTGAAATATAAATATTTGCTGGAGCACCAGAAATAATTTGTTTTGCTAAAGAACTGGAACTTGCTGCAGAGATTCTTATGTTTACCTTATTTTCCTTTTCCCATCTTTCTTGTATGTCTATAAGAATTGTATTTGTGCTAACAGCAGTATAAATCAATAAGTTATTATTTTCTGCTGCTAGTGGGGGTATTTTTAGCAGCAGAAATAATACAATAATCACACTTTTAGTATTTTTGAATAGAAGGTAATACATGGTTAAAAAATTTATAATATAAAGCCTTCTAATTATGTCAACGTTCTAAATGGATGTATACGACGGTATATAGCGTTTGTCAATATATTTATTTTAAATTTTCTTCTGAAGTTATTATTCCAGGATTGTTAGAAATCAAATTTGAGAAAAGTAATTTTTCTTTTACTAATGATTTTTGAGCTTTGATTTCCATATTTCTAAACAAATTAAGCACTTTAATTCCTTCTGAAGTTAGCTTGGCTCCACCACCTCCTTTACCACCTAATAAAGATTTTACTAGTGGTTTTTTAAAGTTTTTATTCATTGAATCAGTTAAAAGCCACGCTCTTCTATATGACATGCCGATGTGTCTAGCAGCAGAAGAAATTGAACCATAATTCTGAATAGCCTCAAGTAAAGTGGCTTTTCCATGGCCAAATATAGGTTTGGTTCCTAAATTTATTCTTAATGAAACTTCTCTTTCTATACTAATATTTTCTCTCATTATTTAGCTTTAGTAATATATTTATGTATTACTATATCTCCTTTTTTTATATTAAGATATGTAGTAATACCTCCATTTAGTTCTAAAACTGCTTTTATAGGTAAATTAGGTCCAATAGGAGTTAAATCTCTAGGTTTAGTCATTTTTATTATGCTTTCTATTATTCCATTGTCTTTAATAAATATCATATCTAAGGGGATGTAGGTATTTTTCATCCACATTTTAACAATTTGTTCTTTAGGATAAATAAATATCATTCCCTTATTTTGGTCTAATGTCTTTCTATGCATTAAACCTAAGCTTCTTTGTTTATGAGTTGTAGCAATTTCAATATTAAATATATATTCATTATTATTCGTTTGAATTTTTAATAAATCTTTTTCAAATTGTATATTTTCGGCTTCTAAATTATTAATAAAAAAAGCAATACTAATAATATATAGTACTAATCTCATTATTTTTGCCTTAAAATTTTAAAACCATATTTTAAATCATCTATTAAGTCGTCTATATCTTCTAAGCCTGTATGAATTCTTAAAGTTTTTTGTTTTTTACTCCATTGATATGTTTCTCTATATTTTTCAGGTTCAACAGGTAAAATTAAACTTTCGTATCCACCCCAACTATATCCAATACCAAATAATTTTAAATTATTTAACATTTTATTTAATTTTCTATTACTATTGATTTTGATAGTAAATCCAAATAATCCTGTGGACCCTTTAAAATCTCTCTTCCATATTTTATATCCATTAAATTTTGGAAAGGCTGGATACAATATATTTTGCACTTCTTTTTGTTTGTTTAGCCATTCTATTAATTTAAATGTATTTTTTTTGTGTTGTTTTAATCTTATATCTAGAGTTTTTAGACCTCTTAAGCCAAGATATATATCTTCTGGTCCTGCACAAGACCCAAGACTATGCGTTGTTTGTCTTACAATTTTTGCATATTTTTTATTTGTAGTAATAGCTCCCAACATAGCGTCCGAATGTCCTATAATATATTTAGTAGCTGCTTGTATTGAAATATCTATTCCAAAATTAAAAGGCTTGAAATATAAAGGGGTAGCCCAGGTATTATCTATGATAGTTATACATTTATTTTTTATAGCTACATCTACTATAGCTGGAATATCTTGTACTTCAAATGTGAGAGAGCCAGGAGATTCTAAAAAAATAGCTTTTGTATTATTTTGAATTAATTCGGATATTTTATTTCCAATTAGTGGATTATAAAATGTAGTTGTAATTCCCATTCTTTTAAGTAAATTTTTTGATAGTTCTTTTGTAATTCCATAGACACTATCACTTATTAGAATATGATCCCCGTTTCTTAAAACTGATATTAGCGCTGCTGCTATAGCAGCTGTTCCTGAGGATGTAGCTACTGTTGTGTATCCTTCTTCAATCTCTGAAATTGCTTGTTCAAATTTAAATGTAGTTTCACTTCCAAATCTGCCATATGTCAAAATTTGGGAATGCTTTTTCTTCATACTTTTTCGCATATCTCCAGTAGATTTAAATTTAACTGTAGATCCTCTTGAAATAGGAGGATTAACAAATGAGTTAGTTTTATTTTGTTCTGATATTAGAAGTTTAGTTTGAATTTTATATTTATTATTTTGCATATATATTTTTTTTGTATTTTCCTATAAAGTAAATTAAATTTTATGAATTACTGAAGGTAATAGATATGAAATGGTTTGTAAATATGGGATTCACTCAAAAAATGTTGTTTGCAATGTTATTTGGGGCAGTATTTGGTATTATTCTGAATAATATTGGTTTAGATGATTTTATCAATAAATATTTATCATACGGTATTTTAGATATTGTAGGTAAAATTTTTGTAAATAGTTTAAAAATGTTAGTAATACCCTTAGTATTTTGTTCTATTGCTGTTGGAGTTTCATCTCTCGGTAATATTTCTTTAATGGGAAGAATAGGGGCAAAGTCATTGTTAATTTATTTGATTACTACGGCAATTGCTATTTCACTGGCTTTGTTAATTTCAATAATAATCAAACCTGGAAGTCAGGTTGAAATTGATGCGGTAAGCACATTTGTTGCAAAGGATGCGCCATCTTTATCTTCGGTAATAACATCTATAGTGCCTTCAAACCCAATATTAGCCATGGCTGAAGGAGAAATGTTACAAATAATATTTTTTGCTATTGTTTTGGGTATTTCGATAACTATTTCTGGATCTAAAGGAAGTATATTTAAGAAAGGTTTAGAAAGTATAAATTCTGTTATGATGTCTATGGTTTCCATAATTATGAAATTAGCTCCATTAGGTGTGTTTTGTCTAATAGCTAAAACTTTTGCTACGCAGGGTATTTCTATGATACTTCCCCTTGCATCATATTTTTTTACTGTTGTATGTGTTTTAATATTGCATGTAATGTTTACTTATTCATTTTTCTTAAAATTTTTAGGCAAAGTTTCTCCTATAATATTTTTAAAAAAAATGAGAACAGCAGTAGTTTTTGCTTTTAGTACCGCATCTTCTAATGCAACTATTCCAGTGACTTTAAATACAGTAGAAAAAAGATTAGGTGTTGATAAGGCAGTTGCATCTTTTACAGTACCTTTTGGCGCTACAATCAACATGGATGGTACTGCTATAATGCAAGGAGTAGCCACTGTATTTATTGCTACTGTTTATTCTATTGATTTAAGTCTCGCCGATTATTTATTAGTAATATTGACAGCTACATTAGCTTCTGTAGGTACTGCAGGGGTTCCTGGTGTTGGTTTAATAATGCTTACTATGGTTTTAACACAAGTAGGTCTTCCTGTAGAGGGAGTAGCTTTAATAATTGGCATAGACAGGTTACTTGATATGATGAGGACTGCTGTTAACATAACTGGGGATTCTATGGTATCTTTATTAACAAGTAAGTCCGAAAAGAGTTTTAATGAAGACATATTTTTGGATATAAAGGCTGGAATTGAGAAATAGTTACAATTCAATAAGACTGTTTTTCTTTGAACCCCATTCACTCCATGAGCCATCATAAATTTTCCAATTATTTATTCCTATATGATTTAATGCTAGGGCAAGTGTACAGGCGCTTACCCCTGACCCACAAGTTGAAATAATGGGTATATTTTTATTAATTAAATGAGTTTTTAATAAATTTAGAATTTTACTTTTGGTAATTAAATATCCTTTATTGTTGATGAGAGTAGTAAAAGGTAAGTTAATAGAGTTTGGGATATGTCCTTTTTTAAGGCCTATTCTTGGCTCTTTCTCAATACCATCAAATCTTCCTTTAGATCTTGCATCTATGATTTGATAATTTTTATTATTAATTATTTTAACTATATCTTTATAATAACAAATAAGATTTTTATTATATGTAGCAGAATATTTACTACTTTTAATATTATTGTAACTAGAATTCTCTATAGGGCCAGAATTATGTATCCATGATCTCAACCCTCCATTTAAGACTGAAACATTTTTATGCCCAAATAATTTAAACATCCACCAGACTCTTGGGGAAGTTCCAATACCATCCATAGAATATATAATTATTTTGTCATTATTTGTTATTCCCATTTCGTTCATTTTTTGGTTAAATTGGCTTACACAAGGAATCATATGTGGTAAATTAGAATCTTTGTCACTAATTTCATCTATATCAAAAAATATTGATTTAGGAATATGTTTTATTTTAAATTCTTCATAAGAGTTTCTGTTTTGATTAGGTAGATACCAGGATGCATCAAAAATAACTAAATTATTTTTCCATTTTTTATTTTTGTAGTATTTTAATAATTCCTTAGCTTCTATTAACACTTTTAATTAGATTTTCCTCCACCATTTTTTTTCATTCCTTTTTGAGGATCATATCCTATAGTAGCTAGAAACAGAAATAAAATTGTGCATGTTAAAGTAACTATTAGGCCTGGAATATAAATTTGACCAAGTGATGCCCATCTTACTAATTCCACACCGTATGTAAAAGGATTTATATTTGCAATCCACCAAACAAACTCAGCTCCATTATCTTGAAGCCTCCAAAGTGGATAGAGAGCAGATGATATAAAAAACATAGGAAAAATTACAAAATTCATTGTTCCTGCAAAGTTTTCTAATTGTTTGACATATACAGAAATTAATAATCCTAATGCCCCTAGCATCATTCCAAATATAATAGTCGCGGGAAGTATATATATCCAACCAATTATTGGAGTAGAAAAGTTTACTAACAGATTAATTATAGGTAAACATATAATTAAAAAAACATATGCTTGTATAACAGATAAAAAGGTTCCGGAAAATAATTTTGCTGTAAGTAAATACCATCTAGGTAAAGGAGCTGTGAGAAGTAATCGCATTACCCCCATTTCTCTATCATATACCATTGATAAAGATGATTGCATTCCACTAAATAATAATACCATTCCTATTAAACCTGGAATGATATACTCAAAATAATTTACATTTTGAATCGGATATGGATGATTTATTCCAGGATCAACACCTGTAACAGTGCCTACTCCTGCAGCAAAGACGAATAACCATAAAGCTGGTCTAACAAATGCAGAGAAAAGTCTACCTTTTTGGTGAAGAAATTTTGTTGTTTCTCTATAAGTTAATCCTTTTAACGCTAATGCTGCATGTTTAATTTGCAATTTTTAAACTCCTTATTTTTCACATTTACTTGTTTTAGAGTCCATTCCTATTGTGTCAAGATTATTATCTCTATGAACAAAGCTTTCTAATGGAGCTACACTTGTAACCCAGTTTTCAGTTGTTAACATAATTGTTTGTCTCAATTGTCTATTCCATTTTCTAAAATTCATTACAGGTCCTTTTGATCCATCCAATTTGAATTTTGGATTAGTTAAAATATTACTTAAATTATTATCATTATTTTTGAATCTAACTAATGATTCAGCAATTGCTCTCATAGATACCCATGCAGCCCAGTCTAATTCTGTCATTCTTCTATTGTGCATTCTTTCAAAACGTCCATGAACTTGAGGAGCACCATGACGAAGATAAGACCAATGCCAAGCTTTTGGTATTAATCCTGCTGATCCAACTATAGTGGAAGGTCTTTGTGTAGCATAAGGAACGCCATAACTAAATTCTTTATGGGTATCTGATATGAATACAGCCTCATATTTATTAGAGCCTGTGAGAAAATCTAAATCATTTTTTTCTCTAGCTCTTGGATCGTTTCCCAATAAGAATCTTTTTTCATCAACAATTTTTAGACCAAATTGTTTTGCAGACTCAATAAAGGAATGAGATTTTTTAAAGTCTTCTTCTAATGGCCCAGTTAAAATTAATACTTTTCTCCATTTTTTGTCTGATAGATATTGTGCTAGGCTATCAGTAAACATTTTATGACTAGGAATTACATGAAAAATATTTTGCAGACATTTCTCTGATCTTATTGAATTATCTTTTTCTGATATATTAAGAATGTTAATGTTTAATTCTGAAACTTTTTTTGCGACATTAAGTAATTCATTTGTAGGTAAATCCAGCAAGATAATCTTTATATTATTCTCAATAATATGATCAAAAATTAATTTAGCAGCATCGTCCTTACTTTTTATACTTTTGTATAACAAATTAAATTTTAATTTTGCAATTCTTTGAAAGGGTTTAATATCGTTTAATCCTAATTTTGCTCCATCAATTGGTTTTTTTTTAATTACATTGGTATTTGATCGTATATCGACAGGATGAATTCCCCATTCATCATATCTAATATCAGTCTCTAAATCATAAAAACCAATATTGTAAGTAGGGTTTTCTTCAGCAGCGATACTAGATGAAATGCTAATACAAATATAAATTAAAAATATTAATTTTTTTACTATAATCATTTGTTTATTATTCTAACTGTGTGAGGGGTTCTACCGACAGCAATGGATTTGATTGAAGCTTTTTTATTAGTATCAATAATTGAGATGTCATCACTATTTCCATTAGTTACTATAAGTATTTTGTCATCCTCAGTAATTGCTGCTCCCCAAACTCTAGAACCAGCTAAAATATAATCTTGTACTTCATAAGTATCTGTTTTAACCACTGCCACATGTTTTGATCTACCTAATGTTATGTATGCTGTGTCCCCACTATTGCTCATGGCAAAATCAACAGGTGTAATTTCGGTAGACCTAATTCCTTTTTTAGAAAATTCAATAGTATGAATTACTTGGAGATTTTTAGTATCAATAACACTGACTGTTCCTCCTAATTCATTTGTAACCCAATATTCACTGCCATTTTTTGTAAAAGCACCTCTTCTAGGCCTATTTCCAACTAGAATTTCTTCAATTATTATTCCTTCCCATGGATCTATTACAATTACAGTATTTGTTCCTTCTGAAGTAATAAATACGCGCTCTCCATCTGGAGAAAAGTTTACGCCTTCTGGTTCAATCCCAACATCTTCAATAATTTTAATAATTTTTCTAGTTTTAAGATCTATAATTGTTGCTTCATTGTCATCCTCATTAGAGACAACTGCTATACTACCGTCTGGACTAATATCAAAAATTTCGGGATCATCTCCGGTTTCAAGTTTTCCTATTATTTTTAATGATTGGGTATCTATAATATTTATTTGATCATCTTCACTAGCTGCCACAAGTAAATATTTTTGATTTGGAAGATAATGCATATCTCTTGGTCTGTTTCCGCTATCAATTGTATCTATTATTTCGTAAGTATCTAAATTTAATACAGTTATATTGTCACTTCCTTCATTGGATATAAATACGTTGTCAGCAATACAACTAAATGAAATAAAAAATATAAAATTTATATATAATAATATTTTATAAGATAGTTTGGTTAATTTCATTTATAATATCTCCATTTTACTTATTCGTTAGCGATACAAATGCATCATGTAAACTTGAAACATTTTCCTGTTTGATAATATTATCTGGTATATCATTTTTAATAATTTTTCCTTTGTTTAAAATTATTGCAGTATCTGATTTCTCTGCTTCATCTACCAAATGTGTAGCCCATAAAATTGTCAAATTTCTTTCCTCTTTAAGTTTTAATATATATTCTAACAAATCTCTTCTACTTTGAGGATCGAGCCCAACTGTAGGCTCATCTAAAAGCAGTAATTTTGGTTCGTGAATAAGGGATCTTGCGAGTTCCACACGTCTTTTTTGTCCTCCTGACAGAGCTCTAACTTTTTCATTCATTTTTTCATAAAGATTAACTTGGTCTAATTCATTTTTAATTTTTTCCATAAACTTATTTTGGGGTATACCATGTAAATTACTATGGAATTTTAAGTTTTCTAAAATGGATAAATCCATATCGAGTGTAATTTGTTGAAATACTACTCCAATATTTGCTAATGCTTTAATGGCTGAATGTTTCATATTAAAATTATTTATATTTACCTCTCCTTGATCTGAAATAAATAATCCTGTTAGTATCTGGAATAAAGTAGTTTTACCTGCTCCATTTGGCCCCAATAAAGAAGCATATTCTCCTTCTTTTAAGTTAAAACTAATTGTGTCTAAAGCTTTTAGTTTTCCGTATAACTTTGTTAAATTTTTAACATTTAAAATTATATTATTCATTATTTACTCTCTAATTTTTTGAAACTTCCTGAAAGAATTTCAGGATGTTTTTCTAATAAATTTTTTCTAATATTTTCTATTTCATTATCTTCTGTTTCTCTTGGTCTCTTTATGTTTATTTTGAGATCATATATTATTTTAGAAGGTCCTTTTGATAAAAATAATATTCTGTCTGATAAGTATATTGCTTCTCTTATATCATGCGTGACAAATAATATTGTTGTTTTTTGATTTTGCCAAGATCTTAATAAAATTTTTCTAAGTAAATTAGCAACGTTTAAATCTAATGAAATAAAAGGCTCATCTAATAACAATATTTTTGGTTTATTAACAAAAGCTCTTGCTATAGCTACTCTTCTTTGCATCCCTCCGGATAGTTGAGAGGGGTATGAATTCATATTTTTTTCTAGTTCCATTTCATTTATGAGTTCTTCGCTTAATTTAATATCTTCTTTTGAGTGTGTAGTTACAATTTCAACATTTTCTTTTACTGTTAACCAAGGAATTAATCTGGCTTCTTGAAACATGTATCCTATTGGCCAATTTTTTGGTTCGGTGCCATCACTATATTTAATTGTTCCATTAATTTGATTATCTAAGCCAGAAAGCATATTTAATAATGTGGTCTTTCCACAACCAGAAGGACCAACTAAACAACAAAATTCTCCTTCTGGAACAAAAAAGTTCATATCTTCAATTGCCATGTTTTCGGTTTTTTGATTTTTATCTTGATATATTTTATTTATTATATTTATTTTTAGGTCATGAGGCTTTTTTATGGTCTCTTTTATTCGTTCCTCCATTTATTTAGCCTCCTTTCTATTGGACTCACTATTGCATATTCTACAAACAACATTACAATAACAAATGCTAGGGTGTAAGCAAATATGGATGCAATATCAAACAAATTAAAAAATTCATTTAACTTAAATCCAACTCCATTACTTCTGCCTAGTAATTCTACTACTAAAACTATTTTCCATATTAACGAAATTCCACCTCTAGCAGCAGCCATTATATAAGGATATAATTGAGGTAGAAAAAAATTAAAAAACTTTTTTTTAAATCCTATTTTAAATACATCTGCGACTTCTAATAGTTTTTTATCAATTGCTCTAGTTCCTTCTCTAATAGTAACTAGAACATTAGGTATTTTATTCAATGCAACGGCTGTTATTGCAGCCACTTCATTAAGCCCAAACCAAACATAACATAAAATTATTGTAACTAATGCAGGCGTATTAAGTAGTAAAATATGCCAGCCATCGAGCATGATATTAATATTTCTTTTTGAACCCATGGCAATGCCTAATCCTATGCCTACTAGCATTGCTATAAAGAAGGCTAAAATTACTCTCCATAAAGTTATACCTAAGTGATATAACATCTCTCCGTGAATTAATTCTTCAGTAAAAATATTTACAACTACTAAAGGAGTTGGAAGCACACTACTTTTAAGCAGTACGGAGAAAAATTGCCAAATAGCTATTAAAAATAAGAATGAAACTAATCTCATAAAGAAAGCGTTATTAAATAAAATAGTTTTTATCATTATTTAATCCAGATAACGCCATCAGATAATGTTTTACTTTTTCCTACCAAATCTTTTCCTCCAATTTTAGCAAGTATTTTAAAAGCATTTTTAATTGGTTGAACATAAGTTGTGGTATCCTTATTAGGAATTCCTTCTCTAAATTCTTTTTTAAGTGCATCAAGTGTTGCGGTGTTCTTGGCACCTGTTATTTTTCTTATTCTTTCCCATTCATTTTCACTAGTATTTAGTATATCTCTTGCCTCCTGAGAAGCAGATAAAAATCCCTTAATAGCTTGAGGATTGTTTTGTGCCCATTCTTCTCTAAATACGTACCCGATTAGTGGAAGAGATTCTCCAATTCCTAAAGTAGGTAGAACATCAGTGACTGATATGATGTTTTTAAAACCTAAGGCTTTTAATCGAGCAGTATAATTCCAATAATTAAGAGCTCCATCTAATTCTCCTTTGGCAATCATCCCATTTATAAGCGGCGGTGCTGCATATGCTGGGTTAATATGTTCACCTATATCATAATTAAATTTTTTCATAGTATAGGCTCTGATCAAAATCCAGCTTTTATCAATACTTCCTCCAGCTATACCTATTTGTGTATCTTTTAAATCATTTATAGAGTTTATATTACTATCTTTAGGAACCATTAATGCGCCTGCAGCTGTTGAATAAGGAATTAAAGAGAATTTTTCTCCATTATCTCTTTGTCTACTAACCCATATCCAATCAGTTACGATCATATCAACAGCATTTGACATAAGTGCAATAGCGGAAGCATTTTTATTAGTTAAATAAGTTATATCTATATTTATTCCGTATTTTTTATCAAGTTCATGTTCTTTAATAACGTTAAGCTCCCAATTCACAGTTCCATACTTTAAAACTGCTAATTTGATATTTGCAGATTTGGATTCATTAAAACCTAGAATTAAGAATAAAATTGTAATAAATAGAGTATTTTTCATTAAATTTATAACCTATTATTTATTATGGAATATGTTTTATAGTGTATAATTAAATTTATGTAAAATATATATGAAAACAAAAAGATAAAAAAAGTAAAAATACCTTTGACAGTTGAATAAGACGGACGTATATATTTCTTTCAGCCGATATTTTTATACTTCGGATGTAATAGTTTAAAAGACATATTTTTATGTCTTTTTTTGTGCTGTTTGAAATTGTTTATAAAAAAAGGGATGCGTAGGCGGCGATTTGTCGTGTTTGCGATTTCGTCGTTACGCATTTAAACTAAAATATTAGTTATTACCTAATAACTAATACGCATAACGTCGGGTCAGCATTTCCTCGAAAGAGGATATAAAATTCGCCCTCGAAAGAGGGAAATACCAAATCAAACTTGAGAGTTTGATCCTGGCTCAGAGTGAACGTTGGCGGCACGCCTAACACATGCAAGT
>CAYTZM010000016.1:0-18203 GCA_964442655.1 uncultured Rhodospirillaceae bacterium | reverse complement strand
GGAAGGAGGAGGCTTTCGGAGTCCCTGTACAGGATTATCAGGAACAACATAATCCCATTCGTGACGAGCTATATTAAAGCAATGCTGTAAGATGGCCAAATCATGTCGGCATGCTATCGGTCCATCCATAAGTCTCCGATCCCGAAACTCGGTTATGACGGTCCGGGTAATAGATGCTACCGGGTACCGATGGATCGGGTCCTGTAATAACCGAGTGATCCGTCTCTGTTCTACGGCTGCTCCTTTTTTCTGAGGAGTGATTTCGGTGGCATATCGGGTGAGTAAATCTCCTAAGGTTTGGGAGGTGAGAGGAGGAGGGAGAGTGTGTCCCAAATCCAACAACCGTTCCTGTGCTCGGGCCCATCGGCAAGCATCTTGTTTGTAGGTAAAAGTTTTGCTGTGGGGAAGGGAACCTTTTCTCCGGATTTGCACTTCCCATTTGTGGTTTCGTTGACGTAGTGTAGCCATGTGTTTCTCCATTGTGGCAGGAGTGTGGCAAAGACGATAAAAAGATTGACAGTGCCCTGTAATTAGTGTTTTTTAGAGCATCAAAAGAGCTAGTATTATTTCTCTTTTGGTACTTATAAAGGAAGCTCAAATCCAAGGTTTCCAAGCCTTTTAGAGGGATTAGTAGCTTCATTATAGGTGAGTACTTTTGTGAAAACATAGGTTTGAGGCGGAGTAGCTCAGCTGGTTAGAGCAGTGGAATCATAATCCATGTGTCGGGGGTTCAAATCCCTCCTCCGCTACCAAAATTAACTGGAATTCAAATGAGCTTGCCAAAAATTGCAATTACTATGGGAGATCCAGCGGGTATAGGACCAGAAATTATTGTTGGTGCTTATAATAGTGGATTATCAAATTTAGAGTGTATTCCTGTTATTATAGGTAATGCAAAATTCTTGCATAAAGCTATAAATTTAAAAAAGGCTGATATAGAGGTAGTTGTTATTAAAGATATTAAAGATGTTAAATTTTTTAACTCAAATAAAATTTATTGTGTAGAAGTTAATATACTATATCAAGATATTGAATATGCTCTCAATAGCAAGTATGGAGGAGAATTTTCTTATCAATGTATTAAAAAAGCTGTCGATTTAAATTTAGGCAAACAAGTTCAGGCTATATGCACGGCTCCTATTAGTAAAACATCACTTCACATGGCAGGATATAATTATCCTGGACATACAGAAATGTTAGCGGATTTTACAAATGTTAAGGAAGTGTCACTAATGTTGATGTCTCCTAAGTTAAATGTCATTCATGTCACAACACATATGGGATTAATTGATTCCATTAGTAAAATAGATCATGGTTTAGTATTTAGAACTATTGAACGAGGGAGAGAGGTAATAAAAAAGATATTAGGCAAGGAGCCTAAAATTGGTGTTTGTGCAATTAATCCTCATGCCGGAGAAAATGAAGCATTTGGGAGGGGTGAAGAAAAAAATAAAATACTTCCAGCTATTAAAAAGTGTGAAAGTTTAAGTTGGAATATAAAAGGTCCATTAGCTTCAGATTCGTTATTTTATACGGCTACAAGAGGAGATTTTGATTTAGTAGTAGCGATGTATCATGATCAAGGTCATGGTCCTGTTAAAGTTTTAGGTATAGAGCATGGTATTAATGTAACAACAGGTTTACCTATTATTCGTACATCCGTTGATCATGGAACGGCGTTTGATATAGCCGGGCAAGGAGTTGCTGATGAAACTAATTTTTTAAATGCCGTTAAGCAGGCTTTAATATTAATAGATAAGGAATAGACAAATAAAATGCATAGAATTAAAGATTGGAAATTAGAAGATCTTAATAAGGAACAGTTAGATATATATAATGAAATAGTTAATGGGCCTAGAGGAAGTGTTGTAGGCCCTATAAAAATATGGTTAAACAATCCAAAATTTGCAAAATATGCTCAAAAAGTTGGTAAATACATAAGGTATGAAAGCAATTTACCTACTAGGTTATCGGAACTTGCTATTATTACAACTGGAAGATGTTGGTCTTCAGAATTTGAATGGGGACACCATGCTCCATTGGCAGAAGAAGCTGGAATACATATTGATAATATTAATAAGATTGCTGATGCAAAAAGACCTTTATTTGAAAAATTAGACGAGCAAGTTGTTTTTGATTTCTCTGTAGAATGTAATCTCTTAAAAAGTGTGTCAGATGAGATTTATGATCAAGCGATAGATTTGCTTGGTCAGAGTTCTATTATAGATTTGGTTGGAACATGTGGATATTATAATTTAATTTCTATGACTATTAATACTTTTAAAATTTCTATGGAAGGTAATAAGTGGGTCTTACCAAAAATTGATGATTTTACAGGCATGATGAAAAATGACAAAAGAATCTAAAACAAAACAAGCTCTTAAACTTTTAAAAGATGCTTATTCCATTGAGACTCCGGAGGATAATGTGGAATATTATAAAGATTTTTCTAAAGTTTATGATGATATCTATGTTGAAGGAATGTCTTATGTTTATCCTAAGTATGTTGCAAAAGAGCTTATTAGTTATTATCAAGAAGAAGGCCCAATTTGTGATATTGGATGTGGAACCGGCTTAGTAGGAGAAGAATTAATTAAATTAAATTCTAAACTTGTTATTGATGGGGTAGATATATCATCAGATATGTTGAAAGTTGCAGGTACGAAATCTGTATATAGAAATTTGCATTCATTTGATTTAACAAAACCAATAAAGGGAATTCCGATGAATTATAAGGCAATTATTAGTTCTGGAACTTTTACACATGGTCATTTAGGACCAGAATCTTTAATAAACCTTTTAATAATATGTGATGTAGGGTGTATTCTTACTATTGGCATAAATGGATTACACTATGTAGATAAAGGCTTTAAGAAGACTTTAGATAATCTCGAAAAATCATCAAAAATTAAAATACTTAATATTATTCAGCAAGATATTTATTCTCAACAAATGGATTTAGATAATCAGAAAAATAGTAAAGCTTTGATATGTACTTTTAAGAAATGTAGTTAATTTTCATTAGGAGATTTCACTATGTGTGTCTTGAAATCAGCGGGTGCTACAATTTCGAGAACTTCAAAATCTGGTGAACAATCAAGCTCTCTATGTGCTATCATAGGACGTTGATTTATTGCATCGCCTTTTCGGATTGTTTTGGTTCCTTCTCCTTCATATTCAAAAGTTGCCCATCCATTTAATACTAAGACAAATTGAAATTCACAGTCATGAACATGCCATTCTTTAACATCGTCTTTTCGTTCTTTTCCATTAGCTTTGATTATATGTGCGATATAATCACCATTTGTACCTTCTTTAACTCCTAAATCGCGATAATCAAATATTTCTCTTAGGCCTGGTTTCCAGTTAGCATCTTTTGCAACATTATGGACAAAATTCCATGTATCTTTTTTATTAGACATTAATACCTCCTAAAATATCTATGTGTTTTATATTATCATATTTATCTTTAAATACTAGTTTAGGTTATTGTTGCACCACTATCTACTTGAATAATTTGTCCAGTAGTTATAGAAGATTCGTCGCTAGCTAAGTAAACTGCTAAATCTGCGACATGTATAGGTTGCCCTAAACCCAATAGATGTTTTTTTGATATTGTCTCAATTTCAGGACTATTATCTAGAAGTTTCTTTACTCGTTTAGATAATGTAACAGAAGGAGCTATAGCATTAACTCTAATTTTATCAGGTGCGTATTCAGCAGCCATAGAACGTGTCATAGAGGCTATGGCTCCTTTTGCAGCGGTATAACAATCACGACCAGGTAAAGCCATGAGAGCCACATTAGATGACATATTTATAACTGAACCTCCTCCTGATTTAGCTATTTCGGGTATAGCGTATTTAGAACATAAGAATGTGCCAAAAAGATCTAGTTTAATACATCTCCAAAACTCTTCTACTGGAGCTTCTGTAACAGGACCATCTTGCAAAGTAGACCCTCCAGCATTATTGTGCAAAATATTTAGGTGTCCGTATGTATTAATAGTTTCAGTAATAGCATTTTGAACACTGTCAGAATTACTTACATCAGTTTCAATAAAGTGAGAGTCACCTCCACTATTTTTCCCTTTTATTTTTGCTGATTTGGCTGCAGCTTTCCCTGCTATGGGGTCTATATCGGCAATAATAACTTTAGCACCTTCCTCCGCGAAACGTTCTGCCGTAGATCTACCAATACCGCCACCCCCACCTGTAATAAATGCAACTTTGTTTTTTAATCTTAACATTTTATTCCTTATGAAATATTAATTTTAGGTTGTATATTTAATAGTTTAATAATTTTAACAAATTTCTTAAGTTTTTCCTGTTGATATTTTTCTATATCAATATTTTTCCAGTCCAAAAAGCCACTTTGTGTAGAAAGTCCTAAATTATTATTTTTAATATGTTTTTTTATAATACGTGGAGAAGAAAATTTTTTATTTTTCATAGCTTTCGCCATATAATCACTTGCATTATTAAGGGTATCAATTCCTCCCCAATCTATAAATTCTAATAAACCAAGGGTCGCAAACCTTAGTCCAAAACCATAAATAGTCGCTTTATCTATGTCTTCTGAAGTAGCTGTCTTTTCTTCTGATATTTTGGCGGCTTCATTCATAGCTAGTGCTTGTATTCTTGGAACTATGTAACCAGGAGATGGTTTACATATGACAGGCACTTTACCAATATCCAGAAATAATTTTTTTATTTTTTTTAAGTTGTTAATACTAGTGTTTTTACAAGGAGAAATTTCTATGAGAGGCATTAAATATGGTGGGTTTAACCAATGTGCATTAAGGAAACGTTCTGGAAATTGAGTATGTTTCGCTAAATCTGTACTTAGTATAGAAGATGTTGTTGAGGATATAATAACTTTTTTAGAAGTTATATTACTGATTAATTTAAGAATATCTTTTTTGATTTTTAATTTTTCTGGAACACATTCAAATATAATATTTGCTGATTTAATAGGCTTATTACTATTCGAGTGATGTAAAATAGAAATATTTTTAAGTATTTTCTTAATATAACTTTTTTTTATTAAATTAATATGACTTATTAATTTTAAGTTATTTTCTATAGATTTGTTAGTGTTTTTTAATACAAGAGCAAGTTCTTTTTTAGTTCTTTTTTTTGTATCTATTAGTTCGATTGGGTGTCCAGCCAAAGCAAATGTAATAGCTATTCCTTGTCCCATTCTACCGCATCCTACAATTACTATTTTCATAACTATCCGTTTAATACCTTTTTTAGTTTTGGAATACTAACATTATTAATTTTAAGATTTTTTAATGTTCTTCCAGTTTTCTTTATATCTTCTTTTAATATTACAGAACTAATGTCTAAAAGACTCGAGGTTATAGGAACTTTAATATTTAATTTTACTGCAAGAGAATACATAAATACTAAGCCTTCTTTTATATCTTCTATAATGTATCTGTGTGAATACAAATCAATATGTTCTCGCCAATGTTTAGAAGACACCAATTTATCGTGAGCTAAATTACCATACATCCATTTTATACCCTTGTTTTCATAGTGGTCTTTAATAGGAAAATGGGGGGCTTTATAATTTAACTTTTTTCTTAAAGTAATTCTCTCATTATCTAGAGAATATATTATTTTTTGAATACTTTTTTGAGTTCCTTCATTATGAATATCCCATTTAGAAAAATGTTCTAAAGGCCCTGCATTTAAAATTATAAGTGGAGGATGTATAATAGGGCCTGCATTCATTAAGGCTGCAGATAATATATCTCCACAATATTTTATAGAAGGATATATGGTTTTAAGTTTTTTAATAACTTTTTTGTATTTCTTATTTGGGTATACACCAGTTGGAAGTTTGGAAGCTCTCGTAGTAATAGAAATAGTATTATAATTTTTTTTTCTTGTTAAATAGGGAAGTGTTCCAGATTCCGCGAAACATACATTCTTATTTTTACTTTGATTGGCAAAGATCCATGATCCAAAACTTCCTGGGGGTAAAAATACTATTTGATTAGGTTGTAAAAGAGGTCCTATTTTTTTTGCAATATCTTTATGTGTGAAAGCAGGTAGTAAAATTATAATAATTTCAGAATTTTTAATTGCGTGATTTATAGATTTACAAATTTGATGAATTTTAGTTTTCTTGTTTCCATTTTGGTCTTGTAATAAAATAATATTATTGTTTTTTATAAGTTTGCTTGTTCTTTCTTTTGAACGTTGCCAAAAAAAAATTTCATGTCCTTGAAGTGTTAAGTCAGCGGCTGCAGCATAGCCTCCATTACTTCCTCCAATTATGCCAATTTTCATATATGACCCTTTATATTTTTATTAAATATATTTTACATTCTTATAAGAGTTAAAGATAATAAAATATAAGATTAATATTTTAATATTATTAATAATTACTGTGGGGCAAACAATGCTAAGGGTACATTTTAATAGAAAAAGAATGTTATTATTTAACAAATCTTTAAAATTTATTTTAATTATATTTACTTTTTTTCTTTCAAACATTTCTTTTGCTGAAGACAATCCTCTTCCTAAAGCGCAACCAGAATCAGTAGGTTTATCATCAGAAAGATTAAATAAAATTGATACAATATTTAAAGCTGGAATTTCCAAAAATAAAATTCCTGGAGCAGTAATTGCAATCGCTCGCCATGGAAAATTAGTATATTATAAAGCATTTGGAATGCAAAATGTAGAAGAAAATATACCTATGTCTAAGGATTCTATCTTTCGTATTTATTCTATGACTAAACCTTTAGTTAGTATTGGTGCTATGATGTTATATGAAGATGGTAAAATATATCTATCAGAACCAGTTGCGAAATATCTTCCTGAGCTTATGGTTATGAAAGTTGCCAAAGAAAAGTATACTGATGGGTCAAATAATAAAACTGTAGAAATTATTACAACTAATAAATTAATCAAGATTCATGATCTTTTAAGACACACTTCAGGTTTTACATATGGAATTTTTGGAAATTCTGCAGCCAAAAATTTACTTAAGAGTTCAAATATAGGTACTTTAGATACTATGCATATTTCACTTAAGGATTATGTTTCCACCATTTCAAAGTTGCCATTAGCATATGAACCTGGAACACATTGGGAGTATGGACGTTCTATAGAAGTTTTGGGTTATTTAGTTGAGGTAGTTTCAAAAAGTAATTTAGATAATTTTATGCAAAAAAATATCTTTAAGCCATTAAATATGAAAGATACAGGCTTTTTTGTTCCTAAAGAAAATTGGGCAAGGATTGCTGAACCATTAAAGAACAAAGACGAACCTGAACTTATAGATGTAAGAAAAGAGCCAAAACTTCTAACGGGCGGACATGGTTTAGTATCAACAGCAGGTGATTATTTACGTTTCATACAAATGATGCTTAATAGAGGAATATTGGAGGAAAGCCGTATTCTTGGATCTAAAACTGTTGATTATATAACATCTAATCATTTGGGGAAAAATATAAGTAGAGCAGGACCTTTATATCTTCCAGGTCCAGGATATGGTTTTGGTCTTGGCTTTGCAGTTAGGGAAAACACTGGAATATCATCTTGGCCTGGCTCAGTGGGAGAATATTTTTGGGGAGGATATGCTGGAACTTATTTTTGGGTAGATCCTAAAGAAGATTTAGTCGTAGTATCAATGACTCAATCTGTAAAGCATAGGGTATACTATAGAATGCTTTTGCGTAATCTAGTATATCAGGCAATTATTGATTAAAATAGAAAGGAATAGTAGATATTAATTCATTAGGCAAATCTATTGAACGTGATGAAGATGTAAAACTTTTAAAAGGAACTGCACGATTTGCAGATGATATTCCTTGTCGCAAAGATACCCTGCATGTAGCCTTTGTAAGATCCGTGTATCCGCATGCTCGTATAGTTAATATAGATACATCTAAAGCTTTAAATATTTCTGGTGTTGAGGAAGTTATCACTGGACTGGATGTAAAAAAATATTCTTTGCCGTTTGTAGTTGGCGTAAAACAACCTATGGAACATTGGTGTCTAGCGGTTGATAAAGTTCGTTATGTTGGAGAGCCTGTAGCTATAGTTGTAGCAAAAAATAGATATATTGCTGAAGATGCACTAGAACTTGTGGATATTGAATACGAGGAGTTGGTTCCTATCGTAAACATTTCAGATGCTATAAAGAATGATGCTCCAATTATACATGAAAAAGTTAAGAGTAATATTGTAAGTTCAAGAAAATTTAATTATGGTGATGTTGAAAAATCTTTTTTAGAAGCAAAACATATAATCGAAATAGATATTAAATACCCAAGAAATTCATGTACGCCAATTGAATGTTTTAATGTAGTAGCTGAATATTCTGTGGAAGAAGATAGTTACAACGTAATGTCAAATTTCCAGGGTCCTTATGCTCTTCATCCAGTAATGGCAATGGCATTAAAGGTTTCTGGAAATAAATTAAGATTGAGATCTCCAGAAAACTCTGGAGGAAGCTTTGGTGTAAAGCAAGCAATATTTTCTTATATAGTAGCTATATGTTTAGTGTCAAAAAAAGTTGGCAGACCTATAAAGTGGGTTGAAGATAGACTAGAACATCTACTAGCAGCTACTTCAGCCACAGGAAGAGAATCTAAATTAGAGGCAGCGGTTTTAGAAAATGGTGAATTAATTGGACTGAAAATTACTCAGTTTGATGATTGTGGTGGTTATTTGAGAGCACCAGAGCCAGCTTCTCTTTATAGAATGCATGGTAATTTATCTGGAGCTTATAAGATCAGAAATATTTCTTTGGTAAATAATGTAGTTTTAACAAATAAAACACCATCAGGTTTAAACAGAGGGTTTGGAGGTCCTCAACTTTATTATGGTTTAGAGAGGTTAATACAAAAAATTGCTAAAGTTTTAAACAAACCACATCTTGAAATTATTAAGACTAATTTATTAAACTCAGATATGTTTCCTTATAGGACTCCTTCTGGGGGAGTTTTAGATTCAGGTGATTATAAAAAAGCTATTGAAAAAGCGGAATTGGATGGAAAATTAGAAGAATTATTTAAAAAAAGAAAAATAAAGAGATTAGAAGGAAAATTATATGGAATTGGTTTTACAGCTGTTGTAGAACCTTCAATTTCTAATATGGGATATATAAGTACTGCACTTACTCACGAGGAAAGATTAAAAGCAGGTCTTAAAAATGGTGCTCATGCATGTGCTACCATTACTTTAGATCCTTTAGGTTCAATTATTGCAGTTATAGATTCTTTGCCTCAAGGTCAAGGGCATAAAACTGTTGTACAACAAATTATTGGTTCTGTTTTTTCTATAGAGTTATCCAAAATTGTAGTTAATTCTGACTTGGATACTCAAAAAGATGGATGGTCTATTGCTGCAGGTAATTATTCTAGTAGATTTGGAGGAGCTGTAGCAGGAACAGTATATTTAGCAGCTCAAAAGTTATTACTTAAGCTTAAAATTATTGCTGCTAAAAATATGAATACTAAGATAGAAGATATTATTTTTGAGAATAATTTTGTATTTTCAAAAAGTAATCCAGATAATAAAATTTCCTTATCAAGACTGGCTGGAAGTAGCCATTGGGCTCCTGATACTATTCCAGATGAAATGATACCTCCATTAAGAGAAACTCTTTATTGGACTATGCCACAGCATAAGGCACCTAATGAAAAGGATGAAATTAATAGTTCTGGTTCATATGGTTTTATATTTGATTTTTGTGGTCTTGAAATCGATAAATCTACAGGTAAAGTTATTATTGATAAATATGTTTCTACTCATGATGCTGGAAACTTATTACATCCAGAAATGGTAAATGGTCAAATTAGAGGTGCATTTTCACAAGCAGTAGGAGCTGCATTATATGAGGAATTTAGATATTCAAAAGAAGGAGATTTTTTATCTGGTACTTTTGCAGATTATTTACTTCCTACGGTTAATGAAATCCCTAATATTGATATAATACATATTAACACACCATCTCCATTCACTCCCTTAGGTTCAAAAGGAGTTGGAGAAGGAAATAGTATGAGTACTCCTGTTTGTATAGCAAATGCAATAAGTGATGCTATAGATGAAGAAAATATTGAACTTCCAATGACACCTCCTAAAGTATTAAATTTAATTAATCCTAAAGAAAGGCAACCAAATAACCTAAATTATGAAATTTTGGATATTAAGAGAAGAGGTAGTAAAATAGGTGATGATACAAATTTATGGACTAATATAAAAAATAAATTCAAGGGGCACTAAAATGAAGCCAGCTAATTTTTTATATTCATGTCCAAAATCTATAGAAGAAGCTGTTTCTATTCTATCTTCAAATAAAGAAGATGCAAAAATAATAGCTGGAGGACAGTCTTTACTAGCAATGTTAAATATGCGTCTTTTATCGCCTAAGATAATTATAGATATTAAAAATATAAAAACTTTAAATAAAATAAATAATACTAAAGAAGGTTTATGGATAGGAGCTAATACTACTCAGCAAGAATTATTAGAATTTGAAGACTTATCCTCTATTTCACCCCTTGTTAGCAAGATGTTACCATGGGTAGGCCATTATCAAACTCGAAATAAAGGAACAATATGTGGTTCTATAGCTCATGCAGATCCAAGTTCAGAAATACCTTTATGTATAGCATTACTGGATGGAAAGATTAAATTAGTTTCTCACAATGAGGAAAGAATTTTGCCAGCAAGAGAGTTTTATAAAGGCTTATTTTCTACTGCATCAAGACCCGATGAAATGATACAATCAGTTTTATTTCCTCGATTAGATAATGTAGTAGGTGTTGCATTTAATGAGTTTTCTTTTAGGCAAGGAGATTTTTCAATAGTATCAGTTGGTGTTGTTTGTGGAAGCGATGAAATTACGTTTGGACTTACTGGTCTTACAGAGAAACCATATATAACTGTATTTCCTATATTAACTGAAGATGAATTAGAGGATGCTTTAAATGATTTAGCATGGAAACTTAAAGGAGTAGATGATTATATAGCCCCCGCTAATTATAGAAGAAATTTATTAAGAGAAATAGGGAAAACCACTATAAAAGAGGCCATGCAATGTCGGACAAAATAAGTAAAAAATATTTAATAAAATTTACTTTAAATGGAAAAACATTTGAAGATGAAATTGATTCACGAATTCTTTTAAGTGACTATATTCGTGATATTTTAGGTCAAACGGGCACGCATGTTGGTTGTGAACATGGGATTTGTGGTGCATGTACAATTCATATAAATGGAAGGGCTTCAAGGTCTTGTTTAACGCTAGCAGTTCAAGTAGATGGCTGTAATATTAATACAATTGAGTCAATTGCTAATAATGATAAACATTTAACCATCATTCAAAAAAATTTTAAAAAGTATTTTGCTTTACAATGTGGATTTTGTACTCCTGGAATAATTATGACTCTTTCAGATTATTTATATAGAAATAAGGATGCTTCTGAAAGAGATATCAGGAACATATTATCAGGCCATTTATGTCGTTGTACGGGCTATCAACCCATAATTAAGGCAGCTATTGAGTCAGCTAAAGAAATTAATGCTGAATAACGCTTATACTTTATTGTCAGCAGTTAATAGGGACCCAAAGGCGATTGCAATAATAGATGGGAAAAAATCAATTGATTATAAAAATTTATTAAAAATATCTTCCCATGTAGGATCTCACTTATTTAATAATGGGATATGTGAAGGAAGTCATTTAGTTACTTTACTTCAAAATAATTGGCAAGCGTCTATCATTTATTGGGCTTGTCAATTATATGGAATAATTTTAGTTCCATTAAATTGGAGGATTACTTCCAAAGAACTTGATTATTATTTGAAGGATTCAGAAGCAAAAATTATTATATATCAAGATATATCATCTGATACAGTTTTATCATCTACTATTGCAAGATCTTTACCAAAGATATCATTAAGTTCTTCTGACGGCTCATCTTTATTATTTGATAATTTGTTAAAGGAGAAGCCTATAAAAAAAGAATATGTTAAAGGTGATATATTAACATCTGTTATGCTTTATACGTCAGGAACCACAGGAATTGGAAAAGGTGTTCCAAGAAGTCATTTTTCAGAAAGGTCAGCAGCAATAGCTCATGTTGCTCAAAATCATTATACATATAAAGAAAAGACATTAGGTGTAATGCCTTTGTATCATACAATGGGGATCAGGTTATTATCATCAATGTGTTTAATAAATGGGTGTTTTATATGCCAACCTAAATTTATCTCTGACCAAGCTTTACAATTGATTAAAAAAGAAAAAATTAGTTGTCTTTATTTAGTACCAACTTTATATCATGACTTAATATCTAATAAAAATTTTTCTACTTCTCTTATTAGTACTGTAAAAAAAATTGGTTTTGCAGGAGCATGTATGAGTCAAGGTTTACTTGATAAGTTAGATTATTATTTTAAACCCGAAGTATTTGTAAATCATTATGGGTCAACCGAAATATATACTTTTACATATTTAGAAGATGCTCAAAAAAAACCTGGGTCAGCTGGTAAAGCGGGTATAAATCAAATTATTAAAGTCATAGATATTAATTCTGCGAATTCAATAGATGAGGTAGATTCATTTGTAGAAGGAAGAATTATTGCTTCTATGAAAAGCAGTGAAGCATTTGAAAGTTATTGGAAAAATTCTAAAGCAAATAAGAATGCCATTGTCGATGGTTGGTATATTACAGGAGATATAGGATATATGGATGATGAAGGAGATTTATTTATAACGGGAAGAATTGATGATATGATTATTAGTGGGGGAGAGAATATATTGCCTATTGAAGTAGAAAATATTTTATTAGGATATGAAAATATTAGTGAAGTCGTAGTTTGTGGCTTACCTGATGAAAGGCTTGGAGAAATTGTTACAGCATTTATCAAATCTGATAAAGAAATAGATATTAGGGATTTGGATGAATTGTTTTTACACTCTAATATTGCAAAATTTAAAAGACCTAGAAAATATATTTTTATAAATGAAATTCCAAAATCACCTGTTGGTAAAATTTTAAGAAGGAAATTAAAAGAAAATTATAATAAATAAAGGAATAAGTTATGAATAAAAATATGTCTGATTACGAAAATTTAGATGGTTTAAGAGTTGAAATAGATACTGAATTAAAAGTTGCAACTATAATTCTTGATCGTCCCCCATATAATGTAGTTTCTATGTTACAAAGGGAACATTTATCGTCAATATTTAAAAAGTTAGATGATGATAATAATGTAAGGATTATAATTATAAAAGGTGAAGGCAAGAATTTTTCTTCAGGAGGAAATATTCAAGGTTTTATGGATTCTACACCAGAAAAGGTTTCTCATTTAGCAGATAATATTAAATCACCAGAAATGTGTTCAAAGCCAGTAATTGCATCGGTTCGGGGTTATTGTTTTGGTGTTGGATTTGAATTATGTTTAGCATGTGATTTTCGCGTTGTAAGTGATACTACAAATTTTGCTTTACCAGAGCAAAAAATAGGGATGATACCAGGCTCTGGTGGGTCAATAAGGTTGTTACATATGATTGGTATAACTAGAACTAAAGATATTGTAATGAGATCTCGTTGGATTTCAGGAAAAGAAGCAGAAAGTTGGGGAATTGTTACAAGATGTGTGGAAGATAAGTTGTTAGAAGAATCTACTAATGATTTAGTAAAAGAGCTTTTAAAATTCTCTCCTTTAGCTCAAAGGACAATTAAATCTGTTTTAAGAACGGCACAAGATACAACTTTACATGCAGGCATTGAACTTGAGGGACAAGCTTACGGAAGGTTGAGATCATCTAATGATTTTGCAGCTGGTGTTAAAGCATTTAATGAAAAAAAGAAAGCGGAATGGAAAGGGAATTAATTATTGATATTAAATAAAGTTAAATGGCTTCATGGGTAAGATTCGAACTTACGATCGATCGGTTAACAGTTTATTCTCTTTATCTTTTCAATTATTTTTAACTTTTAAAGATTTTGGATCATATAATGGTTGGAAACTAGCATCTGCATCTATAATATTTCCAGCAACATCTATTTGATAATCTGACTTTAATATACTATTAGAGCTTTCTCCTGTTTCTTTACAATTTACATATCCTAATCCGATTGCTCCTTTTAAGTGGTGGCCATAATTACCACTTGTAATATAGCCAACAATATCCCCATCGCGTAAGATTGGTTCATTATGATATATTAAGGGTTCAGGATTTTTTAGTCTGAATTGTAAAAGGCGTTTATTTAAGCCATCATTTTTTTTCTTTATTATAGCATTTTTTCCAATCATATCCCCAAATTTTGAATTAATTTTATTTTCTTTTACGACAAATCCTAAGCCTGCTTCTAGCACGTTGTCTTCATTTGATATATCATGACCAAAATGCCTATAAGCTTTTTCAATTCTACAACTGTCCATAGCATGTAGACCGCAAAATTTAATAGGATAGTCATTACTTCTTCTAATTATTTCGTCAAAAACATGATTTGACATATCTGTTGATATATATAATTCCCATCCCAATTCACCTACATACGATATACGGTGAGCTCTTGCTTTAGTATGTCCTATATCTATCTCTTGCATAGAGCTATATGGAAAATTTTCATTTGTTAAATTTTGAGAAACAATTGGCTGTAAGAAATTACGTGATTGCGGACCCATTATTAAAATTACTGCTTCTGATGCTGTTACATCTATTGCATAAGCATGGGCGTTATCAGGAATATGACCTTTAATCCAATGTAAATCTCTATGAATTGTATCTGCAGGGGTAATAATAAGAAATTCATCAAATGATAATCTCGTAATAGTTACATCAGCTTCAATACAACCTTCTTCATTTAAAAATTGCGTGTAAATTATTTTGTCAGGCTCAATGGCTACATCATTTGCTGCTATCTTTTGTAAAACGTTTTCTGCATCTCTACCTACTACTTTAATTTTTCCAAAACTTGTCATATCAAGTAAACCAACTTTTTCTCTAATAGCTTTATGTTCTTGTGCACTATTTTTAAACCAGTTTTGTCGTTTCCAACTATAATTATATTTAGGTGTTATTCCTTTTTTAATCTCCGTTTCTGTTAAAAACCAATTTGCACGTTCCCAGCCAGAAGTTTCTCCAAAACATGCTCCAAATTTTTTAAGTTGATTATGAAAAGGTGAAATTCTAACATCTCTCGCAGTTTCTACTTGTCTAAAAGGAAAATGATCAGCATACAGTAAGCCTAGTGTTTCTGAAACTCTGCTTTTTAAATAATTACGATTATTTTGAAAAGGTTGTACTCTTCTTATATCTACATCCCATAAGTCCATTTGAGAATTTCCTTTATCCATCCAATCAGCAAGCACCATTCCTGCACCTCCTGCTGATTGAATACCTACAGAATTAAAACCTGCAGCAACGTAAAAATTTTTTAATTCTGGTGCCTCTCCTAGTAAATATCTATCGTCTGCTGTAAAGCTTTCTGGTCCATTAAAAAATGTTTGAATACCAGTTTTTTCTAGGTAAGGTAATCGTTTAATTGCTTTTTCTAATATTGGTTGAAAGTGATCAAAATCATCTGGTAAGGTATCAAATTCAAAATCTTCAGAAATACCCTCCATACCCCAGGGCTTAGATTGAAGTTCAAAACAGCCCAGAAGTATTTTTCCTGCATCCTCCTTGTAGTAAGCGCTTTCATCAGGAACTCTTAATACAGGAAGGTTTGGTCGTAAATTTTTTATATTTTCTGTAACTATATAAAAATGTTCACAAGCATGTAGAGGAACGGCCACACCGGCTTTTTTTCCTATTTCATGTGCCCACATTCCTCCAGCATTAACTACATACTCGCTTTCTATGTATCCCTTTGATGTATTAATACCTTTTACTTTATTATTGTTTCTATCTATATCAGTAACTTTTACTCCTTCAATAATATTCACTCCATAGTTACGAGCACCTTTTGCTAAGGCTTGAGTAATGTTAACTGGGTCTGCCTGTCCATCTTTTGGTAACCATAATCCTCCTACCACATCGTCTATTTTTAAATTTGGATATTTTTCAGAAATTTTATTAGAACTAATTTCTTCTACTTCTACTCCAAATGATCTTGCCATTGCAGCTGATCTCTTTAGTTCTTCCATTCTTTCATTTGTTAATGCAACTGTAATAGATCCATTACGCTTAAACCCAGTAGAGAGGCCAGTTTCATCTTCAAGTTTATAATATAGTTCTTGAGAATACTTTGCTAGACGCGTCATGTTTTTAGTTGCTCTTAGTTGAGCTATTAAACCTGCAGCATGCCATGTTGTGCCACAAGTTAATTGTTTTCGCTCAAGTAAAATTATATTTTTCCAACCTAATTTACCTAAATGATATGCTATGGAACACCCAATAATTCCTCCTCCAATTATTACAGCTTTAGCTTTTTTCGGAACTAACATATATAATTCTCCACTATAAATATTAGTTTATTATAAATTATATGTGAACTAAAGCTTTTAAAGATTAAATGGCTCCGCGGGTAAGATTCGAACTTACGACCGATCGGTTAACAGCCGATTGCTCTACCACTGAGCTACCGCGGAACATTTGATAATTCTATACCAATGAATGTAAGTTTTGCCAAGTATTTCTGTAAATATTAATTTAAAGATTAATATTTCCTTTTTTACTTAATTATGTTTAGTTAAATCAAAGAGATTGTTGTCTGGGGGATAATATGAGTAATTTGACAAAATTTAACACGGTTTCATTTAATGGAAGAAATACGATTTCATTCATTTTATTGTTGGTATCATTTGTGCTTTTATATCTTGGAGTATCAGAACCAATGATGACAATTTCTGCGGAATATGCAGGAAGAGAAGTTTTTAAGTATAAGCAATCTATTTTACAAGCCGTTGAGACATTATATGAAGGCGGTTACTATCTTGTTTCATTTTTAATATTATTTTTTAGTGTTATGATACCTGTTTTAAAAGGAGTAGTAATATTATGGGTATTCTTTTTTGGTGAAGTTGCAAATAAAACTTCAGCCCATAATTTTATTTTTAGAATAGGTAGATGGTCTATGGCTGATGTATTTGCGGTAGGGGCGTTTATTGCATACTTAGGTAGTAAAGCTTCTGGAATGTTAGACGCAACTTTAGAAATAGGCTTTTATTATTTTACAGGTTATTGCCTGATATCATTACTATCATTACAGATGAAATCTAAATTGAGTTAAAATTATTTTTTTATTTCTATTTCTATAAAAGTAAAATCAAAATCATTTTTGTTTATAACATTATGATGAACACCTGCTTCACGAGAATATGACTGACCTGAAATTAAATTAGCCTTTGAAAAGTTATGGTCATTACTTTCAATAGTTAGATTTCCAGTCGTCATAGGCACGACAACATAATCCATTTCATGAATATGCATACCAGTTTCAGAATTAGGTGGAAAAAACCATTCTGTAACTTTAACAAATTCATTATCAATCTGAACTGTTGGTTTTGCTGGTAACTTAGAAATAATACACCTTTACAAAAATTAAATATATTTATTAGTATTAATTACGAATTATAAAGTCATTTTTTCCTGATTCATCAATACCATTCATTAAGAATAATGTTCTGTTCACATGATCTAGTCTAAACACTTTATCTTGCTCAACAGCTAATTTTCTATCAAAAACAGAAGATGTAGGCATATATCTCATGGTCATACCTCTACGTGAATGAGGAGAAGTATTAAAACCTGAACCATGAACACATCGTGTAATGCCATTTGTCCTGCTTTTAAGCGTAACTGAAAAGCTTTTTGTTCATCATATTCTGAAGCATCTATTTCTTGGTTGAGAGTATAATTTTTACTATTATCAGTTTTGTGTTTTTTTAGATCCTGTCTTTTATGTGATCCTGGCATATATTTTAGGCAACCATTTTCTTCATTTGAATCATCTACTGCTAACCAGACTGAGCAAGTAGCTAAGGGACGTATTGGCCAATATTGTCCATCTTGATGCCAAGGAGTTGCTTTACCATTTATTCCAGGTTTAGCAAAAAAGCTTTGATTCCAAATCGCTAGGTTAGGTCCAATTACTTGTTTAACACAATTTAAAATTTCTGGATCCTGAGAATATTTTAAAAAATTTCTATCGTATTTTAGTAAAGTTGGGCAGTAATCTCTAAATTCTGGATGTTTTTTTAAAATATTAGCATGCA
>CAYTZM010000015.1:0-19914 GCA_964442655.1 uncultured Rhodospirillaceae bacterium | reverse complement strand
TAATTGAGAAGATGGCTCCTAAAGTAAATTCTTTGAAAGTTGGACCATGGGATGATCCTGAGGCGGAAATGGGTCCTATAGTAACTAAAGAATCTTTTGACAGAATTACTTCTTTAATAGGAGAAGGAGAAAAGGATGGTGCTGATTTAGTAGTAGATGGAAGAAATTTAAAGTTACAAGGGTATGAAAATGGATATTTTATGGGTGGAAGTTTATTTGATAATGTTAAGCCTGGAATGTCTATATATGATCAAGAAATATTTGGGCCAGTTTTATCGACTGTAAGAGTTCCTGATTATGAGCAAGCTTTAAATTTAGTGAAATCAAATCCTTATGGCAATGGAGTTTCAATTTTTACGAGAGATGGAGATAGTGCTAGAGATTTTGCTTCTAAAGCAAATATTGGAATGGTTGGAGTAAATATTCCTATACCGGTACCAGTTGCTTATCATAGTTTTGGAGGTTGGAAAGACTCTCTTTTTGGTTCAAATAATACTCATGGAATGGATGGTGTAAGGTTTTATACTAGACTTAAAACTATAAGTTCTCGATGGCCTTCCGGAATAAAAGAAGGTGCTTTATTTACTATGCCAATAATGAAGTAAGCATGGAGTAAATGTTTGGATAAATCCAAATATATTTCAAATAAATACTTAGCTTTAGTTAATTCTGGAAAAGTTATTAATGATGATGGGCAAACGGAAGTAATTGAAGCTTTAGATCTATTATATAGCCAGATTAAAAAACCTTTTTCTTTAAAAAATATATTTAATACTAAAAGTATAATGGGGGTATATATTTATGGAAAAGTTGGTAGAGGTAAATCATATTTAATGGATCTTTTTTATCAGTCAATTAACAATAAATATGCGTTTAGGATGCATCAACATGTCTTTATGTTTCAAGTATATGAATATATGAAGAAAGCTAATTTATTAAATAATAAAAATCCTTTTAAATATGCTATAGATCAATTGACTAAAGGTATATCTATATTGTGTATTGATGAATTTGAAGTTTTGGATGTTGCTGATGCTATGATTATAGAAAGGTTGTATAGAGAGTTACATAAAAAGAAAATTTTAATGGTGTTAACATCTAATACAGAACCTAATTTATTATATAAAAATGGTCTTCAAAGATCTAGGTTTTTACCATTTATAGAATTGATAAATAAAGTAATGATGGTAAAAAAAATTAATGATGGGAGAGATTATCGCTTAAATAATAAAAAAATAAATCATTTGAATAATTTTCAAGAATTTTATTTTAAATCATCAGATATATCTCTTTTGAAAAGGTTTTTTGTTTTATTATCTAATAATAAGAAAATTATAAATATGAAAATACGACATAGTAATAGAGATATAAATATTTCTAAGACAGCAAATAATGTAGCATATTTTAGTTTTAATGAATTATGTGGGTCAAATTATTCATATATAGATTATATTTATTTAACTGGAAAATTTAGTTGGTTTATCATTTCGGATATTCCTAAGTTATTATCTAAAGATAGAAATAAAGCTAAAAGGTTTCAAACTCTATTAGATATATTATATGATGAAAAGGTGGGTTTAGTTATTTCTTCTGATATTAAACCTAGGGAGATTTATGAAAAAGGAGATGGGAGTATAGAATTTCAAAGAACAGTTTCAAGATTATATGAAATGACTAATAAAGATTGGCTAAATAAAATTAAGGATAAACGTTATAAAAAATTATTTAAAATTTAATATTTATATGATTTAATTTAAATAGAAATTTTAGAATATAAAATGGGGATATAAATTGTCTAATCAAATAAATTTACCACGTATTTTACAAATAGGTGCAAAAGCCAGTGAGCAAATAGGAAATATTTTACAAAGCTTAAATCTAAAAAATCCTATTATTATCACTGATGAAATGATGGTTAAGTTAGGTTATACAAAAAGAGTTGAAGAAATTTTAGATGAGTCAAAAATTATTTCTGAAGTTTTTTCTGATACAATTCCAGAGCCTACAGTTGAATCTATACAAAGAGGAGTAGAAAAAGTTAAAAATGGAAATTTTGACAGTATAATAGCTTTAGGAGGAGGTAGCCCTATAGATAGTGCAAAAGCAATAGGTTTATTAGGTAAGTATGGTGGAGAAATGAGAGATTATAAGTTTCCACGAATTGTTTCGGAACCAGGTATTCCTATTATAGCAATTCCTACCACTGCAGGCACTGGTTCAGAGGCAACGCGTTTTACAATAATTTCTGATGAAAAAACTGATGAAAAAATGCTTTGTGTGGGATTAGCTTTTATGCCTATTGCTGCGTTAGTTGATTATGAATTAACTTTAAGTGTTCCCCAAAGGACAACGGCGGATACAGGTATTGATGCTTTAACACATGCAATGGAAGCATATGTAAGTAAAAAAGCGAATTCTTATAGTGATTCACAAGCTATAGAAGCAATGAAATTGTTAGCACCTAATTTGCGTGCTGTTTATCATGATGGCAGTAATAGAAAAGCAAGAGAGGCTATGATGTTAGGAGCAACTTTAGCTGGGATTGCTTTTTCTAATGCTTCAGTAGCGTTGGTACACGGGATGAGTAGGCCAATTGGTGCATTTTATCATGTTCCCCATGGTTTATCTAATGCTATGCTCTTACCTTCTGTAACGGAATTTTCTATTTCTTCAGCTACTAAAAGATATGCTGAATGTGCTCGTGCAATGGGAATAGCTTTGGCGATTGATGAAGATGATTTGGCTAATAAAAAATTGCTTATAGAATTATCTGCTATTAATGAAGAATTAAATGTACCTTCACCTAGAGAGTTTGGTATAAATAAAGATGATTTTATGAATAATTTAGAAATTATGGCGGAACAAGCTATAGCTTCAGGTTCTCCAGGAAATAACCCTCGGGTTCCTTCAAATGAAGAGATAATCGATATTTATAAATTATTATGGTAGTATTAAATATAATATTTTGATAATTTATGGAGTATAAAATGACACCTGACCAGGTATTATCTTATCCAGCAAAGATATTAACAGATGAACAAAGAAAATTTTATTTTGAGAATGGGTATTTGGAGTTAGAAAATTTTGTACCTTTAGATATAATTTCTAATCTTAAAGAGGTTACTCAGACATTTATAGAAAAAAGTAAAAGCGTTAAAGCTTCTAATCGCCTTTTCGACTTATCACCTGATCATAATATTAATAAACCTGTAGTAAGAAGAATTAAAAGACCTGATGAACAGCATGAAGCTTATTGGAACTTTGCTTCTGACTTTATTGCTAAATTAGCTGAAGATATAGCTGGGCCTAACGTTGTTTTTCATCATTCCAAATTAAATTTTAAATGGTTTGATGAAAGTGATACTGTTAAGTGGCATCAGGATATACAATTTTTTCCTCATACTAATTATAATGTATTTACCATAGGTTGTTATTTAGAGGAGACAAATATGTCTAATGGTCCTGTCGCTGTTATTCCAAAAAGTCATGAAGGACCTTTGTATAATCAATATGATAAAAATAATAATTGGACAGGATCTTTAAATAAAAATGATTTAGAAAAAATAGATTTGTCTGATGTAAAATATTTGATGGGAGGGGCAGGTTCTATTACTATTCATAATTGTAGAACTCTTCATGCATCACCTCCAAGTAAATCAGAAAACCCTAGGCCTTTATTATTAAATTGCTATTCTTCTTCTGATGCTAAACCTTATACTCCTCATCCAGATAAGTCTAAAAATGCATATAAAATAGTTCGCGGAAAATTAGATTTATGGGCTCAACATGATCCTAGACCATGCTTAATTCCTCCTGATTGGTCAGGTGGATACACTTCTATTTATGCAGCGCAGGCAGGTGAAGATAATTAATATAAATACTATTAAGGGGAGAAGTTATGTCAAAATCAAAAATTGCATTAGTAGGATCTGGAGCTATAGGTGGAACTTTAGCACATTTAATAGGTTTGAAGGAATTAGGAGATGTTGTTTTATTAGATATTGCTAAAGGTATTCCAGAGGGCAAAAGCTTGGATATTGCACAATCTTCTCCTGTAGAAGGTTTTGATGTAGATATGAAAGGCGGCAATAATTATAGTTTATTGCGGAATTCTGACGTAGTAATTGTTACTGCTGGCATTCCGAGAAAACCAGGTATGAGTAGGGATGATTTATTAGAAATTAATTTAGGAGTAATGAAAACTGTTGGAAAAGGGATAAAAAAATATTGTCCTAATGCATTTGTAATATGTATAACAAATCCTTTAGATGCAATGGTATGGGCTTTGAGAACATTTAGTGGTTTACCAGCAAGAAAAGTAGTTGGAATGGCAGGAGTTCTTGATAGTTCAAGGTTTAGATATTTTTTATCAAAAGAGTTAAATGTGTCGATTTCAGATGTAACAGCTTTTGTTATGGGTGGACATGGAGATACCATGGTTCCATTAATTAGGTATTCATCTGTTGCAGGTATTCCATTACAAGAATTAATTAAAATGGGGTGGATTACAAAAAAGAAACTTGATCAGATAGTTCAAAGAACAAGAGATGGTGGAGCAGAAATAGTATCTTATTTAAAGACTGGTTCAGCATTTTTCGCTCCAGCTACTTCTGCAGTTCAAATGGCTGAGAGTTATTTAAAGGATAAAAAGAAGGTTTTGCCATGTGCAGCAATGTTGAATGGAGAATATGGAATTAAAAATATGTATGTTGGTGTTCCTGTGGTAATTGGAGAAAAAGGTATAGAAAAAGTTATAACTGTAAAATTAAACAAAGAAGAAAAATTGATGTTTAAAAAGTCTTCTAAAGCTGTATATGATTTAGTTAAGGCATGTAAAAATATAGATAAAGCTTTGGTATCTCAGTTTAAAAAAATTAAAGTATAAATAGTAATAAAATTCTGTTTTAATTTTTCAATTTTTAAGTTAGAAATCTAAGTATATTATTTTTAAAGAATAAATATTTTTAGGTTGAATTATTATGAATATTCATGAATTTCAGGCCAAGAAAATTTTATCTGACTATGGGGTAACAATTCCTAAAGGAAAAGAAGCTTACTCTGTTGAAGAAGCTTTATCAATTGCTAAAAATTTAGGAAGTGAAAAATGGGTTGTAAAAGCACAAATTCATGCTGGTGGTAGAGGTAAAGCAGGAGGAGTAAAAGTAGCTAGCAGCATTAAAGAAGTAGAAGAATACAGTAACAGTATTTTAGGTATGCAATTAGTAACACATCAAACAGGTCCTGAAGGAAGAAAAGTAAATAAAATATTTATAGAAGAAGGAATAAATATTAAAGATGAACTATACTTAGGTGTAGTATTGGATAGGAGCAATGAAAAATATGTAATGATGGCTTCTACAGAAGGTGGAACAGAAATTGAAGAAGTAGCGTCTAATAATCCAGAAAAAATATATAAGGTATTTATAGACCCTTTAATTGGTTTACAATCTTTTCAAGCTCGAGAGTTAGTTTTTAAATTAGGTTTAAATAAAGAATTAGCAAATAAGGCTGTAACTTTTATGCTGGCGTTAGCTTTAGCTGTAAGAAAAACTGACGCTAGTTTAGTAGAAATTAATCCATTGGTAATAACAGAGGATAATAAAGTTATAGCCTTAGATGCAAAGATGAATTTTGACGATAATGCTTTGTATAGACAAAAGAATATTGAGTTATTAAGAGATGAAGATGAAGAAGACCCTAAGGAAATAGAAGCTACTAAATACGATTTAAATTATATTAGTTTGGATGGAAATATAGGTTGTATGGTAAATGGAGCAGGCTTAGCTATGGCAACTATGGATATAATTAAATTGGAAGGAGCGAGTCCTGCTAATTTTTTAGATGTTGGGGGTGGAGCTTCAAAAGAGAGAGTAGAAAAAGCTTTTACAATAATTTTATCAGACCCTAAAGTAAAAGCCGTTCTTATAAATATTTTTGGAGGAATAATGAGATGTGATGTTATTGCTGAAGGAGTGGTAGCAGCAGCAAAAAATATAAACATTAATATCCCTTTAGTGGTTCGTTTAGCAGGGACTAATGTTGAAAAAGGTAACGAAATATTAAAGAAGTCTGGTTTAAATATTATTAGTGCTGATAATCTTGGTGATGCGGCTAAAAAAGTAGTTGGTGCTATAAAGGAATAAAAATGTCTATTTTAGTTGATTCAAAAACAAAAGTTATATGTCAAGGTTTTACAGGTGCTCAAGGAACATTTCATTCAGAACAAGCATTAGCATATGGCACTAATATGTTGGGTGGTGTCTCTCCTGGTAAAGGAGGAACTTCACATTTGGAATTACCTGTATTTAATACAGTATCTGAAGCAATTAAAAAAACATCTGCAAATACTAGTGTAATTTATGTACCTCCTGCTTTTGCAGCAGATGCTATACTAGAAGCAATAGATTCCAAAATAAATCTTATAGTATGTATTACTGAAGGTATTCCTATTATGGATATGGTTAAAGTCAAAAGTGCTTTGAAGTCTTCTAATAGCAGGTTAATTGGTCCAAATTGCCCAGGAATAATCACTCCTAATGAATGTAAAATAGGCATTATGCCTGGTTATATTTGTAGAGAAGGTGTCATAGGAATAGTATCAAGGTCAGGGACTTTAACTTATGAAGCAGTTGATCAAACTACTGAATGCAAATTAGGACAAACTACATGTGTAGGAATTGGAGGCGATCCTATTCCTGGGACTAATTTTATTGATGTTTTAGAATTATTTCTTCAAGATGAAAAAACAAAAGGCATAATAATGATTGGAGAAATAGGTGGATCAGCTGAGGAAGAAGCCGCTGATTTTATTAAAAGATCTAAAATTAAAAAACCTATGGTTGGGTTTATTGCAGGGATAAGCGCTCCATCAGGGAAAAGAATGGGACATGCGGGGGCAATTATTTCAGGAGGTACAGGGGGCGCAGACGATAAAATTGAAGCTATGAGATCCGCGGGAATATCTATATCACAATCTCCTGCAAAAATTGGTGAGGAAATGCATAAATTAATTCATTCTTAAAAAGGATAAAAGTCTATTGTTATTTGAAAATAAAAATTATCATACTCGTTTAAGTCAATTAAAAAAATTATTTATTGAATATGTTAAAGATGAAAATTTAATATCTAAGCAATGGCAAGAATTTTTTAGAGATTTGTCTCCTGAAGCATATAAGTTTATAGAAGGCGTGAATATAAATACTTTTCAGGACTCTGTTGAAAGGTTTAATAAAGATAGTACAACTATAAATTTAGAGTCAGACACAAGATCAGCAACTTTAGATTCAATTAGAGCTTTAATGTTAATAAGAGCTTATAGGGTAAGAGGTCATTTAAAAGCAAATTTAGATCCATTAAATCTAACTCGTTTTGATGAAAATCCTGAGTTAGACCCAAAAACATATGGCTTTGAAGATGGTGATATGGATAGACCAATATTTATTGATAATGTTTTAGGTTTGAAGGAAGCAACTTTAAATGAAATTATACAAAAACTTCAAGCCACTTATTGTGGTACTATAGGTGTACAGTTTATGCATATTCAAGATCCTGAACAAAAGGCTTGGATCCAAAAAACATTAGAAAAAGTATTAAATCAGCCAGATTTTACAGATATAGGAAAGAAAGCTATTTTAGAAAGGTTAACAGCAGCAGAAACTTTTGAAAAATTTTTAGATAGAAAGTATACGGGGACTAAACGATTTGGGTTAGAAGGAGCAGAATCAATGGTTCCCGCTTTAGAACAAATCTTGAAAAGAGGAGGAAAGTTAGGTTTAGAGGAAGTTGTTATTGGAACTGCACATAGAGGGAGGTTAAATATTTTAGCAAATTTTATGGGTAAACCATTTGAAGCAATATTTTCAGAATTTCAAGGTAATTCTTCACATCCTGATGATATTCAAGGTGCAGGGGATGTAAAATATCATTTAGGAGCTTCATCGGATAGGATATTTGATAATAAGAAGGTGCATTTATCCCTTACAGCAAATCCATCACATCTAGAAGCCGTTAATCCTGTAGTAGTTGGAAAGGTTAGAGCTAAACAAGATCAAAAAGAAGATTTAGGACGTCGTAAAGTTGCTGCTCTATTAATTCATGGTGATGCTGCTTTTTCTGGTCAAGGACTTGTTCCGGAAACACTTGATTTATCTGAATTGAAAGGGTATAGAATTGGGGGAACTATACATTTTATAATCAATAATCAAATTGGATTTACAACTAATCCAGTGAATGCACGTTCGGGGCCTTATTGTTCTGATGTTGCATTAATGGTGCAAGCTCCAATATTCCATGTAAATGGCGATGATCCAGAGGCAGTGGTTCATGCAGCAAGAATAGCTATAGAGTTTCGACAAACTTTTAATAAAGATGTTGTAATTGATATGTTTAGTTATAGAAGACATGGACATAATGAAGGAGATGAGCCTGCTTTTACACAACCTATTATGTATAAAAAAATTTCTAATCATCCTACAACTAGAGAAATTTATAGTAAGAAACTAATTGAACAAAAGTTGATTACAAAAAATGAAGCATCTAGTTATGTGGATAATTCGTACGAAAAATTAGAAATAGATTATAGGAAAGCTAATTCGTATAAGCCTGACACCGCAGATTGGTTTAGCGGAGCTTGGTCAGGTTTAGATATTGCAAGAGAAAAAGGGTCTAGAAGAGGTGATACAAGTATTACTAAGAAAAAATTTGATAAAGTTGCTGAGGGTTTAACAACAATACCTGAAGGGTTTAAAATTCATAAAAAATTAGCAAAAGTGGTAGAATTAAGAAAAAAAGCGTATTTGGGAAAAAGTTTTATTGATTGGTCTTCTGCAGAAGCTCTTGCAATAGGAAGTTTATTAGTTGAAGGTATAAAAATTCGTCTTACGGGACAAGATAGTGGTAGAGGAACTTTCTCTCAAAGACATGCTATATTAGTTGATCAAGAAAATGAAAACAAAATAGTTTTATTAAATAATATAACTGATAAACAGGAAATGTTTGAAATAGTTGATAGTCCATTGTCGGAAGCTTCAGTTTTAGGGTTTGAATATGGATATTCTTTAGCCGAACCTAATGCATTAGTTATATGGGAGGCACAATTTGGAGATTTTGCAAATGGTGCACAAGTTATAATTGATCAATTTATAGCATCTGGAGAAAGTAAATGGTTACGAATGTCTGGTTTGACATTATTATTACCCCATGGTTATGAGGGACAAGGACCTGAACATTCTTCAGCAAGGATGGAAAGGTTTTTACAGTTATGTGCAGAAGACAATTTACAAATAGTAAATAGTACAACACCAGCAAATTATTTTCATGTTTTAAGAAGACAAATGAATAGAAGTTTTAGAAAACCTGTAATAATATTTACTCCTAAGTCTTTATTAAGAAATAAAAATGCTGTTTCAAGTATTGATGATTTTATTACAGGGTCTTGGTTTCATAGAGTTTTACCAGACCCTATTAAAACACCTAAATCTCAAAAAATAGATAGGGTGGTATTATGCTCTGGTAAAGTTTTCTACGATTTGATTAAAGCCAGAGAAGCTAAAAAAATAAAAAATGTTAAATTAATTAGAATTGAACAGTTATATCCTTTTCCTACTGATGCTGTTTTGAGAGAATTAAAGAATTATAAATATTCAGAAATAGTTTGGTGTCAAGAAGAACCAAAAAATATGGGAGCTTGGACATATATATACCCACTTATTGAAGAGGTTATGATGGATATTGAAACAAAAATAATTCGAGTTAAATATATTGGTAGATCATCACAAGCATCTACAGCTACGGGATTATTTAGTAGGCATTTAGAAGAACAAAAAAATTTAATAGATCTAGCGTTAAATACATCTAGTAATAAAAAAGTAAATAAAGAAGTTTTGAAGAAGAGAAAAAAAGTATTAAATTAATATAATAAAATTTTATGGATAGAAAATGAAAATTTTAGTTCCAATATTAGGAGAATCTGTAACGGAAGCAACTGTTGCTAAGTGGCTTAAGCAAGAAGGAGAGGTAGTTATAAAAGATGAGGTTTTAGTAGAATTAGAAACAGATAAAGCAACTCTTGAAGTTTATGCACAGGCTAATGGAGTGCTTTCAAAAATTTATTTTAATGATGGCGAGGATGTTCAAATAGGTAGTGAATTAGCAGAAATAAAAGAAGAGGTTTTGCAATCTGAAAAATCAAAAAAAGAGAAAGTGAATAAAGATAAGATAGATAATAAAAATAATCCTCATGAAAATAAAAGTATTCCTGAAGTTATAAATAATGAGTTAAAAAACGATAATATTATTGATATAAATTCAAATGAAGCTCTAAGATCGGGTGCAGGTCAAAAAATAACTAAAGATGATTTACAAACTTTTTTAGAAGGTAAAAGTTTGTCTCCAAGCGAAAGAAGAAAAGAATATACTAGTGATACTATTTTGAATAATTTCGAAAATAATAAAAATAAAGAAATAGGTATAAAAAAAACTAATCGTATACCAATGACCAGGTTGCAAAAAACTATGGCTAAAAGGCTTAAAGAAGCTCAAAATACAGCCGCTATGCTTACTACTTTTAATGAAATTGATATGTCTAAAGTTATTAATGTAAGAGATGTAAATAAACAAAATTTTTATGAAAAGTATAATGTAAAACTAGGTTTTATGTCTTTCTTTTGCAATGCTGTTTGTTTGGCTTTGAAGGAGTTTCCAATAATTAATTCGCAAATAGAGGAAAATGATATTTTGTATCATGAGCATATAGATTTAGGCATTGCTATTGGAGCATCTCAAGGCTTAGTGGTTCCTGTTATTCGTTCTGCAAATTTAAAGTCTTTTAAAGAGATAGAGAAAGAAATTTCAGATTATAATAAATCAGCTGAGAAAGGTAATATTAAATCAGATGAAATGGTTGGAGCTACTTTTACAATATCTAATGGAGGAGTTTATGGGTCTATGATGTCTACTCCTATTATTAACCCTCCACAAACTGCAATTTTGGGTCTTCATCAAATTAAAGAAAGGGCTATTGTTGTTGATGGATCGGTTGTAGTAAAACCAATTATGTATGTGGCACTAACATATGACCATAGGGCTGTATCAGGAAAAGAGGCTGTTTCTTTTTTATTTAAGATAAAAAATTTAATTGAAAACCCAGATAAAATGTTGCTTGAATTGTAATGGAAAAATATGATTTGATTGTTATTGGGGGTGGACCTGCAGGATATGTTGCTTCTATTTGTGCAGCTCAAGCAGGATTAAAAGTGGTTTGTGTAGATAAGAATAAAAATTTGGGAGGGACATGTCTTAATGTTGGTTGTATCCCTTCTAAAAGATTATTGTATTCATCTAAAGTTTATAAAAATATAAATGAAAATATTAATAATCATGGTGTTGAAGTGTCATCAGTTAAACTTAATTTAAAAAAAATGATGACAGGAAAGGAAGAAACAGTAAATAAATTAACTAAAGGGATTGATTTTTTATTTAAGAAGAATAACGTAAAAAGAATTTTAGGGGTTGCAGAAATTGATAAAAATAAAGTTGTTAAAGTAAATAAAAATAAAATTTATGGAGATAACATTATATTAGCTACAGGATCTTTTTCTAAAGAACTTCCTCAAATAAAAATAGATGAGAAGTATATTTTATCTTCGACAGGTGCTTTGAGCTTAAAGAAAGTGCCAAAAAATTTAGCGGTTATAGGTGGAGGATATATAGGATTAGAGTTGGGGTCAGTATGGAGTAGATTAGGCTCTAATGTTACAATTATAGAATATTTAGATACTATAGTTCCCTCAATGGATAAAGATATATCTAAAATTTTTCTTAATGAATTAAAGAAGCAAGGATTAAAATTTGAATTATCTAATGAGGTAGTTTCTTCAAAAATTTCTAAGGAAAACATTATTTTAAAGCTAAAAGACTTGAAATTAAAGAAAGTAAATTCTTTTAATTTTGATAAGGTTTTATTAGCCATCGGTAGAAATCCTTCTACAAGTGGAATGCAATTAGAGAAATTAGGTATAAAATTAGGTAAAAATGGTTATATAGACGTAAATCAATTTTATGAAACATCTGTTAAAGATATTTATGCTATAGGTGATATTATAATGGGGCCTATGCTTGCTCATAAAGCAAGTGCTGAAGCTCAAGCAGTTATAGATATAATAATAGGAAAAAAAGGACAGGTAAATTATAGTGCAATTCCAGCTGTTATTTATACTAATCCAGAGGTTGCTTGGGTAGGAAAAAATCAAAGTGAACTTGATGTGTTAAACATTGATTATAATATAGGAAAATTTGAATTTTCGTCTAATTCAAGAAGCAAAGTACATGAAAATACTATAGGAATGGTTAAAGTTTTATCGGATACAAAATCTAAAAGAATTTTAGGGGCACATATAATAGGAGAAAATGCTGGTGAAATGATAGGTGAGTTTGTAGTAGCAATGGAACTTGGTGCGTCCGCAGAAGATTTAGCTTTAATTTGTCATGCCCATCCTACTTTGTCAGAATCAATAAAAGAAGCTTCTAGTATTTCGGCATTTGGAAAAACTGTTCATATGTAACCTTATTTTCTAGGATGAGCTAGTTTATGTGCTTGATTGAGTTTTTCTACACTTACAGCAGTGTAACCTTGGGTAGTAGAGAGGCTACTGTGTCCTAATAATTCTTGAAGTGTTCTTAGATCTACACCTTTATCTAATAAGTGTGTAGCAAAACTATGTCTTAAGGCATGTGGTGTAACGCTTTTAGAAAGTGAGAGTCTTTCTCTTATTTCTTCCATAGTCTTTTGCACTTGTCTTGCCCCTAGTCTTTTTCCTTTATTAGATATAAATAGAGGAGAATTAGGGGAAAGTGATTTATTAATATCCAATAATTTATTTATATATTCAGTAGCAGAATCAATTAAAGGAACATCTCGTACTTTTCCACCCTTACCAATTATTCTGATGTTGTTTTTGTTTAAAACATCTTTTCTATTTAATTGAAGAGCTTCGCTAATTCTTAAGCCAGTTGCATAAATAAGAATAAAAAGAGTTTTGTCCCTTAAACCTGACCAATGTTTTTTTTCTCCTGCTATGTTTAGAATATTAATAATATCTTCTAAAGCAATAGGTTTAGGAAGTTGTTTTCTGATTTTAGCATGTTGAAGATTAAATATAGAAGTGTTTTTAATAATTTGATTAGTGTTTAAGAATTTAAAGAATGATCTTAAAGCTGCCTTGGCTCTTGCTTGAGAATGAGGTGAAAAGTTTTTATTCTTATTTTTATGTGAAGATAACCATGATCTAAAATCTTGAATATTTAGTTCTTCAAGTAATTTAATTGTAATTATGCTTCCTTTATGTTCTCTAATAAAGTTTATAAAATAATTTAAATCGATACTGTAGGCATTGAAAGTGTTTTTACTAAGGAGTTTTTCTCCACTAAGGTGCTGCAACCAATTGTTTATATGTTCTCTTAAATTATCACTTGTATATATAGGATTATTAAGAGGTTCAATATTTTTACTCATTTTAATTAAGTAATACTTTGACCTGTTTGTTTCCAATCATCCAAGAATGCTTTTAATCCTTTATCTGTTAAAGGGTGAGAAATAAGCTGTTTGAGAACATTTGGAGGAAGTGTAACTACATCAGCACCCATTTTGGCTGCTTCTAACACATGGTTTGGACTTCGTATACTAGCTACAAGTACTTCAGTATTTAAATTAGGGTAGTTTGAATATATTTGGCATATTTCTGATATTAGATTCATTCCATTAATACTAATATCATCCAATCTTCCTACAAAAGGAGAAATAAAAGTTGCCCCTGCTTTAGCTGCTAGTAAAGCTTGATTTGCTGAAAAACATAATGTTACATTTACAAGAATTCCTTCATTTCGGAGACTTTTACATGCTTTTAGCCCCTCCCAAGTTAAAGGAAGTTTAATAGTTACATTTTTTGCTATTTTTTTTAAAACTATAGCTTCTTTTAACATGTCCTCATAGTTAGTAGCAGCAACTTCTGCAGAAACTGGACCTGGAACTATATTACAAATTTCTTTTATAACTTCGTCAATTTTTCTTCCAGATTTTTTAATTAGAGATGGATTAGTAGTTACTCCATCAAGTAAACCTGTTTGAGAAAGTTCTTTAATTTCAGAAACATCAGCTGTGTCGATAAAAAATTTCAATTTATTCTCCAATAAAAAATTAAAATTATATATGTATTATTTATAGTTTAAATATAATTAAATTAAAACATAAGTTTTGCTTAGAGTGGAGGAAAAAGAAATTTTTATTTCTAAAAAATTAAAATATATAGAAGATAAATGCCAAGTTTTACTTTTGTACCCAGGAAAGGGGATATTTGATTATAAATCAGAAAAAAAAATTAAAGTGGGGCAAGTGGTTTCAGTTCCTTTAAAAAATAAAAATTATTATGGAATAGTTATTGGTAAAGGTATAGATCTACCAAAAAAGATAAAACTGAAAGTAATAAATAATATTATTGAGATTAAACCTTTATCAATTGAGATTTTAAATTTCTGTTATTGGCTTTCTGAATGGTGTATGTACGATAATTCAGTTGTAACAAGAATGACAATTCCTTCATTTAATTTTATGAAGCCAGTTAAAAATAAGAGAGTTTTATATTCTGTTAAAAAATCTAAAACTAATATGACTAAACTTGGTTTAAATGCTTTTAATTATATTTCAGATAATCCTGGCTTAACAGTGGGAGAATATGTACGAATACTTAAAATAAGTAATGCAGTAATCAGTAAGCTTATTAAAGATAAAAATATTATTGTCAAAGAACAGGGTGAATTTGAAAATAAATATATAGATCAAAAAGAAATAAAAAAATTTAGTTTAAGTAAATTGCAATTACAAGTTGTTGATAAAGTGCAAAAATTTAAATTTAAAAATAACCCCTTTTTACTTGATGGAGTAACCGGTTCTGGGAAAACAGAAGTATATTTAAAAATTATATCAAAGGAGTTAAGTGGTGGAAAGCAATCGTTAGTTCTTTTACCGGAAATAGCACTAACTAATCAATTAATTTATAAATTTGAGGAGAGATTCGGATTTAAACCATTTATTTGGCATTCAGACTTATCACCAAGAGAAAGACATAATACTTGGCAAGCAGTTTTAAATGGTACTGCTAAAATTGTTGTAGGAGCTAGAAGTGCCTTATTTTTACCTTTTAATAACTTGACATGTATCGTAGTTGATGAGGAGCATGACCAATCTTTTAAGCAAGATGAAGGGGTTAATTATAATGCTAGAGATATGGCTGTGGTCAGGGGGCAAATAGCAAATGCAATTGTTATTCTGTCTTCTGCTACTCCATCATTAGAATCATTAAATAATGTTAAATTAGGTAAATATATTAGTTTGAGTTTACCTAAACGTTATGGAAATGCTTTAATGCCTAAAATTCATCTAATAGATATGAAAAAAGCTAAGACTGAAAAAGGAAGGTGGATTTCTGATGTAGCATTTACAGCTATAGAAAATGCTTTAAAAAGTGAAGAACAAGTTCTTCTTTATCTTAATAGGAGAGGTTACGCACCTTTAACTATATGTGGGTCTTGTGGTTTTAGATTAGAATGTTCTCATTGTTCTTCTTGGTTAGTAAGACATGCAAAAGAAAATAAAATGAAATGTCATTATTGTAGTCATTATGAAAATATTACAGAAGATTGTGTTAAATGTGGGGCTAGTGAATCTAATATTCCTTGTGGACCAGGTGTAGAAAGGTTAGCTGAGGAGATACACACTTTATTTCCTAATATCAAACTACAAATATTAACAAGTGATACTATTGATAAAAATTTAGAAAGTAACCCATTTAAAAAGATCATTAATGGAGAAGTAAATATTATTATTGGAACACAATTAGTTGCAAAAGGACATCATTTTCCAAATTTAAATACTGTAATAGCTATAGATGCAGACTTGGGTTTGTCTGGCACTGATCTGAGGGCTACGGAAAAAACATTACAGATTATGATGCAATTATCTGGTAGAGCTGGAAGAGAATCAAAGATTGGTGCTGCATATATTCAGACCTATGACTCTAGTCATGCAGTAATGAAAGCAATTTTGTCAGGGAGTAGAGATGCGTTTGTAAAAGCAGAATTAGATGAACGTTCTTCCAGAAATTTGCCTCCATTTGGAAGGCTTGCTTCTTTAATAATACAATCTAAGGATCTAAAATATTTAGAATCTTATTTAAAAATAATGTCTCGTCATATTCCTAATAGGAATAATTCACGAATCATTGTTCTTGGTCCTGCTCCGGCACCTATACCTAAGTTAAGAGATTGGCATAGGTTTAGGTATTTAATAAAAAGTAAGATTGACATGAGGTTACAATTTTTTATTAAAGAATGGATGTTAAAAATTAAGACAAATAAAGCTATTAGAATAAAAATAGATATTGATCCTTATAATTTTATGTAAATATTTTGTTTAATTTTCTATATCTTTTATTGCACATAATTGATCGTTATGTTACGTAAGCTGCGCAAGCTTTTTTAATTTAATAATGTATTTTGGGATCTGTTTATTTGTCTAATGATTCAAAAAATATGGGTAGTATAGTAGAGAGATATTCTAAGGCACTTCTCGAATTATCAATAGAGTCTAAGGTAATAGATGAAGTACATCAAGATGTGCAAAAAATTATTGAATTACTTTCAGAAAGTAATGATCTTAAAAGAATAATAATGTCTCCTATTATGTCTAGAAATGATCAAAAAGTAATTTTACAAAATGTTTTAACTAAAGTTTCAGTCAGCAAGCTTGTGTTAAATTTTTTTATGGTTATTTGTGTTAACGGACGAGCTTTTATTATTGAGAGAATTTGTAAAAAGTTTATTCAAATGGAAAAAGATTATAAGGGTGAGGTGAGAGCAGAAATTATCAGTACAGAAATTCCAAATAAAGATGATTTGATTAAAATTGAAAAAATTATAAAAGAATCTATAGGATCTGATGTAAGTTTAGTATCTAAAATTGATAAATCCATAATTGGTGGATATATTTTAAATATAGGTTCTGTTATGTTAGATGGATCAATTAGATCAAAATTACAAACGTTGAAAGTATCAATGAAAGGGACTAAATAATGAATCTAAATGCAGCAGAGATATCATCAATTATAAAGGAACAAATTTCAGATTTTGGCACAGAAGCTGAAGTGGCAGAGGTAGGTCAGGTTTTATCTGTAGGTGATGGTATAGCAAGAGTATATGGATTAGATAAAGTACAAGCAGGAGAAATGGTTGAATTTCCTGGTGGAATTTTTGGTATGGCTTTAAATCTAGAATCAGATAATGTAGGAGTTGTTATTTTTGGTGATGATAGGGGAATAAATGAAGGAGACACGGTAAAAAGAACAGGAAGAATAGTAGATGCTCCTGTTGGTAAAGCTTTATTAGGTAGAGTTGTAGATGCTTTGGGAAATCCAATAGATGGAAAAGGGGATATAAAGACACCTGATAGAAGTATAGTTGATATTAGAGCTCCAGGTATTATTCCAAGAAAATCAGTTCATGAACCGGTACAAACAGGTTTAAAAGCGATTGATTCTTTAGTGCCAATAGGACGTGGTCAAAGAGAATTAATTATTGGAGATCGTCAAACAGGAAAAACGGCAGTTGCTATTGATACTATATTGAATCAAAAAGTAGTTAATGAGGGAAAAGACGAGAGTAAAAAATTATATTGTGTTTATGTGGCCGTAGGGCAGAAACGTTCAACAGTGGCGCAAATAGTTAAAGAATTAGAAGAGAGAGGAGCATTAGATTATACAGTAGTTGTAGCTGCAACGGCTTCTGAACCTGCGCCTCTTCAATACTTAGCACCTTATACAGGTTCAGCTATAGCTGAGTGGTTTAGAGATAATAAAATGCATTCTTTAATTATATATGATGATTTATCAAAGCAAGCTGTTGCGTATAGACAAATGTCATTATTATTAAGAAGGCCGCCAGGACGGGAAGCTTATCCTGGTGATGTATTTTATTTACATTCAAGGTTATTAGAACGTTCAGCTAAATTGAATGAAGAGAATGGTTCAGGTTCTATGACTGCTTTGCCAATAATAGAAACACAAGGGGGAGATGTGTCTGCTTATATTCCTACTAATGTGATTTCTATTACAGATGGACAAATATTCTTAGAAACAGATTTGTTTTATCAAGGTATTAGACCAGCTATAAATGTAGGTTTATCTGTAAGTCGTGTTGGTTCTTCAGCACAAATAAAGGCCATGAAACAGGTGGCTGGATCAATTAAATTAGAATTAGCACAATATAGGGAAATGGCAGCTTTTGCACAGTTTGGTTCAGATTTAGATGCTGCAACTCAGCAATTATTGGCAAGAGGAGCGAGACTAACAGAGTTATTAAAACAAGGTCAATATACGCCTCTATCAGTAGAAGAACAAGTGGTGGTTATTTATTCTGGAGTTAAGGGGTTTTTAGATAAAGTGCAAATAGAAGATATTGGAAAATTTGAGGAATCTCTTTTAAATAATCTTAGAGCAGATAAGAATATTATAAAAAATATTCAAAAAAATGCAGCTTTAGATGATGATATAGAAAAATCAATATCTTCATTAATTGAAAATGTAATAAAAGACTTTGTAAAAGAGTAATTGTAGATAAATGTCTAATTTAAAAGAACTTAAAAATAAGATTGATAGTGTGCGTTCTACTAGAAAGATTACGCAAGCAATGAAAATGGTGGCTGCTTCAAAATTGAAACGTTGTCAGGAGGTGGCGGAGTCAGCTAGACCTTATTCTGACAGAATGGAAAAAATTGTATCTTCTGTAGCTCTATCTATGTCAGATAATGAAATGTCGCCTGAATTATTAGTAGGTAAAAAAGATAATAAAAATCATTTAATTATTGCAGTTACCTCTGATAGAGGTCTATGTGGAGGTTTTAACTCATCTATAGTAAAAGCAGTTAATAATAAAATTAATGAGTTAAAAAAAGAATCAAAAAATTATAAAATAGTTTGTATAGGCAAAAAGGGTTCAGATGTGTTAAAGGGTATATATACTGAAAATGTTATTTTAAATACTAATATAAATATAAAAAATGGATATGACTTAGCTGAAGAAATTGGTGAAGAGGTTATTAATAAATTTAATTCTAATGAGTATGGAACTTGTTCCATAATATTTAATAAATTTAAATCTGTTATTTCTCAAATAGTCACTGAACAATCTATGATCCCATGTGAAATATCTCCTGAAGAAAAGGATGATGATATAGAAAAAGATTTTAATTTTGAATTTGAACCTGATGAAAATACAATTTTATCAGATTTATTACCTAAGAATATATCTGTTCAAATTTATAAAGCTATATGTGAGAGTGGTGCAGGTGAACAAGGAGCTCGTATGGCTGCTATGGACAATGCTACTAGAAACGCTGGAGAAATGATTGATAAATTAAACTTATCTTATAATAGACAAAGACAAGCAATCATTACTGGAGAATTAATAGAAATTATTGCTGGAGCTGAGGCATTATAGATTAATATATTTATATAGTACTGGAGTAAAAAAATGAGTGATAAAAAAGGAAAAGTAACACAAGTAATTGGTCCTGTGGTAGATGTGCAATATGAAGGAGACTTGCCTGATATATTGGATGGATTGATAATTGATAATAATGGAGAAAAACTTACTCTAGAAGTAGCTCAGCATTTAGGAGAAAAAACTGTAAGAGCTATTGCCATGTCTTCTACAGATGGTTTAGTGAGAGGGCAAGAAGTTATTGCAACGGGTGAACCAATTTCTGTTCCGGTAGGACCGGAAATGCTTGGAAGAATAGTGAATGTTGTGGGTGCACCTGTTGATGAGAGAGGGCCAGTTAAAGCTAAAAAGTTTTATCCAATTCATAGA
>CAYTZM010000014.1:0-24963 GCA_964442655.1 uncultured Rhodospirillaceae bacterium | reverse complement strand
AAGCCGCTAAAGAACAAGCTGAAAAAGACGCTGCTGAACAAGCCGCTAAAGAACTAGCTGAAAAAGAAAATAGAAAAACAAGCGAAGAAACAGCTAAAGAAGAAGCTGAAGACTATGTTTTTAAAAGTTGGTTTTCAAGATTAGGAATTGGTCTTTCTAAAACTTCATCTATTATAACTTCTGGTATAGCTAAGGCATTAACTTCTAAAAAGTTGGATGCTGAAGCATTAGAACAAATTGAAGAAAATTTAATTTTAGCAGATGTTGGTGTGAATGCCGCTAATGAATTGATCACTATACTAAAAAGTGAAAAATTTGAAAGCGTTGATGAAATAGTCATAAAAGAAAGAATAGCAGAAATAATTGCAGATCAAATTGAGCCAATTTCTAAACCTTTAATTATTGAAGAAAAAAATTCTCCGCAAGTTCTTTTATTTGCAGGAGTCAATGGAGCAGGAAAAACTACTACTATAGCTAAAATAGCGTCTCAAGAAATTGCTAAAGGAAAAAAAGTAATTATTGCAGCTGCAGATACTTTTCGTGCAGCTGCTGTTCAGCAATTAGAAATTTGGGCTAAAAGAGTAGGTGCAGAACTAATTTCTGGACAAGAAGGTAGTGACCCTGCAGGAGTAGCCTTTCAAGCTTATGACAGAGCAGTAGAAACCAAAAGTGATATTGTATTAATCGATACAGCTGGGAGGCTTCAAACACAAATTGATCTTATGGAACAATTAAAGAAAATACATAGAGTGCTAAATAAAAAAGATGAATTAGCTCCACACCATAGAATATTAATAGTAGATGCTACTGCTGGACAAAATGTACTAAGTCAAATAGTAGCGTTTAAAGAAGCTATAGACATTAGTGGAATTATTATTACCAAACTAGATACTAGTTCTAAAGGAGGAATACTAATTTCTATTAGTAATAGTTATAAAATTCCAATACATGCTATAGGCGTAGGTGAACAAGAAGAAGACCTGAACACCTTTGAAGCAGAACCATATGCAAGAGCAATGTTAGGATTAGAAATAAGCGAAGAATAGGATATAAATTGAAAGCATTAATAAAACTAATAACAGACGTTGGACCTCTTGCAGTATTTTTTATTGGAAATGCTAAATTCGGAATATTCTATGCTACAGGAGCTTTTATGATAGCAACTGCTCTAGTAATTCCAATTTCCTGGAAAATTGAAGGAAAACTTCCTATTATGCCGATAGTTATTGGAATATTTGTGGTATTTTTTGGATCTTTGACATTATTATTACAAGACGAAACTTTTATTAAACTCAAACCAACAATTGTTAATTTAGTTTTTGCAAGCGCATTAATAATTTGTAGAGTCCTATTTAAAATAAATTTATTAAAAATAGTGTTTGAAAAAGCTTTTAATTTAACTGAACGAGGATGGAGATTATTAAACATAAGATGGACTATATTTTTTATATTTTTAGCTATTTTAAATGAATATGTATGGAGAAATTACTCTACAGATATATGGGTAAGCTTCAAATTATTTGGTATTATGCCGTTAACCTTATTATGGACAATAGCACAAATGCCATTAATTATGAAAGAAACTAAAAAAGATTAATTTATTATAATTTATGAAATGGATTAATTAATAAAAATAGTAAACCCTTCTTTGTGCTACTATTAAATTCATTTAAACCTATTACAAATTTTTCATTAAACTTAGGTTTAGCAATATATGTTCCAAAGAATTTATCCCAAATAGAAAAATTAAAACCAAAATTAGAATTTGTTTCTCTTTCTTCAGCTGAGTGATGTATTCTATGCATATTTGGTGTAACTATAATTTTCCTTAAAAAATTATCCAAATAATATGGAATATTAATATTAGAGTGGTTAAAAAGTGATGTGGCATTAAGAATTACTTCAAATATAATTACTAAAGCTATGGCTGGACCAATTAAAACAACTAAAAACATTTTATATAACATAGAAATTATTATTTCACCTGGATGAAACCTTATACCAGTAGTGAAATCAACTTCTTCATCACTATGATGAATTTTATGGAAATTCCATAAAAATTTAACTTTATGAAAAATTAAATGTTGAAACCAAATACCAAAATCAAGAATAATAAATGCTAAAAAAAATTCTAAAATAAACGGTATATTTAATATATTAAAAATACCAATATTATTTTTATTACAAATTATTGCTAAACCTGTAGCTAGGATAGGAAATATTATTCTCAACAAAATAGTATTAATAATTACAAAAGCAAAATTAATAAACCATCGCTTATATGTTATTTTATTTCTCTTGAATTTTGAAAAATATAATTCAAACAAATAAAATAAAATTAAGAATGAGATAAAACATAATAATCTTATCTTATCTTCGTTATTGACTATATAATCCATATTTTTCTTTTATATTTTAGAACTTTTTATTTTAAATAAAATATTTTAAAAGTTATGTTACATTAATTAATATATATTTTATAGAAAAGTTGGCAAAATGACCAAAGATATTAAAGAGTTAGCAGAAGAAACAAATGCTTGGCCATTCAAAGAAGCATTAAGATTATTAAAAACTATACAAAATAAAACACCTAAAAAAGGTTATGTTTTATTTGAAACGGGATATGGTCCTTCAGGTCTTCCTCATATAGGAACTTTTGGTGAAGTAGCAAGAACTATGTTAGTCAAAAACGCATTTACAATTATCTCAAAAATTCCTAATAAACTTATAGCTTTTTCTGATGATATGGATGGTCTAAGAAAAATACCAGAAAATGTACCTAACCAAAAAATGTTATCTATCCATTTAGATAAACCACTAAGCATGATTCCTGATCCATTTGAAAAATATAATAGTTTTGCAGAACACAATAATGAGAAACTTAAATCTTTTTTAGACAAATTTAATTTTGAGTACGAATTTAAATCTTCTACTAAATGCTATTTTAACGGTGATTTTGACGAAACATTAATGAAAATACTTCATAATTATGATAAAATAATGAAAATTATACTGCCTACTTTAGGAAAAGAAAGAAGGAATAGTTACAGTCCGTTTTTACCCATTTGTGAAGACACGAACAAAGTCCTACAAGTACCAATTAAAAACATTAATTTAGATAATGGAACTTTTGAATATATCAATGAAAAGAATAAAACAGTTAAAACTTCTGTCACCGGTGGAAAATGTAAACTTCAATGGAAAGCTGACTGGGCAATGAGATGGGTAGCTCTAGATGTAAATTATGAAATGAATGGAAAAGATTTAACTACTTCTTTTGAATTATCTAAAAATATTGCAAAAATTATCGGGGGAAAACCTCCGGTTAATATGGTATACGAACTATTCTTAGACCAAAATGGAGAAAAAATCTCTAAATCAAAAGGAAATGGATTAACTATAGAAGAATGGTTAAAATATGGTACAGAAGAGAGCCTTACATTATATATGTACCAAAATCCTCAGAGAGCAAAAAAACTATACTTTGATGTTATTCCAAAAAATGTGGATGAATATTCCAGATATTTAGATAATATTGAAAAAGAAGACACGAAAAACAAACTTAAAAACCCTATATGGCATATCCATAATGGGAATATACCAAAAAATTATAAAAAAATTCCATATTCTATGATACTTAATTTAGCTTCAGTTTGTAATACAAATTCACCTGAAATATTATGGGGATTTATTGAAAAATACACAAATGACAAAAAACTCAATCCCTTCATGGAAAACCTTATTAATAAATCTCTTAATTATTATCAAGATTTTATTGCACCACAAAAAGAATACAGGCTACCAAATAAAAATGAAATTATGGCATTAGAAGAACTTATTATAAGATTATCCAAATTAAAAAATAATTGTACTGAAGAAGAGATTCAAAGTGAAGTATATGAAGTCGGAAAAAAATTTAATTATACTGAATTACGTGATTGGTTCTCTACTTTATATGAAACTTTATTAGGGCAAAAACATGGTCCAAGAATGGGTTCCTTTATTTCACTATACGGATGCGATAAAACTATAGAGTTAATAAAAAAATCTATAAGGGGAGAACTAATAAATTAAAATGTTATATAATTAATAAAAATTTCTTTCATTTTATTAATAGCCAACCTATCAAAATCATTAACTGTATCATTAATCATCTCTTGAATATAATAATCCCTTTCATTCAACGAAATATTTTCTGAAAATTCTTCGCTTTTAAAAATTTTAATATCAACATATGCTAATTTTTCATTATTAGCATTGATAATTTCAATCACTATAAAAACATCTATTTCAATTTTAAGTGATGCTTTAGATAAAAATATATCTTCTAAATTATTTTCTTGATCCAAAGAAAATGCTTTAGTACTGGCCTTTTTAATTATTAGCTTTACTATATTTTCATCATTTGAATTAGTTTTTATGCGAGCATTCGCCCATTTCTTTAAATTAGACTTTATATTACTTTGAATTAAATGGTCTATATAAGGAGATTTCATTTCCTGATTAGAATTATCTTGGATTACAAGGCCATTAGCATTAAAGTCAACTTCACTATAAAGTGAAAAATCTATATTCTTAATAATATAATTTTTATTTTGAATACAACCCGATAAAAAAACACATAAAAATATAAATATTTTAATCCTAAAATTCATATATACATAATATATCTAAATTAACTTATCTGCAATTGTCCAAGATAAAATTGCTTTTTGTATATGTAATCTATTTTCTGCTTCATCCCAAACTACCGAGTTAGAACCATCTATTACTTCTTTTGTAACTTCTTGACCTCTATGTGCTGGCAAACAATGCATAAAAATTGCATTCTTAGAAGCATATTTAAATAATTCTTCATTAACCTGATATTTCTTAAATATTTTTTCTGGATTAGAAATACTTTCATCTCCCATTGAAACCCAAGTATCAGTAACAATAGCATCAGAATTTTTTACTGCAATAATTGGATCTTCTGTTGTTACTACATTTGCATTTAAGGATTTAGCCCATTTAATAATATTCTTGTTCGGTTGTCTGCCTTTTGGACACGCTAATCTTAAGGTAAAATTAAATACACTGGCCGCATGTATCCAGGAATTAGCCATATTATTACCATCTCCAATCCACGCAATAATACGACCCTTAATAGGTCCTAGATTCTCTTCAAAAGTCATAATATCAGCTAAAGTCTGACAAGGATGACTTAAATCAGTCAAACCATTAATAACCGGAATATTAGAATGAGTAGCCATTTCTAATAAAGTTTTATGACTTATAGCTCTAATCATTATACCATCCAAATACCTTCCTAAAACTTTTGCTGTATCTTGAATGGTTTCTCCTCTTCTCATTTGCATAGATCTTGAATCCAAATAAATAGCTGATCCTCCCAATTCTGTCATAGCTACTTCAAAAGATATTCTAGTTCTAGTAGAAGGTTTTTCAAAAATCATCGCTAATGTTCTTCCAAGTAATGGTGCACCTTCTAATAAACCTCTACCTTTATTTTTATAAAACTTAGCAGTATCTAATAATTTTCTTGGTACACCTTCATCTAAAGCATTTATGTCAATCAAATGTCTCATTTATTATTATCCAATTTATCTAATACCTTATCAATGATATCTATACATACATCTACATGTTCTTTTTCTATATTAAGAGGTGGTAGCAACCTTAAAATATTATCTGCAGCTGCAACAGTTAAAAGACCTTCTTGTCTCAATCCTTCACATAATTCTGAATTTTTGATATTACAAATAATACCAAGCATAAGTCCTTTTCCTCTAATACCTTTTATCAAATCAGGATATTTCTTGGAAAGTAATTCTATTTTAGATTGCAAAGAATTCCCCAATAATATTACGTTATCCATAAAATAGGGTTCTAATACCATAGAGACAACTTCCTTAGCCACACTTGCCGCTAAAAAATTTCCTCCAAAAGTAGAACCATGTGTTCCAGGTTTCATACCTGCCGCAGATTTTTCTGTTGCAATAACAGCTCCTATGGGAAAACCTCCCCCTAAACCTTTTGCAATAGCAATAACATCAGGTGAAACACCTTCCCATTGATGTGCAAATAACTTTCCTGTTCTACCAATTCCAGTTTGCACTTCATCAAATGCTAGAAGTATTTCATTATTTGTACATAAATCTTTTAATTGTTTATAAAAACCTGTAGATGGAATATTAATACCTCCTTCTCCTTGAATAGGCTCTAACAGTATTGCAGCAGTTTTATTAGATATCACATTTTCTATATCACTTATATCACCAAAGGAAACTCTAATAAAACCAGATGTATTTACACCAAAACCTTCACGATGAGCAACATTATCTCCTGCTGCCAAAGTACCCAATGTTCTACCATGAAATGCATTCTTACAAACTAAAATATCTATTTTAGATTCTCTCTTATTATGATAATGATAACGTCTACATAATTTTATAGTGCCTTCTAAAGCTTCTGCTCCTGAATTACAAAAAAAGACACTTTCACCAAATGAATTTTGGCACAACAACTCTGCCAGCTCTATTTGGGGTTGTATTTCATACAAATTAGATGTATGCCACAATTTTTTAGATTGATCAGATAATACCTTAATTAATCTTGAATTAGAATGTCCAAAAGTATTAACGGCTATACCAGAAGCAAAATCTAGATATTTTTTTCCCTCCTTTGTATATAACCAAGGTCCTTCTCCTCTTTCAAATGAAAGATTTATTCTCCCATAAGTTGGCATAATATTAGACATTTAGCACCTTACTTTTAAAAAGCTTAAAAATATAACAGAAAAATCTTGAAAAATCTAAAAATAATGATTTTTTTTTATAATTATATATAAAAATTATGCTTTTAACTTAAATCCTGTCTTAAGCATAACTACAGATATAATAAATAATATTAAATTTATTATAAATAACACACCACCACCAATATAAATATTAGCATCTGAATAACCAATCATGGAATAACGAAAACCATCTATCATATAAAAGAATGGATTCAATTGGCTAATATAATAAAAATACCCAGGTAAAGTACTTATAGAATAAAAAGTTCCTGATAAAAGAGATAAAGGCGTAACTATAAAATTAGTAATTGCAGCCACATGGTCAAATTTATCCGCCCATATACCAGTAATCAACCCTAATAAACCCATAATAGAAGAAGAAATTATAGAAAAATATATTAGGCTTATAGGATCATATATTCTGATAGGAACAAAAATTAAAATTAATAAAGAAACTACAATACCCACAAATAACCCTCTACATATTGCTCCTGCTAAAAAAGCAAAAGCAAATTCTAAAGAGGTTAAAGGAGGCAAAAGCAAATCTATAATATTACCTGCAACTTTTGCACTTAATAATGAAGAAGAAGAATTTCCAAAAGCATTTTGAATCATTGCCATAATTATTAAACCAGGAGCTAAAAATTCTAAAAATGGAATATCATGTATTAATTTTGTTGCACGCCCTAAAGCTAAAGCAAAAATTATCAAAAACAATAAAGTAGTAAGTGCAGGACCAAAAATAGTCTGCAAGTAAATTTTTAAAAATCTTGCAATTTCTCTCTTAAAAAGAGTATATACGCCAATCCAATTTACAGATTTAATACCCTGAGAAGATCTAATTGAAATAAATTTATTGTTTTTCATAATTGTTATATATATAGTTTTTTCAAGGAAGAAAATAAAAATGATTAATACTATCACAATTTATCATAATCCAAGGTGTTCAAAATCTAGGCAAACACTTAATTTACTTATAAAAAATAATGTTAAACACAATATTCATCTTTATTTAGAAAAACCATTAAATATCAATGAAATTAATAATTTATTAAAACTATTGGATAAAAATACAGATGAAATAATTAGAAAAAAAGAAGAAATATATAAAAAATTAGCATTAAAAAAAGCTTCTTCAACTGAATTGATTGAAGCCATAAGTAAAAACCCAATTTTATTAGAAAGACCTATAGTTACTGATGGGAAAAAAGCAATTATAGGAAGACCTCCAGAAAATGTTTTAAAATTAATTTAATTTTATTTTTTCAAATTTTTCTCCTTTTCTTATAGGCCAGCCATTAAGTGCATTTTCTGCAGACATAATTTTTTTTCCAGGTCTTTGTAAAAACAAAATTCTAATTGCATTTGTCTTACATTTTATTAAAAAATTATCAGATATAACCGTTCCACAACTATATTTTTCATTATTTAAAACTAGTTCTGCACTAATAATTTTTATTATTTCATTTTTTATTTTTCCTTTTGCTCCTGGATAAGGGCTTAAAGCATTAATTTGTTTCAAAATAAACTTCACATCTGAATTCCAAATAATAACTTGATCTTTTTTATTAATTTTATTTGCATATGTTACCCCTTTTTTCGTTTGAGGAATTGCAGATATCATTCCATTTATATATTTTAAAATCGTATCTAATAATAATATAGAACCCTCATCAGCCAATTTATTTGTTAACGACATAATATTATCTGTCTCAAGAATTTTAATTTTAGAACTTGATAAAATAGGCCCAGTATCTAACCCTTCTCTCATTATCATGACACTTAAACCTGTAATATCGTCTCCAGCCATAATAGCTCTATGAATAGGTGCAGCTCCTCTCCATCTTGGGAGTAAAGATGCATGTAAATTTATACATCCAAATTTAGGAATATTTAGTATTATTTTAGGTAAAATATGTCCATACGCTACCACAACTATCAAATCTAAATTTAAACTTTTCAAAAGCTCTACTAAATCTTCATTTTTTAAACTTTTAGGAAAAATAGTTCTAATCCCAAAATTTTCTGCTTCAATATGTATAGGTTGCTTTTGTATTTTTCTTCCTCTGTTAGCTGGTTTTGGTTCTTGAGTAATAACTAAACATACGTCTATTCCATTACTTACTATCCTCTTTAAACTAGGCACAGCAAAGAATGGGCTACCCATAAAACATAATTTAAATTTATTTTTCATTTATACCTTTTGTTTTGATATATTTTTCTTAAATTTCTGCATTTTCTTTATAATAATATTTCTTCTTAACATAGAAAGATATTCTACAAATAATGTTCCGAATAAATGATCAATTTCATGCTGCACACAAACTGACTCAAAATTATTAAATATATTGGTTCTTTCTTCTCCGTCTATATTTAAATAACTTATTTCTACAGTATCTGGACGCGAAACTTCAAAATAATGACCAGGAAAGGAAAGACAACCTTCTTCATATGCTTTAATATTTTTTGAAATAGACTTAATTACAGGATTAATTAAAGCTTTAGCTTTACTGTTATCTTGCCTATCACTACAATCCATTACTAAAATTTGAACTGAATGATTTACTTGAGGCGCCGCTAACCCTACTCCATTATTCTCATACATTATATCATACATACCATAAATTAACCTTTTAGTTGCTTTATCTATATTGTTAACTTTATCTGCCTTTTTCTTTAAAATAGGAGAAGGAGCAAAAACTAAATTTAATGAACTCATATTTTAGTTCCATAATTATATTGAAATTAAAGCTATCACTTAATAAGCTAAATAAATACATTATAAGAAAATTAAAATATACTAAACTAAATATTAATAAAGGCAAATCCTATGAATGAACTAAATCTATTTATAATTTTAGGAACTACTATAGTTTGTTTATTAATTTTTACTCTTATAATTTATTTTCTTCAAAAGAAAGGATATGAACTATTAGAAGAAAAAGTTAGCAACAATAAACTAGTAAATGAGAACGAATCAAAAGACAGAGAAAGAAGAATATCAGAATTAGTTGATCCTATTGCTAAAGAACTAGAAAAACTTCAAAGTAATGTTAATAGTATAGAAAAAAATAGAATAGAATCGTATGGTAGATTATCAGAACAAGTAGATATCTTAGCCTATGGAACAAAACAACTGGAACAAGCACTAAGATCTCCAACTACCAGAGGAAAATGGGGAGAAATACAACTACAAAGAGTGTTAGAATTATCTGGAATGACTGAGCATATAGATTTTAATACACAAAAAGGAATCGAAAACACATCAACACGACCAGATGCTATAATTAATTTACCTGGGAACAGATTATTAGCAATAGATTCCAAGACACCTTTAAATTCATACATTGATGCAACCGAAGCTAAAACAGAAAAAGAAAAAAATGAAAATTTAGAAAAACACGCTAAAAATATTAAACAAACTGCGAGATTATTAGGTCAAAAAGATTACCAAAAATCATTAAAAGGAAATTTTGATTTTGTAATAATGTTTATACCAGGTGATCACTTCTTTTCCGCAGCTATAAAGTTAGATCCTGATATTTTTGAAAATGCTCTAAAAAATAAAGTTTTAATTTGTACTCCCACTACTCTAATTGCACTACTTAAAGGAGTATCCTACAATTGGCAACATGAAAAATTAACAAAGAATGTAGAAGAAATTGCAAAACATTCTCAAGAATTACAATATAGAGTTATAAAATTTTTTGAATATATGGATGGAATAAAAAAAGGCTTAGAAACAGCAAGCGATCACTATAATAAAGCAATAGGGTCAATAGAGAGTAGAGTCATGCCGCAAATTAGTAAAATATCTAACTTAGGTGCAATGAATAATAAAAATATCAAAAAGCCTCCATCTAAATTAGAGCTGAATATCAGAAATAAAAATGTAAAAAAAACTAATTAATTATTTTTCGGGAGGTTAAAGCCGTTCCAATAGTACCATCATCTAAATAATCTAATTCTCCTCCAATAGGTATGCCTTGAGCAAGTCGTGATATTATTACTGTAGTATTTTTAAGTAAATCACTTATATAATAACTCGTTGTCTGACCAGCTAACGTAGCAGAAGTTGCTAAAATAACCTCTTTAATGTCATTTGATTTAATATTTTTTATAAGTTTCTTAATATTTAAATCTTCAGGGTTTACGCCATCTATCGCGCTTAAAACTCCTCCTAATACATGGTAACGTCCTTTATAAGAACCTGAACGTTCTAAAGCCCACAAATCAGAAATATCTTCAACTACACATATTTTTGATAAATCTCGATCTTGATCCATACATATACTACATATTTTATCTATATCTAAATTACCGCAAATTTCACATATTTTCACTTTTTGAGCTACTTCAATAAGTTTATCAGCCAATGGTAACATTAATTTTTCAGGATTTTTTATGAGACGCAATACACTCCTCCTTGCAGAACGAGGCCCTAAACCCGGAATTTTAGATATCAAATTAATTAAAATATTTATGTCATCATTTTTCATGATTACAAAAATGACTTCAAATCAAAAGGCAATTGCATTCCTCCAGTAACTTTATTCATTTCATTATTATAAAAATCATCTGCTTCAGATTTTGCATTTTTATACGCTTCTAATATAGATAGATTTAAATTATTTCTATTAGAAAGATTTTCTGAAATATCAACATTTAATAATATTGCTTTTCCAGATACCATTACTTGAACTTCTCCATCCGAACTTTTACCAAAAAAAGTTGCGTTTTCAATAACTTTTTTAAAATCAGAAATTTTTGACTTCATATCTTTTATTTGCTGTAACATATTAAACATATTAATTATCCTTATTAATATCACCTTTTTCTTTGCTTACTTTGACTATTTCTGCATCCGGAAATTCTTTAAAAAAAGAATCAACTAGTTTATTTTTTTTAGCCTCATTTATTAGTTTTTGATTATAAATTTTATCTTTTTCTGAAACAGAAGTATATTCATTTTTATCTTCTAATAATTTAATAACCCAATGCTTAGAAGTTATATCAAATAACTCTTTTTTAATTTTATTAATTATATCTATATTTGAATTATCAATTAAAGACATTTTTATATTATAGGGCTTATATTCTACAATTTTCACTTGATCTACTAAAATAGTATAAATTGATAATGACTTTTTAGCCTGAAGATAATTTAATAAGTCATCAAATTTATCAAATAAATTATTAATATTTCCATTTTCATTATTTATATATTTTTTATCTTTTGAAACTAAATTTTTAGTTTCTACTTTTTTTTTTTTTAAACCAGATTTATCTAATAAAGATTTTAAATCTGGTAAATCAACAGCATACGCAATTCTAATTAGAATCATCTCACCAGCTTCTTTAACAGAAAAAGCTTTTTGCATTTCAGAGTACCCTTTAAGCAATAATTGCCAGCATCGCGTAACAGAAGGTATAGTCATATTCTCTGTACTTTTTAATGCACGATTAGATTCAAATTCAGACATAATTTGAGAAGTGTCTAAAGAAGGTGCAGCCTTAGTTCTAGCTACAATGTGACTAATTTCCATAAGCTCTTCTATGATTAAAATTGGGTCTGAACCTGAACTTAATAAATCTTCATATAATTTGATAACTGATAAAATTTTTCCAGACATTAAGTCATCAAACAAATCCCAAATCTTAGATTTATCCGATAAACCTAACATTTCCTTTACATTTTTTTCAGTTATTTCATTTTTACCTATACTAATTGCTTGATCTAATAGACTTAATGCATCTCTTACACTTCCATCACTATACCTTCCCAATAAATTTAATGCATTTACATTAATCTTAACATTTTCTTTTTTAGAAATATTTTTTAATAATTTAATAATTTCAGATATACTTACTCTTCTTAGATCAAATTTCTGACATCTAGACAAAACTGTTACGGGTATTTTTCTAATTTCTGTTGTGCAAAATATAAATTTTACATGTTCAGGAGGTTCTTCTAATGTTTTTAGCAAAGCATTAAACGCTTGATTAGATAGCATATGCACCTCATCTATAATATAAATCTTATACCTTCCTTCTGCAGGCTTATATCTAGCACCCTCAGTTAACTCTCTTACATCATCAACACCTGTATGTGAGGCTGCATCTATCTCTACAATATCTACATGTCTATCATTCTTAGCCGAAACACAAGATGAACATTCAGAACAAGGTGAGATAGTAGGAGAATCACTTTTTAAGCAATTTAACCCTTTTGCAACAATTCTAGCTGCTGTAGTTTTTCCTACACCTCTTACCCCAGTAAATAAAAAAGCATGAGCTATTCTATTTAAACTAAAAGCGTTACTTAAAATTTTAACCGTAGAATCTTGTCCAATTAAATCTTCAAAAGTATTAGGTCTATACTTTCTTGCTAATACTTTATATTGCAAACTAGATTCTTTGTCTGTGGTTTTTGTTTCATTTAAAGGTAAATTACTATTCAAAGTTTTATCTTCCATAATATTCTATTAAACAGAAGGAGATCGAAATAACCCACATCGCAATTGCTACGGCTGCTTCTTTTCAGATCTGACCGAGTTCACAAAAAGACATGTCCATCGCGATCTCCCAATATTATTATAAACATTTATAAAATTAGTTCCAATAAGTTATTTAAAATTAAAATGTATAAAATTGGACATCACAAAAATATTATATATTCTTATTTGTTTTTAGTAGGAATTATAATGAAATACTACAATAACAAAAATATACTTGTGGATAAAGCATCTTATTTAAGAGAAATTAATATATTTAAACACAAAGATTATAAGTCAGAAAAAATAAAACTTATTATAACTTGGAATAATAAATTTCCTATAAAAGATCCCACTAAAATAGTTTACTCTCCAATATGGTTGTCTGGTAAAAAAGCTGAAAAAATTATTTTAAACTCTAATTCTTCAATTTTTATAGGTTTATATAAAAATAATTTTTACTTTTCAGTACCTATTAAAAATCATTTATTTCCTGAAAATTCTTATTTTGATTTACGCTACTTAAACCCTTTACTTAAAAATGAAGACTTATCTCTTTTAACATCATCTCAAGGACTAAGTTATTGGCATAATAAAAATAAATATTGTGGATTATGTGGAACTAAAACTATCATGACAGATTATGGTCATGCGAGATCATGTCAAAAAAAATCATGTAATTTCAAAAATTTTCCCAGAATTGACCCTGCAGTTATCATGTTAATTACCTATAAAGATTCTTGTCTATTAGGAAGACAACATATTTGGCCTAAAGGTATGCATTCTACCTTAGCAGGATTTGTAGAACACGGAGAAACTATTGAACAAGCTGTTGAAAGAGAAACTTACGAAGAAACAGGCATAATTATAAAAAATATTCAATATAAATACTCACAACCATGGCCTTTTCCATCTTCTTTAATGTTAGGTTTTCACGCAGAAGCTAAAAAGAAAAAGTTATTAATAAATTATTCTGAGCTTGAAACTGCGGATTGGTTTAGTAAAAAATTTATACGTTCAAGTCCAGAAAATGATACCTTCAAACTTCCGGGAAAAGTTTCTATTGCTAGAAAACTAATAACAGATTGGTTAAAAAATTAAATATTAATTTTTTCTATCTTTGGCCCCTTTATATACACCCAATATTCTAACTTCCTTAGAAAAAAAACCAAGTTCCTCTAGTGCTAACCGAACGGTCTTATCTGAGGGATGCCCTTCAATATCAATATAAAATTGAGCTGATGTAAAAGAATCATCAAGCATATAGCTTTCTAACTTTAATATATTTACTCTATTTGTAGCAAACCCCCCTAAAGCTTTATAAAGGGCTGCAGCTATATTTCTAAGAGAAAAAATACAACTTGTAAGTATTAAGCCATCATTAGGATTAGGGTCACTAGATTCTAAACTCAAAATTATAAATCTAGTAATATTATTTTTAGAATCTTGTATGTCATTTGATAATAATTTTAAGCCATGTATTTCACCTGCTAATCCTGAAGCTATTGCTACACAATTTACATCTTTATTTTGTGCGATATATGCAGCAGCACCTGCAGTATCACCCATAATAACTGGATTTAAATTATTTTTATTTATAAAACTTCTACATTGTGATAATGCCTGAACATGACTATACACCGAAACTATATTATCCATTTTTGAACCTTCAAGACCTAATAATTGATGATTAACTTTATAAAAATATTCATCAACTATATGTAATGACGAATCTCGTAATAAATTATGAATATCTGCAACTCTACCTGCCCTAGAATTTTCGATTGGGATCATACCATACCTAGCTTTTCCAGTAATTACTGCTTCAAATGCATCTTCAAAGTTTTCACAAGGTAAAGTTTTCATTTTTGGTAAAAATTGTTTGCAAGCCATTTCAGAATAAGCACCAGATTGTCCTTGAAAAGCTACAATATTATTATTAATTTTATTCAATACTTTACTCATAATAATTTATCCATATTTATTAATATAATCAGTAGCCTTCTCAAAGTCAGCTAAATTATCTACACCCAAAGGAACTTCATTAATTTTACCAACAAATATACTCATTCCAGCCTCTAATGCTCTTAATTGTTCTAAACTTTCTAATGATTCTAATTTACTCTTACTTAAATTTACAAACTTTTCTAATGAATCTCTATCATAACAATATAAACCAATATGATGAAATAATGGTCCTATACCAAAAGGAATTTTGGACCTCGAAAAATATAATGCTCTTCCACCAGTATTACCAGTATAATTAGAAAATACAACTTTAACTACATTTGAATCTTCTTCTTCATTTTTGTCTACTATTTCTGCTGCCAGTGTAGAAATTTCAAAATTAGAAGAAATTTTATATTCTAATAATTTTTCAAGCATATTTTTAGAAACTGTAGGCATATCACCTTGTAAATTTATTATATTATAATAGTTTTTTTTAGGATCTATCTTATTGATGGCCTCAAAAACTCTATCCGATCCTGAATCGTGTCTTTTACTAGTCATTATAACATCAACTTCATATTTTTTGGCTACTTCATAAACCTCATCATCACAACAAGCAATAAGAACATCCCCTATATTATATTTTCTTGCTAGTTGAGCAATACGAATTACCATTGGTATTCCTTGAAACTGCATTAAAGGTTTTCCAGGAAGTCTTTTGGAGTCCATTCTACAAGGTATAACTATAAGTGTATTATCCATAAATATTCTATTATCCTACTATAAATTAATATTATACTTGATAAATTTTATTTAATAACATATTTCAAATAAGAAACTAAGTTACTAATTATAGATTAATATATAAATTTAAAAAGGTATAAATAAATTATGTCTAGTTTTGAAATAAATAAAATAGTGGGAGCAATATTTTCAGTTACTTTATTAATTATAATTATAAATAATATATCTAACATCTTATATAATAATAAAGGAAAAGCAGCGTTAACAGAAGTATCTGCAATTAAAACTAATAAACATGCAGAAGAAACTATAGAAAAAGAAATTATAAATAATATCAATGAAATAATTATTAATGCTAATGATAAATCAGGTGAAAAAATTATAAAAAAATGTATAGCATGTCATTCATTTGAAGAAAATGGAAAAAATAAACTAGGACCAAAATTATTTAATGTTTTTGAAAGAAAAATTGCTTCAGTGGAAGGATTCAAATACTCAACGGCATTAAAAGAAATTAATAATATATGGAATATAGAAAGTTTAAATAATTTTATTGCTAATCCAAAAAAATGGGCTCCTGGAACTAAAATGAGTTTTATAGGAATTAAAGACATTAAGGACAGAGCAAATTTAATTAAATATCTAATGAGCCTTAAATAATGATAATTACAAATAATACATCTCTTAACTATTTTTTATTTATTCCTTTTTTTCTATTGTCTTTTATTCATAATGCTTTTTCCAATGATACAAATGAAAGATTACACGCATTATCTGTATTTGGAGATATAAAATATTCAAAAAACTTTAAACATTTTAACTATGTAAACCCAATTGCACCTAAAGGAGGCAAAATTAAACTTGCTGAAAGAGGAACTTTTGATTCTTTAAATCAATTTATTCTTAAAGGTCTACCTGCAATAGGTTTAGATAATATTTATGAAAGTTTATTAAAAGAATCATTAGATGAACCTTTAACTGCATATGGACTTTTAGCTGAAGGAATAAATATTGCAAAAGATAAATCTTCGGTAACTTTTTACCTTCGTAAAAATGCTAAATGGCATGATAACACTCCTATTACTGCAAAGGATGTGATTTGGACATTCAATAATTTAATAGAGAATGGTCATCCTTACTACAAATCTTATTATTCAGATATTTTAAAAGCAGAATTTATAAATACACACTCGGTAAAATTCTATTTCAGCAATAAAAATAATAGGGAACTTCCTATTATAATAGGACAAATGAAAATACTTCCAAAACATTTTTGGGAAAATAATAATTTTTCAACATCTGGATTAACAATTCCAATAGGTTCAGGTCCTTATAAAATAGAATCTATGTTGCCGGGAAAATCAATTACCTATAAAAGAATTGAAAACCATTGGGGAAAAAATTTACCAGTCTATATAGGACAAAATAATTTTGATAAAATACAATATGACTATTATAGAGATAGTAATGTCATGATTGAAGCTTTAAAATCAAAAGAATATTATTTTAGACATGAAAATATTTCTAAAGAATGGGCTACATCATATAATGATGTTATTAATAATAAAAACTTTATTAAAGAAGAAATAAATCATGAACTTCCTCAAGGAATGCAGGCGTTTGTTTATAATACTAGAAAAGATATTTTTAAAAATATAATATTAAGAAAAGCTATAGCTCTAGCATTTGATTTTGAATGGACAAATAAGACATTATTTTATGGCCAATATATAAGAACAAAATCTTATTTTTCAAATTCAGATTTAGCATCCTCAGGACTGCCTTCCACAAAAGAATTAGAAATTTTAAATCCATTCAAAAACAACTTACCTAAAGAATTGTTTATTGAAGAATTCAACCCAGGAGAAACTAATGGTTCCGGAAATAACAGAAAAAACCTTAAAAAAGCTCTAAAAATTTTAAGAAATGGCGGTTTTAAACTTATAGATAATAAATTATTAGACCCATATGATAATGAAATTAAATTTGAAATTTTACTTTTAAGTCCTGCTTTTGAAAGAATAGTTGCTCCTTTCATTAAAAATCTCTCAAAATTGGGTGTAAAAGCAAATATTAGAATAGTTGATACCGCACAATACAAAAATAGACTAGATAATTTTGATTTCGATATGGTGGTAATGGCAAGAGGACAAAGCTTAACACCAGGTAATGAACAAAAAAATTATTGGTCTTCAGTTAGTGCAGATATACCAGGTAGTCTTAATTGGATCGGTATTAAAAATTCAGTGATAGATGAATTAATTAACTTAATGATAAGCGCTCAAGATAGAGAGTCCCTTGTAAATTACTCTAAAGCACTAGATAGAGTTTTATTACACCAATACTATGTTATTCCTCACTGGCACATAAAAAAATGGCGCTTAGCTTATTGGAATTATATTAAAAGACCCCAAAATATTCCAAAATATAATTTAGGATTTCCAGAGATATGGTGGTATAATAATTAAAAAAAGTTACAATTAGTTAAATGATTTCATATTTAGCCAGAAGAACATTACTAATTATTCCTACTTTATTTGGGATTATGCTTCTTAACTTTATTATCGTACAATTTGCACCAGGTGGTCCTGTAGAAAAAACCATTGCAAAACTTCAAGGATTTGACGTTGGCGCCACTGAAAGAGTCTCAGGAGGAACAAAAGATAATATTAATATTCAAGAAAATTTAATATTATCTAATAATAAATATGTTGGTGCGCAAGGATTAGATCCTGAAATCATTTTAGAAATTGAAAAAATGTATGGTTTTGATAAACCTCCACATATAAGATTTATAAAAATGATTAAAAACTATTTAACTTTTGATTTTGGCACTTCCTTTTTTCAAGACAGAAAAGTTATAGACCTAGTAATGGAAAAACTTCCTGTATCCATTTCATTAGGTTTATGGACTACACTTTTAGTTTATTTAATTTCTATTCCTCTCGGAATATATAAAGCTGTAAATGATGGAAGAAAATTTGATATATGGTCCAGTGTAGTAGTAGTAGTTGGAAATGCTGTTCCCTCATTTTTATTTGCTATACTTCTAATAATTATTTTTTCTGGGGGAAGATATTTTGACCTTTTTCCTCTTCGTGGAATTATTTCGGATAATTGGAGTGAATTAAATAGTTTTGAAAAGATAATAGATTACTTATGGCATTTAGTGCTTCCTATAACAGCATTAGTTATAGGGGGGTTTGCTAGCCTAACAATGCTAACAAAAAACTCTTTTTTAGACCAAATTAATCAACAATATGTTTTAACTGCTCGTGCAAAGGGAAATACCGAAAACAAAATTCTTTACGGCCATATTTTTAGAAATGCCATGCTTATAGTAATTGCAGGCTTTCCAACCGCATTTATAGGTATACTATTTACAGGCGCGTTACTTATTGAAATAATATTTTCTCTTGATGGTCTAGGACTTTTGGGGTTTGAAGCAGCTATAAATAGAGATTATCCTGTAATGTTTGCCTCTTTATACTTTTTTACTTTACTAGGTTTAATAATGAACATATTGGGAGACTTAACAATGACTTTGGTGGACCCAAGAATAGATTTTGAAAAAAGATAAAAATCAATGCTAGACATAAATAAAAGAAAATTAAGAAATTTCAAAAAAAATAAAAGAGGATTTTATTCTTTATATATTTTACTAACTATTCTTATTATTACACTACCTGCAGAATTTATTGCTAATGATAAACCCTTATTAATAAATTATGATGGAAATTTATATTTTCCTATATTTAAAAATTATCCTGAAACCACATTTGGAGGAGATTTTGAAACAAATACTGACTATAAAGATCATTATGTAAAAGAATTAATAGAAAATAAAGGATGGATAATTTGGCCTATAATTCCTTTTAGTTATCAAACAGTTAATTATGATCTACAATCTCCTGCTCCTTCTGCTCCAAGCTCTGTTAATTGGCTAGGTACGGATGACCAAGCTAGAGACGTACTTGCACGATTAATTTATGGATTTCGAATTTCAATAATTTTTGGTTTCTTACTAACTATATTTTCATCAATAATAGGTATAATTTTTGGAGCCATACAAGGCTATTCAGGTGGAATTATAGATTTATTGGGACAAAGGTTTATAGAAATATGGGCCGGTATGCCAGTTTTATTTTTAATAATTATAATAGGCTCTATAATTACACCAAATTTTTGGATTTTATTAATCTTATTACTATTATTTAGTTGGATGAGTTTAATAGGAGTAGTTAGAGCAGAATTTCTTAGAGCAAGAAACTTTGACTATGTTAAAGCTGCCAAATGTCTAGGAATGTCAAACTTAAGAATAATAATAAAACATTTATTACCAAACGCTATGGTAGCGACGATAACTTATTTACCTTTTATTTTAGCCGCTTCCGTAACAACACTTACTAGTTTAGATTTTCTTGGTTTTGGATTGCCTCCCGGTAGCGCATCACTTGGTGAATTACTTAATCAAGGAAAAAATAATTTACAAGCCCCTTGGCTTGGAATTACTGGATTTATTTCTATAAGTATTTTACTTTCTTTATTAGTATTTATAGGTGAAGCTATTAGAGATGCATTTGATCCAAGAAAGTTAAACTTATGATAAAAAAAAAATTGATTACTCCTATTATATTAGCAGGAGGCTCAGGTACAAGACTTTGGCCTATTTCAAGACAAGAAAAACCTAAGCAATTTTTAAATATATTTAATTCTAAATCTTTATTTCAACTTACATGCCTACGCTGTAAAAATAATCTTTTTAATAAACCTATAATTATAGTAGGAGAACAGCATCGTTTTATTGTAGCCGAACAATTGCGTAAAATAGGGATAAAAAATGCAAATATCTTATTAGAACCTGAGCCTAAAAATACTACAGCAGCCATAGCTGCAGGAGCAATATTTTCTCAAAAAATAAAACAAGATGATCCATTATTAATTTTACCTTCTGATCATTATATAAAAGATAATCAAGAATTTTTAAAACTTATAAAAAAAGTAATTAATTATGATATTGAAGATAAATTAGTGTGTTTTGGGATTAATCCAACTTCTCCAGAAATTAAATATGGATATATTTTAACAAACCGATCAAATAATAAAAAATCAATTTTACAAAAAGTAAAAAAATTTGAAGAAAAACCTATTTTAGCAAAAGCTAAAGAATTGATTAAAAAAAAGGCTTTATGGAATTCAGGTATGTTTTTATTTAATTCTGATACTGTAATTTCTGAAATTAACTCTTATTACCCAGACATATATAAATATATTACTTCATCAGTAAATAAAGCTATATCAGATATGGATTTCATAAGATTAGATACCAAATATTTTTCAAAAATTAAACCTATATCAATAGATAATGCAGTTTTTGAAAAAACTAAAAATAGTTTTATTATTCCTACTAATTTAAGATGGAACGATTTAGGTACATATAATTCTTTGTGGGATATAGGAAAAAAAGATAAAAATAAAAATGTAATAAATGGAGATGTAATCCTAGATAATGTAAAAAATTCATATATATATTCTGATAAAAAACTAGTTACAGTCTCAAATATTTCTGATATTAATGTTGTAGCAACTGAAGATGCAGTTCTAATTACGAAAATATCTAAAACTAATGAAATAAAATCACTATTAAATATTCTAGTAAAAAAGAAAAGAAATGAATTAATAGAACACTCTATTACAACTAGACCCTGGGGTTCTTTTGAAAATATAATCTCAAATAAAGATCATAAAATTAAAAAATTAATTGTATTACCTGAAAAAAAACTTTCTCTGCAAAGTCATAATAAAAGATCAGAACATTGGATAGTAATATCAGGCGTAGCTAATGTAACTATAAAGGAGAAAGAATTTATTTTACGTAAAAATGAATCTACATTTATTCCTGTAAAAACTAAACATAGACTTGCCAATACATCTAAATCTGAATTAGTAATAATTGAAGTGCAAACAGGTAAATATTTTGGTGAAGATGATATTAAAAGATATAATGACTTATATGGTAGAATAAAATAATTTATGAGTAATAAACTTCTTTCTATTACTAATTTAAATGTGACTTTTAAAAGTCATAATAAAGATATAGTAGCTGTAAATAATTTTTCTCTTGAAATTAAAAAAGGAGAAACAGTTGCGATAGTAGGAGAGAGTGGTTCAGGAAAATCTAGCTCAGCTCTATCTATATTGGGTTTGTTACCTTATCCAATTGCGTTTCATAAGAAAGGAAGTATTAAATTTAATAATCAAGAACTCTTATATGCTAAAAATAACTATTTACAAACTATTAGAGGGTTTCGAATAGGTATGATTTTTCAAGAACCAATGATGTCATTAAACCCACTACATAAAATTAAAAAACAAATTAAAGAAGCTATTTTAATTCATAACACTTTATCCACTAAAAATATAAATGATAAAATAGTCAAATTAATGAGCCTTGTGGGATTAGATAATGCAGATAAACACTTAAATAATTATCCTCATCAATTATCAGGAGGGCAAAGACAAAGAGTAATGATAGCTATTGCTATTGCAAATAACCCAGATCTGCTTATTGCAGATGAACCAACAACAGCTCTAGATGTAACTATTCAAATACAAATTCTAAAACTTATTAAAGATATACAAAAGAAACTAGGTATGAGTGTTTTATTGATTACTCATGATCTAGGAATAGTAAAATATATGGCAAATAAAGTGTACATTATGCAAAAATCAAATCTTCTAGAACACGGAAAAGTAAATACTATATTAAATTCTCCTAAAAAAGAATATACTAAAAGCCTTATTACATCACTACCAAAAATATTAAAAAGAAAAAAAAATTTTAAACCAGGTCCAAAAATTTTAATAATAAAAAACTTAAAAGTATATTTTCCTATTCAAAGAGGTTTGCTAAAAAGAACTATTGATTATTTTAAAGCTGTAGATAATGTATCTTTTTCAGTCCATAAAGGTACAACTTTAGGGATAGTAGGAGAATCTGGATCTGGTAAAACTACTTTAGCTCAAGCAATTCTAAGACTAATCCCCTCTAAAGGGGTAATAAATTTTAAGAGTAAAAATATAAATGAAACGACTAATAATTTTTATAAAAAAGATCTTCAATTTGTTTTTCAAGATCCATATTCATCCTTAAGCCCAAGATTATCAGTATACGATATAATTGCTGAAGGCCTAGAAGTTCATAATATAGGTCATAATACTAAAGCTAGAGAAAAAATAGTTCTTAAGGCTTTAAAAGATGTAGGCCTAAATAATAATAGCCTTTACAAATATCCGCATGAATTTTCTGGAGGACAACGTCAAAGAATTGCCATTGCAAGAACTATTGTTTTAAAACCGGAAGTTATTATACTAGACGAACCTACTTCTGCTTTAGATATGAATACTCAACTTCAGATAATAAACCTTCTTCTTAAATTACAAAAATCTAGAAAATTATCTTATATATTTATAAGTCATGATTTAAAAGTTATAAGAGCATTATCAGATAAATTATTAATTATGAAAAATGGTAAAATTATAGAATATGGTGATACAAATATAGTATTAAATAAACCTAAAGAAGATTATACAAAATCACTTATAAAATCTTCACTGACATAGAAAAATAATTATGACAAACAACAAAAATAAAAAAATAAATATAGTTTTTTATTCTGAATGGGATCCATATTTAAAATGGAAAAAAATACTTTCTATATATAATATTATACTTCACAAGTGGCCTGATGATTTCATAAAGAATAAAATATATTCTAAAGTAGAAGGAGCATTAGTATGGGACCCTCCAGATGAAATGTGGTCGTGTTTTCCAAAAATTAAAATTATCCAATCTCTAGGGGCGGGTGTAGATCATATTATAAAAAATAATTATCCAAAAAATGTTAATATTATAAAGTTAAATGACCCAAATTTAGGCAATCAAATTTCTGAATATGTTTTAATGTCAGTACTCATGTGCTACCGCAAGTTCTTTCAATATCTAATTTACAAAAATTCTAAACAATGGAAACAATTAAAACCAATGAATAAGCGTGATTTTAAAATCACAATTCTAGGATATGGAAACATAGCTAAATTAGTTATAAAAAGACTTCAATTGAATAATTTTCAAGTTAAAGTATGGGGACATTCTAAACGAAAAATTAAAAATATTAATTATTATCATGGTAAAAATCAGTTGAGCCTAAGCTTAAAAAATACTACATGCTTAATTTGTCTATTACCATTTACTCCACATACTAATAATATTATTGGGCTTAATGAATTTAAGATATTAAATAATGAGAGTTATTTTATAAATGTTGGCAGAGGAAATACAGTTAATGAGAACGACCTCTTATATTCGCTTGATAATTCTATTTTGACAGGTGCAATTCTTGATGTATTTAAACAAGAACCTTTAAAGAAAAATAATAAACTTTGGAATTTAAATAATGTCTTTATTAGTCCACATATAGCTGGAATAACTAATCCTACAAATTACTCAGCTAAACTTTTAAAAGAAAACTTTATTGCTTTATATAATAATAAAAAATTAAAAAATTTAGTAACTCCTAACAGAGGCTATTAACTATATTAGAAACCTTATTAACGTCATTTTTTATAGTTTGGTATTAGAAACCTACTCTTAGATTAGCTCCAATGTAGCTTTCTTCCCAATCATCTCTTCCAGTCACCCAACCTCCTCTTATACCACCACTTATTTGTGAGCTAAGATTAAAGTTAAGTCCTCCACCTATTTTTACAGATGAAGAGGCATTTGACGCTGCAAGATCTGCTGCAGTTCCATCTGTACCCGCTTCAGCCTTATACTGAGGTGCGGTTGTATCTTCACTATCATAAGATAGGTCTATATAAGGAACCATCTTACCTAAATTAGCGGCTACAGTAAGACCAACTGACATTGTTTCAGATTCTACAGTCCTTGCTGCTATAGTATCATCCGTAGTAGTTACC
>CAYTZM010000013.1:0-31102 GCA_964442655.1 uncultured Rhodospirillaceae bacterium | reverse complement strand
GAGCAAGCGACTGAAAATCGCTGTGTCGATGGTTCGATTCCATCTCTGGGCACCACTTCTTATAAAACCCCATAAAACCCTATGTTTCAGCCATTCTTGAAAATAATTATAAATCAATTTGGGGAAAGCTTATTATAGTTTAATTAAGTATAGTGGTGTTGGATATAAATGTTTATGTTACTATGTATTTATGAAATCCTTAAAAACACTAGCTCGTTTTCTATCCTATATAATCTTGGCAATAGGAATATTTTTTATAGCTGAAGGATTAATGAAGTATTTTTTAGGTTAATTTTATTTTATTATTTATTTTAACTTTTATATTATCAGGTTATTTTTATTTTTTTTAATAGAATTTCAAAAATGATATAATTTAAATTTTTATGGTCTCATTCCAAAAGAGACAGGTTGAGCTATTCGGTTTTTTATGGCTAGTTCAATCCAATCGCAAAGCTCTTTTCTTGTATCTCTTGGGTCAATTATATTTTCTATTGAAAATTTTTCTGCTGTTCTAAAAGGAGATCTAACATAGTTAAGTCTTTTTTCTATATTTTTAAGTAATTCTTCAGGATTTTCAGATTTTTCTAAATCGGATTTATATGCAGCTTCAATACCGCCTTCAAGTGGCAATGAACCCCAATCTCCTGAAGGCCATGCAAACCTATACTTATGTTTTGTATGATTCATGTGAGCAGCTCCAGCTACCCCAAAAGCTTTTCTCAATATGATAGAGCAAACGGGAGTACTTAATTGATAGATTGCAGCCAATGCTCTCGCTCCATAACGAATAGTTCCTGTTTTTTCGCCGTATGTTCCAACTAGAAAACCAGGGTTGTCTACTAGATGAACAACTGGTAAATGAAAAGTTTCTGCTATTTCTAATATTCTAATAATTTTTTGTGATGCATCGGCGGTCCATCCTCCACCATATACTTGTGAGTCATTTGCTAATACAGCTATTGGCCATCCATTTAGACGTGCAAATCCGGAAACAGAAGAAGTTCCCCAATTTTTTCCTATTTCAAAAAAACTATTTTTATCTGTAACACTTTCAATAATAGGTCTAATTTCATAACTTTGACGTCTATTTTTTGGTATTGCATTAATTAACCATTCATCTTTTCTATCAGACTTATCATTAGTCTTAATTTGTTCAGATAATTGAAACGTAGAAGGAGGTAAATAGCTTAAAAATTTTTTTGCCATTAATAAGGCTTCGGCTTCATTTTCAGCTACATCATCTATAACACCATTTTTGCTATGAATTTGACTGCCTCCTAAAGATTCTTTTGTAACTGTTTCTCCAAGTCTATTGACTACTGGTGGCCCAGCTACAAAAATTTGGCTAATTTTTTTTATTATTACAGCATAGTGACTACTTACTAATCTAGCTGCCCCTAAGCCAGCAACAGGACCTAATCCTAAAGAAACTACGGGAACTGTTGCCATATTGCTAACTACCCAATCCCATCCAGGGTTAGCAGGAACATAGGTGTAACCATCTTTTTCAAGAGATTTGACTGATCCACCCCCACCGGTGCCTTCAATTAGTCTAATTAAAGGAATTCTATACTCATTAGCAAAACGCTCAGCGGCTATCATTTTTTCATGTATAGCAGCATCGGCTGCGCCTCCTCTAACAGTAAAATCATCACCATAAATAACGGTATGTTTATTATTTATGCGGGCATGCCCAATAACAGAGTTTACAGGGGTTAAAGTTTTTAATTTACCATTTTCATCATATTCACTTACTCCTGTGAGATCTCCTATTTCTTTAAATGATTTTTTATCTACTAGAGCATCTATTCTTTCTCTAACAGTTGTCCTTCCAGCATCATGTTGGCGTTTAATTTTTTCTTTGCCACCCATTTGTTTAATAAGTTTTAAGCGGCTTTGAATTTCTTTTACTTCTTCACTCCATGACATTATATATTTCCTTATCTCAAATAGCCTTTATCTATTGTTCCATTTTGTATTAAAATTTCAAAAGCTTTAATAGTTTCGCTAATCATAGTCATTGTATCTATCATACCGTAATCACCTATTCTTTCTTTAAGGTGGTTTCTAAGAGGCTCATCAGATAATATACTTGGAAAAGGCATGTTTGAACCTGAGGAAGAAATTTTAGAATTTGGTTTAATAGTATTTATCATTTTTATAGTATCATCTATATTTATGCTTTCTCCAAAAATATCAAATACGAATGCTCCATCTCCTTCAAAAGCAACGCAATGAATAAACGCTGATGCAACTTCAGCAGCGGAAAGATGAGAAACATTCCCTGTATAAGGAATATCATAAGGCTCTCCTAAAGCTGCAGCTAACATAGCAACAGTTTGTTTAGAAGTCATTCCTTGATCTCTACCTACGCCATTTACTATTGCTGGTCTTAGACAAATACTTGGAACTTTATGATCTTGCCAATATACTTCTGAAATTTGTTCATCACACATTTTGTAGGCACCATATAAAGTTTTTAGAGAGTCTGAGTTAGGTAAAAAGGAATGTGCTGCCATAGAACTTGCATGTGTTATTCTTTTAATATTATTTTGTTTAGCAGCTTCTAATATATTAACAGTTCCTACTACATTTACTTTGGCTCCATTAGTAGGGTCTGCTGCACAAAAAGGAACTTGAAGTGCGGCTAAGTGAATAATAGATTCAGGATTATGATTTTTAATAACAGTATTCACTGCTTCTGTATCAGAGATATTTCCTTCTACCCAAGGAACTCTAGATAATTTACTTTTATCAATTAAAAGTTCTGGTCTTCTTTTATTACTTGTTAAATCAAATGCAATTACTTCTATATTTTCTCTTAAAAGCATTGCTAATGTCCAAGCTCCAATACAACCACCGGCTCCTGTAACTAAAACAGGACCATTAATAGATTGTTTTGGAATAGTAAAATGATCTAACATAATTAATATCTCCTTATTGACTTATATTTAGTTTTTATTGAGAGCATTTTCAGCGATTCTTGATAAAAACGATGCTCCAATAGGAAGTACTTCATCATTAAAGTCATATGATGGGTTGTGTAAAGATGCAGAATTACCATTGCCTATCCATGCATATGCTCCTGGCTTTTCTTGTAAAAAATAAGAAAAATCTTCAGATCCCATCATAGGAACCTGATTAATTGAAGCATTTTTTCCTGCAATTTCTTTTGCAGTATCTAAAGCAAATTTTGCAGCATTTTTATCGTTAATAGTAGGAGGGTACCCTTCTTTATAATCTATTTCTGCTTTCGCACCAAAAGCTTCACAAATATCATTAATTATTTTAGGAAATTTTTTTCTAATAAAAGCACCTGTTTCTTGATCAAAATATCTAATGGTTCCAGCCAGAGTTGCAAAATCAGGAATTACATTATTGGCATGCCCTGAATTAAATTGTGTAACTGACACTACTAAAGTTTTACGTGGGTCTGAATTACGAGAAACTAGTGATTGAAGAGCTTGAATGACTGATGATCCACAAACAATAGGGTCTATTGATTGATCTGGCATTGCTCCATGAGCTCCTTTACCATTAATTTTAATTTCAAAATTATCAGCAGCTGCCATTCTTGGTCCTGGGCCCACATTTAAATGCCCAGATGTAACTCCTGGCATGTTATGCATCCCATAGATAGATTCTATTGGAAACTTTTTAAATAAACCATCATCTATCATAGCTTTTGCTCCTGCAAAGCCTTCTTCTGCCGGTTGGAATATAAGTACAACTTCTCCTTTAAAATTTCTTGTTTCTGATAAGTATCTTGCTGCTCCTAATAACATTGTGGTATGCCCATCATGTCCACAAGCATGCATTACTCCTTTATTATTTGAAGCATGGTCACACTTATTAACTTCTGTTATAGGCAGTGCATCCATATCTGCTCTAAGTCCAATTTTTGAACCTACTCCGTTTTTTATTACTCCTACTACTCCTGTTCCACCAATTCCTTCGTGTATTTCATCTACTTTAAATTCTTTAAGTAATTCAACTACTTTTTTTGCAGTTCTTTTTTCTTGATAAGCTAATTCAGGATGGCTATGAATATCCTTTCTCCATTCTATCATTTTATTATGAAATTCTGCAATTCTATTAATTATTGGCATAACTTACTCTCTATAATGTTTTTGGAATATTAATTATTTCATAAAGATATCATATACTCAAGGGATACCTACAAATTATCTTTTATTTCCAGGAATCCATAATAAATCTGAGCATTTTTTTTGTTTATTTATGGCTCTAGCTGAAACAAATAAATGATCTGATAATCTGTTTATATATATAAGAGCAAGAGGGTTTATTTTTTCGTTTTTGTTAAGTTTAACTAATAAAATTTCTGTTTTTCTTACAATTGTTCTAGCTAAGTGTAAATTAGCAGCTTCTTTTGAACCTCCAGGTAAAATAAATGATTTTAGTGGTTTTAAATTTTTATTCATAGAATCAATTTCTTTTTCTAGTCTATCTATATGATTTTGTGTAATACGCAGAGGTTTATAATTTAAATTTTTTTCTTCTGGCATGCATAAGTCAGCTCCTAAATCAAATAAATCATTTTGAATTCTTAAAATCATTTTTTTATATGGAGAAGGCATGTTTAAATTGGCTATTCCTAATAGAGCATTAGCTTCATCTACTGCTCCAAATGCTTCTATTCTAATGTGACTTTTTTCTACTCTTTTCCCATTACCTAAAGAAGTTTTTCCTTTATCTCCTCCTTTAGTATATATTTTATCTAATTTTATCATTCTGAATTATCTTTATAATGTTATTTAATTATATTTTAATAATATTTTATAATGATTGTGATTGAAAGTAATATGTTAGTAATAAACTCTAAAAATATTTCAAAACTTTTGAGTGTTGTTTCACTTATTGATGAAATAAAGCTTACTTTTATAAATAGTGAAAAAGTTCCTTTAAGAGAAATACATAGAATAAGTGATAAGCAAAATTCAGAGTTATTAATAATGCCATCTTTTTTAAAAAGTGATTTCTATGGTGTAAAGTTATTAAACGTATTTCCTAAAAACCCTTCGAAAGGTCTAAAAAGAATAAATGCTTCATATGTTTTATTTAATAAAAATACAGGTGAGGCAAAAGCTATATTAGATGGCACAGAATTGACTTATCGAAGAACTGCAGCAATGAGTGCTCTAGCTTCAATATACCTATCAAATAAATTTAGTAAAAAATTATTGATAATAGGTACAGGTGCTTTAGTTCCTTATATGATATCTGCACATACTGAAATAAGACCAATAGAAGATGTTTTTGTATGGGGTAGGGATTATGAAAAAGCTTTTAATATAGTAAAAAAATATAAAAATAATAATTTTAGTATAACTGCAGTAAAAGAATTAAAAGATATATGCAAAGAAATGGATATAGTATCAACAGTAACATCTTCTAAAAAACCATTTTTATATAAGGAATTGTTCAAAGAAGGAGTACATATAGATTTGGTTGGTGCCCATACTAAATTAATGGGAGAGTTACATAGTAACGTTTTTAAAATAGGAGATATTTATGTTGAAGATTTAAATTTTGCTTTAGTTGAAGCAGGAGATTTAATAGTTGCTATAAAAAAAGGAGTTATTACGGAAAAAAATATAAAAGCAGATATAAAAACATTAATTAAAAATAATAAATATGTTAGAAAGCAGGAAAGACAATCAACAATATTTAAGTCAGTTGGACATCCATTATCTGATTTAGCTGCAGCAGTTTTAGCTTATAAAAAATATATTTCCTAGTAATTAAAATTTTATTTCATCAGATAATTCTTTTTTAAATATAATTCTTACTTTTTCAGGGATGGTTGTTGAAATTATATTATTTTTATTTTGTTTTGCCCAAATACGCGTTTCAGATCCGTAACATATTATTTTATTTTTTCTTTTAATAATGTGTTGTAATTTAAAGGTTGAGTTAGTTATTTTTATTATTGTTGTTTCTATATTTAAGAGATCCTCTCTATAACAGGCAGCAAGAAAAGTTGCTTCAGTATGAAGCAAGGGTAGTCCTGCAATACCGTATTTTTTTTCTAATTTTGAAATGGGCATTTTTATTTCATTAAAGAAGTTCCATTGAGAATTATCCATCCATTTATAAAAATTTGGGTAGAAAACTATGCCATAAGGGTCACAGTCTCCCCATTCAACTTTAATTTGATAAACTTTTTTCTTTGGCATTATTATTTCTTCTCTATTAGTTTTTTTAGTGTATTTTTTTTTATCTTCCCTGTCGCAGTTTGTGGTAAGTGATGAATTATTTTTATCCAATAAGGTTTTTTATAATTAGGCAATGATTTAATATTATTATCAATATTTTTTAGTATTTTTTTATCTTCTTGATTTTTAGTGTATAAGAATAATGCTAATCTATTTGTGTCATCTTTAGATTGCGCAGTAATACAGAATGCATCTAATACTCCAACTATTTTTATTGCCTTTCTTTCTATTTCTTTAGGGTTTACCCATTTGCTTGCAACTTTAATGAGATCATCCTCTCTACCTTCAAAATACCAATAATTATTTTTAATAGTCCAAATATCTCCAGTATTAATCCAGCCAGATTTAAAGATATTTTTATTTTTATTTGTATTATTTAGATATTCTTTTGAAAATCCATCGTGTTTTATATGTAATATTCCATTATTATTAGATGATATTTTATTTTTAGAGATAAGTTTTGTTTTTATGCCTGTTATTGGTTTTCCTGTACTACCAATTTTCTCAAACTTTGGTCTTGTTGCAATGACTATTGCAAGTGTTTCTGTAGTCCCATAACAGTTTAATAAGGGATATCTAATGGAATTTTTCCAATCCTGATATAAAATGTTAGGAATTCTTTCTCCTGCAGAAACATAGTGTTTAATTTTTCTTAAAAGACTAATATTTTCCTCTTTATTTCTTAAAATTCTTCTGTACATAGTGGGAACACTGAATATAATTTTAGGCTGTAAATACTTTATGATATTAGAAATATTTATAAATTTGATGTCAGTGTCATCAAATATAGAATTAAGTCCTAAAATTAGTGGAGCGAAAAGGTTGTTTCCTAAAGCATATGCAAAAAATAATTTTGAAGTAGTAAAAATTTTATCATTAATTTTAAGTTTCAAAATATTTTTATGAAGGTTTGTGGTATTTATTATTGATTGATGTCTGTGAATAATTCCTTTTGGTTTGCCAGTGGTACCTGAAGAATAAATTATAAATGCATAATCTTTATTTTTAGGCTTATAAAAATTTGAATTTTTTTTATATTTAGTTTTTAAAGATTTTATCCATTCTTTATTTTTAAAATAAATTATATTATTTACTTTATTATTTTTTTTTACTTTATCAGTTATTATTAGTTTTGGATTGCTATCAGATATAATATGGTTAGTTTGTTCATTATTTAATTCGGGGTTTCCAGGAATAGGAATTATTCCTATTTTAATAGCGCCTAAAAATGTAATAATAAAATTTAAGCTGTTTTGTGTGCTTAATAATATTTTATCTTGCGGTTTAATTTTTAATTTTAATAAATGATTGCTAACGTTATTAATAAGAATAAAAAGCTCATTATAAGTAATTTTATTAATTTTTTTTGTATTTTCTTTTTGTGTAACAGCAATACTATTGAGATAGTTTCCTTTAATAGCATTTTGCTCGATTGTATGTTGGATGTTAAAATTCATAATAATTTGTATTTTAAAAAATATTAAATGTGTTATCTGTTATTATTAAAGGCCAATAGCCTAGTCTAAATAATTCAAATTTAGAAACAAAAATATGTTGATCGTTTTTATTTGCGGCTATTGCAAGAGCCATTTGATAACAAGCTAGCGCTGCGGATCCTGCAGCTACTTTAGAATAATATTCATAATTAAGATCATTGTTATTAAGCCCTTTAAAATTACAATTTTCTAATATTTTTGATGATTCTTTAGTAACTTTATTTAATTTTTTAAATAAATTCTCTTGGGGGTATTTATGAAAAGTAAAATTATATAAATTTATTTTTTCTTTTTCTTCTTTTTCCCATAAACCTTTATTCCATTTTTCGCTATTTAATAATGAAATCGCTTCTTTCCAAGTGCCAACATTATAAGTATTTATGTTTTTATTAAAAAATTTTATATAATTTGAAATAAATATTTTATGATTATCTTTAATTTTTTCACCTATTTTTGTAAACCAAGGAATATTGGAAATAGTTGAGCTAAAAGTTTCAATATTTTTTAAAGAATTATTCATAAATTTTCTTATCTATTTTAATATAACTTTTCTCTATATAACCCTAACATTTCTTGAACTGGTCTATCTGAAAAAGAAAATAATACTGCTTCGTTTTTAGTAGTATGTCTAGTTTTAGCCCAAGGAGGTGTTACAAAAATATCTCCTTTAGACCAAGGATATTTTTTTTCCCCTATTGTAGTTTCTCCTTCCCCTTCTACAACACAATAAATAGTTCCATCTGTACTGCGATATTCATTGCCAGAAAAAGATTTTGGAAGTAGTTGCATAAAAGTTGCCATAGTGGGAATTGCATGACCACCATTTTCTGGGTTTACGTACTTTAGTTTGAGGCCATGGCATTCGTTCCATTCATTTGAAATTTTCATTTGTTCTAAAGCAGATCTTGTTCTTTCGTATGGATATGAAAATACAGGTGATGCTTTATTTTTTGAAGGTAAATGGTTTACAGGGAGCAAACCTGATCCATATCTAGCCAATGAATCTCCTTCTGGTTTATTTAAATTTTGTGTATCTTCTTCTAATTTTTCTGCAAAACTTGCTGAAAAATGATTTACTAGAGGAATATCTAAACCATCTAACCAGATCATTGGTTCTGATGATTCATTACCATGATCATGCCATGTCCATGAAGGCGTAATAATAAAATCCCCTGGACGCATAATTGTTTTTTCACCATCTACTGCAGTATATGCACCGTTTCCATGCATAACAAAACGTAAAGCTGACTGAGTATGTCTATGACTGGGGGCCACTTCTCCCGGAAGAATTAGTTGTAAGCCAGCATATAAAGTATCTGTTATACGGCTTTCTCCTTTCATATTTGGATTTTCTAATATTAAAACTCTTCTTTCGGCCTGTTTAGCGGAAATTATTGAGCCTGCATCTAAAACGTGATTTTTTATGTCTTTCCAATACCAGATATGTGGTTTAGCACGTGTATTAGGTTCTGGTGTTACTAAATTAGATAAAACTTCCCATAAGGGAGCCATGCTTAAATTACTTATATTTTTATAAAAATTATTTTTTTTCAATTTATGTCTCTATAAATATGGTGTTTATAGATTAGAATAATATTATTATTTAATTAATGCTAGGAAGTTCTAAATTTAATTTATTATTAACAAGTTCTTTAGTTAATTTTATGTAATCTTCCAGCATTTCTTCATTTTTACGTTTTTTAATACCCCATTTTCTAAATATTTCATTATTTTTAGAGCCAGCTTTGCCAAAAAAAGATGGAAGCATAGGGTAATATCTATTAATAGCATCTTGAATATCCTTTTTACCCTTATCATCAGAAATTAATTCTCTTGTAAAATCTTCTCCAAATTTTGCATGGAATTTTTCTTCCGGCATAGTCATTCTTGCTACGGTTCTTAAAGGAATAAAAGAACATTCTATTAGATCTTCAACTTGTAGTATTTCTGCTAAATCAGCAAGTAGTTTTATTACACAAAATTCTGGCCATGTTTCTAAAGGAAATTCAAAAATTGATAATGGGTTTTTACCTTCTGGAGTCATTTGTTCTTCAGGTATATTTAACTCGTCACCTAGTTCTTTAAATCTAACGTGGTGCCCATATTCTTCCATGGCAACACGGCATGTAAGCCATTTAGCATAAGGGTTAGGCGCTAAGGCTATTGCTGGTTCATCAAAAACTTTTGCTCCATGTAATTCATTTACTGCATGACTTCTTACTATTTTTATAACGGCTTCTTGAAATTCTAAAGGTTGATTTTGTAATTCTTCACAAGTCTTAATCTCAATACCATTTCCAACTAAATTCATTTATTTTTCCTAAAATTTACAGTATAGGTTCATTTGAAAAAGCTTCTAAATCTGTTTCTAGTGGAGTTAAATTATTGTCAAAGTTATTTTCAAAACCTTTCTTAATATCTTCCATGCTACTTTCTTTTCGAATAAAAGTCCATTTTGGTCTGGTTTGCTTAAATAAAAATATTTCTTTAGATCTTACGCCAAAAAATTGACCTGAATACTTTATTCCATCATCTGAACATAAAAATGAACATAATTCTCCTACATAAGAGGCTTTAATTTTAAGAGCTACATTTTTGTACTTTTCTTGTGCTGGGTTTTGAGGAACAATTGATTCTGTTACTCTTGTAGAGGCAAATGGAGCGATAGCGTTACATGTTATATTAGCTCTTTGCAGGTCTAAAGCGGTAGCTCTTGTTAAACCAGTTAGTGCAGCTTTAGCCGAGGCATAAGCAGTTTGTGCATAATTACCCCATATTCCAGCAGTTGATATAATGTTGATAATTCTTCCATGATTGTATTTATTATTTTCTTTATGTTGATTTCTCATTATTGGACTAGTGTGTGAGATAATATTAAAAGCACCTGTTAAATTAGTATCAATAACTTTTTTCCAATCATTAATAGAATATTTAAAAACAAAACCATCTCTTAATATTGCTGCATTATTTATAGCTATGTCTATGTGATTAAATTTCTTATGTATTATTTCTATAGATTGTTTCATTTCTATATCATTAGAAACATCTTTTGTTATTGCCAGAGTTTCTACATTATGTTTATTGGAAATATTTTCACACACTTTCTCTGAAAGTGTTTTTTGATCGTGACTGCCGTCAATTGTGTAACCAGGGTCAATTATTATAATTTTGCATCCATGAATAGCTAAGTCTTCTGCTATCGCTAAACCTATACCTCGAGCACCTCCAGTGATTAGTGCCACTCTATGATTTAATAATTTTTTCAATTTAATTACCTTTCTTCTTCATAAGAAGTATAAAATGCATCGGAATGCATATCAACTTTTCTAATACCTAAAGATAATAAAATTTTTTCAGTAGCTTCTATCATTTTAGGAGGACCGGCTAAATATGCTTTATATCCATCAAAGTCTTCTATATCTTCCATAATTGCATCGGTAACTAAACCTTTTCTATAGGAATTTTTATTATTAGGTATATTTATTACAGGATAAAATTCTATATTTTTATTATTCTGAGTTATTTTTTTGAAAATATCATTGCAATAAAAATCTTTTTCTGTTTCTGCGCCATAATAAACTTTTATTGGTTGTTTTAAATTATTCTCTATAGAAGATTTTATTATTGATAAAATTGGTGCGAGACCAGTTCCGCCTGCAACGGCAATGATTGGGCCTTTATGTTTTGTTCTTAAGAATGCATTTCCATAAGGCCCTTTTAATTTTACTGTTTCATTTAATTTAATATCATTTTCTATATATTTACTCGTTGACCCATCTTTTAAAGTTTTTATATGAAACTCTATTTGCTTTTTATTTGGAGAGTTAGCCATTGAAAAAGATCTTTCTTTAAGATTTCCAAAAGTAAGCTCTACATATTGTCCTGCTAAAAAATTAAAATCATTATTTTGTTTTATTATTTCTAAATTGATTAAATAAATATTTTTTGTCACTTTTTTTATAGATTTGACCTTGCTGTCAAATTTTAACACTGTGGTATTAATAGATTCTTCTTCTTTATTTTCATCAAGTATTTTGATTTCACAGTCACTCCAAGGAACTGACCTACAAGCTAAAATATATCCATTATTCTTTTCTTTATCTTCTAAGGCAAATTCAGAATATGGTGACATTTCTATTTCACCTGAGATTTTTTTTGATTTGCATGCGCCACAATTTCCTGATCTGCACCCATGTGGAAAATTAATTCCATTATCAAGGGCTGCGTCAAGTATGGTGTTTCCTTCATCTACTTCAATATTTATATTATTATTTATTTTAACTTTATATGTCACATTACTCTCAATTTTAAGCCCGGTATAAATTTAATAATGAATTTAAATAGGCGAATCTTTTCAAATAAAATAATATTTTAGTTTTTTATATTATTTTTTCCAAGCTGTCCAAGCGTTAAAACCATATAAGGGTATTTTTTTAGGAATACTTATGTATTCTTGATGAGCTATTCTATGATAGGGGTCGTGAAACAATGGTATCATCCAACTTCCAATTCTCAGAATTCTATCTAAAGTTCTAGTATATTCAATTAAATTGTTTCTATTTTTCGCATTTGTTATTTTGTTTATAGTTTCATCTATTGCAGGGTGAGATATTCCTGAGTAGTTTCTCGAGCCATTTTTGTTAGCAGCCCAACTTCCCCAGTAAATAGATTGTTCATTACCTGGAGATAAAGACATATAATATTTAAAGATTATAGCATCAAAGTTAAAAGTATTTATTCTGTTTTGAAACTCTGAGCTATCTAAAACTCTAATTCTTATATCTACTCCTATTTTTTTTAGTTTATCTTTCCATATTAGTAGTAATCTTTTCATATTTGATTGATTTGTAATAACTTCAAATTCTAATATCTTTTTATTTTTTATCATTTTTCCATTTTTAATTTTCCAACCATTTTTATTTAATAATTTAATTGCATTTTTTATTTTAGTTCTTTCATCATCTCGATTTAAATTTAAATCTAAAATTGCTTCTTTGCTGATATAATCATCATATTTTTTTAAAATATTTTTGCTAATGTTGCTTGCTTTTAATGTTGCTGATAGTTCACTATTATCCCATGGTCCTGATGTGGGTTGAAGCAGATTATGATTTAAAACTCTATTTATAAATTTATGAGGAAATAATAAAGATAATGCTTTTCTTATATTTCTATTATTAAAAGGAGGTATTCTAGCATTAAATATAATTGCTTCTATGCCTGAAGGAGATAATGTTTTAAAAGTTTTTTTTATTACTTTAGAATTTTTATATTTTTGATCCCATCTAATAGCATTTGTTTCTATGTAAATATCAAACTCTCCTGATAAAAATGCTTCTAGTGCAATATTGTTATCCCGATAGAAGTCATATTTTATAAATTCAAAATTATATCTTCCTTGGCTATCTGGACTATCTTGATTCCACCATTCTGTATTTTTTTTATATATAATTGAACGGCCAGGTAATATTTTGTCAATAATGTAAGGACCAGAACTTATAAAAGGTTCTAGTGTTGTGTTATCAAATTTTTTATTTATCCAGTATTTTTTTGAAAAAACAGGCATCAGGCCAATTATTAAAGGCATTTCATAGTTGCTTTCTTTAGAAAAATAAAATTTTATTATATTAGGAGATCTTATTTCTATCATTTTTACTAATGAATAATATGATCTGGTGTGTGGTCTTCCATGGTTTTTTAAAATATTAAGAGAAAATTCTACATCTTTTGATGTAATGTTTTTTCCATTTGAAAATTTAGCATTTTTATTTATTTTAAATGTTACCCACTTTCTATTTTTGTCAACTTTTACTCCTTCAGCTATCCCAGGATATAAACTGAAAGGTTCATCAGGGCTCCAATGCATTAATGATTCTATAACTAAACCTTTAATACCAGGTGGTGAGATTCCTTTAATAATATATGGGTTTAGGGAATTGAATGTTCCGATATGAGCTAATTTTAAAATTTTTGCAAATGGTGCATTTTTATTTACATTAATATCTCTTTCAATCTCATTAGGTCTGTTAGTTGTTCCATGCATAGCAATAGATTTTTGAAACTCTTGTCCAATACAAGTTTTTATTAAAAAAAATATATAAATTAATTTAAAAATAAATAATTTCATTTTTTTAATAGATAATATTTTACTAATTATGTAAATAATATAAAAATTCTTTATATTTGTTCTTGATTTGTTCTGATTATTTGGTTATTTTAAAAAAAAATACATATAATAGTTAAATACATCTATTTTTTAGTTGACCAGATCCTATATTTTGTCAATATAAATCTATAAACAACTATATGTTGTGTTTTATCCCCATTTTATTATCCACAGCTGTGGATAAAATGGGTAAGGGGAGCATAAATTAGGAGTAATTAAAATGGACGGAAGCGGCCTGGAGAGCGCGTATCAAGGTAAAAACCAAGGAGATATGCTTAATATTGTTCAAGTTGAACGTGGTAAAGCAGTTGAAATAAATGCGGATAGAGATGATTTATTAACAGAATTTGGTAAAGCGACCCTTGAGGATCGATATTTAATGCCTAACGAAACCCCGCAAGATTTATTTGCAAGAGTGGCAAGTTATTTTGCTGATGATGATGCACATGCACAAAGAATATATGATTATATATCAAGGTTATGGTTTATGCCGTCTACACCTGTTTTGTCAAATGGAGGTACTGAAAGAGGACTACCTATTTCATGTTTTTTAAATGAATCTAATGATAGTTTACAAGGGATAGTAGATTTATGGAATGAAAATGTTTGGTTGGCTTCAAGAGGAGGAGGAATAGGTTCATATTGGGGAAATTTGAGGGCAATAGGAGAAAAAGTTGGAAAAAATGGTAAAAATGGAAAAACTTCAGGAGTTATTCCTTTTATACGTGTGATGGATTCTCTTACTTTAGCTATTAGTCAAGGAAGTTTAAGACGGGGTTCTGCAGCATGTTATTTGCCAGTATGGCATCCAGAAATTGAAGAATTTATTGAATTACGTAGACCTACTGGAGGAGACCCTAATAGAAAAGCTCTTAATTTACATCATGGTATAGTGATTCCTGACGCATTTATGAGAGCAGTTGAATCGGATGAGGATTGGGCTTTAAAGAGCCCTAAAGATGGTTCTGTTCAGAATACAGTTTCAGCAAGAGAGTTATGGATACGTATTTTGACCGCTAGAGTAGAAACTGGAGAGCCATATTTATTATTTATTGATAAAGTAAATGCAGATATAGCACAACATCAAAAGTTAGCAGGTATGAGAGTAAAGATGTCTAATCTTTGTAGTGAAATTACTTTACCTACTGGTTTAGATAGATTTGGAAATGATAGAACAGCTGTTTGTTGTCTTTCATCATTAAATTTAGAAACCTATGATGAATGGAAGAGTATTCCAGGCTTTATAGAAGATATTATGCGTTTTTTAGATAATGTTCTTCAAGATTTTATCAATAGGGCTCCTGATTCTATGGCAAAAGCAAAGTATAGTGCTATGAGAGAAAGAAGTGTAGGATTAGGTGTTATGGGTTTTCAAACTTTCTTGCAAAAAAGAAATGTTCCAATGGAATCAGTTACAGCACTTTCTTGGAATAAAAAGATTTTTAAATATATTAGAGAAAAAGTTGATGAAAGTTCTAAAGTTTTAAGTAAAGAAAAAGGAGCGTGCCCAGATGCGGCAGATTTTGGAATTGAAGAAAGATTTTCTAATAAATTAGCTATTGCTCCTACTGCCTCAATATCCATAATATGTGGAGGTGCTTCACCAGGTATAGAACCATCTGCTGGAAATTCTTTTGTACAAAAAACCTTATCAGGATCATTTAATGTAAGAAACCTTCATTTAAAGAAGCTTTTACAAGAAAAAGGAAAAGATAATGATGAGATATGGTCTTCAATAACTACTAACAAAGGATCAGTACAACATTTGGATTTTTTAAGTCAACATGAAAAAGATGTATTTAAAAATGCTTTTGAAATTGATCAACGATGGTTAATTGATTTAGCTGCACAAAGAACTCCTTATATTTGTCAGTCTCAGTCTTTAAATGTCTTTCTTCCTGCTGATATTCATAAAAAAGATTTACACCAAATACATTTTCAAGCATGGAAAAAAGGTGTTAAGAGCATGTATTATTGTAGGTCAATGTCTATTCAAAGGTCAGATGTTGTTGCTAATATGGAACATTCTAGAGACACAGAAGTAGATAATAATAATGACTATGAAGAATGTCTCTCATGTCAATAAAATTAATTAATTAAAAATTTTAAGGAAGTATAAATGTCTTTATTAGATTCAAATCCTGTATATAAACCTTTTCGTTATCCATGGGCTTATGATGCTTGGTTACAACAACAAAGAATTCATTGGCTGCCGGAAGAAGTACCTTTAGCAGATGATGTAAAAGATTGGCAAAAAACTTTAACTGTTGAAGAAAAAAATCTTTTAACTCAAATATTTCGTTTTTTTGTCCAAGCAGATGTAGAAGTGAATAATTGTTATATGGGACATTATTCAAGGGTATTTAAACCTACTGAAGTTTGTATGATGTTATCAGCATTTTCTAATACAGAAACTATTCATATAGCGGCTTATTCTTATTTGTTAGATACTATTGGTATGCCTGAACTTGAGTATGAAGCTTTTTTACATATTAAAGAAATGAGAGATAAATATGAATATATGCAAGGATTTAATATGTCTTCTAATTTAGATATTGCTAAAACTTTAGCTATGTTTGGAGCTTTTACAGAAGGGTTACAACTTTTTGCTAGCTTTGCAATTCTATTAAATTTTCCAAGATTCAATAAAATGAAAGGAATGGGTCAAATAGTTACTTGGTCTGCAAGAGATGAAACTTTACACACAAACTCTATAATAAAGCTTTTTCATACATTTTTAAGAGAAAACCCTGACGTAAAAAGAGAAGAATTAGCTAAAGATTTGTATTTAGCTTGTAATACTGTAATTAGTCATGAAGATGCTTTTATTGATAGGGCCTTTGAGTTAGGAGGAGTAGAAGGTTTAGATGCAGAAACCGTTAAAAAGTATATTAGGTATATTGCAGATAATAGGTTAGCTCAATTAGAAATGGATCCAGTTTATAATATAGGGAAAAACCCTCTTCCTTATATGGATGATATGTTAAATTCACTTGAACATACTAATTTTTTTGAGAATCGTGCAACTGAATATTCTCGTGCGGCAACGAAAGGAACATGGGAAGAAGCTTTTATTTAGTCTAGATTCCTAGTTTATAGTTCTAATTTCTTTAAGAGTATTAATTATTTTATTAGTGAAATTTATATTTTGGATACTATTTTTTAATTTGTTTGATGTTTTTCCAAATAATAAAACATCATTTATTCTTCTATTTAAAAATAATTTAGTGTTTTTCATATCTTGTTCTTTTTCATTTAACCAACATAATAATGTTGAGATATATACCCATGAAAGTAGTAGTCGCTTAGTATAATAATTATAATCTGTAGACTTATCTCCAGCAGTTTGCCAAATTAAATCTGCAGTTTTCCATAAATTCTTGATATTGTTATAAGGTCTATCTGATTCACTAATAAGAATACGTTTTATTGCTAGCTTATGTTTGTTGAAAATTTGTAATCTAATTATAACCCCATTAAAGATTTTATCTCTAATTTTATAATTTGAATAATCATATTTATTAATTTGCAGAAGCATTTTGTTATTAATATTATTAAAAAATATCTTTTTAAAGTCAGACATCCCTTCAGGCAATAATCTTCCTAAGTACCCTTCTGAAATATTGCAATTTTTTGCTGCAAGTATAAGTGTTTTTTCATTAAGGCCTAACTTTGGAATGTCAATTAACATTCTATCGACAATTTTATTTTGTAGCGCGATGATCTTTTTATCGTTATTAATCATTTATTATCCCAATGTCTTGCTTCACTTACAAATTGAAGAGATTCTAAATTTTTCATTCGTAGAGGATATAAAATACCATGTAAATGGTCACATTCGTGTTGAACTACTCTCGCATGAAAGCCTTCAGCAATAGTTTCTATTCTATTACCATTTAAATCTAAACCACTATATTTAATTTTGTTTGGTCTCGTTACTTGTCCTCTTAATCCTGGTACGGATAGACAACCTTCCCAATCAGTATCTGTTTTTTTCGTAAGAGCTTGAATCTTAGGGTTTATAAGAGTCATAAGATTTACAGTATTATTGTTTGTAGTATCTGCATTGGGAACTTCAAAAATTACTATTTGTAATGATACATGAACTTGTGGTGCAGCAAGACCAGCTCCTGATCCACCTAAATCATTAAGTGTATCAAACATATCGTTTATTATAATTCTTATTTTTTTACTTGTAGGGTCTTCTACTCTTTTAGCCTTTTGTAAAAGAATAGGGTGACCCATTTTTGCAATTTTTAATATAGCCATTTTAATTTCCAATTATAATTTTTATATATAAAATATTTATTGGTCAATTTCTTTGTTATTACTTCACATATTGTTTTAGTTGTGTTACACCCACATCTTATATATTTGAAAAATTAGATTATATTTATAATCTATGATTAGGAGAGTTAAGTGCAAGTAATAGTTAGAGATAATAATGTTGATCAAGCTTTGAAGGTATTGAAGAAAAAAATGCAAAGAGAAGGTATGTATAGGGAAATGAAAAAAGGTAGATCTTTTGAAAAACCTTCAGAAAAAAAAGCTAGAGAGAAGGCAGAAGCTATTCGTCGTTGGAGAAAACTACAAAGAAAAAAAGAGCTTACTGAAGAATAGGCTTGTTAATTTTTTATTATATTGATTAATTTTCTTCCATTTCTTAAATTTTCTATATTTTTGGTGATTATTTCAAATCTTCTTTCCCAAAGTTGGTGAGTCCAGGCAGACATATGTGCTGACATATATATATTTTCTAGTTTGTGTAATGGAAATTTTGATGGCCATAATTTTTTTGGATTATTTACCTTAGGATATTGATACCATACATCAATAATAGCACCCCTAATTGATTTATTTTTTAAAGCTATATATAGTGCTTTTTCATTTATAATAGGACCTCTTGCTATATTTATAATTACGCTACTTTTTTTCATATTTTTAATAAAATCATGGGAAATTAGGTTTTCGGTTTCATTATTAAGGGGGCAGGCAACAATTAAATAATCAAAATAATTTAAATATTTTTGAATATTTTTTATAGATAAAAATGTTAATTTTTTTGAGTTATTGTTTTTATACTTCGCAATATTTCTAACAATTGCGGTGGTTTTCATTCCAAAAGATTGAGCTCTTTTATATATTTCTTTCCCTATATGGCCATATCCAATTATTGCTAATTCTTTATGCAATAATTCTCCATGAAATCCTGAATTAGAAAAATACCCTGTCCAATCTCCTTTTTTTAATAGGGAATTCATTTTAAAAAGTTTTATTTCTGATTCTAACATAGCGAGAATACAATATTCAGCTATAGGAGCTTCATGTTCAAAGATGTTGCAAACCTTACATCCTGTAGGGATAGAGGGAAAATGTATATTGTCATATCCTGCTGCAGGTATTTGAAGTAGTTTTAGATCTGGGGTTTTAAGAATTTTGTTTGTCCATTTATTTGTTATTATGACATTGGCATTTAGAAGTTCTTTTTGTAAACTTTTTGCGTCATTAACCATTATTATAGAGTAGTGTGACGAAACATTTCTTTTTTTTAAATTATTAAGTAAATATTTTTTAAAGTCTAAGTTTGGACCAACAGTCGCAATAATTTTTATTTTGTTTTTACGCATTTTTGTTTCAAAGCATTATTATTTATAATATTTATATAGTATACTTTAATTTTTTCTAAAAGATAAATTGGAGAAGTAATGCTTATTGAACAAATATGGACAGGAAATGCATATAGAAATTTTAATTATTTAATTGCATGCCCAATTACTGGTGAAGCTATAGCAATAGATCCTTTGGAATCAAAAATGTGTTATGAAATAGCTAAAAAGAATGGTTGGGAAATTAAAAATATTTTAAATACACATGAACACGGAGATCATACTGGTGGAAATATAGCTTTATCAGAACTGACAGGTGCTAAAATTATGGCTCATGAAAGGGCGAAAGGAAAAATTCCAGGAATGACTAATGCACTTTATGATGGAGATGTTATTAAAATTGGTAAAGAAGTTGAATTTAAGGTTATGGATACTCCAGGTCATACTATGTCTCATATTTGTTTACTATCTATAAGTGATAAACCAGCTCTTTTTTCTGGTGATACTTTATTTAATGCTGGTGCTGGAAATTGTCATAATGGAGGACATCCTGAAGAGCTTTATGAAACATTTATTAATCAATTTAAAGATTTAACACCTAAGACAGTGATATATCCGGGTCATGATTATTTAGAAAATAATTTAAAATTTACTTTGAATAGAGAGCCTAATAATAAGGTTGCAAATAATTTACTTAATACTATGAAGAAAGATGAACTGCCAGGAAACTTTCAAACAACTTTAGAAATGGAAAAAAATATTAATACTTTTTTTAGATTATCTAATAAAGATGTTATAGAAACGTTACAGGAAGATTTTCCCGAGATGTCTTCAAATCCTTCGGAGAAGGAAGTGTTTTTAAATTTAAGGCAGTTAAGAAATAAATGGTAAATAATATTTAAGGATTTTAATGGAACGGTCTTTTAAAAAAGAGGTAGAAGCATTAAAATTAGGAGATGGAGACCTTTTTGAAGGAGAAGGTATTTTAGCAGTTACTAAAGCCTTACTGCAGTCTGGTGTTTCATATGTTGGTGGATATCAAGGCTCTCCAGTTTCAAATTTATTAGATGTTATGGTTCAAGCTAAAGATTATATGGAAGAATTAGGTGTCCATGTAGAAGCATGTGCAAATGAATCTTCAGCTGCAGCTATGCTAGGTGCCTCTATTAATTACCCTGTTAGAGGAGCTGTTACTTGGAAATCTATAGTAGGTACTAATGTTGCATCTGACGCTTTGTCTCACCTATCTTCTGTTGGTGTATTGGGAGGTGCTTTAATAATTATTGGTGAAGACTATGGTGAAGGTTCTAGTATAATTCAAGAAAGGACTCACGGAGTTGCTTTAAAATCAACAATATGGTTACTAGATCCAAAACCTAATCTTGAAACTATAGTGAATACCGTTCAAAAAGCCTTTGAGCTATCTGAATTATCTCATACTCCAGTTATGATGCAATTAAGAATTAGAACGTGTCATTTGCAGGGAAAATTTTACACAAAGAATAATAAGAAACCAAATATATCTACGATAAATAAGGTTAAGGAAGTTGCTCCTCATAATTACGATTTGATAGCTCACCCACCTAGTACATATGCGCAAGAAGAATTAAAATATGGAGAACGCATAGATCTAGCAAAGAGGTATATTTTAGAAAATTCTTTAAATGAAATTCATCAAGGGTCGATTCAAAATATTGGATTAGTGGTTCAAGGTGGACTTTATAATAATTTAATTTCTACCCTAAAAGAAATGTCTCTTTCTGATGAAACAGGTAATTCTAAAATATCTATTTATATATTAAATATAGTCCATCCATTAGTTCCTGAGGAAATAGAAAATTATGCTAAAAAATTTAAAGGTTTACTGATCATAGAAGAAGGGCAACCTCCATATATTGAACAAGAAATAGGATTGTTAATACAAAAATTAAAAATACCAGTGGATATAAGAGGAAAAGATATTCTTCCTATGGCTGGTGAATATACTTCTGAAGTCATACATAAGGGTGTATTTAGTTTTATAAGTGAATATGATAAGAGTTTTAAAAATTTTTCTAATAAAAATTACAATACTGAAGTAGAAGTTTTAAAAGAAGATGCATTAAATTTGTTGGGTTCTGCAGTACCCCCACGTCCTCCAGGGTTTTGTACGGGATGTCCAGAACGACCATTCTTTTCAGCTCTTAAAATGATTGAAAAAGATGTTGGAAAAATACATGTGTCTACAGACATAGGATGTCATTCATTTGCAACTTTTGCTCCATTTTCTTTTGGTCAATCAATTCTCGGATATGGAATGAGCCTTGCTGCAAGTGCAGGTGTTCAAAGTTTTTCAGATAAACGACCAATAGCTATTATGGGAGATGGAGGTTTTTGGCATAATGGTTTGCTTAGTGGTGTTGCTTCAAGGCTATTGAATAATTCAGATGGTATTCTTGTAATTTTACAAAATGGTTATACTTCTGCAACTGGTACTCAAGACTTAATTTCAACTCCGGAATCTGAACAGAGGCAATTGGCAGCTTCTAGTAGCTCAACAAATACAGATAAAACAATAGAAAAAGCATTAAAAGGATTAGGAGTAGAATGGTTAAAGACAGTACATACTTATGAAGTAGGTTCTGTTAAAAAGGTTATATTTGAAGCTTTAAGCAGTAATTTTAAAGGCCTTAAAGTAATAATTGCAGAAGGAGAATGTCAACTTGAGAGACAACGAAGATTAAAACCTATAAAATATAAAACATTAAAAGATAAAAAACGTTTTGTTAAGGTTAGATACGGAGTAGATGAAGATACGTGTACTGGTGATCATTCTTGTATCAGGTTATCAGGTTGTCCTACGTTAACCGTTAAACCTTCGAATGATCCTTTAAAATCTGATCCAATAGCCTATGTAACTGATGGTTGTGTAGGTTGTGGTTTATGTGGAGAAAATGCAATTGAGGCAACTCTATGTCCATCTTTTTGGAAAGCTAAAATAATTACAAATCCGAATATTACAGAACGTTTATTAAATTGGATAAGAAAAAAAGTTATCGGAGTTTTATCTTGAGCAATTATAAAGTTACTTCAATTTTAATCACAGCTTTAGGAGGTGAAGGGGGAGGCACTTTGATGAATTGGATATTAAATTGCGCACGAAATTGTAATTTGTACGTTCAAGGAACTTCAGTTCCTGGAGTAGCTCAAAGAACTGGGAGCACAAGCTATTATATAGAGATTTGTGATCGTAACTATGATAAAGGTTCAGAACCAATTTTATCCTTATATCCTAAACCTGGAAGAGTAGATGTAGTTATAGCAAGCGAATTCTTAGAAGCTGCTCGTATAATTGAAAGAGGGTATGTTAATCCAGACCGAACTACCCTAATTACTTCCTCAAGTAGAACATATACTAATACTGAAAAAATACATATAACTGATGGTAGGTTTGATTTTGAAAAAATTATGAATACTTGCTTTAAAATGTCTAAAAAGCTTATTCATTTAGATCTTAATCAAATAGCTATAGATAATTCTTCTATAGTTTCTGCGAGTATGTTTGGGGCGTTGAATGGTGCAAATATATTTCCTTGGGATAAAGAAGTTTCTCAAAATATGTTTAAGAATGATGCTTTTGGTAAAAATAGTTTGTTAGCATTTGATGATGCGTTTCAAATAGCTAAAACTTTTAACATTAGCACTTCAAATAGTGGGAATAAATTAAATGGACAACAACAAGAAACAAAAAATAAAATAACTAAAATTTTTTTAGAAGGTGTGCCAAATAATTTGAAAGAAATTATAATATTAGGACAGAATAGATGTTTAGATTATCAAAATAATAGTTATTCAGATTTATATTTAGAGAGATTAAAGAAAATATTATCTCTTGCTAATATAAAAGATGATAGAGTTTCAAATATCATTGAAAATGTTGCGAAGCGTTTAGCCTTATGGATGACTTATGAAGATATTCCAAGGGTTGCGCAGTTAAAAATAAAACCCGAAAGGTTTAAAAAAATTAATAAAGAAGTAAAATTACAAAAGGATCAATTAATTATCGTTCAAGATATTTTTAAGCCAGGAAAAAATGAGATTGTTGCAATGTTGCCTAACAGAATTGGAAAATGGTTAAGTAAAAGCAATAAATTTTTATATTTCATTCCTTTTTCTAAAGGAGGAATGAAGATTAATTCTTTATCGATTTCAGGGTTTTTGCTTCTAAAATTTTTATCTTTATTGAGGTTTTTGAGAAAAATTTCCTATCGATATCAAGAAGAGCAAAAAAATATTGAAGAATGGTTGCAGGCAATGAGAAAATCTATAAATGTTTCTATTGAATTTGCAGAGGGTTTATCGGATATGCCTCAAATATTAAAAGGATATGGGGAAACTTGGGAAAGAGGCAAATTAAAATATGATAAAATAAGTAAGGCTTTAATTAAAAATAAATCTTATGAAGAACTTCAAGATAATGATGCTAAGGTCTTAAAAAAGGCTGTCTCAATATCTTTGAATGATTTGGATATAAAAGAATTAGAAAAACTATTGGTAAGTACGTCTCGTTAAAATATTTTTAATCTAAAGCATTAACTATTTTTTCTAACATTTTTTTAGCATCATCAAATAACATCATAGTATTTTCATTATAAAATACTTCATTGTCTATTCCTGCATATCCTGGAGATAATGATCTTTTTACAAATAATACAGTTTTAGCTTTTTCAACCTCTAGAATAGGCATGCCAGCGATTGGACTGCTAGGATCTTTCTTTGCTGCAGGGTTTGTAATATCATTTGCTCCAATTACAAAAGCAACGTCTGTAGAAGAAAAGTCACTATTTATATCTTCTAACTCAAAAACTTCCTCATAAGATACATTAGCTTCCGCTAATAACACATTCATGTGTCCTGGCATTCTACCTGCCACAGGATGAATAGCATATTTTACTTCTACTCCTGAATCTTTTAGTTTATCAGTCATTTCTTTAACAATGTGTTGTGCTTGAGCTACAGCCATTCCATAACCAGGAACTATTATAACACTTCCAGCATTTTGCATTATAAATGCAGCATCTTCTGCGCTTCCTGCTTTAGCATTTTTATTTTCATTGTCTGATTTACTATCTTTAGCGGTACTTCCAAATCCTCCTAAAATTACATTGACGAACGATCTGTTCATAGCTTTACACATAATATAAGAAAGGATAGCACCAGAACTTCCTACAAGAGCTCCAACTATGATTAGAGCAGTATTTTGAAGTGTAAATCCTATTCCTGCTGCTGCCCATCCTGAATAAGAATTCAACATAGAAACTACAACAGGCATATCTGCTCCACCTATTGGAATAATTAAAAGAATGCCAATTAGTAAAGATAATATTGTGATTAAGTGAAATAAATTTGAATTTTCATATTTAGTAAAACAAAATATTAATGCAAGTATAATAATTCCTATAATTAAATTTATTATATGCTGTCCTTTAAAGACTACAGGATTTCCCGTAATAATTCCTTGTAATTTTCCAAATGCAATTATTGAACCAGTAAATGTAATAGCACCTATTGCAACTCCTAAAGACATTTCTATTTTACTGGCTGATTTTATGTCTCCTATAGTTCCAATTCCATATGATTCTGGGGATAATAGAGCAGTATATGCTACTAAAACTGCCGCTATACCTACTAAACTATGAAAAGCAGCAACTAATTGAGGCATAGCAGTCATTTCAATTTTTATTGCTATGCTAGTACCAATCACTCCTCCTAAGATAATAGCAGATAGTATCAAAAAATAGTTAGAGGTATTAGGTTGTAATATTGTAGTTATTATAGCAATTATCATTCCTATGATACCAAAATAATTTCCTCTTCTTGCACTAATAGGATTGGATAATCCTTTAAGAGATAGAATAAAAAGTATTGCAGAAGTTAAGTATAAGAGAGCAGAAAGGTTAGTAGAAATCATTTATCTTTTCCCTTATTTTTTTTAAACATGGCAAGCATTCTCCATGTAACCACAAAACCTCCAAATATATTAATTGATGCAATAACTATTGCTATAAACCCTAACCATTTTGAAAGATTATTTTGTTCTCCTAAGGCTGAACCGAGGGCAATAAGGGCTCCAACAATAATTATGCCTGAAATAGCATTTGTTACTGACATTAAAGGTGTATGAAGTGCTGCTGTTACTGCCCATACTACGAAATAGCCTACAAATATAGCTAAAATAAATATTGTTAAATCTATAACGAATGGATCAATCATTTTTTTTCCTATATGTTAATTACTTTTCCTTTAAAACTTACACAGGATTTTTTTAATATTTCATCTTCCCAATTAATTTTTAATTGTTTGTCTTTTACCATTAACTTAATAAAGTTAAGTAAATTTTTAGCGTAAAGATTGCTTGCATCTTGTGGGATTTGACTAGGTAGATCTGTTGGACCCAAAATTTTAATCCCATTTTCAATTATTGTTTCATTAGCTTTAGTAAAATGACAATTACCGCCTGCTTCTGCAGCCAAATCCATAATTATAGATCCTGTTTTCATTTCTTTTATCATTGAGGAAGAAATAAGCTCTGGTGCTTTTTTTCCAGGTATTAAAGCTGTAGTAATAATTATATCTTGCTTCTTAACATAATCTTCAAGAAGTGCTTTTTGTTTTAACTTATAATCTTCTGACATTTCTTTTGCATAACCACCTTTTGTTTCATTTTCTGATTCATTTTGTTTGTCTATAGTCACTTCAACAAACTTTGCTCCAAGACTTTCTACTTGTTCTTTTACAGCAGTTCTTACATCAAATGCAGAAACTATAGCGCCTAACCTTTTTGCAGTAGCTATAGCTTGTAATCCTGCTACACCGGCTCCTAAAATTAAAATTTTTGCAGGAGCTATAGTGCCTGCAGCTGTCATCATCATAGGTATTGCTTTAGAAAATTCGTTTACAGAATTTAAAACAGCTTTATAACCAGCTAAATTTGATTGAGAAGAAAGAGCATCCATTGATTGCGCTCTACTTATTCTAGGAATAAGTTCAACGGAAAAGGCATCAATATTATTTTCTGCTAACTTTTTTATTTTCTGTGAATTTTGAAGAGGTTTAAGAAAGCCGATAATTATATTATTTTTATTATAATATTTTATATTATCTGCTCCTTCTCCATCATTATGAATATTATTTACTTTTATTATTATATTTGCGGAAGAAATTAATTTTTCTGTATCACTATATATTTTAGCCCCGGCTGCTTCATAATTATCATTAGTATAATTTGAATTTAAACCTGCATTTTCTTCTACACCAACTTCAAAACCTAGATCTATATATTTTCTAACAGTTTCTGGCGTAGCTGCCACACGTTTTTCTAAAGAAGCCATTTCTTTTACAACTGCAATCTTCATATTGTTATCTCTTTTTATATATGTCTTATATTTATTTTTTTAAAGTTGTATTATAATTTAAATTTCTATAATAATTTATACTAAGTAACAAAAATTAAAATATAATTATACCAAAATATAATTATTTTAACCAGATTGGTATTTTATTAATTTCAACATCAAAAATAGGCCCGAGTATTAAATTGATTATTATAATTATAACAATAAGAGAAATTATATTTAAAAAGAATCCAGCTTTAATCATATCAGAAATTTTTATATAACCAGAAGCATAAGCAATTGTATTTGGAGGCGTAGCAACTGGCATCATAAATGCACAACTGGCACCTAAAGTAGCTGGAATAATTAGTAATAGAGGGTTTTGGCCAAGTCCTATAGCGGTAGCTCCAAAAATTGGTATAAATGTTGCTGCTGTAGCTGTATTTGAAGTTAATTCGGTTAATAACATAATACTAACAACACATATCACTATAATCAAAAATATTGAAATATTTGATAAATTGCCACTTAGCATACCAATCCAAGCAGCTAATCCAGAGGAATTTATTACAGATGCTAGTGATAATCCTCCACCAATAAGTATAAGAGCTCCCCAAGGAATATTTTGGGCTACCTGCCAGTTTATTAATCTGTTTTGGTTGTTTTTAAAAGAAGGTAAGATAAATAATAAAAGGGCAGCACCTATAGCAATACTAGAATCATTTAAGGAGCCAGAAGGAAAAATATCTTCTACTAATTTTGATAACCAACGTCTGGTAATCCATAGACATGCTGTTATAAAAAATACTATTCCCACTAAAATTTCGTCTTTAGAAATTTTATCTAATGTAGAAATATTTTTTTCTATAATAGTTGAATTTTTACTCATAGTATTTTTAATTGGAAAACATATAAAAGTAAGAATTATCCATGTTATTGGAAGTAAAATTAATGCGGTCGGTAGTCCTATTATTAACCAATTTAAAAAGTCTATTTCATAATTATAGAGATCTGATAACATTGCTGCCATTACGGTGTTTGGTGGTGTGCCTATTAATGTTGCCACACCTCCAATAGTAGCAGAAAAAGCAATGCTTAAAACTAAAGCTTTAGCAAAATTTTTGTCTATTTGATTTTCATTAAGAACAGTAATAATGGAAATAGCAATAGGTAACATCATTATGGCTGTAGCAGAATTACTAATCCACATAGAGAGAAATGCAGTAGCTAACATAAATCCTAAAATTAATAATCTTAGACTTACTTTAAAATGTTTAATTATAAAATATGCAATTCTTTTATGTAAGCCGGTATGTTGCATAGATAGACCAATGATAAAACCACCCAAGAATAAAAAAATTATAGGGTGACTATATCCTTGAACTGTATCTTTAATGGTATTTATACCGAGTATAGGGAAAAATATTATAGGTATTAGGCCAGTGGCAGGAAGAGGTATTGCCTCTGTTAACCACCAAGAAGCCATTAAAAGCGATACCCCTAATGTGTGCCAAGCATTTATATTTAAACCTTCAGGACTTGGAAATATATATGTTATTAAAAAAAGTATTATGCCTAAAAATAGGCCCGTTACTTTAGTAGTATCAATTTTATCTTTGTTCATCTTAAATACTTTATATTAAAAGAATACTTGCTTGTTATAATAGTTTTTTATAAGACTTTTTATATATTTAACAAAATAATATATAAATTTTTTGTTGTTTAATTTTGGAGTTTATTTATATGAGTCCTCAATATGTATATGTGATGAAAGAATTAAATAAGATTTGGCCAGGAGGAAAGCAGATTATAAAAGATGGGTGGTTATCTTTTTTACCTGGCGCAAAGATAGGAGTTTTAGGAACAAACGGAGCAGGTAAATCAACATTATTAAAAATTATGGCTGCAGAAGACAAAGAATTTACTGGAGAAGCATGGGCTGCTGAAGGAATAAAAATAGGGTATTTAGCTCAAGAGCCTATACTAGATGAATCTTTAAATGTATTTGAAAATGTTATGTTAGGAGTTTCTCAAGTTAAGAATGATCTAAAAAAGTTTGAAGAATTAAGTGCAAAATTTGCTGAAGTTTCTTCAGATGAGGAAATGAATAACCTTTTAACAGAACAGGCATCATTGCAAGAAAAAATTGATGCAGTAGATGGATGGGAAATTGATAGGCATATTGAAATAGCTATGGATGCTCTACGTTGTCCTTTAGGCGAAAGTAAAATAGAAGATTTGTCAGGTGGAGAAAAAAGAAGGGTAGCATTATGTAGTTTGTTGTTATCAAAACCAGATTTATTGTTGCTTGATGAACCAACAAATCACTTAGATGCAGAATCAGTTGCATGGTTAGAAAGAACCTTAGCAGATTTTTCGGGAACGGTGGTTGCAATTACTCATGATAGATATTTTCTGGATAATGTTGCGGGTTGGATTTTAGAAATTGATAGAGGTAATTTAATTCCTTTTGAAGGGAATTATTCTAATTGGTTAGAACATAAGAAAAAACGGATTATTCAAGAGGCTAGAGAAGAAGCATCTTTACAAAAAACTATAGAAAATGAGCTTGATTGGGTTAGGCAAAACTCTAAAGCTAGACAAGCAAAATCTCAAGCTAGAATTAATGCTTATGAAGCTTTAGTTTCTGAAGCAAATAATTTGGAAAGAGGTCCTTCTCCTCAACAAATAGTAATTCCGGTAGGAGAAAGATTAGGAAATAATGTAATAGAATTAAAAAATATTAAAAAGGCTTTTGGTAATAAATTATTAATTGAAAATTTATCTTTAAGAATACCACGAGGTGCAATAGTAGGTATTATTGGTCCAAATGGCGCAGGTAAGACAACTTTATTTAATATGATATCTGGTAAAGAAAGCTCTTATAATGGAACAATTGAGATAGGTGAGAGTGTTAATTTAGGATATATTGATCAAAATAGAGATTCTTTAGTAAATGAAAATACAGTTTGGGAAGAAATTAGTGGGGGTTTAGAAGAAACTAGTCTTGGAAGGCAAATTGTCCCTAGTAGGGCATATGTTTCATGGTTTAATTTTAAAGGTGGAGATCAGCAGAAAATAATTGGACAATTATCTGGAGGAGAAAGGAACAGAGTACATTTAGCTAAAATGTTAAAATCTGGGGCAAATGTTTTGCTATTAGACGAACCAACCAATGATTTAGACGTTGATACATTAAGAGCTCTTGAAGAAGCTTTGAATTCTTTTATAGGTTGTGCTCTTATTACCAGTCATGATCGATATTTTTTAGATAGAGTTGCGACGCATATTTTAGCATTTGAAGGGTCTAGTCATGTAGAATGGTTTCAAGGCAACTATGAAAGGTATGAGGAAGATAGAAAAAATAGAATGGATGAAAATGCAAATGTTCCTAAGAGGATAAAATATAAGCCTATATCAAGATAAATATTTTAATTTTGCGCGTTTTTATTTTCAAGATCGATAATGAGTGCATGAAGACCTCCATTTTTTATAGATGCTCCAAAGTCGGCTCTTTTAGTAGCTAATAGACTAACTCCTTCAATAGCAATATCAATAATTTTTATTCCTAAACCTCTATTTCTAAGTCTCCAATCTATTCTTAAAGGGGGTGCGCTTTCATGTTCAATATGAGAAGAAACAATTGTATCTTTCTTACTTATATTTTTTGCATCGTCAATAATAAAAAGTTGGTTTGAATAAACACCTAATTGTGATGCATATACTTTTACAATATGTTCATCAAAAGCATTTCCAAACCTAATAAGTTCCTCTTTAGAAGCACCTTTTCTTGCTTTTCCTAAAACAGCACTATGTATAAGCTTTTTATCAAAACTATTGTCGAACATCTTTTTAAATAAAACTTCTCTTTGCTCTATGTCTTCTATAGGAATTTTTAAAATATTAATAGCTTCTTGACCTACTTTAGCAATAAAAGATTTTGCTTCATTTTCATCTACTGCATAGACAGATGTAAAACTTAAAATTAAAATATTAAGAATAAGAATTATATTTTTTATAAATTTTATCATTTTGGTTCTTTCTTATAAAATTACTACAAGTCACTATCATCTAATTCAACATCAATTTCAATATCATATATAGATGTTTCTCCTGCTTCTTCTTTAAATAAACCTTCGTTCGAGATTTGTTTTTCTCTTCTTTGTAAATACATGGTTCTTATGATTGCATATGGGTCTAATGAATTTTTTCTGGAGCCTTCAAT
>CAYTZM010000012.1:19359-45072 GCA_964442655.1 uncultured Rhodospirillaceae bacterium | reverse complement strand
ACATGGTTCTTATGATTGCATATGGGTCTAATGAATTTTTTCTGGAGCCTTCAATTACTCCATCTAATTCAACTCTAGTATCGATAGCTTTAGCCGTCTTAGTAGCAATTAAAATATCTTGAGAATCTTCTCTTATTAAATAAAGTCCTACAGGGTCAATTAACCAATCTCCTATTTTACCCGCTAAATCTCTTGTAGAAGAAGGTCCTAGGAGAGGTAAAACTAAATAAGGTCCAGGTCCCATTCCCCATGCCCCGAAAGTCTGTCCAACATCTTCATCAACAGGTTCTAAACCTACATAATCGGCAACATCAAATAAACCAAGAATACCAAACGTGCTATTAATTGCAAATCTTCCTACAGCAGTCGCTCCTCTCTCAAAATCTCCTTGAAGAGTTGCATTTATAGCACTTAATGGTTGTTTCAGATTAAGAAGGAAATTTCTTATACTATTTCTTACGGGATCTGGTACTGTATCTCTATAAGTGTGAGCTATAGGACCTATAACATATCTATCAGCAGCATCATTAAAAGCAAAAATTTCTCTATTTACAGACTCAAAAGGATCATTTTCTTGTTTACCAGTGGTATCAGGACTAGATGCACAGCCTGTAATTATTATAGAAAACAAAAATAATAAAATAATATATTTTAAATTTTTAAAAAGCATACTATACCATATCATTAATAATTTAGAATATAATATAATATTAATGAAAACGATATAGTTAAATTAATAAATTTTCTCATAGTGTTGTTTTTTTACCATACCCTCCACCACCTGGAGTTTTTATTATAATTTTGTCTCCTTTAAATACTTTGATTGCTTCACTATAATTTAATTTTATAAGCTTATTAGAATTATTTTTTAGTAATAAATTTTTTCCTATCATACCTGAATTACCTCCTTTAATCCCGAAAGGAGCTATTTTTCTTCTGTTTGATAGAATAACTGCTGTCATTTTTTTTAAAAACTCAATTTCTCTAATTACTCCATTACCTCCCATGTATTTACCAATTCCTCCACTTTTTAATCTGATACTAAAATTTTTAATTCTAACTGGATATCTTAATTCTAGAATTTCTGGATCGGTTAATCTTGTATTAGTCATGTGACATTGTGTAGCATCAACTCCATGATGTTTATTGCTTGCTCCTTCTCCTCCGCATATTGTTTCATAATAACCAAAATTATTATTCCCAAAAGTAAAGTTACTCATTGTTCCATAACAAGCCGCTTGTACTTTTAAGGCTCCATTTATAATATCGACTATTGATTGGCTAGTTTCAACATTGCCAGCTACAACAGCAGCAGGATATTTAGGATCAAGTATTGAGTTTTTAGGAATTATAATTTTTATAGGCTCTAAACAACCATCATTTAAAGGAATTTTAGTATTTATTAAAGTTCTTAATACATATAATACAGCTGATCGTGAGACTGCTTTAGGTGTATTAAAGTTATCTTTTGTTTGAGCGCTGGTTCCTTGAAAATTAAAAACTGCAGTTCTATTTTTCTTATTTATTTTTATACTTAGTTTTATAATAGAACCGTTATCCATTTTCGATTGATAGCTTCCACTATTCAATTTACCAATAATGTTTTTTATAGATTCTCTTGCATTATTTTGGACGTGATTCATATAATTATAGATAGTTTTAATACCGTATTTATTTACCATTCTAATAATATTATTTTTTCCTGAATTAGCAGCTGCTAATTGAGCTGCAAGGTCCATCATATTTGTTTTTACATCTCTTGCTGGATACTTATTAGAATTAAAAATATTAATTATTAGTTTTTCATTTAATACGCTTTTAGAAACGATTTTTTCACCATTAAATACAGCTCCTTCTTCATTAATGTTTGTTGACATAGCAGGCATTGATCCCGGAGTACTGCCACCAATATCTGAATGATGGGCTCTACTGGCTACATAGAAGTTAGGCCTTTTTGATTTATTTATAAATATAGGTGTTATGACAGTTATATCAGGTAAATGAGTTCCTCCGTAATAAGGATTATTATGTATGAAACTGTCGCCATCATTAATTTTATGTTTATTTTTTTTTATAACATATTTTATACTTTCACTCATTGCGCCTAGATGAATAGGAATATGAGGAGCATTCGCAATTAGTTCTCCTTTTTTATTAAAAAGAGCGCATGAGAAATCTAGTCTTTCTTTTATATTTATAGAATATGCTGTATTTTTTAGTACGGTGCCCATTTCTTCAGCGGTAGACATAAACATATTATTGAATATTTCTAATCGTATAGGATCAACTTTTTTATCAATATGATATTTTTCTTTTATGTTTTTATATTTTTCAAGGGTTAGTTGATTGTTTGATTTGATTATACCTTTCCAGTTTTCTTTTATATATATAGTTGAAGTTTTTTCAAATATAATAGTAGGACCATAAATAGTTGTTGCACTTTTAATTTTATCTCTATGATAGTAATTTATTTTAGATTTTTTATTATTTATATAAGTAATACAATTTCCATCAGGTTTAACTTTACTGTAATTTCTATATTTTTTTTCCTTTAAAATAATATTATTTGATAAAGAAGCTTCAACTTCTGCAAAATTTATTATCATTTTTCTATTTTTATGTAAAAAGCCAAATCTTTTTTTATATTTTATTTTAAATTGTTTCTCACAATATTTTAAATTTGTGTATTTTATTGCTATAGAACTTTCGGTCCCATCATATTTTATATGTATTTTATTATAAATCTTGATGTTTTTATTATTAATTGTTCGGTTATTTTTTATAATTTCATTTAATGCCGCTTTTTGTAAAACTTTAAACACTGAAGAAATTTTTTTAAAGTTTTTATTAAACTCTAATTCGATAGTTTTTGTTTTAATTGATTTTAATTCTGCTAAACCCATCCCATAAGCACTTAATACTCCTGCAAATTTATGTAAAAGTATATTTTTTATATTTAAAGTTTCTGCAATTTGACATACATGTTGTCCAGCAGCAGCGCCATATCCAACTAAAACATGATTTTTAATATCATGACCTTTTTCAATAGAGATTTTTTTAATTGCGTTAGACATATTTTCTATTGCAATATTTAAACTTCCTTCCGCTAATTCAAATAAACTGATTTTTTTACCAGTATATCTATATATTTTTTTAGTAATTTTATTTAAAGCTATTTTTGATAAATTTATATTTAACTTATCTTTTCCTGATTTTCCAAAAATATTTGGCAAATTGGAAGATTGAATTCTTCCTAATATTAAATTGCAATCTGTAATGGTGGGAGGTCCTCCAAGTCCATAACAAGCCGGTCCAGGATTGGCTCCTGCACTTTTCGGCCCTACAATTATTTTATGATTATCAAAATTGATTATCGAGCCACCGCCAGCTGCTATAGTATTGATTTTTAGCATAGGAGCTCTAATTTTATTACCATCTATTATGTTTTCATTAGATCTTTCATATTCGTCTTTAAAGTGGAAAACATCTGTTGATGTTCCTCCCATGTCTATACCTATGATGCCTGCATAATTTTTATTTTTTTTATTTAGTTCAACTGCTGCTATTACTCCTCCAGCTGGCCCAGATAATACGGCTTCTTTCCCTTTAAAACTATTGGCAGAAGTAAGTCCGCCTGAAGATTTCATAAAGAGAATTTTTGTATTTTTTAAATTTTTTGTAAATTTTTTTACATAACTATTTATGCCAGGAGTTAAGTATGCATCTATAACTGTTGTGTCACCTCTCCCTATTAAGCCTATAAGTGGAAAAGTTTTATGACTACATATAACATATTGAAAACCTATTTTATTGGCCATTTTCTCCAATATATTTTCATTTTTAGGGTATTTCCATGCATGCACTAAAACTATAGCTGCAGATTTACAACCACTCTTAATAGCATTTTTCATCATGTTATTAATATTTTTTTTATTAAGGTTCTCTATAATTTTTCCATTGTGAGAAATTCTTTCATCTATCTCATAAACTTTTTTGTAAATTGGATTAGTATTTTTTATTCCTCGTGCAAAAATATTTGGCCTAGATTGATTTCCTATTTTTAATGCATCTTTAAATCCTTTAGTTATAAATAATGCAGTATTTTCACCTTTTTTGGTTAGTAAATTATTCGTCGCTACAGTGGTTCCCATTCTAACTTCTTTAATATTATTATAATTAATTTCGTGTTCATATTTTTTTAAAAAATATTTAATTCCTTCTAGGGAGGCATCTTTTTTATCTTTAGTGTTATTAGATAATATTTTTTTAGAATAAAAGTTTCCATATGGGTCCATAGCTAAAATATCTGTAAAGGTTCCTCCTTTATCAATCCAAAAATTCCATTGCATTTTATTAGATTTGTTAGATTTCAATAAAATTCTCACAAAATTTTACTATAGTATATTCTATACTTAGAATAAATTAATAATTATATATAATGTTTTAAGGGGTTAATACATGTCTATTTGGGGTAAGTTATTAGGAGGTGGAGCAGGCTTAATGCTGGGAGGTCCATTAGGTGCAGTGTTAGGCTTGGCTGTCGGTCATGGAGTGGATAAAATAAGAAAGACAGATGCCAGAATAATTGGTAATGGAAGTAAATCTAATAATTCCACTCTGTTTAGTTCTGCTGATAAACAATTAGCTTTTGCAACAGGAGTAATAGTTTTGTCAGCTAAATTAGCTAAAGCAGACGGAAAAGTTAGTAGAGAAGAAATAGAAACTTTCAAATCTGTTTTTGATTTTGAGATTAATGATGAAGTTGCTATTGGAGAAATATACAATAATGCCAAAAAAACTTCTGATGGTTATGAGATTTATGCTAAACAGCTTAAAATTGTTTTTGGGGATCAAGAACCTTTATATATAGAATTTATGAATGCACTTTATCAAATTGCCTATTCTGATGGTAGTCTTCATATTAATGAGAAAAATATGATAGAAGATATTGCTAAAATATTTGAAATGCCTAAGAAAATATTAGATTCTATTCATTCAGTATATATAAATCCTAATAATGATTATAAAAATATAGAAGAAGATTATGAATTGTTTTCTTGTGATTCAAATACGTCTGATAGTGATTTGAAAAATTCTTATCTAAAATTAGTTAAAGACTATCATCCTGACAATTTAGTATCAAAGGGATTACCAGAAGAGTTTATTAGGTTTGCAAATGAACGGTTATCAAAAATAAATAATGCATATGAAAGAATTAAAAAAAGTAGAATAAAGTAAAATGGAACTTAATATTAATTATAATTATAGATCTCCTAATTATAAGAGAAGAAATATATCTGACAAAATTGATACTATTATTATTCATTATACAGGAATGAAAACTGCAAAAACTGCATTAGAAAAGTTGTGTGATCCTAATGCAGAAGTAAGTTCACATTACTTCTTGGATAAAAAAGGAAAAATTTTGCAATTGGTAGATGATAATAAAATAGCTTGGCATGCGGGAAGATCTAAATGGTTAAATCGTAAAAATTTAAACGCGACTTCTATAGGTATTGAACTATGTAATTCAGGTCATGATCATAACTTTGAAAATTTTACAGAATTACAATATAAATCATTAGAGAAATTATTATATCATTTAAAAAATAATTATTCTATAGGCGCAGACCGAGTTTTAGGTCATTCAGATATTGCGCCTAAAAGAAAATTAGACCCAGGTGAAAAGTTTGATTGGCAAAGATTAGCGAAAAGTAATCTAGTTGTTTGGCCTAATAAAATTTTAAAATTAGATGCAAAAAAAAATATTCAAAACATAGAATATTATTTACATAATATAGGTTATGATATAGACGCTGGTTTTGAGAATGGTTTAATAGCGTTTAAAAGACATTTTATTCCAGAAGATATAAGCTTAATAGTGGATAAAAAAGTTTTGAATATAGTTTATTCAGTATACATGGCATTTGAAAAAAATAGAGCTTTATATTGAATTTTTATATATATATTATAGTTTGATATTGTCAGGTAGCTAAGTGGCTGCTCTATTAAATGAGAGGAAAGTCCGGGCTCCTTGGAAATACAGCGCCGGGTAATACCCGGCAGGGGAAACCCTAGGGAAAGTGCCACAGAAAATATACCGCTTTTTTTAAAAGTAAGGGTGAAAAGGTGTGGTAAGAGCACACCGTATTTTAGGTAACTAAAATAGCAAGGTAAACCCCGCTGGGAGCAAAACCAAATAGAAACAACATGCTATTTATATAGCAACGGTATTTCCAACGTGTTGTTTGGGTAGGTTGCATGAGGTATTTGGTAACAAATATCCTAGATGAATAGTCACTCTAGACAGAACCCGGCTTATAGGCTACCTGATAAAAATATGAATCTATAATTGACGCCCATATTTTCCCATGATATTACTATATAGTCCCATATTTTACCATATGAGGTTAGATCGTAATTAGGAATTTAAAGTGTCAGATTTTATAGGAAGATATTTAAATAAAGTAGATAAGAAAGGAAGGGTGTCTGTTCCTGCATCTTGGCGTCCTAAATTAATAGGACAAAGTTTTTCTGGAATTATTGCTCAATCTTCATTAGTCGAAAGAACAATTGATGCTTTTCCTAAAGAATATTTAGAACTTCTGCAATCTAAATTAGATTTAAATGACCCTTTATTAGAACAAAATGAATATGAATCTACTATAATTTTTGGAGGTTCTGTTCTTTCTTTTGATAATGAGGGTAGAGTAGTGTTGCCAGAAATATTTAAAACAGAAGCAGATATTAATATTGAGGCCTTATTTGTTGGGATGGGAAGAAGGTTTAGAATATGGAATCCGTCTAATTTTAGTAAATATATTGTTAAAGCAAGCACTTATATGGATAAAAGACGAAAAATTTAAGTATTATATCGGGGGATATTTTGGTTGATAAAGAGATAAATCATCTAATATTAAATACAAGACATATTCCAGTGATGCTTGAAGAAGTTAAATTATATTTAAATATTAAAGAAGGACACACTTATGTAGATGGAACCTTTGGAGCAGGAGGACATTCACATATGATATTGTCATCAGCTAATTGTAAGTTATTTGCAATAGACAGAGACCCAAATATACAAAGATATGCAAAAATAATAAAGAACAAATATTTTAGTAATTTTAAATTAATAGAAGGGAAAATTAGTAATTTAAAGATACTTCTTCAAAATAATGGAATAAACCAAATTGATGGTGGTATATTATTTGATTTAGGTATTTCATCAATGCAAGTAGATAATGCTAAAAGAGGTTTTTCATTTAAGATTGATGGTCCTTTAGATATGAGAATGGGTGCAAAAGGACAAACTGTTGCTCAAATAATTGATGAAAGCGATGAAAAAACTTTAAGCGATATAATTTATAATTATGGAGAAGAACATCATTCAAGAAGGATAGCTAAAGCAATAGTAAATTATAAAAAGAATAAAGTTATAGAAACTACCTTAGAACTTGCGGAAATAGTTAGAAGTGCAATTGGAAATAAAAAGAATAATAAGATAGATCCTGCCACTAAGACATTTCAAGCTTTTAGAATAAAAGTTAATAATGAGTTAGAGGAAATAAAAAATGCTTTAAATGTAGCAAAAGATATTTTAGCTCCTGGAGCTAGGTTAGTAGTTATAAGTTTTCATTCTTTAGAAGACAAGATAGTTAAAACATTTTTTAAAACAAATTCTGGAATAAATAGTAATCCCTATCGTCATTCATTAGATGTTTATAAAAACAAAAATAGAAAACCTGAATTTACAATACTTACAAAAAAAGTTGTTAAAGCTAGTTTAGGAGAAGTTAAAGTTAATTATAGAGCTAGATCTGCAAAATTAAGAGCAGTAGAAAAAATAAATAATTTTGCGGATGCTGCATAATGAGGGTTTTTACTTTCATAATTATTGTTTTTTCAATTTTTGGAACAATTTGGTCTATGTGGCTTAGGAGCGAAATTAAAGATGAAGAAGCTAAATTAAAGAATATAGAAAAGAAGATCAGTTTGTTAGATTATAAATTAGAATTAGCTAATGTGGAGTGGTCTTATGTAACTCAATCAAAAAATATTGAGGAAATTAATAATAAATTTTTAAAACTTGAGCTTATACCAATTGTAGATATTAAATCATACAGAAAAAATGATATTGTTGTTAGTAAAATGGAGGAATGAGTTTTTAAAAGAATTTTTAAAGAAGAGGGAAGTGTTATTGCAACTTTAATTAAATTGGAGAAAAAATATGTCCATTAATATTAGCGTGCCGCCAACTCATGAGCTAAAGCCAAGAATTACCGTAATAGGTGTAGGAGGAGCTGGGTGTAATGCAGTAAATAATATGATTGCATCACATTTAGAAGGAGTGGAATTTATAGTAGCTAATACTGATGCTCAATCATTAGCTAACTCTCAATCACAAATGAGGGTACAGTTAGGAGCTAATGTAACTCAGGGGTTAGGAGCTGGAGCAAGACCAGAAGTAGGTAGAGCAGCTGCAGATGAATCATTAGAGCAAGTTTTAGAACATATTGATGGAACTCATATGTTATTTGTAACGGCTGGTATGGGAGGTGGAACAGGAACTGGCGCTGCTCCAGTAATTGCACATGCAGCAAGAGAAAGAGGAATTTTAACTGTGGGGTGTGTAACGAAACCGTTTCAGTTTGAAGGTAAAAATAGGATGAAATTAGCTGAAGAAGGAATTAGTGAACTACAAAAATCAGTTGATACACTTATAGTTATCCCAAATCAGAATTTATTTAGGGTTGCTAATGCACAAACAACATTTGCAGATGCTTTTAAAATGGCTGATAAAGTTCTTTATTCTGGCGTAAGAGGAGTTACAGATTTAATGGTGATGCCAGGATTAATTAATTTAGATTTTGCAGATGTAAGATCTGTTATGATGGAAATGGGCAAAGCTATGATGGGCACAGGTGATGCAGAAGGAGATAACAGAGCTTTAGATGCAGCAGCGGCAGCTATAGCAAATCCATTGTTGGATGATGTTTCTTTAGCGGGTGCAAGAGGAGTATTAGTAAATATTACGGGAGGACCGGATTTAACATTATTTGAGGTTGATGAAATAGTAGATCATATTCGTCAGTTAGCGGATGATGATGTGAATTTAATATTTGGAGCTTCTCAAGATGATAGTATGCACAATAATATAAGAGTATCTATTGTTGCTACAGGAATAGATGCAGAAGAAAGAGAAAACCCAGTAGAAGAATTAAAGTCAAATATTATTAATAATAATGAAAAAATAAAAGATAATATAGAAGTAACAAAAGAAAATAATAAAATAATTGAAGATAAAAAGGTTGTTGAGAGTACGGATACTAATTCTTCTTCAAATACATTCATAAATACTGATGTAAAAGATGAGAAAGAAGAAATAACTAATAATAAGAATATTTATCAAGATGTTATTGAAAAAGAGGTCAAGACAGAGGTAGAAAATTTTATTCCACCTGAGCCAGAAATAATAGAAGAAAATTTAATAATAAATAAAGAGTTAGAAATAGATCCATTTACTGAAGCAGAAGTTTTAAATGCTTCATCAAATGTAGAAGAAGAAATTAAAGAAGAAATTGAAGAAATTGAAGAAAAAGAAGTTAAAGAGAAAACAAAAAGTAATGGCATAATAAAACGTTTTGCAGCAAAATCTTTTTTTGGTTCAAGCAATAAAAAAAGTAAAGAAGAAAATGAGACTATAGAAACTTCTAAAACAGAAAATAAAGAATTAAATGAAAGTAATATTAGTATAAATAAAAAATTAGAAGATAGCTTAGTAAAGACTAAGGTAAATGAATTATCTTTGGATCAAGATATTTCCGTAAAAAGTGGAAATAAAATTAATGAAAATGATATGTTAGATATTCCTACTTTTTTAAGAAGACAAAACGATTAAAAGTTTTTAGAGTAAATTAATATTGAATTCTAATAAAAGAATATATGTAGATGGTATTGAAAAATCTTTATTGGAAAAATGTAAACATAGAATAATAGCAATAACTGTTTTGTTTTTTGTTACTTTTTTTATAGTTAATATTAAACTAATTTCTACCTCTAAGCTTTTTCAAGATAAAAAAGAAGTTTCTAAAAATGTTGTTAAAAATCCTACAAGAGGAAATATTTATGATAGAAATGGAAATGTCTTTGCTGTTTCTATGCCAACTTATTCTCTTTATTCTCGTTATAAAAATATATTAAATCCTAATTATGTAGTAAAAAATTTAAGTGAAATTTTTCCAGACTTAACCGAAGAGAAAATATTAATAAAATTACAATCAAAAACAGGTTTTAGTAAAAGGCACTTAAATCCTAAATTAGCAAAATCTGTTAAGAAAATAGGTGATCCAGGGCTTAAACTTGAAGAAGAATTATTAAGATTATATCCTTATGGTGAAGAAGCAAGCCATATAGTAGGGTTTTTGGGAAAGACTAGTAATGGCTTAGCAGGAATAGAAAGAAAATATAATGACAGATTGATTAAAGGGGAAGATGTTTATTTAACTATTGATAGTAGGGTTCAGTTTAAATTAAATAAAATTTTGAACAAAGGAATAGAAAAATATAGATATATAGGTGCTGTTGGTATTGTCTTAGAAGTAAATACTGGAGAAGTTATGTCTGCAGTTAGTCTACCCAGTTTTAATCCAAATCCATATAGTGACAAATATAATCCTACATTAAATAATATTAGTAGTGCAGTTTATGAAATGGGATCAATTTTTAAATCTTTTACTATAGCGGCTAGTTTGAATGAAAAAATTATTGATATAAATACTATTATAGATGCTACTAAACCGTTAGAAGTAAATGGTAGAATAATTAGAGATGATCATCCAGAAAATAGACACTTAAGTGTTGAAGAAGTTTTTGTTTATTCTTCTAATATTGGAATTGCACAAATTGGATTACTTTTAGGAAAAGAGAAGCAATCTTTTTATTTTAGTCAATTAAAGTTAGATACAGTTTTAGACACAGGTATACCAGAGGTTCAATATCCATTAATTCCTAGTACTAAAAGAGATATAGAATTAGCCACAAAATCATATGGGCACGGAATCGCTGTCTCTCCTCTTAATGTTATATCGGCTCTAGCTACAACTATAAATGGTGGTATTTATGTTGAGCCACTTTTTGTAAAAGATGATAAGTATTATAATAGACCTAAATATAAGGTTTTTAAGAATGAAGTAAGTGAAAAGATGAAAAAATTATATAGAAGTGTAGTAGAAAATGAAGGGGGAACTGCAAAAAAAATAAGATCAGAAATTTATTTTATAGGAGGAAAGACAGGTACAGCAAATAAAGTAGTAAATGGAAAATATCACAATTCAAAAGTTATATCATCATTTATAAGTTTTTTTCCTATAGATAATCCTAAATATGCTGTTTTTATATTATTAGATGAGCCTAAGATTAGCAAAAATGTATTAGGAAGAACTGCAGGGATGAATGCTGTTCCTTTAACAAAGGAAATAATTTATGAAATTGCTCCAATTTTATCAGAAACACGATTTAGTATGAAATAATTATAAAATTAATTTATTTAATTGGCTTTAATAATGATCAAATTATTAGATTTAATAACTGATGAAATAAAATTAAAAAAAAATAAATTAGTTATTAGTGGGTTATCTTCTAATTCTCTCCTTGTAAAGAGAGGGTTTTTATTTGCCTCTTTTGCTAAAATTACCACTAAAAATAACTTATATATAAAGAATGCTATAGAAAAAGGAGCTGTAGCATTATTAATAAAAAAAGAAAATTTTAAGGAATATTTAAATTTATTAAATATTGAAATCATGGTTGTAAAAGACCCAAGAGAAACTTATGCTAGAATATGTTCTAAATATTATAAATTACAATTTAAAAATTTAGTTGCAGTTACAGGTACTAATGGTAAAACATCCGTTGCTTGGATAGTTAGTAATATTTGGCATAAAATGAGGCTTAAATCCGCATCTATTGGAACTTTAGGTGTCTATGATGGAAAAAATATATTCAAAAATAAATTGACTACTCCTAGCATAGATAATTTATTTTTGAATTTATATAATTTTAAAAAGAAAGATTTTAAAAATATAATTATTGAAGCTTCAAGTCATGGTATTCATCAAAGAAGATTAGATGGTTTAAAGTTTTCTATAGTAGTAATTACTTCTCTTTCGAGAGACCATTTAGATTATCATAAATCATATAAAAATTATAAAAAGGCTAAATTAAGATTATTTGAGAGTCTAGCAAAAAAACAAGGTATAGCCATTATTAATGATTCTATTGATGAATATAAAGAATTTATTGAAGTGTCTCTGAAAAATAATTTAAAAGTAATTACTATTGGTAAAAAGGAAACATCAGACTGGCATTATAAGGTAAATTTTTGTAAAAATATGATTCACGAAGTTGTAGTAACTTATAAAGGTATAAGTAAAGAATTTAAGACAAAATTAATAGGTGATTTTCAAATAAATAATTTAGTTACTTCAATAGCAATACTCTTTGAAAGTGGATTATCATTTGATTCTATACTTAAAAATATATCTAAGATTACTGCTCCGCCAGGACGGTTGGAATATATAGGTAAGCGAAAAGAAGCAAATATTTATGTTGATTATGCACATACACCAGACGCACTTAAAAATGTTTTGCAAAGTGTAAAGTTATATGTAAAGAACAATTTAATTATTGTCTTTGGTTGTGGTGGGAATAGAGATAAAGGAAAAAGGGTAATTATGGGAAAAATAGCTCATAGTTATGCAGATGTAATTTATGTTACAGATGATAACCCGAGAGATGAAAAACCTTCAGAAATTAGAAAAGAAATTATTAAAGGCTGTTCTAATGCAATAGAAATACCTGATCGCTATATGGCTATAGAATCTGCAATAAATAGTATTCAAAGTGGTGATATATTAATCATACTTGGTAAAGGACATGAAGAAGAACAAATAATTAGAAATGAATTAAGATTTTTTAGTGATAAGCAAGTAATATTAGAAATATTAAAAAAGTAATGAAGAGTTATGAAAAATTTTAATAATAAAATTTTATGGAATTCTAATGATTTATCTAGAGTATTAAATGTTAATATTTTAGGTAATTGGAAATGTAATAAAATAGAAATAGATAGTAGAAAAGTTAAGCCTGGATGTTTATTTTTAGCGCTTAAAGGAAAAAATTTAGATGGGCATGATTTTATTAAAGACGCAATAAATAATGGTGCAGTTGGGGTAGTAATAAATAAAAAAAAAATCTTTAAAACAAATGATAACTTAATTATTAGTGTTGATGATGTTTATAAAAGTATGCTCCTATTAGCAGAAGATGCCAGAAATCAAGTAACTGAATTTAAAGACTCTGCTATAATTGCTATTACAGGAAGTTCTGGTAAAACTTCTACAAAAGAGATGTTATATTCTTCGTTATCACAAGTATCAGATTCTTATGCAAATCCAGAAAGTTATAATAATCATGTTGGTGTGCCTTACTCATTATTAAATATGCCTAGGAAGACGAGATATGGAATTTTTGAGATTGGTATGAATCATGCAAATGAGATACGTCCTTTAAGTAAATTAGTTAAACCAAATATCGTAATAATTACTAATATAACTGAAGCACATATCGGAAACTTTAAATCTCTTTATGATATAGTAAAAGCTAAATCAGAAATATTTGAAGGACTTGCAAGAAGCGGATACGTAATAATTAACAGGGATTTTAAAAGTTATGATAAAACTATAAAATTAGCAAAAAAAAATGGTGTAAAAAATATTATATCTTATGGACGACATAAAAAATCTGATATTAACTTGATAAGTATTTCTGCTTTATCTAGGGGGCAAAGAATCGAAGCTAAGGCTTTTGGAAAAAAGTATATTTATAAAATAAATTTTGAGGGTTCACATCAAGCTATAAATTCATTATCAATTTTAGGTACTTTATTAGTATTAAAACAAGATATGAGAGCATGTTTAAAGTCTATGTTTTCATCTTTTCTGCCAAATGGTAGAGGGAATAAATACATATTTTCTTCAAATAAAAGTAATTTAGTCTTAATAGATGATACTTATAATGCTAATCCTAGTTCTGTAATAGCGTCTATCAAAATGTTGAATGAAATAGCAAATAAAAAAAGAAAGGTTATGATTTTAGGGGAAATGAGAGAATTAGGAAATTATTCTAATTCTTTACATTTATCTTTAACTAAATATTTAATAGAAGCAAAAATGGGTTTATTAATATTAGTGGGTAATAAAACTAAAGGGTTATATAATAAATTAAAAATGAAAATGGAATGTGTTTGGGTAAAAAATTCTGAAGATTTAATTGCTAATAATTTTATAGAATTAATTTTGCCAGGTGATTTTATGATAGTTAAAGGATCAAGATCTATGTCTATGGAAACTTTAGTAGATTATATTAAAAATATTTATTCTTCGAAGGAGTAAAATATTGTTATACTTGTTTTTCTCATCCTTAATAGAAGATTATAGTGTTTTTAATTTAATAAAATATTTGTCTTTTAGAAGTGTTGCAGCATTTATTAGCTCTTTAATTATGGTTTTTATTTTTGCTCCAAAGATAATTTTATGGCTAAAGTCAAAACAAAAAAAAGGGCAACCAATTAGAAAGGATGGGCCTGAATGGCATTTGGAAATGAAACGAGGAACTCCTACTATGGGCGGAGTCATAATATTAGGAGCATTAATATGTTCTACTATTCTATGGGCCGATATTACTAATTTATATTTGTGGATAGTTTTGTATGTAACCTTTGCATTTGGAGCTATAGGGTTTATTGATGATTATTTAAAAGTTTCAAAAAATAATCATGTAGGTCTTACTGGAAAATTAAAAATATTTTTTCAAGTTATTGTAGTTGCGATTGCTTCTATATGGATATACAAAATTTCACCAGAAAATATCCAAGGAATAGTAACTTTTCCATTCATAAAGAATTCTATAATATCTCTTAATATATTTTTATTTTGTATTTTTTCTAGTTTTGTAATTATAGGTTCATCTAATGCTGTAAACTTAACTGATGGTCTAGATGGCTTAGCAATTGTTCCAATTATTATAGCAGTTAGCGTTTTTGGAATTATTGCTTATTTAACTGGAAATATAATTTTTTCTAATTATTTGAATTTATATTATGTTGAAGGAAGTGGAGAATTAGTAATTTTATGTGCTAGTTTAGCTGGAGCTGGTATAGGATTTTTGTGGTATAATACCCCTCCTGCAAGTGTTTTTATGGGTGATACTGGTTCTTTATCGACAGGAGCAGCATTAGGAATAATAAGTGTTATTACTCGACATGAAATAGTTTTGTCTATAGTTGGTGGATTGTTTGTTTTGGAGGCTATATCAGTAATTTCTCAGGTTTTATCATTTAAATTTACTGGAAAAAGAATTTTTAAAATGGCTCCTTTGCATCATCATTTTGAAAAAAAAGGTTGGTCTGAATCTACAGTAGTAATAAGGTTTTGGATAATAGCTGTTATTTTAGCCTTGATTGGTTTAGCAACTTTAAAATTAAGATAAAATGATTAATTTTAATAATTATATAAACATAAATACTATGGGCATCCTAGGATTGGGTATTTCTGGTAGGTCTGTAATAAATTTTTTAAAGAAAAATGATGTTAAAATTTTTGTTTGGGATGATGATGAAAAAATACGAAATGATTTTAAAATAAGCAAAACTATATTAAGTAATTTTAATGAAGTTATAAATCTTAAAAAAATAGAATTATTATTTGTAAGTCCTGGAATTAGTTTAAAACATCCCATAATAAGTTTAGCAAAAAAAAATAATATTTCTATTATTGGTGATTTAGATATTTTTTGGGAAAATTTACATAAAGATTCAGATAAAGTGATAGCTATTACAGGTTCTAACGGAAAGAGCACCGTTTGTAGTATAATTAATCATTTATTAACAAGAAGTAAGAAAAAATCATCTTTAGGGGGTAATATAGGAATTCCAGTTTTAAATTTAAAGCCAGCATTGGATTCTATTACCTACGTCTTGGAAGTTTCATCATATCAATTAGAATTGATGAAAAAAATTAAGCCAAATATTGCAATATTAACTAATTTGTCTTCTGATCATTTGGAAAGACATGGGACTTATAAAGATTATGTAAAGTCTAAAGAAAAAATTTTTATGAATCAGGATTCTTCTGATATAGCAATTATTAATACTGATACTAAGGAAGGAGAAAAAATATATAAAACATTAAAATCTAAAATTAACGGACCTAATATTATTCGCATTTCTATAAATAATAAATTTAAAAAAAGTGTTTATCTAAAAAATGGTAGAATAATTAATTCCTTAGGGAAAAAAAATAAATCCTTAGGAAAAGTGAAGGAAATAACATCTTTATTAGGAGAACATAATATTGAAAATATTCTAATTTCTTTATCTGCAGTACTAAGTTATGGTCTTTCACATAAACAAATAAATACTTATTTGCCTAAGTTTAAAACTTTACCTCATCGAATTGAAGAATTAGGAACTAAAAAAAATATAAAATTTATAAATGATTCTAAGTCTACTAATTTAGTATCTTCAAGTGTTGCACTAGATTGTTTTAAAAATATAATTTGGATTGCTGGAGGTAGAAGAAAAAAAGATAGTTTTAAACTATTAAATGAAAAAATTACTAATATAAAGGCAGGATTTTTTATAGGGGAGTCAGGCGAGGAATTTTTTAATTATTTCAAAAACAATTTTTATTGTAAAAATTGTTTAAATTTGGAATTAGCACTTAATACAGCTATAAAATATGCAAAAAAAATAGACTTAAATGTAATAATATTGTTTTCACCAGGTTGTTCTTCTTTCGATCAATATAATAATTTTGAAATAAGAGGAAATGATTTCAAAAATAAAGTTAGTATGTTTATAAGGAATAATTAGAATATGATTTTAATACCTAGAAATGATAAAAGTATATTTTCTCGCTGGTGGTTTACTTTAGATCATTGGAATCTTATTCAAATTTTATTATTAGCTATTATAGGGAGTGTTATAATTTTAACTGCAGGGTCTGGTATTGCAGAAAGTAAAGGATATGAAAGATTATATTTTTTTAAAAATCATTTAATTTATTTGTTGTTTTCAATATTTGTAATGGTCTTTACTTCTTTTTTTTCTATAAAAGGAATTATTAGATTAGGAATATTTGGCTTTGTAGCAAGTTTAATATTATTAGTTCTTGTAATGTTTTTTGGGACAGATAGTCATGGATCTACTAGATGGTTAAATCTTGGTTGGTTTTCAATTCAGCCATCAGAATTTATTAAACCTTTTTTTGTAATTACTACTGCTGTTTTGTTATCTAAAAGTTATAAGTTGCCTGTTAATATTTCTAAATATTTGCCTTCGACTATAATTTCTACAATATTGCTTTTTATAATAGTTTTGCTTTTGTTGAAGCAACCTGATTTGGGGATGTCTGTCATAATAGTTTTGATATGGACGGGTCAATTATTTCTTATAGGTATATCTTTGAGGTGGATAATGGTTTTATTTAGTTTTTTGGGACTAGGTTTATTTCTAGGATATAATATTTTTTCGCATGTAAAAAGAAGAATTGATTGTTTTATTGATAACAGTTGTGAAGGTATGCACCAAATTATTAATTCTTTTCAAGCATATGAAGCAGGAGGCATTATTGGTGTTGGTCCAGGCGATGGTGTTATTAAAAATAGAATTTCAGATTCTCATACAGATTTTATTTTTCCAGTTATTGCGGAAGAATTTGGCGCAATTTTTTGCGTTATAATTTTATTATTATCATGTTCTATAGTGATTAGGGGCTTAATAAGAGTTTTTGAGAAGAATAATTTATTCGTACTGTTAGTTGTATGTGGAATACTTACTTTATTTGGTTTGCAAGTTTTACTGAATGTTTCTGTAACATTAGGGTTAGTTCCAATTACGGGAGTAACATTTCCGTTTATAAGTTATGGAGGTTCTTCACTATTATCTGCCTCTATAGGAATGGGAATTGTTTTAGCATTAACAAAAAAAACTAACGAAATAGTTAATTAATGAATAAAAAAAGCATATTAATAGTTGCAGGAGGAACTGCAGGTCATGTATTTCCAGCTTTAGAATTAGCAAAAGAATATATTTATAAAGGGGAAAACATTATTTTTGTAACAGACATAAGGATGTACGATCTTGTTGTAAAAACAATGTTTAATTTTAGAAATTCAGTAAAGGTTTATTCTTTTATGGGCAGAGGTTTTATAAGAAATCAATATTTATATAATTTTAAATCTTTAATTTTATTATCATTTTGTTTATTTCAATCAATATTCTTATTATTATTTAATTTACCTAAAATTACTTTTGGTTTTGGAGGTTTTATTACGGTTCCTCCTATAATTATTAGTAAAATTTTTAATGTTCCTATTGTTTTACATGAAGGAAACAAAGTTTTAGGTCGAGCAAATAAGTTCTTATTAAAAAAAGCTTCAAAACTTACTTTTTCCTTTAAAAATATTGATGAAATGCCTAAGAGAAAAAAATATATTAGTATAGGAATGCCTTTAAGAAAGGAAATAGAGGAGTTATATAAAATGAAATATAAAATAACTTCTAAAGAATCCTTAAAAATTTTGGTTACTGGGGGTAGCTTGGGGGCAGAAGTAATGGCATTAAATATAGCAAAAGCTATAAGTAATTTACCTATTGGAAAGAGGGTGGGTATAAAAGTTATTCAACAAGTTAGAAGAGAGAATATTAATTTGGTTGAAAATTATTATAAAATTGCAAAAATAGATTTTAAAACTTCAATTTTTATTGAAGATATAGCTGAATGCTTAAGTTGGTGTCATGTTGTAATTTGTAGATGTGGAGCGGGTACATTAGCAGAAAATTTAGTTTCTGCTCGACCATCTATAATGGTACCATTGAAATCATCTGTTGATAACCATCAATTAAAAAATGCACTATATATAGAAAATATTGGTGCCGGCTGGATTATTAAAGAAGAAGAACTAACTAATAGTTCATTTTTAGTAAAAAGACTAGAAAAGCTTTTATTTGATAGAAATAAATTAATAAAAGCATCAAATTTAGCAAGGAAGCATGCTAAGCCAGGTGCTGCTAAGAGGTTGGTAGATTTAGGAGACTCTTTATTTATGAAAAATAGGAAAAAGAATGTCTAATTTTATGAGAGATTTAGGGATAATTCACTTGGTAGGAATAGGTGGTATTGGTATGAGTAGTATTGCAGAAGTACTTTTAAATTTAGGTTATGAAGTTACAGGCAGTGATATTTCTAATAATAAAAATGTAGAACGTTTAAAAAGTTTAGGTATAAAAGTATATATAGGACAAAAAGAAAAAAATATTGAAAATGCTTCTATAGTAGTAATTTCGTCGGCAATAAAGAAAGATAATGCAGAACTTGATGCTGCTTATTTAAAAAGAATTCCAGTGATTAGAAGAGCAGACATGTTAGCAGAATTAATGAGGTTTAAAAAATCTATAGCTATAGGAGGCACACATGGAAAAACAACTACAACTTCTTTGATAAGCGCTATTTTAGATAATGCTAAATTTGACCCAACTGTTGTAAATGGAGGAATTATAGAAGCATATGGAAGTAATGCAAGGTTGGGAAAGGGTGATTGGATGGTAGTTGAGGCGGATGAAAGTGATGGAACATTTACTAGGTTACCTTCGACATATGTAGTTTTAACTAATATAGATAAAGAACATTTAGATTTTTATGGAAATGAAGAAAATTTATATAATGCATTTAAAGATTTTATTGAAAACATTCCTTTTTATGGAGTAGCTTTTATATGTATTGATTATCCTGCAACTCAAAAATTATATAAGCATATTAAATACAGGAAAATTGTATCGTTTGGGTTTAATAATCAGGCTAATATAAAAGCAATAAATTTTAGAGTTGAAAAAAGTTTAACATATTTTGATGTTCAGATAGATAAATATTATAATTCTAAAACTAAATTCATTAAGAATATAGCTATTTCAATGCCTGGAAAATATAATGTAAGAAATGCACTGGCATCTATAGCTCTTTCATTGGAGTTAGGTATAGATCATAATATTATTAAAAAAACATTATTAAAATTTGGTGGGATAGAAAGAAGGTTTAGTATTATAGATAATGTTAATGGGGCATTAATTATAGATGATTATGCACATCATCCAACAGAAATTAAAAATGTTATAGAGGCAGCTAAATCTATATGCAAAGGAAAATTAATTATAATTTTTGAGCCTCATAGATATACTAGAGTAGAGAGCTTATTTGATGAGTTCTCAGTTTCATTTCACGATGCAGATATAGTATATGTAACAGAAATATATTCCGCAGGTGAAAAAAATAAAAATAATATTACTCAAAATACTATAGTTAATTCAATTGTTTCTGCTGGGCACAAGGATGTAAGAATTTTAGAAAATTTTAATAATTTTTCTGTTGTTTTAAAAAAATTAATTAGTGTAGGAGATTATATAATGTTTTTAGGAGCAGGAACTATTTCAAAAAATGCTAGAGTTATAGTAAATGAACTTAAAAATATGAAATAAAATATTTTTATTTAAATAAGAGCTTAATATGATGTCAAACTTAATAAATATTATTCCTAATGTAAGAGGTAATTTAATTCCTAATGCTAAAATAGCTGATTCTAGTTGGTTTAGAGTAGGAGGAAATGCTGAGTTACTTTTTGAACCAGCAGATGTTGAAGATCTTCTTTATTTTTTGAAAAATTTGCATAAAGAGGTGAATATCTTTGTTATTGGGGGTGCCTCAAATGTTTTAATTAGAGATGGAGGTATATCAGGCGTTACAATAAAATTAGGAAAAATGTTTAATAAAGTTACTTATAAAAAGGGTAAATTAATAGTTGGGGCATCAGTTAAAAATATGTTTTTAGCAAATTTTGCTATGAAAAAATTTATAACTGGTTATGAATTTCTTTCGGGCATTCCTGGCACAATAGGAGGTGCAGTTAGAATGAATTCAGGTTCATATGATAAAAATATTGCTGATATTCTATCTAAAATTGAGGTAATAGATGGATCAAAAGGAATTTATGAAATTAGTAAAAAGAATTTAAAGATGAAATATAGAGAAACAATTATTCCTGAAAAGGCTATAATTATAAATGCTATATTTAATGTATCTAAATCAAATAAAATAAATATAGAAGAGAAAGTTAAATCTATTAAATCAAAAAGAATTAGTTCTCAACCTATAAAGTCTTTAACAGGAGGTTCTACATTTAAAAATCCTATTGGTAAAAAAGCATGGGAGTTAATAGATGCTGCTGGTTGTAGAGGTTTGTCTATAGGAGGAGCTAAAATTTCAGAAATGCATACTAACTTTATAATAAATTATAATAATGCATCTGCAAGTGATATAGAAAAATTAGGCGAAGAAGTTAGAAATAGGGTTTATAATAAGTTTCGTATAAAGCTTGAATGGGAAATTTTGCGAATTGGTAATTTAAAAAAGGAATTTTAATTTGCATATTACAATATTGTCAGGAGGAATATCTGAACGAGAAGTTTCTTTGCTTTCAGGGGAAGCTGTTAAAAAAGCTATTTTACATTTAGGTCATGATGTTAAATTAATGAATATTAATAATGAAGATGTATTTAGTATAAAAAATTTAAACACTGATTTAATTTTTAATGCACTTCATGGAGGTATAGGAGAAAATGGAATAATTCAAAGCTTTTTTGAAGTTAAAGGTATTCCATATACAGGTTCAGGAGTATTAGCGTCGGCTTTAGCAATGAATAAAGTTTTTTCTAAAAAAATATTTAAGTCTGTTGGTATAAGTATTGCAGAAGGAATAAATGGACCAGTCGGCAAGCTTATAAATAGTAATTCTTTAAAATATCCATATATTGCAAAACCAATTGATGGAGGGTCTAGTGTAAATATTAATCTTATAAAAGACGATGCAGATAAAAGCAATTTTATAGGTTTAAAGGATGAAGTATTAATTGAGCCCTTTATAGAAGGCAGAGAAGTTTCTGTTGCAATTTTTAATGGGGATGTAATAGGAATGATTGAAATCATTTATCCAGAAAAATTATATGATTATGCTGCTAAGTATTCTAGTAATAATACAAAATATATTTTTCCAATAGACTTAAATAAAAATATTCAAAGTTTACTTTATGAAAACGCTTTAAAAGCTCATAAGTCCCTTGGTTGTAAAGGTTTAACAAGAGCTGACTTTAGATTAGATTCAAACAATAACTTTTCACCAATTTTATTAGAAATTAATACTTTACCTGGTTTAACTTCTCACTCTTTAGTGCCAAAAATATTTAAAAATGCAGGAATAGATTTTGTTAAATTAATTGCGATGATAATAAAAGATGCATTCAATTGATGGGATATATTAAATTTTTTTTTATCTTAATATTTTTTACTATTATAGTTATATTTTTAAGTAAAGAAGATTTTATTAAGAGTAAATTTAATAATAATTTTTTTTCTATTTTTTATAATCATGAGAGGGTATTAAAAAAAATAAGATTAAGTGGTTTAAATTTTGAAAGTAACAAAAATATTATTTCTGTCTCTCAGTTAAAAATTGGGCAAAAAATACATTTAATAAACTTAGATCAAATTAAAAATAGAATAGATAATTTATCATGGATAAAAAATACCGATATAATTATGCATTCAGATGGATTAATTGATATTAAAGTTAGGGAACACAAACCTTTTGCAATATATAAAAATTTAGAAGAATACTTTTTAATAACTGATAAAGGATTACAATTTTTAGAAATTAATAAAAGTGAATTCGAAAAATATTTTATTATAACAGGGGAAAATTCTTTATATGCATTATCTAGTTTAAAAGAAATTATTTTATTGTTAAATCAGAAAAATATTAATATAAAAAAAGCAGTACGTATAGATTCACGTAGATGGAATATTTATTTTGCTGAAGGTTTTTTAATTAAATTACCATCTAAAAACACAAATTTAGTATTTAGAAAATTCATGAATTTAAATTTTAAAGATGTCGATTATAGTAAAATTAGTTATATAGATTTAAGGATACCTGATAGAATAACAATAAAAGAAAAATAGAAAATTATAATTATGGTTAATTATTTTTTATCACAGAATTCACCATTTACTGTTTTAGATATAGGTTCCGGTAAAATTTGTTGTTTAATAGCTAAGTTGGATAAACAAAATAAAATTAATATTTTAGGAGCAGGTTTTCAAGAGTCTAAAGGAATTGTATCTGGTTCAATTACAGATATGAAAAAGTTAGAATCTTCTATAAGAGATTGTCTTGCTAGCGCTGAAAAAATGGCGTCTATTAGAGTAAAAGATATTATTTTAGGTTTTTCTTCTGTAAGTAGTTCATCAGAAGTTTTTAGCATAGAAATAGATTTAAAAGGATCAATAATAAGTAAAGCAGACTTAGAAAAGTCTTATGAATATTTATCTAATAAATTGAATTTAGAAAATAGAACAATTTTGCATGTAATTCCTGTTCAGTTTTCTATAGATGGTAATAAAGGGATAAAAGACCCTTTAGGAATGTATGGAAATAAATTAGGTTTAGAAGTAAGTATAATAAGTACTGATACTAATATTTTAAGAAATTTTAAAAGTCTTATTAAAAAATGTGATTTGGAAGTAAGAGATATCATTTTTTCCGCTTATTCATTAGGACATTCTGTTTTAACTGAAGAAGAGAAAGATTTAGGAACAGCTGTAGTAGATATAGGAGCTGAATTAACATCGGTCTCTATTTTTTTATATGGGGAATTAGTTTTTACTAATACTATTCCTATTGGTGGAAATTTAGTAACAAAAGATATATCTAAAATATTTTCATTAGCATTATCAGATTCAGAAAGGATTAAAATAATTAATGGCCAGTTAATTGAAGAATTAGAAAATTCTTTATCAATAATTGAAGTTAGTACATTAGGAGGTGAAAATTTTAATGATTCTACAGAGATAACTAGAAGGGAATTAATTTCAGTTATAAAGCCAAGAATTATTGAAATTATAGACTCTATTAATGATAAAATAAAAAATAGTGGTTATGATCATATAATTGCTAACAGGCTAGTTATTACTGGTGGAGTATCTCAAACTGATGGTTTAATAGAGCTAATACAAAATATTTCTAATAAGAAAGCTAGATTAGCTAGAGCAAAAATTATTAATAATATACCAGAAAACATGCGAAACCCTTCTTTTTCTGTTATAAATAGTTTGCTACATTTCACAGTTTCTGAAAATAATGACATAAAAATTAATAAAAAATCTATAAATTTAAATTCTCAAAGTTTATATAATAATTTTTTAAAATTTAAGAATTGGTTTTATGAAAATTTTTAATTTTTTTAAATTTTCTTTGATACAAATGTTACAAAAAGTGATTTTTAAATTTATATCAAAATTGTTACTATTGAATAGATTTAAAGGAAAAGTATATGCCTGATAGTATTATGATGCCAAAAGTAAATTTTCAAAAAACTCTTAATAAAGAGATTAGTTTTGATGGAACAGGTTTGCATTCAGGATTGAATGTAAACATTAAGATTCTTCCAGCAAAAGTTAATGAAGGTATACGCTTTATTAGAACTGACCTAGAAGAAAAAGAAGTAATATGTGCTTATTATAAAAATGTTAGTGAAACTAAGTTAGGTACTACTTTAATTAATTCAAAAGGTATAAAAGTTAAAACCGTAGAACATTTAATGGCCGCTTTTATGGGTGTAGGAATAGATAATGCTACTGTAATATTGTCAGCCTGTGAAGTGCCAATTATGGACGGTAGTTCAGAGGAATTTGTTAGTTTATTTAAATCGGTTGGTCTTAAAGAGCAATTTGTAACGAAAAAATATATAAGAGCTATTAAATCTTTTAAAGTTAAAGATGGTAATAGTGCTATTATCATTAAACCAGCTAGTAATTTTATTATTGATTATAAAATTGACTTTAGAGATACAGCTATAGGTATACAAAGATATAAAACAACTTTTAAATCTAAGACATTTGAAAAGGAAATAGGTTCTGCAAGGACATTTGGTATGTTGAATGATGTAGAAACTTTACATAGAAATGGTTTAGCTTTGGGAGGTTCTATCGATAATGCAATTGTGATAGATAATGGTAAGATATTAAATCCTGGGGGCTTAAGGTATAAAAATGAATTTGTAAGACATAAAATTTTGGATTTATGTGGAGATATGTATTTAGCAGGTATGAATATTAAAGGTCATATTCGGGCTATATGTTCTGGCCATAAATTAAATAATAAGTTTTTATGGGAATTTTTGAGTAATACCGAAAACTATGAAATAATTGAATCTTCTTCACTATATACAGAAAAAGAAGCAACATTAGCTATAGCTTGAAATCTAAAATAATCATGAATTTCATTATAAATATTTTTATTTTCTTAACTTTTGCTTTTAACGCTATATCAGATGATAGAATTATTACTTTTGATGATGGAAGTACTTATGAAGGGTCAATAGTAAATAATACTATGGAAGGAAAGGGAGTTTATATTTCTGCAAATGATGCAGAAGGTTTGTCTATAAAGTATGAAGGAGAATTTAAAAATAATTCTTTTCATGGGAAAGGTATTTTATATTATACGAATGGAGATATTTATGAAGGAACTTTTGTAAATGGTGTG
>CAYTZM010000012.1:0-19349 GCA_964442655.1 uncultured Rhodospirillaceae bacterium | reverse complement strand
ACAGGGTAAGGGAATACTAAAATTCAAAGATGGTGTTATTTATGAAGGAGACTTTAAAGAAGATAAGATAGAGGGTATTGGCAAACTAATATATGCGAAAGGGGATAAATATATAGGGAATTTTATAAATAATTTAAGGCACGGTTCAGGAGAAATGAAATTTAATGATGGTAGTTCTTATAAAGGAAGTTTTAAAAGTGGAAAATATCATGGAGAAGGAAAATATATATTCTCAGATGGAACATTTTATATTGGAAATTTTATAGAAGGTAAAAGAGAGGGAAAAGGAGAATTAGTATATTTAGATGGACAAAGACAATTTGGGATATTTAAAGAAGGTAATTTTTTAGGAGAAACTACAATAATATTTCCTGATAAATCTTCTCAAAGTGGAACATTTATAAATGGTAAATTTGAAGGTGAAGTAACTTTTACTTCTCCAGATGGAATAGAGCAAAAGCAAATAATAAGATAAATTGAATCACATATTAGGGTAATTAGGTCCCCCACCTCCTTCAGGTGGAACCCAATTAATATTTTGTAGTGGGTCCTTTATGTCACAAGTTTTACAATGTAAACAGTTTTGAGAGTTTATTTGTAATTTTTTTGAATTGTTTTCATTGATTATTTCGTAAACTCCTGCTGGACAGTAATGTTGTTCAGGGGAGTTATATAAGTTTAAATTATGATTAATAGGAATATTTTCATCTCTAATCTTTAAATGATTAGGTTGGTCCTCTACGTGGTTAGTTCCAGAAAAAGATAAATTTGTTAGTCGGTCAAATGTAATTTCATTATCTGGTTTTTCATAAATGATATTTTTAGAATTTATAGCTTTATTTGTACATTTGTTATCAGAATCATTAAGTTTTATAGTCCATGGGGTATTGCCTTTAAATAATTTTAGTTCTATCGCTCCTAGTATAGTTCCCATGAATAAACCATATTTAAATCCAGGTCTAAAGTTTCGAGCCTTTTTAAGTTCTTTTCCAGCCCATGATTTATAAAATTTTTTTTCATAATCTTCTAATAATGAAATATCTTTTATATTTTGTTTTAAAACTTTATGTATATTTTCTGCTGCTAACATTCCTGATTTCATAGCAGTATGTGTTCCTTTAATTTTTGGAACATTGAGAGTGCCTGCTTCACATCCTATTAGAGCTCCACCTGGAAAATATAATTTTGGTAAAGATTGATAACCTCCTTCATTAAGAGCTCTTGCTCCATAAGCAACTCTTCTTCCTCCTTTCAGAATTTTCTTTATTTTGGGATGTGTTTTAAATTTTTGAAATTCGTTATAAGGGCTCAAATAAGGGTTTTTATAATCTAATCCTACCACAAACCCAATGGATATTTGATTGTTGTCCATATGATATAAAAAAGAGCCTCCATAAGTATCATTAGGTAAAGGCCATCCAGCGGAATGTAGAATATTTCCTTCTGAATGGTTCTCTTCTTTAATTTCCCATATTTCTTTTAAACCAATTCCGTATGTTTGTGGCATTTTATTTTTATCTAATTCAAATTTATTAATTAATTCTTTTCCTAGATGTCCTCTACATCCTTCAGCAAAAAGTGTATAATTTGCTATTAATTCAATACCTGGTTCAAAACTAGCACTCTTGTTTCCAATTTTATCTATCCCCATATCACCAGTCGAAACTCCAATTACCTTATTGTTTTCATCATAAAGTATTTCATTAGCTGCAAAACCTGGATAAATTTCTATATCAAGTTTAAGAGCTTCTTCTGCTAACCACCTGCAGAAATTAGCTAAACTTATAATGTAATTATTTTTATTATTAAAAGTATTTGGTAAAAATAAATTAGGTATTTTAAAACTATTGTTTTTATTTAAAAAAGTAAATTCTTCATTCTTTACTGGAGACATTTTAGGGTGATTCATATCTTGCCACTTAGGAAAAAGTTCATTTAACGCTGTAGGTTCTAGTATGGCTCCTGAAATAATATGGGATCCAACTTCAGGTCCTTTTTCTAGAATACATACTGATATATTATTTGATAATTGTTTTAATTTTATTGCAGCTGAAAGTCCTGCGGGTCCTGCCCCAACTATAACTACATCATATTCAATTTTTTCTCTATCAGTACGCATTTTTTCCCATAAATAATATTCGATAATTAAAAATTATTAACTACTTCTATAAAATAATCGTAAGTCTCTTTATTAGCTGCTGCTATAACAGATCTATCTGAAGCTGGATTTTTTCTATTCCAAGATGTAATTATGCAACCTGCGCCTTTTAAAATGGCTGTTGCTGCAACTATATCCCATAATTCTAAATCTTTTTCTATCACTAAATCAATATTTCCTGCTGCACACATTGCGTATCCCCAACAATCTGTACCATGTCTAATATACAAGACTTTGTCATTTATAGTTCTATATAATTTTTCGTCTTTATCCAAAAACATAGTTGGATCTGTTATAGCACAAATAGTTTTGTTAATAGATTGAAATTTTCTTGAGTAAATTTGTTTATTGTTTAAAAAGCTGCCATTTTTCCCACCCCATATTCTTTCATTTGTGTATGGCTGATCTATTAAACCTAAAAATGATTCCTTTTTATACATAAGTCCTATCATTGATCCAAATACAGGAAGTCCTGCTACAAAAGCTTTAGTGCCATCAATAGGGTCAATAACCCATACAAAATCAGCTTCCTCATTTTCAGCACCTAATTCTTCACCAATAATACCATGTGATGGAAATCTTTTATTTATTAATAATCTAATTGCTTTTTCAGCTGCTATGTCAGCTTTAGTAACTATTTGAAGGCGATTATTGTTTTTAGTAGGTTTAATAGTCCATGAGTCATCTTTTCTAAATGCTTTCTTTATTTCAATTTTTGCTATATCAGCTAATTCATGTGCAAAGTTAATTAAATTATTATATTGATTCAAAATATTGGTCCTTATTTTAAATAATAATTAATAGGAGGTATACATCATAAAAAAAATATGACAAGTAACCAATTTAATTTTTATTAATGCTTTAAACATCTTATATAGTATAATAAAATTAAGTATATATTTTTGGGTTTTTAATGATTAATATTCTTTTTTTTCTGAAATGTTTTGTTGTTGCAATTATTTTATTAAATGTTTCTTGTTCTTTTGATAATAAAAAAAAGATAGAATATATTGATAGAGAAGTTGATGATATTTATAATTCTGCAATTGATTTTTTAGAAGATGATAAATATATAAAAGCTTCTAATGAATTTGATGAAGTGGAGAGACAACATCCTTATTCAATTTGGGCTACAAGAGCTCAAATAATGGGGGCATATGTAAAATATAAAATGCAGAATTATGATGTAGCTATAGCAGCTGCTCAAAGGTACATAGATCTTCATCCTGGTGCAAATGATATAGATTATGCTTTTTATCTTATTTCTTTATCTTATTATGAAAGAATAAATGATGTAAAAAGAGATCAGACAACAACCAATCAGGCATTAGTAAGTTTTAATAATTTAATTAATAGGTTTCCAAATTCAGAATATGCAAAAGATGCTAAATTAAAACTTGATTTAATAAATGATCATTTAGCAGGAAAAGAGATGGATATTGGTAGAACATATATAAATTTATCTAATTATTTAGCAGCTATTAATAGATTTAAAAAAGTTGTTGAATTTTATTCAACAACTTCTCATGTACCTGAAGCTTTGGCAAGGTTAACAGAATTATATTTGTACATGGGAATATTTGATCAAGCAAAAGTATATGCAGCTGTTTTAGGGCATAATTACCCTAAAAATAAATGGTATTTATATTCATATAAAATAATAAAGGATTTAAAAGAAGATATTTCAAATGAAAATAAAATTGATAGTGCGATCCAAGAAGAAAAAGGTTTTTTTGATTCATTAGATGATATTTTGAATATTTTTGAGAGTGATAAAACATAGGAAAAGTATGTTAGTTTATCTTTCTGTTGAAGATATAGTTCTGATTGATAAATTAGAATTATATTTTAAAAATGGTTTTACTGTTTTTACGGGGGAAACAGGGGCAGGCAAGTCAATTATAATTGATGCCGTCTCACTTATTTTAGGTAAGAGGTCTGAAAAACGCTTTATTAAGAAAGGTAGTGATAAAGCAACCGTTTCCGCATTATTTCAAATAGATAAAGAGCATAATGCAGCAAAATTTGTTAGAATGAATGGGTTTAAGGTTGAAGATGAAGTAATACTAAGGCGACAAGTATTAATAAATGGGAGAAGTCTTTGTTACTTAAATGATCAAGTAATTACATTGAACTTTATGAAAAAAATAGGAAATTTATTAATAGAAATTCATGGGCAAAATGATCAAGCGGGATTATTAGATAACTCTAATCATATGGGTATTCTTGATGAATGGGCAAATATAAATAATGAAGTACAGATAGTAAGTAATGCTTTCAATAATTATAAAGAAAGTAATAATTTACTTCAGAAAACTGAAGAAAAATTTATTCAATATAAACAAAATAAAGATTCTTTAAAATTAGATTTAAAAGAAATAAAAAATCTTAATTTAAAAATTAATGAAAGTGAAGAATTACTTAAAAATAGAAAGATTTTGATGTCTTCTGAGAAAATAAAAAGCGCTCTTCATAATCTTAATTATTATATAAATGGAGATGAAAATAATAAATCTTTGTATGAGAAGTTAGGATTAGCAAAAAAAGAACTAGAAAGTGTTGTTACATTAAATGATAAGTTTATAAGTTTACAAAAATTTGTTGACCAAACAATTATAGAAATTAAAGAGTTAGAAATTGAATTAGATAATTGCATTAATTCAATAGATTTAAGTAATTTAGATGTTGAATATATAGAAAGTAGACTTTTTAATTTAAGAAAAGTCGCTGCAAAACATTCTGTTGAAATTCACGAATTAGATAAAGTTAAAGGTAAACTAGTAGAAGAATTAAAATATTTAGATGATTATGAAATAAATATTAAGAAAATTGAAGAAGCAAAAGATAAAAATATGCTACTTTATAAAAGTAAAAGTATGATTTTATCTTTAAATAGAATTAAATCTTCAAAACAATTGATTAATGCTATTAATTTAGAATTACCAGTCTTAAAATTAGAAAATGCAAAATTTAATGTTAAAATTGATAAGTTAGAAGAAAATAAGTGGACAATTACTGGTATTGATAGTGTTAAATTTGAAATTGAGACTAATAAAGGCGCAGGATATAATTCTATTGGAAAAATAGCTTCTGGAGGAGAATTATCTAGGTTAATGTTAGCTATTAAAGTTTCATTATTATCTGATAAAGATAGTTTTGAAAATAATAAAACTATTATTTTTGATGAAGTAGATGCGGGAGTTGGAGGAGCAGTAGCTGATGCTATAGGAAAAAGATTGCAAATTCTAGGTAATAACAATCAAGTTTTAGTTGTTACACATCATCCTCAGGTCGCTGTAAGATCTTCTAATCATTTTAAAGTTGTTAAGAATGTTTTAAAGAATTTTACTAAAATTAATATTAGTAATTTAGAATATGATGAAAAATTAGAGGAAATTGCTAGAATGTTATCAGGAGAAAAAATTACAGATGCTGCAAGAAAAGCTGCAGAAAGTTTACTTAAGCAAGTTAAAGGGTAATATATTATTTAGGAAATAATATGGATGAGAAGAAAGTATTAGAAGAACTTAAACATCTTTTTAAAATTATTTCATATCATGACAAATTATATTATGTGGATGATAATCCTTCAATTTCTGATTCTGAATATGATAAATTAAGACAAAGAAATTTGGAGTTAGAAAAAAAATATCCTCATTTAATTTTAGAAAATAGTCCTTCAAAAAAAGTTGGGAGTAATTTATCATCTAAGTTCTCTAAAATTCAACATTTAGTTCCAATGTTATCTTTAGGAAATGTTTTTACAAAATTGGAAGTTCAAGAATTTATAGATAAAACTAAACGATTTTTAAATTTAAAAGAGAAAGATAAATTAGAGTTCATAGCTGAGCCAAAAATAGATGGTTTATCAGCTACAATTATTTACGAAAATGGAAAACTTAAATTTGGTGCTACTCGTGGTGATGGTAAAAATGGGGAAAATATTACTGATAATTTAAGAACAATTAATGCAATTCCTAAATTTTTAAAAGGAAGTTTTCCTGAGAATATTGAAATCAGGGGAGAAATATTTATGTCAAATTCTGAGTTTGATAAGTTAAATAATTCTAGAATTGAGCAATCTTTACCAATTTTTTCAAATCCGAGAAATGCTGCTGCTGGTTCTGTTCGTCAGCTTGATCCAGAAATTACTTTGTCTAGAAAGTTAGATTTTTATGCTTATGGCTGGGGCCAAATGTCTTCTTCTATAGGTAACACTCTGTTAGATATACGTGATAATATTAATAGTTATGGTTTTAAGTTAAATACACCTTCAAAGTTATGTATTACAGTTGAAGATATGATAGAGTTTTATGATAGTTTGTATGAAGAAAGACCCAAGTTAGGTTATGATATTGATGGAATAGTTTATAAATTAAATGATATAAGTTTATATGAGCGTTTAGGCAATACAGACCATTCTCCGAGATATGCAATTTCACATAAATTTCCTGCAGAGAAAGGTGTCAGTGTATTAAAGAATGTTACATTTCAAGTCGGAAGAACGGGAGCAATTACACCAGTAGCAGAATTAACCCCTGTAACAATTGGAGGAGTGAGAATTTCACGAGCTAGTCTACATAATAAAGATGAAATTGATCGTTTGGGTATAGTAGTTGGAGATACAGTTACAGTGCAAAGAGCTGGAGATGTAATTCCACAAATTCTTAATTATGTAGAAAGTTTGAGGCCTAAAAACACTAGAGAAATTATGTTTCCAGAGTATTGTCCAACTTGTAATAATAAATTAATTAAAGATGAAGATGAGGCAATCATAAGATGCAAAAATCTTAATAAGTGTGAAAGTCAATTAAAAGGGCAGTTGATACATTTTGTGTCTAGAAATGCTTTAAATATAGATGGTTTAGGCGAAAAGCAAATTACAGAATTGTATAATTTAGGAATTATAAATAAACCTACAGATATTTTTTTAATTACTGAGCATTCCTCTGAAAAAATTAGAGAACAGATTGTTTCTTTGCCAGGATGGGGAGAGCTTTCTTTATCAAATTTAATAAAATCTATCAATATATCAAAAAGACAGTCCTTAGATAGAGTTTTATATGGATTAGGGATAAGGCATCTTGGACAAGGAACATCAAAATTAATAGTTAAAAATTTTAGCAGTGTTGATAACTTTTTACAAAAAGTTCATAATTTAAATGATGAGCAGCATAAAATAAATTTTATAGAAGAATTAAAAAATATAAATGGTGTAGGGGAAAAAGCTATTTATTCTTTAATAGAATATTTTGAGAAAAATAAGAAAGAATTTTTTAAATTAATTAAAATTATAAAAATTGAAGATTTAGAATCACTGCAAAATAATTCATTTTTTTCTGGAAAAAGAATAGTGTTTACCGGAAAATTTAATACCTTATCACGTAATGAAATTAAAAATAAAGCTGAAAAAGTTGGAGCTTTAATTTCTAGTCAAGTTTCTTCTAAAACAGATTATTTAATTTTGGGAATGGATCCTGGTTCCAAATTAAATAAAGCTAAAGAATATTCAATAAAAATACTTGATGAAAAAGAATTTTTAAATAATTTTAAGTAATTTTATTTATGGGGTTTGCATATTATTTTTAGCCAATTTTTTACTTTTAAAGTAACTTTATTAGCAATATTTTTATATACATTTAAATTATAGTTATTAATCCATTCTGTTTCTTCCTTATTTAGAAGAGCATAATCAATTAAGTTTTTATCTATAGGGGCAAGTGTAAGAGTTTTAAAATAAAGTAAATTATTATTTTTATAATTTTTATCTTTTAAAATAACCATTAAATTTTCTATTCTAATGCCATATTTATTTTTTTTATAGAACCCTGGCTCGTTAGATGTTATCATTCCAGGTTGTAAAGGGATAAGAGATCCTTTTGATATTCTATGAGGTCCTTCGTGAACACTTAAACATGAACCAACTCCATGTCCGGTGCCATGTCCATAGTTCATATAGTTTTTCCATAGAGGGCTTCTGGCGATTATATCTAGATCGTTTCCTGCTGTTCCTTGAGGGAATTTTGCGCTAGCTAGTGCAATGTGACTTTTTAAAACTATAGTAAATTCTTTTTTCATAAGTTTAGAAGGTTTGCCTATAATAATAGCTCTTGTTACATCTGTAGTTCCTTCTAAATATTGTCCGCCACTATCACATAGGTATATATTATTTTTTGTAAAATTTTTATTGGTTTTGTCAGATACTCTATAATGAACTATGGCTCCATTAGAAGCAAATCCACTTATTGTTTCAAAAGAAGTGCATATGAAGTTCTTTTGTTTTTTTCTAAGGCTATCTATTTTATTAGCTGCAGAAATTTCATTTAATTTATTATTTTCTGTTGATTGAAGCCAATAAAGAAAGTTACATAATGCTACTCCATCTTTTTCATGAGCTGTTATACTTCCTTTTATCTCTGTACTATTTTTTATAGATTTTTGAATTTCTATTGGACAGTTATTATTATACATATTGTTTTTTTTATTTAAGATAGTTTGCGCTATTACAAATGGAGTAGTCATAGGGTCTATCCAAATTTTTTTATTTAATTTAGATATTTCTTTAATTTTATTTAAGATTTTATTTTCTTGAAATATTTTGAGACCATTTGTTTGGTTTTTAATGTATTGAATTATACTTAATTTTAAACGATTTCTATTTATAAATAAAAATATTTTTTTGTTTTTAAAAATTATAGCTCTAGCTAAAATTATTGGAGTATGTTTTAAGTCTGCTCCTCTAATATTTAATAACCAAGCAAGGGAGTCTGTTTGAGAAACAACATACGCGTCAACTTTATTTTTTGTCATATTTTGACAAAGATCATGAATTTTTTTTTGAGTACTGACACCTGAATATTTTAAGGGATGTTTATTAATAGCGCTATTAGGTTTATTTCTATTGTGTTTCCAAAATATATCGATAGGGTTTTTCTTAAGTATAATAAATTGAATATTATTATTTAATCCAAAATGAATATAATTTTTTAAATTTGAGTATGAGTATAGCCAAGGGTCGATAGAAATTTTAATTTTATTTTTAATATTAATTTTTAGCCAATTTTGAATAGAGGTTTTTGATGTTATTACTACCTCAATATTAGTATTTTTAGTTTCATTAGTAGCTTGAATAGTGTAACGGCTATCAGTGAATAATATAACTTTATTCATTAAAATTAGTATTTCTCCAGCTGATCCGGAAAATCCAGAAATCCATTGTAATCTTTCGTCATTTTTAGGAACATATTCTCCTAAAAAACTATCAGCTCTAGGTTGAATATAACCATCTAATTTTTGTTTTTGTAAATAAGATCGAAGACAATTTATTCTTTCGTTTATTTTATTATTTATTTTCATATCCCTTATTATATAATGTAAATTTTAAAAAAGTTATTTTTTTTTACATAAGTTATGAAATTAATTCATATCTGCTTTGTTTTAAATATATAAAACTTATATAGATATAACAAAAATGATTATTAGTTATGTGAATTTATCTAATATTAATCAATTTGTCATGCGATTAAAGCATATCAACTTTGATGCTTTTATGTTAGTAAATTTTTATATTATATATATATATAGTTAAGGATGTTAGTAACTTACTTATTCCTCCCCCAAAGTGGATTTTGATTCCCACAGAGTAGGTTACTATAATTTCATTAATAATGGCAGTTTGTTCCTCTCCTCCCTTTATTGATCAAACTGCCATTCAATTTATTTTAAGGAAATATTTATGAAATATGAATCATTAAAAGATTTACCATTAGTAGAAATAAAACTACAAAATAAAAGTAATTATAAAAAGTTTGAGTACGGCATTGATAGAATTAGTTTAGGTAAAAGTGCTCAAAGTAAACTATTTATATTATTAATTATTCGAAGTATTACTTTTTTAACCGAAAATTTTAAAAAAATAAAATTTAAAGAAAATAATTTCCTACATAAACAAAGTATAAATAAAGAGATATATTCAAAAAGTTGGTGGAATTTTGATTTTTAATTTATTTTTTCTATAAAATTCAATAATAGTTTCTTTTTATCTGCTTTTTCAAAATCTACAGTTACTTTATCTCCATCTATTTCCATAATTTTACCGTATCCGAATTTTTGGTGAAATATTCTTTCCATAAGTTTAAAATTATTCTTTTCTGTTATATTCTTATTAGTAGTTGAAAGTTGAATATTAGATTTATTATTTTTAATCCAATTTGAAGCTATACTAGATTGGAAATCATTAAAGTTATCTGAAAATAAAGATAAATGATTGATGTTATCTTTGGGCAATTCTTCTATAAATCTGGAAGGTATACAATCTACCCATTGTCCGTGAGTAAGTCTTGAAGTTGCATTCACAATCCAGAGTTCTTTTTTTGCTCTAGTAATACCTACATATGCCAGTCTTCTTTCTTCTTCTAAGCCTTCTGATCCGTTTTCATCTATAGATCTTTGGTGTGGAAATAATCCATCTTCCCAACCTGGTAAAAATACAATAGGAAATTCTAAGCCTTTTGCAGAGTGCAGAGTCATAATTTTAATAGTTTCATGGTTTTCATTTGAATTTGCATCCATTACTAATTGTATGTGTTCTAGGAAATTACTGAGAGATTCAAATTCATTAATAGCATTGACTAATTCTTTTAAATTATCCAGTCTGCCAGGAGCTTCAATGGAGCGGTCTTTTTTAAGCATTTCCGTATAGCCTGATTCTTCTAAAATGATTTCTAAAAATTCATTTAATTTTTTTTTATTTTTTATTTCTCTCCATTTATCGATATTTTTAATAAAAATTTTTAAAGCTCTTCTAGCTTTTGAAGAAATTTCATCAGTTTCACATAACTTTCGTGTAGCTAATTCTAAGTTAATATTCATTGAACGCGCATATTTTTCTATTATGCTTAATGTAATATTTCCTAGACCTCTTTTAGGCTTATTAATGATTCTTTCAAATGCTAGTTGATCATCTGGAGAATTGATGATTCTTAAATAAGCTATAGCATCTCTAATCTCAGCTCTTTCATAAAACCTTAATCCACCAATTACTTGATATGGCATCCCTATTTTTAAAAATCTATCTTCAAAAGTTCTAGTTTGAAAACTTGCCCTAACTAAAATGGCTATATTATTTAAAGTATCATATTTTCTTTGATATGATTCAATTTCATCGCTAATAAGTCTTGCTTCTTCATGACCATCATATACGGTTCTAATATTAATAGTATTTCCCATATCATCATCAGTCCATAACTTTTTACCTAATCTATTTTTGTTATGAGATATTAGATGAGAAGCAGATTCAAGTATATTTCCTGTAGATCTATAATTCTTTTCTAATTTTATTGTTTTTGTTGTTTTAAAATCTTTTTCAAAATTTAAAATATTGTTAACATCTGCTCCTCTCCAGGAGTAAATTGATTGATCATCGTCTCCAACTACACACAAGTTTTTATGTTCAAGAGATAGTATATTTAACCATAAATATTGAGAAGCATTTGTATCTTGAAATTCGTCAACTAATATATATTTAAATTTTTTTTGATAGATTTTTCTTATGTCTTCATTTTTCTTAAAAATATTTATTACATGTAAAAGTAAGTCTCCAAAATCAGCAGCATTAAGAGTAATCAGGCGTTCTTGATAGAGTTTATATAAGTGTATTGATTGATTATTTGCAAATTCAGTTCCTGTATGAAAAGAATTTTTAACATCAGTAGGATTAAGTCCCATATCTTTCCATCTTTGAATTATTGCTAATAAACTTCTTGCCGGCCATCGTTTTTCATCAATATTTTTAGCTGATATTACTTGTTTTAGTAATCTAATTTGATCATCAGTATCAATAATTGTAAATGTTGTTTTAAGAGACACTAATTCAGCATTAGATCTTAAAATTCTTGCTGCTAAAGAATGAAATGTGCCTAGCCACCAACCAGCCACAGAGTTATTAAGCATTTTTTCTACTCTCTGTCTCATTTCATTTGCTGCTTTATTAGTAAAAGTTACCGCACAAATTTGTGATGGGTGGGCAGATTTAGAATATAATAAATAAGCAAGCCGAGACGTTAATACTTTAGTTTTACCTGTTCCAGCACCAGCTAATACCAGTAATGGTCCATTAGTTGTTTTAACTGCTTCTTTTTGTTCCTTATTTAATTCGTTAAAGTACGTTGGCTGATTTTTATTCATTATTTATTATTCATATTTATATTGCTGACCACCCGCCGTCTAACATTAGAGTATGACCTGTGACTATTGAGGAAGCGTCAGAGGCTAAATATAATATGCCTCCTGCCATTTCTGAGACTTCTGCCAATCTTCGTAAAGGAGTTCTTTCAATTATATGTTGTAGTTTTTCTTTATTTGCACTTAATTCTTTGATTAATCTAGTTTTAGTATATGTAGGACCTATTGAATTGACTCTTATTCCTTTAGGTCCCCATTCATTGGCGAGTGACCGTGTTAGGTTTACAACTCCACCTTTAGAAGCGTGATATGGTGAATTTGGGGCTGGCCCCCCTCCAGTTAATCCCATAATTGATGATATATTTATTATTGATCCTTTATTCCTTCTTAACATTGATTTGGCAGCAGTTCTACTGCAAATAAATAAACTTGTAAGATTTAATCTTATTATTTTTTCAAAATCTTCTGTACTCATTTCTTCAGCAGGATTCCTATTTGCTGTTCCAGCATTATTGATTAATACATCTAATGGACCTAGTTCATTTTCTACATCTTTAAAAGTTTTGATTATATCTTCTTCAAAGTTAATATCTAATTCCCATGCTTTTGCTTTTATATTTGCTTTTAAAAGTTCTTTTTCTAATATTTTAGCACTATTATAGTCTTTATCTGTAATTGCAATCTTGCTGCCTGCTTTACCACATACTATTGCGGCAACTCTTCCTATTCCTTGTGCAGAACCAGTAATTAATGTAGTAGTATCTTTTAGACTAAATAACTTATTTATATTAAATGATTGAGCGGAAGGCATTGAGAAGCCTGTAAATTCATCTATTATTTCGTTTTTCAAAATCTTCTCCAATAATTAAAACTTTCTATATTTTAAATAAGCTTTTTGAGGGTCTTCTCCACTTAAGATAGCTGTTCTCATTTTGTTTTCTGAATTTAAATCATTTTTTGCTTTTGTAATTATTTTAGTAACTATATTTTTAGGAATTATTACTATGCCATCTTCATCAGCAATAAGATAGTCGTTTGTATGTATTTTAATATTGTTAATAAAAATTGGTTGCCCCATAGTTTTTACTAACCATTTACCCGTTATATCTTTAGGGGTATTAAAGCGACAATAAACTGGTAGTTTTATTTCTGATTTAATCCTCGTAACATCTCTACATCCTCCATCAGCTATATAACCCTTAATTTTTCTTTTTTTAAGGGTTTCAGCAGAAAGTTCTCCCATTAGAGCAATAGAATAATTATTAGGTTGGCATACTACAATTGACCCAGGTTCAGCATTTGATAAAAAATTCGTCCATGATAATAAGGTTTCATGATCATTAACGTTCTCATTTATTTCACCTGATAATGTCCATACTTTACCTGCAATTACTTTTGAATAGTTTAAAGGTTTAATATCTGGAGGCAGAGTTTGATTTATAAATCCTTCAGTTCTTAGTGCATCATGAATAATTGATGAGTTTAATTTTAATAATTCTTTAGTTATTTTAGAATCATTTGACATATTATTCTTTTGTAGGATCAGGAAAATCAGCTTTTATTTTGCAGCTATTAGTTTCGGGATCAAATTCTCCAGAGCAGAATAGATTAAAAGGATTTAATTCATTATAGGAATATTCGCTACAACCCATTAGTATAATAAATATCAAGATGAATAATTTTTTATATAATTTTATAATATTATTTAATCCTTTAAAATTTTATAATAAGAAAATTGCCATTAAAATTACTAAAGCTATAATTCCTATGGTTATATAGGTGCCATATTTTATAAAATTTTTAAATGTTAAAACATGTTCTTCAAAATATTTCTCTTTATCGTATGACATTTTGACTCCATCGTTAATGTGATTATTTTTATAATAATTATTTTATGTATATTAACAACTTATTTTTTTTATCACTTATTAGGTTCCTTATTTTATTTAGTAAAAAGGTCTAAATTGTTAACTTATGTTAATTTTATAGCGAACTTATATTTTTATTATAAGTAATCCTTGATTTAGTTATTATTCGTTGTTAAATGATATGTATTAATATTATAATAAGGTTATATTAGTATAAATTGTATAAGAGGTCTTTATATGTTCAATCTAAAATTTTTAAATAGTTTCTTTAGCTTTTTGGCGATTGTATTTTTTGCAAACCAATCTTTTGCGGAAAATATAGGACAAGCAGTGCCTTGGGGTTTAAATTTACGTGAACCTTTTTCATCAGTAATGGAGGAAATGGTTTCATTTCATAATGGTCTAATTTGGTTAATTACAATTATTTCTCTTTTTGTTTTAGCTTTGCTAATAATTATAATTATTAGGTTTAATGAAAAGAGTAACCCTGAACCAACTAAGACTACACATAATACTATATTAGAAATAGCATGGACAGCAATACCTGTATTGATATTAGTGATTATGGCTGTTCCGTCATTAAAACTTCTATATAAAGCTGATGTAGTTCCTGAATCTTATATGACTGTAAAGGCTATTGGCCATCAGTGGTATTGGTCTTATGAATATCCTGATCATGGTAATTTTACATATGATGCATGGATGGTTCAAGATGCAGAGGAAATTGAAGGCCAAGATAGACCTTTTACGAGACTTTTAACCACAGATACACAAGTAGTTATTCCTGTAGGAAAAGTAATTAAAGTACAAGTGACTTCAACAGATGTAATTCATAGTTGGGCAGTCCCTTCATTAGCTGTAAAGATAGATTCGGTTCCTGGAAGATTAAATGAGATATGGTTTAAAGCAGATAGAGAAGGCATATTTTACGGACAGTGTTCTGAATTATGTGGCTTAAACCATGGTTACATGCCTATCGAAGTTAAAGCTGTATCAGAAAGCGATTTTTTAGCTTGGATAGAAGAAGCAAAACAAGAATATGCGAAAGTTGGTGAGGATATTAACTTAGCTAATATAGAGAAGTAGTTTTTAAATTAATTATTAAAAGAGGTGTTAAATATGTCTAATACAGTTGATAGTCATGATCATACTCCAACAGGATTTAAAAGATGGGCTTATTCTACAAATCATAAAGATATAGGTAGCATGTATATAATATTTGCAGTAATTGCAGGTATAATTGGTGGGGTTATGTCTATGCTTATGAGAACAGAATTAGCAACTCCTGGAGACGGAATTTTAGGTGGAGATTATCAAATGTACAATGTACTGACTACTGCACATGGTTTGATAATGATATTTTTTATGATCATGCCTGCAATGATAGGTGGTTTTGGAAATTGGTTTGTACCTATTATGATTGGTGCACCAGATATGGCGTTTCCAAGGATGAATAATATAAGTTTTTGGCTCTTAGTTCCTTCTTTTATTTTATTATTATCTAGTCCTTTTGTAGGAGGAGGTGCAGGAACAGGTTGGACTATTTACCCGCCACTTTCTTCTGATTTAGGGCATGCAGGCCCGGCTGTGGATATGGCAATATTGTCCATACATTTAGCGGGTGCGTCATCGATTCTTGGTGGTATTAACTTTATTACTACTATTTTTAATATGAGAGCACCTGGAATGACTTTACATAAAATGCCGTTGTTTGTTTGGTCTATTTTAGTAACAGTATTTTTGTTGGTATTATCTTTACCTGTTTTAGCTGGAGCAATTACGATGTTATTAACTGATCGTAATTTTGGCACTGCATTTTTTGCGCCAGAAATGGGAGGAGACCCTCTTTTATTCCAGCATTTATTTTGGTTCTTTGGGCATCCAGAAGTGTATATTTTGATTTTGCCAGCGTTTGGTATGATAAGTCAGATAGTTTCTACATTTTCTAAAAAACCTGTTTTTGGATATCTTGGAATGGCGTATGCAATGGTTGCTATAGGATTTGTAGGTTTTATTGTATGGGCACATCATATGTATACGGTAGGTATGGATGTTGACACAAAGGCTTATTTTACAGCTGCGACTTTAGTTATCGCAGTACCAACGGGAATTAAAATTTTTAGCTGGATTGCTACTATGTGGGGTGGATCTGTGAGCTTTAAAACACCTATGTTGTTTGCTATTGGTTTTATATTTTTATTTACCGTAGGTGGAGTTACTGGCGTAGTTTTGGCAAATGCTGGTTTAGATACAGTGTTACATGATACTTATTATGTGGTAGCTCATTTTCATTATGTATTGTCTTTGGGTGCCGTATTTGGATTGTTTGGAGGTTTTTATTATTGGTTTGGAAAAATTTCTGGACGTCAATATTCAGAATGGATGGGAAAAGTTCATTTTTGGTTATTATTTATAGGAGTTAACCTTACTTTTTTCCCTATGCATTTTTTAGGCCTTCAAGGAATGCCACGAAGAATTCCTGATTATCCAGATGCTTATGCAGGTTGGAATATGGTAGCGAGTTATGGTGCATGGATATCAGCAATTTCAATAATTTGGTTTTTAATTATAGTATTTAGAACGTTGTTATCTGGCGAAAAGTGTCCAAATAATCCTTGGGGTGAAGGTGCGGAAACTTTAGAGTGGAAAACAACTTCTCCTCCTCCGTTTCATACGTTTGAGGATCTTCCTGAAATTAAATAATTACAATGTTAATGACAGATAAAGTAAAAAGTAGTTCTTTGGAAAAAGATTCTGTAAATGTAGCTTCTGTAAATGATTATATTGAGTTGTTAAAACCCAGAGTAATGTCATTAGCAATTTTTACAGCAGTAATTGGATTGTTATTAGCTCCTGGATCATTGCACCCTTTACTTTCTTTATTTGCGATTATAGCTATTGGAGCAGGCGCGGGAGCTGCTGGTGCGATAAACATGTGGTATGATAGAGATATAGATGCAATTATGGATAGAACTAAATTTAGACCTATACCTTCTGGCAGAGTATCTTCAGACGAAGCTTTATCTTTAGGGATAGTTTTAACTATATTTTCAGTATTGCTATTAGCTATTGCATCTAATTATATAGCTGCTTTTTTTCTACTACTATCAATATTATTTTATGTCTTCATTTATACAATTTGGTTAAAACGAACAACACCTCAAAATATAGTTATAGGAGGGGCCGCAGGGGCATTACCACCAGTAATAGGTTGGTATGTAATTTCTTTAGACTTTAGTATATTTCCCATAATTTTATTTTTAATAATATTCCTTTGGACGCCTCCACATTTTTGGGCGTTATCTTTATATAGGTCGGGTGATTACGAAAAAGCATCTATTCCAATGTTGCCAGTTATTAAAGGAAATGATTTTACTAAATTAAATATTTTACTTTATTCTTTTTCTTTAATTTTTATTACTCCATCTTTATGGTATTTAAGTTTATTAGGGTTGATATATGGTATTTCTTCAATAATTTTATCGTTAATATTTATTTATTATGCGTGGAATGTTTATAAAGGTATAGAAGGATCAGAGCTAAAACTATTTAAATTTTCAATAATTTATTTATTTTTGATATTTTTAATAATGCCAATAGATAAGTATTTTGGAATGGTGTTTTAATAATGCGTTTAAACAAGATATCTAAAGAAAAATTAAAAAAGAAAAATTTGGTAGTTGCCTTATTAATATTATTTATAATTTTTAGCATATATATAATTTCGTTTATTAGAATGGGTGGATAATTTATGCAGAATAAAAGAATCAAGTATACGTCTATATCTATTGTAATTATTATTTTTGGTATGATTGGTCTTTCATATGCAGCAGTGCCACTATATGATCTTTTTTGTAGAACTACGGGCTTTGGCGGAACACCAGTAGATATAAGTCAAATTTCTGATTCTAAGAATGAAAATAATTTAAAAATTAATATCTTATTTAATGCCGATGTCGCAAGAGAATTAGATTGGACTTTTGTTCCGTCACAAAGAAAACAAATAGTAAAATTAGGAGAGAACACTTTAGCTTTTTATGTAGCTAAAAATATTTCTTCTAATTCAATTACAGGTGTTGCGACGTTTAATGTTACTCCTCCAAAAATTGGAAAATATTTTTCTAAGATAGATTGTTTTTGTTTTGAAGAACAAACGTTGGCAAGTGGTGAAGTTGTAGAAATGCCAGTAAGTTTTTATATAGATCCAGATATAGCAACAGATCCTAATACAAAAGAAGTTAAATCTATTACTTTATCTTATACTTTCTTTAATTCTGAAGAAAATAAGGAGCATAAAGGTAAAATATCTAAAAATTCTATTGAATAAATTGAGTGAATTAGACTATAAATATAATGTATTATTATAAAGGAGGTAAAAATGTCAGAAGCTAAAGCAAATCATCCATATCATCTAGTTGCTCCTAGTCCTTGGCCTTTAGTAGGAGCTTTTTCAGCATTAGTATTAGCCGTTGGCGCTATTATGTATATGCATGAAATTGATAAAGGAATAGTTATGGCTATTGGGTTTGTTATGTCCTTAGCGACAATGGCGGTATGGTGGAGAGATGTTATTCGTGAAGGAGAACATGAAGGGCATCACACTACTACCGTGCAATTAGGTTTGCGTTATGGCATGGTATTATTTATTGCTTCTGAAGTTATGTTTTTTGTTGCTTGGTTTTGGGCATTTTTTGATGCAAGTTTATTTTCTAATGAAGCTATACAAGTAGCTAGAGTAGAATATACTGGTGGTCATTGGCCACCTACTGGTGTAGAGGTATTTGATCCATGGCATCTCCCCTTAGTAAATACAATTATATTATTAACATCTGGTACTACAGTAACTTGGGCACATCATGCTCTTAAAGAAGGCAAAAGGTCAGGATTAATTTGGGGATTAGTATTGACTGTTATATTAGGACTTGCATTTACTTGTATTCAGGCATACGAGTATGCTCATGCAGCTTTTGGTTTTACTGATGGAATTTATTCATCTACATTTTTTATGGCTACTGGTTTTCATGGTGCACATGTTATTATAGGTTCAATATTCCTTATGGTTTGTTTAGGAAGGTCTTTAGTAGGCCATTTTAAACCAGATCATCATTTTGGATTTGAAGCTGCTGCATGGTATTGGCATT
>CAYTZM010000011.1:14072-48091 GCA_964442655.1 uncultured Rhodospirillaceae bacterium | reverse complement strand
TTTATTGAACTATCTTTTTTATAGGCAGAGATTTTGGTGCTATGATATAATATAAAACTAAGAAGTAGGTTATTAGAGAATTTTATATGCAAAACCAAGAAAATTTAAAACAAGAATCTCTTCCACTTGTATCAAAGTTAACAGGAGATTCAATATTAAAGACTACACCAATGTTTCAACAGTTTTTAGAAATAAAAGCAGAGAATGAAGGTTGTTTATTATTTTTTAGAATGGGTGATTTTTATGAATTATTTTTTGAAGACGCAGTAATTGCTGCCAAAGAATTAGATATTGCATTAACGAGTCGAGGAAAATATGATGGCAAACCTGTGCCTATGTGCGGCGTTCCTTATCATTCTTATATGCCTTATTTAGAAAAATTAACTAAAAATAATTTTAAAATAGCTATATGTGAACAAGTTGAGAGCCCTGAAGAAGCAAAATTAAGAGGGGGCAATAAGGCTATTGTAAAAAGAGAAGTTGTTAGAGTAGTTACACCAGGGACATTAACAGAGGAAGTTCTGTTAGACGCAGAAAAAAATAATTTTTTATTATCAATATATAAAGAAAAAGAAAATATAGGCTTTTCTTGGTTGGATATTTCAACAGGGGAATTATTTACACAAATAGGTAATAAGAAGGATCTGTGTCCGTCTATAGCAAGAATTAGACCTAGTGAAATTTTAATTATTGATAATAGTGAAATTCAGGCTTTAAAAGAGTCTATTGAAAAGGCATTTAATCTTCCTATTTCATCTATATTACAAAATGTTGTAAATGGGAAAAAAGCTGAAAAATTAATTTGTATTCATTATGGGATAAAATCTTTGTCCTCATTTGGAAGTTTTACCAGTAACGAGTTAATAGCGTGTTGGTCTTTATTAGAATATGTTTCTATGACACAAAAGGGCTATTTCCCGCCTATAGGTTTCCCTAGTTCTATAAAATCAAATACTTCTATGATGATAGATGTTTCTACTCGTAAAAGTTTAGAAATTAGTGAAAACTTAGCAGGAAATAAAAAGGGAAGTTTAATAAGTGCTGTTAATAAAACATTAACATCTGTTGGAGCAAGAAAACTTTATGAAGATATTTCTGCCCCTCTTACAGATATAAAGAAAATAAATTCAAGGTTAGATATGGTGTCATTTTTTATAGAATCTAACCATTCTAGACAAGAAACTCGCGAAATACTGAAGTTATCCGCGGATATTGATAGAGCTAAAGCGAGAATAGTTTTATCAAGAGGTGGACCTAGGGATTTAAAATCTATTTTATTTGGAATAGAAGCAGCACATAGACTAGAAATAATTTACTCAAATAAGTCTATTAAAAAATTACCAACTAATTTTAAAGAGCTAAAAGTTTTTTTGAAAGGGTGCACTAAATTATTAAAAACTTTAAATGATTCTGTTGTGGAAAATCCCCCATTATTTATTAGAGATGGAGGGTTTATTAAAAAAGGATATTCGGTAGAGTTAGATAAAATTAAATCTTTAAGAGATAAAAGCCGAACCCATATTTTAAATTTAGAGTTATCAGAGAGAAAAAAAACAAATTTACCTGCTTTGAAAATAAAATATAACAATGCAATTGGTTATTTTTTTGAAGTCACACAATTGCAAAAAGAAAAATTATTAAAATCTCAAAATTCTGAAAGGTTTATACCAAGACAATCACTTAAGGGTGCGGCAAGATTCATGACTGATGAACTTTCTGAATTATCTGAATCAATTACTAGCTCTGTAAATAAAGCGATAGAGTTAGAAATAAATATTTATGAAGAATTAAAAAATATGATTAATTTAAATAGTAAAGAATTATCAGAAATTTCTTATGCTATAGCTTGTCTTGATGTGTCTTCTTCTTTGGCAGAAGTTTCTATAATAAATAACTTTATAAGGCCTACCATAACAAATGGAAAAAATTTAGAGATTAAAGGAGGTAGACACCCTTCAGTAGAATTGTCTATGAAAAAAAGCGGAGAAGGGCAATTTTATAGTAATGATTGTGATTTAAGAGAGAGCGATAGGATTTGGTTAATTACTGGGCCTAATATGGCAGGAAAGTCTACTTTTTTAAGACAAAATGCTCTTATTTCTATTTTAGCTCAAGCAGGTTGTTATGTTCCGGCAGATAGTGCAGTAATAGGAATAATAGATTCTTTATTTAGTAGGGTAGGTTCTTCTGATGATTTAGCAAGTGGTCGTTCTACTTTTATGGTCGAGATGTTAGAGACGGCAGCAATTTTAAATCAAGCAACAGAAAAGTCTTTAGTTATTATGGATGAAGTCGGTAGGGGGACATCAACGTATGATGGCTTATCTATTGCTTGGGCTATTTTGGAACATTTACATTCAAAAACAAAAAGTAGAACTCTTTTTGCTACCCATTATCATGAATTAATTCAATTGTCTTTAGAAATGCCCGCTTTATCTTGTCACACTATGAAAGTTAAAGAATGGGATAATAAAATAATATTTTTATATACTGTAATTGATGGTATAGCAAAAGGCTCTTATGGAATTCATGTGGCATCGCTAGCAGGCGTTCCTCATGATGTAATAGATAGGGCAAAACAAATTTTAAGCAATTTTGAAGATACCAAAAAATATAATCAAGGTAGTAAAAATATAAAAGATTTAAAGAAAATTAAAAATAATAAAGAAAATAAAATAACAGCAAAGGATAAACTATTAGATGAGGTTGCTTCTATAAATTTAGATCAATTAACCCCTAAAGACGCCTTAGATAAACTCTATTCTTATGTGAATAAAATTAAAAAAATTAAAGAGTAAAAAGTGGAATTGTTTTTTGGATAATAATTATCATTTTAATAGAAAAATATTAGTAAAAAAAATAGAGAAAGCTCTATTAGATAGTAATTCAAGTAAATCTATCAAACCTATACTGCTTCCAATTTTTAAAGAATATATAGAAGGACATACTAATAAAATTAAAAATATTTATATGGATAATTTGGATGGAGTATATATGGGAAAGCTAAGATCTAAACTTATAGATTCTATAGTGTTAACGGCATTTGATATTATTAATTCGAAAGGCTTCCCTGTCTCTAATCCGACTACTTCTGATTATTTGTCTGTGATTGCTGTTGGCGGCTATGGGAGAAATTATTTAGCTCCAGCCTCTGATGTCGACTTATTAATTTTAACTCCATATAAAATTACACCAAGAATAGAGCAAATATGTGAAACTTTATTATACCTTTTATGGGATCTAAAACTAAAAGTTGGTTATGCAATAAGAAGTTTAGAAGAATCTATTTCTAAAGCAAAAATTGATAATACTATTTGTACATCTTTATTGGATTCTCGATTGGTAGCAGGGAATGTAGATTTATGGTTAAAATTTCAGAAAACTTTTAAACAGGAAATTTTGAATAAGAATAAAAATAAATTTTTTTATACGAAGATAAAAGAAAAAAGGAAAAGACATATAAAGATGGGGGATACCAGTTATTTAGTAGAGCCTAATATTAAAGAAGGAAAAGGAGGTATCAGAGATCTTAATACGTTGAGATGGATTATTTCTTTTATTTATCAAACAACAAATAGTGATCAATATATAGAAATAGAAGTTATGACTAAGGAAGAAGTAAAATTATATAATAAAGCAGAAAAATTTTTATTTAGCTTGAGAGCAATGATGCATTTTTTAGGAAGCAACAATTCAGATAGACTTACTTTTGATTTGCAAACAATTATAGCAGATAAATTACGATACAAAAATCATTCTGGGTCTTCATCTATAGAGCGTTTAATGAAACATTATTATTTGTATGCTAAGGATGTGGGGCATCTTTCAAAGAGCGTAATAGAGAAAATTGAAAATAAAAATTTTAAAGGCAGTAATTCATTAATTAAAAGCATAATTTTTAAATTTAATAAAAATAAAAAGGGTGTATTTGAGTTTTATAATGGCCAAATTTATTTGAGTAAAGGAATTAAAAGTTTAAAAACAATAGATATATTTAGAGCGTATAATTTTTCAGCGGATATGCAATTAGATTTAAGTGGGGATCTTGAAGATTTAATAAAACAAAATCTTAAAAAAGTTGATTTATATAGAGATAATAAAAAGGCTAATATATTTTTTATAAATATTTTAATGAATAAAAATTGTTCAGAAAATGTTTTAAGAAATATGAATGAAACAGGAGTATTAGGAAGGTTTATTCCTGATTTTGGTAAAGTTGTGGCTCAGGTACAGCATGACATGTATCATACATATACCGTAGACGAGCATACTATTAATGCCATTGGAATTTTAAGGAAGATAGATAATGGCGAATATGAAGATAAATTTTCTCTTGCATCTAATATAATTAAAAACATTGTTTCTAAAAAAGTTTTATATGTGTCTTTGTTTTTACATGATATAGCAAAAGGAAGAGGAGGAAACCACTCTGTGTTAGGTGGAGAAGTAGCCAAAAATTTATGTCCTAGATTTAGTATGTCTTCTGATGAAATAGAAACAGTAATTTGGCTGATAGAAAATCATTTATTATTATCAAATGTAGCATTTAAGAGAGACTTGGACGATCTTAATACTATATTAGATTTAAAAAACAAGATTCAATCTGCAGAATTATTAAGGTTATTATATGTTTTAACGGTTGCAGATATAAGTGCAGTAGGACCAGATATTTGGAATAGTTGGAAAGATAATTTATTAAAAATGGTCTATGATCAAACATTAATGGAAATAAATGGGGGAGGAAACGAAAAATCTAGAACGGTGAAAGAAAATAAAGCAAAATCTAAATTGCGCTCATCTTTGCCAAAATGGAGAGATAATTATTTTAAAAAATATGAGGAGCGTTTTTATCCTTATTATTGGACAAATGTTAACGCTGATGTACATTTAAGACATGCAAAATTAATATCTGCAGCAGATGAAGAAAATTTAAAGATTAAGGTTTCAGCTGAACCTTTACAAAATCAAGGCGTAACAGAAGTATCGATCTATACTCAGGACCATTCTGGATTATTTGCAAGAACATGTGCGGGGTTAGCATTGTCAGGCACTTCTGTTCAGGATGCAAGAATAGTCACTTCCAAAGATGGCATGTCTGTTAATACATTTCTAGTAAGATCAGCTAATTCAAATATGATTATAGACTCTAAACCTAGAATAAGTGTCTTGATAGATAATATTTCAAAAACAATTACTGAAGAAAGAGATCCGAGTATCTTATTAAAAGAATTTAAAAATTTACAGATACCTTCTAGATTGGATTCTCTTAAAATTGAGCCTAGAGTTCTCGTAGATAATTTGTCTTCTAAATCACATACCATAATAGAAATAAATGCTAAGGATAAAATTGGATTGTTGTATGCTCTTGCGAGCGAATTGTTTTTGATGGGGTTACAGGTGTCTACAGCTAGGATAAGTACTTATGGTTTACGAGTGGTAGATGTTTTTTATTTAAGAGACATGACTGGAAGTAAAATTATAGATATAGATAAAACTAATTTAATTAAAGATAAATTAATGAATTGTTTAACATCTTTAGATCTAAATGACTCTAAATTAGAAAAAGTACAATGATTTTTAAAAAATTAGAGAATATTTATAAATCCAGTGCTGTAGTTAGTGCTTGGACATTAATAAGTAGAGTTTTAGGTTTTGTTAGGGATATATTATTTGCATTTTTTCTTGGTTCTGGTCCTGTAGCGGATGCTTTTATTATCGCTTTTAGAATTCCTAATCTCTTTAGGAGGTTTTTTGCAGAAGGAGTTTTCTCTGCAGCGTTTATACCATTATTATCTGAAGCTAATGAAAAGTTTGGCAAAAAGGCAGGTATAAAATTTACCTCTAAAATAGCTTCTTTATTGTTATTTATTGTATTGCCTATAATTATATTGTCTGAATTTTTTATGCCTCAAATTGTATTAATAATTGCACCAGGTTTTGCAGATAACCTTGAAAGGTTGGAGTTGACAATTCCTTATGCAAGAATAATTTTCCCATATTTAATATTTATTATATTTACGGCTTTATTTGCCGCTAGTCTAAATACAAACGGAAAATTTTGGGCTGGCGCAGCAGCACCTTCGATATTAAATGTTTTTATAATTACTGGTCTTATATTTTCTAGATTTTTAGACTATGAATATGGAATTGTAATTTCATGGTCAGTTTTAATTGCGGGTATTTTTCAAATGTTGTTAGTTTCTTATACTAATTATAAGCAGGGCTTAGCTTTTAATATTGGTTTTCCTAGTATAGATGAGAACATTAAAACGTTTGTTAGAAAATTTATTCCTGCTGCTATGGGGGCAGGAGTCACACAGATTAATTTATTAATAGCATCAATTTTTGCGAGTCAAATTCCTGGAGCTGTTTCATGGTTGTATTATTCAGACCGAGTCGCACAGCTTCCTTTAGGTATTATTGCAATAGCTATCGGCACAGTATTATTGCCGGATTTGTCTAAGAAAGTAAATTCAAGTCAAAAATTAGAACAAAATATAGTTCAAGATAGAGCAATATTGTTAACTTTAATTTTTTCTTTTCCGGCAGCTGTAGCTTTAATTTATTTATCAGAATTAATTATAAGAACATTATTTGGTTATGGAGCGTTTACGGAAGGAGATATAATTAAAACTTCAAATGCTTTAAAAGTATATGCGTATGCTATTCCAGCATTCATGTTTATTAAAATATTGTCTCCTATTTTCTTCGCAAGAAAGGACACAAAAACACCACTGCAGGTTGCTGCTTTTAGTGCTGTTTTAAATGTCTTTCTGTGTTGGTATTTAATGGATAAAATAGGTTATATAGGCATCGCAATGTCTTTGAGTATTTCAGGGTATGTAAATTTTGTTTTATTAGTTTTTATTTTACTCAAGCGTAAATTATACTTTTTTACTAAAAATTTTTATTTAATGTTAATTAAAATTATATCTGCAACTCTCAGTATGTTAATACTATTGTTTATAGTAAATAGCATAATGACAAATTTGATTTTAAATTATGATCCTATATTTTTAAATATTTTTAAATTGTCAATATTAGTTTTAGTAGGTGTTTTAAGTTTTATTTATATATGCTACCTAATGAAAGTTTTTAATTTTTTCAAAAAAGATAGTTTTATCGAAAGTTATAAATAATATATATATAAATATATAAAGTTTTATTAATTATAGAATTTTGAGGTTTAAATGGGTCGTGTTTTTTCTGGAGTTCAGCCAACAGGTAATTTGCATTTAGGAAATTATTTAGGAGCTATTAAAAATTTTGTATCATTACAAAATTCCCATGATTGTATCTATTGTGTGGTAGATATGCATGCCATTACAGTTAAGCAGGAGCCAGAAATTTTAAATAATAATATATATGAAGTAGCTGCAGCTTTTATTGCTTCTGGCATTAATCCAGAAAAATCAATTATTTTTGTGCAGTCTCAAGTAATAGCTCATGCTGAATTAGCCTGGATTTTTAATTGTACAGCTCGTTTAGGATGGCTAAATAGAATGACACAATTTAAAGAAAAGGCAGGTAAAAATAGAGAAAATGCTTCGGCTGGTTTATATGTGTATCCAGTTCTTATGGCAGCAGATATATTGGCTTATCATGCAACGCATGTGCCAGTAGGAGAGGATCAGAAACAACATTTAGAACTTGCAAGAGATATAGCACAAAAATTTAATAGCGATAATAGTATAGATTATTTTCCTATTACAGAGCCAGTTATAATGGGAGCTGCTACAAGAGTAATGAATTTGAGAGACGGAACAAAAAAGATGTCTAAATCAGATATTTCAGATTATTCTCGTATAAATTTAACAGATAGCCCGGATGAAATTTCTAATAAAATAAAAAAAGCTAAAACAGATCCTTTAGAACTACCTAATATAGAGTGTCTTGATAATAGTGGAAAATTCACGGATGAATTTATCAAAGAAAGACCTGAGGTATCTAATTTGTTAAATATTTATGCAGCACTTTCAAATAATAATATTACTAAAGTGGTGGATTTATATGCGGAAAAACAATTTTCAGTATTTAAAAAGGATTTAGGTGATTTGTCTGTTGACATATTAGGACCAATAAGTAAAGAAATTAGAAAATTGCAGGATGATAGAAGTTACTTAAAGGATATTTTATATAAGGGTGGGGAAAAGGCAGATAATATTGCAGCACCTATTATAAAAGAAACTAAAAAAATAATCGGTTTTTTCTAATACATGGACTTTTATCTTCCTATTGCAGAACTCTCTGTAAATATCTTAGTTCTTATAATTTTAGGTTTGGTTGTAGGATTTTTATCCGGCATGTTCGGTGTTGGAGGAGGATTTTTAATGACTCCTTTATTAATGTTATTAGGGATCCCTCCTGCAGTAGCGGTAGCTTCCGAGGCTAATCATATTTTAGCAGCTTCTGTGTCAGGGTTTTTAGCACATTTCAGAAGAAAGAATATTGATTTTTTAATGGGTTTTGTGTTGTTGGCAGGTGGAATTTTAGGAAGTATTTTAGGTGTATTTTTATTAAAATATTTATTAAGTACAGGGCATGAAAAATTTTTTATTTCTTTTGCTTATATATTTATTTTAATATTTGTTGGAGGATCTATGTTAAGAGAAAGCCTTACCTCTATTAGCAATCTAAATAATGGAAAACATAAAAAGCTACATGAACATATATGGCTTCATGGGTTGCCTTTTAAAGTAAAATTTAGAAAGTCTCATTTGTATATAAGTATATTGCCTCCTATTGTTATAGGGTTTTTTGTAGGAATATTATCATCTTTAATGGGCGTTGGGGGAGGATTTGTTCTAGTTCCTGCGATGATATATATTTTAGGAATGCCTACTCAAATAGTGATAGGCACATCTTTATTGCAAATAGTGTTTGTTACTTTCATTGCAACAGTAATGCATTCTTATATAAATCAAACAGTTGATGTTATTTTATCTTCTTTATTGATTGTAGGTGCAGTATTTGGAGCTCAAATTGGATCAAGAGTAATGGGGCGTTTAAAGGCAGAACAGATACGATTTTTTTTATCAATATTAATCATTATTGTCGCGTTGGTTTTGGTATTAGAATTATTAATTATTCCAGAAAATATATATAGTTTGGAGTTTATAAAGTGATATTTTTTAAAATAATATTTTTATTAGTGTTCTATTTATTAATCAGCAATCATTTAATTGCTCAAACTATATTAGGAGATATTTCAAATAGAGATATAAATATTACGGCTTCTTTTAAGGGAGCTAAAATAATTATATATGGGGTTGTTGACCCAGAGATTTATAATGACACCAATATATATGTCTCGGTGGTTGGACCAAAAACTAAAGCAAAATTGTGGAAAAAAGTAAATCGATATGGTTTATGGATTTCAGATAATCAATATATTAATATTAATTATATTCCTTCCTATTATGCCATTAGTTCAAATAATGAAACCCATAATATGAACAGTTCTTTATTTAAGTATATGGAAATAGGATGGAGCAATCTTAATATTTTAGGTTTAGAAAATAAAAAGAATTCTGAACAATATTATTATAAAAAGAAGCTAGAAGAAATTTATCGAGAAAAACAATTGTATGTATCAAAATTAAATCAATTAAATGTTATAGAAAATACTTTATTTAGAGCGGAATTTAATTTGCCAGTCATTACACCAATAGGTAACTATGAAGTAAATATGTATTTAGTAAATAAAAATAATAATAAATTAATTTCCTCATGGCATGATAATATTTTTGTTTCAAAAGAGGGAATTTCAGCTGAATTATATAAATATTCTAAGAATAATTCTTTATTATATGGTATTTTTGCTGCATTTGGAGCAATATTGTTTGGATTTTTAGCTAGTGAAATATTTAGAAGAATATAAAGGTGTTTAATGAAACATATACCAGGTAAAGTAAAATTTTTAGTTTGTGTAGACTCTTCTGAAGAATGTAAGGTAGCTTTAAAATTTGCTTGTATGCGAGCAAAGAATTCAGGAGGAGAAGTTGTTTTATTATATGTTATTGAGCCAAATGATTTACAACATTTTGCAGGAGTAGAGCAATTAATGAAGAGAGAGGCAACTGAAGAAGCTGAAGATGTTTTGAGGGAATTAATAGAAAATGTGTTAAAAGATTATGATTTAAAAGTTAAGTCTGTGGTAAGTTATGGGGATAAGTATAATCAAATTATAGATTTGATTAATATGGATAAAACGATTAGTATATTGGTATTAGGTGAGGCTCCAGAAGGTGCGGGCACTAATTATTTAGTTAATAAATTTTCTGCTGGACTGACAAAAAGTATACATATTCCTCTTACGATAGTTCCGGGAAATTTAACTGATAAGGAATTGAAGAAAATAACTTAATAAAAGGAAAGAGGTAAATTTAATGTTTATTCAAACAGAGCTAACGCCAAACCCTAAAACTGTAAAATTTATTCCGGGAAGGGATGTTTCTCCAAATAATAGTGTAACTTTTACAAAAGGAGATGATTTAGAAATTTCTCCATTAGCTAAAAGGTTATTTCTAATAGACGGGATCCAATCAATATTTTTAGGTGCTGATTTTATATCTATTACAAAAGTAGATAGCATTGAATGGCAAGTTTTGAAGCCTCTAATTTTAAGTCAAATTATGCAACATTACATGTCAAATGAAAAAGTAATAAATGAGAAGGTCAAAAATATACATAAAGAAGTTAGCTCAGAAGATAAAGAAATAGTCGATCAAATAAAAGAACTATTAGAAACTAGAGTTAAGCCTTCGGTTGCAGGACATGGAGGAGATATAGTATTTCATAATTATTCTAAAGGAGTTTTAGAATTAGAAATGAAAGGAGCTTGTGCGGGATGTCCTTCTTCTATGGCCACTTTAAAAATGGGAATAGAGAATATGCTTAAGCATTATATTCCTGAAGTTATGGAAGTAAAAGAGGTAATTTAAATTCTTATATAAGACTGGTGTTTTCTATTTTTTCTTCAAGTAGAGGCCATTTTTTACTGTTAAATAGTTGATAATGCCACCACTCATTTTTATAAAAATCCCAACCTGCAGTTATCATAATTCCTAATAGTATTATTCTATTTTTCTGTGCCTTATTTGAAATAGAAGTGTCTCCATGGTAGGATTTTTTTTCTAGATAATCAAATTTTGTTCCCATATCAATGGGTTTGTTGTTTTTCATTAATGTTAGGTCGATGGCTATTCCTCTTGAATGTGGAGAACCTTTTTCAGGTGGTGTAATAAAATTTTCATCTGGAGTATTTTCCCATAATATTTTTTGTGCTTCTACAGGTCTATATGCATCATAAATTTTTAATCTATATCCTAGCATGTTAGCTACTTTTATAGAGGAAAGTAGATTAGGCAAGGCATCTTTATGAATAAAACATTTATTGTGATTATATATTTTTTTTTTCGTAAAGTTATTATTTTTTCTATAGGCTAAATCTATTTTAATGTTATATTTTTGTTCCGTAATTTCTATAAGTTTCATGATATTCCTTTAATATAGTATTAAGTAGACATTATGTTAGAATATATACTTGTATTCTAATATAGTAAATAAAAGGAATATAAGATGGATTTTTTAGCTTTAGATCTTTCCTTAAATAATTTAATTATTGTAATTGGAACAGAAAAAAAATTAGTTTTTAATAAAACCATTAAATTAAGTAAAGATAGAGCAGGAATTTTATTTAAATATTTAAATAATATTAAATATAATAAGAAAATAAAATTTACTAACTTTAGTATTTTTTTTTCAACTATAGGACCAGGAAATTTTAATGGAATAAGAGTATCTTTGTCTACTATAAAAGCTTTTAGCTTAGCAAATGATAAAATTAAATTAAGTGGAATTTATACACTTGATGCTCTATGCAGAAGCATTCCTAATTTAAAGACCAATGTTTGTACTGTATTAAAAGCTTCTCCAGGATATTTATATATTCAATGGTTTAATAATAAATATATTCCTATAACAAAAGCCAAAGCTATAAATATGGAAAAAAAAATTACTATTCCTATATCTATCGACAATTTTATGCTTATAGGAAATGGAAGTAATATTTTTGCAGATAAATTAAATTTTAAAGGAATAATTTATAAAGATGATTTTATTACTTCACAAGGACTTTATAATTCTGCTCGTGATATTATTTTTAATAAAAAATATATAGAGACATCTCCATTATATTTAAGGAAAACTAATATAACAGCTCCTTCTTTATGGAAAAAGCCACCAGTAGTTAAGTAAATGCAAATAAAGCTTATTCAAATTGAAAATAAATTTTTTTTACAGGATGTTTTAAAGGTATATAAATCTGCTTTTGCAAACAGTAATTTTAGTACTTTGAATAAGAAAGATTTTGAAGATTTTTTAAATATGGGTAGTAAAATTTATGTTTTGCAAGTAAAGAAAAAAATAATTGCTTATTTAATTCTTTTATTAAATAAAAATTTAGGAGAAATTTTATCGATAGGAGTACTTAAAAATTATCAGAACAATAATTATGGAAAATATTTAATAAAGGGTGTTTTTAAAAGTAATTTAAATTTAATGAAAATAAATTTAGAAGTTGCTGCCACTAATTATAAAGCGATTAATTTTTATCAATCATTAGGTTTTGATATTGCAGGGTTTAGAAAACAATACTATTTGATTAAAAAAGGTATAGGTAAAGGAGAAAGAGTAGATGCTTTAATATTAGAGATGTCTTTATAGTGCTTATTTTTCAATAATTATGTAAAAATTATTTTTTTTAATATGTTTAATTTCGATTACTTTATGTCCTACTTCTTTTATAGATTTAGGTACATTTGTTTTAGCTTCTTCACTATCATATATAAATTTTAATCTTTCTTTATTTTTAATTTTTTCAATTGCTAATTTGGTTTTCACATAGGTCATAGGACAAATCTCTCCTAAAAGATCTATAGTTTTGATAGATTTTTTATTCATAATTTATACTTTCTTTAATTTTTTTATACTTTATGACTTAAAAATGTTAATAATAAGTAATATAATGTTAATAATGAGGTGTAAAATTAATTTTTAATTAATGAGGTATATTAATGGCTAAATCAGCGATAGAAAATTTATGTGCTGCAAAAGGTATTAAGTTAACTAATCAGAGAAGGGTTATTGCTAAAGTGTTATCCAAGGCGAATGATCATCCTGATGCTAATTTAGTTTATAAGAGGTCTTATAAAATTGATTCACAAATAAGTATGGCAACAGTGTATAGGACTATGAAATTATTTGAAGATGCAAGTATTGTTGTAGTGAGAGATTTTGGAGATGGAAGATCTCGTTATGAAATTTATAGTAATGAACATCATGATCATTTAATTGACATCGAGAGCGGAGAAGTTATAGAGTTTGTTAATGATGATATAGAGGAATTGCAAAATAAAGTTGCAAAAAAATTAGGATATGAATTAACAGGTCATAAATTAGAGTTATATGGTAAAAAAATATCTTAAATAAATTTTATTTGTTATGGAATAGTTATGGCAGTTGCTGAAGATTTTTATAAAACAGTTGAAGGTGTTCATGCAGGTAACCTTGAAGTCAGGTTGGCTGAGAATAAAGAAGAAATAGATGCCGCACAGGCTTTAAGGTATAGAGTTTTCTATGAAGAAATGTCAGCTAAACCTTCAAATGAAATGTTTATTAAGAAAAGAGATTTTGATCGCTTTGATGAATATTGGGATCATTTGCTAGTTTTAGATAATTCTAAATCTACAATAAGTGAAAAAGTTGTTGGAACGTATAGGTTAAATAGAAAAACTCAAGCGGAAAAATCGGGAGGTTTTTATTCTACAGATGAATATAATATAGATGCTTTAATAAATAATAAAGAAGAGGTTCTAGAATTAGGTCGCTCATGTGTAGATATAAATTATAGAAATGGTCAAACTATGCAACTGTTGTGGCGCGGCATAGCAAATTATGTATTTTTTTATGATATTAAATTTATGTTTGGGTGTGCTAGTTTTGGAGAAATGGATCAAGAACTTATAAAAGTTCCCTTATCTTATTTGTATCATTTTCATTTAGCACCAAAAGAAATTAGACCTATAGCAGTACCAAATAGGTATTTAAATATGAATATTTTAAGTAAAGAAGAAATTAATGTCAAAGAAGCTAAAAAGTTAATACCTCCCTTAATAAAGGGTTATTTGCGATTAGGAGCATATGTTGGTGATGGAGCTGTCTTGGACGAACAGTTCTCTACAACGGATATTTTTATTGTTTTAGAAACTGAACAAGTTACTCGCCGTTATAAATTACACTACGAATTAAAAAGTATTAATTAATTTTTTAGTTTGTTTATGATTTTTTTATCTTACATTTCTGTTACTTTGAGAGTAATTATGAAAATCTTCTTATGTATAATATGGTTAGGGATTATGCTTTTTAGCTTTTTTATTTTTAAGATCTTAAAATTAAAAATTGTAGATGATATGCCTAGATATTTTCATAGAGGTTTCCTAAAGATATTAAATATTAATGTTAATTTAATTGGTGAAATTAAAGAAAATAAACCGGGATTATTAATATCTAATCACGCTTCTTGGTTAGATATATCTATAATATCCTCTTTAGCCAATATTAGTTTTATTGCTAAGTCTGAAGTAGCTAGTTGGCCATTATTTGGGTTTTTAGCTAAATTACAAAATACATTTTTTGTTGAAAGAAAAGCTACTAAGGCAGGAACACAAAGTGATGCAATAAAGGAGTTTATTAATACGGGAAAAAGATTAGTTTTGTTTCCAGAAGGAACATCATCGGATGGAAATCGTGTTTTAAATTTTAAATCATCTCTTTTTTCTATTGCAGATAATACTGAAGATTCTAATAATTATTTGCTACAAGCTATTACTATTTGTTACAAAAAAATAGATGGCTTACCTATTTCCCGAAGTGAAAGACCTTTTATAGCATGGTGGGGAGGAATGGGTTTAATGGGACATTTATTAAAAATTTTTACTTTAAGGAGAGTGGATATAATAGTTATTGCGCACGAACCTATAGGAGAAGTTGGGAATAGAAAAATGGTTTCTACCATTGCGTGGAAGCAAGTAGCGTATGGATTAAGTTTGGCTTTATTAGGTTCTCCTAGATCTTTAAAATATAATGAAGATATATATAAGTTATTATAATTTTATAAAGGCTTTGAATAAAGAATGAAAAAAATATTTATAAAGACTTATGGTTGCCAAATGAACGTTTATGATTCTGAAAGAATGTACGAATTAATGTTTCCTCATGGTTATAAAAAAACAAGTGATTATTATGAAGCAGATTTAATAATTTTAAATACATGTCATATTAGGGAGAAAGCCGCAGAAAAAGTATATTCAGAGTTGGGAAGAATAGCTCCAATTAAAAAAAAGTTATTAAAGCAAGGTAAAAAATCAAATATAGTGGTTGCAGGATGTGTTGCACAAGCAGAAGGAAAGGAAATAATTCGAAGACAGCCAATAGTAGATGTAGTGGTAGGGCCTCAAACCTATCATAAGCTTCCAGAAATTTTAAAGAAAGTTCATAAAAGATCAGCTAGAATAGTAGATACTGATTTTCCTATAGAAATTAAGTTTGATCAATTAAATTCTGATAGAGAAAATGTTAATGCTACTTCTTTTTTAAGCATACAAGAAGGATGTGATAAATTTTGTAGTTTTTGTGTGGTGCCATATACAAGAGGGGCGGAATATTCTAGATCTGTTAATGAAGTCATTATGGAGGCTAAAGTTTTAATCAAAAATGGAACTAAAGAAATATGTTTGCTAGGACAAAATGTGAATGCTTATCATGGGGAATATCATAAAAAAAATTGGAATTTAGCAAATTTGATAAAAGAAATTGCTAGTTTAGGAGTGAAGAGAATTCGTTATATGACGTCTCATCCTGTTGATATGGATGATGATTTAATAAAAACACATGGCGAAGTTTGTGCCTTGATGCCATATTTACATTTGCCGGTACAGTCTGGTGATAATGGTGTTTTAAAGACTATGAATAGGAAGTATAAAATAGAACAATATATAAATATAATAAATAGGTTAAGAGAAGTTAGGTCAGATATGGCATTTTCTTCAGATTTTATAATTGGTTTTCCAGGAGAAACTGAGAAAGCTTTTAAAAATACTATAAATTTAATTAAAGAAGTTAAATATGCACAAGCATATTCTTTTAAATATTCTAGAAGACCAGGAACACCTGGTTCAATAATGAAACAACAAATAAGTGAAGTGATTAAAACGGAGAGATTAAAAATAGTCCAAGATATTTTAAATGAACAACAAAAAGAATTTAATAAATCTTTTATTGGAGAATATTTAGAGGTTTTATTTGAAAAATTTGGAAGAAAAGACTTTCAAATAGTTGGAAAAAGTCCATATTTACAGTCTGTTTATATTGATAATGCAGATTTTAAGATAGGTGATGTGGCAAATTTAAAGATAATTACAGCAAGTAAAAATAGCATGGAAGGAAAATTAATTAAAAAAGAGAAGAAAGTGCTAAATTAAAAGTGTCAGACTTTAAAACTAAAAAAAATATAATTATGTCTTTTAATAATGAAAAATTAATGCCTTATTTATATGGGGAATTAGATAAAAATTTACATAGGATAGAATCTATTTTAAATGTAAATTTAAATAGCAGAGGAAGTAATATTGAAATTTCTGGGGAAGAAGTAAATTTAGCAAAAGATGTGCTCAATGATTTATACACACAAATTAAAAAAGGATTTGAAATTGGTTATGAAGAAGTGGATGCTTCTATAAGAATGAATGGTGATAAAATTAATAATAGTTTAAAAGATGGTGAAAAGGATCCTTTAATTGTTACTTCAAAGAAGACTATTAAAGCTAGGACTCATCGACAGAACGAATATATAATTACATTAAATAATAAAGAACTTACTTTTGGAATTGGTCCGGCAGGAACAGGCAAAACGTATATACCGGTAGCTCATGCAGTGGCTATGCTAGAAAAAGAAGAAATAGAAAAGATTATTATTTCCAGACCTGCAGTAGAAGCAGGAGAAAAGTTAGGATTTTTACCAGGAGATTTGAAAGATAAAGTTGATCCATATTTAAGGCCAATCTATGACTCTTTAGAAGATGTTTTGTCTTACAAAAAATTAGAGAAATACATGAATTTAGGTACTATAGAAATTGCTCCGTTAGCATTTATGAGAGGCAGAACTTTATCGAATGCTTATATTATTTTAGATGAGGCTCAAAATACAAGTATTATGCAAATGAAAATGTTTTTAACAAGGTTAGGATTTAATTCAAGAATGGTTATTACTGGAGATGTAACGCAAATTGATATTCCAAATAATGTTAAATCGGGCTTATCACACGCATTGGATGTAACAAAGAAAATTAAAAGAGGTATAGGGCAGGTTTTTTTTGATAATAAAGACGTAGTTAGACATCCATTAGTTCAGGAAATAGTTAAAGCATATGAAAAATAAGATTATTTTAAATTTAGATGTAGTCAATAAAAATTGGAAAAAATTAATGTATTATGGTTTTTTTTATGAAGTGGTTTTTTTAACTTTAGAAAAGGCCAACTTATTTAATTCTGAACTTACCATAAGATTAATTAATAATAATGAAATAAAAAAGTTGAATAAAATATGGAGACAGAAAAATTTGCCAACTAATGTGTTGGCCTTTCCTAATTATAAAATAAATAATTTTTCTGATAATTTAAATTATATTGGCGATGTAGCTATAAGTTATGATAAAATAAGAGAAGAAAGCAATCTATATGGTATTCCTTTTTTTGATCATGTGATACATATAGTTATTCATGGCGTTTTACATTTGGCGGGGTATGATCATAATAACAAGAAGAGTGAAAAAAAAATGATGAATTTAGAAAAGATTATTTTAAATACTATGAGTATTGATGTTTTGCTTTTAGATAAAAAATATAAAGAAGGGAATTAAATGGGCTTAAATAAGTTTGGTGGTTTGAACAGATTCTTTATTAAAAAGAATAACGAAAAATCAGACTTAGAAAGTACTAGAGGACAAGTTCGTTCATTGGTTAAGAAAGCAGGTTTATCTTATTATGATAGAATAATGCTGGATAATGTAATGAGTTTTTCTTCTACGGAAGTGTCTGAAGCGATGGTTCCTAGGGCAAATATAGTATCAGTTTCGATAGATTCATCATTAACTGATTGTATAAATGTTTTTAAAAAAGCTGCTCATTCTAGATTGCCTGTATATAAGGGCACGTTGGATGATATTGCAGGGATGGTTCATGTAAAAGATATTTTAGCTTATTGGAAGAATGGAGAAAAATTTGAATTAAGTGATATCATTAGAAAAATAATTATTTCTACTCCTTCCACTTCTATTTCTGACTTATTTCAAGAAATGAGATCAACTAAGATACATTTATCCATTGTTGTAGATGAGCATGGTGGAACAGATGGGTTAATCACAATTGAAGATTTAGTAGAAGAAATAACCGGAGAAATAGAAGATGAGCACGATGTAAGTTATAATCTTATTATAGATGGAAAAGAAGAAGGGCATGTAATAGTAGATGCAAGAATTCCAATAATAGAATTAGAAAAGCACTATAACTGTAAATTATTAAATTCTTCAATGGACGTCGATACTTTAGGTGGATTAGTTTTTAATTTAGAGAAGAATGTTCCTGAAGTAGGAAGGGTTATAAAACATAATTCGGGTTTATCATTTGAAGTTATAGAGGCTGATTTGCGGAGGATCAAAAAAATTAAAATTATTGGGTATCCTAAAATATAAAAAATTGAATATATTAAAGCACATAGATATATCTCAAAAAAATATTTTTTGGCAAAGCATAGTATTAATTTTAGCTAGTAGTTTAAGTAGTCTTTCTTTTAATGGTAATTTGATATTTGTTCCATTAACAATTTTGGCTTTAAATATATTATTTAATTTGATAAGTGATAACAATTGTAATTTAATTAAATCGTGTTATTTTGGCTTTCTATTTAGTTTTTTTATGTTGTTTTTTGGGTTGTGTTGGATTTCTATTTCTTTTGAAGTGGGTAATGCAGGTGGAATTTTAATTGGTTTATTAGCAGTTTTGTTATTATGTATTTTTCTTTCTTTTTTTACGGTTATTTTTATAGTTATATCTAAATTTCTTTATAGTTATTGGAATCTTAATTTACTAGGTTTTGCAATTATTTGTTCAGTATTTATTTCATTTTCTGAATACATCAGAGGTATTTTTTTAGGAGGTTTTCCTTGGAATACATTAGGTTATATATGGTCTGGCTCTTATATTTTTCTGCAACCTGTTTCATTAATAGGAATATATGGGTTAGGTTTATTTAGTTTTTTAGCAATATTTTCTATTTCTCTTTTTAGGGTTAAAATTCATTATGGTCTTTATGCTTTGATGCCTTTGTTAATATTGTTTGTGTATGGGCTTATTAGAAGTGAGTTAAGAGATCAAGAAAATTATTTTTCAGAATCAATTAGATTAGTTCAACCCAATATTAAACAACAGGAAAAATGGGACACAAAACTTCATAAACAACATTTAGATAAGTTAATTAATCTTTCTCAAGTTGATATTAAGAATGATTATCCTAAATATATAATATGGCCTGAGTCTGCTTTTATGTATGACATAGATTATTTAAATAAGAATAATATAAATTTATTTAAATGGTTAAAAGATAAACAACTAGTAATAACAGGAGCTACAAGAAGGGTTTACAAAAATGATGAACTTTTTAAAATTTATAACAGTATATATTTCATAAATAATAAAGGGAGCATTATAAATTATTATGATAAAGTTAAATTGGTGCCATTTGGTGAGTTTAATCCATTTAGTAAAATAATAAAATTTATTAAATTAGCTAATGGAGCAATTGATTTTTCTGCAGGGAAGCTTTCCAATACTATAGATCTTGGTAAAAATTATAATAAAATAGGGGCTCTTATTTGCTACGAGATAATATTTTCTTCTAAAGTAGTTAATGGTGATAGGCCAGATTTTTTAATAAATTTAACTAATGATGCATGGTATAAGAAATCACATGGTCCTATACAACACTTAGCTGCAGCAAGGGTAAGAGCAATTGAAGAAGGCCTTCCTGTTTTAAGAGTTGCAAATACTGGAATTTCGGCGATTATTAATCCATTAGGAGTATATATTAAAAAATTACCTTTAGAAACTCAAGGATTTATAGATTCTAAGCTTCCTAAGTTATATAAACCAACTTTATTTTCAATTTATGGAAATATAATATATATAATTATAAGTTTAATTATGTTATTTATTTCTAAGTTTTTATTTTTAAGAAAAGGGAAATATAAGGAAAAAATATGAAGGATAGCTATCTTTTTACATCCGAGTCTGTTTCAGAGGGACATCCAGATAAAATATGTGATCAAATTTCAGACGCGATAGTAGATGCGTATTTGGGAAAAAGCGAAACAAAAGATGATGTTAGAGTGGCATGTGAAACTTTGGTTACGACTAATAAAGTTATAATTGCTGGTGAAGTAAGAGGGCCTGAAATTAAAATAGAGGAGCAAGAAAGTATAGTTAGAAATGTAGTAAAAGAAATTGGATATGAGCAAGACAATTTTCATTGGAAAGGTTTTGATTTTAATAGTTTTTTACATGAACAGTCTGTGGATATTGCTCAAGGCGTCGATTCTAATGATTCAAGAACAGAAGGTGCGGGTGATCAAGGAATTATGTTTGGCTATGCTTGTACAGAAACTAAAGAATTTATGCCTGCGCCTATTCAATATAGTCATCAAATTCTTAAAGTATTATCTGAATTTAGAAAACAAGGAAAAGCTCCTGGAATATTGCCTGATTCAAAATCACAAGTTACGTTAATTTATGAAGATAACAAACCTATTGGATGTGATAATATAGTTATTTCTACTCAGCATGAGAAAGGTGTTACTCGTAAAAATATATTTGATTATGTTTATCCTATAATTAACGAGGCATTACCTGAAAATTGGATTCCATCAGAAGAACATATTTATATAAATCCTACTGGAAAATTTGAAATAGGAGGGCCAGATGGAGATGCAGGATTAACTGGTAGAAAAATTATAGTCGATACTTATGGAGGGGCTTGTCAACATGGCGGAGGAGCTTTTTCAGGGAAAGATCCTTCAAAAGTTGATCGCTCTGCGGCTTATGCTGCAAGATATGTAGCTAAAAATATTGTATATGCAGGATTAGCTGAGAAATGCACTATTCAGCTATCTTATGCAATTGGAATGGTTGAGCCTTTGTCAGTTTATGTTAACACGCACGGTACTTCTAAGTTATCTGATAAAGAAATTACAAATTTAATAGATTTGCATTTTGATTTGTCACCAAGAGGGATAAGAGAAATGCTTAATTTGTCTTATATTAATTATTTACCCACAGCTACATATGGACATTTTGGAAGAGAGTCAGAAAGTAATAAATCATTTACTTGGGAAAAAACAGATAAGGCAAATTTACTTTTAAAAGAAGCTGGATAGCATTATGCAAATTTTATATGGGCGTAAAAAAGGAAGGAAACTAAGCAAAAAAAAAAATATTTAATTGATAATGTATTGCCAAAAGTTAAGTTGAAAATTAAGGGTAAAAATTTAAAATTAGACAAAATCTTTCCTGTTAATGTCAAAAAAATTTGGTTAGAGATTGGTTTCGGGTCAGGCGAAAATATTAAATGGCAACTAGATAATAATAAAGATATAGGTTTTATTGCTTGTGAACCATATATAAATGGCATTGCTGATTTATTAATTTTATTAGATGAAGACCATTTAAGTAGAATTAAAATTTATAATGGTGATGCAAGAGAACTTTTTAATATTTTTAATTCTAATACATTTGAAAAAGTATTTATTTTATTTCCAGATCCATGGCCAAAGAAAAAACATTACAAAAGAAGAATAATTCAAAAATCTACTCTAAATTTAATAAACGCTATAATGACTTTTGGGGGAGAATTAAGAATTTCTAGTGATGATTATTCTTATGTTTGTTGGATAATGCATCATATAATAAATGATAAAAATTATAAATGGATGGCAAAATGTCAAAAAGATTATTTGGATAAACCAGATAGTTGGCCTACCACTAAATATCAAGAAAAGGCAGATAAAAAAGGACATACCTCTTATTATTTTAAGTTGTTAAAAGTATAATTTTCTTTAATTGATAATTGTTTAAAAATAGAGTATAGTTTTTTTATATTAGTATTATAGAATTTTTATAATAAGCCGGAAGGCTTATTTTTTTTTGGAGTTTAAATTGTTTAAAGATGTGGAGGTATATAATAAAATAATTGAACCTTTGGAATTGAGAGAAAAAGCTTTAGATATTATAAGTAGTATTAGTTCTTTTGGGTACAGGTTGATTAGAATAAAAATACATACTTATTCTTCTGATACTGTACAATTTATGATAGAGAGAAATGACCTTAAAAATATTACGATTTCTGATTGTGTTAAAGTTAATAAACAATTATTTAATTTGTTAGATAACAATAGTTTTTTACAAAAATTTTCTATTGAAGTGTCTTCACCGGGGATAAATAGACCGTTAATAGAATATAAAGATTTTGTTAGGTTTATAGGAAGTAAGATAAAGATAGAATTGGATTTAAAAATCAAAGGTGAGAAGAATTATTTAGGAATAATATGTAAGTGTGATGATGGAAATATTGAGTTGATTGAAGACAAAACAAATAAAAATTTAATCTTTAATTTTAGTGAAATAAAAAATGCTAATTTAGTTGAACAAAAATTTTGTGAATAAATTTTAGAGAGGAATACATGACAGAGAATAATGCAGGCCAAAACATAGCTAGACCAGAACTTCTGCAAATTGCTGAGTCTGTTGCTAGAGAAAAGTCTATAGATCAAGACATAGTTATAGAAGCTATGGAACAAGCTATTCAATCCGCAGCCAAAAGAAAATATGGGCAAGAGCTTGAGATAAGAGCAGGGATAAATAGGAAAAATGGAGAAATTGAAATAGCGAGAGTTTTGAAAGTAACTGAAGTTGTTGAAAACAAAGCTATAGAGATTTCTTTAGAAGAAGGTAAAAAAAGAGATTCAGCAGCAAATATTGGGGATTATTTTTATGACCCTCTTCCTCCTATAGAATTAGGAAGAGTAGCAGCTCAAACTGCAAAACAAGTTATTGTTCAAAAAGTTAGAGATGCTGAAAGAGAGAAACAATATGAAGAATTTAAAGACAGAGTGGGGGAAATAGTAAACGGATTAGTTAAAAGAATTGAATATGGTAATGTAATAGTTGATTTAGGAAAAGGGGAAGCTTTTATTAGGAGAGATGATGTTATTCCTAGAGAAACTTTTAGACCTGGTGATAGAATTAGATCTTGGATATCTGAAGTTAAAAAAGAACAAAGAGGACCACAAGTTTTTTTGTCTAGAACGGCGAATGAGTTTATGGCTAAGCTTTTTACACAAGAAGTTCCAGAAATCTATGATGGTATAATTGAAATTATTGCTGTAGCAAGAGATGCTGGCAGTAGAGCTAAAATTTCAGTTTTATCTAAAGATAATACAATTGACCCTGTAGGAGCTTGTGTGGGAATGCGAGGAAGTCGTGTCCAAGCAGTAGTAGCTGAATTACAAAATGAAAAAATAGATATTATTCCTTATTCTGAAGATGTTCCTACTTATTTAGTAAACGCTTTGGCTCCAGCAGAAGTAACTAAAGTTGTATTAGATGAAGAAGATAAAAAAGTAGAAATTATTGTTCCAGATGATCAATTAAGCTTGGCTATAGGGAGAAGAGGTCAAAATGTAAGGTTGGCTTGTCAGCTTACAGGTTGGGATATAGATATTTTGACTGAAGGGTCTGAATCTGAACGAAGACAAAACGAAATGAAAGATATATCACAGTTGTTTATTGATAAACTAAATGTAGATGAAGTTATTGCTCAGGTTTTGGTTACAGAGGGGTTCTCTTCATTAGAGTCAGTGGCTTATGTACCAATTAGTGAATTAATTGAAATAGAGGGTTTTGATGAAAAAGTAGCTGAAGAACTTAAAGAAAGAGCTGTGAGTAGTTTAAAAGATATAGATGCGAATTTAATCAAAGAGATTAAAAAATTAGGAATGAGTGATGAGCTGGTTAATTTTGAAGGCATGAATAATGCTATGTTAGCAAAATTAGGTAAAGAAAATATTATAACCTTAAATGATTTTGCAGATTTAGCTAGTGATGAGTTAAGAGAGATGTTGGGAGATATTAAAATTTCTAGTACTGAGGCCGATGATTTAATTATGAGAGCGAGAGCTTCTTGGTTTGAAGATTAAGTTTTAATTAATATAGTATTAATGTGTTACAGTTATAGAAATATAAAGAATTTATTAATTAATATGAAATTTCTTTGTACTGGGGTGCAAAATTGAAAAATGTTAAGTATATTAAAATTAATTTATAGTTAAAGGTTAAATAAATGGCTAAAGACCCACGTGTTGATAAAAAAGAAGAAGAAAAAAAGAAAGGTAGTGTTTCAGGAAAGTTAGGCCTTTCATCTGGCGGAAGACTTGAATTAAAAAAAACTATCGGAGGTGGAACTATTAGGCAATCTTTTGCTCACGGAAGAACCAAATCTGTTTCAGTTGAGGTTAAAAAAGTAAGAAGTTACAAGTTAAATGAAAATAATAATAGATCTGATTTATCTGAAGGCAAAAAAGATAATTTGTCTGACTTAGAAAGAGAATCTCGCTTAAAGGCGTTAAATAATGCAAATAAATTTAAAGGAGATTCTAACAAACTGGAAGAAAAACAAGAAGAAAAGAAAGATAAAAATGAATTAGAAGAAAAAGTTGATAAAAAGATTAATAAAAGTAGTGATAAGATTGATGGTCACTTAAAAGTTGCAGATAGTTTTGTAGAAAAAGAGCTTAATAAAGATAAAGAGCTTAATAAAGATAAAGCTATACGATTGAAAGTAGATGAAGAGGTTGAAGAAAAAAAGAAAATTAGTAAGAAACTTTCTTTAGGAAGAGAGTTTGGAAGAAGACAACGAAAATTATCTATTAATCAAACTTTTGATGAAGAAGATGATAGGCAAAGATCTTTAGCTTCAGTAAGAAGAGCCAGGGAACGTGAGAAACGAAATAGTCAAGCTGCAGCTGGAGGGGGAGCAGAGGCAACTAAAAAAATTGTAAGAGAGGTTATAATCCCTGAAGTAATAACTGTTCAAGAGTTAGCAAATAGAATGGCTACAAGGAGTAGTGATATAGTTAAGTCTCTAATGAAAAATGGAGTTTTAGCAACTCCTTCTCAAACCATAGACGGAGACACAGCAGAATTAGTAGTAATAGAGTTCGGACACACTGTAAAAAGAGTTTCTGATGCTGATGTTGAAATAGGTTTAGAAGTAAAAAAAGATAATGAAGTAGGTGAAAAAAGACCTCCTATTGTAACAGTTATGGGTCATGTTGATCATGGCAAGACTTCATTATTAGATGCAATCAGATCTACAGATATTGTAAGTAAAGAATCGGGTGGGATAACTCAACATATTGGTGCTTATCAAGTTGAAACAAAAGATTCTGAAGTTATTACATTTATTGATACTCCTGGTCATGCAGCTTTTAGTTCTATGCGAGCAAGAGGTGCAAATATTACTGATATAGTTGTTTTAGTTGTAGCGGCTGATGATTCAGTGATGCCTCAGACAATAGAAGCTATTCAACATGCTCTTCAAGCAAAAGCACCTATAGTATTAGCAATTAATAAAATTGATACAGCTGGTTCTAATCCATTAAAGGTAAAACAAGATCTTTTACAACATAATGTTGTTACAGAAGATGTTGGGGGTGAAGTAGTATCTATTGAAGTTTCTGCGTTAAAAAAGACTAATATTGATGAGTTGTTGGCAGCAATTAGTTTGCAGGCAGAAATGATGGATCTAAAAGCTGTTAATCATGGTGATGCTTCGGGAGCGGTAATTGAATCTAGAGTAGATGCTGGAAGAGGTGTTGTTGCAACATTATTGGTTTCAAGGGGAAAATTAAATATAGGAGATGTAGTGGTAGCAGGTTCAAATTGGGGAAAAGTTAGGGCGTTGTTAGATCACAATGCTAAAGGAATTACAAATGGACTACCTAGTGATCCAGTAGAAATATTAGGTTTAAATAGTGCTCCAGAAGCAGGAGATGTTTTTACTGTAGTTGAGAATGAAGCTAGAGCAAGAGAAATTACAGATTATAGAAAAAATATTGTAAAAAAGAAAAATCCACTTAGTAATCTCAATAATACTTCAAACTTAGACCAGATGTTAACACAAATTAAACAAGGTGAAAGAAAAGCATTGCCTATAATATTAAAATCTGATGTGACTGGTTCTATGGAAGCTATAGCTTCTGCAGTAAAGGATTTAGAAAATGATGAAGTGGCTCCTCAAATAATTTTATCAGGAGTAGGGGCTTTAAATGAGAGTGATATAATGTTAGCTGTGACTTCTAATGCCGTAGTATTAGGCTTTAATGTTAGAGCAGACTCTCCAGCAAGAAAATTAGCAAAACAACATAATATTGAAATTAAATACTATTCAATTATTTATGAAATTTTAGATGATATTAAAAATTTACTGTCTGGTCTTATGGCTCCAATTCAAACAGAAAACTTTCTTGGTTATGCTAAAATAAAGAAAGTTTTTAAGATTACTAAAGTAGGAAAAATAGCAGGATGTGAAATAACAGAAGGCGTGGTGAGAAAAAAAATTAAGGTACGTTTGTTACGGGATAATGTAGTAATTCATGAAGGAGATTTGGCTACATTAAAACATCATCAAAAAGAAGTTGATGAAGTTAAAGAAGGGATGGAATGTGGAATAGCTTTATTAAATTATGAAGATTTGAAAGAAGATGACATAATTGAATGTTTTGAATTAAAAACTGAAATTCCAGTTTTGTAAAGTAAGTATATGAAATGGATAATTATAAAAATAGAGAACGTTCGGCAAGGCAACTTAGGTTTGGTGAGAACTTAAGAAAAGCAATTTCTTTAGTTTTGCAAAACTATTCTTTTCATGATCCAATAATTGATGATTCTACTCTAATAATTACAGAAGTTAGAGTTTCTCCAGATTTAAGTAATGCTTCGGTATATATAATAATTATGGGGAACTCAGGAAATAATCAAGAACTTGTATCTACTATTAATGATAAATTTCGTAAATTAGTTGGTCCACTTACTAGAGAATTAAAATTAAGAAGAGCTCCTAAAATAAAATTTATTTATGACGATAGTATTGAAAGGCAGTCACAAATAGATAAATTAATAGAAAAAGCTAAAAACAATAATTTTAGCAGTTAGAAAGGCTTTATAATAATATTTATGTATAGTGGTTGGATAGTTTTAAATAAAGAAATTGGCATTTCTTCTGCGAAAGCTACTAATAAGTTAAAAAAAATTTTAGGAGTTAAGAAAGCAGGACACGCAGGAACTTTAGATCCTCTTGCAACCGGTGTTCTACCTATTGCTATTGGAGAAGCTACAAAAACTATGAGATATGCTATGAATAGCAAAAAATCTTATGAATTTGAAGTAACCTGGGGTATTGAAACTAATACGGATGATATGGAGGGAGTAGTAATTTCTAGAAATTCATTAAGACCTACTAAAGATCAAATAAAGGCGAGCCTAAAGAAATTTGTTGGTAATATAAATCAAAAGCCACCTATTTTTTCTGCGATAAAAATTAAAGGAGAAAGGGCATATAAATTAGCAAGAAATAAAATCTCAATCGATATGCAATCTAGAAAAGTTTTTATAGAAAAATTAACTTTAAGTAAGTATATTAACGCTGATAAATCTAGATTTAGGATTATATGTAATAAGGGTGTTTACATAAGGTCATTAGCTAGAGATTTGGCTAAATATTTAGATACTTTAGGACATATTACTTATTTACGTCGTTTATCAGTAGGTTCTTTTTCGTATAAAGATGCGATTTTACTTGCAGATATTGAAAAGCTGGTAGATAAATCTAAATTATTAGATGCTTTAAAGCCTATATCATTTGTGCTGGACGACATCCCGGCAATTGATATTGATAAAAATAATGCGAAACTTTTATCTATGGGACAAAAAGTATCTTTAAATGGTTTAGCTTTTGGGAAGGTAAAATGTGAAAAAGAAGTTTATGTTACATGTAAGATGAAAATAATTGCCCTTGCAAGAGTAAAAAACAAAAATATTTTACCATTTAGAATATTTAATAATTAATAATAGGAGATAAAGATGTCGATAACACAAGAAAAGAAAAAAGAAATTATAAAAAAGTATGCTCGCGACAAAGGAGATACTGGCTCACCTGAGATACAGATAGCAATTCTTACTCAAAGAATTAATAATTTGACTGATCATTTTAAAAATCATGCAAAAGATGTTCATTCCAGAAGAGGTTTGCTTAAAATGGTTAACAGAAGAAGAAAATTACTTGATTATTTAAATTCTAAGAATGAAAAATCATATCTAGAAATGATTAAAACTTTAGGTTTGCGCAAATAATAGGATTATTTTTTAAGTTAATAGAGTATGTAACAAGTTATTTATAAGGAAAAGTGTATGTTTAATATTTATAGAGAAGAATTAGATTATGGTGGAAAAAAATTAATTTTAGAAACAGGAAAATTAGCTAGACAGGCTCAGGCTGCAGTTTTAGTAACATATGGAGAGACACAGGTATTGTGTACAGTAGTTGCATCTAAGGAACAAATGGAAGATCAAGGCTTTTTTCCTTTATCTGTACATTATCAAGAGAAAACTTCTGCAGCTGGAAAAATTCCTGGAGGTTTTTTTAAGCGAGAAGGAAGACCAAGTGAGAAAGAAGTGCTAACTTCAAGATTAATAGACAGACCAATCAGACCTCTTTTCATAGATGGATTTTTGAACGAAGTTCAAGTGATTTGTACTGTTTTAAGTCATGATTTAGATAATGATCCAGATATTCCTTCGCTGATAGGAACATCAGCAGCATTGACAATTTCAGGTGTTCCCTTTTTAGGTCCTATAGGAGCAGCACGTGTAGCTTATAATGATGGAAAATATATTTTAAATCCTACATATAAAGAATTAGAAGATTCTAAATTGGACTTAGTTGTGGCTGGGACAAATAATGGAGTTTTAATGGTTGAATCTGAGGCTTCAGAATTGTCTGAAGAAATTATGCTTGGAGCAGTAGATTATGGTCATAAAGAGCAAAAAGAAGTTATTAAAACTATAATTTCTTTTGCTGAACAAGCGGCTAAAGATCCGTGGGGTTTTAAAGAGGAAAAAGTAGGGAGTGCAGAAGTTAAACTTGTTGATAAGCTCACGAAAACAACATTAAAAAAAGCTTATTCAGAAGTAGTTAAGCAAAAGCGTCAAGAAATGTTAGCAGAAATAAAAAATACTGTAAGTTTAGAAGCAGAAGAACAGAATTTGGATTTGGCGCAAGTTAATAAACAGTTTAAGAAAACTGAAAAAGACATAGTAAGAGGGCAAATTTTAAAAACAGGTAAAAGAATTGATGGAAGAGATTTAAAAACTGTGAGACCTATTAAGTCAGAAATTTCAGTTTTAAAGAGAACTCACGGATCTGCTTTATTTACTAGAGGAGAAACACAAGCAATTGTTAGTACTACTTTAGGTAGCAGCAGAGATGAACAAATATTAGACAGTTTGGAAGGAGAATCAAAAAGAAATTTTATGCTTCATTATAATTTTCCTCCATATTCAGTAGGGGAAGCTGGAAGACTCGGAACAGGTAGAAGGGAGACAGGGCATGGAATGTTAGCTTGGAGAGCAATACATCCTATGTTACCAGTGCATGAGGATTTTCCATATACCATAAGAGTTTTGTCGGAAATAACAGAGTCAAATGGATCTTCTTCTATGGCTACAGTATGTGGAGCATCTTTGTCTCTAATGGATGCGGGAGTTCCAATTAAAAAGCCTGTTGCAGGAATAGCGATGGGTTTAATAAAAGAAAAAGAAAAGTTTGCAGTTTTATCTGATATTCTTGGAGATGAAGATCATTTAGGTGATATGGATTTTAAAGTTGCAGGAACTGATGCAGGAATTACTTCTTTACAAATGGATATAAAAATTACTTCAATAACAAAGGAGATTATGTCTAAAGCTCTTGAACAGGCACGTGAAGGGAGATTACATATATTATCAGAAATGGCAAAAGAAATAAGCTCTCCAAAAAAAGAAGTAAGTAAACATGCACCTAGAATTGAAAAAATGCAAATATCGATAGATAAAATAAGAGAAGTGATAGGGGCTGGAGGAAAAATTATTAAGGAAATTTCTGCTCTTTCAGAAACAAAGATAGATATAGATGATTCTGGTTTAGTTTCTATATTTGGTATGGGTAAAGAATCTATTGATAAGGCAAAGTCAGAAATAGTAAGTATTATAGCAGAGCCGGAAGTTGGAAAAATATATGAAGGAACAGTTGTAAAAGTAATGGATTTTGGCGCTTTCGTTAATTTTTTAGGAAAAAGAGACGGGTTAGTTCATATAAGTGCTTTAGCACCAGAAAGAATAGAAAAAGTTACTGATATATGTGAAGAAGGCGATATCGTTAAAGTCAAGGTAATGGGTTTAGATGATAGAGGAAAAGTTCGTCTTTCTATGAAGTTAGTAAATCAGGAGACTGGGGAAGATATATCTGATCAGTTTCCTGAAGAAGTAGTAAGCAAACCTAACAATAGAGGGGGAAAAAGACGAAACCCTAGAAGAAGGAATAATTAGGGAGGTTAATTTTTTGTTTCCAAGTCTTGAGTCAGTTAAAATTTCAGGTTCTGATGTCTTACCTTTAATAGAAGGAGGTAAAGGGGTAGCGATTACTAGTGGAAAATCTTCTGGAGCTTGGGCGAAAGTAGGAGGTGTAGGAACGATCTCTGGTGTCAATGCAGATTCATATGATTCTAATGGGATGATTATTCCTCAATTATATAATGGAAAAACTAGAATCGAAAGACACCAGGAATTAATAAAATACGCTATTGCAGGAGGAGTTGCACAGGCACAAATTGCTCATGAGATGAGAAAAGGAAATGGAAGATTGCATATAAACATTTTATGGGAAATGGGAGGAGCAGAAAAAGTTTTAATAGGTATTTTAGAGAAAGTTAGTAAATTAGTTCATGGTGTTACCTGTGGAGCTGGTATGCCATATAGGTTAGGAGATATTTGTGCTAATTTTGGTGTTTATTATTATCCCATAATTTCTTCAGCTAGAGCTTTTAAAATTTTATATAAAAGGGCTTACGTTAGGAGTTCTAAATGGTTAGGAGGAGTGGTTTATGAAGATCCTTGGTTAGCTGGAGGTCATAATGGCTTGTCCAATAATGAGGACCCAGAAAAACCAGAAGATCCTTATCCAAGAGTAATAGAATTAAGAAGAGAAATGAAGAGTATAGGTTTAGATGAAACTCCTATAGTTATGGCAGGAGGTGTGTGGCATTTAAAGGATTGGAAGGATTGGATACATAATAAAGATTTGGGTCCAATAGTTTTTCAGTTTGGAACTCGACCTCTTTTAACAAAAGAAAGCCCTATTTCACAATCTTGGAAAGATCGTTTGCTAACTTTTGATAAAGGAGATATTTTGTTACATAGGTTTAGTCCTACAAATTTTTATTCATCAGCAGTAAAAAATAAATTTATAAAAGGTTTAATAGAAAGAAAAAAAAGGCAATTAAAAGCATCTTTGTCTAAGATGGAAGAAATGATTGTGCCAATTAAAATAGGAAAAAATAAAATATTTTATTTTTCAAAAGAAGATGCAATTAAAGCAGCTAATTGGATAAAACAGGGCTTTACTGAAATTTTAAAAACGCCTGAAGATTCTATAGTTTTTGTTGATAAAGAAAATGCTTCTGAAATTAGAAAAGATCAAAAGGATTGTATGGGATGTTTAAGTCAATGTAAATTTTCTAACTGGTCTGATAATAAAGAAAATAATTTTTCTACTGGAAAGAAAGTAGACCCTCGTAGTTTCTGTATACAAAAAACTTTACAAAATATAGCACATGGAAAGAATCCGGATAATGAGTTAATGTTTGCAGGACATAATGCTTGGAGATTTAAACAAGATCCTTTTTATTCAAATGGTTTTATCCCCACTGTAAAAGAATTAGTTAATAGAATTGTTACTGGAGATTAATACAGCATTTAGTAATAACTAAATGCTGTATTTAATTTTTATTGATAGTTTATTATTCCTTAACAATATATAATGTTACTGGGCCAAAAATATGATCTGGTATTGGTAATCTACCTGGAAGTTCATTTAGAGATACTCCATTTTCATCATATCCTACTTCATACTGTACCCAATTCTTATTTTGTAGTTCTGGCGGTAAGTTTTCTTTTGTTATAGTGTATTGTGTTTTTACTTTGAAACGTAGTTGATTCATACTTTTAGGATCATCAGGAGTTTTTAGACATGCAGGACCTTTGCCAGCAAATTCTTTTCCTCCTTCAGTTACACACCATTCAGGCTGTGGACTTGCTGTAGATGTTCTTTTTAATTTAAAGATTGTCGCATCTCCCCCATGGTTTTTGCTACTTTCATCTATTTCTAGAACTGCCCAGTATTCTTTATCGACCCATGCAGAAGGAGTGTCTTCAGGAATACCTCCCTGCATATAAAAAATATAACTTGGAAACAATCCTCCAAAATATAATCTAGCTTCATTAGCTTTTATGGTTATAATTTCAGCTGAATTGGCTACTTTAGACACAACATTTATAAATAAAAAGCAGCTTAATATTATTATTACTGAACTTTTAAAAAATCTCATTTTTCTTATTCCTTATTATCAAAAAACCCCATCCCCTAAGGGACGGGGTTTCTAGTTGAAACCAATAAATTATTGGTTATGCTTTTCTAATAAAGCCATATCGTTTATTAGATGGTTGTCCACCTTCTTCACGGAATTTAGTAGAAAGTTGAGCAATCTTATCTTCTGAGAATGCAGGCATATCAGGAAGATTATTTGCTTCATTCATACCTAGTCCGTAGATTCTTGCAGAATTTAAACCAAATATAGCTTGTTTTGTAAGACTGTTTTCACCGCCTAATGCTGGTAAACCATATTTTTTCTGCATATCTTCTGGCACTTCTAGGCGTCTCATTGCCTCTATTTGCCATTGAGGAGAACCATACCAAACAGTATCAGAGCCCCACACTACATGATCTGCACCAAGTCCTTTAACAAGGGTACCTATAAATGCTGCACAGAATCGAGGGTGTGCCACAGCAGAATTAGCAAAAGTAGAGCCAATTTCACCATATACATTTGATACTCCGTATTTTTCAGGAATTTCTGCTAAATCAGAAGCCCATTTAATGTATCCACCACTTTCTTCAAATTCATTCCAAGCTTGATCTGGTAATTCTAAGAAAGGTCTCAAAGCTGAGTGATAGATTACAAAATTCATTTCTGGCCAATCTTGAGCTGCTTTTGGAACATCATCCGCTGTAGCATATTGCCATACGCCTTTAAATGAAGTTTCATAATCAGGTGGTAATAAACCTTTATGAACACAAATTGTGTTTATTCCAGCTTTAACGGCTTTCTCATAGAAAGGATACATTAATTTCTCGTCATCTAAACGCCAAGGGTATTTAGAAGGAGATAAAGGGTCACCTATTGTATAAGATTTCCATGAATCAGGTTTTAGAACTTCAATAGCTCTATCAACTTCATCCATCCATCCGTCTTGACCTGGTGTAATAACTGTATGGCCTAGCATACGTGTAGATCCAGAAAAGTCATTTACCATGTCTCTAGCTGCAACTATTTGGTCATTATGCAATAACCACCAAGTTGGGTCATCAAAAGGAGCACCTGATAATAGTGCCATTTTGGTATCAGATCTGTACCAAAGTTCAGCAATATAATTTTCAAACTTATATCTAGTTAGAGATAATCCTTCTTCTTTAAGTTTAGGAT
>CAYTZM010000011.1:0-14034 GCA_964442655.1 uncultured Rhodospirillaceae bacterium | reverse complement strand
AAAATCATCTCTTAAAAAGTGAGTTTGATCATCAAAAATAAACTGTCCAGAAACTCTAGCAGTTCTTTCCAACATCATTTCAGGGTCTCTTGCTTCAGCTTCACTTACTTGAAATACTCCTCCGCCATAAATTTCATTCATAGCTAAAAAGGCAGTAGCCATACCACAACTTGTTTGCAAGAATTGTCTTCGTGACATACCTAAATGCTTAGCATTTTTGTCTGCCATTTCTATAGTTAAGTCTTCAACTTTTTTCTGTATATTTGATTGTTTTGGTGGCAAATACTCTCCATTTGAAACAATCTGAGTAGGGATCGGTAAATCTATATCTAGTTTTTCCGCTCCTTCTACTAAAGCAAGCTCGCGCTCACTGAGCCATGATCCGCTCATAGTTTCCTCCCAAGTTAATTAACATGTAATAATGTAAGCATGAATTTGCTCTAATGGCAAGAATATTAGATATATTATGGTAATTATTACCTTAACAATATATAAATAATCTTGGCTTTTTGCTTTTACTTTTATTAAATAGATTATATTATTTGAACAATAGGGAGTTAATAATAGTTGTTTTTAAAGTATTTTCACATAAGTATTTATATTATATTTTTGGCATTATTAAGTGCAATTTGTGTTGCAGATGATTCGAATGATTCTGAAAAGACTGTGCATGAAGAATATGCAGAAAAGATGACTAATCCAGATTATAAATATAATAAATTAGAAAATGACGAAAGCTTAACTACAAGTTATATAAATAGTCTGAGAGCAGGGAAATGGGGAGTTTCAGATCCCTCATGGGTGAACTTAGATTTAGCAAAGGATTTTTTTCCTGAAGCCACTAAAATTGGAAGCTTAGAAGGAGATATTCCATCTGTTCATGTAATGTCAGATGGGAAATTATTAGGTTATTTATTTATAACTAAGGATATTACTAGTTCTCTGGGGTATTCTTCTCAAATTTTTGATATTGTAGTTGGTTTAGGGTTGGATGGAAAGTTAACAGGGGCAACTGTCATTGATCATTTAGAGCCAATAATAGGTTTGTATACACCTGATGGGGCACTAATATTACCATTATTTACTGCTCAATATAAAGGATTAGATATTAGATTACCTATTAGGGTTAATTTATTAAGAACTGAAGGTCCTGGATCTATAGATGGAATATCAGCAGCTACAGTTAGTGCGGTTTTATTCAATGGGGCTATTTTAAGAGCAGCAAGAAATTTAGCTTTATATAAAGGAATGAGGCTAAATGATGAGCCGGTAGTAGATATAGTTAGATTTAGAACCGCCGCCTTTAAATCTTTAATTGCAGATGGCTCTGTGGGTAGGTTAACTTTGACATTAGATTATCTTAAAAGCTTAGGTATGGACGACCCAAAAATATCTAATCGGGCAGGCGTGAATGATATATATAGAAATAAAGCTGTGTTTGCAGGAGATATGCCGGTAGCTGCAAAACAAAAAGAGGTTAAAAAAGGCTACATTGATACTGATAGAAATCTAGTGATAGATTTGTATGTTGCTCCAGTTGTGACGCCAACTATAGGTAGAAATTTATTAGGTGATAAATGGTATGATATATTTATAGCCGGTAGGGACCCTAAAGAAACAACACTTGTTGTGACTACTTTAGGTAGGTATCCTATTGATGGAGAGCCACATATTGCCTCTGGACCATTTAAGCGTATGGCTATTATCCAGGGGAACAAAAGATATCAATTAACAAAAGAACATTTTAGAAATTTAGGTTTCTTACATGGAGAAGATAAGCCTTATTTTGCAGAAGCAGGAATATATAGAATTCCTCCTGAAGCAGGAATTGACCCAGTTAAACCTTGGAAATTTGAATTAGTAGTTGAAAGTAATATAGAAGGAAATAATAAAAAATTCTATATAGATTATGAATTAAATTCTAAATATATTATTCAACCAGATGGATTATATGAAGTAGCAAATAATAATGAACCAATTTGGTATGCTGCTTGGGAAAGTCAGAAACTTAATTTAAGTTTGCTAGTATTAACGTTAGGCATTTTAGTATTAGCATTATGGAAAATAGATACGCTTGTGAAATATAATTATGTATGGAAATTTTTTAGATACTTATTCTTAGTTTGGATATTGCTTTGGTTGGGATTCTATGCTGGAGGACAGGTAACTATAATTAGTATTCTCACATGGATGACCGCTCCTCTGCTTAAGACATCTTGGGATGTTCTTTTGTCAGATCCAATTCTAGTGTCTTTAATGCTATTCGTTATTGTAAGTTTTGTAATATGGGGGAGAGGAGTTTTTTGTGGATGGTTGTGCCCATTTGGGGCGTTACAAGAATTCATTTCTAAGTTAGCGCAGAAATTAAAAGTTACTCAAATTAAAATTTCTTATAAGTGGCACTTACGTTTATGGCCAATAAAATATATTATATTAGCAGGGTTAGTAGGAACGAGTTTTTATTCAATGGCCAGCGTAAATATTGCATCCGAAATAGAACCTTTCAAAACTGCAATTTCAATGAAATTTAATAGAGAATGGTATTTTATTTTCTATTCTGTATTATTACTATCTATGGGATTATTTATAGAGCGGTTTTTTTGTAGGTTTTTATGTCCATTAGGTGCATTTATGGTAGTAGGCGGGAAATTAAGAATATTTAAGCCTTTAAAAAGAAGAAAAGAGTGCGGAAGCCCCTGTCAATTATGCGCGAATGACTGTCCAATAAATGCTATTAAACCTACAGGTGAAATTCTAATGGATGAATGTTTTTATTGTTTAGATTGTCAATCTTTATATAATGATGAGCATAAATGTCCTCCATTAGTAAAAATAAGAAAAGTTAAAGCTAGAAAATTGAAACCAGTATTCATTCCTAATATTGCAGAATAAATTTGTTAGTTTGTGCTTTATTGGTATGGACGGTATTTCCATTTGAAAATTTGGATAAAAAATCTTCTAAAATAATTACTTACTTAACAGAAATAGATTGTAAAAAATCAATAAAAAATGACAATAATTATTGTATTTTAATAGACAAAAGAAAAGATTTTTCTATGTAAGAGTGGACTCAAGATAATTGTGGTAGGTCACAACATCTATGGACAGGTAAATAAATTAGGAGGATAGTTCTAATTGTGCATTAAAGTAAGGTAATTTTTCTCTATTATGACACCCCATTATAATTACTCTTTCTGCAATTTGAAGAGCTTTTTGATATTTTCTTTCTAGCTCTTTTATTGTTAACCCTTCAAATTTTTGCCCACATATAAATATACCATAATGAGCTTGCACAGTTCTAACTTTTTTACCTAACAGAAGACCATCAGCTATAGCAGCATAACTAAATTCTTCTTGTGCAGAAACAGTGATATTTTTACTTATTAAAAATTTTCTTAATTTTACTTCAGCTTCTATAATTAAGTTCCAATACTCTGATTCGGAATTAGTTTTGTCACCTAAAATGTAATAAAATGCTTTGCAAAATATAAGAAAAGTTAGTTCTTCTATATTTTTACAATTCCACGCTTGTTTTTCTAGGCTACTCCATACGGAATGTTTTAATTCTTTAGCTACTCTAGGAACTCTATCAAAAAACATACCATGTAGATTTATATCACTTACGTTTACATCAATAAGTTTTTCTTTATGAATATCAATACAGGCAGTTGATTCGCATATTGGACATTGATCATCTTTATAAGGGCTTTTATTATATATATATGAGCATCTTAGATTAAACTGATTGCTTCCTTCACATATAAAAAAAGATGATTTACTTTCATTTTTATCAAATTGTTGTGCTATCCAATTAAAACGATTTTGAAACTTTATAAAAGATCTTCTATGACTCCACAAGTCCCATTTTAGATTTTCTACAGGACCAAAAGTACTCCAATTTGAGCTTACATCAATTATTATGCACGCCTTTTTATTTTTAGCAGCGCGTAGTCCTCTTCCAACTGATTGGCCCCATAGAACTTTTGATAAGGTGGGCCGAAGGTGAACTATTATATTACAATTAGGGTTATCCCAGCCTTCAACTAATACCCCTACAGATACAACAGCTTCTATTTTTCCTTTTTCATGATCAGATAAAATTTTGGTTCTTTCTCCTGTAGGAGTTAAGGCAGTTAATATTTCTGCTTTTATTTTAGTATTTTGTATTTTTTCTAAAGTTTTTTCAGCAACTGCTATATCAGGACAGAACCATGCTGAAATTGGTTTTGGTTGAACTTTAGCTCTTTCTTCTTGATAAATTGATAAAGCATAATCTATCATTGAAGATTTAATAATGGCGTTTGATAAAATAGAAATTGGAAAATCACCATTTTTTATTTCAGCATTACTTAAATTTAAATCATGAATAAAATGGGGTCTGTATAATGGTTGGACTAAAACATTTTCTTCAATTAAAGTCTTAATATCTGCGCAGTCAATAATTGCATCAAAAACTAATCCTAATTGATCATTTTGGTTTCCCGTTCTTCTCTCGGGAGAAGCCGTTAATCCCATAATACGGCTAGATATTTTTCCATGTTTATCAAATATATCAAGAACTCTTTGATATGCAGAGCCTACGGGAGAGACTCTATGTGCCTCGTCAATTATAATAAGGTCGGCTTCAGGTATTAAGGACGCAATAGAGAATTTAGATCGTAAATTAGTAGATAAAATTATATCTGAATTTCCAAAACATTTTGTATCTTCAGATATTCCTAGTTTTTTTACTTTATGGTTTATTTTAAGTTCACGTTCTAATTGTTCTAATAAAACTAATCTATGACATAAAACTAAAATTTTTTTATTTTTGTAAAATTTTTTAATAATTTCACTGGCAAGAACAGTTTTTCCAGCACCTGTTGGAGCTTTAAGTATAAATTTTTTATGTGATTTACATATTTCTGAAAATCTATTTAAAATCTCTGATTGCCACTTTCTTAAAATCACATTGTTTCCAATTTATTATTACATTTTAGCAATACAATTATGCAAAATTTTAATAAATTAATATGACATAATAAGGTAAATATTACTATTAATATTTTTTACATTTAGAAGAAAATCTTTATTATAATAAATTAAAAAATATATTGCTAATGACTATAGAAAAAAGAAATTTTGGTAAAACAAGGCACATGAGTTCTGCTGTTATATTTGGTGGAGCTGCGCTCTGGAATGAATCTCAAGATGTTTCCGATAAGGTATTAGATCTTTTACTAGAATATGGCGTCAATCATATTGATGTGGCGGCAGGCTACGGTGATGCAGAATTAAGAATAGGTCCTTGGATGCTTAATCATCGAAAAGATTTTTTTATTGCTACTAAAACTATGGAAAGAACTTATAAAGGAACGAAAGAATCAATTATGCGTTCATTAGATCGTTTAAGAACAGATCATTTAGATTTAATGCAAATGCATAGTTTAACAAATCCTATAGAGTGGGATCAAGCTATGGGTGCAGAAGGCTCTTTAGAAGCAATAAAAGAAGCAAAATCGGATGGACTGGTAAAGCATATAGGGGTAACTGGTCATGGATGGACTTCTGCTGCAATGCATCAAAAAAGTATAGAGCATTTTGACTTTGATTCTATTTTGATGCCATGGAATTGGTTTGTGTCAAATTATAGAAATTACCCAAGAGATTTTAATAATACTTTAGAATTATGTAGAAAAAAAAATATTGCGGTACAAACTATTAAAGCAGTTGCAAGAGGTCCATATGCTGCAGGAATGAAAAAATCACACACCACATGGTATCAACCGATAGAGGATTATGAAAGCATTAAAAAATCTGTTGATTGGGTTTTAAGTTATAAAGATATTTTTCTTAATTCAGTTGGAGATATAAATATATTACCAATTGTTTTGAAAGCGGCCAATAAATTAGGAAAAAGGCCTACAGAGAAAGACATGAATTATATGCGGGATAAAATGGGTTTAGTTTCTATATTTGGGGCTTAATGGCGCGCCCGTGAGGATTCGAACCCCAGACCTTCTGATCCGTAGTCAGACGCTCTATCCAGCTGAGCTACGGGCGCACTAGGTAGTTTTTGAAGTATTTGCTCAAATATGATGTGTTTTTCTGAAGTCTGATCAAACTGATATATTATCAATACGACACCAACACGACACAAAGCACCTAAAATACTTCTAAAACTTTCCATACTTTTATATTAATTCTATTAAAAAAACAATTAGTAATCCATCAATACAGACAAATAGGCTAACCAAAACAGAGGGTGGGTTATGTTTAAAGGTATCATTTATTCTGGACAATAATCCTAGACAGGAATCATGGACAGGGGGTGGAAGAAAAGCAATTGAAGTATGAAACAGTATTATTATTACTAATAATTTTTTCATACAAAAAGCCTACCACAACTAGAGCCTACTCTACAAATACTGGAGTAGTTGGAGGATTTAAAATTCCTATAACTTGAAGTTACATAACACTAATTATTTCTTATATATTAAAAATTATTCATTTTTTTCTTCATCTATTAAAATACGTTGTGCTGCACCCTCCAAATCATCATATTGATTATTATTTAAGGCCCATAAAAATGATAAAAGAGCTATAAAACCTAAAAATAAAGCTAACGGAAGAAGGTAAATTAATACATTCATTTTGATAGATCCTTTTTAAAATTAATTCTAAAACTATTGACAATTACTACTAAAGAAGAAATTGACATAGCAATAGCTGCTAAAAGAGGAGTTACATACCCCAATATAGCCAAAGGTATTGCAATTATATTATATATTACTGCCATCATAAAATTTTGCTTTATTAATGATGTAGAATAACGAGCAATTTTTAATATTTTTAAAACAGGTGATAATTTTTCACCTTGAAAAATAATATCTGCTGCATTTTGTGCTATATCTATAGCCGATGAAGGTGACATGGATACATAAGCCTGTGCTAAAGAAGGAGCATCATTTAATCCATCACCAACCATCAGCACCTTCTGTCCTTTAACCTCTAAATTTTCTAATAATTGCCTTTTCATTTCTATTGAATATGAAAAATAATACTTTTTAATTCCAGCCTTATCTGCAATTTCTTTAACTGCTTCATATTTATCCCCTGAAAGTAATATTGTTTTTATACCATATTCTTTAAATTTATTTATCACAGCAAAAGCATCTTCTTTTATTTTATCCTTAAATGAAATAAGACAAGGTTTTGTGCTATCAATTGAAAGCCATAATTGGAGTGTATTACTATTCATTATATTCTTGTTTTCATACCAATATTGTTTTCCTAACCTAACTTTTTTGTTATTAATAATACCTACCAAACCTTTTCCAGGTATTTCTTTTATATTTTTTACTTTAAATAATTTCCCATTATAAATTCTAGCTATTGCTCTTGCTAGAGGATGTTTGCTATATACTGCTAAAGAAGCAGCATATTTTAAATTATTTTTTGATATTTTATTTATTAAATCAGGCATTCCTAACGTTACTGTGCCAGTTTTATCAAAAACTACAGTATCAATAGCTGATAACTTTTCTAAAGAACTTGCCTTTTTTAAATATATACCATCTCGCATTAGTAAACTACTCGCTAATACTTGCACAACTGGAACGGCTAATCCTAAAGCACAAGGACAAGTAATAATAAGTACAGTAACAGCATGAAGTAAAGCATTTTGCCACGAATAATCCATAAAAAGCCACCAAACCATAAAAGTTAATACTCCCAAGATATGCACAACAGGAGTATATAAACTAGCAGCTTGGTCCGATAACTTAATATATTTTGTTCTTCCCCTTTCTAAGTTTTCCAAAGACTTAATTATTTCACTTAATAAATTTTCCTCAGTTTTTTTTGTTACAAGAACTTTTATTGGACTTGTCATATTTAAAGTTCCCGCAATAACTCCATCACCCTCTTTAATATATTGAGGAGTAGTCTCTCCAGTAATAATACTAAGATCTAAATCCGAAGTTCCAGATTTTACAATTCCATCGGCCGGTATATTTTCTCCTAATGCTACTAAAACCTCATCTCCTTTCTTAAGCTTACTAATTGATACTGTATACTGTTTATCGTCTTTTAAAATAGTTGCCGTACCTTCTAAAATTGATAACAATCCTTTTGCAGATTCTTTAGCCTTTTCTTTTGCCCTAATATCTAAATAACGCCCTATTAATAAAAAAAATAAAAGCATTAATGCAGAGTCAAAATAAATATATTTACCATGTTGTATAGTCTCAATAATACTCATTAAGGTTGTTAAAATAACAGCTAATGAAATTGGAACGTCCATATTTGCATGAAATTGTTTGAGTGCAGATAAAGCAGATTTAAAAAAAGGTCTTCCAGAATAAAAAATTGCTGGTAGGGCAATAACACAAGATAGCCAATGAAAAAAATCTTGAGTAGCTGGTCCCATATTATTTGTTGTTGATGACCATAAACTTACTGACATCATCATAAGATTTCCCCATGCAAATGCAGAAACAGCTATACATTTTAGTAGATGATATTCCTCTTTTAAGTCTCTTAAAGAATTATTATTTTCAGAGAATGGCTTAAGTTCATAACCGAGTTTAATTACTTTAGATACTAACTTATCACCTAATTCACGAGGACCTTTCCAAGTCACATTCAAACGTTCAGATGACATATTTACTCTTGCTTTAACAACACTTTTATCTGAACATAACGAATTTTCAATTATCCTAATACAAGAAGCACAATGAATTCCTTTTATATTCAACATTAAATTAAAATTATCTTTATCTTTAGTTGCAAATAAAGAAAATTTTGATAGTTTATTATTTTTATCTAATTTCACATATCACCTGCTACTTTACTAAAACACGTTTTGTTTTTTGAAAATTTATTTCATTTAATTGAAATAAAACTCTTATATCCCATTGTCCTTTTACAGGAAAAATAATTATATTTTTATAAGCTTTAATACTTGAATCATAATCTAAATATAACTTAAAATCATGCCCTGCTTGGCTAACAAGTTTTAAATAAGCATTAACTTTTCCGTTTATAACACTTTTATTATATTTGTCTTTAAGATAGAAAATCATTACTCCATCTTTTATTGTAATTTCACTTTCCCAATTTAACAATTCTTGTTTTTCTGAAGCAATAATAGTTTTATTATATTCTAGTCCTTTCTCATAAGAATTTTTTACAGTAACACCTTTGAAAGAATCAAATGCTATAAAGACGAAAAAAAAATCTATAAAAGCCAAAACAACAAAAAACATAACAAAATAATAAGGGATAAAACTATCATTATTTTTTTTCGAAATTCTCATAAAATTAATTACTCCATATTATTCTTATTTATTTCTATCACTGATAAAAATACTCTCACTAACATCAAAAAAAGAAGCGTTATGTTCTTGTATAAAAAACGTAATTTTTCTTCTGGATAGTTCTGTTCTTTTAGCAAATGCAAAAACTCTAAAATGAGCCACACTATTAGCAAATACAGATAGATCATCTGCCTCAATATTTCCTGGTCCTTTTATTTCTATTTCAGTATTTTCTATACCAGAAACAACTAAGGTATATTTTTTATCTTCATAAGTTTTATTTAAAATTTTTATATCATAGCCATTACGTATAGTACCATCGGACATAGTAACAAAAAGAGGATTACGATCATGTAAAACATGTAACTCAAGAAGAGGTCTTGTTATAAAACCATATAAGATTATTATCGCTATTATACTAAGAATGGTAATATAATAAAAAGTCCTAGGTCTCCATATATTAATAGTATTATTACCTTTTATGGAACTACCTATTTGATTATGAGTACTATAATGTATTAAACCTTTAGGTAAATTAAGTTTATTCATTACATTATTACAAGCGTCTATGCATAAGCTACATGCTATACACTCCATTTGTAATCCATTTCTAATATCAATACCCATATGGCATACTTGAACACAGGCAGAACAATCAATACAATGCCCTCTTCCTATCCAACTATCTCCCTGCTTATGTTTACCCCTAGGTTCTCCACGTTTTGTATCATAATTAACAATTAAAGTATCTTTATCAAACATAGCAGATTGAAATCTTGAGTACGGACAAACATAAGTACATACTTGTTCTCGCGCAAATCCCGCCATAAAATATGTAGAAAATGTTAGTGCTAAAACCCAACCTAAAACAGTTCTAGGAACATCAAAATTTATTATTTGATCAAATAAGGTAGGTGCATCATTAAAATAAAACACCCAAGCTCCACCTGTTATGAGTGAAATAAGTAACCAAACTATATGAGTAAAGCTTTTTCTCCATATAGTACTAAAATTGTATGGAAATTTATCACGCCGCATACGAGTATTGCGATCTCCTTGAAAAATACGCTCAACCCAGATAAATAAATCTGTCCAAACTGTTTGAGGACAACAGTATCCACACCAAACTCTTCCTAATAAACTTGTAAATAGAAATAACAATAAAGCACAAAATATTAGTATACCTACTAAAAAATATACTTCTTGAGGCCAAATATCTATGAAAAAAAAATAGGCACGTCTATTTAGCATATCAATTAATATTGCCTGGTCAGGAGCATTAATACCCCGATCCCATCTAATCCATGGGCATAAATAATAGATGCCCAGGGTGCACATCAGAATTAACCACTTTATTTTTCTATATTTACCCCAAACCCTTTTCTGATAAATTTTCTTTCTTTTAGCAAATAATGATATTTCTGAAACTTGAGACACACTTATTCTCCACCTCCAAGAGAATAAACATATACAGTAAGTTGACGTATAGTATCTTCATCTAATCTTTCTATCCAGGCAGGCATTATCCCATGTTTAGGTTGTTTTATCTGATTCGTAATCCCATTCATGTCTCCAGAACTATGTAACCAAATATTATCTACTATATTTGGTCCTCCCACTTCTTTATTACCACTACCATCATCTGAATGACACATTCCGCATGATTCTCTAAATAATTCTGCTATTGGTATAGTATCACTTTCATTATCATTAATTATTAAAATATATCTTGCTAACTCTTCTATTTGTTCTTCAGTAAATGCATCTCTAAATGATGGCATTTCTGAAGAACTACTTTCTTCATGATCAGCTCTTATTCCATATTTTATAGTTTTCTCAATTTCCTCTAAACTTCCTCCCCAAATCCAATCATCATCATTTAAATTTGGGTAACTCATCTTTCCTCCACCTCCAATTCCATGACAGGTTGCACAATAATTTTTAAAGGAAGATTCACCTCCTGCTACTGAAAAAGCATAAATTTTTTCATTTTCAAAAATTTCTTCATAAGAACTTTCTCTAAACTCTTCCATATATTCTTTTTTAATCTCTTTAATTTTCTTTATATCTTCTTCTAATTTATTATATTGAGTCCATTCAATGACGCCTATTGTACCTCCTCTTTCTCCTTCTCCAAATATAATCGGCCAAGAAGGATATATTACCCAATAAATTAAGGCCCAAATGCAGCTAATAAAAAATATTGTGGCCCACCATTTAGGTAATGGGTTATTTAACTCTTTAAGTCCGTCCCATTCTCGTCCAGTTGTTTCTATTCCGGTTATTTTATCAATATCTTTTTTTTGATTTTTAAGATTCATCTTTTTCATCCATAATGATAAATTTATAAGATTCCAATGTTTCTTTATTATTCAACCAAAATGTCCATACAATAATTCCAATAAATAAAGAAAAAAATAATATTAATCCTATTAAACCCGCATTTTGAAAAATTAAGTTCATTATTACTTATTTTCCTTTTCAATATATAGATCATAATCTCTTAAATCAGCCATAGTTCCTAAAACTTGTAGATATGAAATGAGTGCATCTAAATCAGAAACTATTTCCGGTTGTCCGTCAAAATCTCTTATATTTACATTATGTCCATATCTTTTCTCTAACTCTTCATCATAACCCTGATTCTCTTTGTTAGCCTGTGATAAAGCATCTCTTTCTGCATTTTCAATCATATCATCTGAATAAGGAACACCTATAAGTTTAAGAACATTCATATCTTTATAAATATTTTTTGTATTTGCTAAATTCTTAGCTAAATGACTATAAGAAGGCATAATTGATTCTGGCACAACATTTTGCGGTTTATTCATATGTTCTACATGCCATTCATCAGAAAATTTTTTCCCTACTCTAGCTAAATCAGGACCAGTCCGTTTTGACCCCCATTGAAATGGGTGGTCATACATACTTTCAGCAGCTAAAGAATAATGGCCGTACCTTTCAACTTCATCTCTAAGAGGTCTAATTTGTTGACTATGACAATTATAACAACCCTCTTTTAAATAAACATTATATCCAATCAATTCTAATGGCGTATAAGGACGTACACCTTTAACTGGTTCAATTGTAGTTTCTAGTCTAAATAAGGGAAGAATCTCAACCAAACCGCCAATAGATATAGTAATAATTATTGCAATAAGTAAAAGAATAGAATTTTTTTCAAATTTCTGAGTATCTAAGTTCATACTATTTTACTCCTCTAATTTCAGCACTAGAAGAGATAGTATTTAAAGTAATTGTTTTATATATATTATAAACCATAATAACAGCTCCCAATAAAAATAAAGCTCCTCCCATAGCTCTAATAATATAATATGGATGCATTGCCATAACTGTTTCTACAAATGAATATTGTAAAAATCCCATAGAGTCATAAGAGCGCCACATCAAACCTTGCATAATTCCTGACACCCACATTGAAGATATGTAAAAAACTACACCTATAGTTGCGATCCAAAGATGAACATTAATTAATCTAAGAGAATAAATTTCTTTCTTATTCCATAAAACGGGAACTAAATAGTAAATAACTCCGAAACTTATAAAAGCAACCCAACCAAGAGCTCCTGAATGAACGTGACCTATAGTCCAGTCGGTATAATGACTCAATGCATTAACTTGTTTTATAGACATCAAAGGCCCTTCAAATGTACTCATTCCGTAAAAAGCTAAAGAAATAATCATGAACTTTAAAACGGGATCTTCACGTAATTTATGCCAAGCACCAGATAAAGTCATAATTCCATTTATCATCCCTCCCCAACTAGGCATCCATAACATAATTGAAAATGTCATACCCAGTGTTTGGGCCCAATCAGGTAAAGACGTATAGTGCAAATGATGAGGACCCGCCCATATATAGAGAAATACTAATGACCAAAAATGAATTACTGAAAGTCTATATGAATATATAGGCCTTTGAGCCCTTTTAGGAACAAAGTAATACATCATTCCTAAAAAACCAGCTGTAAGAAAAAAGCCAACAGCATTATGTCCATACCACCATTGTATAAGTGCACTTTGGACACCTCCCCATAACGGATAACTTTTAGTACTAAATATAGATATTGGAATAGAAAGATTATTTACCAAATGTAAGACAGCAACGGTTACAATAAAACTCAAAAAAAACCAATTAGCTACATAAATATGAGGCTCTTTTCTATTTTTTAGAGTCATCATAAAAATGATTAAGTAAACTATCCAAACAATTGTTAACCATAAATCTGCATACCACTCTGGTTCTGCGTATTCTTTCGCCTGAGTAATTCCAGCTAAATATCCTAAGCCGGCCAGAATAATAAACACTTGATACCCCCAAAAAGTAAAATTAGCTAAACACCCGCCCCATAACCTAGTAACTGAAGTACGTTGCACAACAAAGTAACTCGAGGCAAAAAGAATATTTCCTCCAAATGCAAATATTACAGCAGATGTATGTAATGGACGCAAACGACCAAAAGTAAGAAAAGGCTCAACATTAAGGCTAGGAAAAGCGAGCTGTAATGCCAGAATTAAACCTATTATAAACCCAGCTATGCCCCAAAAAATTGATGCAAGAGTAAATTTCTTAACTATTTCATAGTTATATTTATCCATAATAAAAACTCTACTTTTTAATTAAATTTTTATTATGTTTAAAAAATTAAAAATTGATCCAGATCAAATAATTATAACATAAATTAGACTAATAATTTAATTTTCTATAATAAAT
>CAYTZM010000010.1:37103-60815 GCA_964442655.1 uncultured Rhodospirillaceae bacterium | reverse complement strand
AAAAACCTACCACAACTAGAGCCTACTCTACAAATATCTGAAGGATGGTGGTGGAGCTTTAGATAATTATGGGGTTATGACTTTAAAACTTCTTCAGAATTTAATGAGTTTATGTTTTTGCAGACATTTATGGCTCTATCGATTGCTTCATTCATACCATTTGTGCTCCATGAATTAGTTTTGTGATCTAAATAATTATCAGCTTTAAACAAACCATCATGTTTTATAGACAGAGTAATTTCAGGTATATTTTTATGATAATTTTTTATCATATCTACTGAATACCAACCCAAGTCTATACAAAATACCCACATATCAATAGTCTGATCCGTAGTCAGACGCTCTATCCAGCTGAGCTACGGGCGCTTTAAATTAAAAATTTAATTAATTAAATTTTAATTTTATATTATCTATTAATCGAACACCGTTAATATATACGGCTATGAATATTCTTGCATTAGATTTGTCGTTTTTTATTTCTTTTAGATTTGTATCATCTCTAATATCTATATAGTCAATTTTTTTTATTCCAATTGAAGAAAATTTAGTTCTGATAGATTTTATTATATCTTTAACATCGCTTGTTTTATTATAATTTATAGATGTTGTTTGTATAATTTTATTTATTTGATTTGCTATTTTTTTATCTTTTTCTTTTAAAAATGAATTTCTTGAAGAAATAGCTAATCCATTTTTATCTCTTACGATTTTTATCTGTAATATTTTACAATTCAAATTTAAACTTTTCACGAGTGCTTTAATTATGAGTAATTGTTGATAATCTTTTTCCCCAAAAATTGCATAATCTGCGCCTGATTGAATAAGGAGTTTTGTTACAATTGTAGCTACTCCTTTAAAATGATTAGGTCTAGATTTTCCACATAAGACAGAACTTAGAACAGGAACTTCAATAGTTAGATCAAAATCTTTAGGATACATTAAATCAGTATCTGGGATGAAAATGATATTACATCCTTTTGCTTTTAATCGTTTTATATCTTTTTCTTCTGTTTTAGGATATTTATCTAAATCTTCATTTTCAGAGAATTGTTTTGGATTAATAAATATTGAAGCTATTACTATGTCAGCATGTTTTTTAGCTTCAACAATTAGTTGTTCATGAGCTTTATGAATAGCTCCCATAGTAGGCACCATTACGACTGAAGCTGCTGAGTTAAGTGGTCCAGAGCGATGGCGTGCTATCGCTGCCTGTAGCGCTCTTAAAGATCTTACAACTTCAAACTTTACCATATTAGATAACCTCAAAATATAAATATTACTTTAAAATAAAATACATTTATGTAACGTTATTTAATTTTATCACTTAAATAAAGACTAAATTGTATAGGTGCAAGTGAAATTTTTAAAGAGATATTATAAATGTATTTTTTCTTCGTTATAAAAGTTATTATAATTTTAACAATTTTTTATTCAGAATTATTAGCTGCTGATAATGTTGATGATTATAAAGCCTCACCTGAAAGTTCAGTTATAAGTGAAGGTGAACAAAAATATTTTAAAGCTAAAAAATATATAGCAGTTACAGCAGATCCTCGAGCTACATCTTCAGCAGTGAGAATTTTAGAGTTAGGAGGAACAGCTATTGATGCTGCCATAAGTGCTCAGATGGTTTTAAATTTGGTAGAACCTCAGTCTTCAGGTATTGGGGGTGGTGCTTTTATACTTTATTATGATGAAAGTTCTAAAAGTTTAATTGCTTGGGACGGAAGAGAAAAAGCTCCACAGAATTATAGAGAGGATATATTCCTTAATAAGAATGGGAAAAGAATAGGGTTTTTAGAAGCAGTTTCTGGTGGTTTAGCGGTAGGAGCTCCTCCATTGGTTTCTTTATTAGAAAAAGCACATGAAGAATATGGAAGTTTGCCTTGGGATGTTTTATTTGAAGATGCTATAAATTATTCAAGGGAGGGATTTGTTGTAGGAGAACGGTTAGAAAAATTAATTAAAAAGGCTCCGCATTTAAAAAATGACCTCATATCAAGTTTTTATTTTGGTCTCGAAGAAGGGGGGTTAAAGGCAGGCTCTTTGAAAAAAAACTTGGAGTTTGCTAAAACGTTAGAAAAAATTAGTAATCAAGGCTCAAGAGCTATCATAAGTGGTGATATAATGGAGTCTATATTAAAATCTGTAAAAAACTATATTCCGAATCCTGGAATTTTAGAAGAAATTGATTTTAAAAACATTAATCCATTAATGAGTTCACCTTTATGTAGAAATTATAGAAAGTGGAAAATATGTGGTATGGGACCACCTAGCTCTGGAGCAATAACAGTATTACAAATTTTAGGTATACTAAATAATTTTGATTTAACTAATTTACATCAATCGGATGTATGGCACTTATTTATTGAGGCTTCAAAATTAGCTTATGTAGATAGAAATTATTATATTGCGGACACAGATTTTGTTAATGTTCCAGTAAAAGAAATGTTATCGTTTTCATATATATCTAAAAGGGCTAAATTAATTAATAAGAATAAAATTTTACAAGAATTAATGCCTGGAAAATTTGAAAATTTTGAGGTTACCAATAGAGGTATGGATACTTATAGTGAAAAACCCTCTACAACACATATTTCTTTAGTAGATACTTTTGGTAATGCTATTTCAATGACGTCTTCAATAGAATTTATGTTTGGAAGTGGATTAATGGCTTCAGGGTTTCTTTTAAATAATCAAATGACTGATTTTTCTTTTTATCCTAAAGATAAGAAGGGAAATTTAATTGCAAATCGTCCTCAATCAGGAAAAAAACCACGTTCTTCTATGTCTCCAACAATAGTTTTTGACTCAGAGGGCAAGATGAGGATGGTGTTAGGTTCGCCGGGTGGCTCTAGGATTATATGTTATGTAGCCGCTTCTCTTGTACGAATAATTGATTTAGGTGTTAATCCTAAATTAGTAACTTTAGAACCTAATATTTGTAATAGAGGGTCTAAAACTACAGTAGAAGAGGGAAAAATAGGAGATTTAATTGCGGAATTTTTGCAATTAAAAGGTCATAAATTGAATAGAAAAAGTATGACAAGTGGTTTGCATATTATTTATAAGGATCATTTAGGACAATTGTATGGAATAGCAGATCAAAGAAGAGAAGGTGCTGCTTATGGCTTGTAGTTATATAAAAATTATAATATCATATTTTTCAGATTATTTGGAGGTTTTCTTTGTTGCTTACTGATGATCAAATAAGTTCATATAAAGAATTAGGATATCTATTTATAGAAAATGCTTTTGATTCTAATGAAGTTGCTAAAATGAATAAAGAACTTCCTTCATTGTATAATTTAGATAGACCGGAAATACAAAAAGAAAAAGATGGAAAAACTATCAGGACAATATTTGCAGCGCAAAATTTTAATTCTATTTATTCAGATGTGTCTAGGCATCCAAGGATAGTTAACCCTACAAAACAGTTGCTAGGAGGTGATGTTTATATTCATCAATTTAAGATAAATGCTAAGGCGGCATTTGATGGTGATTTATGGCAATGGCACCAGGATTATGGTACTTGGAAAAATGATGATGGTATGCCTGAGGGTTTGGCTTTAAATGTAGGTTTATTTTTAGATGATGTTACTCAATTTAATGGGCCGTTAAATTTAATCCCAAGATCCCATCGTGATGGGTATATAGATTCTTCTCATGATGTAACTACAACTTCTTATCCACTTTGGACAATCAATAATGAAACTATATCTAATTTAGTTGAAAAGGGAGGTATAATAGCTCCTTCTGGAAAAGCTGGTTCTATTATATTTTTTGATTCTTCTCTTGTTCATGGTTCTCCCTCTAATATGTCTCCTTGGGATAGAACAATTGTTTATATTTCTTTGAACAGAACTAGTAATCATATTACAAAGTTTGATAGACCAGAGTATATTGCGCATAGAGATTTTACTCCTATAAGTTGTGTTAATGATGACTGTTTAAAATAGTTGTTGTTATTTATAAATTAATGAACATAGATTTATCAGAAAGATTATTTCAGTTAAAACAAGAAAATAAGCCTTTTAAAATAGGTATAATAGGTGCTGGAAAATTTTCTACAATGTTTCTTTCACAGGCTTTTAAAACAGATGGTTTTATAATTGCAGCAATAGCAGATTTAGATTTTAATAGGGGCAAAGAAGCATTAAGAGTGGCTGAAATAGATAAAGAGTTAAATAAAAATTCTTTAAGTGAAGCTATTAAATCTAATGATATTTGGTTTACAAACTCTGGCATTGAATTGGCTCAATCTGAGGAATTAGATTTAGTTATAGAGGCAACAGGAAACCCTGAGGCAGGAGTAGATCATTGTTTGGCCGCTTTTAAAGCAAAAACGCATGTAGTTTTAGTAACTGTTGAAGCTGATGTTTTATGTGGTGCAGCTTTAGTTAAAAGAGCTAATCATGCAGGAGTAGTTTGTTCAATGGCATATGGAGATCAACCAGCACTTATTTGTGAATTGATAGAGCGTGTTAAAACTTCAGGCTTTGAAGTTATATGTGCAGGAAAAGGAACACAATACTTACCAATTTATCATAAAAGTACGCCGGAAACTGTATGGAATTATTATGGATTAAGCTCTCAAGAAGCTCAAGCTGGTGGTATGAATTCAAAAATGTTTAATTCTTTTTTAGATGGCACAAAATCGGCTATTGAAATGGCTTCATTGGCAAATGCAACTGGTCTAGGTGTTCCTGAGGATGGACTCTTATTTCCTCCAGTTGGAACTTCAAATTTAGCACAAGTATTAAAACCAAAGAAATTTGGCGGAGTTTTATCTAAGAGTGGCATGGTCGAAGTTGTTTCATCTTTAAATAGAGATGGTAGTAAAATAAATGATGATTTACGTTTTGGAGTTTATGTAGTTTTTAAAGCAAATTCTAAATATGTATCACGGTGCTTTAGTGAATATGGTGTTCCAGTTGATGACTCAGGTGAATATGCTGCACTATGGAGACCAGTTCATTTGATTGGATTGGAATTAGGGTATTCTGTAGTGAAAGCTTTATTAGATAATCAGGCTACTGGTGCAACAAAATCTTTTGAAGGAGATGCGGTTTCTGTAGCTAAAAAGAATTTAATTAAAGGGGATATATTAGACGGAGAAGGAGGCACAAAGGTTTGGGGAAAATTAATTCCTTCTCGAAGGTCTCTATCCATAAATGCTTTACCTATTGGTTTAGCAAATAAAGTAAAGCTGTCTCGAAATATTAATGAAGGAGAAATTATTACTCAAGCTGATGTAACAAATATTAGAAATTCTAATGCTTATCTTTTACGAAAAGAAATGGAAAATGATTTTAAAGAGATGGAAAAATGATTAAAGGGTTAGTTAAATATAAAGGGTTTTCTCCTAAAATAGAGAACGAGTGTAGTATAGATAATTCTTCTTGGGTTATTGGTAATACTTATTTAGGTAAAAACTCTCATCTTGCTAGAAGAGTAGTATTAAGAGGTGATGGAGCAGAAATTAAAGTTGGAAAAAATGTTACGTTTTTAGATAGAAGTACTGTTCATATCGCAAGTGATTTTATGGGGTCATATATAGGAGATAATTCCATTATTGGTCGATATGCATTGGTACATGCTTGCAGTATAGGAGAGAGAGTTATTCTTGGGGATCAAGCTATAGTAATGGATGGTTCTAATATAGGAGACAATTCTATAATAGCGGCAAATGCTTTAGTTTCACCTGGCAAAGTATTTCCAAAAAACTCATTAATTTCTGGATCACCAGCTAAAGTTATAAGCAGCATTAGTGATGATGATTATAAAAATTATAAACAGGAAATATTTAATGTTGATAATAGTGTATCTTTAGTTAGAGCTAAATCTTATGGTTCTGACCCTCTTGTTGAATTAGATATAGAGCCTTGGATAAATTATTCTAAAGGAGAAGAATTGATAAGTGAAAAAGCATTTGTTGCTCCTGATGCTATATTAAGAGGAAATATTACAATTGATGATAGAGCGAGCTTATGGTTTTCTACTATAATTTCTTCTAAGCCGGGAGGAAGTATTGCTATAGGAGAAGGATCAAATATTCAAGATAATACTATTATTGATACTAACACCAGGTCTTTAAATATTGGAAAGCGTGTTACAGTTGGTCATAATGTTAGATTGGGAGCATGCAATATTGGAAATAACTGTCTAATAGGTATGGGTTGTACAATTGAAGACGGGGCAATTATTGAAGAAAATGCTTTTGTAGGTGCACGGGCTATAGTTAAAAAAAATACAGTAGTTAAAGCAAATACAATTTTTGCAGGAAGGCCTGCTAGTTATTTTAGAGAAGTTAAAGAAGAAGAAAATGAATTTTTTAAAATGGGTCAGCAAGTATATGAGGGTTTTGCAAGTGATTATATTAAAGAATTTAAAAATATAAAATTGGTTTAAATAAATGATATTTATGACACTAATTAAACTTTTAATAATAGCAGCAGTATTATTAGTCTTAAGAATTTTTTTTCCTTCTTTAGTTAAAGGCTTTAAGAGAGTTATGTTTGTAGCAATTGCTGCAATGATACTTTTTGCATTAGTAGTAATGTATTCTTAATAGTTTTTTATAAATTATAAAGTTTATGGGAGTGAAACCCTTCCACCATCGGTTACTAAAGTTTGGCCAGTTGTAAAATTAGAGCGATCAGATAATAGATAACAAACGGTATTGGCAATATCTTTTGGTTTCCCAATTCTTTTAAGAGGAGTAGTTTCAATCATAGTTTTTCTTATTTTTTTATCAAGAGATTCAATCATATCTGTTTCAATTAAACCTGGAGCTACAGAATTTATTCTTATGTGTGGTGCCACTGCTGCAGATAAATTTCTAACTAAAGCTATAACGGAAGCTTTAGAAGTTCCATAAGTTATCATATTAGGTCTCATTCCGAGACCTGCTATTGAAGAGATACAAACAATTCTTCCATATTTACGTTTTATCATTCCTGGTAGCACTTCTTTAATAGGTAATAAAGTTCCATTGACATTAGTTGCCATAGTTTTTTTCCAAATATTGAAGTCCAATTTTAAAGGATTTTTTGATAATAGAGCAATACCAGCATTTGTAATTAATAAATCAATAGAACCTAATTTTTTTTCTGTTTGTTTTATTAAGGTTTTAACACTTTTTTCCTTAGAGACATCAGCCTTAAATATTTCTGATTTTACGCCAGTTTTATTGACTAGTTTTTGTGTTTCTTTTGCGGCTTTAATATTAGAGTTATAATTGATAGCTATCGTAGCACCATTTTTAGCAAGTTCAATTGCAATGGCTCTACCAATTCCTCTTGAGGCTCCAGTTATTAAGGCGACTTTTTCTTTAAATTCTAATTGTTTCATTCTAAAATATTCCCTATCATAAATATTCTAATTTAGACTAACATAAAAAATAATATTTTTATTTAATTTTATTGGAGAAATAATGAAAAAATTTATTGTATTACTTCTTTTTTCTATATTTATGACTTTAAAACCTTCTTTAGCCGATTTATTAGATGATGTAATTGCAAATCCGGATAGAACACATGCATTTACAAAAAGAGATATTTACAGACATCCAAAAGAAACTTTAGAATTTTTTGGAATAAAACCAAATATGGCTGTTATAGAATTGTGGCCTAGCCGAGGCTGGTACAGTGAAATTTTAGAACCTTTTTTATTAAATAATGGAACATTTATGGCAGCAGATTTTGATCCTAATTATGCTTCTTGGACGCCTAAAGCTATAAAACGAAATGCAGATAATAGAGCAAAAAGTAAAATTTTGTCTAATATGAAAATGATTACTTTATATATTGATGATTGGCCTCTTGAAAAACATGATTCTGTGGATATGGTATTAACATTTAGAAATTTACATAACTGGTTAAAGGCGGGATTGCTAATGGATGTTTTTTATAAATCTTATAATGTTCTAAAGCCAGGTGGAATATTTGGAGTTGTCGAACATAGAGCTCTTCCAAATACATCTATAGCGGATATGAATAAAAGTGGGTATGTGACAGAAAAATTAGCTATAGAATATGCGGAGAATGCTGGGTTTGTTTTAGTTGCAAAAAGTCAAATAAATAACAACCCTAAAGATACAAAAATTTACCCTAAAGGTGTATGGACACTTCCTCCTACTTTACGTTTAGGAGAAGAAGATAAAGAAAAGTATATAGCGATAGGTGAAAGTGATAGAATGACTTTGAAATTTATGAAGCCTAAATAAACTACTTAAACCTTATTTTTATATGGGAATTCTTTAAATAATTCAGATTTGAATTTTAACCCATGTCCGGGTTTATTATGTGGTTTTGCTTTTCCATTTTTTGGTATTACAGGCTCTTCCCATAAATGGTTATACCAACCCATATGTTCTAACCATGAAGCATTTGGAATAGAAGCATTTAAGTGGGTATTTAATTCCATAAATAAATGAGGCGCTATTTTAATATTATTTGTATTTGCAAGTTCTGAAATAATTTTTAATTCGGTATAACCTCCTCTCATCAGGTCTGGTTGTAAAGTAGAAACCATTTCTTTTTCTATAAAAATCTTCATATCATGATGTGTAAAATGATTCTCGCCGGTTGCAATTGGAGTATTTATAGAATTTGCAATTTTTTGATATCCTTCAAAATCATCAGCTATAACTGGTTCTTCTATAAATTCTATATTGTAATCATCTATAGCTTTTCCAAATTTTATAGCTTCTTCAGCATTCCATCCTTGATTTACATCGATCATAATTTTTATGTTGTTACCTAATTCTTGTCGCATATCTCTTACATTAATGACATCTTCTTCATGTGTGAAACCCCAAGCAACTTGCATTTTAATAGCTTTATAACCCTCAGATACAAATTTTTTTGCTTTTTCTATCATTCCATCATGACCTAGACCTCTATAACATCCAGATCCATAAACAGGTAGAGGTGAGTTTGTGCCACCCCAGAGCTGCCAAAGAGGTTGTTTTTTGTGCTTTCCTAATAAATCCCAAAGAGCTATATCAATAGCTGATATGCCCATTACTGTAATTCCCATTCGGCCTTGAATAAAGGTTGCTTTCCACATTTCTTTCCAGAGTTCTTCTATATTTTCAGCATTTTTTCCAATTATTAATGGTCTTAGCATTTCATGAATACACATTTCTATAGTCTGCAGGCCTCCCACTATTGGATGCAAATAGCCCATTCCAGACAAGCCTGAAGAAGTTTCAATTTCTAATATAAGTAGATCAATATTACCAATATCTATAAAACCAATTTTTGGAGGGTCTTTATATGGAACAGAAAGTAAATAGGTTTTTATATCGGATATAATCACTTAGCTTTTTCTTTTAATTTTTTTAAGAAGTTAATTATTCCTTTAGTTGTTTTTTCTGGGGCTTCTTGTTGAACCCAGTGTCCTGCTTCATCAATAATAATTTTGCCATAAAAGTCATTACAATGCTTTCCTGGGTTTTCATAGGCATCATAATCTTTAATAAATTTTCTTATGCTATCTTTTCCGCCGCCTATAAAAAAGCTAGGAACTTCAATTTTTAGCTCAGAAAGCTCTGGAATATTTTTCCAATCTCTATCTTGATTACGATAACGATTAATAGGCCCTCTAAAACCACTTTTTTTAAATTGATCAATATAAAAATTTAAATCCTCTTGAGTAAGCCATTTAGGGAATGGTTTGGGGTCAATTAATCCTTCTAAAAGAGTGCTATTTTTATCAGGGTTACTTCTGACTTTGGCATCACGCCCTTCCCCTGATCCCCAATAATAAATTTTTCTGAGAGATGTTTCTATATCTTTTTCTAATTCTTTCTCTGCCACACCTTCTTTTTGAAAATATATTTGGTAAAAAAACTTATCTTTATATAGTTGTCGCCATAATTCTATATTAGAAATTTTTCCTCTTTTTATATAAGGAACACTTAATCCTATAACAGCTTGAACTTTATTTGGGTGCAGTGCTGCGGTATTCCAGCAAATTGGTGCGCCCCAGTCATGTCCTATTAAAATAGCTTTTTCTTCATTTTCTTTTTCTATAATATTTGTTAGATCATTGATGAGGGAAAGCATATCATATTTTTCTATTTCTAAGGGTTTAGAACTCTTGCCATATCCTCTTACGTCAATAGCAATGACCTTGTAACCCATTTCTGCAACAGGTTTAATTTGGTGTCGCCATGAATACCATGATTCTGGCCACCCATGGACCATAATGACTAGGGGGCCTATACCATGCTTAACTGCGTATATATTTACATCATTTAATTCATAAATTTTATTTTTAAAATTATATGTCATTATTTTGTTCCAACAATTTTTTAAAAAATTTAAGTATATATTTTTTTTAATATTTAATTAAGTTAAAAATTTTTTGAGATTAGGTTTAAAATAATCTGGTCCTTTCATGACCTTTCCTGACTCATTATAAATTGGTTTACCATTATTATCTAATTTACTCATATTAGATTTTTGAACTTCATCAAAACAATCGTCTAAGTTAATTCCAAAAGCATGACCTGCTCCATACGTAACATATAAAATATCTGTTAAAGCATCAGCTACTTCTAATATATCATTTTGTTCAATAGCTTCTTTTAATTCATCTAGCTCCTCTTTTATTAAATTATAGCGAAGATTAACTGTTTTTTTATTAGGAAATGATGATTGTGTTTTAACTTCTTGACCAAATGTTTTCATAAAACTTTTTACTTTTAGAAAATTACTCATGTTTGCTCCTTAAAATGGTGCACCCGATAGGACTTGAACCTACGACCTTTGCCTTCGGAGGGCAACGCTCTAATCCAACTGAGCTACGGGTGCATATCTTATTTTATATTACATAAAAATATATATACATGTTAGGATTTATTTATTCTTCATAGTTTTCTTTTTCAGTCCACTATACTTTTCTATTTAATTGATCTACTGGTCTCCACCTATATTCATTGCGAAAGGGCTCTAAAATTCACTATTATAAAGGGGAAAAATAAGGATTTAATTACCTCAATAAGTATTTCTTAAATTACACGCTTTCTAAGTTTCTATAAAAAATCTAGTAACATAATTTTTGTTCACTTATGCCAGTCTGTAAAATAAATTTGAGGAAGTAGTCGATTACATTGAATTTATTAAAAATAATACAAGTTAGTTATAATTCCCATATTCTGTTTGAATACCTATTTAAAGCAGTTATTTTCTTTACTGGAATGTTTATTTCTCGATTGTAGATTTCTTCTTTAAGCCATTCTAATTCTTTTTCAAAGTTATGTGTTTCAATCCACCAGATTTTCCCATTTATTTGATCTGCTGGCCTCCAACGATAACCATTTCTTCTTAAAATAGTTCTTTTGTTATATGGAGCATCAATAGCTTTGATAAGATAACTAGGCTTTGCCGCAAATTCTCTACAGACAGAAAAAACAGTTGTTTTACTTATAGGGAGAGTTTCGGATAAAAGTGCTAGGCAAGCTTCACAATCATTTAAGGCATCATGTCCATCATAAAACCATCCATAATTTATTCCAAGCATTTCAAGTTTTGCTGAACTAAATCCTTCTTGAAGCCAATCAATAGATTTAAATGTACAGGCCCATGATATATTCTTAAAACAGTCCCAATGTTGTTCTACCATAGGTCTATCAAAAGACGCATTATGAGCAATAATTAAATCTGTATTCTCAATAATTTGATTTAATTTTTCTGAATTTATTTTTTTATTAGCCACCATTTCGTTAGTTATTCCAGTAATAAGAGTTGCTTCTTTAGAAATAGGAATAGATGGTTCACGCAAACTATTAAAAACTTCTTTAGAGTTAATATTTGTTATTTTTCCACTTGGAATTTCATATTCAAAAGGTAAAAGTGCAAGTTGAATGACGTCGTCATGTCCTATTGTCAAACCAGTAGCTTCTACATCTATAATAATACCTTTTTTCTTTTCTTCTCTTGTTGTATTATTATATTTATCGGGAAGAGAAAGCTTTCTTAATAGCCTCCATTCTTTTTCATCTACGTTTTTGTTATTTTCTTTAACAATTTCAGATATGTTTTTTTTAAAGTGATTATATTGATTCATTTTTCATCTTATATTTTTTAAATTTTAAAATTATATATGGTATAAAGTTGTTTTTTAAAACTGGCAAACTAATGATAAAAGATAGCAACCATATTCCATGACTATATCTAGCGACACCTTCATAAAATAAAAATACTAAATGCCCAGAAATTAAAGAAATAGATATTATTCTATCAATAATGAAAGATTTTTTACTAAAAATAATATACAAAAGACATGCTAGTATAATTAAATACCATGGCTCAGTAAAGGATACCCAAATGTTTATATGGTGAAGTATTTGTTGACATGAGTCTGGAATAGATTGAATACAATTATTCCATATTTCTGGCCCATTTCTCATATTATTTCCTATTGTAGCGGAATTAGTAAGCGGAATAAAAGTTTGACCATAAATATAGTTATGTAAACCTATAAGTATAAAAGGGCTAAAGCCCAAAGAAAGTGGAAGGAGTTTTATAATTTGTTTAGTATAAATTAAGTATAAAGATATACCGCTTAGTAAAATTAATATTGTAGGTAAAAAGTTTGGTCTTAGGCTAATAGTTATAACAAATAATATAGAGGAATAGAAAAGTTGAGAAGTAGAATAAGATTCTTGTTTATTTATCCATAGTAAATAAAAGCTAGTTAAAATTGTTGTCATAGCTATGCCAGCGCCAAAACCTTCGATACTATATTTTGCAAAATATATTTGGTAGAAGCCGAAGGATTCAAATATTGGTAAAATAAAAAAACATGCAAGAAAGAAGTAACAAGTATTTTTCCTAAATATTTTCTTCAACAATTTAATAATTATTATAGGCGTAAGAGATATAATTAATAGTATTCCAAAAATACTTTCTCCAAAAAATGGCATAGTAACCCCATATAAGTAACGCATTCCAGGCATCATATAAAAAATATTCTCGTTTCCTCTTAACCACTCATTCATATTAAAATTGGATAATGCTTCTACCATTTCTCGTGCATATGAGTAATGCGTTAATCCGTCATTTCCTCTTCCCATATAAGGCAAACCAGAAAAAGGAGGTGGAGAACCTCCTCTATAATTTTGGTCTATCATATATAGTAAAATGGATATGACTGATAGCATGATCAATATATATTCTTCTTTATTAAGTTTGGTAATTAGTAAAAGTATTATCATTGCTGAAAGTATTGATAAGACATAAATTAATTTATATGTCTTGTCTTTTATATTTATACTTAACGAAATATTTTTATCAAAATCAAAAGCATAAATATTTAGTTTGTCTTTTTCTTTCCATAACTTGCTGTTAAGTTTTATACAATTTTTGTTGATATTTTTGTGCTTCTGCCATGCATTATTTTCTTTAATATATATAATACCTTTCCAGCATATTTTTGAGGATGAAAAATTATTAGGAATAAGAAAAGAAAAAATTAAAGGATAATAAGCCCCATATGATCCATGGTCTTTATCAAAATAGTTATATTTTGCATTGTTTAAAACACCTACTCTAAAATCATATCTATCTTTGAAATTTAAAGATTTGACCATTTTGCTCATATTTGATTTATGAAAAAATGAGTCAGCAGAATAAGCCCAAGGATTATTAGTTGGTTTGTTATTTTCAGGATGAGACGTAAACGGTTGGTTTAATAGTTTCCATTCACTGCTAGCTTCACTAGAAATTTTTCTTGGTAATATTTTATTTAAATATTGATCATCAGGGGAATAAATTTGTTCTCCTACTTCTATATATGGCTGAAAAATAAAGTATTTTATAACTAACAAACTGAATAGAACAATGATTGAATAAAACCAGTTTAATTTATTGTGGTTTATTTTATTTAAAAATATTGCATAGAGAGCAACTAAAATTGTAACAAATGATCCCCAGTTAGCTAATGGAAACCCAAAACATAAAATTATAAAAAATAATAAAGTTATATTTATAAAAGACTTTTTTAAAAAATCGTTATTGGTTTTTTTTCCAAAATTTGTAAGCATCAATAATCATATCTTTGTCAGAATATTTTGGTATCCAGCCTAGTTTAGAATATGTATCTGAAATATCAACGATATAATTTTTATTTGCAATTTTATATTGTTCTGCATGTAAAATAGTAAATCCTAAATTATCAATTATTTTTAAAGTTGTTTTAGCTAAAAATGAAGGACATGGTATTAGTAAAGAAGAAGAATTAACTTGTTTAATTAAAGTATTTAAAAGGGTTTTTACATTATCTTTTGGTTTTGATCCTAAATTTAATTCTATGTTTGGGCAGTTTTTTGAGGCAATTAGTATTGTTGCTTCTGCACAATCTTCAACTGATACCATTTGATAAATGTTATTACCATTACCTATCAGAGGAATAGGCTTATTTAAAGCAATTGCCCTAAATAGTTTTTCCATAATGCCTAATCTTCCGGCGCCCATAATCAGTCTGGGCCTTAATATGGAAACTTTTAAGCCTTGTTTTCTTGCTTTAATGCATAACTTTTCGGCTTCTAATTTGCTTTTTCCATATGGCCCTATAGGGTTTTTAGGGTGGTGAGTCTTTACAGGAATATTATTTGGGATTCCATATATCATATCTGAAGAAAAATAAATTAATCCTTTTACATTTCTTTTAAGACATTCTTGAATAATATAACTTGTTCCAATTATATTAACTTCTTTAAACCAATTATATTGATTAAATTTAGGTACTTTATCATGATATTGTCTTGCCGCTAAATGTATAATAATGTCGTTTTTTTTTATTATCGGTAAAATATTTTTTGAGATATCACATGTTTCTAATTTTAAATTTAATGTAATATTTTTAAGACTATTTTCGGTATCTGCAATTATAATTTTGGATTTTGGTATTTTATTTTTTAATAATTTTTCAACAATTTTTTTTCCTGTGAAGCCAGCCCCTCCTATTAACACCCATCGCTCCATATTATTTTGTCCCAGCAGAAAGCGCTAAAAGAATTAAACCTATACAAATAAATACCAATGCACATATTCTTAATAAATTTATTTGTTCTTGAAATAATAACCACGCTAAAATTGTGACTAATATATAACCTAGAGCTTGAAAGGGATATGCAAGACTTACCTCAACTTTTGATAGAACCCATAACCATAAAATAATAGATATACCGTAAGAGGTAAGTCCACTAAAAATGTATGGATTAAAAATTATTTTTGAAGATGTTTCTATTAAATTGTTTTTGTGATTTAAAGGTGTTATTTGCATCATTCCAAATTTTAAAAATATTTGAGCTAAAGCATTTAATAACACACTACTAATTATAAGAATAAAATTAATATACATAATTTTATTTTCTAGTTAGTTCTAAAAATACATCTTCTAAATCTGGTTCTTTAGAATTTATATTTTTAATTTTTAAATTATTTTTATAAATTTTTTCTATTAATTTACCTTCATTTGTTTCGCTAGGCTTAAAAGATATTTTGATTTGGTCCTTATTAACTAAAGTTGCGTTAATTGTATTTATATTAAAGTTTTTATCAAGCGGCTTTTCTAAAGTTATTAATAGTTCTTTTTTATCAAGTTTTCCGAGCATATCTCTTGTTTTTCCTTCTGCAACAATATTTCCTTTGTTCATTATAGCCAATTGATCACACATTTCTTCAGCTTCTTCTAAATAATGAGTAGTTAATATAATAGTGACGCCTGCTTTATTTAATTTTTTGATTTCTTGCCACAGAGCTTGTCTTAATTCTACATCTACTCCAGCTGTAGGTTCATCTAAAATAAGTATAGGAGGTCTATGCACCATAGCTTTTCCTATCATAAGTCTTCTCCTCATTCCACCGGACAAGCTTCTAGCGTAGGCATTAGCTTTGTCTTTTAATCCTATAGATTTAAGTATTTCATCTATACATTCTTCATTTTTTGGAACTCCAAAATAGCCACTTTGATATTTTAAAGTTTCGAGTGGAGTAAAAAATGGGTCTAAAACTAGTTCTTGAGGAACTACCCCTATAGCTAATTTTGCATTTCTTTGATTGATGTCAATATCATTGCCCCAAACAATTGCTTTTCCTTCAGTTTTATTAACTAGACCTGCAATAATATTGATTAAAGTTGATTTTCCGGCACCATTAGGCCCAAGCAGTCCAAAAATAGACTTTTTAGGAATTTTGAGGTCTATACCTTTTAATGCTTCAAACTTATTAGGCTTTCCTAAGTTATACGTTTTCTTTAATCCATTAATTTCAATGGCATTATTATTATTTTTCATAATTTATTACTTTAATAATTCTAAAATATTTGTCATAAGTGTCGGTAACATTTTCATTAGTTTAGTACAATAAGTATTATTAAAGAAGGCTTAAATATGTCTAAAGTAAAACAAAAACTTAAGAACACAGTAATAATAAAGAAAAATGAAAAATTTTACTGTGATGGAGAATCAGAAGACTCTGGTCATCCAAAAATTTATTTAATTATTGGAGAAAACGAAAATTCTGTTTTATGTCCTTATTGTGGAAAAATTTTTGTTAGTTCTTCTTAATATTAATAAACCATGTTGCTATTATAACACCTGTCAAAGCTAAGAAAGCAGAGAAGAAAAATGCTTTATTGTACATATATTTGTACAAATCTCCAGATATAGCTATTGCTATTGCTAAGAAAGCTCCCATTGATATAGCGGAGTAGAGGGCTTGGCATTTAGCCTGTGCTCTAGAAGGCATGATTTCAGATATAAAAAAAATAGCTGCAATATGTGTTAGGCCAAAAGTAAATGCATGTAGAATTTGTATTATGAAAATAAATAAAATGTCATCTGCATATACCATTAAAATCCAACGAATTATGGCTAATAAACCCGCGATAATTATAAAAATTCTAGAGTTAAATAAATTTTTAAGTTTTGAAAATATGGCTAATAAGATTATTTCAAAAACAACAGCTTCGGCCCATAACCCTCCAATAATAGATTCATTAATGCCTATGCTTTTCCAATAAATAGATGCAAATCCATAATACATTCCATGACTGCTTTGAATGGCACCACTAGCTAGTAAAAAAGGTAAAAAACTTCTATTGCCCAATAAACCATATATACTGATATTGTGTGTTGAGGGTAACGATTTTATTTTGGGCATATAACATATGGACACGAAGACTAGTATAGCGCCAAAGGTCATTAAAAGAGGTATATAAGAAATACCTTGATGGTCTACAAAAATTCCAACTAAAAAAGATGCAATTATAAAAGAGATAGAACCCCACAATCGAGTTTTACCATAGTCAAATTTGTGAGTTTTAATAGCAGTTGTAGTTAAGCTTTCAGTTAAAGGCATTAATGGTGCAAACATTGCCCAGCTTAAAATAGTAATTAAGGATATAAAAAAAAGAGAATTTATAAAATTCAAAGTGAAGAGCAAACATATGGATATAATTGAAAGAAAATACATAGGAAGTTTTCTGTTTCCATATTTGTCTCCAATTCCAGCAAAAAATGGATTTGAAAAAAGTTTAATTAATACGGAACACGATAAAATTATGGCTATATAACGAGAATCAAAACCTTTATAGGAAAGCCATAATGGCCAGAATGGAGCATTAATTCCTATTACAACAAAAATAGAAAAATATACAAAAGAAAATTTATTAGAAATTTTATTCATTAGAAACATTCTTAGCTGATGACACTATTTTTTGTTACATGCAAGAAAATTTTTAAACTAAATAATGCTATTATTAATATAAATAAATATGATAAAAATACATAATAAGGTAGAAAATATGAATTCAGAAATTAATATAAAGGATGATAATAAGTCACTTACTCTTGTTGATGGTTCAGGATTTATTTTCAGAGCTTATTATGCTTTACCACCTCTTACTCGAAAAGACGGAACGCCAATTAATGCGGTTATGGGTTATTGTAATATGATTTGGAGGTTAATTGCGAAAACAAAGACAGATAATTTAGCAGTTATATTTGACGTGGCATCTAAATCATTTAGAAATGATATTTATCCTCAATACAAGGCTAATAGGTCTGAAGCTCCTGATGACCTAATTCCTCAATTTGCCTTAATTAGAGAGGCTACTAATGCATTTAATATTCCATATATAGAGCTAAAAGGATATGAAGCAGACGATATTATAGCGACTTATGCAAGACAAGCACAAAATAAAGGTTGGCTTGTAGATATTATTTCTTCTGATAAAGATTTAATGCAATTAGTAGATGATAAAATTAAAATGATAGATCCTATGAAAATGGTAAATATAGATAGAGAGGAAGTATTAAAAAAATTTGGAGTTTATCCTGATAAGGTAGTAGATGTTCAAGCTTTAGCGGGAGATAGTACAGATAATATACCAGGAGTACCTGGTATAGGTGTAAAAACAGCTGCTGAATTGATTAATAAATATGGAAGTTTAGAAATATTATTAAATAAGGCAGAAGAAATAACACAGCCAAAAAGAAGAGAAAATCTTATAAATTATGCTGATTTAGCAAGAATTAGTATGAAGCTAGTTACATTAGATGATGATGTAAAAAATATTGAAGATTTTAAAAGCTTTGAAAGAAAAGATATTGATTTTGATAAGCTTAAAAGTTTTCTCTTGGAGCAAGGTTTTAATAGTTTAATAGGAAGGTTGCCAGATAAAGAAAATTTTGAGAAAAATAATCCAGAATATATTGCATTACAAGATAGTCAAGAAAACAAAAAAGCAGTTAATGCAGAAATAGATTACAAGTTAATTACTGAAGAGAGCGAATTAATAAAGTGGGTAAATCAAATTTATGATAAAGGAATTGTTGCTATAGATACGGAAACCACCTCGGTAGATTCCATGTCAGCTGAATTAGTAGGTATATCTTTAGCTATTGATGTAGGTAAAGCTATTTATATTCCTATCAATCATAGAGCTAAAATTGATGATAAGGTAGTAAGAGAGAAAAATCAGATAAATTTAGAAAAAGTTATAAAAATATTAAAACCTATGCTTGAGGATTCTAGTATATTAAAGGTAGGGCAGAATATTAAATATGATTTAAATATATTGTTTAACACAGGAAATATTATGGTAAGTCCTATTCATGATACTATGTTGATGTCTTTTTGTTTAGACGCCGGAAAACATATAGGACATGGCATGGATAATTTAGCAAAAAATCATCTTAATATTGATGTCATTAGTTATTCCGATGTTACAGGTAAAGGAAAAGATCAGATAACATTTGATTATGTTTCTGTTAATGAAGCCTTACAATATAGTGCTCAAGATGCAGATATTACTTTCCAATTATATTTATATTTTGGAAAAAGATTGTTTGAAGAAAAAATGATGGCATTTTATGAAACTATAGAAAGAGGTCTTCCCATTGTGGTATCTCAAATGGAAAGAAGCGGAGTAGGTATAAATGCTAGTTATTTAAATAGTTTAAGTGATAGTTTTTCAAAAAAAATGCTTCCACTTCAAAAAGAAATATTTTTGTTATCTGGTAATGAGTTTAATATTGCTTCACCTAAGCAGTTAGGAGAAATATTATTTACTAAGTTAGGGTTAAAAGGTGGAAAAAAAGGTAAATCTGGCCTTTATTCTACTTCTGCAGAAGTTTTAGAAAAACTCAGCAATGAAGGAAGTAGGTTATGTGAAATAATACTTGATTGGAGAGCATTACAGAAGTTGAAAAGTACTTATAGTGATGTATTAGTCAATCAAATTAATCCTGCTTCGAGCAGAGTTCATACAAATTTTCAAATGACTGGTGCAATGACAGGCAGATTTTCTTCAAGTAATCCAAATCTACAAAATATACCTATAAAAAGCGAAGATGGTAGAGCTATTAGGAGGGCATTTATAGCATCAGAAGGTAAAAAAATTGTAGCTTTTGATTATTCTCAAATAGAATTAAGAATATTAGCTGAAGTAGCAAATATTAAAAGTTTAATTAATGCTTTTAAAGAGGGTATAGATATTCATAGTTTAACTGCCTCACAAGTATTTCAGATAGAACAGGAAAGTGTAACTAGTGAAATGAGACGTAATGCAAAGGCAATTAATTTTGGTATAATATATGGGCAAAGTGCATTTGGCTTGTCTAAACAATTAAATATTTCTAGAACGGAGGCAAAAGAATATATCGATTCTTATTTTTCCCAATATCCAGGAATAAAAAAGTATATGGAAGATACACATGATTTTGCTAGAACAAATGGCTATGTTCAAACAGTTTTTGGAAGAAGATGTTTTATTCCAAGCATTAATGATAAAAATCCTATGAGAAGGGCCGGTGCTGAAAGACAAGCTATTAATGCTCCTATACAAGGTGCAGCAGCTGATATTATAAAACGATCTATGAAAAATATACCTAATCAAATATTAAAAAACTCTATAAATGCGAATTTAATACTTCAAGTTCATGATGAGCTAGTGTTTGAATGCGCTAATGAAGATGTTGAAAAATTAATTCCTTTAATAAAAACTGTAATGATTAACGCACCCAAACCAGCGTTTAATATGAAGGTGCCTTTAGAGGTAGAAGCTGGTATAGGAGATAATTGGGATGAGGCACATTAGTAAATTAAATTAATAATTATTTCATATTATAAAATTTACCGAGTATAATACATTTCTTTTAAAATTTGTGGAGAATATTATGTCAACAGAAACTAAACTTTTTAGTCCTATTAAAATTAGAGGGGTCACTATTCCTAATAGAATAGTTTTGTCTCCATTATGTATGTATTCTGCTCATAATGGTGTAGCTTCTGATTGGCAATTTGCTCATCTAAGTACTTTTGCTAGAGGAAAAACCGGCTTAATTTTTGCTGAAGCAACTGCAGTAGAGGCTAGAGGAAGAATTACGCCAGGATGTTTAGGAATATGGACAGACGAACAGGCTGATGCACTAAAGCCTATTACTTCTTTTATTGAAAAAATGGGTTGTGTTCCAGGATTTCAATTAGCACACGCAGGAAGGAAAGCTGGAACTAAAACACCATGGAATGGTGGTTTGCCTTTAGATGAAGAAGATATAAAAGCTGGTAATCCTCCATGGGAAATTATTGCTCCTTCTGATATTCCTGTTGCTGAAGGTTGGGTGGTTCCTAAAGCTATGGACACTAATGATATTACTAATATAATAGATGCTTTTGCTAATGCTGCAGCTAGAGCGATAAAGGCTGGATTTAAAGTTATTGAGATACATTCTGCTCATGGGTATTTATTACATAGTTTTTTATCTCCTTTAGCTAATAAAAGAAATGATGAATATGGCGGAGATATAAATGGACGTATGAAGTTATTGCTTCAAGTAGTAGAGGCAGTAAGAGGGGTTATACCAGAAGATACACCTTTATTTTGTAGAATATCTGCAGTTGATGGATTGGAAAATGGATGGGAAATAGAAGATTCAGTTATATTAGCAAAAAAATTAGAAGAGTATGGTGTTGATGTTGTAGATTGTTCTGCTGGTGGTATTTCTGGAGCACCTTTGTTTAGAGTTAATAATACCGGTTCGCCTATGAAAACTAATCTGGATAGGGGACCAGGGTTTCAAGTTCCTTATGCAGATAAGGTAAAAAATGAAGCTGGTATAAAAACGATGGCAGTAGGAGTTATAGTGGACCCTAATCAAGCAGAGGAAATATTACAAGAAGATAAAGCAGATCTAATAGCTGTTGGAAGAGAATTAATGTATAACCCATTCTGGGCTTTACACGCAGCACAAGCTTTAAATGCAGATCCTGAATTTACTATGTGGCCAGATCAGTATAAATGGGGCGTTAATAAAAGAGGAAAGTTAGCTGATTTTAAGGGTTTAAGAGATGAAGTAATAGCAGAAGATAAAGTTGTGACTCATTTATCAGATATTTATAACCAAAAATAATTTTTTATACTATGGGCAAGGATAGGTGTATACTTTATGCACTTTATCTATTTCTTTAAGAATTTCTTCATTTAATTCACAATCTATTGATTCTATGTTTTCTTTCAATTGTTCGAGAGAAGTAGCGCCGATAATATTTGAAGTAACAAAATTTTGTTTAGTAACAAAATTTAGAGACATTTGAGTTAAGCTTATATTATATTTATCCGAGATTTTTTTATATTCTAAAACTGCATTTTCAGCATGATTACCAGAATATCTTGTTCGCATTCTTTCAAATAATGTCATTCTAGCATTTTTTGGCATATTACCATTTAGATATTTTCCACTTAAAACACCACCAGCTAATGGAGAGTATGGAAGTAGTCCCACATTTTCATTAATAGCTATTTCAGATAAACCTACTTCAAAAGATCTGTTTAAAAGGCTGTATGGATTTTGAATAGATGCTATTCTTGGAAGATTAAGTTTTTCTGCTGCTGATAAAAATTTCATTACACCCCAAGGTGTTTCATTAGATAGTCCTATATATTTTATTAGTTTTTTTTCTATTGCTTCTGATAAGGTTTCTAAAGTTATTTCAATATTTATATCGTCTTCTCTAGGAGAATGTTTATATCCAAGTTGACCAAAATTATTTACATTTCTTTCAGGCCAATGTAATTGGTATAAATCTATATAATCTGTTTGAAGTCTTTTTAGACTGTCATGAATTGCTTCAAATATATGTTTCTTATTTAGTCTAGGTCCTTTTCTTATCCAATTTAGTCCTGGGGGACCAGAAGGAACATTTGAAGTTCTTCCGGCTACTTTAGTAGCAACTATAATTTTGCTTCTATCTTCTTTTTTTAACCAACTGCCTATATATTTTTCGGTAAGGCCATATGTATCTTCTTTGGGAGGAACTGCATACATTTCAGCTGTATCTATGAAATTTATACCTTTTTCCTTAGCATAACTTAATTGATTATGAGCGTCATTTTCTGTGTTTTGTTGACCCCAAGTCATAGTTCCTAGACATATCTCGGAAACCTTGATTTTTGTGTTACCTAAATTATTATTTTTCAATTTAATCTTCCTTAAATTTTAATATTACTATAATAAACGATAATAATTATTGTTTTTTTTAAATAAGTCATTATTTATTTTATATTTTGTTATAATAAAAATATTACTAGGAGATATGTTTATGAGTAAAGAACCACTTGGTATAACTTTACATCAATTAAAAATATTTTGGACAGTTGCGCAAGCTACGTCATTTACAAAAGCTAGCAAAATTTTAGGTTTAGCTCAACCATCTTTATCTCAACAAATATCTAAATTAGAAGATGAAGTAGGCTCTTTGCTTTTTAAAAGAGGAAGGAGTCACATGAGCTTAACTGAAGCTGGCTTATATTTACAAAGAAGAGCTGAAATTACACTTTCTGGAGTTGAAGAAACTATGGTGGGTTTAAGGCAATTTGGAACAGGACAAAAAGGAATAATTTCCGTTGGCTTATTGTCTTCTGTTGCCAGAAATTTACTACCAAGCGCTGCAGGAAGTTTAGCAAAAAAAATTCCAGATGTAGAATTAAATATACTTGAAGTTGCTCCTGCTGAAGCTATTGATCTTCTTTATGCTAGACAACTTTCAGTAGCAGTTTTAGCAGAAGATTCTGTTGCAAAAAGCATTGTTTCTTTTAAAAAGACAAATTTATTTAAAGATCCTTATGTTTTAGCAGTTCCCAAAAATATTAGTTTAAATAATAATAACATTGGTGATGAAGGTGCAAGTGCAATTG
>CAYTZM010000010.1:0-37093 GCA_964442655.1 uncultured Rhodospirillaceae bacterium | reverse complement strand
AAATAATATTAAAAATTATGAGGATATAAAAAGTCCTGAAGTCAAAGCTACTTTAAATAATTTTATTCAATTTGAGTTTGGTAACAAGCATAAGAAAAGAATAGAAGAATGGTTTCTGAATATTTTGCCTAATTCTAGAATTTTTGCAAAGACTAGAACTTATGAAGTAGCCCTTTCAATGGTTCAATCTGGAAGAGGTGTTGCTGTAGTTCCTGCTTTAGCTGCTAGATTAGGAGGAAAAAACTTAGATTTTGATGTAAATTTATATAGGACTAATCTTCCTGAAAGGAATATTATTTCTTTAATACCATCTCAATATTATAGAGTAGAACCTTATAATACTTTTATTAAAGCTTTAGAGGACACAGGTAAAAAAATGAAGTTACCAAATATTTATAATGTTCCTCCAATATTAGAGACTTTGGAATAATTAAAAAATAGATTATAGGTTTTTACAATTTGTAGTATAGGTTTAGTTTTATTGAGTTTAGTTATATAAACGTAATGTTTTTAAATTTAAAAATAGAGGAATTTATTATGTGGAAATCACCTATAGTTAAAGAAGTAGCAGTTGGTTTAGAAATTAATTGTTACGCTTGTGCAGAAATTTAAATTTTATATTTAAATAAATGTGAAAAAAAGCCGGCTTAGAGCCGGTTTTTTTTTATTCTTTTTTTATTCCTTTTACTAAATATATTAATGGTGCAGCAATTAAAGCTATTATACCCATAAATAACATAATTTGATTAAAAGCTATGGCACTTGCTTCTGTGATTCCTAATTTATATAAAATTTGCATGAGCATTTTTAAATTTTCAGGAGAGTTATCTAAGCTTTGTGGTATAATTTTTTTTATTTCATTAAGTGTTGATTGATATTTATTAATAGATAGTGAAGATAAATAAGTTATTTGCTCATAATTTGAGGTGATTTTTGATTCGAAAAGCGTATTAGCTGCAGCTATACCTATGGCTGATCCAAGTCTATTCATCAAGGAGTAAAGACCACTAGCATTTTTAATTTTATTTTCTTCTAAACTCCCTAGAGCTAATAAAACGAGCGGTAAAAAGCATAATTGCGCAGATAATCCTCTAATAATTTGTGGAATAATTATTTCATTGGAGCCTATTTCAGATATCATAAACCCTTGAAGCCAAGTTCCAAGTGCAAGCATTAAAAACCCTATAAAAGCTACGGTTCTTCTATTAAATATTTTAAAAAGTATTAAAGCTAAAAAGCCTGATACAACTTGTGCAAACCCCATGATATAAACCATAGAGGCAACAGTAGTGCCATCAAGTTCTCTTACTCGAGCAATAAAAACTGGTAAAAGGTATTGTGAGGCAAATATTATTATTCCCCAAATAAATATTAGTATTGAGCATATTAAAAAGTTTTTATTTAAAAATACTTTAATATCAATAATAGGATTTTTAGTAGTAAGCTCTCTATATATAAATAGAAAAAAACTAATTATACAGATACTTGACAAAATAATTATTAAATTAGATTCGTACCAATATTCTCTTCTACCTTCTTCTAATATAGCTAAACCTGACCCTAAGAATAATGCAGCTAAAATTATTCCTATAAAATCAATTTTATTCCATAGGTACTCTTTTGTGTCAAAGTCGGCCAATTTATATACAGCAATTCCAATTACCAAAGTAAAAGGAATATTTATAAAGAAAACAAATCTCCATCCTATTTCATCACTTATCCACCCTCCCATATGTGGACCTAAAGCTGCTGCTGCTGTCGCGACTACTCCTGTAAAAATTGCAACTATTTGTTGCTCTTTAGGAGGATATAGTCTGAACATTACGGAAAACATAGCAGGCATCATGCCTCCTCCAAAAAATCCTTGGAAAACTCTAAAGATTATCATTGATTCTATGGACCAAGATAAGCCACAAAGTATAGAAGCTAATGTAAAACCCATTGAACACATAAAGAAGAAATTTTTTGTATTCATGGCTCTACTAAGCCATCCTGATAAAGGTAACATTATTACTTCGGCTATTAGAAAAGAAGTAGCAACCCAACTCACTTGGTCAGGCGCAGCTCCGAGACCACCCTGAATATGTCTATAAGCAGCACCTATATTTTGAACACTAATTAGACTAAAGAACATTCCAAATGTCATTAGCCAAAAAGAAATTCTATTTTTTGAATTTTTGGTTAATTGAAGAATTTTATTTTTCCATTATTAAAGATGTTCTAAGGGAAAATACTAACTAAAATTATAATATTCTAAAAGTTTTTATTTGATAGTTTAGTATCGCTATTAGAATTTATATCTATTGAGACATATACGGAAAGGCCAGGCACTATTTTACCGAAAAGCTCTTCTGGTATATTAAATGTAATTTTAACAGGCACTCTTTGTACAACTTTAACAAAATTTCCAGATGCATTTTGAGGAGGCAATAGGCTAAAAGAAGCAGAGGAAGCAGGAGATATAGAATGGACGGTTCCAATTAATGGTGTATCTTTAAAAGCGTCAAATGATAATTTAACTTTCTGTCCTTTTCTAATTTTTTTTACTTGAGTTTCTTTATAATTTGCCATTATCCAAATATCGTGAGTAGGAACTATTGCCATTAACGGCCAGCCATCTTCAACGTAAATGCCTGGTTCTGCTATTCGATTTGCAACCACACCATTAATAGGTGAATATATTTTTGTAGAATTTAAATTAAATATAGCAGAGTCTAGTTGAGCTTTTGTTTTTTTAAGATTAGCCATTGATTTTTTTAAGTCAGCTTCAGATTCTTTGGCATCGGCAATTAATTCATTTTTAAGTGAGGTAATTTTAGATCTTTCTGTTGATAGTACAGAAAGTTTATTTTCAATCGAATTAGTTTTTGCTTCTGCAGAATCTAATCTATGTTTAGTGGATTTTACTTTAGTTAAAGACTCATCTAATTTTACTCTTGATATAGATTTTTTTTCATATAATTTTTCTATTCTTTCTAAATTCTGATTTGCTAGTTCAAGTTCACTTGATAAAGCTTTTGCTTTTGAATTAAAAATCTTTATTTCACTTTTTACAAGTTTAACTTTTGCTTCTATATTGTTGAAGGAAGAATTAATAGTAATAATTTTTGCTTTTGCTGATTCTATTTTTGCTTTTTCCGCTTCAATTTTTGCTTTCGCTGCTTCAACCGATGCTTTTAAGGCGTTTACTTTTTTTTCAAAAGGTTCTGAATCTAATATTGCTAAAAGGTCATTTTTCTTAACATAGGAATGTGTTAAAGCAGGTACTTTAACGACATAGCCAGATATTCTAGAAGATATTGTAGTTATTGAAGATCTCACATACGCATTATCTGTAGAAATAATAGTTCTACTCTTATTCCACCATTCAATTCCTACCATACTAATTATAGAAAATGATATAATGCTTATAAAAATTAATGTAAGTCTTTTAAATTTCAAAAAATTTTCCCTAATAAATAGTAAAATACTATACTCATAGCCACTTATATATCGGAAATCAATTATTTAGAGGGTTTATTAGATATGCATGTATTGCATGGCTTTTTAATTTATGGTGGAGCCGAGGGGGGTCGAACCCCTGACCTCATGACTGCCAGCCATGTGCTCTCCCAACTGAGCTACGGCCCCTTATTTCTTATTCTTTTTCATTTATAATTTCTAAATCCGTAATTTCTGTTATGTTTTCTTCATTATTATTGTCAGTTATAATATCTATATTATCCTCTGTATCAGAAATTTCTTCTTCAGTATTTTCTATATCTTCAAGTGAAACTAAATTATCTATATTTTCATCTAAATCAATTTCTTCATCTAAAATGTTTTCTTCTGCTACTTTTTTTTCAGCTTTTATTGTTATTTTTTCAGTTTCTTTTATAAGGTTTTTTTTAAGAGGAGGTCTTCCAAGTCTTGGTTTAACTTTAACGATAATTTCTGTATTACATATAGGGCATGTAGGTATTTCTTTTTTTAAGTCATAAAATTTTATACTACATGAAGAACATACATGTTTGTTTCCTAATTTATCTTTATTCATATATAATACTCCATTAAGTTTTTAATAAATTTAAAATGCATTTGCCATTTTATGATATAGATGTCAAAAAAGAATTTAAAATAATAATTTATATTGTAATTTTTTTATAACAAAGTAAACAAATATGAATAAGAAATTTAATACTTGTAATAATTTGATTTCTTCTAAAGCCAACAATTTAAAAGGAGCTATAGTTGCTCCCCCAGATAAATCTATATCACATAGATCACTTTTATTTGCATCATTATCGATAGGGATAAGCAGTATTAATAATTTATTGAATTCTGATGATATATTTAGAATGATAAAAGTATTAAAAAAATTAGGAGTAAAAATAAAAGAAAATAAAGAGGGAGCGTGGTTTGTTTCAGGAGTTGGCTTAAATGGTTATGATAATCCCAAATCAGATTTGTATTGTGGTAATAGCGGAACTTTAGCTAGAATTCTTCTTGGGGCTTTATCTGGAAATAATATTTCAGTAACAATTAAAGGAGATAAATCTCTTAGTAAAAGGCCTATGGATAGAGTTATAATTCCTTTAAAACATATGGGAATTAATTTTTCAAATAGTACTAATTTACCTTTAACTATAAATGGACAAAACGAAATAACTTCAATTAAATATGAAATACCGGTTTCGTCTGCTCAAGTTAAGACTGCTGTTTTATTGGCGGGCTTAAATGCAAGAGGTACGACACAAATTATAGAACCTCAAACTTCACGAAATCATACGGAAAATTTGTTAAAATATTTTGGGGCAGATATTTTTTATAAAGATTCTCCAATAGGGAAAAATAAAGTTTCTATTAAAGGTGGAAAAATTTTAAGGGCTCAAAAAATAGATATACCAGGAGACATATCTTCAGCAGCGTTTGCTATTGTAGCGGCTTCTATAATAACTAATTCAAGTATAAAAATTAAAAATGTAGGAGTAAACTATTATAGAATTGGTATTTTAACTGCTTTAAAGAAAATGGGAGTTAATTTAAAATTAATAAATAAGAGAATTAATGAATATAATGAGCCCGTATCAGATATAAAAGTTAATTATTCAAAATTAAATCCTATAAATTTAGAAGGAACTTATTCAGCTAAAATGATAGATGAATATCCAATATTAGCGATAGCAGCAGCAGCAACTAATGGAAAAAGTAGGTTTTGTGGTCTATCTGAATTAAGATATAAAGAAAGTAATAGATTTAATGCCATTATTGATGGTTTAAATTTATGTGGAATATCAGTAGAAAGTGACGGTGATGATATTTTGATAAAAGGAAATAGGAATAATATAGAAGGCGGAATAAAAATAGATTGTGATTATGATCATAGAGTAGCTATGTCATTTTTGGTTTTAGGAGCAATTTCAAAAAAACCAATAGAAGTTATTGGTTGTGATTCTATAATTACTTCTTACCCAAATTTTTGTGATCATATGAATTATTTAGGCTTAAATATAAAAAGTAAATCTAGCAAATGAATAAAAATTTAATTATTGCCGTAGATGGTACAGCTGCATCTGGAAAAGGAAGTTTAGCGAGGAATTTAGCACAGTATTTTAAATGTGCTTATTTAGATACAGGAAAATTATATAGATTGGTGGGTTATATTGTAATCAAGGAAAAAATATCAACACAAAATATAAAATTGATAGAAAAAAAATTAAAAGATTATGATTTTTCAAAAGTTAATTTTGAGAACCCTAAATTAAAGACTGAAAATGTAGGTAAAGTAGCTTCAATTATAGCAAGTTATACTGAAATACGGTCAATATTATTAAATTATCAAAGAGAATTTGCGTCTATGAACCATAAAAGAAAAAATGGTGTTATTTTAGACGGAAGAGATATAGGAACTATAGTATTACCTAATGCGGATATTAAGTTTTTTATAAATGCTTCTGTAGCGGTAAGAGGTGACAGAAGATGGAAAGAGTTGATTTCTTTAGGACAAAGTACTATAAAGCGCAATGTCTTGGAAGAAATAAGAAGTAGAGATGAGAGGGATAGCCAAAGAAAAAATTCACCTTTAATTCCAGCTTCAGATGCGATCTTGCTAGACACCACAAATTTGAATGTTAATGAAGTGTTTTTATTAGCAAAGAAGTATGTAGAAAATTATTTGAATTAAGTTATTTGGCTATTTGGTTCTTTTAATTATTTTAGCTTTAGTTGTGGAGAGCGCTTACCCAATTTTATATTGGAGCATCAAAATAAATTATGAGGATAAAGACAATATGAAAGATAAACAAGAAACAGATCAGACAGAATCTTTTGCGGAGTTATTTGCGAAACATGTTGAATTAGAGGATAAATTGGAAGGTAGAGTTGTAAAAGGCAACATAATATCAATAGAGAATGATATGGTTATTATTGATGTTGGTTATAAATCTGAAGGTAGGGTTCATATTCGAGAATTTACTAATAAAAAAAAAGATGATGTTCCTAAAATTGGTGATATTGTAGATGTTTATTTGGAAAAAGTTGAAAATAAAAATGGTGAGGCTGTTCTTTCGAGAGAAAAAGCAAGAAGAGAAGAGTTATGGGAAATATTAGAAAAAGCTACAGAAGCAAAAGAACAAGTGTCTGGAACAATTTTTGGAAGAGTTAAAGGTGGGTTTTCGGTAGATTTAGATGGTGCAATTGCTTTTTTACCAGGTAGCCAAGTAGATGTTAGGCCAACTAGAGATTCTCAGCATTTAGTAGGAAGCACTCAATTATTTCATATATTAAAAATGGATAAGAGAAGAGGTAATATTGTTGTATCTAGAAGGTCTGTTCTGGAGAAAAAGAGAAATGAAGATAAAGCAGAATTAGTTTCTGCAATGGAAGAAGGACAAATATTAGAGGGTATAATTAAAAATATAACAGATTACGGAGCATTTGTAGATTTAGGTGAAGTAGATGGATTACTACATGTTACAGATATTTCGTGGAAAAGAATTAGTCATCCAAGTGAAGGTTTAACTATTGGGCAAAAAGTAAAAGTTCAAATTATTAAGTTTAATAAAGAAACCCAGAGAATAAGTCTAGGTATGAAACAGCTTGAGGAGGATCCTTGGAAAGTAGCCCAGGATAAATACAAAATTAATGATAAATTTACAGGTAGAGTAACTAATATTACAGATTATGGAGCTTTTGTAGAAATTGAATCTGGAATAGAAGGTTTGGTTCATGTGTCAGAAATGAGTTGGACTAAAAAGAATATGCAACCAGGTAAAATTGTTTCTACTTCAGAAGAAGTTGAGGTTATGATTTTAGAAATGGACTCTGAAAAAAGAAGAATTAGTTTAGGTATGAAACAATGTGTGCCGAATCCATGGCTTGATTTAAAAGAAAATTATAAAATAGGTGAATTAGTTGAAGGTGAAGTAAAATCTATAACGGAATTTGGTTTGTTTGTAGGTCTGCCAGGTGAAATGGATGGATTAATTCATCTTTCTGACTTAGATTGGACTTCTCCAGGAGAAGAAGTAATTTTAACTTATAAAAAAGGAGATAAAGTAAAGGCGAAATTATTAGAGATAGATATAGAAAAAGAGAGAGTTAGTTTAGGTATTAAGCAGCTTACTGATGATCCTATGAGTAAAAATAAGCATTTAACTAAAGGAAAAATTACTACTTGTGTTATAAAATCTATCAATGAGAATGGTTTGCAAGTAGAAGTTTCTGATAATTTGAAAGGGTTTATTAAAAAGTCTGAATTGGCAAAAGAAAGGTCTGATCAGAGAACTGACCGTTTTGCAGTAGATGAAAAGATAGATGCAAAAATTATGTCTGTTGATAATAAGAATAGAATATTTAATCTATCTATAAAATCAATACAAGTAGCAGAAGAAAAGCAAGCATTGAAGGATTATGGGTCGGTTGATTCTGGTGCTTCACTTGGAGATATATTAGGTGCAGCATTAGAGAAAAAAGCTGAAAAAAAAGAAAAATTAGAAAAACCTGATAAAACAATAAAGGGTTCTAAAGAAAAGAAAAATATAAAACCTAAAGAAGTTAAAGATAAAAAGGTTTCTAAAGAAAAAACAAAATCTGCACTTTCTAAGAAAGTTGTGAAAGAAGTTAAGGCTAAAGCTTCTGTAAAGAAAACAACAAAGACTAAAAGTAAAAAAGAATCTTCTAAGAAAGACGAGAAAAAATTAAAGAAATAATAATTAGTTTAATTATAAATATTGAATTTTTTTAAATTTTTTGTCATTCTAATATTAATTGTATTGAGGAGGTTTAATTTGCTTAAAAGTGATTTAGTTGAGATAGTAAAAGAAAAATTTAATTTTCTTGATAATAAAGAGTCAGAGAAATTAGTTAATTTATTTTTTTCTGAAATTGTAGCAAGTTTATCCGAAGGTAAAAGGATTGAATTAAGAGGTTTTGGTTCTTTTTCAATAAAGACAAGACTTCCAAGAGTAGCTAGGAATCCAAAAACAGGAGAAAAAGTAGAAGTTGGAACTAAGTTAATGCCCCATTTTAGAGCTGGCAAAGATTTAAATAAATTAATAAATTCCTAATCTATTAGGATAAAGTTTATGTTTAAAAATATTTTTTCTAAATTTATCATTTTATTTTGTTTTATTTTAGTCGTTTTATTTTCTTTTTCTAATCCTGGGGATGTTTCTTTAGGTATTTGGCCATTAAATGATAGAGTAGAAGTCCCTATATATTTTTTAGTTATTTTTTCATTCACTATAGGTTTTTTTATTGGGGGTTTATATAAGCTATTTAAAAGTTTAAGCCATTAGGACAGATTAAAAGGATTTAAATTGAGTAATTTTAGTAAAAAAATAATTGTTGCTATTGATACTATTGATATAGAAGAAGCATTATCAATTTCAAGTATGATAAAAAATGTAGGAGCGTTTAAATTAGGATTAGAGTTTTTTTGTGCTAATGGTCCTCAAGGTATAAATAAAATTTCTAACACAGGAGCAAATATATTTTTAGATTTAAAATTCCATGATATACCTAATACAGTTGTTGGAGCTTTAAAAGCATCTCTAAAATTACATCCTTATATGCTTACGGTGCATTTATCTGGTGGATTTAATATGTTAAAGTCCTCAATAGAAATAGTTGAAGATTATTGTTCTATAATGAATATACCAATACCTTTAATTTTGGGAGTATCAGTATTGACTAGTATAGACCAATCTGATTTCTTTTCTTTGGGCATATCTGGAAAAGTAGAAGATCAAGTAAAAAGATTAGCAGATTTAGCAATTAATGCAGGATTAGGTGGCATGGTTTGTTCTGCAAAAGAACTGAAAGTAATTAGAGGGCATGTAGGAAAAAATTTAAAATTAATAACGCCAGGTATTAGGCCATTAGGGGGTGAAGCAAATGACCAAAAAAGAATTGTAACTCCAAGGCAAGCAATACAAGATGGAGCAGATTATTTAGTTATTGGTAGGCCTATTACCGAAGCTAAAGAACCTCAATTAGCTTTAGATAAGATATGTTCTGAAATATAAAATGTCATTATTTCCCAAAATAAAGTTTTGTGGTTTATCTAGTATAGAAGAGGTGTCTTTTGCTATAAATAATAAAGTTTCATATATAGGTTTTATTTTTGTTAAGGATACTCCAAGATATATAAATTTTAGTGATTCAGAGAAAATAATTAATAAATTTAAAAATAAAATTGATTTTGTAGGAGTCTTCATTGATCCTTCAAATGAATACATAGAGAAAGCCGTAGAATCTGGTATTAATATTATTCAATTACATGGCAATGAAGAACCATCTAGATGTAAGGAAATTGGAAATATTTTTAAAATCCCTATTATAAAAGCCATTCCAATATTTAATGAACATGATATTAAGATAATAAAAGAATATAATGATTATTGTGATATGTTTTTATTTGATACAAAATTAAAATCTTCTAATAGTTATCATGGAGGAACCGGAAAAACGTTTGATTGGAAGATTATTAAAGATAAGACGAATTGGTTAAAGAGTTTTAAACCTTGGATGTTATCTGGAGGACTTGCTCCAGATAATATAAGAACTGCAATTAATATATCCAATCCTCATTATATAGATGTTTCATCAGGAATAGAGTATGATTTAGGTAAAAAAAGCAAGAAACTAATGAAGGATTTTATTCTTAATGTATATAATTAATAGGCTTTAAATGAAGAAAAATTTAAATTCATATAAGAATGTTCCTAATAAGGAAGGATTTTTTGATATATATGGTGGGAGATTTGTAGCTGAAACTTTAATGCCTTTGATTCTAGATTTGGAAAAAGAATACGTTAAGGCTAAGAAAGATAAATCTTTTCAAAAAGATTTAATGTACTGGTATAAGCATTATATTGGGAGACCTTCCCCATTATATTATGCATCTAGAATTACAGAAAAATTAGGAGGAGCTAAGGTATATTTTAAAAGAGATGAATTAAATCATACTGGTGCACATAAAATTAATAATTGTATTGGTCAAATATTGTTGGCTAAAAGGATGAGAAAAAATAGGATTATAGCTGAAACAGGAGCAGGTCAACATGGAGTGGCAACCGCTACGGTTTGTGCTCTTTTTGGTTTGCCTTGTACTGTATATATGGGAGCCAAGGATATTGAAAGACAAGCTCCAAATGTTTTTAGGATGAAGTTGTTAGGAGCAGAGATAGTTTCAGTTGATTCTGGATCTAAGACCTTAAAAGATGCTATGAATGAGGCGTTAAGAGATTGGGTATCTAATGTAGAAGATACATTTTATATTATAGGGACTGCAGCAGGCCCCCACCCTTATCCTATGTTAGTGAGGGATTTTCAATCTATTATAGGAGAAGAAACTAAAGAACAAATTTTAGAAGCAGAAGGTAGGTTACCTGATAGTTTAGTAGCCTGTATTGGTGGTGGCTCAAATGCATTAGGTTTATTTTATCCATTTCTAGATGATTTAGCAGTGGAGTTATATGGTATTGAAGCAGCTGGTAAAGGCCTTAATACGCATAATCATGCTGCCTCATTAACTTTAGGTTCACCAGGGGTATTGCACGGTAATAGAACTTATTTATTACAAGATAGTGGAGGACAAATAAAAGAAGCACATTCTATTTCTGCTGGATTAGATTATCCTGGCGTGGGACCGGAACATTCTTATTTGAAAGATGTTGAACGTGTAAAATATATAGGGATAGAAGATATGGAGGCTTTAGAGGCTTTTCAATTTTCTGCTACATATGAAGGAATTTTACCTGCTTTAGAACCTTCACATGCTTTAGCTTTTGTAATGAAATATGCTCCTAAAATGAGTAAAGACCATATAATAGTTATGAATATGTGTGGAAGAGGAGATAAGGATGTTTTTACTGTAGCCGAAGCATTAGGAGTAAAATTGTAATGCTAATACAAAGTAGAATAAGTAAAAAATTTAAGGATTTAAAAAATCAAAATAAAAAAGCATTTATTACTTTTGTTACTGCAGGTGATCCAAATTATAAAATTTCGTTAAAGATATTGAAAGAACTGCCAACTGCAGGTGCTGATATTATTGAGATTGGGATGCCTTTTACTGATCCAATGGCGGATGGTCCAGGAATACAAGCATCATATCTTCGTGCAATTTCTTCAGGCCAAACATTAAACTATACTATAAAATTAGTTAAAGAATTTAGAAGGGTTAATTTGGATACGCCTATTATTTTAATGGGTTATTATAACCCTATTTATTGTTACGGAGTTAATAAATTTTTGAAACAAGCTAAAGATATAGGAATAGATGGGTTATTAGTGGTAGACCTTCCTCCTGAAGTTGATAGTGAATTATGTATTCCTGCTAAAAATTATGGAATAGATTTTATAAGATTAGCTACTCCTACTACTACAAAGGAGCGTTTACCAATAATTTTAAATAATTCTTCAGGGTTTTTGTATTATGTTTCTATTGCGGGGATTACTGGATCTAAGACTCCAGAAATAAATGAAATTAAAAGTAAAATAAGTTTTATTAAAAATAATACAAAACTTCCTGTAGCTGTTGGATTTGGAATTAGAACGCCAGAACAGGTAAAAAATATAGCAAGCATCTCTGATGGGGTAGTTGTAGGTTCAGCAATAGTCGATAAAATTGAAGAAGGAGTTAAAAAAGAATATGATAGTGATTTTTTAGTTGAAAATACAATAAAGTTTGTTAAAAATTTATCACATGTATTAAAATGATAATCTTTTTATAAGAGAGATAAAATGAGTTGGTTGTCGGATTTTGTAAAGCCTAAACTTAGGGCATTAGTAAAAAAAACGGATGTAAAAAATAATCTTTGGGTTAAGTGCTTAGGTTGTGAACAGATGATTTATCACAAAGATTTAAATGAAACTCTGAGTGTGTGCCCGACATGTGGCCATCATATGAAGATGAATGCTTTTGATAGAATTAATTGGATTTTAGATGAAGGTACATATAAAAATATTGTTATCCCTGAAACAATAATTGATCCTTTAAAATTTAAAGATAGTAAAAAATACATAGATAAATTAAAAGAAACAAAAGAAAAAACAAAAATGCAAGATGCAATAATGATAGCTTCAGGGGAAATTGGTGGAAACAAGGCTGTAGTTGCTGCTTTAGATTTTAATTTTATGGGTGGGTCTATGGGAACTACAGTTGGAGAAGGATTTATAAAAGGAGCTGAAGAGGCTGTTAAAAATAATAGTCCATTTGTAGTATTTACTTCTTCAGGAGGAGCTAGGATGCAAGAGGGGATATATTCTTTAATGCAATTGCCTAGAACAGTTATAGCTGTTGATAATTTAAAACAAAATAATATACCTTATATAGTAGTTCTTACAGACCCAACTACAGGGGGAGTTAGTGCATCTTTTGCTATGTTAGGAGATGTTACTTTTGCTGAGCCAGGCGCTTTGATTGGTTTTGCCGGTCCTAGAGTTATACAAAGTACAGTAAGAGAAACTCTTCCAGAAGGGTTTCAAAAATCAGAATATTTATTGGATCATGGCATGATTGATGAGGTAATTCCTCGCTCAAAATTAAAAGCTTCTATTGCTAATTTACTATTTCATTTAAAAAATAGTTTAAGTAAAAAAAGTTATTCAACATTTTGAACAAAGAAAATTTTTTTATTCAAAAATTAAAAGATTTTACTGCATCTTATCCAAAGGTAATTGATCTTTCTTTAAAGAGGGTTTTGAAATTGTTAAAGGCATTGGGTAATCCTCATTTAGATTTGCCCCCTATAATACATGTGGCTGGGACAAATGGTAAAGGGTCAACAATTGCGTTTATGGCAAATGTATTGATTGAGAATAATAAAAAAGTACATATTTATACTTCTCCTCATTTAATGAGCATTTCAGAAAGAATTATATTAAGTAATAGAAAAGTTACTTTAAAGGAATTAATAGATGCTTTGGATTTTTGTGTATTAAAAAATAATAATAATCCAATTACTCAATTTGAAATGTTTACAGTGATATCATTTTATTTAATGGCAAAAAATTTTGCTGATATTGCTTTAATTGAGACAGGGTTAGGTGGAAGGCTAGATGCTACAAATGTAATAAAAAATCCCCTTTTAACTATTTTAACTTCTATTTCTAATGATCATAAAGAATTTTTGGGTAGTACATTAGATTTAATTGCTAAGGAAAAAGCAGGCATAATGAAAAAAAATATTTTATGTATTTCTGCGCCTCAAGTCTCAATAGTAGAAAAAACATTAAGACAAGTAAGTATTAAAAATAAAAATGAAATAGTTTTTTATAATAAAGGTTGGAATGTTAAAAAATGTTCTGATTTATATAAAGTTAATTTTATGAATAATAACTATTATTTTTATAAGCCTTCATTAATAGGGGAGCATCAAATCTTTAATGCAGCCTTAGCTATTGTAGCTCTTCTCGCATGTAATAAATTATCATTTTCTAAAAATTCAATTATTAATGGAATAGAAAATACTAGATGGCCTGGTAGATTGGAAAAAATTACAAATGGAAACATAAAAAATATGATTCATAAATCTTCTGAAATTTGGCTTGATGGTGCTCATAATGTAGATGCAGTAAAGATATTGAAGAAATGGATAGATTCTTATATGGCAAGTAATAAAAAGAAATCGGTAATTTTAATTTGTGGCTTTTTAAAGAATAAAGACGCTTTAAGTATGTTAAACCATTTTAAGGAAGGAATAAGGAATATAATTTTTGTTCCTATTTTTGATAATAATAATAATTTTTTAAGTACAGATTTATTAAAAATTGGAAAATCTTATAATATCAGAAGCTCTTATTCTAATTCTTTATTAGATGCCCTTAAAAATATTCATGACATTAAAGAATCTGTAATTATTATATTTGGATCTTTATATTTAATAGGAGAAGCATATAAAATTAATAAAAGTTAAATATATTTTTCTAACCACTGAATTAGATCATCTTTAGAAGACATTCCAACTTTTGTGTCAATTAATTCACCATTATTAAAATATAGCATAGTTGGTATGCCCCTAATTTGAAATTTTCCAGCTATTTCCGGATTTTCATCTACGTCTAGTTTTCCTATAGTAATTTTTTCTTTATATTCTTCTGAAATTTCTTCTAAAATTGGTGCAATTTGTTTACATGGGCCACACCATTCTGCCCAAAAGTCTATTAGTATTGGTTTTCCTTTTTTAATTACCTTTTCATCAAAAGATTCATCAGATATTTTTATAGTAGTCATTTTATTTTTTTCTCCTTTGTTTATGTTTTATGCATCTTGAAATTTTTTTTCAATATTCTCAATTAAAAAATTTAATTCTTCTAGTTGATGTAAAGTTTTTTGATCATCTAAATTATCATATTCGTTTCTTAAATCATCAATTTCTTTATATGCGTTTGGAATAGTATTCCATTTTTCTTGGTTAGTACTAAAAATTTTATTAGAAATACTTCTGTTTATTTTATTAAAAGTTTCTTTGGAAAGAAAACTTGGGTTTTCTTCATAAATAATTTTTTCAGCAAAATATTGATATTTAATATCCTTAAATTTATCAGCAATTTTTAATTTATTTTCCCAGTTAGCCTCATGAAATTCTTGCATAATAATTTTTTCATTATTTGTGGGAAAGGATTTGTATATTGTTTCTTCAAAATAAACATCTTCTTGTGAAGATGCTTCTACCTTTTCTTCAGCTTGATTTAATAAGATTTGTTCAATATTGTTTTTAAATTCTGTATTAGATAAAATTATTTTTGATCTTTTTTCTAATTCTTCAAATGATAAATGAGCATATTCTTTTATTTTAGAAAAATAATTTTTATTTATAATCACTGGACTTTTATTAGTAGGCAAAGATCTTATAATTTTTGGACTTTTAGATACGAAGTGTTTCAATGTATCTTTTGTTAGATTAATATAATCATTTGGATCGTTTTTGAGATCAAAACATTGTGCAGATTTATAAACAGGATGATAACAGAGTAATGACACTATGTAAGGTGTTGTTTTGCCAAAGTATGATTCTGTTATGCATACTATTTTTTCATCTTCTAGTAATGTATTTGCATCTTCTCTCTTAGCAGTTAATAAACAGGAAAACCATAAATCAGGATTTTTATCTTTAATTATTTTTGCTAATTTCATTGTTGCTATTGAATCTCCTATGGCATCATGTGCATTAAAATCACCAATTTTATTTATAGGGGCAATTTTATCTAATTTGTATGATGGTTTGTTTTTATCATTACGAGGAATTTTAATGATGTTGGGATTTATTATATGGTTGGTTCTAATTATATTTAGCAAGTCCGTTCTTTTATTTCCATTTGTTATAGTAAGATAAGGGTCATAAAGATTTTTGAATAAAGATTCTCTGAGAAAACTTTCATCAAAAGTTATAGAATTGTATCCAATAAATAAAGCGGGACCCCATGATTTAAATTTATTCTTCATTGTATTTATAAGTTCAAAATTTGATGAATTAGATTTTGTTAAATCATGTATAGAACTTTTATTAACTAATATTGCTTTTGGATATGGAATTTGTCCTGGTTTTAATTTGCTTCTAGCCTCAAACCTATCTATTTCCCTAAAGTTGGAATCAGTAAGAATAGCACCTACTTGAATAATTTGGTCCCAACTACTATTGCGTCCTGTTGTTTCAAAATCATAAAATATATAATTATTCATCTTTATTATTATTAATCCATTTTGTTGCTTTTAATAGCGAAGGTTTGTTACCAACATGAAGCCATTTATTTTTATTTCTTATTCCCCATAATAAATTATTTTTAATAGCCTTATCATAACAATAATTAAGAGAAAATTTTTTATTTTTTATTTTTATAATTGGTACTGGATTAACTATTTGCCATCCTGTATATGCGAAACTATTTACATTTGACCTTTGAATTATTGACGTTGAGTTTGTTTTTAATATTTTGAAATCTCCTGTTCCAGTGTAGCCTATAGAACTAGTTTTATCATCTAATAATAATAAAAAATCCATAGTTTTTTTGTTAAAGTTATTTATTAGTTCTTTTAATGGAGTAGTATTTTGATTTGATATAATAATGGAATCTCCATTTATAACTATAGTAGGTTTAATATTATTATTTGTGTTAAATATATTTTTAATTCCTCCACCTGTGCCTAAAATGTTTTTTTCCTTAACAATATTTATATTCATGTAATTGTGTAATTTAGAATAATATTTAATATATTCTATTATTTTTTCTGGTAGATAGTGTACGTTTATATAGCAAGTAAAAATATGGTTATTTCTTAATTCCTCTAAAATGTAATAAATTATAGGTTTGTTATTAATTTTTATTAGTGGTTTAGGAATTTTTTTGGTTAAGGGTAGCATTCTCTTACCAAAACCTGCTGCTAGAATTATTGCTTGTGATATATTGTTATTCATCTTTATAATTTATTTTTTTTTCTTTTGGAATATTTTTTTCTAACCAATTTAAAATTTCATTTAAATTAGCTTTTTTAAGGGCATCTAAAAATATATCCATCGTTTTATTAACTAATTTGAGATATTTTGTTTTTTTATTTTTTCTTGCTAACCTTATGAATATCCCAACAATTTTAGCATTTCTTTGAGCAGTAATAGTATAATAGTCTTGATAAAATTTATTTTTATTTTTTATTTTTTTTGTATTCATAAAATAAATAATAGCTTTTTCTTTAATTTCTTTAGAAACCTTTCTTCTAACGTCTTCAAGTAATGAAGAAAGGTCATAAGCTATATGTCCTATTAAAGCATCTTGAAAGTCAATTAAACCTATATTTTTAACACCTGGTCTGTTCGGAAGCCAGAATAAATTATCTGCATGAAAATCTCTTGCAACTAAAGTGTTATTATTATTAACAATGTCTTTCAGTGCTAATTTCCATAATTTTATCCATTCATTCTTAGCTTTTACAGTTAATATAATATTTTTTTCTTTAAAAAACCATTCTATAAAAATATTTAACTCCATTAAGAGGTATCGGTAATTATATTTTGGCACATTTGGCAAAACATCATTGTTTTGCATATGACAAATAAGTTTTGTAGCATTCATATAAAGAGTTTCCTCAGAAACTTTCTTTCTTAATGCTTTTGTAAATGTTAAATCACCTAAATCTTCTATTATGTATAATGTTTTACTTTGGTTTTTAAAAAAGATTTTGGGAGCTGACAAGCCAATTGATATTAAATACTCTGATAAATAAACAAATTCTTTATTTTTATTATCTTTCGAGACAGATTCCATAAGTAATACATTTTTATCTTTGATTCTATAATAATTTCTACTAGAAGCGTCTTGTTGAAGTTTTTTTATAGGATATAGATTTAAATTATTATTTTTTAAAAATTTAAAAATATTTATTTTTATGTTGTTATTTGTTTTATCAATCATTTGATTTGTAATAATTTTCAATTTGATTTATAAATTCTTTTTCAGCTAATATTTTAATATTTCTTGTATTATTATTGATTATTGAGATTGTAATAGTGATTTTTGATTTTGGAAGGAAAGGTTCAATAATTTCTGGCCATTCGATAAATACTATTCCATTATTTAATGCCTCTTCGAAGTCTAAATTCCATACATCTTCAGGTTTATCTAATCTATACATGTCATAATGATATATAGTTATATTATTATATTGATAGTTAAGTAGTATGGGGAAGGTAGGGCTTAATACTTCTTTAACATTAGTTAAATTTTTTATAATAGCACGAATTAAAGTAGTTTTTCCTGTACCTAAATCACCTTTAAAACAAAATATATTTTTTTTTGATGATATTTTTGCAATAATAAGACCTAATTTTATAGTTTCATTTTCATTATTTATTATAATTTTCATTAATTATTTTTAATATCTATAGTGAGAAGGCTTGTATGGTCCATTAATGTCTAGTCCTAAATATTTAGCTTGTTTTTTATTTAGTTTGGTAAGTTTAGCTCCAACTTTATTTAAATGTAAATAGGCAACTTTTTCATCTAATTCTTTTGGTAGAGTATATACTTTATTTTTATATGACTTATAATTTTGCCATAATTCTATTTGTGCTAGAACTTGATTAGTAAATGATGCACTCATTACAAAGCTTGGATGACCAGTTGCGCAGCCTAAGTTTACAAGTCTTCCTTCTGCGAGGACTATAATTTTTTTGCCATCAGGAAATGTTACTTGGTCTACCTGAGGTTTAATTTCTTGCCATTTATAGTTTCTCAAAGCAGATATTTGTATTTCAGAATCAAAATGCCCTATATTACAAACTATGGCTCTATCTTTCATGTCTCTCATATGATCGATATTTATAACATCACAATTTCCTGTCGCAGTAACAAAAATATCTCCTATTTTGGAAGCTTTTTCCATAGTAACAACTTCATAGCCTTCCATTGCAGCTTGGAGAGCACAAATGGGATCTATTTCAGTAACTAATACTCTAGCACCTGCATTTTTTAAAGAAGCAGCAGACCCTTTTCCTACGTCGCCATAACCTGCAACTACCGCAACTTTACCAGACATCATTAAATCAGTAGCCCTTCTTATTCCATCAACTAAGCTTTCTCTACAACCATAGAGGTTATCAAATTTAGATTTTGTAACAGAGTCATTTACATTGATTGCAGGAACTAATAATGTGTTTTCTTTTTCCATCTCATATAGCCTATGAACTCCCGTGGTAGTTTCTTCACTTAATCCTTTGATATTTTTCATTGTGTTAACATATTTTTCGTGCATTATTTTGGTCAGGTCTCCTCCGTCGTCTAAAATTAAATTTGGGATCCAATCTTTTGGTCCAATAATTGTATTTTCAATACAATCCCAGAATTCATTTTCATTTTCACCTTTCCAAGCAAATATAGGAATATTTTGTGCTGCTATTGCAGCTGCAGCATGATCTTGGGTAGAGTAAATATTACAGGATGACCATCTAACCTTTGCTCCTAAGTGTATTAACGTTTCTATTAAAACAGCTGTTTGAATAGTCATATGTAGGCATCCTATTATATTCGCCCCTTTTAATGGTTTTTTATTTTTATACTCATTTCTTAGTGACATAAGTCCTGGCATTTCAGTTTCAGCTATTTCAATTTCTTTTCTGCCCCATTCTGCTAAGGATATATCTGCTATTTTATAGTCATTATTTTGAGTCATGTATTTTCCTTTTATTAGACTTTACATGGTTAATATAGAATATATTGATTCTATGTCAGAAGTTCCACGAATATTTTTTTGAATTTTAGTATTAGAAAGTTTTCTAGAGATTAAAGCCAATGTTTTTAGATGATCAGATTTCATTGTATTTGGTGAAGATAATAAGAATATTAGATCTACTGGCTCTTTATCAAAAGAATTATATTTAATAGGCTTTAGTAATTTTACAAAGATTCCGATTGTTTTGGTTATATAAGAGCTTTGAATATTAGGTATAGCTATACCATTTCCAATACCACTTATTTCTATCAATTCTTTATTGTATAAAAGCTTGCTCGATTCTGTAATCGTGATATCAGATTGTTTGCTAATAAAATTACTTAAACTTGAGAATAATTGTTTTTTATGATTTATATTTTGTAATATTAAAGTATTAGTTTTTGTTAAAATATCTTTAATTTGTAAATTTTTTGAATTATTTTTTGTTTTACTTTTTAACATTATTGTGCCTAAAAATTTTATTAAAAGTTTAATATTGTTAATTGTTTAATTTTCTTAATCTAATTCTAGAATTTGGAATATTCATACTTTCTCTATATTTAGTAACAGTTCTTCTAGATATCATAATTCCATTATTATTCAATATTTTAGTTATTTTTTGATCACTTAGATCATAATTTTTTATTTCCTGGTTATGTATTAATTTCTCAATTTTTATTTTAATAGATTTTGAAGAATATTTATTATTCACACTTTTTATTTTACTGCTGAAAAAAAAATTAAGTGGAATAGTTTTATGGTCAAAATATACATATTTATTTTTTATAGCTCTGCTAACTGTACTTTCATGCATATTGATCATTTTTCCTACTTCTTTATGGGTAAGGGGTAAAATTTCTTCTTCTCCCTTTAGGAGATAACTTTTTTGATAATTAAAAATTTTTTTGGATACGGATAAAATAGTCTCATTTCTTCTATTAATATTATTTTTTAATACTTTAGCATGAGTTATATAATCTTGAATAAAATTTTTATTTTCTTTATTAGTCTTTTTATTATTTTGTAGTTTCATTTTATTAATATAATTTTTATTTAAATGAATTTCATAGTTATTAACCTTATTTAAGGTTGCTTTTATTTTTTCGTTATTTATTTCTAGTAATATATCTGCTACAATTGAAAATTGTTCTTTATTTTCTAATGTATCTATAGCTCTAGGTTTACAGTTTTTTATTATTTGGATTAATTTAATAATATTATTTTTTGGTAAATTACATAATTCACTAAGTTTTATAATGTTATATTCAGCAACATAATTAAGATTATTTAGAATAATTTTAAAATAATTATTATATATTCCTCTTTTGATTAGTTGTATATGAAGTAGTTCTTTAATATTAGAAGAAAATATTCCTATTGGATCAAGATTTTTTAATTTGTTTAAAATATTTAAGGCTTGAATTTTTGTGCTATTAGTTAGTTTTGAAGCTTCTGTAGCATTTATTCTACAAAAACCATTATCGTCTAAATTTTCGATAAAAATTTCAATAAGATTCTTTTCTTTTTTATTGTTATAAAATGTTGAGCTTTGTTGATACAGCCATTCTTTAATATTCTCTTTATTATGAAAGTTATCAGTTATTAATTTTAAATTATTTTTTTTTTTTAAAATTATAAAAGGGTTTTTTTCAGATTCATTTTTTGTAAAATCTATTAATTCATCATATGACATTTGAAGTATATTAAAAGAGGTAATTATTTTATTGTTTATTTTAAGTTTAGTTTGTAATTTTGGATGTTGTCTTAGAGTTTGTTTAATCATTGTAAATAATTTTATATATTAAATTTATTACCTAAATATACTTTTCTCACTTTTGCGTCAGAAATTATTTCTTCAGGCTTTCCTGTCATAAGAACTTTACCTTCATGAATTATATAAGCTCTATCAATTAATTCTAATGTCTCTTTAACATTGTGATCAGTGATTAAAACTCCTACGCCTTTATCTTTAATGTGTTTTATTAATTCTCTTATTTCTTCAATAGCAATAGGATCAATTCCAGCTAAGGGTTCGTCTAATAAAATAAATGACGGTTGAGACGCTAAAGCTCTAGCTATTTCTACTTTTCTTCGTTCTCCTCCAGACAATGCCATACTAGAGGTTCTTCTTAAATGAGTTAAAGAGAATTCTGCAAGCAATTCTTCTAAATTTACTTCTCTTTCTCTTTTATCAGAAATATTTAAAGATAGTATTGATTGGATATTTTGTTCTACTGTCATGCCTCTAAATATAGAAATTTCTTGAGGAAGGTAGCCTATTCCTGCTTTGGCTCTTTTATATATAGGTAAATTAGTTATATCTTTTCCATCGAGAGTTATGGACCCGTAATCAGGCGCTATTAATCCACTTATCATATAAAAACAAGTAGTCTTCCCTGCGCCATTTGGTCCTAAAAGCCCTACTGCTTCGCTTCTTTGAATTCTTATTGATATTCCTCTAACGATAGGTCTTTTATTAAACGATTTTCCTACACTATTAATAGATAAACCTTGATTATCAATTATCAGTTTAGGGTTCAAATTATCAGTCATTTTATTCTAGTTCTTTTTTTTCAGTTGAAAAACGGACTCTTACTCTATCATTTTCTTTTTCACTTTTTATTTTACTTACGCCGGTTAATAAGTCCATTTCTAAATATTGTCCCACCATGACATTTCCTTCTTTTTTTAATTGAACATTGTCTTCAATAATAATATAATTTTTTATTAGATCGTATTTTGCTTTTTCACCTGAGCCTATTTCAGTTTTTGTTATAAATATAACATTACCTTGTGCTTCTATCATGACTACTTCATTATTATTATTATTTTTGTTGAGGTGTACAATTAATTCGTCAGCCGAAAGTTTTCGTTCTCCTTGATTAGCTTCAGCATTTCCTTTTGCATATGCAATTTTTTCCTTATCATTCCATTGCATGGAATCTGCTACAACATCTACAGGGATAGATTCTTCAGAATGAGATAATTTAATGAAAGAAATAGTAAAGAATATCAGCAAAATTATTTTTTTCACTATATTGCACCTTTTGTATTATTAAATTTGATTTTAGGTCGTCCTTTAAAAGTAATCAATGAATTTTCAATATCATAAATAAAACCTTTTCCAAATAATTTCCCCCAATCTCCTAATAAGGTAATATTTTCTTTTCCCGAAATAATATTATTTTTTATATTATACATTATATTCAGCGTCTTTAAGTTTGTTCCTTCAGAAGATGTAATTTCAACACTTTTATTTAATTTTAATTCATTTTTATCGATGTATAATATACCATCAATAGCATTAAAATAAATTGTTATTTTATCAGATAGCTTATAATACCCTTTAGGTTTAGTTAAAAATATAATGTTAGGATCATTTATATCTTTTTTAGTTTGATTGGCTTGAATTAATAAAGGTTTATTATTTTTATTTTTTAATATTAGTTTTGGTTTAATTACTGAATCAGGTTCATTACTTTTTATATTTTCATCGAAGTTTATGACATCATATTCAGGAATTATTTTAACCCATTTAATTAATAAAATAAAAATTGCTACTATTAGAATAGGTGAAAAAATTTTTAATATAGATTTATAAATATTCTTTTTTTCAAAATCTTCTTTTTTATAATTATTATTTTTTTTATCCCAAGACTTGTAAAAAGATTTTTCTAACAATTTAAATATTACCCAATTTTAAGACAATCGTGAATATGAACTATACCTGTAGGTTTATGAGAATTTGATTCTGTAATAAATAAAGCAGTAATTTTATTTTTATTCATTAAATTTATAGCATCCATTACACTTAAATTTATATTTATAGTTAAAGGATTTTTTGTCATTATTTTTTCTACAGGTAAAGATAAAAAATTCTTTTTTATATTTCTTCTTAGATCTCCGTCAGTTATTATCCCTTTTAATTCATTATTAGAATTTATTATTCCTACACACCCAAATCCAATTGATGTCATTTTGAGGAGTGCTGTTCGCATGTTTTCCTTTTCATATACTAACGGTATATTGTTTTTTGTATGCATAATGTTTTTAACTGCTAATAGCCTTTTTCCTAGCATTCCTCCAGGGTGGTATTTTTTGAAATGTTCTTTTTTAAAATTATTTTTTTTCATTAATTCAATTGCAATAGTATCGCCTAATACTAGCATCATAGTGGTAGAAGTAGTAGGAGCTAGATTTAGAGGGCATGATTCAATTAAATTGGGAATGAGACATGTTATATTAGAGTTTTTTGCTAAAAAACTTTTAGAGTTTGAGGTAATTCCAATAAGTTTAACTTTATTTGTTTTTGCAAAATTTATGATAGGGAACATTTCATTAGTTTCACCTGATTTAGATAAAGCTATAATTATATCATTTTTTTCTATTATACCAAGGTCTCCATGACTTGCTTCTGAGCAATTAATAAATACGGAAGGAGAACCAGTTGACGATAATGTTGCACTAATTTTTAATCCAATATGGCCACTTTTCCCTAGACCTGTAATCACTATCTTTCCTTTATTTTTATATAAAAGATCAATTGCTTTATTAATAGAATTGTCAACAATTTCTGCTAATTTTTCTATTGCAAATTTTTGCTCTAAAATTTTATTTTTTACAGAAGCGATATTCTTAGAATAGGCCAATTTTAACTCCAATTTATTATATTTATTTAGTGATTAAATATATCAGGTTCATTCCATCCATTTAAATCTAAATATGCTCTAGTACTTAAAAATTTAAATATATTATCTGCTAAAAGTTCTCTATTTTCTCTTTTTAAAAAAACATCTAATTTTGATTTTAATTGATGCAGATACAAAACATCATTAGCAGCATATTTTAGTTGATCGTCTATAAGGTCTATGTTTCCCCAGTCTGAGCTTTGTTTTTGTTTTGAAATTTCTATATTAAGCAATTCTTTACATAAGTCTTTTAATCCATGTTTATCAGTATATGTTCTTGTTAATTTGGAAGCTATTTTTGTGCAATAAATATTTTCGCAATATACGTTTAAATATTTTTGAATTGCGGCTAAATCAAATCGGGCAAAGTGAAAAATTTTTTTTATTTTATCATTTTTAAGTAATTTGATTAAATTAGGATACTTTTTCCCATCTATAATTTGTATAAGATGAGCGTGATTATCACCATTACAAATTTGAACTAAACATAATTTATCTCTTTTTAAGTCTAAACCCATAGTTTCGGTGTCAATTGCAATAGTATCAGAAAATTTTAGAGTTTGAGGTAAATCATTTTTATAAAGTGTAAAGTTTCTTGAATTCATTAATTGCTCCTACATTTATATGATTTAATTTATATTATGTTTAATATTTTGGCTAATTAATAAATTTACATTATATAAAATTAATATATAAAATTTTTAATATTTTAAGATATAAATATATTTAATTTTGAGGTAAAAATTTTGTTATACTATAAATATTTTTTAGGTATAAGGTTAGTTATTAATAAAAAGAAGAATTATTAATCCTAAAACAATCCTATATACTATAAAAGGTGAATAGCTTTTATTAATTAACCATCTAAGCATTAAGTTAATAGTGATATAAGCAAATAATGCAGAAAATATAATTACTATCAAAATTGGAACTATTTCAACTTTTTTAAATTCAGATATTAGCCAAATTGATTCTAATATTACAGCTCCAGAAATTGTAGGAATTCCTGTATATAGGCCTAATTTAGCAGATTCAATTCTATTTAATTTTAAAAGTCTTGCTGCAGTAATTATAGTGCCTGCTCTGGAAGTACCTGGAATAAGAGAAAAAATTTGAAATAGTCCTATAATGAGTGCTTCTATATATGAAATATTATTAATTGTTTTTTTCTTATTTGCACCAAACTTATCAAATATAAATAATAATAAACCACCAATAATGCTTGAATAAGCAACTATATTTAAAGTTAATAATATGTTATCCAGATTTTTAAATATTAATAAACCTGCTAATAGTATTGGAAAAGTTATAATAGTTAAATTTACTACAAACTTAAAATACAAATTTTTATTAATGTTAATAGTAATTATAAATAATTCCTTCTTTAAATAAAAAATTACGGCAATTAATGATCCTAGGTGAGCAGAAATTGCCATAGTTCTTCCAGAAATATCCCAATGTAATATTTTTTCTATTATTAAAAGATGGGCAGAAGAAGATATTGGTAGGAATTCTGTTATTCCTTGCGTTAATGAATAAAATATAAGCTCAATCAATGTCATATAAATCCAAAATTTTAATTATTAATTGTTTACTTTATATATAATAACATTAATTAGTTTATACTTAATTAATAAAAATAGTAATGGAATAATAATTTATGAATACTTTGTATCATTTGCCTTTTTCAGCTAACTGTCGTCTTGTTAGAATTGCATTAACAGAAAATGAAATTCCTTTTCGCCTGATAGTAGAAGCAGTATGGGAAAGAAGAAAAAATTTTATTGTGCTTAATCCTGCAGGGCAAGTTCCAGTATTGGTTACAGAGAATAGCAAAAATATATGTGGCTCCTCAGTAATTATAGAATGGCTTGATGAGATTAGTTCTACTACTTTAATAGGGACTGAAATTGATGTTAGATGTGAATCAAGAAGAATTATGAATTGGTTTTTTAACAACTTTAGTAAAGAGGTAGATGATTATATAGTTTATGAAAAAATTATGAAAGGTTTTATTGGAAAAGGTAATCCAGATGCTAATGTTTTGAGAGTAGGAAGAAAAAACTTACAGATTCATTTAGAATATATAGATTGGTTAAGCAAAAATAGGGATTGGTTAGCTGGGAATGAATTTACTATTGCTGATATTTCTGCTGCAGCTAATATTTCAATTATAGATTATTTAGGAGAAATTAAGTGGAAAGAATTTCCTAATGTGAAAGATTGGTATGCAAGAATAAAATCAAGGCCATCTTTTAGGAACATACTTTTAGATAAAATTCCGGGTTTGTTGCCTCCAAAATATTATATGGATTTAGACTTTTGATAATAATTAGTTGATAATAAAGTTTAGGAGAAAATATTATGCAATCATTTTCTGGTTTAGTAGAAAATATAGTAAAAAGTTTAGTTAACATTATTGAGGGTTTGTTTATCAATCTTAATTTAGGTTGGATGGTTAACAACTGGGTAACTTATGTTTTAGTAGCTATCATTATTGCGGTAATATTTTCATTATTTCTTAATAAAATTATAATTGTAGTGATTAGAACTTGGTTAAGTAAGTTAAGCCCTAATTTTGGGAAAGAATTAGTTGATAAAAAAGTGTTTATTCCTATTGGTTGGGCATTCCCTATTTTAATATTTGAAGCTGGCTTAGGAAAATATTCTCCTGATGAAGGAGTTATTGCTAGATTTTCTGCTGCGCTTTTAATTTTAGTATGTGTATTTTCATTAGCAAGATTTTTGTCAGCTTTGTCTGAAATCTTAAAAAGAAATAGGGTTTTTGCTAAAACTCCTATTCAAAGCTATATGCAACTTATTAAATTAATCATTTATATTTTTGGTGTAATAATAGCTATATGTGTTATTTCGAATACGTCTCCGTGGACGATTGTTTCTGGTTTAGGAGCATTAACTGCCATAATTTTATTAGTTTTTAAAGATACTATTTTAGGTTTAGTAGCATCTATACAAGTTTTTGGTTCAGATACTATTAGAGAGGGAGATTGGGTAACGATTCCTTCTTTAGATATAGATGGAGATTGTATAGAAGTTGGTTTACACACAGTAACGGTAAGATCATGGGATAATGCTTTGATAACTTTTCCTAGTGCAAAATTGTTAGAGCACCCTTTTAAGAATTGGAGGGGGATGCAAGAGTCTGGAGGTAGAAGAATAAAGCGTTCTATTTATATTGATCAGGATTCTGTTGGTTTTGTGGATCCAACATTAAGAGATAATTTAAATAAAATTACTTTTTTAAAAGAACATTTTAAGTTTAAAGATAAAGAAATTAGTGATTATAATAAGTCTTTTGGTGAAGAAAATATAAATCATAGAAAATTAACAAATATTGGAGTGTTTCGTGCCTATCTTCTTTCTTATTTAAAGAATAATAATAATATCAACCAAGATTTAACTATGATGGTTAGGCAACTAGAGCCAAGCAATGATGGTATTCCTTTGGAGATTTATGCTTTTACAATTACCACTGATTGGGTTGAATATGAATCAGTTCAATCTGATATTTTTGATCATTTATTGGCAATAATAAAAATATTTAATTTAAAGCTAGTTCAACATCCTTCTGGTCATGATATTAAAAATTTATCAAAAAGTTTAAAATAATAAATTATAGTATTAATGAATAATCATTTTTCAAAAGAAATAGAAGTTAAAGCACGGGAATTAAATTTTGATATTGTAGGGTTTTCTTCATCAGAATTTTTGGATAAGTCAATTAAAAAAAAATTACAAAGATTTGTTTCAGAGGGAAGACACGGTAATATGGAATGGCTAGAAAATTCTATTGATAGAAGGTCTAGCCCAAAGAAATTATGGAGATCAGCTAAAACTGCTATAATTTTTGCTTCGAATTATGGTCCTAAAAATAGCCCTTTAGATTCTTTATGCAAAACACATATTGGTAATATAAGTGTTTATGCTAGAAATAAAGATTATCATAAATGGATGAAAGGAAGATTAAAAAATTTTTCTTCTTGGTTTGTGTCTAAAACACAAGCTAGTGTTAAAGTGTTTGTAGATACTGCTCCTATAATGGAAAAACCTTTGGCCGAACAGGCAGGGATAGGCTGGATTGGGAAACATACGAATTTAATTAATGATAATTATGGAAATTGGTTATTTTTAGGTGTTGTATTAACAGATTTGAAAATAGATTTTATTGAAAAGTATAAAAACACTAATTTATGTGGCTCATGTTCTAAATGTATAGATATATGTCCTACTAATGCTTTTATTGGTCCGTACAAATTAGATGCCAGAAGATGTATATCCTATTTAACAATTGAGTATAAAGGAAATATACCTAGAGAATATAGAAGTTTAATTGGGAATCGTATTTATGGTTGTGATGATTGCTTAGCTATTTGTCCTTGGAATAAATTTGCAAAAATTACTAAAAATATTAATTTTAAGGAAAGGAAAGAATTAATAAATCCAAGCTTAAAAGAATTGGTTAAATTAACTGATGCAGAATTTAGAATATTTTTTTCAGGTTCTCCAATAAAAAGGATTGGTAGAGATAGATTTATTAGAAATGTTTTAATAGCTATAGGAAATTCTAAATTAAAAAGTTTATTGCCAAGTATAATTAATTTATTGGATGACAATTCTATTTTAGTTCAATTGGCATCTATTTGGGCGTTGAGTCAAATAAGTAAAAATAGTTTTTTTATAGAAAAAAATAAAAGGATAAATTTTTTAAAAAATAAAGAATTAATATCTGAGTGGAAACAATCAGAAATGGATATTATTTGAATTTAAAATGAATTTAAAAAAAAAACATATTTCAATATTAGGATTAGGAAATATATCTATAGTATTATGTAGATATTTGACAAATAAAGATTTTATTGTATCAGGAGTAACCGATAACAAAATTAGAAGAGAATATTTATCTCGTCTGGGAGTAAAAGTATATAGTAAGAAGGATGTTATAAAAAGTATACAAAATGCGGATGTTTTAATTATTACTGCTCCCCCAGATTTAAATGGCTGCCCTATCATTAGGAATTATTCAGTAGATATTATTAAGTCAAATATTAAATGGATTGGTTATTTGTCTAGTACGGCTGTTTATGGAAACCATTATGGGAAAGTAGTAGATGAGAATAGTAAATTAAATCCTCAAGATAAAATTGAGTTTTGTAGATTAAAAGCAGAGCAGGATGTTTTAGCATTACAATCTGAAAAAAATTTCATAATTGAGATATTTCGTATTTCAGGTATCTACGGATTTGATAGGAATATATTTAGGCAAATTATATCCAAAAACATTCGACCAATTTATAAAAAGAATCATTTTTTTAATCGTATTCATGAAGAAGATATTGCAAAAACACTTGTTGCTGCTGTTTTATCATCAAGAAATAGTGGTGTTGTAAATCTTTCAGATGACCTGCCTTCTTCACAATTAGATATGGTTTTATATGCTAGCAAATTGTTAAATATCAAATTACCTAAAGTTGAAAATTATGATGAAATTAATAATAGTTTGCAATCTTCAATAAAAAGATATTGGAATAATAATAGAAAAATCAATAATAGTCTTTTAAAGGAAAGATATGGATCTTTGAAGTTTCCAACGTATAAAGAAGGTCTTTTAAATATTTATAAAATTATGTTTCCAGATTTTTGAATAAATTATAAGAAATTTCAGCTAGTTTTTTTAAATTATTTTCACTAGATAACCTATGGTCACCATTTTTTATAATAGTTAATTCAGCATCAGTTTTTGCTATTTTTTTTAAAATATTTAAACTGTTTATCCAATTTACTTCTTTATCGTTTTCTCCATGTATTAATCTAATTGGACATTCTAATTTTAAATTTGATTTTTTTAAAATAAAATTTTTTCTTCCTGATATTATAAGATTTTTTGTAATGACATATCCATTTGAATTGTAAGGAGAAGGTATAGTTATGAAGCCTTTTTTAGTTATAAGGTTTTTTTGTTTTAAACTTAATTCTTTTTCCCATAAGGTCTTAGTAAAATCAGGAGCTGCTGCTATAGTAATTATCCCTTTAATCTTAAATGGATATAATAAAGCTAGTTTAATGGCTAACCAACCTCCCATGCTTGAGCCTATTATAATTTGTTGGTTTAAGGTAACTTCATTCAATATATCTGTAGCATCATCTATCCATGAGGATATATCACAATTTTTAAAATTTCCAGATGATTTGCCGTGTCCTGAGTAATCAAATAATGTACATTCAATTTTATTTTTTATACACCAATCAAATATGTATTTAGCTTTACTTCCGTTCATATCTGAATTAAAGCCGGAAAGAAATATAAAACCTATTGAGGATTTTCCAGTATAATGTTTATAAGCAATTTTTCTTTTATGTTTTGTATATAAAATTTTATGCATTAATGTAATTCTGTAATTAAAATATTTTTACTAAAGTTATAGAAAGTTAATTGTATGTCAGATATCAAAAAATATTCAGTACTTCAAGTTTTGCCTCATTTAAATAGTGGAGGATTGGTATCTGGGGCAATAGAAATTTCGTTGTCTTTAATAAACAATAATTTTAATTCATATGTACTAACAAAAGGAGGTAGGAGAGAAAGGGAAATAGTAAGAGCAGGAGGCATTTTATTTAAAATGAACGTAGCTAGTAAAAATCCTATAGTAATGTTCAAAAATATATATAAAATTATAAAGATTATAAAAGATTATAAGATAGATATTATACATACTAGGAGTAGGGCTCCTGCATGGAGCGCATATTTTGCTGCAAAAAAAATGAATATTCCTTTTATTACAACTTTTCATGGAACTTATGGCATTAATAATAGAATTAAAAAAATATATAATAGTATTATGGTTAGAGGAGATAAGGTAATAGCTATAAGTGCTTTTATTAAGAATCATATAATTAGTAATTATAATGTTGATGAAGATAGAGTTGAGACTATTCCAAGAGGAATAGATATTTCTGTTTTTAATTCAGAAAATGTTTCTAACGAAAGGCTAATTTATTTTACTAATAAATTTAATATTATGGATAATTCTTATGTAATATTATTGCCAGGAAGAATAACTAGGTGGAAAGGTCATATTTTATTAATAAAAGCTATCGCAGAATTAAAAAGAAAAGATTTATTATGTATTTTTGTAGGAGATAGTCAGGGTAGAACAAAATATGTTGCAGAATTACATAATTTAATTAATAAATATGAACTTTCAGACAAATTTAGAATAGTAGAAAATCAAATAGATATGTCTGCTATATATAAATTATCAGATATAGTTATTTCAGCTTCAACTGATCCAGAAGCATTTGGAAGAGTAATTGCTGAGGCACAAGCTATGGGAAGATTAACTATAGCCGCTGATCATGGAGGAGCGTCGGAGATTATTGTTGATGGAGTTACTGGATGGCTTTTTGAAGCAAATAATAGTTCAGCTCTAGCTAAGAAAATAGATTATGCTTTAAATATTAGCTTAGAAGATAGAAATATAATGGCAATAAATTCTGTAGAAAGAATAAAAAAAAATTTTAATAATAAGTTTATGTCTTTAAGAACTATTAAGGTTTATAAAGATATTTTATCTAAGTTGGTACCTGATGAAAAATAATATTTTAATAATTAAACATGGGGCCTTAGGAGATATAATATTATCAGGTTCGGCAATGCAAGCTATTCGCAAAAATCATAAATATGATTGTATTATATGTTTAACCTTAGATACTTATGCAGATATTTTAGAGGCTTGTCCTTGGATAGATAAAGTTATTGTAGATATAAAACCTAAATGGAATGATATAAAAGGCTGGCATAGGTTAAAAAATATATTTTTAAAATATAAATTTAAAAAAGTTTATGATTTGCAGACTTCTTATCGTTCAAATATTTATTTTTATTTATTCTTTTTTTTAAGGAAAGTTGTGTGGTCTGGCATAGCTTATGGATCCAAATACAGACATTCAAACCCTAAAAGGAAATTTATGCATACTTTTGATAGACATAAAGATCAATTAAAATTATGTGGAATAAAATATGATAAAATTCCTGATTGGAAATGGTTATCAAAAAATTATGAAAATAAAAAATTATTGATTGATAAAGACTTTGCAATTATTGTGCCTGGTTCTTCTCCTCATAGAATTAATAAAAGATGGAAAAAAAACTCTTTTGCTCAATTAATACAAGCATTATCTAAATTAGGAATTAAGTCTTTATTGTTAGGATCAAAAAATGAAAAACGATATGTAGATAGTATAATAAAAATGGTGGATAATAAAATTTTATTAAAACCATTAAATTATGCAGGTAAAACAAATTTTCAAGATATTGCATATTTAAGTGATAAAGCCAAATTTGCTGTTGGAAATGATACAGGGCCAATGCATTTAATAGCATCTAGTGGAATAATGACTATAGTTTTATTTGGGTTTGACTCTGATCCAAATTTGTGTGCACCTATAGGAAAAAGAGTTGAAATAATTAAAGAAGATAATATTAATTCTATTCAAATTAATGATGTAATGAATATATTAATTTCAGTATTATAAATTTTTTTTATTTCTTATTTGTGTTTTTTTAATAAATATGTAATTTTCAACGGCTATAAAGTATTTTAAAAAAATTAGGAGTATGAAGAATATCTAAAAGACCACTTAAGTCTCAATCTAATATAGAGGAAGCTTACAGAATAAATGAAGAAATAGAAGCAAAATCTATAAGAGTTATTAATCAAGAAGGAAAAATGTTAGGAATAGTCTCTTTAGAAGAGGGACTAAAAATAGCTGATCAAGCAGAATTAGATTTGGTTGAAGTTTCACCAAATGCTAAGCCTCCAGTATGTAAGATTATTGAATATGGTAAATTTAAATATGTAACGCAAAAGAAGGCGGCGGAAGCAAGGAAAAAACAAAAAACTATAGAAGTTAAAGAAATAAAATTTAGACCTAATATCGATGATAATGATTATGAAATTAAGTTAAAAAGTGTAAGAAAATTTATTAGTGCAGGAGATAAAGTGAAAGTGACTATGAGATTTAGAGGAAGAGAAATGTCTCATCAGAATTTAGGTGTAAAAGTATTAGAAAGAATTAGAGAGGATTTAGATGAGACAGTAAAAATAGAACAACTTCCTAAATTGGAAGGCAGACAAATGGTTCAAATCTTTTCTCCGAATACCTCTGAAAAAAAATGATTTTTATAGACAAAAGAATGCTTATTCTGTTAAAGAGTGTATTTTAATAATTTTTTTATAGATTATAGAAATATTGAGGGTTTTACATATGCCAAAAATAAAAACCAAAAGTGGAGCTAAAAAAAGATTTAGTTTAACTAGTTCTGGAAGAGTAAAAATGAATCAGGCTGGTAAAAGACATGGCATGATTAAACGTTCTTCAAAATTTATTAGAAATGCGAGAGGGTCAACAGTTATGTCAGATGCAGATTCTAAAATTGTTAAAAATAATTTTTTAAGAAATAGTTTGTAGATTATAAAAATAGGGAAAGAGAAGGTAATATTATGTCGCGAGTAAAACGGGGAGTAACAGCGCATAGTAGACATTTAAAGGTAATAAAAGCTGCTAAAGGTTCAAGAGGTAGACAAAAAAATACTTTTCGAGCAGCAATACAACGTGTTGAAAAAAGTGGACAATATGCTTATAGGGATAGGAAAGTAAAAAAACGTAGTTTTAGAGGTTTGTGGATACAAAGAATTAATGCTGCTGTAAGAGACTTAGGAATGAATTATTCTATTTTTATTAATAAATTAAATATTAGTGGTTTAGATATTAATAGAAAGATATTAGCTGATTTAGCTGTAAGAGAACCAGAATCATTCAAAGCTTTGGTTGAGAAAGTAAAAAATCATAAATAAAAAGTATTTTTTAAGTATATTACATTTTTTAATTATATACTTTATACTATAGGTATGCGTATCTAGGGTCAATTTGATATTAAAAAGCAGGATAAAATGTCAAAAGAAATAGATTTAGAAAAAGAAATATTAAACAAAATTTCTCAGATTAGTAATAATATTGATTTGCAGGTTTTAAAAGTAAACGAATTAGGTAAAAAAGGACGTATATCATTATTAATGAAGTCTTTAGGAAACTTAAGTATAGAGGATAAAAAAGATTTAGGAAGAAAGTATAATATATTAAGAGAAAATATTTCTAATGCATTTGAACTAAAGTTTAGAGAAATTAAGTCTCTTGAAATAGAATCTAAGATTGATACAGAGCGTTTAGATATTACTTTGCCTGTTCGGAAAGGTACATATGAAGACGAAGGTAAAATTCACCCTATTAGTGGTACTATAGATTTAATAATTTCAATATTTTCTGATTATGGTTTTTCAGTAGCTACTGGCCCAGATATAGAAAATGAATTTAATAATTTTACTGCATTAAATCTTCCAGAGGAACATCCAGCAAGACAGGATCATGATACATTTTATATTAAAAGTGATAAAGATGGAGAAAGAAAACTGCTTCGCACACATACATCTCCAGTTCAAATCAGAACAATGATAAATTCTAGGCCTCCAATTAGAATTATTGCTCCTGGACGTACATTTAGATGTGATGATGATTCAACTCATTCTCCAATGTTTCATCAAGTCGAAGGGTTAGTTATAGATAAAAAAATTAATATGGCACATTTAAAAGGTTTAATTAAAGTATTTTGTGAAAAATTTTTTGGCGTTCATAATTTACCGGTAAGGTTTAGACCTTCTTATTTTCCTTTTACTGAACCTTCTGCAGAAGTAGATATTGGTTATAATAAGAAAGATAATAATATTTTTATAGGCGAAGGTTCTAGTTGGTTAGAAGTTATGGGATGTGGGATGGTGCATCCTAATGTGTTAACTAATTGTAATTTGGATCCAAATGAGTGGCAGGGTTTTGCTTTTGGTTTAGGAGTAGAGAGATTTGCAATGTTAAAACATGGTATATCAGACTTAAGAAACTTTTATGAAGGTGATATTAGATGGTTAGAACATTACGGTTTTAATTTGGATAATGTATATTCTTCGATATTAGCTAAAACCGAGGAGAAATAAGGTTGAAATTTACTTTATCTTGGTTAAAGGAACATATTGATTTTAAATCAAATATAAATTTGAAAACTATAGTTGATAATTTAACAAATTTAGGATTAGAAGTGGAATCATATGAAAATTCTGCTGACAAACTAAAAGGTTTTATAATATCTGAAATTATAAATGTGCAGCCACACCCTAATGCGGATAGATTAAGTATTTGTGAGGTAAATCATGGAAAGAAATCTGTAAAAGTTGTGTGTGGCGCTAAAAATGTTAAAAAAAATCTTAAAGTAGTATTTGCACCAATAGGGACTTGTATTCCTTCATCAGGATTAATTTTAAAGAAAAAAGAAATACGTGGGTTTGTTGGGGAGGGCATGTTATGTTCTGGTGAAGAATTAGGATTAGAAGGAAAAAGTACTGGTATTTTGGAATTGCCTACTGATGCGAAGGTTGGTGATAACTATGCTGAATGGCATGATAATAACGATGTGACTTTTGAAATCGGGTTGACTCCTAATAGAGGAGATTGTGCAAGTGTTATAGGTATTGCTAGAGAGCTAGCAGCAATTGGTTTAGGAAAACTTAAAGAAAAAAAGAAAAAAAATATTAAAGGTAGTTTTCAATCTTCTATTGATTGGAAAATAGATTTAAATGAAGAAAATAAAATAGCTTGTAGTTATGTTACAGGCAGATATTTTAAAGGGTTAAAGAATAAAGAAAGTCCCAAGTGGTTAAAGAAAAGATTGTCTTCTATTGGCCTAAGGCCAATATCTTGTTTAGTAGATTTAACAAATTATATAACTTTTGATTTGGGTAGGCCTTTACATGTTTTTGATGCAAAAAAATTAAAAGGAAACTTATGTATAAGGTTGGCTAAAAGTAAAGAAAAAATTAAAGCATTAGACGGAAAAGAATATAATTTAAATGATGATTCTTTAATAATTTCAGATGATAAATCTGTAGTTTCTATTGCTGGAGTAGTAGGAGGAGAAGATAGTTCATGCGATTTAGATACTACAGAAATTTTTTTAGAATCGGCGTTATTTAATCCTAAATATGTTTCTAACTCAGGAAGAAAATTAAATATAATATCAGATGCTAGGTATCGTTTTGAAAGAGGAGTAGATATTGATTATGTTATAGAAGGTTTAAATATTATGACTGAATTAGTTTTAAATTTATGTGGAGGAGAAGTAAGTTATATAGTTGAAGCTGGCTCTTTAAATAAAGTTGAAAAGAAAATAAATTATAATATAGATAAGGTCAATCAAATAGGAGGATTAAATCTTGATAGAGCTAAACAAAAAGATATTTTAATTAAATTAGGTTTTAAAGTTAATGATGAAAATAAAAATTTTAAAGTAGTAGTGCCTTCATGGAGGAATGATATTGATACAGAAATAGATATTGTAGAAGAAATTATAAGATTAAATGGTTATAATAATATAGAAGAATTACTACTCCCGGATTTACAACATTCAGAACCTATTTTAAATATTTTAGAGTTAAGAAATAGAATTATACGTAATACGTTAATTAAAAATGGCCTTTATGAGTCTGTTACATTTTCATTTTTATCTAAAAATAATTTTAAAAATTTTAGTGAGGAAAAAGCTTATTGCATAAAAGTTGATAACCCTATTTCTGAAGAGTTGTCAATAATGAGAACT
>CAYTZM010000009.1:69727-72718 GCA_964442655.1 uncultured Rhodospirillaceae bacterium | reverse complement strand
CTTTTCTTCAGTCTGTTCTTGCATGAGACTAATTATTAATACAATTGCTATATTAACTAGTAAACCAATTAAACCCGGATGTAGATCATATGGGCTCGAACCTGCAATATATTGAAAATATATAGTCACAATTACGCCAATAATAAGTCCTAATATTACACCTAATGTAGAAGCTTTTTTCCAAAACAAACCGGAATAAACTCCTGGAGCTAATTGAACTATTGCCCCATAAGCACCTAACAATAATGCTATTAAACCATCACTCCCAAAAATTGCTATACAATACGCAATAGCACCTACTCCTATTACAGCACCACGCATAATCCAAAGTTCTTGATTCTCTTTTAAAGATGGAAATATAACTTTACAAATATCCCTTCCAAAAGATACCGATGCTCCATGAGTTATAGCATCTGAAGATGACATTGCAGCAGCCAAAGCTCCTGCGCCAACTATACCATATAGCAATCCTGAATTAGTTAAATGATGTGTGATTAAATAAGGTAATATTTGACCAGAATGCTCTAATTCACTTGAAGGCACCACACCTATACCAGAAAAACCAATAAATAATACAGGCAATAGAAATATAGCAAAAATAGGATACACTAAAACCGTAAGTTTAATTCTTTTAGCCGTAGTAGTATAAGATTTAGTAAATAAATGTGGCCACATAAGAAACCCGAGCATAGAAACAACTATATTACTACTATATCGGGCAGAAGATATTTTTGATCCCTCATTTCCTATAGTTAAAAAATCAGGATTGCTTTCAACTATTTTAGAAAACATATTATTTAATCCACCATGCAGAGTTTCTACAAAATATATACCAAGTACCCATGCAACTAATAACATAAGTATAGCTTGAAACACATCACTCCAGGCAGCACCTCTAACACCACTTGTTGCTACATATATAACCACTATTCCTAATGCTAAAAGAGCACCCAACTTAAAAGATATATTACCGTAAGTTAAAACATTAAAAATATAACCCATACCTTTTATCTGAAGTGTCAAATAAGGAATAAAAGCTAATAATGAAACAATTCCAATAATAATTATTAAAAATTTAGAATTATACCTATCACCTAAAAAATCCCCCATAGTTATATAATTTGACTTTTTACCTAAACGAGAAATTTTTGGACCTATAATATACCAAGGTAATAAGCCAAGAGTACAATAGGCTAGAATATAGAGAGAAGCTGCTCCCTTAGAATAGGCCCACCCTGGACCTCCTAAAAACGCAAAAGCCGAAAAAATAGTTCCTCCCATAAGAAACCACATAATAAATAAACTAAAACCTCTATCTCCTACAGCATATTCCGAAATAGAAAAAAAAGACCTTCCTCTTCCCGCAGACAAACCTATAGCAAAAGCTAAAAGTAAATATATAGACATTGCAATTAGAGCTATTTGCCAAGCCAACATATTATTCTTCTTCCTTATCAATTTTAATAAAAATTACTAGACCAAAAAATTCTATCATTATCCAAAATAAAACCCATACCATAATAAATGGCATTCCAAATATTAATGGTTCTGCTTTATTGGCTATAGAAAAAACAGGAAATATTAACATTAATAAAATGAAACAAGTAAAAATTATATAATTTCTATTTATTTTATTTTGACTCATAAAAAATTCTCAAACATCTAAAAATTAATATTTATCTTTTAATATTATTTATATTTAAATAAATTGTCACCTTTTAGCTTTAAAAAAATTAAAATTATTAATACATTAAAGTAATAAAAGCATAAGTGGGGGTTATAATGACTTTAGATTGGGAAAAATTTTCTAATAAAGAAATAGAAAAACACTTTAATCCAAGAATCGCTGTACCAAATTTTGATAAATATATTAAAGAAGCTCAAAAGAAAGCTGAATTAGCACGAAAAAAATTACCAAAAAGTCTCGATATTCCTTATGGAAATCATCCTTTAGAAAAATTAGATATTTTTTCTAAAAAACATATACAAAATGCTCCTGTTCATATCTTTATTCATGGAGGTTATTGGAGAGCATTAGATAAAGCTGACCATAGTCATTTGGCTACACCTTTCGTAGAACAAAATTGTATTTATTTTTCTATAAATTATGGTTTATGTCCTTCAATAAAATTATCAGAAATAAAAAATCAAGTATTTGGGGCAATAACTTGGATTTATAACAATTGCCGTAAATTTGGAGGGAATCCAAATAACATTAATATTTCAGGTCATTCAGCAGGAGCTCATTTGTGTGCAATATTAACTAATTTTAGTTGGGATACTATGAACATCCCAAAAGATATAATTAAATCCACCTTTCTAATAAGTGGTATATATGAACCAGAGGTAGTTTTAAAATTATCCCTTAATGATGAAATTGGTTTAACTAAAGAGGAAGCTTCAATTAATACCCCTATGCCAACAAAAAAAACTACCTCAAATATATTTTTATCAGTAGGAGAATCTGAGCCTTTAGCATGGATAGAGCAAACTAAAAGATATACAAAAATGCTATTAGAAAAAGATAATTCCATAAATTTTAAACTTTTAAAAAATCAAAATCATTTTTCTATTTTAAATTTATTGTCTGATAGTAAATCTCGTTACACTAGAAGAATGGTAGAGGTAACTAAATATGAGTGAAAAAAAATCAAAAACAGACTTTCTTAAAAACATTATAAACAATAACAAACTTAATATTATGCCATGTTGTTATGATGCTCTTTCTGCAAAAATGATAGAACAAGCTGGATTCGAACTAAGTTTTATGAGTGGCTTTGCTACTTCTGCAACAAAACTAGGTCTGCCTGATACAGGACTAATTTCATATGGAGAAATTATAGAGCAGGGTAGGAATATATGTGAAAATGTGAATATCCCTATCATAGGTGATGGAGATACTGGATATGGAAATGAATTAAATGTTAGAAGAACTGTAAAAGGTTTTTGTAATGCTGGATTTTCAGCAGTCATGATAGAAGACCAAGAGTC
>CAYTZM010000009.1:0-69627 GCA_964442655.1 uncultured Rhodospirillaceae bacterium | reverse complement strand
GGAGATACTCCCATTTTAGAATATAAGGAATTGGAAGAAATGGGTTATAGGATTGCTGCTTTTCCATTAACCATTCTTTCCGCCTCTATGAAAGCAACTCAAAAAGTTTTAAAGAATTTTAAACAAAATATCATAAATAAAAATAACCTAATGCCTTTTGATGAAATTCAAAAAATTATTGGTTTTAAAGACTATTTTTCATTAGAAAAAAAATATATAAAGTCAAAAGATAATGAATAAGAATTCTTTTTATATTCTATTGTACGTCCTGCTAGTGGGATTCGGGATTCCTTGGTATTGGCCAGAAGATTCAAAAATTCTTTTATTAGGAGCACCCATCTGGGTTGTTATAGCAATATTATGTTCTCTATTGGCTTCAATCTTAACTGCTTTTATACTAATTAAATCCATGAATGATGATAAAAAATGAGTAATCTTCTTCCATTAGGCTTTGGTGCATGGGCTTTCATTTCCTTTTATTTATTATCACTATTGTTAATAGGCTGGTATGCAAAAAAATCTAGAAAAGAAGATACGTTAAATGATTTTTATCTTGCTGGAAATGGTTTAAGTCTGAGTGTATTATTTTTAACTTTATTTGCAACCCAGTATAGTGGTAATACTTTTTTTGGATTCACAGGAGCTACTTATAGATTAGGTTATACTTGGATATTAAGTATACACTTTATGACGAGTATAATTGTTTGTTACCTAATATTTGCACCCAAACTCCATAAATTATCTAAAAAAGAAAATTTTTTAACTCCTTCTGATTACATCCAATATAGATTTAAATACAGCAATTTGAGCCTTATAATTAGTATTATAGGCATAATAGTCTTAAGCAATTACTTATTAGCGCAATTGATGGCTATGGGTAGAGCACTTCAAGGAATATCTGGAGATTCTGATGGCTCCATATATTATATTATGGGAGTTTTAGTCTTAGCTGGTATTATTGCAATTTATGGAACCATGGGAGGATTAAGAGCTGTTGCATGGACTGATGCTATACAAGGCGTAATACTTTTGGTGGGTTTTTCAGCTTTACTAGTAATGCTATTCGATAAATTTGGTCCTCTATCAAAAGCTACCGAAATAATATTTAAAATGGATGAAGCTAACAATACCAGAAAAGCTGCTGTTCCTGATGCCCAAACCTGCAGAACATGGTTAAGTTATATAATAATCCTAGGAGGGCTATCCTTATATCCTCAAGCTATCCAAAGAATATATGCAGCCAAGTCTGAAAAAGTCTTAAAGAAAGGACTTGCTGTTATGGCTTTTATGCCCATTCCCACAATGATAATAAGTGTTATAGCTGGAATAATGGCACTCGCATACATATCTGGATTAGAAGGAGCTGCAACAGATCAAATTTTTGGGCAAGTTTTAAGAGAAATACAAGAATATTCCATAATCGGATATGGTCTTAGTATTTTAATTTTAGCTGCAATATTGGCTGCAATGATGTCCACAGCTGATTCGGCCTTATTAACTATTTCTTCAATGTTCACAAAAGATATCTATACAAAATTTTTTAATAGTATTCCAAAAGAAGCAACTCTTACTTTAGTAGGAAAAATATGTTCATGGTGTTTCCTTACTCTTATGATAATATTTGCCATTTTGTTAAAAGAAGATACTTCTTTAGTTAAACTAATGGATAGAAAACTGGACCTAATGATACAAGTTTCTCCAGCATTCATGTTAGGAATTCATTTTAAATGGTTGAGAGCAAAACCTGTATTTTGGGGTATAATATGTGGAGTTATTGTGGCACTATCAATACCTTATCTTGATTTAAGTTGTATTTCAAAAGGAAAAGTATATGGTTTTCACGCTGGACTCGTAGGTTTAATACCTAACCTTATAATAGTCTTAGTTGGTTCTTATTTTATAAAGGAAAAAACATGAACGCAATCTTTTATCTTATAAATAGTGTAATAGACCTTTTATGTTTTATAGTTATCTTGCAAGTTATTTTTAGCTGGTTAATTGCATTTAACATTATCAACACTTATAACCAATTTATTGGGCAGGTTATATTTTTTCTAAATAAGATAACCTACCCTCTATTGTCTCCAATAAAAAAAATTCTTCCAGACCTAGGACCTATAGACATCTCTCCTATAATATTATTGATTCTACTGAAAGTATTTCAGGTATATCTTAATAGCGATTTAAAACCATTTTTATTGGCTAATATGTAATTATTTGTTTTTTCTAAGTTTTAACCTTAATGCATTCAATTTAATAAATCCGTTAGCATCTTTTTGATCATAACCTTCACCATCATCAAAAGTTACAACACCTTTATTATAAATACTTTTCGGAGAGCGTCTCCCTATTAAACTACAATTTCCTTTATATAAATTTAATTTTACTTCTCCAGTTACATTTTTTTGAGAATTATCTATTAATACTTGTAACATTGTCCTTTCTGGAGAGAACCAAAAGCCATTATAAATTAATGAAGAATACTTAGGTATCAATTCATCACGCATTTGCATAGTAGGACCATCAAGTATTAATTGTTCCAAGCCTCTATGAGCTATATATAATATAGTACCTCCTGGAGTTTCATATACTCCTCTGGACTTCATTCCTACAAATCTGTTCTCCACTATATCAATTCTTCCAATTCCATGTTTTCCTGCTATATCATTTAATTTAGCTAATAATTTTGCTGGACTTAACTTACTTCCGTTTACAGATATAGGATTTCCAGATTCAAAACCAATAATTATCTCTTCAGGTTCATTTGGAGCCAATAATGGAGAGACACTTCTAGTAAACATGTCTTGACTAGGTCCTTGCCAAGGATCTTCAAGTGCTTTTCCTTCATAAGAAATATGTAACAAATTGGCATCTGTTGAATATGGAGGTTCTCCCCTTTTATCCTTAGGAACAGATATATTCTTTTTTTCAGCCCATTCAATCAATTTAGTTCTAGAATCTAAATCCCATTCTCTCCACGGAGCTATGATATTTATAGCAGGATTTAAAGCTAAATAACCTAATTCAAATCTAACCTGATCATTCCCCTTACCTGTTGCTCCATGAGAAACTGAATCCGCATTAGTTTCTTGAGCAATTTCAATTTGTCTTTTAGCAATTAAAGGTCTTGCTATAGCCGTTCCTAAAAGATATGTACCCTCATAAATAGCACCAGCTCTAAACATAGGAAAAACATAATCTTTAACAAATTCTTCCTTTAAATCTTCAATAAAAATTTCAGATATACCCATTTCTTTTGCGCGCTGTCTTGCTGGCTCTATCTCTTCACCCTGTCCAATATCAGCTGTAAAAGTAACTACTTCACAAGCATATTCTTCTTGTAACCATCTCAGAATTACAGATGTATCTAAACCTCCAGAATATGCTAAAACTACTTTTTTGACTTTTGTCATAATAATTTTCCTAAATATATATTAATAATAATATTTATTAATATTTTTTACCATTTTTTAAAATTTAAATTACAGCTTTTTGATTTTTTAACCTTATACTATCACTTTTAAGCTGCCCGCATGCCGCAAATATATCTTGACCTCTAGCATGTCTAACAGTCGCCGTAATTCCTCCATTAAAACAAACTTCATCTGCAAATAATTTTATATTTTTATCTGAAGAACATTTATAAACACTTCCTGGCCAAGGATTAAATGGAATTAAATTTACTTTTGCATGGATGGGCTTAAGAAGCTTTGCAAGAGCTCGAGCATCATTTAAACTATCGTTTATACCATCAAGCATTATATACTCAAAAGTAATTCTTCTAGAATTATTAACTCCGGGATAACTTAAAAGTACCTCCAACAATTCTTTTATTGGCCATTTTTTATTTATTGGAACTAAGGTATCTCTCAAATTATCTTTTACTGCATGAAGGCTTATGGCTAAACTTACTTCTAGTTCTTTTTTTAATTTTTTAATAATAGGCACTACTCCAGATGTAGACAAAGTAATTTTTCGTCGCGAATAACATAAACCTTCATTATCTAAAAGAATTTTTATAGCTTTAACTACTTCATCATAATTATATAAAGGCTCCCCCATTCCCATAAAAACAATATTAGTAATTTTCCTATTATTTCCATCTAAATTCCAGTCATCCAAAAAATCTTTAACAGACATAACTTGATTTACTATTTCATCACTTTTTAAATTTCTTACAAGAGGCATAGTCCCAGTATGACAAAAAGAACAAGTTAAAGTGCACCCAACTTGAGAGGAAACGCATAAAGTTCCTCTATCTTCCTCTGGTATAAAAACAGTTTCAATTTTTTTATTATCTTTTAAATTGAACAACCATTTTTGAGTTCCATCTTTTGAAACTTGATGTGTATGATTATCCAAACGATCTATTTCAAAATTATCTTGCAATAGATTTTTTAATTCTGGTCCTATGTCTGACATTGTATTAAAAGATGTAACACCTTTAGTATATACCCACTTCCATATTTGAGCAGCTCTATATTTTTTTTCTCCCAAATCAGTAATTTGTTTTAAAAATTCATCTTTTTTAAAAGAGAAAATACTAATTTTATTAGTCATTATTTACAAACTTTAACCATAGCTTTATAAGCCGCACTAAATCCTTTTAAAGAGTAAGTATCTTTAGTATTTGTCCCTCTTGAAGATATTCCTTTAGTTATCATAGAATTACCTAATTTCATAAATTTTATTAATTTTGAATCCTCTTCAGCACTTTTAGCCCAAGCCATTCTCTCATGTGTAAATAATAAAACAGTATTTTTATTATCAATATTTATTTCTACTTCAGATTGATTCTTAAAAGTATAGCCTGCTTGAACACTAACTACTCCTGCTCCAGAAGTATTACTATTTATAGATACTTGAGTATATACTTCTCCTCTTTTTTTATAATCTCCCTCTTCTTTTATGGGGATAGATATTATTGAACAAATTTTTCCTTCTTCTGTGTCCCAATAATAAGCTTCCCATGCTGCAAAACTACCAATGGTATTATGTTTATTCTGTTGAGAAAAGCTTTCCTGTACAAAGAAAAAGAAAAAAATAATTAATATATAATTTTTATTTATTTGTAACATTTAAGATCACAATAATTTTATTAAGCACAAGAAATAACTAAATTTAAAAAACTTAATATATAAATAATATTAATATTATTATATATATAAAATAATATTACTGAATACTATAAAAAACCGATTTATTAAAATTTTTATAAGGTTATTTTTTATGAAAAGAATTATTACAAACAAATATGGTGGAACAGAAAATTTAATTATAGAAGAAACTAAACCCCAAGAAATTTCTACTGACACGGTAAGAATTAAAGTAAGTAATGTAGGAGTAAACTTTGCTGACACTCTAGTAATAAAAGGACGTTATCAAGAAAGACCAAGACCCCCTTTTTCACCAGGACTAGAACTTTCTGGAACTATATTAGAAATTGGGTCAAATGTTAAAAATCATAAAATTAATGACAGGATAATAGGAATTGCAAAATATGGAACCTATTGTGATGAAATTGTTATGCCTGCCGAAAATGTTTATAAAATTCCTAAAGAAATGGATTTTGAAACTGCTGCTGCTTTTCCAGTAGCCTATGGAACAGCCTATGGTGCCATTGAATGGAAAGGAAAACTAAAACAAAACCAAAATTGTTTGATTTTAGGAGCAGCAGGTGGAGTAGGCCTTGCCGCAGTTGAAATAGCTCATACCTATAATGCTAAAATTATTGCTGCCGCAGGAAGTGATAAAAAATGTGCTATTTGCAAAGATCACGGTGCTCAAAATACAATAAATTATAATACTGAAATTACCCGTCATGCCATAAAACAATATGCTCCGGATGGCTTAAATTTAATTATTGATATGGTAGGTGGAGAAGTAGCTGAAGATGCAATAAAGAACCTAGCATGGGAGGGGAAATATATTACTATTGGCTACGCAGGAGGAAAAATACCTAAAATAGCAGCTAATAGACTATTGCTTAAAAGTGCTTCAGCTATAGGGCTTTACTGGGGGCAATATGCTTTTATTAATCCTAAACTGATTGCAGAATCATTTGATGGTTTAATGAATCTATATGAAGAAAAAAAACTACATCCTAAAATTGGTAAAATATTTAAACTAGAAGATGCAAAAGAAGCTCTTAATTACCTACTTAGTAAAGCCAATACAGGTAAAATTATTTTAAGCTGCTAAATAAATTTATGATAAAATTAAATAAAGTAACAAGCTATTGGAATTCCATAAACAGTAACATAAAAGGATTTACATACATCCTTATAGCAGCCTCAATATTTCCTATAATGGGGACAATCATAAAATATTTAACCACTGAATTACATCCTTTTCAAATTGCTTTTTTTCGTTGTTTTTTTGGATTTCTTATTATTCTGCCTTTAATTCTTAGGAATAATCCTAAAGAAATAATAAAAACTAATAGAATTTACTTGCACTTATTAAGAGGTATTCTTGGCATAGGCGCATTAATGGCTGGTTTTTCAGCCTTGGCAATGATGCCACTAGCTAGTGCAGTTACATTAGGCTTTACTAGAATATTATTTTTAGTTCCACTAGCCATAATATTTTTAGGTGAAAAACCTGGCTTATTTAGAATAGCATTTACTGTATTAGGTTTTATAGGGGTAATTATTATGATTGATCCTAATAATACTCAAGGCCTTACTATTTATGCAGGAGCGATAGCCCTATTAGGTGCATTTTTTGTAAGCTGTGTAAAACTTACAGTAAAATCGTTATCACAAAATCAATCTACTCTAACTATACAGTTTTATTATGGAATAATATCTACTGTTGGATTAATCATTCCGTCTATAATATTTTGGAAAAATATTGATATACATCACTTATTTCTAATATTTATCGCAGCAATATGTGGAACAGTAGCACAAATGTTTACAATATGGGGATTAAGGCATGGAGAAGCAACCTTCGTTATGCCTGCAGATTATTCTCGATTAATTTTCGCCACATTTTACGGATATATAATATTTTTTGAAATACCAAATTTGAATGAAATATTAGGAGGAATTATTATAATTTTTTCAACTCTAACTATTATGTTATTACCAAGAATATATGATAAATATAAGGCATTATAAAACCTTTATATTTACAGCTATTGCAGCTAAGCCAATAGATATTATTACTATAATAGATACTAGTTTTCTCAAAGGCAAATACCATACTGGAAAAAAACCTGATTTTGTATAATGCATATCAATAAAAAACATTGTAAGAAAAGCTAAAAGAAAAAATATTAAAATTATTATATAATTAGCAAAAAAACCTATCAACATAAACCAGCTTAGTAAAGCCGGAGTAATAGCTATTAAATAGTGTTTATAACTTTTTATACCTTTTGTGATAGCTACTCCCCAATGAACAGCTCCAATAAAAGAAAGTATAATTACGGAATAATTTAATAAATTATATAATGCCAGTAATTTATATTCATAAGGTAAAAACCATAATCCAGCTGAAAGCAAAACAAACGGAAATACTCCTCCTAATGATAATAATAAAGGTGCATTTGGAATTTGATTTAAAAATATTTTAAACATTATCATTTTATCCAACAAATTTTTTATAATTAAAATCCATAACTTTAGCTATATAAAAATCTTTATAAGAAAGGCCATTAACATCATGTGTAGATAAATAAACTTCTACTTTATTATAAACATTTTTCCATTCAGGGTGATGATTATATTTTTCTGCTTCTAAAGATACATATGTCATCCAACAGAAAGCTTCTTTAAAATCAGTAAAAATAAAAGTTTTTTTAATTGCGTTATAGTCTTTTTTTAAATGCCATTTTTTTAAATCTTTAATTTTAATCAAAATTTCTTTATTAGATAACTTCTTTGCGTCCATATTTTCCATTAATTTAACTCCTACTAAGATTAAAATATTCTATTTTAATAACCATATTTATAGTGTGATTATAGATTTTTTACTAAAAATACTATATATTAATTAATAAATTTAACTTTACTATAATGGAGTTTTTAAAATTATGAAAATAGGACACTTTACTTCAAACCCTCAAACACAAGCAAGAGCCTCTTCCTTAAGTACAGAAGATGCTGGTTTAAAGGCATATATGCAAAAAATATATGGTTATATGACTGTTGGCTTAGCAATTACTGGCCTTATAGCATGGCTTATTTCAGGTGCTTCTGTTAATCCAGATGGTTCTCTTTCTGGCTTAGGTCAGCTATTATTTCAATCACCGTTAGGTTTTATATTCATGCTAGCTCCACTGGGACTTGTTATGATGCTTTCTTTTCGTATCCATAAAATGCAAGCAAAAACAGCACAAACAATGTTTTGGATTTTATCTGCTTGTTACGGAATATCTTTAGCTTCAATATTTTTAGCATATACAGGAGAATCTGTGGCAAGAGTATTCTTTATTTCTTCATCAACATTTTTAGCCGCAAGTATATATGGATATACTACTAAAAAATCTCTTGCAAATTTTGGATCTTTTTTAATGATGGGATTAATAGGAATTATAATAGCCATGATTGTAAATATATTTTTACAATCTACTATGATGCAATTTATGATTAGTATTATTGGAGTTTTAATTTTTACTGGATTAACTGCCTATGATACCCAAACTTTAAAAGAAATGTATGTAGAAGGAGAAAATGGTGAGCAACAAATTAAAAAAGCTATTATGGGTGCATTAAAATTATATCTAGATTTTCTTAACCTATTTATTATGCTACTAATGTTGCTTGGAAATAGAAGATAAAAATTTTCTAGTTAAAAAAAGACGTTGATCTAAATGATTAACGTCTTTTTTTTATGTTATACTTTTAAACAAATATATTTATGGAAACACGCATGTCTTATGAAGACGAATATAAAGAATGGGAAAATAGTCCGGAGAAATATTGGGAGAAAAAAGCAAGCAATATACTATGGAATAAAAAATGGTCTTCCATAATAAAAAAAGAAAATGAAAATGATTGGACTTGGTTTCCAGATGGGGAATTAAATACCTGTTATAATTGTTTAGATTTTCACATAAATAATGGCAAAGGGAATAAGATAGCACTTATTTATGATAGCCCTGTTACTAATCAAAAAAAATTTTACACATACAATGATCTATTGAATAAAACTGCAAGAATTGCAGGAGCCTTAAAAGAGCACAATGTTCAAAAAGGTGATAGAGTATTAATTTATATGCCAATGGTTCCAGAAGCTGTAGCCTCAATGCTTGCCTGTGCAAGGCTAGGCGCTATACATGTAGTAGTTTTTGGAGGTTTTGCTCCTAACGAATTAGCTACAAGGATAAATGACTCAAAACCTAAAGTTATTATTGCAGGATCATGCGGAATAGAACCTGGAAAAATTATTGAATATAAGCCCATGCTGGATGAAGCTATAAATTTATCTACTCATAAAGTTAATAGCTGTTTTATTTTTCAAAGAGATATCAAAAAAGCAAACTTAATAAATGGACGTGACTTTGATTTAGATGTTCTCATACAAAATGCTGACCCTGCTCCACCCACAACTATAAAATCACAAGATCCTTTATATATTCTATATACTTCAGGAACTACTGGAGACCCCAAAGGAATGGTGAGAGAAAATGGAGGCCATGCCGTTGCATTAAAAAATAGTATGGAAATGATATATGGAATTAATTCTAATGATGTTTTTTGGGCAGCATCAGATATTGGTTGGGTTGTAGGACATTCATATATCGTATATGGACCCCTATTAAAAGGATGTACGACCGTATTATTTGAAGGAAAACCTGTAGGAAGTCCAGATGCAGGTGTTTTTTGGAGGGTTATCAGTGAACATAATGTAACTGCAATGTTTACTGCTCCTACAGCACTTAGAGCAATAAAAAGAGAAGACCCTGAAGGAAAAGAAATTAAAAAATATAATTTAAAAAATTTTAAAACCCAGTTTTTAGCTGGAGAACGAGCAGACCCATCCACTATTGAGTGGGCTCAAACGCATTTAAATGTTCCTATAATTGATCATTGGTGGCAAACAGAAACTGGGTGGGCAATAGCTGGAAATTTTTCTGGTCTAGGAACTTTTAAAATTAAACCTGGATCAACAGGTAAGCCATCACCTGGATTTAATGTTCAATGTTTAGATAAAAATGGAAGTATAAGGAAAAATGGAGAAATAGGATCATTAGCAATAAAACTCCCTTTACCTCCTAGTTGCAGCTCTACTCTTTGGCAAGATAAAAAAAGATATAATCAAGCATACCTAAATGAATTTCAAGGTTGGTATTCCAGTGCTGATGCTGGATACATAGATGATGATGGATATATATGGGTTATGTCACGCACAGACGATATAATAAATTGTGCAGGACACAGGCTTTCAACTGGCGCTATGGAAGAAGTATTATCTAAACATAACAATATAGCAGAATGCGCAGTAGTAGGTATTGAAGATGAATTAAAAGGACAAATTCCTATGGGTTTTATAGTTCTAAATTCAGATTCAATAAAAAATAACAAAATTATTATAGAAGAAACTATAAAAATGATAAGAGATGAAATTGGTCCTGTTGCTTCATTTAAAAAAGTTATGATTATAAAAAGGCTTCCTAAAACACGATCAGGAAAAATCCTACGTAGCACAATTGCGTCAATTGTTGATAATAAACCTTATAAAATACCGGCCACAATAGATGATCCTTTAATTTTAGATGAAATTAAAAAAGCTATATCATAAAAATTATGACAATAAATACTAGAGCTTATGGGATAATAATATTTAACAAAAAAATATTAGTCTGTAATGAAATAATAAATAACTACCATGCAACTAAGTTTCCTGGTGGTGGCGTAAAATATGATGAAAAGCCTGAAGATGCATTAAAAAGAGAAATAGCTGAAGAACTTAGTCTGAATAGCAATATAAAATTTCTTATCCATTCTCCTGGGACATTATTATCGCCATGGAATAACAAATTATATACACCCATTTATTTTTATGTTGAAACTACTGGAACCCCCAAAGTTCCTGAGAATGAAAATATAACTATTGATTATCTAACTCCTAAACAAATTCTTAATAAAGAAAACATTGCTCAACCTGAAAAAGAAGCTACTAAAATACTAATTAAAAAAGGAACCATTTAAATAAAATAAATTATTTAATAAATATTTTTTTATAAAAAAGTATTGTCACTAATAAAATTATAAATCCAAAAATATATGGACTATCCTTTCCTATAAATTCAAATAAAATTCCTGCTATCGCCGGACCTAGTATTCTAGATAAAGCAGATACTGACTGATTAACCCCTAATACCCATCCTCGTCTTTCTACTGAAACCGAACTAACTATTAAACTTGCAATAGTGGGCAAAAACAAACCTAACCCAATGGCAATTAGAGCCATAGAAAAATATGCCTGATAAATATTACTAGATACTGCAATCCCTAACATTCCTAAACTTAAAATAAATATTCCTGCTCTACATAATAAACTTTCAGATAAATATTTTACCAAAACACCTACCATTAAACCTTGAACTATTGCCCCACAAAGACCAGTAAATGCAAAAATATATCCATTTTGTTCAGCTCCCCACCTAAAAGTGCGCTCTGACCATAAAGAAAAAGTAGACTCCATCATAGCAAACACAACTGTTACTATAAAAGAAAGTAATACTAATTCTCTTAAAGATGGTATTTTTAAAGAGTTAAATAAACTTACTAACCTATTATCTTCTATTTTTATTTTCTTATTTATTTTATCTTTTAAAAAAAAGAAAGATAAAAATAAAGCTATTAAAGATAAAATAGCAGCTACTAAAGGTGGATAAAAAGTGTTTGGATTCTGTGGATCAGACCCTGCTAAAATTCCACCTATTGCTGGTCCTAAAATAAAACCAATCCCAAAAGCTGCTCCAAATAAACCCATTGCTTTAGTCCTATTTTCTTTTGAAGTTATATCAGCTATATAAGCTTGAGCTGTAGAAATATTTCCAGCCATGAATCCAGCAAAAGCTCTAGCTAAAAACAATGCTAATAAACTAGTAGCTAAAGAGAGTAATAAATAAGCAAAAACAGAGCCTAAAAGAGTAAAAGTAATAATAATTTTTCTTCCATACTTGTCACTTAAAGCTCCCCAAAAAGGTGCAGATATAAATTGCATTATTGAAAAAATAACCATTAACATAGTTACTTTCTGAGGAGAGGCTCCAAATGATTCCGCATAAAATGGTAGAAAAGGAATTATTATTCCAAAACCAATTAAATCAATAGCAACAACAAGCAAGATTACAAACAAAGAAATTTCCAAAGCTTAAAAAGAATTTATAAACGACCAAAACCTAAAAATTTTTCTTTTTTCATATCTAAAATATTTTTAGGATCAGTATTAATTAATTCTTCTAAAGATTTTATAATAGATATTTTAACATTTTTAATAGTTAACTTATGATCTCTATGAGCGCCACCTAAAGGTTCTTCTATGATACTATCTATAATATTTCTATTTTTTAACATTTCAGCAGTAATAGAAAGTGCATCAGCTGCTAATTTAGCTTTATTATCGTCTCTCCATAGTATAGAAGCACATCCTTCCGGAGAAATGACAGAATATATAGAATTTTGTAACATTAAAATTCTATTGCCAGTAGCTAAAGCTACTGCACCACCTGATCCACCTTCTCCTATAATAACAGAAATTATTGGAACCTTTATTTCTAATGATGTTGCTATACATTTTGCTATTGCTTCAGCCTGTCCTCTTTCTTCTGCCCCAACACCTGGATAAGCACCCGCTGTATCAACCAAAGTAATTATGGGCAACTTAAACTTATCTGCTAATTTAAATAATCTTGCAACTTTTCTATAACCTTCAGGACTTGCCATACCAAAATTATGAATTACTCTAGATTCTGTATCTGAACCTTTTTCTTGGCCTATAACCATAACTGAATGATTCTCTAGAGAACCTATTCCCGCAATAATTGCCTTATCTTCACCATATGTTCTATCACCAGACAAAATTTGAAAATTATCAATCAATTCTTCAATATAATCACATGAATGTGGCCTTTCTGGATGTCGAGCAACTTGAGTAATCTGCCACGGAGTCAACTTATTATAAGTTTTTTCTAGTAAACTATCCACTTCCTTTTTTAAAGAAAAAATTTCCTTATTATCAAGTATTTTACTTGGTGCTAAAAGAGAAAGCTCTTTAATCTTAGCTTCTAAATCTGCTATTGGCTTTTCAAAATCTAAAAAATGCATATATATATATTAGCCTTTATATAATTATAATACTTTTTAATATAATTGTATCAGCCAATGTCAATATTTAATATAAAAAATTATAAAATTTTATTTTGTAAAGGATGAACCTTCAATGCTCTCTTTTTAGCATCATCTACCACATGTGTATAAATTTGCACGGTAGAAATATCAGAATGTCCCAACATTTCTTGTAAAATTCTTAAGTCAACTCCACCCGAAAGCATATGTGTAGCAAAAGAATGTCTTAAGATATGAGGAGATATTGTAGAATAATTTAGACCTGCTTTAACTGATAAAATCTTAAGTAATTGAGAAAAACGACGTGCCGTTAAGTGCCCCTTAATACTACTTGAAGGAAATAACCAAATAGAAGTTTTATTATTCTTAATAAAGAAACTTCTATAATTTAGATATTCATTTACTGCTTTAATTGCATTATTTCCAACTGGAACAATTCTTTCCTTATCACCTTTTCCTTTAACAAAAAGTGATAAATTATTAAAATTTATATTTTTTAACTGCAAACTAACGAGTTCCTGAACTCTTAAACCCGAAGAATATATTAATTCAACTAATGCTAATAATCTATAATCATGAGGGGTTTTTAAAGGATATATTGATTTAAGTAATTCCAAAACTTCTTCTTCAGATAACACTTTAGGCAAAATTAATTGCTTCCTATTAGAATTAATATCTTCAGCAGGATTAATCTTTATATAACTATCTGAGACTAGAAACTTATAAAATACTTTTATTGAAGACATTTTTCTAGAATGACTACTTCGTGATAAATTATTGACCTGTAAAGAAACTAACCACTTACTAATATGAATTGTAGAAACATCCAAAATTGAAATTTTAAATCTATCATGAATAAACTCAATAAATAATTCTATATCTTTCTTATAAGCTCTTCTAGTATTAATAGAAGATAACTTTTCAGACAACAACATCTCTTCAAATAAAGTAATAAAATTAAAATCATTTTGCATTTTGTTAATTTACAGAAGAAATTGCCGCCTCTACAGCTATAGCTCGAGCATCTTGATCAAGACCTACACTACGAAGAGCCCTGATTACAGCATTTAAAGCAACTAAACCTGCTTTACTAGGTCCATCTTGCCCTAACATAACTAAACTTATAGCAACCACTTCTCCTTTTCTATTATTTTGAGCAGCATTATGTAATTGATATCGGAAAGCAGTAGATGGAATATTTTCAGAAACTAATATATTATTAGGACTTATAACCTCTTTCCATGTACCACTTTTAATTTCAATTCCCATTGCATTAAGTATCACTAATAATCTACTAGCTATTTTTTCTTTCTCTATTCTAGTATATGAATCAGACAAACCAGACCATACATCTGTAGCCTGTTCATTACTAAATGGTTTTGGCAATTCTTGACCAGCTATAGCTATTAATGGAAGAAGCCTAAGTAAACTTCCTGAAGCCTCAAAATCTAAATCAATAGATTTGCCTAATAATGCTAACCATTCTGATGCAAGCGAATAATCTCCAGATGATATAGAAGCCTTAGCTGCAGAAGATGCAAACCATAATAAATCTGGTCTAGGTCTAATAGTACTTAATATTGGTAAACTAGCTGCAGCATATGCAGAATATAAGCCTTCCTTTTCTGCGTTATCCCATAAAAGACCTAAAACTCTTGCCCTCTCAATAATTGATGTCGTTGAACCTGATGCAATCAACAATAAAGCTCTAGCCTTATAACCTTCCATATTCTTACTTTCAGATGCCGCTCTTGCAAAAATTGTATTATCAAAATTAAATTTCACAGCTAATTTTCCTAGATAATTACTATCTAATACCCCGGCTGATACTGCTTTTTCTGCAGATAAAATACGTACTTTTAATGTTAATAAATTATTTTCTGCAACTACTTTTAATCCAGAAGGTTCTAAATTCAAACGTTGTTTATCAAGTTGCTCTCCAGGCATAAGTGAAATCAAAATTTTATAGTATATATTACCTTTATCAAATTTTTCAATAGTATAACCATCCGCTATTGAGTAAATTAATCTTGAAAATTTATCATCATCTAATTCTGCTAAAAACAACTCTAAATTTAATAGAGCATCTTCCCTTTTTCCTAGAATCAAATGACAAACTATGAGACCTTTTTTCCAACTAATATCATTAGTTCTTTTTGAGATTCCTATTATTTCATCACATGCTTTATTTGTATCTCCTGATATAAGTCTAGCATACATCGCTCCTTTTGCTAAAGAATCAACCATTTTGTCAGGGGGAACCTGATTATATAATTTAAATAAATCTACTTTTTCTCCCAAACTAGCTAGCTTAGCAAACCTAATAGATAAAAATGTATTATCAGTGAAATTAGTTTTTATAGGTTCTCCATTAGGACTTATAGCTATTAACCCTTCTTCTTTTTCTTCATTTGGTATTGCTGCATTTGTTAATAATAATCTTTTAGCTAAACTTCTCATTGCAGGAGAAGGAGCATCAACTGGTAAAAGCTCTAATAGCATATTAACAAAATTTGCATCAGTACCTTCCCACATATTCCACCCTAAACCATTATCCTGATCAGACAAAACCCCTATCCAGCTAGGACTTAATTTAGGTAATTCTGTTACTGTAACTTCTATAGATTTACTATCATCTATTGATTTTACAACGTTATTATCCTCATTGCTTATATCTATGCCATCTTCTACTTCAGGTACTAAATTTTGGGGTTGAGATTGATCAATAACACTTTCGTCTTGTGTATATGCTGCATTCATAAACAATATCACAAACAAAATAATTCTAAATATAAAATGTGATATATTATAGAGTATCATTCTCTAATACCTTTTCTACAGTATATGATGTAATAGGGACACCCTTGTACATAAAAATACCTATACCAGATAGAATAAAAATAAAAAATATTAATAAAAATACTTTGATAAATTTAGCCATTTAAAACCTTTTTCCTAAGATAACCATTTTAATAAAGATTGATATTGTTAAAATTTTAAATTTTTGATTATCATATGTCTAGAATATATTTAATATAATAGTAGCTATATGGTATAAACTCAATATGTATAAAAAAAATAATCTAGAATTAAAAAAAGAAAAACTATATATTAATTCTAAATTAATAAATACTCCAATTATTTTAGTAGGCATGATGGGCGTAGGTAAAACTGCAATTGGAAAACTTCTAGCAGCATCACTTAATAGAGAATTTTATGATATTGATACAAATATAGAAAAAAATTATAACCTCAAAATTAATGACATATTTGAATTATATGGAGAAAAAAAGTTTAGAAAAATAGAACAAAACGAAATAAAAAATATTAAAAAAAATTCTAAACTAATAGTAGCCACTGGTGGTGGAGCATTTACATTTAAAAATAACTATGAAATAATTAACAAAATAGGCTTATCTATTTGGATTAAGGCAAATGCCAAAATTATAAAAAAAAGAGTTAAAAAAAATATAAAAAAACGTCCTATGTTAAAAGTTAATAATTTAGACGATTATATAAATAATTTACTTAAAACTAGAAACCCTATATATGCAAATGCAAAAATTCATATAGAATCAATGAATATATCAAAACAACAAATGTGTAATAAAATAATAATAGCTATAAAAGAATATCTTTAGGTTTAAAATGACCAAAATTGTTAACGTTAATTTAAAAAATAATAAATATAAAATTATCATTGGAAATAACACTTTAAATAAAGTAAATTATTTTCATAAACATCATTTCCAAAAAAGAAAAAAAATAATAATTTATGATAAAAACCTCAATAGTAATGTCCTTTTAAAATTATTAATAAAAAAATTAGGAAAAGATACACCTTGTATAGCTATCCCATCAGGCGAGAAAAGTAAATCTATAGAAAGATTAGAAAAACTATATAATAGTTTATTTAATTTAAAAATAGACCGAAGTACAATTTTATATGCATTTGGAGGAGGTGTTATTGGAGATTTAACTGGATTTGCCGCCTCTACAATTATGAGAGGAGTAGATTACGTTCAAATTCCTACTACATTATTATCTCAAATAGATTCATCCGTAGGAGGAAAAACAGCAATAAATAATAAATATGGGAAAAATCTTATAGGCTCTTTTTATCAACCAAAACTTGTACTAATTGATACTAGAACCTTAAAAACCTTACCTAAAAAACAAATGATATCTGGATACGCTGAAATGATAAAATATGGTTTTATAAAAGATAAAAGTTTTTTTTCTTGGCTAGAAAAAAATGGTAATTTAGTTCTTAAAAAAAATTTTGAAAAATTGGAGTTCTCTATTAACAAATGTGTTAAGGCTAAAGTAAAAATAGTCAAAAAAGATGAAAAAGATATAGGACAAAGAGCCCTTCTAAATTTTGGACATACATTTGCTCATGCATTTGAAAGAGTTTCAAATTACAAAAATTTTTCTCATGGAGAAGCTGTAGCTGTAGGTATGTTATTAGCTTTTAAACTCTCTACTCAACTAAAATTTTGTCATAAAAACGATTTAAATAGAGTCACTAAACATTATGATCAATTAAAATTACCTACAAACATTAAATATTTATTAAAAAATAATACACAAACTAATAAAATAGTCTTAGCTATGAAATTAGACAAAAAAACTATAAATAATATTATCACCTTTATTTTAGTAAAAGGTGTAGGTAAAGCATTTATATGTGATACAGTTAAAGAAGAAAGTTTAATAAAGTTTTTAAATGAAAATATATAGAATAACCAAATTAAAGGTGATTAAAAAATAAATGATAATTGAAATTTTAATTATTTCATTCCTTTTATTTCTATCAGCATTCTTTTCCTCTTCCGAAACTGCTATTACAAGGATATCAGATGCTAAAATTCTTCAATGGGGAGAAAAACATAAAAAAGCTAAATCTTTACTAAAATCAAGAGAAAAAGTTATTAGTACACTGCTATTAGGAAATAATATTGTTAATATATTAGCTTCCGTTTTAGCTACAAGTATATTGATAAATATATTTGGAGACAAAGGTATAATCTACACTACAATTATAATGACTACCTTAATATTTATATTCTCGGAGATTCTTCCAAAAACATATGCAATCAGAAAAGCAGAAGAACTAATACTAAAAACAGCTCCAATAACTATATTTTTTACAGTTATATTATCACCTGTTAGTACAACTGTTCATAATCTAGTAGGTTTAATTCTTTCATTTATTAGTAGAGAGAAAAAAAGCAATGACTGGAAGCAAAACTTAAGAGGCGCTATTTTGTTAGCTAAAAATCAAGGAGAATTCCGTAAAAGAGACAGAATTATGTTAGAAAATATTCTTGATTTAAGTGAGGTTAAAGTAAATGAAATAATGACTCACAGAAAAGACATTAAAAGTATAGATATTGAAGAAAATATTGAAAATTTAATAGATATTGCACTAAATGGTAGATTCACCAGACTTCCTATGTGGAAAGACAATCCTGATAACATAGTTGGCACAATTCATATTAAAGATTTATTAAGAGCAAAAAATTCAAATAACAAAATAGACATAAATAATTTACTACAAAAACCATTATTTATCTCTGAAAACACTTCTTTGTCCGATCAATTAAATCAATTTAAAAAATTCACCATACAAATGGCCTTTGTAATAGATGAATATGGTGATCTACAAGGACTTATAACTTTAGAAGATGTTCTAGAAGAAATAGTAGGAGAAATATTTGATGAATTTGATAAACCCAGCTCAGGTCCAAAAATTTTATCTGATAAAAGTGTAAATGTTGATGGAAGTATGACTATTAGAGACTTAAATAGATATATGGACTGGAAGCTACCGGACGAAGAAGCATCTACAATAGCTGGTTTAGTAATAGATAAAGCACAAAAATTACCTAAAGTTAGAGAAACAATAACTTTACAAAAATTTAAATTTACTATTTTGAAAAGACAAAGAACAAGTATAACTAAAATTAATATTCAAAATCTAGAAAAAAATAAATAAACACCAAAATGTTAAATATACCATTTAAAATTGATAGAATATTTCAAAAAATAATTTTAATACAGGGTGTACTACCTGCTCCTATTTTTACTTACTTATTTGCCTCACAGTATAAGATTGCTCCAGATAAAGCTGCTAATTATTTAATGACCTCCACCTTTATATCAATTATGACTATAACTATATTTCTAACCCTAACCTTAAAATAAAATGGAAAATAATAATGTTACCTATCCCTAATAAAAGAAAAAAAATTCATATTAGAAAAGTAATTTGTGAAGGATTTAAACGAGATGACAACTTATGGGACATTGAAGGATACCTTATAGATACAAAAACCTACGACTTTAAAACTGAATATAGAGGAGAGGTAAATTCAGGAATGGCAATTCATAATATGTCAATAAGAATTACCCTTAATGACAATTTACTTATTAAAGATATTAACATATCTATGGACAATTATCCTTATGAAACTTGTCCAGCCGTTTTAAAAAACTTTAAAAAATTAGTAGGTATTACAGTAGGTAAAGGATTTAGAAAAAATGTTTATTCTAAAGTTGGAGGAATAGCTGGCTGCACTCATTTAGTTGAATTATTATTTCCTATTGCAACAACAGCTTTTCAGACTATTTATTCTTATAAAGCCTTTAAAAGCAAAAATAAAAAATCTAAAAATTATGATCAACCATTATTAATAAATACTTGTCATAGTTGGCGAGAAAATGGAGAAGTAATAGAAAAGTATTTTCCTAAATTCTATAAAAATAAATATTAATCAAGATTTATTAAATTTTATTGATAACGCATGTAAACCTGTTTGAAATTCTTTCTTCAGCAATTTATATATTACTCTTTCTCTTTCTATCCTGCTTTTTCCTTTTAACACTTCACTTTCGATTTCAATATTATAATGAGATTCTCCTTTCTCTGAAGATTCCATATGCCCTGCATGCCTCTTACTATCATCAAATATTTTTAGAAAATTAGGTTTTAAATTATTTTTTAATATTATTTCTATCCTTTTTTTTCGTTCACCTTTATCCATAAAAATAGTACCCTTCTTATATAAATTATTTTAATATAGATAGTCACTACATGAAACATTTAAAAAGAAAAAATGAAAATTTATCAATTAGTTCCCGACCTCAGTTAATCAAATACTGTGAATGGAAAGATTGTAACAATAAAGGAAAATATAAAGCTCCTAAAAGTAGAGAAAATTTAAGAGAGTTTATGTGGTTTTGTTTAAATCATATAAAAGAATATAATAGCAATTGGGACTATTTTTCAGGGTTATCTCAAAATGAGATAGAAAAAGAAGTAAAAGATGACTTTACATGGCATTTACCTACTTGGCCTATGGGGAAAAATTTTTATTCAATAAATATCAAAGATGATATGGAACTTTTAAAAAATAAAAAGAAGAAAACATATACTAAAAAGCTAAAAAATAATAAAATATACAAAGCTTTAGAAAAATTAAATTTACGTCCTGGAGTAAATTTGATAGAAATAAAAAAACAATATAAGAAATTAGTTAAAAAATATCATCCTGATGCTAATTTAAATAAAAGTTCCTCTAATAATATATTAATTGAGATTAATGAGGCATATAATATTCTAATAGATCATTACTAAACTAAAAAAATCTGGAAAAAAAAATGGATATTCAAGAAGATACAATAACTAGTCGAAATTTACCTGATACAAAAGTAAGTACAAAGAAAACTTTTAATTTAATTAAGGATATACAGGTTCCAGCTTATTCTGAACCTGACCAATACGTTCCAGAAATTGATCCAACATATTACTTTGATGAAGAAACTACTTTAGCAATTTTAGCTGGTTTTACTCATAATAGAAGGGTTTTAATTCAAGGGCTGCATGGAACAGGAAAATCTACTCATATTGAACAAATCGCAGCAAGACTGAACTGGAGATGTATAAGAGTTAATTTAGATAGTCATATAAGCAGAATAGATCTTTTAGGAAAAGACGCAATTACTTTAAAAGATGGAAAACAAATTACTGTTTTTAAAGAAGGAATTCTTCCTTGGGCCATACAATCTCCTACAGCTCTAGTCTTCGATGAATATGATGCAGGAAGGCCAGACGTCATGTTTGTTATACAAAGAATTTTAGAATCAGAAGGTAGACTTACTCTTTTAGATCAAAGTAAAGTTATCACACCTCATCAAAACTTTAGATTATTTGGAACTGCAAACACCATTGGATTAGGGGATACAACTGGTTTATACCATGGTACTCAACAAATAAATCAAGGGCAAATGGATAGGTGGAATATTGTAACAGTACTTAATTACTTATCTGAAGAAGTTGAAACAAAAATTGTTAATTCAAAAATACAGAATTTAAATAAAAATTTTCTTAAAAAAGATAATATTTCAAACATGGTAAAGCTCGCTAGTTTATCCAGAAATGGCTTTAAGAATGGAGATTTATCAACTGTCATGTCTCCGAGAACTGTAATCACTTGGGCAGAAAATAGCATTATATTCAAAGATATTGAATATGGTTTTAAAATTTCTTTTTTAAACAAGTGTGACGAAACAGAACGAAGTACTATAAACGAATACTACCAAAGATGCTTTGGCAAGCTTTTACCTGATGAATGGTTAAATACAATTTCAGAAAAAATAATAGATAATGACGAATAAAAATAATAAAATTGAAAATTTCAAAAAATCTATATCATCTACTTTAAAAGCTATATCAGAAACCAAAAATTTAAATATAAACTTTGGAAATAATACAGATGATAAAGATTTAAATGAAATTACGCTTCCTTTTCCTAGTGTTCAATTAGAAGATATGGAAAAAAATGAAATTAGAGGAGTTGCTGATAGTCTTGCACTTAAAATAAAATATCATGATGAAAAAATTCATCATTCTATAAAACCTAAATCTAAAAGTGCTAATAAAATTTTTAACACAATAGAATCAGCTAGATATGAATCTATAGGCATAATTGAATATAAAGGAATCAAGAATAACATAGAAAACAATATTCTTAAAAAATATAAAAATAATAATTTAAAAAAGAATTTAAAAAAAGAAGAAGTACAATTTGAAGATGCCGTTCAAATTATGTTGCAAGAAAACCTTACTGGTAAAAAATTTCATAAAGACTTAAATCAAATAAGCAATGTATGGAGAGATGAACTAGAACCAATAATTAAAGAAAATATAAATTTATTAAAAACAAAAATAGATAGTCAAAAAGATTTTTCAAATTTATCCCTTGAACTTGTTAAAAAACTTCAATCTATTCAATCACAAAATGAATTAGAAGATGATGAAAATGATGAAACAGATAATAATGACGAAAATGAAGAAAACAAAAAACATGATAATGATGACGATAACCAAAATTTAGATAAAAATGAGGCTAGCAATCCTTCTGAAGAATTAAGCAGTGAAAGTGAAGACATAGAAAATGATGGTTTAGAAGAAGATAATTCTGATTCAGAAAATAGTAAAGAAGCTAATCCTTTTTATATCCCTCCAAAAGAAGATAAACAAAATTTTATTTATAAAGCCTATACTAAAAAATTTGATGAAACAATTTATGCGCAGGATTTATGTGACCAAGAAGAATTAATTAGATTGAGACAAAATTTAGATAAACAAATTGATAATATGGATAATATTATTTCTCAATTGGCTAATAGGTTACAAAGAAAACTAATGGCACAGCAAAATAGGTGGTGGGAATTTAATTTAGAAGAAGGAATATTAGATCCTGCTAGACTCCCAAGAATAATAATCAACCCTTTACAATCATTATCTTATAAAAAAGAAATAGAATCTGAATTTAAAGATACTATAGTAACCTTACTAATAGATAACTCAGGATCTATGAGAGGTAGACCAATTACAGTAGCAGCCTTAAGTGCTGATATTTTAGCAAGAACACTAGAAAGATGTGGCGTGAAAGTAGAAATATTAGGCTTTACGACAAGATCCTGGAAAGGTGGTAAAGCTAGAGATGAGTGGATTAAAAATGGTCGCCCTACAAGTCCAGGGAGACTAAATGAAATAAGACATATTATATATAAAAGTGCAAATACACCGTGGAGACGTTCAAAAACCAATCTTGGATTAATGTTAAGAGAAGGAATATTAAAAGAGAATATTGATGGAGAAGCTATAGAATGGGCAAGTGATAGACTAAAAAAAAGACCGGAAAATAGAAAAATTCTTATGGTTATTTCTGATGGAGCTCCAGTAGACGACTCTACTTTAAGCACTAATTCCGGAAGTTACTTAGATAAACATCTAAGAAAAATTATAAAAAAAGTTGAAATAAATTCTAATATTGAATTATTAGCTATAGGAATTGGCCATGATGTAACTAGATATTATAAACAGGCATTAACAATTATAGAAGTAGATCAACTTGGAGGGGCAATTACTAACCAATTAGCTATTTTATTTGATAAAAAAAATACTAAAAAATATATTAATCATTAAGATTTAGAAACACTCTTTTTTTCTATTAATTTTTTATAATAACATGCTGAAGAAGATAAATCTTTCTTGTATGCTGATAATAGAAATTTATCTATACCTCCTTTTTTCTCTACCGTTCTAATTGCATTAACAGAAACTTTAAATTTTATTGATTTTTCCAATACCTCACTAAAAAGAGATATATTCTGTAAATTAGGTAAGAAACGTCTTCGTGTCCTATTTTTAGCATGACTTACATTATTCCCTGTCATTACTTTTTTACCTGTTAATTCGCACATTCTAGACATTGAACTATCCTCATGAAAAATATGTGTAATTTAATAAAACTCAAAAAGACTTCCGTCAAGCAATCTTTTTAATTTATATCATCAATATTTGGTCTTTGCTCCATTAAACCTATAATCCTTCTAGCTGCATCAGTAACATTTGTACCAGGTCCAAAAATAGCAGATACTCCAGATTTTTCCAACTCTTCATAATCTTCTGAAGGGATAACTCCCCCTGCTACAATTAACACCTTTTTATTTACTTTTTTTCTTATGTAATTAATCATTTCTGGAATTAGTGTTAAATGTCCACCAGCTAAACTAGAGGCCCCTACAACATCAGGTTTATATAAATCAACTAACTCACATGACTCTTCAGGAGTTTGAAATAATGGACCTACTTTAACATCAAAACCCAAATCTTGGTAAGCACTTGCAACAACGTTGGCACCTCTATCATGTCCGTCTTGTCCTAATTTAACTATTAAAATCCTAGGTTTTCTATTTTTCTTATTTACAAAATCCTTAATAGTATTTTTTACAAAAATATAATCTTCATTTTTATTTAGTTCATTGCCATAAACTCCGGAGACTCCTTTATATGATGTTTTGTGTCTACCAAAAACATTCTCTAAAGCAAAAGATATTTCTCCAACAGTAGCTCTTTTTCTTGCTGCTTCTATAGCTAGTTCCATTAAATTAGCATTCTTATCATTAGCTCCATTTCTTAATTTATCCAAAGTTTCATTTACTTCATTATTATTTCTATTTAATTTTAATTTATTTAGATTATTTATTTGTTGCTCTCTTACTCCTTTATTATCAACCTTTAACAAATCAAATTTAGTGTCCTCCTTTACTCCATATTTATTAACACCTACTACAATAGAATCTCCGGAGTCTATACTAGCTTGACGTCTTGCCGCTGATTCTTCAATCATTCTTTTAGGAATTCCTTTATCTACTGCTTTAGTCATTCCTCCCATTCTCTCTATTTCATCTATTAATTTTTCAGTTGATGCTATTAGTCTACCTGTAAGAGCTTCCAAATAATAAGAGCCAGCTAATGGATCAATAGTTTTAGTAATGTTAGTTTCTTCATTTATTATTAATTGTGTATTCCTCGCTATTCTTGCAGATAAATCTGTTGGCAATGCTACAGCTTCATCAAATGCATTTGTATGAAGGGATTGTGTCCCTCCCATTACTGCCGCCATAGCTTCTATAGTTGTTCTTACAATATTATTATATGGATCTTGCTCAGTTAAAGATACTCCAGATGTTTGACAATGCGTTCTTAGCATCATTGATTTTTCATTTTTAGGTTTAAAATATTTATACATTAAATTAGCCCATAACCATCTTGCCGCCCTTAATTTTGCTACTTCCATAAAAAAATTCATTCCTATAGCAAAGAAAAATGACAACCTCGGAGCAAAATCATCTACCTTTAAACCTTTATTTAATGCTACTCTAACATACTCAATACCATCTGCTATAGTAAAAGCAAGCTCTTGTACTTGATTAGCGCCTGCCTCTTGCATATGATAACCACTTATAGAAATAGAATTAAATGAAGGCATATATTTGGCAGTATAATCAATAATATCTGCAACAATTCTCATAGAATGATCCGGAGGATATATATATGTATTTCTAACCATAAACTCTTTTAAAATATCATTTTGTATTGTACCTTTTAATTGTTCATTCTTAACACCTTGTTCCTCAGCTGATACAATATAATTTGCCATTACAGGTAATACAGCACCATTCATTGTCATAGATACAGACATTTTATCTAAAGGAATTTGATCAAATAGTAACTTCATATCTTCTACTGAATCTATTGCAACTCCAGACATACCAACATCACCCTTAACTCTAGGATGATCACTATCATATCCTCTATGCGTAGCAAGATCAAAAGCAACAGATAAACCCATTTGTCCTGCGGCTAAATTACGCTTATAAAATTCATTAGACTCTTTAGCAGTAGAAAAACCAGAATATTGTCTTACTGTCCATGGTCTACCAGTATACATAGTAGCTTTAGGACCACGTAAAAAAGGTACAAAACCTGGCATACTTCCAAGATGCTTAAGATCTTTTATATTTTCTTCAGTATACAAAGGTTGTATATCAATACCTTCCGGAGTAGTCCATATTAAGGAATCCGCATCTTTACCTTTTAGTTCTTTTTTAGCTAAATTTTTCCACTCTTCTAAGGTACGAGTATATTTAGATTCCATTAATTATCCTTTCTTAAGTATCAATTATCTTTTATCCAAGGAACTTTTATAAATGGAATACCATCCTTCTTTAATTCTTTTTCTTCTTTAGAAGTAGCACTTCCTCTAATTGGCTTATCTTTCTTCTTTCCTTTATAAATCATTCTTGCCTCTTGAGCAAAATTCTTTCCTACATCTACAGTATTTTTTTCTATTAATTTATTTAAAGTTCGTAACTGAGTTTTAAGGTCTTTTTCCTTTATATTAGTGTTTTTAATATTTTTACCATTTTTTTCTATTTTAGCTCTTTTAACAGCCGGAGCCATAAGTGCTCTTCCCACATTAACAGAACCACAAGAAGGACAAGATATAAGATTTCTTTTTTCTTGTTTTTCAAAATCTTTAGAACTAGGAAACCAGCCTTCAAATACATGATCTTCATCACATTTTAGATCATACTTAATCAAACTATTCTCCTATACTATTATTAATGTTAAATAAAAATTCTAAAATTAAAAATTGTTAAATTTCTATAAAAACTTATATTTATTATACTAAACATAAAAAATAATTTAAATGCATAATATAAAAAACATATCAAATAAAAATTCAAAATGGATAAAAAAACATTTACCTAAAGTAAATAAAAATAAAATATTATTAGATTTAGCTAGTGGTAACGGTCGTCATAGTTTATTTGCTCAATCATTAGGTTATAAAGTTGTTTCAGCCGACATAAATTTAAATAAACTAAAAAAAATAGATAATGATAATATTTTAAATATCAATATAAACTTTGAGATAGAATATAATTGGGTATTTAAAGACAATATCTTTGACGCAATTATAGTTACCAACTATTTATACCGCAACCTTTTAAAAAAAATATATAACAGTCTAAAATATAATGGAATATTATTATACGAGACATTTACAATTGAAAACATTGAATTTGGAAGACCAAACAACCACAATTTCTTACTTAAACCACAAGAATTATTAAATTTTGCAAAAAATTATAATATGCAAGTAATAAATTATGAAGAAAAAATTATTAATACTCCTCAAAAAGCTATACAAAGAATATTTTGTAAAAAATTAACGCCCCCATAAAAATTTAGTTTTATTTGATAAACCTAAATTTATATCTCCATAAATTATTTTTTCACTTTTTTTAGCTTCAGAAACTACCCTACCCCATGGGTCTATAATCATAGAGTGCCCCCAAGTCTTTCTTCCATCATAATGTTTACCTATTTGAGCTGGTGCTAATACCCAACATGAAGTTTCTATAGCTCTAGATCTTAATAAAACTTGCCAATGATCTTTTCCTGTTTTTTCAGTAAACGCTGAAGGTATCGTTATAATATTTGAACCTAATTTAGCTAATTTCTGATATAATTCTGGGAACCTAATATCATAGCAAATGCTCAAACCAAAATTACCTATTTTACTTTTAACAACAACTATTCTTTTACCAGCGTGATATCTATTAGACTCTTTATAAATTTCTGTTTTAGAAATTACAGCATCAAACATATTAATTTTGTCATATTTATCTAATACTCTACCTTTATCATCTATAAAATATGATCTATTAACCATCTTTAAGCTTGCTTTTATTTTCTTTAAAACAGATATAGAACCTAATAAAACAAATATCTTATATTTATTAGCCAGTTCTCTTGCCATTCTTAAAGTTGGATGAACATTTTCGTAATATGCATTTTTAAACATTACTTTTCCAGGACCCATAAAAGAACAATTTTCAGGAAATAAAACTATTTTAGCATTGCTTTTTACTGCTTTTTTAATATTTATAGAAATTGATTTGATATTTTCCTCAATATCGGGAACTGCTGTCATTTGAACTAATGCAACTTTCATACAATACCTTCTTTTTTTAATATTTTATTAAGAATTCCTTTATTATCTATATTATATAAATCCTCAAAACCTCCTATATAAGTGTCCCCTACAAAAATCTGAGGAACTGTCCTCTTTCCTTGTGATAATTTCATCATTTTTTCTATTTTATTAGGATTATCATGTATGTTAATTTCCTCAAAATCTATCTTCTTCTTTTCCAATAATTTTTTAGCTAGAGTACAATATCCACAAAAATGGCCACTAAACACTATAACTTTTTTCAATACATCCTCCATTTGTATAAAATTAATCTATATTTCTAATAAAATGTAATGTAATTATAGTACATAATGACAAACTCAAAAACAAAAAATTCTATACCCCAAATATTTGACCGCAAAAAGATACAAATTAAAAGTTATAAAAAATCTAATATCTTTCTACATTTATGTAATGAAATTAATGAAAGAATTAAAGAAACTTCTTTTTCATACGACAATGCACTTGAATTAAATGCAAAAATTAATGAAACTGAAGAAATATTAAAACAATGTAAACAAATTAATAATATTTATAAATGCAATTTAAATAATACTAAATTTATAAATAATATTAATGTAATCTGTGATGAAGAACTTCTTCCGTTTAAAAATAAATCCTTTAATTTAATTTTTTCTATTATGGGCTTAAACCTAATAAATGATTTGCCTGGAACTTTTAAACAAATATATAATTGTCTTAAACCTAATGGCTTTTTTATAGCAACTTTTTGGGGACAAGGGACACTATCACCATTAGCTGAAGCACTGGCTTACTCTGACGAAAAAATATTAAAAGGACTTTATCCAAGAACTTATCCATTATGTGACATTAAAACTTTAGGAAATTTAATGCAAAGAGTAGGATTTTATGGAACAGTAGCAGATCAAGAAAAAATTATTCACAAATATAATAATATAAACGATATTTTAATAGATGTCAGAAGTATGAGTGAAAACAACATTTTAAATTCTAGAAAAAAATCTTTTACACCAATTTCTGTATTTAATGAAGCCGAGAAATTCCTTTTCAAGAATTATTCAAAAAATTCAATAATTTCTATACCTTATTATGTGATTTTTATTTCTGGATGGAAAAATAAACTTTTAACTTAATAATAATTCTAATGGTTCTATTAATTTTGAATCTGCTTCTAAAATTTTCATTTGTTTTATTTCGTTTATATCACAAAATTTTGTTTTTTGGTTTTCATTTTTTTTTATACTTCCAGTCCATTTCTCACATTTATAAACTGGCATCAATAAATAAAAATCATTATATTCATGATCTATGAAAGTAAAATTTTTTAAATCTTTTTTTTTCAAATTAATGTCTAATTCTTCTTTCAATTCTCTTATTATTGCAGATTTTAAACTCTCATATAACTCTACCTTACCTCCTGGAAGTTCCCAAAACCCTGAAAAAGATTTTCCTTTAGGTCTTTTTTGCATTAGAATTTTTTTTTCTACATTAATTAAAACAGCAGAAACAACTAAAACTAATGCTTTTTTATTATTATTCATCATCAACAAAATACTAGCACAAAATTAAAAAATATGACCTTAATATAGCTATGATAATTAAATATAAAAAATATATAATTATAATTACAACAATTTTTATTCTTATACACCCAGCATATTCTTCAGAAAATAATCAATTAAAATGTAAAGGGATTCATTGGTTAAATCAAAAAGCATTATATATAGAATGGACTATAAAAAAAGGTATTCCAAAATTTACTATTTCTTTTAAAATTAAAAATAACGTAGAACTGGCAAAATTTTCTATAAGAAAAGGAAACGCCGGCACAATTATTGGAATTGGGGGTTGGGATAAAAAAACTGGCGAAAAAAATTCTTTATCAATAAGATATTCAATTTTAACCAAGATTTTTAAAATGAAAAGTCGTTATACTAACTTAAGAATAGAGGGAAAGTGTAAAGGAATTTTAAAACTATGACCTATAATCTGCATTAATTTTTATATAATCATGAGTTAAATCACATGTCCAAACTGTAGCTTTACTCTTTCCTAAACCCAAGTTTATATCAAGAGTAATATTTTGTTTTTTCATTTCTTTCGCTACAAACTTTTCATCATAGTTTTTTATTATACAACCTTTTTTAGTAATTTGTTTTCCACAAATAAAAATAGATAATGAATTTTGTTTTATATAAATATTTGATTTACCTACAGCCATAACAATTCTTCCCCAATTAGGATCTTCACCAGCAATAGCTGTTTTAACTAAAGATGAATTAGCAATTGAAAAAGCAATAGTTTTAGCACTTTTATAAGATTTTGCTGAATTAACATTTACTGTAATAAGTTTTTTTGCTCCTTCGCCATCACATACTATTTGTTTTGCTAAATCTTTTAATACATTATCAAGTGCTTTTCGTAATTTGAATAATCTACTGTCAGTAATATTTAAAATAGGTTTAGCAAATTTATTCTTAGAAACAGAAAATAAAATACATGTATCAGAAGTAGAAGTATCTCCATCTACTGTAATAGAATTAAAAGAATTCTCTACTGAATTTTTAAGCATAATATTTAATAATTTTGAATTTAATGGAAAATCTGTAAAAATAAATCCAAGCATAGTTCCCATATTAGGAAAAATCATTCCAGAACCTTTAGCAATTCCAACCACTTTATACCTTTTTCCATTAAAATTAAAATAAGACTTAGCTCCTTTAGAAAAAGTGTCAGTTGTGCATATTGATTCTGCTATAGCATCCCATGAACTTTCTTGCTTTTGTAACAATTTAGGAATTGCTCTTATTAAAATTTTTGAATCTAATTTTTCCCCTATAATCCCTGTTGAACAAACATATACTTCTTTTCTATTACAACTAATTTTATTTACTATAGTATCAACAGTATCTCTCACAGTCTGTAAACCATGCATTCCTGTGTGAGCATTTGCGTTACCAGAATTAACTACTAAAGCTTTAGCTTTACCATAATTTTTTATTTTCTTACACCATATTACAGGAGCTGATGGAGTATTAGATTTTGTTAAAACGCAAGCCACATTTGCTCCACCAGGCATCAAAATTAAAATAGCATCTGACTTATTATTTTTTCTTATACCAGAATGTATAGAAAAAAGCTTAATTCCAGAAATTTTTGGCAAATTTGGAAACTTTTTGGGTGCTAAAGGTGATTTTTTTAATAACTTTAACATCTCTACTATCTTTCTTTTTATTTAATTATAGTATAGAAAACTAATAAATAATATATAATTCATAAACTATTAAAACATTGAGAAACAAATACTATATAGTTTAAAAAATAAAATAGTGGAAGCAAAAAAATGTTAAATAACCTAGCTCAAAAATTATTTGGAACTCCAAATGATAGGTATATTAAAAAAATTAACATTTTATTAGATAAAGTGAACTCCCTTGAACCACAAATGAAGATACTTTCAGATGATCAACTTAAAAGTAATACTGCTAGATTTAAAAAACTATATCAAAATAATAATAATTTAGAATCTTTACTTCCTGAAGCCTTCGCCACTGTTAGAGAAGCATCTAAAAGAGTTTTAGGACAAAGACATTACGACGTACAAATCATTGGAGGTATAACTCTACACCAAGGTAAAATTGCAGAAATGAAAACTGGAGAAGGGAAAACTCTTGTTGCAACTTTAGCTGCATATCTAAACGCATTAACAAGTAAAGGTGTGCATATAGTTACAGTAAATGACTATCTGGCAAGTAGAGATAGTGAATGGATGGGACAAATATACAAGTTTTTAAATCTGACTGTTGGTTGTGTTATCCCAAACTTAGAAGATGAAAATAGAAAAATAGCCTATAACAGTGATATACTATATGCCACCAATAATGAATTAGGATTTGATTTTCTTCGAGATAATATGAAGTTTTCAACAGATCAAATGGTCCAACGCCCTTTTAACTATGCTATAGTGGATGAAGTAGATTCAATTTTGATTGATGAAGCAAGAACCCCATTAATTATCTCTGGTCCAACAGAAGATAACTCCGATTTATATAAAAAAATCAATACAATAATCCCTCTAATTAAAAATGAAGATATAGAAATTGATGAAAAAACAAAAAATGTAACCTTAACCGAGAAAGGAAATGAAAATATAGAGAAAATCCTTAAAGATAAAAGCCTTCTTAAAGGTCAAAATTTATATGGACCTGAAAATGCACCACTATTACATCATATAAACCAAGCCATTAGAGCAAATAAATTATTTGAAAAGAATACCGATTATATAATCAATGAAGATAAAGTAGTAATTATAGATGAGTTTACTGGAAGAATGATGGAAGGCAGAAGATATTCTGATGGACTTCATCAAGCCCTAGAAGCAAAAGAAAATGTAAGTATTAAAAATGAAAATCAAACTTTAGCTTCTGTTACTTTTCAAAATTATTTTAGAATGTACCCAAAATTATCAGGTATGACTGGAACAGCTGCAACAGAAGCAGCAGAATTTTTAGAAATATATAATTTAGAGGTTATAACAATTCCTACTCACAAAAAAATGATAAGATTAGACCAAAATGATGAAGTATATAGAACAGCAGAAGAAAAATGGACAAGTGTAATATCTAATATTAAAGAAGCAAATTCAAAAAAACAACCAATTCTAGTAGGAACAACTAGCATAGAAAAATCTGAAATGCTATCTATGTTATTAAAAAAACAAAAAATTAAACATAATGTTTTAAATGCAAGAAATCATAAAGAAGAGGCAAATATTATTGCACAAGCAGGAGTTCCAGGAGCTGTAACTATAGCTACAAACATGGCAGGAAGAGGTACTGATATTCAACTGGGAGGAAATAAAGAAGTATTAGATAATAATAAGATACCTACATCAAAAGATACAAAAGACATTCAAAATAAAAAAGAAATAGCTTTGAAATCTGGTGGGCTTTTAGTTATAGGAACAGAAAGACATGAAAGCAGAAGAACTGACAATCAATTAAGAGGTAGATCTGGAAGACAAGGAGATCCAGGAGAATCTAAATTTTTTTTATCCCTTGAAGATGACTTGATGCGAATATTTGGAACTGAAAAATTAGATGGAGTTTTGGTAAAATTAGGGTTAAAAAAAGGAGAAGCAATTACTCATCCATGGGTAAATAGAGCTTTACAAAAAGCTCAAGAGAAAGTTGAGGGAAGAAATTTTGAGATTAGAAAAAACCTTCTTAAATTTGATGATGTTATGAATGACCAAAGAAAAGAAATTTATGAACAAAGAAAAGACCTAATGAAAGATGAAAGTATTTCTGATTTTATAATAGATATTAGAAATGAGATAATTGAAGAAATGATAAATAATAATATTCCTGAAAAAGCATATATAGAACAGTGGAATATTAATGGACTAACCAATGATTGCAAAAAGCTAGGCTTAGATATCCCTATTAAAGAATGGTCAAAAAAAGATGGAGTAACAGAAAATGAAATTAAAGATTTAATAAAAAATGCTGCTGAAGAAAAAATTACCAAAAAGCTAGAAATTTTTGGAAAAGAAAATATGAATAAAATTGAAAAACAAATAATGTTACAAGTTGTTGATCAAAATTGGAAAGAACATTTACTTCAATTAGATCAATTAAGACAAGGAATAGGGCTCAGGGCATATGCTCAAAGAGATCCTTTAAATGAATATAAAAGTGAAGCTTTTAATTTATTTCACTCAATGTTATCTACAATCAGAAACCAAGTGACAACTATTTTGCTTAATATTGAACTAGTAAGTGATATTCCTGAAAGAAAAGAACAAAACACTAATTTGATTAAAGAATCATTAAACGAAGAAAAACTAGATAATAAAAACAAGCCCATAAAAACAAAAAAAATTGGAAGAAATGAAACCTGCCCTTGCGGTTCAGGAAAAAAATATAAACATTGTCATGGTAAATAATTTAAATATTACTCATTTTATTAAAGCAAACTATATAGTTTACTGAAGTAATATCAGAAAGTATCCATCTATTAAAAGGTGCCCAAGTTAGCCCTTTAATATTCTTAATTTTATAGTTTAACTCAAGAAATATATTTTCTATTTTTTTAGAACTTACAAACTTTTCATAAGAATGAGTTCCCTTAGGAATTATTTTTAGTAAATTTTCTGCAATATCAATTACTAAAAGTTTTGAAAGAATAGTTTTATTAATAGTTGATAAAATAATTATACCATTGTTATTCATGACTCTTGAAATTAATTTACAAAAATAATCAATATTATTAATATGTTCTATTAATTCCAAAGCTATCACAACATCAAATTTTTTTTCTTTTTTAACTATATTTTCAAGAGACATATTTTTATAATCTATATTCAAGTTCATTTCTTCGGCATGATGTTGCGCTACTTTTATTAATTCTTTTGACTCATCAATTCCTATTAAATTAGCACCTAATCGAGATAAAGGTTCACTTGCAATACCACCCCCACAACCAATATCTAAAATATTTATATTTTTAAGAATTTTATTTTTTCTCTTAATATTAAAATTATTAATTATTTCATTTACTATAAATTGAGTTCTTATCTCAGACATGGCATGCAAAAATGACATACTCCCCGTCTCATCCCACCATTCATCAGCCATACTTTCAAATAAATTTACTTCATTTTTATCAACAGTTTCATTAATCATGAACAGAACCTATTTAATTAATTATTTAAAGTTTTTATAAAAACTATATTGCGCCTTTTATTAAGTCAAAGTATGAGTATAATTAAAATATAGATTTATATATATGAAAGTACAATTTTAATGAAAAAAATAGTCCAAAAATTTGGAGGAACCTCAGTTGGAGATATTTCCAAAATTAAAAATATATGTAAACTTATTAAAAAAGAATATGTTTCTAAGAATAAAGTTATAGTAGTGTCTTCTGCTATGTCTGGCGATACAAATAAATTAATTAAATTAGCTGAAAACTTTGATGTTACATCCAATAAACAAGACTATGACATGATTGTCTCCACGGGCGAGCAAGTATCAATTGCACTAATTAGTATGGCACTTAAAAATATTGGTGTTCCAGCAAAAGCGTTGCTCGGGTGGCAAATCCCTATAGTATGTTCTGACGAGCCTGCTAAAGCAAAAATTATTGAAATCAATACAAACTATTTAAACAAATTATTAAACAAAAGAATAGTTCCTGTAATAGCTGGATTTCAGGGCTTAGACTCTGAAAATAATATTGTCACATTAGGTCGAGGTGGTTCCGATACATCAGCTGTTGCAATTGCGGCAGCTATTACAGCCGATAGATGTGACATATATACAGATGTAGAAGGTATATATACGTGTGATCCAAGGTTAGTTCCTAAAGCAAAAAAAATTAATAAAATTAGTTACGAAGAAATGCTAGAATTTGCTTCTCTAGGAGCAAAAGTACTTCAAACCAGATCTGTAGAAATGGCAATGAGACATAATGTTCCTGTTCAAGTATTGTCTAACAAAGGAAATATTAAAGGCACTTTTTTAAGAAAAGAGGATAAAAAAATGGAAAATGAAATTGTTAGTGGTATAGCATATAGCAAAGAAGAAGCTAATATTACTCTTATTAATATTATGGATAAACCCGGAATAGCAGCAAGAATATTCACTCCGTTAAGTAAAGCAAATATTAATGTAGATATGATTGTACAGACTGGATCAGAGAGCGGAGAAAATATTAATTTCACATATACGGTATCTAGAAAAGATATGAAAGAATGCCTATCTATAATGAATAAAAATAAGAAGAGTATTGGTTTTCAAAAAATTATTACAAATAATAAATTATCAAAAATTTCAATAATAGGTCTAGGCATGAGAAAACATACCGGTGTAGCAAATAAAATGTTCAAGACTCTAGCATCAAAAAAAATAAATATCCACGTCATATCTACTTCAGAAATAAAAATAAGTGTGCTAATAGATGAAAAATCAACTAGTAAAGCATTAAAAGCACTTCATACCGAATTTAAATTAGATAAAAATTAATATGCAGATACAATATTTATGAATAATAAAAATGATAATTTTTTAAATTTTCAAAATGAAGATATTCTTATACAAATAAAAGAAAATATAATTTCTTCTAGAGAATCAAGAAAAACTTCAAAGGAACAGGTTTCTAAACTTCTAAATATTAATCTAAATTTAATTACACACTTAGAAAATGGAAATTTAAAAGAAATAGAATATAATGTGTTTAATTTAGGACATATCAGATCCTACCTAAAATGGTTAAACATAGATTCAAAAATATTTTTTGATAATGTAGAAAAAAATCAAACTAAAATTACTACTACAAAAAATAAAAATAATATATTTAATAAAATTAATATTTTTATAAAGTTTAAATTTTCTAATCTTTTAATAACTATATTATGTCTAATAACTAGTGTATCTATAATTATTATCTGGAAGAATTTTTCAAATAAAAATATTTTAACAAAAAATACCAATAATTATATAAATGATAGCAATCATAAAATAGAAAATAATACAGACTTAGACATTAATGTTGAACAAGTAATTACAAATAAGAATGAAAAGAAAAAAGAAAAAATAATAATAAGAAAGAAAGAAGTTATTGATGAAAAAAAAGATTTTGATTCTTCTGAATTAAGTACTGAAGAAAATTTGTATATAGAAACGAGCTTAATTGAGGGAAAAATAAATAAAGGGGAAACTTTAATATCTAAACTTTTAGCAGTAGGAGAAAAATACATAAATATAAATAAAGCTTTGACAAGTCTTGAAAAGCATATGGATCCAAATATTATTGGAGCTGGCAGCTCAATTATTATCGCATTAGGTAATAATCATGAACCTATTCGAGGCTTTTATATAGCAAAGAATAAAGATAAAGGTTTCTTAGTTCAATTAAATAATCAGAATAATTTTATTGTAGAAAAGCATACAGAAAAAGAAGCTAAAATTATTTTAGCAAAAATGGTAAAGTCAAATTTAATTAAAAGAAAGAAAATTGTTGATACCAACTTCAATCAAGTAATTATAAATAATGATAAACAAGTAATAACAAAAAATATAAAATTAATTAAGATAATTGCTTTAGATGATTCATGGATAGAAATTCAAAATAATAAAACTAAAACTATACTTAGTAAAATTATTAAAAAAGATGAAGAAATAGAATTATCATATGAAAAGGGGCTTAAACTAGTGACTGGAAATGCAGGAGGTATTATTATAGTAATAAATAATAAAACTATAAAAAATATTGGTAAAAATGGTGAGGTAAAAAGAGATATTTCACTAGATTATGAAAACTTAATAAAATTACTTAATTAAAGGAATATAAATGACCTTACGTCCTTACCGAAAAATTAAAAGAAAAATAACTAAAACAATTATGGTAGGCAACGTTGCTGTAGGAGGAAATAATCCTATAAGTGTTCAATCCATGACAAATACACCTACAACAGAAATAAAAAAAACAATTGAACAAGTAAATAAAATATCAGATGCTGGAGCAGATATAGTAAGAATTTCTTGCCCTGATGAAGAATCAACTAAAGCTCTTAAAACTATAATAAAAAACGTTTCTTTACCTATAGTAGCAGATATTCATTTCCATTATAAAAGAGCTATTGAAGCTGCTGAAGCAGGGGCTGCATGCCTAAGACTAAACCCTGGAAATATTGGATCAAACGAAAGAATTAAGTCTGTCATTGATGCTGCTAAAAATAATAATTGCTCTATGCGAATTGGGGTTAATGCTGGCTCTTTAGAAAAAAAATTATTAAGCAAGTATAAATCTCCTTGTCCTGAAGCTTTGATAGAAAGCGCACAAAATGGAATTAAAATTTTAGAAGATAATAATTTTACTAACTTTAAAATAAGTGTAAAAGCATCAGATATATTTCTAACAGTTTTGGCATATGAAGGATTATCCAAAATATGTGATTATCCTTTACATATTGGCATAACAGAAGCAGGAAGCTTAAAATATGGCACTATTCAATCATCTATTGGTTTAGGAAAACTCTTATGGTCCGGTATAGGAGACACGATTCGTGTTTCCTTATCTGCTGACCCTATAGAAGAAGTAAAAACAGCATTTAATATTCTAAAATCTCTAGGAATAAGAAATAAAGGAGTTACAATCATTTCTTGCCCCTCATGCGCAAGACAAAATTTTGATGTAATTGACACAGTAAAAATTATAGAGCAAAAACTAGATCACATTAAAGAACCTATATCTCTTTCAATTATTGGATGTGTAGTTAATGGTCCTGGTGAAGCCCGTCATACTAATATTGGAATAACTGGTGGTGGAAATACTTTTCATCAAGTATATTTAGATGGCGAGAAATATCATAGGATGAAACAAAAAGATTTTATAAGCCATGTAATAGAATTGGTTGAAAATTATGCAAAAAAGTTGAAACAAAATGTCTAAAAAATTACAACCTGTTAGAGGCACTCACGATCATTTAAAAGATAGCATGCATCGATACAATTACATCGTATCATTAGCTGAAAAAATATGCGTTAGATATGGTTTTGAAGCCATGTCTACCCCTATATTTGAGTTTTCAGAGATATTTCAAAAAACCTTAGGAGATACTTCTGACATAGTAACAAAAGAAATGTATACTTTTACTGACAAAGGAAATGAAAGCATTACACTTAGACCAGAAGGTACCGCAGGAATAATTAGAGCAATAATATCAAATGGATTAACACATCAAATGCCATTTAAAGCTTTTTATAATGGCCCTATGTTTAGATATGAACGACCTCAAAAAGGAAGATTAAGACAATTTCACCAAATAGGTGTTGAATTAGTAGGAAGCAAAGAAGAACTAGCAGATATAGAGGTTATAACATGTGCTAAAAGATTACTTACTGAATTAAAAATTGATGATGAAATTACTCTCAACATAAATAGTTTAGGAAGCACAGAAGATAGAAAAAAATATATTAAAGACCTTATTTCTTATTTGAAAGTCTATAAAAATAAACTTTCATCAGATAGTTTGAAGAGGTTTGACAAAAATCCTTTAAGAATATTGGACTCTAAAAATGAGGAGGATATTCAATTACTGGTTAATGCACCTATTATTACAGATTATTTAAATAATGAATCTAAAAATAATTTCAATAACATCTTAAACATACTTAAAAGTCTTAACATTCCATACATCGAAAATCCAAAATTAGTTAGAGGGCTTGATTATTATAATAATACAACTTTTGAATTTGTTAGTAATAATTTAGGATCTCAAGGAGCAATTATAGCCGGCGGAAGATATGATGGCTTAATGAAACAAATGGGAGGGCCAGACCTTCCTGGAATTGGGTGGGCTGCAGGTATAGAAAGAATAAATATTTTATTCAATTTAAAAAATATAGTACCAAATAATATCTCTATAATCCCTTTAGGAGACGACAGTCTAAAATATTGTATACAAATATCAGAGGAATTAAGAAAAGAAAAAATTATAGTTAATATGGCCTTTTCAGGAAACATTAAGAAAAGATTACAAAATGCAAATAAAGCTTCATCTAATTATGCATTAATAATTGGAGATAACGAGTTAAAAAATAATATAGCAATTATTAAAGATCTAAAGAAAAATGATCAAAAAAACATAAAATTAGATCAAGTTATAAATTATATAAAAAAAATATCGAAATAATTATGATACCTATTCTTGAAAATAGACTTGAAGAAATACAAAATAAATATTTAGAAATTGAAAATAAACTATTAGATAGTTCTATTGATGCAAATATAAGACTTAAGCTTTCCAAAGAGCATGCTGAACTATCTCCTATAGTAGAATCAATTAACTCCCTTAAAGCTTGTGAAAAAGAAATTAATGATGTCAATGAAATCCTTGCAGAAGAAAAATTAGAACACGCAATTAAACAAGAGGCACTAACTGAATTACAAAATTTAAAAACTAACCTCAATATTTTAACTGAAAAAACACAAAAACTTCTTATACCAAAAGACCCCGATGATAATAGAGATGCAATAATAGAAATTAGAGCGGGAACTGGCGGAGATGAAGCAGCATTATTTGGCAGTAATTTATTAAGAATGTATGTTAAATATTCTGAAGCTGAAAATTGGGATCTGGAAATATTAACCCTTTCTGAAAATGATATTGGAGGTGTAAAAGAAGCGTCAGCAAAAATTTCAGGAAATAATGTTTATGGTAAGTTAAAATTTGAAAGCGGTGTACATCGTGTACAAAGGATACCTTCTACAGAAACTCAAGGAAGAATACACACCTCCGCTGCCACTGTGGCTATATTACCAGTAGTTGAAGAAGTGGATATTGAATTAAAAAGTAGTGATTTAAGAATAGATACTTACCGTTCTCAAGGTGCAGGAGGACAACATGTTAATAAAACTGATAGCGCTGTTAGAATCACTCACATTCCAAGTGGTACAGTCACTCAATGTCAAGATGATAAGTCTCAACACAAAAATAAAGCCAAAGCTTTAGAAATGTTAAGGTCTAAATTATATAATATTGAAAAAAAATCTAGAGAAAATGAAATAAGTAAACAAAGAAAATCTCTTGTAGGATCTGGGGATAGATCTGAAAGAATAAGAACTTACAATTTTCCACAAGATCGTATTACAGACCATCGTATACAATTATCTTTAAATAGAATGGAAGAAATATTAGATGGCACAAGACTTAATGAAATTATCAATGTTCTATTAGCACAAGATGAAAGTGATAGATTAACACAATATACCGAAAAAAATTAATTCAAGATGAAATTATCTGAATTAATAAATCAAGGTCAAAATATTCTTAAAAAATCGAATATCAAAAATGCTAATAGAGAAACAATAATTATTATAAAACATGTAATAAAAATAAAACATCATGAAATTTTTTTAAATCCTAATAAAGAAATTAATTATCATGAATACACATACATTTTATCACTATTTAAAAAACGAGCAAAAAAAAAACCAATTGCATATATTATAAACTCTAAAAACTTTTATAAATCCGAATTTTATGTTGATAAAAATGTTTTAATACCTAGGCCAGAAACTGAACATATAATAGATACCACTTTAAATATTATAAATAAAAATAAAAAATTGCAAATCTTAGACATAGGTATAGGCTCGGGAGCAATATTATTATCATTACTTCTTAACCTTCCAAAATCTTATGGAATAGGAACAGATATATCTATAAATGCATTAAAAATAGCTAAAAAAAATATAAATAATTTTAAATTACATAATAGATGTAATTTAATTAATACTAATTGGGCAGAATCACTAAAATCTAATTATTTTGATTTATTAGTTTGCAATCCTCCTTATATAAGATCAGATGATATAAAAAATTTAAATAAAGATGTTATTAACTTTGAACCTCATATCGCTTTAGATGGAGGAAAAAACGGTTTAGAATGCCTTACTAAATTATTACCTTCAGCAAGAAAATGCATAAAATCAAATGGATCTGCATTATTCGAAATTGGATACGACCAATCAAAAGAAGCCCTACAATTAATAAAAATGAATAATTTTAAAATTAATAAAGTTATTAAAGATTTTTCTAAATATGATAGGATTGTATTAGCTCAAGCAATATAAAAAATTATTTTAATAAAATTTAAAAAAAATACTTGGCATATATTTTTATATGGCTAGAATAAGAGTTCATAAGATTTTAATATAAATTAAAGTCTAATTAAATTTTCTTGGAAACTAAATTTCTAAATAATATTAATTATTATTTAGTATTTTTAGAAATCATAAATATATAAAGGAAATAATATGAGGGGATCAAATACTCCCAGAAGACATAAAAGTAAAAACAATGGATCAAAAAGAAATCATAAAGTTCCTAATAATGGCTTTGATGGTAATGGCAAAGAAAATAAAATTAAAGGAAACCCAATTCAGGTTCAGGAAAAATATCAATCTTTAGCTAGAGATGCTTTATCTTCTGGAGATATAATATCAGCAGAATATTATTTTCAACATGCTGAACATTTTCATAGAGTCCATAAAACTTCATTAAATGGGAAAAATATTCAAAAACAAAAAGACATTATCGAAATTCAAAATAAAGAACAACCAAACGAATCTTCAAAAATTTAAAATAAGAAATAAGTATGATAAAATTATAAAAAAAAGAGAACAATCTTTATTATATTATTACATACTATTCCATAACACATCTAACCTATTTCTTTCTTCAATAAACATTTCATAATTTTTATTTTTTAATTTTAACCCTTTAGGCATTCTAATTTTAAGAGGATTAACCTGTTTCCCTCTAAAAATTATTTCATAGTGCAAATGTGGACCAGTAGACCGTCCTGTAGTGCCTACATAACCTATTACTTCCCCTTGCTTTACTCTTTTTCCTTTTTTAACAAATTTAGCGAATTTAGCGAGATGTGCATAGGCTGTTTTATAATCTGAGTTATGGCGAATTCTAATATACTTACCGTAACTCCCATTTCTATTTGCATATTCTATAATCCCATCTCCAGCAGCATATACAGGGGTATTTCTTGATGCACCAAAATCTACACCTTTATGCATTTTGGTATACCCTAAAATTGGATGTTTTCTTTTACCAAAACTAGAGGTAATTCTAGCTCCATCTAAAGGAGTCCTCATTAAAGCTTTTCTAACACTACGCCCCTCAAAATCAAAATAGTCATAAAACCCTTGCTGATATTCATACCTATATATAGGCAATCTTTCTCCACCTAGTATAAGCACAGCACTTTTAACAGGACCATTTCTAACCAATTCATCGTCTTTATTATAATGCATGGCATATAAAACCTCAAAACCATCACCTTTTTTAATTTCTCTTTGAAAATCCACATCATATGAATAAATTTTTACCATTTCCATTAATACAGGAATTGGCAAACCTACATCTTTTGCAGCTAAATATAAACTAGAACTTATTTCACCAGAAGATTTTTGAACTTTTATTATCGTAGGTTGTTCATACTTATTTAATACAAAATTATTATTTTCTTTAAAAACTTCAATAGATTTAATTTTATCTAAATTAATAATTAAACCCATAATTTGGTTATTATCATCCTTGCTAACATACACTTTAATTTTTTGTCCTATTCTAAGCTTTTTAGGATTAAATATATTCTTTAATTTATTGACGAAACCAAACATTTTGTTCTCTGCAATTTTCATACTTTTAAAAGCATGTGATAAAGTATCTCCATTTTTAAAAGTAAAAATTTTTACATTATATTTAAAAGGTTCAACCAAACTGGTTTTTTTCCATTCATCTGAAACAAGAATAGTCTTCTTTCTTTTAATTAAATTTGGCTTTACCATTTCTGCCAAAATAATTTTAGCTTCTTTTTCTGTATGCTTTTCTACAATAAAATTATTCTGATTATTTAATTGAACTAAGAAACCTTTATCTTTATTCTTTGCTATATAAAAGCCTCGAATAGGTTCATGATTATTACCTAATGCGATAATAATTGAACTCCCAGCCCTTATAAGATTAGGATCCATATATTCACCTAAAACTTTTAAAGCTTTATTTATACTTTTATGTTTTTCTCCAGCTGCTAAAAGCCTAGAAATTAATGAGTCTCCTTTTTCTATTCTTCCTTCAATTAAATTCGTTTCTAAATATAAATTTTCTTCATCACTTAATTTCAAAGAATCAAAATCTTTTTTTTGATCAATAATCTCTTTCTTCTTTATTTTTTTTACTTCTTTTTTCTTTTCCGGAACATATTTTAAATTTGAAACTGTTTTTTTGGCTAATTCGATAGAAATTTTTTTAGCCAAATATCTATTATTTTCTATTTTAGTTACTAACACTGCAAACTTTTTAGAAATTGTTACAGCAAAAATCTTAACTCTAATATCCTTAGGAAAAATTATTGAAAAACCTACCCCAATTTTTCTAGGATCATATACAGTAGAAAAAGCATCTACCGCCCTTCTTGCATCTTCTATAGACCATCCTGCATAATTTAATTGCCCTAATATTGTATCTCCTCTTTCTACCTTCTTTTCTTTAATTTTAAAATCATCCTTAATAATAGGTTTATCTAAGTTATCAATTCTAAATACTGCAAAATCATCTCGTTTAACTAAAATTAACTTCCCAGATAGTAATAATTCTACTTTTTCTAAATAAATATCTTTTTTATTTCCTTTATAATAAATATCTACTACATCATTAGGTTTTAACTTTCTTAAATCAACAACTGAAGATATGGTCATTACAATATTTTGTACTTCAGAAAAACTAACTCCAGCATTAGTTAAAATTTTAGTAATATTATCTCCTTTTTTTACAATAAATTTATAATTACCCGGCTGAGGACTAAAATCTTCACCATTTACTATGGCCTTAATTCTACTAACAGCTATCAAGTTACTTAACCTTTCAGAAATAATTTTTTTATCTTTTGACCATGCTAATAATGTTAAACCTTTTTTTAAAGGCACTGAAATTGCTAATAAATTTTTATCTTTTTTACTATAATAAAAATTAATTTCTTGTCCTTCAGGAATTTTCCTTAAATCAAGTTTACTTTTTAATGATTCTATAAAAGATTTAGATTCTAGGGCACTTATATTCAATTCCTTGAAAACACTATAAAATGTATCACCCTTTTCAAGTTTAATCGTCACATCTTCTGCTGCTATCGCTCTATTAAATAGAATAAAAATAATTAAAAAAAATAATTTTATAGAATTATGCAAGTTGATTCCTTTATTGATACTATAATATATTATTTTTTAACATTAAAAGAATTTATAATAATTTGGTAATTAATTTACTAATCTCATCTATTAATGCATCTCTCATTGGTCCTGAATTAGCACTATGTCCTCCTTCCTCTACCAATAATAATTCACTATCTTTCCATATCTCTGCAATATTAAATGCATTAACTGGCGGGCATAATAAATCATATCTTCCTTGAATGATTGCACCTGGAATACCATTAAGTTTATGAGCATTATTTAATAATTGCCCATCTTCTAAAAAAAAATTATTTTTTATATAATGCCATTCAAAATATGGAGTATTAGGTTTTACTGAACTATTATTTAAATATTTATCATTAAACGATTTTGGTATTTTATTTTTTGTACTTTCAATTTGAGATAAAATTGACTCATAATTTGCCCAGACATGTGCAGCCATCTCAGATATAAATTTATCTTCAGACTCTAAGCTAGATCCATAAAAATTAATAGGAACCATATTAGCATCCTCCGTTCTAACTAAATTTTCCCAAGAATTCCATATTTCAGGTCTAAATAATTTAGCGGCATTAGAAAAAGCCCATTCTATTTCAGTTTTAGTTCCCAAAAAAACAGAACGCAAAACTAACCCATTAACGTATTGATTATATTCTTCTGCATAAGCTATTCCTAAAGTGGATCCCCAACTACCTCCAACAACCACCCATTTTTTAATGTTCAATTTTTTGCGTACCAATTCAATATCCTTTATTAAAAAACCAGTAGTATTGTTGTTTAGTGAACGTTTTGGTAAAGATTTACCAGCCCCTCTTTGATCTAAAAATATTATTCTACAAGACTCTAAGTCAAATAAATTTCTATGATGATTTTGACAACCACTTCCAGGTCCACCATGTAAAAATATAATAGGAATTCCTTCAGAGTTTCCTAATTGTTCAATGTATAATTCATGTTCATCATCAGTTTTAATAAATGAAGTTTCATAAGGAACAGGAAAGTTATTATCTTGTATCATTGACATTTTTTTTTCCTTAACTTGCATTAATTATTAACTTCTAGTAAAAAGTGATTCTTTAAACTATAATTATTTTTATAATTAATAAAGTCAATTAAAGATACTTAGGATTTGATAATGAAAAAAGATGGACATCCAGATTATCATGAAATAACAGTCATAATGACTGATGGATCAGAATTTAAAACTAGATCTACTTATGGAAAAACGGGCGACAAATTAAAGCTTGATATTGACTCTAAATCACACCCAGCTTGGACAGGTGGACCGACTATAGTTAGAGACGATGTAGGACAAGTTGCAAAATTTAATAAACGTTTTTCAGGTATAAAAATTTAACTTTTCTCTACAATTTTTTTACATGCTAAATAAATATTATTAGGAATAGGTACAACCTTATTTTGATTTTCCCTATCTACATAAACATGAACAAAATATCCTATGGCACAAGGAGCGTCTTCATCTAACTTAAACACTCCTATTTCATATCTGATACTGGATTTTCCTAATCTTTTTATTATTATGCCTACATCTACTTTCTCTGGATATTTGATAGATTTATAATAATAACAACGAGTTTCTGGGGTCACACCTATAAAATCAGAATGCAACGGATCAAATCCTGCATTTTTAATAAGAAAATAATTAACTACTGTATCAAACATAGAATAATAAATAATATTATTTACATGCCCATATATATCGTTATCACCCCATCTAGTTGAATATGAATGCCACCATAAATATTTATTTCGAGAAACTTGTTTCGGAGGCCAAATTTCACTCTTATTATCTATAGCCAATTTAAGTTGATTCCTTAAAAATATTTTTAGCTTCATTTAATGCTACAATTTTCTTTTTCTTCGTTTCTTCTACCTTTATTATTTCATCTTTTAAAACTAAAATAAATTCATTCAATTCATCAATAGACCAATTATCTAGGTTTGCTCCTATTTCAAATTCTTTTTTTTGTTTTATATCTTCTTCTTCCATTTTGTATCCTAAAAATATATTTGCTTCATATTTTACCTATTCTTTATTATAAATCTATAATATAAAATATAAATCTGTAATATAAAAAAGAATATTATTATGAAAAAAAATATACCCAATGAAATGGAATGCATAGAAATCAAAGAGCACGGAGATGCTAGTAACTTAATAACTACCAAAAGACCTCTTCCAAAATTACAAAAAGGAGAAGTTTTAATTAAAGTTCATGCATCAGGTGTTAACAGACCTGATGTAATGCAAAGAAAGGGACTTTATCCTCCACCTCCTGGCATAACCGATATACCAGGTCTCGAAGTATCTGGAAAAATTATTTCAATAAATTCAAAAAAAAGTAAATTTAAAATTGGAGATAAAATTTGTGCACTTGTTTCAGGAGGTGGTTATTCAACATATTGTATAGCGCCAGAAGAACAAGTTCTTCCTATACCGAGAGGTCTTACATATATTGAAGCGGCAGGAATCCCAGAAACCTTTTTTACAGTATGGACAAACGTATTTGAAAGAGGAAAACTTAAAAAAGGAGATACTATCCTTATACATGGAGGAGCTAGTGGAATTGGAACTACGGCAATTCAACTTGCCAAATCATTTGGAGCTAAAGTAATTACTACCGTTGGATCTAAGGAAAAAATTATAAAAACAAAAAAATTAGGAGCTGATTTAGCTATCAATTATAAAACCGAAAGCATCGTTGATAAAATAAATATCTATACAAATAATAAAGGAGTAAATATTATATTGGATATAATTGGTGCAGATTATTTTGATATGAATTTAAATTTATTATCTAAAAACGGAAAACTTTTAATAATAGCTTTTCAAAGTGGCTTTAATAAAAATGTAAACTTATTACCAATTTTAACTAAATGGCTAACAATTACAGGATCTACACTGAGACCTAGAAATAAGAAAGAAAAAGGCTATATTGCAAAGAAATTATACAAAAATGTATGGCCAATTATTGAAAAAAAACTAGTATTACCTCAAATATATGTTACTTACAATCTTAAGGATGCGCATAAAGCACATTCTTTAATGGAATCTAATAAACATATTGGTAAAATAATACTTACAATATGATTTTTGATATAAAAATTAATAAAACTAGTATTGGAGATAAAATATGTCATTCCCATTAATGCCTCAAGCAACAGCAGTCTGGTTAATTGAAAACACAGTACTTTCATTTGAACAAGTAGCAAATTTCTGTGGACTTCACACTCTAGAAGTACAAGGAATCGCTGATGGAGAGGTAGCAAGTGGCATTAAAGCTAAAAACCCTATTAGTAGTGGTGAAGTATCTGCAGAAAATATAAAAGAATGTGAAGAAAACATTTCTAAATCTTTAAAACTTATTACTTCAAAAATTAAATTATCTACTAAAACAAAAAGATCTCCTAGATATACTCCTTTATCTAGAAGACAAGACAGACCTAATGCGATTGCTTGGATTCTTAAATTTCATCCAGAAATGACAGACGGACAAATATCAAAATTAATTGGTACAACTAAATTTACGATTACACAAATAAGAGAGAGAACACACTGGAATATAGCTAACGTCTCACCTAAAGATCCTGTAATGCTGGGGCTTTGCAAACAATTAGACCTTACAAATGCTATTGATAAAGCACGAAGGTCTTCCAGATGGAAAGATATGCAATCTAACCTCGAAACAAATCAAAACAATAATGATTCAGGCATGAAATATGGATTAGTAAAAAAGGAAGATCATAAAGAGTATAATATAGGGGAACAAACCCAAGAAGAAGTAAACAAATTATTTGATGGAATTATAGAAAAAGAAGAATAATAAAAAATAAAATATTGATATAAATTATGCTCAAACAAAATAAAATTGAAAAAATTTTAGATAATATTAAAAAAATTAAAGTATTAATTATAGGTGATATTATGCTTGATAATTATATCTCCGGGAATGTTGAACGTATTTCACCAGAAGCTCCTATACCCATTCTAAAAAATAAAAATAATACATTTTCAATTGGAGGAGCAGGAAATGTATTAAAAAATTTAGTATCCTTAAATATTAAAGCTTCATTTATTTCAGTAATAGGAAAAGATGAAGCAGGTAAAAAATTACTAAAACTTGTTAGCAAATTAAATAATGTAGAATATGCACTAATTAATGATATAAATAGAAAAACTACTGTTAAAACTAGATATTTAGCTGAAGGACAACAAATTTTTAGATCTGATGATGAAACCACAGTAAGTTTAAACTTAGAAATTAAAAACAAATTATTTAATTATTTTAAATTATTTATAAAACAAGCCGATATTGTTATCTTTTCAGATTATGGAAAAGGGATTTTTTCAGATAATTATTGCCAAAAACTTATCAAATATTCAAAAACAAAAAATAAAAAAGTTATCATAGATCCTAAAGGAGATAATTTTAACAAATATAAAGGATCGTTCTGCGTAACTCCAAACATATCTGAAGCTGCTAACGCATGTAATATTTTTCCATATAATAATAAAAAAACTCTAGACTGTGGAAAATTAATATTAAATAAAAAGTGGTCTAAAAATGTTCTTTTAACTAGAGGAGCAGATGGTTTATCAATAATTGAAAAAAATAAATTTACTCATATTAATACTAATACTGCAGAAGTGTTTGATGTAACAGGCGCAGGAGATACAGTCATTGCATTATTTTCAGCAGCTATAGCTGCAAAATTTTCTATTTTAGACTCAGCCAATTTTGCTAATATTGCAGCTAGCATAGTAGTCAAAAAAATTGGTACAAATGTTGTCAAAGATAGTGAAATAAAAAAAGTATTAAGTCCAAATGGATTAAATTTAAAAATTATAGAAAATAAAAAAATTACAGAAAAAATAAAATTATGGAAATTAAAAAAATTTAAAATAGGTTTTACTAATGGATGCTTTGATCTTCTACATTCAGGGCATATAGACCTATTATCAAAAGCTTCCGAAAAATGTGATAAATTAATTGTTGCTCTTAACTCAGATATTTCTATTAAACATATTAAAGGCAATAAAAGACCTATACTTGATCTAGACTCCAGAAAAAATTTAATAGCAGCCCTAGAATCTGTTGATTTAGTGGTAACCTTTAACGAAAAAACTCCACTAAAATTAATAAAAAAATTTAAACCAGATATATTAATTAAAGGTGCTGATTATAAAGTAAATGAAATTGTAGGTTCAGACTTTGTACAAAGTTATGGGGGCAAAATTATCAGAATAACTTTAACTAAAAATCAAAGCACTACAAAACTCATAGAAAGAATTATTAACAATCATAAATAGTTCAAAAATTTGAATAAAAATTATATTAAAAGCATTTCTGGTTTAAAAAACATATTGTTATTATTTTCCTTAATAATATTTTTGATAGCAGTATATATTTGCTGGTATATATTTCTAATCAATAATTCTAAAGAACAATTATCAATCATCAAAAAAAACTTAATTGATAAAAACATATATATCTCATGGAATTTAAGCAAAACATCAGGTTTTCCATACAGACTAGAAAATAATTTAAATGATGTAATTATAAAATATAAAAAACAAAATATATTCATAAAAAATATAAAACTTATAAATCAACCTTGGAAATTAAAACATTACATAATTAAAATTAATGATGAAATTAAAATTTCTAATGAAATTGATAATATTAATATAAATATTCAGAATTTAGTAGCTTCTTATATACTAAAAGAAAACCTAAATTTTAGAGCATCAATTCAAATTAATAAAATGATTATAAAACACGAAAACTCTTCATATACATTTAATAAACCATTGTTGCATTTTAGAAATACTTCTGAACAAGATTTGGATTACGCATTTTTAATAAAAAATATTATATTGCCTGAAAATATAAAAGATTTAAAAGTCAAAGATATAAACAGTAAAGGAAAAATATTAAAATATAAAAATTTTTATTTTGAAAAAAATAATATCATAAATAATAGTGGAATAGATATAGAAAAATTTGATATAAATATAAATAATGATGCATTCACCCTTCAAGGATTTATAGGATTAGACAAAAATTATAATATTATAAGCTCTGTTTCTTTTTATAGTGAAGGTATGATTAATTTTTTAAAATTTCTAAATGAGAAAGACTTCATTTCAGATCAATTAACAAAAGCATGCTCTTTAATAATTAAAGCTGTAAATATTTCCTCTAAGCTAGCTAAAGAAAATCCAATTTATACCATAAATATACAAAATAATTACCTAAGTTTTATGAATATAGAAATATTTAAAATACCAACTCTAAAAAAATATTTTAATTATTAATCTTGTTTAATTGAAATAATACTTTTTCTTATATCTCTAGTTTTCGAAAATAATTCTTCTAAAGCATCTCCATCTTTCCATCTAATACTTTTTTGTAAAGCCGTCAAATCCTCAATAAACCTACCAAGCATTTCTAATACTGCATCACTATTATTTAAAAACACATCTCTCCACATTACTGGGTCAGAAGCTGCTAGTCTTGTAAAATCTTTAAAACCTCCGGCTGAATATTTTATAACTTCCGTTTTAAGATGATCTTCAAGTTCTGTAACAGTACCTACAATTGAATAAGCTACTAAATGAGGAATATGAGAAGTAATAGCAAGTACCCTATCATGGTAATCCGCATCCATAATAGTTACTGACATCCCAGCCTGTTCCCACAAATTAGTCACAGCCTTTATAGCATCTTTATTAGTATCCTTATTAGGAGTTAAAATACACCAATGACCTTTAAAGAGTTCTTCAAAACCAGATTCTGGACCGGACTTTTCTGTCCCAGCTATTGGATGACCTGGAACAAAATGTATTCCCTCAGGTAAATAAGGAAATATTGAATCAATTATTTCTTTTTTTGTTGAACCAACATCTGTAATAATTGCACCTAATTTTATATTATCTTTGAATTGTTTTACTAAACTTTTCATAGCCCCCACTGGAACTCCTAGTATAATTAAATCCGCATCTTCAACAGCTTCCACTATATTATCAATAACATTCGTAACTATATTTAAATTCTGAATTTTTTTTCTAGTTAATTCAGAACGAGAATAAGCACATATTTCACTTGCGATCGCTTTAGATTTAATAACTCTCGCTAAAGAGGAGTTAATCAGTCCAAAACCAATAAATGTTACTTTATTGAACTTTATTTTTTCTTGCATTTAATTCTTTCTCACTTAAATAAGGAATTGTTCCTATTATTCTTATCTTACTTCTTTTAAATTCACTATTTTTTAATAAATATAAATTATGATTGGCTTCTTCACGTGTAGTTAATAAACTTGAAAATAATAATGCAGCATACTTCTCATCAACTTTGCCTTTACTTATTAAAATATATTTTTTTTGTTTAATATATTTCTCTAATAGATGAGATTTTTTATGTTCTAATGTAATCATATATATTACATTATTTTTTTTAGTATACTCCATGTCTTGCTTTCCAAGAATAACTGCCTTCGGTTTTTCAAAAATGGATTCAGATATTGAACCTATTATAAATAAACTTTTAAACTTTGTTAAAGATAGCCACCATTTTTGTTTATTATTAGGAAAAGGAACAACTAGAATATCTAAACCATTCCTATTCAACTGGTTCAATGACTTATTAATACTATTAATTTTTTTATAAACCATAGTAACACCAAAATAATCCTTAACTAAAGTTTCTAAAGTAATATCATAAGAAATTTTAAGATCCCCTTGGAGTGAAATATATCCACCAATTAAATTTCTCCAAATTTTAATTAAAACCTTTAAAGGAAAATCACCTTTATGTCGTCTTAATAAATCTTCAAATATTTCATGTTCTCTTGAAGGACGATAAATACTAACCTTTCCTTTAACATTTTTTTTCTTTTCCTTAGCAATATTTTTAACATATATAGCCCTCTTCATAATTAAATCATGAAGTTTGATATCTATTTTATCTATTTTTTTTCTATAAAGACTTATATTCAAATCTTTCCTGAATTTATTTTTCAATAAACTTTTATCAATAATATCTTTACTTTTAGTTATTTTCGAGGGCATAACCATATTCCATAAATATTATAAAAAACTTAAATTATATATATATATATTATAAATATAAAAATAACCATTATGATTACATATAATCTTTTTTTAAAGAGAAAAATATTTAAAGGAAAGAAAAATTAATAAAAAAAATATAAATAGTAAAAAAGAAATATTTGGTCCTATAAAATTAAATTTAGAAGGTGGGCAAACTTTAAATTCTGCAAGTATTGCATATAATACTTGGGGTAAATTAAATAATAATAAGTCTAATGCCATATTAGTATGCCATGCTTTAACAGGAGATCAATTTGCTGCTGGAAAAAATCCCGTTACTAATAGAGATGGGTGGTGGAAAGATTTAATAGGCCCAAATAAAATTCTAGATACTAATAAATTTTTTATCATTTGTTCTAATGTTTTAGGAGGATGTATGGGAACTACAGGACCTTCATCTATTAACCCTAAAATAGGAAAAGAATATGGGATGAATTTTCCTATATTTACTATTAAAGATATAGTTAACTTACAACTAAAATTAATAGATCATTTAGAAATAGAACAATTGTTTTCAGTTATAGGAGGTTCTATGGGGGGTATGCAAGTTTTACAATGGTCTGCTAGCTATCCTGAAAGAGTTTATACTGCAATTCCTATAGCAGCATCTTACAGACACTCTGCACAAAATATTGCATTCCATGAAGTTGGAAGACAAGCTATTATGAATGATCCAAACTGGCTAGAAGGCAATTACTATAAAACTAATAATAAAGCAAAACACGGTTTATCTGTTGCAAGAATGATTGCTCATATAACATACTTGTCAGAGGGAGCTTTTCAAAAAAAATTTGGAAGAGATTTACAAAGTAAAGTTTTATCTTGGGGTTTTGATGCGGACTTTCAGGTAGAAAGTTATTTAAGACACCAAGGTAGTTCCTTTGTTGAGAGATTTGATGCCAATAGCTATCTTTATATTACACGTGCTATGGACTACTTTGATTTAACCAATGAATTTAATGGCAATTTATCTTTAGCATTTAAAAATACAAAATGCAGATTTTTACTAATTACATTTACAAGTGATTGGTTATTTCCAACCGCTGAAAGCCTTAATATAGTGAAAGCTCTCAATCAAACAGCAGCTGATGTCAGTTTTATTGAAATAGTTTCAGAAAAAGGACATGATAGTTTTCTATTAAAAGTAGAAGAGTTTTATAAAACATTAACTGGCTTTATTGCAGGTGCTGCTTCCAAAAAAGGAATAAATAATAAAGATGACTAATAAACTTAATGAAAATTTAATATCAAATTTAATTCTTAAAAAGTCAAAAGTACTAGATATAGGATGTGGTAATGGACAACTATTAAAATTTTTAGAAAAAACAAAATATATTAATGGACAAGGAATTGAAATAAGTCAAAAAGGAGTACAAGAGTGTCTTACAAAAGGACTATCCGTTATTCAAGGGAATGCAGATACTGACCTTATACATTTTTCAAATAATGCATTTGATTATGTTATTCTCAGCAGAACTCTTCAAGCTACACACAAACCAAAAAATGTGCTCACTGAAATGCTTCGAATAGGAAGAAAATGTATTGTATCTATTCCAAACTTTGGATATTGGAAATGCCGCTTACAAATCCTATTTTATGGTACTATGCCTATGACAAAATCACTATCAACTCCCTGGTATGAAACTGAAAATATACATTTATGCACTATTAAAGATTTTATAAAAATATGTAAATTACTAAATATAGTAATTGAAGAAACATATACCAATAATGATCATACAATTAAAAAACTTGCTCACCCATATAGCTACTGGCACAATCTACTTTCTAAAGAAAGTATATTTGTAATAAAGAAAAAAAAATAATTATTTCTTAAAATCTGCATCTACCTCTATCTGATATGCATTGGCTAAAGCATTAGTTTGAGAAGCCATTGCAATAACCGCTAACAACTCACTCCTCATTTCTTCAGTCATTCCTTTTTTTCTCGCCATCGCAGTATGTGAATGTATACAATATTCACATCCATTTATTATGCTAACAGTAATATAAATTAACTCTTTTGTAACTGGATCTAGAGCACCAGGTGCCATAACTTTTTTTAACCTATTCCAAGTAGCCTCTAATAAATCAGGATCATTTGCCAAGGCTTTCCATATATTATTAACTTTATTATCCCCTCGTGTTTCACTTATATCATCAAATACTTTCTTTACTTTATCAGTTGACTGTTCTTTTTCTAGTAAATTTACAGTTGCCATATCACTCTCCCTTATATCTTATTCAACCTCTAAAATTGCAGACCTAATAGTTTCAAATATAATTTTTACTTCGTCTTTATTAACTATTAATGGTGGTGAAACAGCAATTGTTTCTCCTGTAAAACGAGTTAATAAATTGTTTTCAAAACAATTATCAAAAACATCATACGCTCTTTTACCAAAGCCATCATCTCTTGATTTTAATTCTATTCCTGCAGCTAAACCTATTGTTCTAATATCTACAACACTATCAAGGTCTTTAAGCATATGAGCATTTTCCTGAAAAAATAATTCCATATTTTCTGCTTTTTCAAAAAGATTTTCAACTTCATATTCTTCAAGAGTAGCAAGAGCAGCTGCACAAGCTAACGGATGTCCGGAATAGGTATACCCATGAAATAATTCTACAATATGCTCCGGACCAGTCATTAAAGTATCATAAATTTTCTTATGAGTAGCCACAGCACCCATAGGGACAGTGGCATTGGTAATACCTTTAGCCATAGTCATAATATCTGGAATCACATTAAATTTATCTGCAGCAAAAGCTTTACCCATTCTACCAAAACCACATATTACCTCATCAAAAATTAATAAAATTCCATTTTTTGTACAAATTTCTCTTAATTCTTCTAAATACCCAATTGGTGGAACTAAAACACCAGTTGAACACGCCACAGGCTCAACTATTACAGCTGCAATGGTAGACGCATCATGTAAATTTATTAAGTCAATTAAAGAATGAGCTCTTTCTGCACCATATTTTGGTTGTCCTTTTGAAAATGCATTTTTCTCTGGAATATGCGTATCTTGTAAATGATCAACTCCGGGTAAATGATTAGGAAATTGTTTTCTATTTACCACCATTCCGCCTACAGACATTCCTCCAAAACCCACTCCATGGTATCCACGAGCTCTTCCTATTAGTCTTATTCTTCTGCTATCCCCATTAGCATTGTGATAAGCCAAAGCCATTTTTAATGCTGTATCAACGGCTTCAGAACCAGAATTAGTATAGAAAACTTTATCAATATCTTTAGGTAAAATTTCCGCCAACTTATTGGCTAAAGTAAAAGCTTTCGGGTGTCCCATATTAAAAGCAGTCGAGTAATCCATTTCCGCCACTTGTTCTTGAACTGCCTGAACTATTCTTGGTCTACAATGTCCAGCATTTACGCACCACAAGCCAGCCATGCCATCAAGTACCTTTTTATTATCAGATGTTGTGTAGTACATATCTTTAGCGGATACAAAAAATTTAGGATTTTTCTTAAATCTTCTATTGGTAGTATATGGCATCCAATAAGATTCTAAATCATTAGGAATATTTTGATTTATATCTTCATTTGGATATTTAACTTCTTTTAACATTGTAATTCCTTTTACTTAATATATTATCATTTAAAAAATTATAGATGATATTTACAAAATATGAAAATTATAAAAAATACTATATATGATTTAGTAACTTCGAGTGATGGAAGAAATACCGTATTTGAAGCTCCTAATGAAGCAAAAACAACCTACGATGAATTAAAAAAGTATATTGATATAACTTATGTACAATTATCCTCTTTAAGCCTTAATACCAATGACAAAATTGGTATTGTTTTAAGCAATAGTTCTTGTATGGCAGCAACTTTTATATCTATCGCATCTAACTTTATTTCCTGTCCTTTAAACCCTTCATTCACTAAGGAAGAATTCAAATTTTACTTTAAAGACTTAGATCTAAAAGTTGTAATTATTGAAGAAAATAAATCTACATTAGCTCGTGAAGCTGCTAATGACTTAGATATTAGAATAATTAATCTTAAGAGCAAAAGCCTTAACAAAATTACCAGTTTAGATATTGATATTACAGATAAAAACTTAATTGTTAATAATGAATATTCAGATAAGAATATTGCAATGATACTTCATACCTCTGGAACAACTTCAAGACCTAAAATGGTGCCGTTAACGCATAAAAATCTAATAGCTTCAGCTAAAAATATTTCACATACTTTGAAATTAAATATAAATGATAAGTGCTTAAATATTATGCCAATGTTCCATATTCATGGCCTTATAGCAGCAACTCTAGCACCAATTTATAGTGGTGGTTCTATCATAATTCCTTCTGGTTTTGATGCGCTACAATTTTTTAAATGGATCAATGACTTTAAACCTACATGGTACACTGCTGTACCCACTATGCATCAAACCATATTAGCACGTTCAGAGCGCAATAAAGAAATAATTCAAAATAATCCATTAAAATTTATTAGATCTTCTTCAGCTTCCTTACCATCTATAGTAATGGAAAAATTAGAAAATACTTTTAAAACATCCGTGATTGAATCATACGGAATGACTGAAGCCGCACATCAAATGACATCAAACCCTTTACCTCCAAAAAATAGAAAAGCAGGATTTGTAGGTATAGAGGCAGGACCAGAAGTAGCACTTTTAAAAAATAAAAAAATTATTAAAAACATATCTAATGTTGAAGGACAAATAATTATAAGAGGAGATAATGTTACGGAAGGATATTTAAATAATGAGAAGGCAAATTCTGAAAGTTTTTATAACGGATGGTTTTTAACTGGTGATGAAGGTATTTTTGATGAAGAAGGTTATTTAAAAATAAGCGGAAGAATAAAAGAAATTATCAACAGAGGAGGAGAAAAGATTAGTCCTAAAGAAATTGATGAAATATTAATGGACCATGAATATGTCCAACAAGCTGTTGCCTTTTCTGTACCCCATGAAAAATTAGGCGAAGACCTGTCTGCTGCTGTAGTATTAAAAGAAAACACTAAATGTTCTGAAGAAGAATTGAAAAATTATTGTAAAAGTAGGCTTACTAAATTTAAAATTCCCAGAAAAATATTAATACTAGGTGCAATTCCTAAGGGACCTACAGGGAAACTACAAAGAATAGGCTTAGCAGATAAATTGGGTATAAAATGAATATCTGTATATTTGGATCGGGGGCCATTGGAAGTTACATAGGAGCTCTATTACATAAAAATAAAATAAATGTATCATTGATATGCAGAGGCAACCATTTAAAGGCAATAAAAAATAAAGGACTTTTAATGCAAAGCGCTGAAAGTAATGAAGAATACTTTTGCAAACCTGAGGCAAGTGATAACCCTGGTGATTTTAAAAAACAAGATGTTGTAATTGTAACATTAAAAGCACATTCAGCTGCATTAACTGCAAAAATGCTTTCTCCTCTTTTAAAAGAAAATACTATGGTTGTTTCAGCAGTAAACGGTCTACCTTGGTGGTATTTTTATAAAAGTAATGATAAATTTGAAAATTTTAAGCTTAAATCTGTAGATCCAAAGAATTTACAATGGGATTATATTAAACCGGAACGTGCTATGGGATGCGTAGTGTATCCCGCTGCTGAAATAAAAAAACCGGGATTTGTCTATCATATGGAAGGAGATAGATTCCCTATTGGAGAGCCAAGCGGAGAAATTTCCGATCGTGCAAAAAATTTATCAAATATATTAATTGAATCTGGATTAAAAGCACCCGTAAGAAAAAATATAAGAAGTGATATATGGATGAAATTATGGGGTAATTTGGCCTTTAACCCTATAAGCGCCTTAACTGGTGAAACTCTAGAAGATATAGCTAACAATAAAAAATCTTGCGCTACAGTAAGAAAAATGATGATTGAAGGACAAAATGTAGCAGAAGCACTTGGCATAAAATTCTCAATCAGTCTAGAAAAGAGAATTGATGGAACTAGAAAAGTAGGAGCTCATAAAACTTCAACTTTACAAGATTTAGAACTTGGTAGGCCTATGGAGATAGATGCGTTAACTAAATCTGTTTCAGAAGCAGGAAAAATTGTTGGGATTCCAACACCTACTATTGACAAAATATATGAAGAAGTTAAAAACTTAGCTATTAAATCAGGATGTTATATTGACTCTAATGATTAATTTATAAACCTAAAGCACACCCATCTTTTCGATGATCTGATCCCCCAATAAGAGACTCATTTTCAGAAAATTGTATAATTTGTCCTCCTCCATGAGGTAAATCACATTCTTTTACCTTATGCCCTAAATTTTGCAATTTATCTTTAACTTCCACTGAAATAGTTTTTTCACAATCTAACACTCCATCAAAATAAAAACTCCTAGATGCATCTAAACTACTTTGAGGGTCCATAGAATAATCTATAACATTAGATAAAACATGTGCTTGTCCCATGGGTTGATAATGTCCTCCCATAACTCCAAAAGACATAAAAGGTTTATTATTTTTCATAACAAATGCAGGAATTATAGTATGCATAGGCCTTTTCCCCCCAGCTATTACATTTGGGTGATTTGATTTTAATACAAAACTTGCACCTCTATTTTGAAATAAAACGCCTGAATCTGGAGCTACAATTCCGCTTCCAAATGAATGAAATATAGAGTTTATTAATGAAACTGCATTTTTATTTTTATCTACTACAGTAATATAAACAGTATTTTCATGTTTAGGTAAATCAGGTCTATAATTAATATTTATACAATTGTCTATATTTATTAAACTTCTTAATTTCTCTATATATTCATCAGATAACAATTTTTCTACTGGAACATCAGAAAATTCTGGATCTGCTAAATAATGACTTCTATGGCTATAAGCTATTTTCGTAGCTTCAGCTTGCAAATGTATTCTCAATGCAGAATCATGATCAATATCCTTAAAATCAAAACCCTCTAATATCTTCATAATCATTAAGGCTATAACTCCTTGACCATTAGGAGGACATTCAAAAACATCAAAGCCTCGATAATTAGCAAAAATTGGATCAACATAATTAGCTTCAGCATTTATAAAATCATCCATCGTATGTAGACCACCTATAGAATTTAATTTTTTAACCATATCTTTTGCTACAGAACCTATATAAAAACCATCTCTTCCATTTTCTGAAATACTGGTTAATGTATCAGCTAATCTCGGTTGATAATGAATATCTCCTGCTTTTAAACTTTTCCCATTAGGTAAAAATATATCCCTACAATCGTTATCTACTGAGAGTTTTTCTTCTTCTCTTCTCCAAACATCTGCTATTACATCTGCTACAATATATCCATCTCTTGCATACTTAATAGCTGGAGCCAGAACTTCTTTCATGGATAATGACCCATGATCTTCAATCAACTTAACCCATCCAGCAACTCCTGTTGGAACACTAACTGAGTGTGGACTTTGAAATGGGATATCTCCTTCCAAACCCAAATTTAATAATTTTTCTAATGACGCTGCTTGTGGTGCTCTACCAGATGCATTTAATGCTATAATCTTTTTTTTATTTGCAGGATATAATAAGCAAAATAAATCACCACCAACGCCTGTAGAGTGAGGTTCTACGACTGCTAATACTGCTGCTGCTGTTATAGATGCATCAATTGCATTTCCTCCTTTCTCTAAAATATCTAACGCACATTTTGTAGCTAAAGGGTGAGATGTTGCAGCCATACCTGATAAAGAATATACAGGTGATCTTCCTGGAAAATGTATATCTCTCATTAAAGTACCTAATAATTTATATAACGTACATAATAGAAAAACTATATCATATTCATTAAATATTTATACAAAAAAAAAATGTAAAAAAGCTAAGACGCTTAAAATTGGAGGCATAAAAAGCTAAGCATCTTAGCGCATTATTAAGAGGATCAAGGTAATAATTTTTAAGTAAAGATATAAAATATCCTCTAAAAAATACTAGATATATTAAAATAGAATGTCAATGAGAATAATTATTATTCTCAAAATATTTTTTGTGGATTTTTTATTAATTTAAATTAAAATACATATATCTCGAAAAATATAAACAGAAAATTTTTCTTCTTTATTTAAAATTCTGGGCATATTCCTTCTTTGTCCTCTAACTCAATAACCCATATATCTTCATCTATATTTATAGCTTTTTCGATCTTCTTATCTATAATTTTATTTTCTTCCCAAGCATCCACGCTATATACTTGCCAATATTTTAATATATTATCTTTTTTATATGTATATATTCTTGAAAAACCTTTAAGATTATTTAATTTTAAGAATATTTCGCCTGAAATCTTGTCTCCTCTTCTAATCAAATACGCATCTAACATCTTTATTCTTGCCGTTTTAATAAAGGAATTAACAATTATTTCAGAATTTATAGACAAATTAATAACCTAATTATTAAAAAACACATTTTATTGTTGTAACATCATCAACAAAGATATATTATTCGGCTTCTTAATGATATACTATTTTAATAGCATAATTAATTATTTTATATTAATGTATGCTCCAAATATTATTTTATTATGATAAATCGGAAATATTATGAATTATGCAGTTATAAAAAGTGGTGGAAAACAATATAAAGTTTCTACAGGGGATGTAATCCTAATTGAAAAAATGTTAGGCGATAAAGGAAGCAGAATAACTTTTGACGAAGTAATTATGATGGGAGAAGGAAAAACAATACATATAGAAGAACCTGCTTTAAAAACTGCTACTGTTACTGGAGAGGTTATAGAACAAACTAAAGGACCTAAAATTATTGTTTTTAAAAAGAAAAGAAGACATAATTATAGAAGAAAACAAGGACACAAACAAGACTTAACTGCTGTAAGAATTAAAAGTATTGATTTAAAAAAAATTACACCTGAAACCAAACAAAAAGAGAAAAAAGAAAACAAAAAGGTCACAAAAAGTATTACTAAAACAACCTCAAAAAATGCAACTAAAAAAGCTGCATCAAAAAAGGAGTAACTTAAATGGCACATAAAAAAGCAGGTGGTTCATCAAATAATGGAAGAGACTCCGCAGGTCGTAGACTAGGAATAAAGAAATACGGAGGAGAATCTGTTAAAGCTGGAAATATTATTGTTAGACAAAGAGGTACAAAATTTCATCCTGGCGACAATGTAGGAATGGGCAAAGACCATACTCTTTTCGCATTAAAAGAGGGAAAAGTAACTTTTATGCATGGCCTAAATAATAGAAAAGTTGTTAAAATAGATAATATTTAAATACAATTAAGCAAATTTGAACCTATAATATTATAAAAGGTTTAATAAATGCAGTTCCTCGATCAAGCAAAAATTTTTTTAAAATCTGGAAATGGCGGAAACGGTTGTATAAGTTTTCGTAGAGAAAAATATGTTGAATTTGGTGGCCCAGATGGAGGGTCAGGTGGAAAAGGTGGAGACATAATTTTTGAATGTTGTCCAAATTTAAATACTTTAATTGACTTTCGTTATAAACAACATTTCAAAGCAAACAAAGGTGAAGATGGATCAGGAAAAAATTGTAATGGAGCAAAAGGAAAAGATGTTACTATAAAAGTTCCAATTGGAACACAAATTATATCAGATCTGGATAAAAAATCTATATTACAAGACTTAACTAATCCAGGTGAAAAAATTACTTTTATGACGGGAGGTAAAGGAGGTTTCGGTAACAATCATTTTAAAAGTTCTAAACAACAGGCTCCTAAAAAGGCTAATCCTGGAATAGAAGGGAAAGAAATTTGGGTATGGCTTAGATTAAAAATATTAGCAGATATAGGAATAATTGGTTTACCTAATGCAGGAAAATCATCTTTATTATCAGCATTAACAAATGCTAAACCAAAAATAGGAAATTACCCTTATACAACTCTTACTCCTCAATTAGGTATAATCAGAAATTTAGAACAAGAAGTAATAATTTCTGATATTCCAGGATTAATTAAAGATGCTCATAAAGGTATAGGTATTGGAACCAGATTTTTAGGTCATGTTGAGAGATGTAAAGCATTAATACATGTTATTGATGTTACTAATAAAAACCCTGTTTATTCATTTAAAACAGTTATAAAAGAACTTGAAGAATATGGATACAATTTAATAAACAAAAACCAAATAGTAATAATTAATAAAATAGACCTAGTAGATAAAGATATATTACAAAAAACGTTACAAAAAATAAAAAAATATTCTAATATGAAGGTTTATAGTTGTTCGGCGTTAAAAAAAGTAGGATTAAAAGATATTACTGAAAGTTTATTTAATCTAATCAATAAAGAAAAAAATGTTAATAAAAATAAAGATGAAAAATGGCTTCCATAAAATCAATAAAAATAGAAGAAGTAAATAAGGCTAAAAGAATTGTAATAAAAGTTGGTTCTAGTTTGTTAGTTAACAACACGACTGGGAGAATCAATACTAAATGGATAGAATCTTTTGTAGATAACATTGAATATTTAATTAAAAAAAATAAAGAAATTTTAATTGTTAGCTCTGGTGCAATAGCTCTAGGTAAAAATGAACTAAAACTTAAAAATAAATCATTGAAATTAAATGAAAAACAAGCAGCCGCAGCGGCTGGACAAATTGTTTTAGCTAAAGTTTGGAAAAATATATTTGAAAAAATAAACATTAAATGCGCTCAAATATTAGTAGGACATAGTGATTTAGAAATTAGAAAAAACGCTATGAACACTAGAACCACACTCATTACTTTACTAGAACTCAAAGCAATACCAATTATTAATGAAAATGATACCGTTGCCACTCAAGAAATAAGATATGGAGATAATGACCAACTTGCAGCAAGAATAGCTCATTTACTAGAAGCCGAGGTATTAATTTTACTTTCTGATATTGAGGGACTTTATAATGAGGACCCAAGAAAAAATAAAAATGCAAAATTTATTCCTAAAGTAGAAAATATCAATAAAAAAATAGAAGTTATGGGGAAAAATACAAAATCAAATATTGCTTCTGGTGGTATGGCTACTAAAATTAAAGCTGCTAAAATATCTACGTCAGGAGGATGTGATTTAATAATAAGTGATGGAACAAAACAAAATAGTCTTATGAAACTTATAAACGGGGGAAAATATACTATTTTTAAAGCCAATTTAACTCCTAAAAGTGGAAGAAAAAAATGGATTCTAAGTAAACGTAATCGATTAAAATATATTATAATTGATGAAGGGGCACAAAATGCATTAAAATCAGGAAAAAGTTTACTGTCTGCAGGAATTATAAATGCTTCAAATAATTTTAATAGAGGAGAAACTGTGAATATTATTTCTAAATCAAAGAAAGTACTAGGATGTGGAATTATTGCTTATGATTCAACTGAAATAAAAATTATTTCTGGTAAACATAGTAAGAACATAGAAAAATTGCTCGGTTATAAAGGAAAAGAAGAAGTTATACACCGAGATGATATGGTAGTAGATTAAAATAATGAAAAACCTTAATTATCATATTGAAGATATTTGTAAAAAAGCAAATCAAGCGTCTAAAGTACTCTTTTCTGCTTCCACCTCTTCTAAAAACAAAGCTTTAAAATTAATAGCAAATAATATTAAAGAAGATATTAATAAAATATTAATTGCTAACAAAAAAGATATGAAATTAGCAAAAAGTAAAAACACTGCTACGGCTTTCCTAGATAGATTATTTCTAGATGAAAAAAGAATAAAAGACATGATAGACGGAATAAATAATATTGTTAAATTAGATGATCCGGTTGGAAAAATAATTAAAAACTGGACTCCTAAAAATGGTATAAATATGAGCCAAACTAGAGTGCCTATAGGAGTCATTGGAATAATTTATGAATCTAGACCTAATGTCACCGCTGATGCTAGCACACTAGCTTTAAAATCTGGAAATTCTATTATTTTAAGAGGCGGGAGCGAAAGCTTTTTCTCTAGCAAAGCAATTACAAATTCTATTAGAAATGCTTTAAAAATATCAGATTTACCTATTAACTGTGTACAAATGATCAACACTACGAACAGAAACGCTGTTAATAAATTATTAAAAATGCATAATCTTATAAACTTAATAATACCACGTGGTGGAAAGTCACTAATTAAAAAAATACAAGAAGAAAGCAAAATTCCAGTATTGTCTCATCTTGATGGTCTATGCCATACCTTTATTGATAAAGAAGCTAATAAACAAATGTCTATAAATATAGCACTAAATGCTAAAATGAGAAGAACAGGAGTTTGTGGAGCAACGGAAACTCTATTATGTCATAAAGATGTTTATAATTCTATTCTTCCAAGTATTATTGATGAGCTTATTAAAAATGGATGCGAAATAAGGGGAGATAAGAAAATACAAGCCTTAAATAAAAAAGTACTTTTAGCCAAAGAAAAAGACTGGTCAACAGAATACTTGGATAGCATTATATCTATTAAAATTGTTAATAATGTAAATGATGCAATAAAACACATAGAAAAGTATGGATCAAATCATACTGATGCTATTGTTACTAATAATAAAAAAACAGCAGAAAAATTTCTTACAAATGTCAATAGTGCCATAGTAGTTCATAATGCTTCTACTCAGTATGCAGATGGTGGTGAATTTGGAATGGGGGCTGAAATGGGTATTGCTACAGGAAAATTACACGCTAGAGGACCTGTAGCACTCGAAGAATTAACTACATATAAATATCAACTTCGAGGAAAAGGAGAAACCAGACCCTAATGAACCAATTATTATGAAAAAAATTGGAATAAGCAATAGACGTAATATGAAAATAGGACTACTCGGAGGTTCATTTAATCCTGCACATAAGGGACACTTATATATTTCAAAAATTGCTCTTAAACAGCTAAATTTAAATGAAATTTGGTGGATTATTACGCCTCAAAACCCCTTAAAATCTTCCTCTACTTACATAACCTATAATAAAAGAATAAAATTAGCTGAAAATTTAATAAAAGGAACCAAAATTAGAATTAACCCTATAGAAAAGAATCATATTAATCATTACACTGCTAATACCCTCAATATAATAACAAAACAATATTCTGCTGCTAAATTTATTTGGCTAATGGGAGCAGATAATTTAACACAATTAAATAAATGGTACAGATGGAAATATATTTTTAATATAATGCCTATTGCAGTTTTTGATAGAGAATATTACTCTTATTCAATTTTTAATTCGATTGCAGGAAAACACTATTTTTCAAGACTACATAAAACTAAGAGTTCAGCATCTATTTTTAACAAAAATCCTCCATCATGGACTTTTTTGCATATTAAAAAAAATTCTTTATCTTCTTCAAAAATTAGAAAACATTAATTTTACAATCTGGAAAAATTCTCTATGAAAAAAAAATTAAAACTAAATGACAGTGTTGAAAAAATACTTAGTGACGGTAAAGCCGAAGACATTATATCTATATCACTTGAAGGAAAGTCTTCAATTGCTGATTATATGGTAATTGCTACCGGTACTTCCAATAGACATGTAATAGCCCTATCCAATCAAGTTAATATTAAACTTAAAAATTTAGGATTTCAGATTTATTCTATAGAAGGACAAAGAGATGGTAATTGGGTATTAGTTGATGCTGGTGATGTTATAATACATCTATTTAAGTCTGAAGTACGTGACTTTTATAATTTAGATAAAATGTGGTCTACTCCAATTAATAATATATAAAAGAAAAAATATAACCGACAAAATTTTTAAATTATTCATCCTATTCTCTATTTTCATGTTATACTCTGAGAAATAATTAAAATTAAAAATATAGAAAAGGTCAAGATGTCAGATTTAAACATAATAAATAAATTTAAATTTAAATTAGTAGCAATTTTATTACTTAACACTTTCTTATTAAATAATAATAATTTTGCTTTAGCTGATAATGATGAAAACAATATATATAAACAACTTAATATGTTTGGGGAAGTTTATGAAAGAGTTAGAAGAGAATATGTAGAAGAAGTTACAGATAAAGAATTAATAGAATCTGCTATCCAAGGAATGCTTCAATCACTAGATCCTCACTCATCCTTTATGAATGAAGAAACATTTGAAGATATGCAAGTACAAACCAAAGGAGAATTTGGAGGTCTTGGTATAGAAGTTTCAATGGAAGAAGGGTATGTAAAAGTAGTTTCTCCAATTGATGATACACCAGCCTATAGAGCTGGTATACAAGCTGGTGACTTTATCATTGAAATAAATGGTGAATCTGTATATGGCATGAGTCTTGGTGATGCCGTAGATAAAATGCGGGGAAAAATCAATACAGAAATTATAATTAAGATTAGTAGAGGTGAAAAAGAACCATTTGATGTAAAAATTATTAGAGATAAAATAAAGATTCAATCTGTAAAAGCAAGAAGAGAAGGAAACGCAGCTTACTTAAGAATTACTTCTTTTAATGAAAAAACAGAAGCTGGACTTTTAAAACATATGAAAAATCTTAAAGAAGAAATAGGAGAAAATATTACCGGAGTAATTTTAGACCTAAGAAATAACCCTGGAGGTCTTTTAGACCAGGCCATTAAAGTATCCGATGCTTTCTTACATAGAGGTGAAATAGTTTCAACAAGAGGAAGAATTAAGCGTGGGCAACAAAGGTTTAGTGCCACTAAAGGAGATATCGCTGAAGGTCTTCCTATAGTAATACTAATTAATAGTGGTTCTGCTTCAGCATCTGAGATAGTTGCAGGTGCTTTACAAGACCATAAAAGAGCAATTATTATGGGAGTTAAATCGTTTGGTAAAGGATCAGTCCAAACAATAATACCTGTACAAAGAAGTTCAGCTATGCGATTAACGACAGCCAGATACTACACACCTTCTGGAAATTCTATTCAAGCAACCGGTATTATTCCTGATATAGAAGTTAAACAAGCTAAAGTAGAAGAACTAGAGCAATTTTTGAATAGGAGGGAAAGTGATTTAAAAGGACACCTTGCTAATCCAAATGATAATGATAATAATGAAGATTCAAAGGATAGCGCCGAAAACAAGGTTAAAAATAATAAGATAGATTACCAACTGAATAGAGCTATTGATTTATTAGAAGGAATTACTATCTACCAAAATAAAAATGCCTAACTATAATAAATATAGACCTAATGTCGCAGCTACAATATTTAATAACTCTGGTAAGATCTGGATAGGTGAAAGAGCTGATATAATTAATTCTTCTGAATGGCAAATGCCTCAAGGAGGAATTGATAATCATGAAGAACCTCAAAAAGCTGTAATAAGAGAAATATATGAAGAAACAGGAATTAAAAGTGTAAAAATTGTAGACAAAATTGAAGAATGGATAAAATATAACCTTCCTCCACACTTAGCTAAAAAAAAATGGAATGGTATTTATATAGGCCAAAAACAAAAATGGTATCTTTTATATTTTTATGGATCAAATAAGGAAGTAAATTTAAATTTACACAAAAAACCTGAATTTAAATCCTGGAAGTGGGAAGAAAGCAAGAATATAGAAATACAAGTCGCTGATTTTAGAAGAGATGTTTATAAAAAAGTACTTACTATTTTTACACCAAAAATAAATAAAACAATTAATTTATTATAAATTTTTAAATTCTATCATTGACTGATATTTGTTAATTAACTTCTGATTATTTTCCTTTTCTACTTCATTCTCAGCTGTTTGCATCTTAGCAGTATAGTCACTTATTTTTGTCTCACAATTTGAAACATCTATATCATCTTTATTAATTACTTCAGTTGCTAAAATAGAAACTTTATCATCAAGAACTTCAACTATTCCACCTGCTACAAACATTCTTTCTGTATCACTTGATTCTTGAATTTCTAAAGACCCTGGTCTTATAGTAGAAATTATAGGAGCGTGGCCAGGCAAAACACCAAAATCCCCTTCAGTTCCAGAAATTATAACCATATCGGCATCTCTAGAAAAAACTTTCTTTTCTGGAGATACTAATTCTACTTCTAACTTTTCATTACTAGACATTAATAATATTCTTTCTTAACTAGGCCGCTTCATCCTCCATAGATTTTGCTTTAGCTACAACCTCTTCTATGGTTCCAACCATGTAAAATGCAGCTTCAGGAAGATCATCATATTCTCCAGAACATAATGCTTTAAACCCTTTAATAGTGTCTTCTAATTCTACATACTTTCCTGCAGAACCTGTAAATACTTCAGCAACATGAAATGGTTGAGATAAAAATCTTTCTATTTTACGAGCTCTACTCACTATAAGTTTATCCTCTTCAGAAAGTTCATCCATACCTAAAATAGCAATAATATCTTGAAGAGACCTATATGATTGTAAAATCCTTTGAACATCTCTCGCTACCTCATAATGATCCTTTCCAATAATTCTAGGATCTAAAATTCTAGAAGTTGAATCCAACGGATCCACTGCTGGATATATACCTAACTCAGCAATCTGACGAGACAAAACTGTTGTCGCATCTAAATGGGCAAAAGAAGTTGCTGGAGCTGGATCTGTCAAATCATCTGCAGGAACATAAAT
>CAYTZM010000008.1:0-75444 GCA_964442655.1 uncultured Rhodospirillaceae bacterium | reverse complement strand
GATTAGGAATCAATTGCTCTATCCAGCTGAGCTACGTCCCCGTGTTATCCAACCACACATTCGTTCCCACTTATTTTATTTCTAACTTATATAGTAAATTATAAACAACTATTATTATAAAAAAAATAGAAGTTGTCTTGATTTTACGCATAAAGTATAATTAAAGTTCTGAATAAATAAAAGTATTTTAAGGAGTAAAAATATGAGCCCAGTTACATATCAAGTAAAAGATAATATTGGTATTATTACCGTTGAAAATCCACCTGTTAACGCTTTATCACAAGCAGTTAGAGCAGGATTAGCAGAATGCTTAGAAAAAGGAATCAATGATAATGAAGCTAAAGCTCTAATCGTAACGGGAGGCGGAAGAACATTTATGGCTGGAGCTGATATCTCTGAATTTGGAAAACCAGCAAAAAATCCAGACCTTAACTCCGTAATTAATGCTTATGAAAATTCTCCTAAAGCTACTATTGCAGCTTTACATGGTACGCCATACGGGGGAGGATTAGAAGTTTCTATGGGATGTCATTATAGAATAGCAAATTCAAAAACTTTATTAGGATTGCCAGAAGTTAAATTAGGTTTGCTACCTGGAGCTGGAGGAACACAAAGACTTCCTAGATTAGCAGGACCTGAAATTGCACTTGAAATGATTACTAGTGGAAACCCTATTCCTGCAAGTAAAGCCCTTAAAGAAGGATTAGTAGAGGAAGTCCATGAAGTAAATAGTCTTGATGAATTAATTGAAAAAGCAATAGTATTTGCCAAAAGCATCATTGCTAATAATTCACACCCAAAATCGAAAGAAAGAAATGAAAAAATATCAAATATATCTGATGAAATTTTTGATAATGCAATTAAGAAAATTACTCCGAGACTGCGGGGTAGAGAAGGGCCATTAAGATGTATTGAAGCTGTCAGGGGTGCTGTAAATTTAGATTTTGAAGATGGATTAAAAAATGAAAGAGCATTATTTCAAATTTGCCATGATTCAGACGAATCTGCAGCACTAATTCATTCATTCTTTTCAGAAAGAATGGCCAATAAAATCCCTGGTTTAGATAAAAACACTCCTTTAAGAGATATAAACAAAGCTGTTGTATTAGGATGTGGAACTATGGGAGGAGGTATTGCAATGAGTTTTGTAAATGCTGGTATACCTGTAAGTATTATAGAAACGAATGAAGAATTACTAAATAAAGGTATGGATATAATTAAAAATAATTATGCTGCAACTGTTTCTAAGGGAAGACTTTCTCAAGATAATATGAATAAAAGAATGAATTTATTAACCCCTACATTAGATTGGGATGTAATGAAAGATGCAGATATTATTATTGAGGCTGTATTTGAAGAAATGGATATTAAAAAAGAAGTCTTTAATAAAATTGATAATCTAGCAAAGGATGGGGCTATCCTGGCCTCAAATACATCTACTTTAGATATAGATGAAATAGCCAGTGCTACAAAAAGACCTTCTGAAGTAGTCGGAACACATTTTTTTAGTCCGGCTAATGTGATGCGTTTATTAGAAATAGTTAGAGGTGCAGAAACAAGTTTAGATATATTAGCAACCCTTATGAGTCTAGCTAAAAAGATTAAAAAAGTAGGTATTATTGCTGGTAATTGTGATGGCTTTGTAGGAAACAGAATGTTTCACCAATATGTAACACAAGCTCACCTTTTAGTTGAAGAGGGAGCTACTCCTGAACAAATTGACTCCGTTGCTGAAGAATGGGGTTGGGCTATGGGACCGTTTGCTGTAAATGATTTGGCAGGAAACGATGTAGGATGGAGAATAAGAAAAAGACATAAAGAAGAAAATTATTATGAAGGAAAAAAATATGCTTCAACTGTTGCCGATAGACTATGTGAACTAGGAAGATTTGGCCAAAAAGTTGGAAAAGGATTTTATAAATACGACCCAGCAACTAGAAAAAGAGAATCTGACCCAGAAGTTTTAAATATTATAGAAGAAGTAAGAAGAGAAAAAGGTATAAATCCTAGAGAAATTTCTAATGAAGAAATTTTATCACGTCTACATGGCGCACTAATTAATGAAGGAACAAGAATTTTGGAAGAAGGTCATGCATTTAGGGCCTCTGATATAGACGTATGCTATATAAATGGCTATGGATTTCCTGCACATAGAGGAGGCCCAATGTGGCAAGCTGATAAAATTGGATTGGATAAAATTATCCAAGAAATAGATTCCCATAAAAATGCTGATAATTTATCTTGGCCAGAATCTAACCTATTAAATGAACTAAAACAATCTAATAAAAGCATTGGTTCATATATTCCAGACACCACCAACCCTAAAAAGAGAAGTTAAATCAAAGGAGAGAAAATATGAGAGAAGCAGTAATAGTATCAACAGCACGTACTCCAATAGGAAAAGCCTATAGAGGTGCTTTTAATAATACCCATGGCGCTGTTTTAGGTGCTCATGCAATGAAACACGCGATAGAAAAAGCTAATATAGATCCGCAAGAAGTTGAAGATGTAATTATGGGATGTGGAAATCCTGAAGGTGCAACAGGTGTAAATATTGCTAGACAATGTGCTATTCGCGCAGGCATGCCAGTGTCTACTGCAGGCGTAACTGTTAATAGATTTTGTTCGTCTGGAATGCAAACTATAGCAATGGCAGCGCAAAGAGTTATTGTTGATAATGTTCCTGTAGCGATAGGAGGAGGATTAGAATCAATCAGTCTAGTACAAAACGATCATTCTAATAAGCACCATATACATGAAGACTGGATTTTAAAAAATAAACCTGAACTTTACATGTCAATGTTAGAAACTGCAGAAGTTGTTGCTGAACGTTATAATATTTCACGAGATCAAATGGATGAGTACGGACTTCAAAGTCAAATGAGGACAGCTGCAGCTCAACAAGCAGGAAAATTTGACGATGAGATAGTACCTTTGCCTTCTACTAAATTAGTTCAAAATAAAGAAACTGGTGAAATTTCAGAAGTTGAAGTTACTCTTGAGCAAGATGAAGGAGTAAGACCAGAAACAAATATAGAAGGTCTAAAAAGTCTTAAAGCTGTTTTAGGTGAAGATAAAACAATCACGGCAGGAAATGCAAGTCAGTTATCTGACGGTGCTTCTGCATGTGTAATAATGGATTCTAAACTAGCTGAAAAAAGAAATATAGAACCATTAGGAATATATAGAGGATTAGCCGTTAGTGGTCTAGAACCTGATGAAATGGGAATAGGACCAGTATATGCAGTTCCTAGACTTCTTGAACGAAATAATCTAACTATGGATGACATTGATTTATGGGAATTAAATGAAGCCTTCGCTGTTCAAGTAATTTTTAGTAGAGATAAGTTGGGAATACCTAATGACAAACTAAATGTTAATGGAGGTTCTATTGCAGTTGGACATCCTTACGGTATGTCTGGTTCTCGTTTAGTAGGGCATGCTTTAATAGAAGGTAGAAGAAAAAAAGCTAAATATGTAGTGGTAACTATGTGTATAGGTGGTGGTCAAGGCGCTGCTGGTTTATTTGAGGTAAATCCTTCTAGCTAATATATAATTCTATAGCCTCATATAATACATATGAGGCTAATTTTCTTTATCCAGAAATAGTAATACCGCCATCCATAACAATTTTTTGACCTGTAATAAAATCTCCTGAAGCTGATGCCAACATAACGGCAGCACCTGCTACTTCATCTGTCTTACCAATTCTTTTTAATGGTGCCGTGGCTTCTACTTTTGCCAAAGTATCTGGATTTTCCCATAATGCTCTCGCAAAATCGGTTTTAATTATACCAGGACACAAAGCATTAACAGTAATATTTTTTGGCCCCCATTCTACTGCGAGAGATCTCACTAAACCTAAATCTGCTGTTTTTGAAATCGAATAAGCTCCTAATACAGGACTTCCTTGTATTCCCGCAATTGAAGAAATTATTATTACCTTTCCTCCACCTGACTCCGCCATCTTTGGCAACACCATATTCGATAACCATAAATTTGATTTTACATTATTGTGCATAACTTTTTCAAAAGCTTCATCCGTAATATTAGCTAAAGGCCCATAATATGGGTTTGAAGCTGCATTAAGCACTAAAATATCAATTTTACCAAAATTTTTATGAGCCGTGTCACTTAGATTTTGTAATGCTTCTTTACTTCCTATATTACATTCATGAGCTATAGCTTCTCCGCCTAAGGAAGCTATTTCTTCTACTACCTTATTACATGCATCAATTTTTCTACTTGATACCATAATTTTTGCACCATATTGAGACATTCTAACAGCAATTGCTTTTCCTATACCTCGGCTTGAACCTGTAATAACGGCAGTTTTTCCTTTTAAATCAAATAAAGGGTTATTTTCCATTTCTATACCTTTCATTCTTTATTTATAAATATTTTCAAATATGTTAGCGTTTGATCATATTCATAATTTGGAAAAGTGTAAAATGGAAAAGTATAATAAAGTTACTAAACTAAATAATTTCAAACCAAAAGTTAAAAGCTTAACTGAAAGAGATTTAAGAATACAACTAGCCGCAGCATATAGAATATTTAATCATTTAAAATGGGATTATTTAATATATGGACATATAACTGTAAGAGTTCCAGGACCTGAAAAACATTTTTTAATTAATCCTTTTGGGTTGCGTTATGACGAAGTTACTGCTTCTAATCTAGTAAAAATTGATTTAGATGGAAATATTGTTGAAGAAAGTAAATACCCTGTTAATCCAGCTGGATTTATAATTCACTCAGCAATTCATTCGACCAGAGAAGATGCCCACTGTGTTATGCATACTCATACACCTGCTGGTATGGCAGCTGCAGCATTAAAAGAACCAATTAAAAATATTGATTTTGATAGCACATCATTAACTAACCAAATTGCTTTACATGACTTTGAAGGAGTAACTGTCCGAGCAGAAGAGTGTGAGAGATTATCCAAAAACTTAGGTAATAAGAGTGTTATGATTCTCAGAAATCATGGTTTATTATCAGTGGGTTCAACCATACCTCATGCTTTCATTAGGCTTCATCAACTTGAAAGAGCATGCCTCGTTCAAACTTTGGCTAGATCCACAAATGAGAGTTTAATTGAGGTTTCAGATAACATAGCTAAAGCACATGCAAATGAAATTGAAAATTCTGATAAAGGAGAACTTGCTTTCAATGCTATGATGAGATTAATGGAAAAAATAGACCCCTCATATAAAGACTAATTTATATAAACTTCTCTAACTCTTTTATTATTTCTTCTGCATCTACATTGTGTGAAAAATGAGTAAGGTATTTACCATCTTTATTCATAAGATAAATATATGCTGAATGATCAATAGAATAACCTAAGGCAGATCCAGATAATTCTATTTCTTTTCTATAAACTCTCCAATTATTGGCTATAGAATTTATTTGATCACTATTACCTGATAAACCAATAATATTATGATGAAATAATTTTACAAATTCAGCTAATTTATCCGGCTTATCTCTTTCTGGATCTAATGTAACAAATACTACATTAAATTTATTACTTTTTTTTTCCAAATTATTTAAAACACTCCCCATAACTGACAGACCATAAGGACAAATATCAGGACAAGAAGCAAAACCAAAAAATATTAATAATGGTTTTCCTATAAAATCATCATGAGTATATATTTTTCCGTATTCACCAACTAATTCAAAATTTCCACCAATCAATGCATTAGAAGAACTATAGTAATCATTATTTTTCAAATAAAAATTATAATATAAAAAAACCCCCACCAATATAATTAATGATAATTTTAAACCTCTAAAAATACTTTTCCTTCTAGTCATATCAATTATAAGATCCTTTATATGAATGATTACTATCAGCAATAATTTTTGGTAATAAATTAATAAAGCGTACTCGATATATACCTCCTGAAAAATCAATTCTGCTTAAAGCCAAATTATCTATCCAAAAAGGCAATGTAATAATCGGATCTGTATTTAAGGCATTACTTATAGCAGCCTTTATAGGACCTCCGTGAGAAAAAATGACTATATCTCCTTCTTTATGCTTCTCTATAATTTCTTTAATTCCCTTTGATACCCTTTTAAATAAATTATTATAACTTTCCCCATTTGGAGGGGTATAATCAGGAGCACATAGCCACGTTGGTTGAAAAACTCCTAATTCTTTTGTTTTTTCTTCTAATTTTTCATATTTCATACCTTGCCAGTCTCCCAAATTTTGTTCTCCAAAATTTGAATCTACTTCATAATTATTATAAGTAAAACCTTGCTTTACTATAGCATTCATAGTTTTAATAGTTCGTTTAAGATGAGAAGTATAAACATTTGCATTATCAGGTAAAATTTTTGCTAGTACCTTAAAAGATTCGTTATCTTTTACATCACAATCCACATCGTTATCTCCATAACAACATCCATTATTACCTATAACTGTTGCGTGTCTAACCCACCAGAACCTAATTTCAGGCAATTTTTATTTCCCTTATTTAATAATAATAATAATATACCTCATACAAATATATTTACTTTATTAAATTAAAATTTTTATATTTTAATAATACTGGAATTAAAGAAAGAAAAGATAATCCCGTAAGTCCTAAAATTATTTTAAATGATATTAAATCTTTAATATGTAATAAATTTCCTGTAATAAAAGCTTCACTTGCACCTGACCCAAGTAAAGAATAAATAATTGTTGCAGGGATTATTCCAATAAATGTAGCTATTACATACGGCAAAAACCTTACACCAACTATAGCGGGTGCAATATTAACGAATACAAAAGGAAATAAAGGCATTAGTCTCATAAATAAAAGAAAATAAAATCCATTTTTTTCAATATTCGACTCAAATTTATTTATTAATCCCTTATTTTTAGTAATTTTTTTAGTCATAAATTTACCAAAAATACTTTTAGATAGTGTAAACAGAATACTTGCTCCAACAGTAGCCCCAATAACTGTTAATATACTTCCCATCATCCATCCAAAAAAGAACCCTCCTGAAAAAGTAAGTAGCCATGCTCCAGGCATAACTAGCAGAACAGCAAATATATATATTAATATATAAAAAAATTTAGCTAAAGAATAATTACTCTCAATAAAACTTACTATACTTAAATAATTAGAGCTTATGAGGTGTAAATTTATAAAAGAAAAATATCCACTAAAATTTATAACAATTATTAGTAATAAAAAAGTTGCTAATGCAATAAATTTCCAATATTTTCTCATATTATTTTAAAGTATAACATTGTATAATAAAAAGAATAATATATAAGTATAATTGTTATTTTAAAATATAAGGTTTTGGAGAAAGCTAATGAAACGTACATTTCAACCTAGTCAACTTGTAAGAGCCAGAAGACATGGGTTCCGCTCAAGAATGTCTACAAAAAATGGCCGATTAGTGTTAGCTAGAAGAAGAGCTAAAGGAAGAAAAATACTATCTGCATAACAATTATGTCTCATGTATTATCATCAATTAAAAGTCGAAAAGACTTTTTAAAAATATCTACAAAAGGTATTTCTTCTCCTCAAGTTGGACTAGTTTTACAAACCATAGCAAATGATGATGGAAATAATAATATAAGAGTAGGTATAACAGCTACAAAAAAAATAGGAAATGCTGTAATAAGAAATAAATGTAAAAGAAAGTTAAGAGTGGTTGCTAATGACATACTATTAGATTATGCAAAAGAAAATAATGATTATGTTTTAATTGCAAGAACGTCTACATATGATAGAGAAATACAATTATTAAAAAATGATCTAGTAGAAGCTTTAAAAAACATTAAATGCTATAAAAAATAATATTTAAATAAAAAGGAAATATGATGGGAGATCAAAAGAATTTATTATTAGCGATACTTGTATCGTTAGTTGTACTTTTAGGTTTTCAATTACTTTTTCCTAATGAACAAAAACCTAATAAGCAAATAGAAAACAAATCCCTAGAAAATAATGAAGTTTCTCAACCCTTTCCAAATGTAATAGAAGAAAAAGAAAGATCTAGAGAAGAAGTAATAAGTGAATCAAAGAGAATAAATATTAACAATAGTTTTATTTCTGGCTCACTTTCGCTATCTGGGGCCAGAATAGATGATCTAATTTTAAAAAACTATTTTGAAGATCTTTCTGATGATTCTGATTATGTAAAATTATTATCTCCAAAAAATACTATGAATTCCTATTTTGCAGAACATGGTTGGGTAAAAAATAACAACTCTAAAGTTATTATTCCTGATTCAAAAACTGTATGGGTTGCGGACACATCAGAATTAAATCCCAATTCTCCTGTAACCTTAACTTGGGACAATAATAATGGCATAATTTTTAAAAAGGTAATTACTGTAGATAAAGAATATATGTTTGAAATTACTCAAACTGTAATAAACAATTCTAACGAACATATTACATTGTATCCTTATGGAATTATAAATAGAACTGGAATACCCAAAATGTCTGGTCTATATATTCTCCACGAAGGTCCTATAGCAGTCTTAAATGAAAGACTAAAAGAAATAGATTATGATGATTTAATAGATAATAATAAAATTTCTGAGAAATCTAAAAATGGATGGATTGGAATTACAGACAAATATTGGCTTACCGCTTTAATACCTAATCAAGAAAAAGATTTTGAAGGTCATTTTCAAAGTTTTAATAATGATTCAAAAATAAAATTTCAAACAAGTTATTTAGGATCATCTGTTACTATTAATTCTAATAGCCAATCAAGTTATTCAAGTAAATTATATTTAGGAGCAAAAGTAGTAAGCATTTTAGACCAACACGAAAAAACAGGGGTTACTATGTTTGATAGATCCGTTGATTTTGGTTGGTTCTATGTAATTACAAAACCATTATTTTATCTTCTTAGCTTTTTTTCCAATTTATTTGGAAACGTTGGTTTAGCAATTATTGCCTTGACTATATGTATTAGGATTTTGCTCTTTCCTCTTGCTAATAAATCATTTAAATCCATGAATAAAATGAAATTATTACAACCTAAAATGATGGAAATTAGAGAACGTTATGGAAATGACAAAATACAAATGCAAAAAGAAGTAATGGCCTTATACAAAAAAGAAAAAGCTAACCCTCTAGCAGGCTGTCTACCTATACTCTTACAAATACCTGTGTTTTTTGCTTTATATAAAGTTTTATCAGTTACAATTGAAATGAGGCAAGCTCCATTTTATGGATGGATTAAAGACTTATCTGCCCCAGACCCATACTCCATTTTTAATTTATTTGGTCTTATTCCAATAGATCTACCATCTTTCTTAATTATTGGTATCTGGCCACTTATTATGGGAGGCACTATGCTACTTCAACAAAAACTTAACCCTGCTCCACCTGACCCCGTCCAAGCTAAAGTAATGGGCATGTTGCCATTTATATTTATATTTTTATTTGCACAATTTGCTTCAGGATTAGTAATTTATTGGACATGTAATAATACATTATCAATTATTCAACAATGGGTTATTATGAAGAAAATGGATAAAAAAAATACTTCATAATATTGGATAATAAATTGAAAAAAAAAATTAAAAATAAAAATATTTTAATTTTTAACCAAGAAGTAAGTTACTATAGTGCTGCAGCAAAACCTTCAGATTTTCCAGATATTAATGTTCCTGAAGTATGCTTTGCAGGAAAATCAAATGTTGGAAAATCTAGTCTAATAAATGCTATTTGTAATAGGCGTTCTCTAGCTAGAACGAGTAACACTCCTGGCCGAACACAAATAATTCATTTTTATAATGTACAAAACAAATTACTTATGTCAGACCTTCCAGGATATGGCTATGCAAAAGCCTCTAAAGATAAAATAAAGAATTGGACTAAACTCATTGAAAACTATTTTATAAATAGAAAAAATTTATTTAGGGTATTCCTTCTAGTAGATTCAAGAAGAGGTATTAAAAATAATGATCAAACATTAATGAATTTGTTAAATACGATAGGTGTAAATTTTCAATGTATTTTAACTAAATCAGATAAAGTAACGGAAAAATTTTTAATTAATATATATAATGATACTAAACTACAAATCAAAAATTATGCATCATCATATCCTGAAATAATTATATCTAGTTCAAAAAAAAATATAGGTATTGATAAAATGCACATATGTCTTAATTTAATAGCTAATATTAATGAAAGTAAAAATAATGACTAAAAAAACTGAAATTATTAAAAACCTTTCCAGCATATTAAAGACTGATGTAGGAACAATAAATCAATATGTAGAAAAATTTAAAAATAAAATAATTGTTATAAAATATGGTGGGCACGCAATGGGAAATGAAGAACTTTCAAATTCTTTCTCAAAAGATATCAACATACTCAATACACTTGAAATTAAACCCGTAATAGTGCATGGAGGTGGCCCTCAAATAGGTCAAATGTTAAAAAAGCTTAAAATTGAAACAAAATTTATTGAAGGACTAAGAGTTACTAATAAAGAAACTGTAAAAATAGTAGAAATGGTTTTGTCTGGATCCATAAATAAAGACATCGTAAATAAAATTAATGCTACAGGAAGTCTTGCATTAGGTTTGTCGGGAAAAGATGGAAAAATAATATTAGCGGAAAAAATTAAAAATAATATATTTGATCAAAATTCAAATATTGAGAAATTTCTAGATATAGGCTTTGTTGGAGAACCAATAAAAATTAATGCTGACATTATTTCTTTAATAACAAATAATGGAATAATTCCTGTAATAGCTCCTGTAGGATTTGGTAAAAATGGAGAAACATTTAATATTAATGCAGATACAGCAGCCGGACACATTGCGAGTTCCTTAAAAGCCGAGAGAATATTATTATTAACAGATGTTAACGGAGTGATAGATTCAAATAAAACATTAATTTCTAAAATTTCTGTTAATAAAGCAAAAGAAATGATTAAAAATAATATTATTACAGGTGGAATGATTCCTAAAATTAACACCTGTCTTAAAACTGTTGCTTCTGGAGTAAAAGCTGCAGTCATAGTTGATGGAAGAAAAAAACATGCCATTTTACGTGAAATATTCACTAAAGGTGGTTATGGAACTATGATAGATTAAAATGAATCCAAAAATAACATCTCCGTTTAAAATAATAAAATACTGGGTATTTGATCTTGATAACACCTTATATCCAGCATCCTCAAATTTATTCCTTAAAATTGATTCTAAAATGAAAAAATTTATTATAAAAAAACTTAATGTTAATGAAAATGAAGCATATAAAATCCAAAAAAAATATTACCTAAAATATGGCACGACACTTTTTGGGTTAATGAAAAATCATAATATTATTCCTGAAGAATATTTAAAGTATGTTCATGACATTGATATTTCTTCTATAAAAAATAATACGGAACTTAATAATCAATTAAAAAGCCTACCTGGAAAAAAATATATTTATACTAATGGATCTAAATCTCATGCAATTAATATAATAAAACAATTAGGACTAGATAATAAATTATTTGAAATTTTTGACATTAAAACTGCAAAATATATCCCTAAGCCCTCTAAAATATCTTTAAAATATTTTGTTGAAAAATATAAAATTAAACCGACAGAAGCAATTTTTTTTGAAGACATCTCTATAAATTTAATTGAACCTAAAAAGGCTAAATTTAAAACAGTTTTAATTAAAAATAATTTCCATCCTGATAAAAACACTGACCTAATTAAAAAGGAAAAAAACAATTATAAATATATAGATTATATAACACAAGACCTAACACGCTTTCTTAATCAAATAAATTTAGACATAAGTAAGTAAATAATTTAATAATATATATAATTATAACTAATGAGAAACATTAATACTATGAATTCAAATGTAACCGATCTACAAAATGAAATTGAAAAAATATGGGAAATAAAAGATAAAATTTCTCCTTCTACTTCAGGAAATAACAGAAATATTATTGAAAAATGTCTTGCGTTATTAGATAGCGGAGAGGCAAGAGTAAGTGAAAAAATAGGTAATGATTGGATAGTAAATCAATGGTTAAAAAAAGCGGTTTTATTATCCTTTAAATTATGGCCTATGAATATTATTCCGGGAGGACCAGGGAATAGTAATTGGTGGGACAAAGTTCCATCTAAATTTTCTAAATGGACGAGCAAAGATTTTGAAAATAGTAATTTTAGAACAGTTCCTGGCTCTATAGTTCGCTATAGTGCATACATCTCTCCTGATGCTGTACTCATGCCATCTTTTGTAAATTTAGGAGCAAGAGTTGGATCAGGAACTATGATAGATACATGGACAACAGTGGGATCATGTGCTCAAATTGGTAGCAACTGCCATATTTCCGGTGGAGTAGGGCTAGGAGGAGTATTGGAACCCCTTCAAGCTACTCCCGTAATAATTGAAGACAACTGTTTTATCGGTGCAAGATCAGAAATTGCTGAAGGGGTTATTGTTGAAGAAGGCGCAGTAATATCTATGGGTGTATATATAGGCGCATCTACAAAAATAATTGATAGAGAAACAGGAAAAATATATTTTGGAAAAGTTCCTGCTTACTCTGTAGTAGTACCAGGCTCAATGAAAAATAATAAAAATAATGATTTATCTTTATACTGTGCAGTAATAGTAAAAAAAGTAGACGAAAAAACTAGATCAAAAACTTCAATTAATGAGTTATTAAGAGATTAATCAAATTCACTATTTTTTAATGGTCTATCTAATAAAGAATTAACAACGTCTTCAACGCTATAACTACTATATAAAATATTATAAATTCCATCTAAAATAGGAGTTTCTATATTTTTTTTCTCTAAAATTAAATAAAGGGCTTTAGTTGTAAAATATCCTTCTGCTACAGTTATATTATTTTGCAAGATATTATTTATATTTTCTCCTTTTCCTATAAAACTTCCCAACATAAAATTTCTAGATTTTTTACTATTGCTAGTCAATAAAACATCTCCTACTCCAGATAAACCAAAAATAGAATCTTTTTTTCCTCCTAATATTTCACAAATTTTTATCATTTCTGCTATTGATCGTGTAAGAAAGGCAGCTCTAGCATTTTCTCCACAATTTAATCCTTTTACTATTCCTGAACCAATAGCATAAATATTTTTAACAGCACCTCCAAGCTGAACTCCTATTACATCATTACTAGGATATAATCTAAAATTTCTAGAAGAAATTATAGAAGACAATTTAATAGCTGCCTTTATATCTGGAGAAGCAAGAGTTAGAGCCGCTGGCAATCCTTTAGCAATTTCATAAGCAAAAGAAGGACCTGATAAAACTAAAAAATTATCATTAAAAAAAATATCTTTATATATTTTACTCATTAAAAAACCACTTTTAATATCTATTCCTTTAGAACAAATAACAATAGAGGAACTTTTACATAAAACATTCTTATGAAGAGTTAAAACAGAATTAAAATATTGTGCTGGTGTAACGTAGAAAACATAAGGGGCAACAACTTCTTCTATATTATTAGTAGCATAAATATTTTTTTCTAAAGTAATTTTAGGAAGATATAATTCATTTTTATTGCCATTATTGATATTATCAATTACTTTATTTTCTTTCGCCCAAATAATTACATTCCCATCATTTAATTTAGCTAATAAATTTGCTAATGCAGTTCCCCAAGCACCTGCTCCTACGATAGCAAAATTATATTTCATAACAATTTTCTCCCAAAGGCCATCTTGATCTCACATCAAAGTTATGATCTGTTTCATAACCAATTTTTTTATGCTCTATGCCTGCCCAAGCTATCATGACCCCATTATCTGTACATAACTTAGAAGGAGGAACAACCAAACTCAAATTATTTTTATTCGCCACGCTCTCTAAAGTTTCTTTTATATTACTATTTGATGCCACTCCTCCTGAAATAGCCAAATACTTTGAATTAGGATGTATTTTAAGAAATAAATTAATAGCTTTTTGAGTTTTTTCCTCTAGGATTTTACAAACTGTGTTCTGAAAAGAAGCTGCAATATCAACTCTATCTTGATTAGATAAAGGAGACAACTTTTCAGCAATTTGCCATACAGCTGTTTTCAAACCAGAAAATGATAAATCACAATTATTTCTTCCTTCTAAAGGTCTAGGAAAATTAAATCTATTACTATTCCCTTTTAAAGCATTTTTTTCAATAGCTGGACCACCTGGATAACCAAGGCCTAAAAGTCTTCCAGTTTTATCAAAAGCTTCTCCTAGGGCATCATCAATTGACTGACCTAACAACTTATATTTTCCCGGACCTTCTACAGATAAAAACATGCTATGACCACCTGATATCAAAAGAAGTAAATAGGGAAAATTTAATTTATTAGTAAATCTAGGCATCAAAGCATGCCCATCGAGATGATTAATTGCTAAAAAAGGTTTATTGCTTATTAAAGAAATTGCTTTCGCAGTTGTTAGCCCTACTAATAAACCTCCTATTAATCCTGGTCCAGCAGTAGCAGCAATTGCATCTAAATCATAAATAGATAAATTTGCTTTTTGTAAAACATTCCGAACTACCTTATCACAATAATCCACATGACTTCTAGCAGCTAATTCTGGAACAACTCCCAAATATTTTTCATGCATTTTAATCTGACTATGAATTGTTTCTGCCAGTATAGTGGAATCTGAATTCACTACTGCAGCAGCAGTTTCATCACAACTAGTTTCTATTCCTAAAATAATCATAAATATATTATATAATATGATTAATGTTTTTTAACAGTTTAAAATGATGTACATATAAATAATGATTAATAAAAAAATAAATTATATAAAAATAGGAACACGAGGAAGTCCTCTTGCAATCTGGCAAGCAAAACAAGTTTTAAATAAAATAGAAAATGGAAAAATAATAAAAATTAAGACTACGGCAGATATTATGGTAAATATATCTCTATCTGAAATTGGAGGAAAGGGTTTATTTACAAGGGAATTAGACCAAGCCTTACTTAAAAATAAAATAGATATTGCCGTACACTCTCTAAAAGATGTTCCTACAAATTTATCCAAAAAAATTGGATTAACTTGTATTTTACCTAGAGGAAACCACGAAGATATATTAATTCCTGCCAAAATAGAATGGGATCTTTTATCTCTTCCTAAAAATAGTATAATTGGTACCTCAAGCCCAAGAAGAACAACACAATTAAAAATATTAAGACCGGATATTACAATTATACCTATAAGAGGCAATATTCATTCTCGATTAAAGCAATTAAATGAAAAAAATATTGATGGAATAATTTTAGCACTTGCTGGTATAAAAAGATTAAATATTCAAACTAATTATTCTATTTTAGAAAACACATCTTTCTTGCCTTCTGCTGGCCAAGGAATAATTGCCATTACATATTTAAAAAATAATACTAAAATAAAAAATTTATTAAAAAAACACGAAAACTTTCAAACTTTACAACAAGCAATAGCTGAAAGATCAGTATTAAAAGTACTAAATGGAGATTGTGACTCAGCAATAGCAGCAAATTCAAAAGTTATAAAAGAAAATATTTATATTACTTCTAACGTATATTCATTAAACGGAAAAATAATAATTAAGAGCTCATTAAAAGGTAGTATTATTGATGCAAAAATATTAGGAAAAAAATTAGGAGAAAAACTTATAAAACAAGGTGCATTAGAAATCTTAAAAAATGATAAATAATATAGATAAATCAACAATACTGATTTTAAGACAAAAAGAAAGAGCTCTGCCACTTCAAAACCTTTTAATTAAAAAAGGGTATAAAGTAATTATTGAGCCAATTTTTAATATAAAACCTTTACCATTAAAAAATATAAATTTTAAAGACTTTTGTGCAATTATGATCACTAGTGCAAATACCATAAAAGTACTATCAAAAAATAATAATTTTGATAAATTTAAAAAAATTAAAACTTTTTGTGTAGGAAAAATTACACATAAAATAGCAAAAAATGAAGGTTTTAATTGTATTAATACTCAAGCTTATTCAGCTATAACTTTAGAAAAAGAAATTATAAAAAAAATAAAACCTTCTAATAAAAAAATATTAATATTAGGTGGTGAGAAATTAGCACATGATCCAAGTTCAAATTTTAATAAAGCAAAACTGCAATCAGAGAGAATAATAGTTTATAAAACATTAGCTAACAACCGCCTCTCTAAAAAATCTATCGAAGTTATAAATAATAAAACTATTAGTAATATAGTTATTTATTCTCCAGAGACGGCTAAAACTTTTATTAAGCTTAGTAAAAAATATAATCTTAATACAATTAAATTTATCTGTTTAGGAGATAATACTAAAAAAGTACTTAATGGAAAAAATTGGAAAAAAGTTCAGGTTGTAAAAAATACAGACTTAAAAACCTTTGCTAACGCGTTAATAGAGTACTAAAATATAAATAGTATTCAATATTTTATAATTAGGATAGTTTATGGGCAAAAATAATATAAATAATAATACTTTAAAACTCATAAAAGAAGTAGGTGGAGCCAAAGTTATACAAGATTTCATAATATCTAAAGGTCATGATATTAAAATAGACTCTATTTATAAATGGAAAAATAATGGCATACCACATAGGTATAGATCATTAATTAACGAACTTAAAATATTACGCAAAAATAATAAAAATATAGAACCAATAGTAGAAATTTCTAATTCTAAAATAGAAAAAAAATATGGCTATAAAAATTTCAATTCAATATTAGTAAAAGTTTTTCTAATAATTATAATTATTACATTGATATTAATCAATAACAACTACAATAATAACTACAAAAATCTGAATATACAAATTTCTAATCTTAAAAAAGAAATTTATATTTTAAAAAATAATAATGCAAATAATTATGATAAGACTTTAAAAAAATTAAATAACCAACTTGGAATAAATTCTAATCTAAGTTCAAATAATGCAAAAAATATTAAAGAACTTATAAACTTATATGCCCTTCATGAAAAACAATTTAATGAAATAGGAAATAATACAAAAAATAATTATAATGTACAAAATATAAATAATAATAAAAACTATATCAATACACTTTTTTATCTATTTTGGATTCAAGAAAGCTTATACCTAAATTTAAATAAAATAGAAAAATTACCTTCTATTTTAGAATTTTTAAATTCATATAAACTACCAATAGAAATTAAAAATTCTGTCATTGTTTTAGAAAACATGAGTAAATTAAAAATATTAAGTAACAATGAAATTATGTTTAGAATAGAAAGAATACTATTAAATAATGATAATATAGATAATACAGATGATGGTAATCCTAATATTACATTTATAAGAAAAATTAAAGAATTAATAAAAATTACTAAAGTCAAAAATATTAATAAGACATCCCTTATTAATAAAATAAATAAAAGCCTTATTAACAAAGATTATATAGATACAATTAATTTAATCAGTAGCAATAATATTACTCCATCATCAGAAGAATTAGGCGACCTAATTACAGAAATTAAAAAAATTAATCAATTAGATGAAGCTTTAAATAAAATTATTATTTGGATGATTAATAAAGGATAAGTATTGTTTAAATTTTTTATTTTTTTTATTTTATTTTCAATCTTAGGTTTTTTAACTATTTGGTTAAAAAAAGAACCGGGAAATATATCTATTGAATGGCACGGTTGGCTTTTAGAAACCTCTATACCAATTTTAGTTATAGGGTCAATTACAATATTTTTATTAGTAACTTTTATTTATATTGCAATTAAAAGATTATTTTACTTACCTAAAAATATCCATAAAACAATTACTAGAAATAAAATTAATAAAGCTACAATTGCTTTAAATAACGCATTCTCAGCAAAAAGCATGAATGAAATAGAATTAGCTAAGAAATTTTCAAATAAAGCAAAAAAATTAAATAATACTCCGTTAAAATTATTGTTAGATATGGATATAAGTGAATATTATAATGATGATAATAAAAACATTCTAACAAATATGTTATCACATTCCGAGACTAAGCTTTTAGCTATAAAAAAATTAACCAATATTTATATTAAAGAAAATAATATATCTAAAGCAATAGAAACTATTCAATTAACTCCGAAATCAAACAAAACTCCTAATTGGTTTTTTTATAAATTTTTACAATTAAATATTATAGATAATAATTGGAAAAATATTTTTGAAACTTTAAACCATATTTCTAAATATACTGATATTTCATCCAAAGATTATAAAATACTTCAAGGCAACATTTATCTTGCAAAAGCAATTAACTTAAACGAAGCAAACCATAAAGCTGAATCATTAGATAATGTAAATCAAGCATTAAAGTTTATACCCTCATTTCCCTCAGCAATAGTTTTAAAAGCTAATTTACTACATAATAAAAATCCAAGATTATGCGTGGATTTTTTAAAATCCTCCTGGAAACACTTTTCTCACCCTGATTTAGCTAACTTTATTTGCGAAATTAATTATAATAAAACTAATGCGTCTATATTAAAAATTATTAAAGAAATAATTAAATCAGGTAATAATAATTATAATAATAATTTACTTCTTGCTAAGGGAGCAATTAAAGCTAATTCATGGACTACAGCTAGAGAAGCTATAAACAATATACCAAAAGAAAATTGGACAAAAAATACATATATAATGATGGCAGAACTTGAAAAAAAAGAAAACGGAAATTTAAAAACATATAATGAATGGCTAGAAAAGGCCGAAAAAGCAAATTTAGATTTTATATGGGGTTGCACAAAGTGTTCCCATATAGATAACGAATGGAAAATCTTATGCCCAAAATGCTTCAGTCTGAATTCAATAAAATGGCAACAATTTATAGATGATAAAACTTTACTAAAAATAAAATCTATATCTCAAAAAGATGATGAAGTTATTATTGACGAGTATGATAAAAATAAAGAAAACGCAGCAAGGGGTATTTTAGGAGAGCTAAATAAAGGAATTAATAGTTAAAATGAAATTCCTAACTAAAATAATCATAATCATATTTATCTTTCTACCATCAAGTTTATTAAGTGCCGATAAAGCAGATATGATATTAATAGAGAAATCAATGAGGTCCTTAAAACTACTTAAAGATGGAAATATTATAAAAACATATCCAATTGACCTAGGTTTTGATCCTATAGGACATAAATTTTATGAAGGGGACGGAAAAACACCTGAAGGGCTTTATTATATAAGTAAAATAATTGTTAATAGTGACTTTTATATATCTTTTAAAATATCATATCCAAATAAATGGGATAAGATAAATGCAAAAGAAATTAACAAAAACCCAGGGGGATATATTATGATTCATGGTTATCCAAAAAATAGTAAAAAATATACTAAAGATTGGACAAATGGTTGCATAGCACTATCAAACAAAAACATTGAAGAATTAAGCAAGAATATAAATATAAAAATTCCAGTCTTAATCTTAAAATAATCATATATTATGACGCAAATAACATTTCTTTATTTTTAAAAGATTTAAGCTCTATCACATTTAGAGAAGGGTCTGATACAAATAAAGTTGCCTGCTCTCCTATTTCACCTTTAAACCTTAAATATGGTTCAATTAAAAAATTAGTTTTATATGAGATTAATTTATCTTTCATTTGATGCCAATCCTGCCAATCCATTACTAAACCAAAATGTCTTACAGGAACATTTTTTCCATCTACCTTATTTTTTACTTCATTATTATCTGATTTCTTAACAGATAAGTGTGCCGTAATTTGATGTCCAAAAAAATTAAAATCTATCCACGTTTCGGAAGACCGTCCTATTTTACATCCTAAAATTTTAGTATAAAAATCTTTAGTGCTATTTAAATCATCTACTGGAAAGGCCAAATGAAATAAAGGATTATTTTTAAAATACACAGAAGTCTCTTTCTAAAATTTATAAATTAAAAAATTAAATATCAATATTCTCTACTTCTAACGCTTTCTCCTGAATAAATTTTCTTCTTGGCTCAACTTCTTCACCCATTAAAGTAGAAAAAACATTATCCGCTTCTGCTGCATCATCTATATTAACTTTAAGGACAGTTCTTGCATCAGGGTCTAATGTTGTTTCCCAAAGTTGATCAGGATTCATCTCACCTAAACCTTTATAACGTTGAATAGCTAGTCCTTTTCTACCTAATTCAATAGCTTTTAAATAAAGTTCAGAAGGACCTCCAATATTAAAAGTCTCTTCATCATATGTTAAAACAGCTCCATTAAAATAGGTATCCTGTAATTCAGAAGCAAATTTTTCCAATTTACGTGCATCACTAGAATTTAAAATATTTAAATCTATTATATATTCTGAAACAACACCTCTTCTATCGTGTTTAAAAATATATTTTTTTTCCTCAGAATTATATAATCCAGACCAACCATCCTCACCTGGTTTAGCAAACTTATTTAAAGCTTTAGAAACAAATTCTGCAACTATCTTGGCTTTTTCTACATCATTAAGTAAATCAGGACTTAATGCACCACTTATAGCTAATCGCTCTATTAAATTCAGATCTATTTTCTTTGAAAGTTCATTTATTGAAAGAAATTGTAATTTAGCATCTAATATTACTGCCTTTAAGTCTTTTCCTGTTCGGCTATCTCCAGCATGATTGTTTAAAATAGAATCGTTAACTAATTGATTAATCAAATAATCATCTAAACTATCTTCATCTTTTAGATACACTTCACTGGTTCCTTTTTTAACTTTAAATAAGGGTGGTTGAGCTATATATAAGTGCCCTGCCTCTACTAATTCTTTCATATGTCTATAAAAAAAAGTTAAAATTAAAGTTCTAATATGTGAACCATCCACATCTGCATCTGTCATAATTATAATTTTATTATATCTTAACTTATCAATATCAAAATCATCATGAATACCTGTTCCTAATGCAGAAATCATTATGCCTATTTCATTAGAACTAAGTATTCTTGCTCTACCCGCTCTTTCTACATTTAAAATTTTTCCTCTTAAAGGAAGAACTGCTTGTGTTTCTCGAGATCTACCTTGTTTTGCTGAACCCCCAGCTGAATCACCCTCAACTAAAAATAATTCTGACTTTTCTGGATCCTTTTCCTGACAATCAGCGAGTTTTCCTGGGAGACTAGCAAATTCTAATGCTCCCTTTCTCCTAGAAAGTTCTCTAGCTTTTCTAGCAGCTTCCCTAGCGGAAGAGGCATCAATAATTTTTTGAATTATTATTTTTGCTTCCGATGGGTTTTCTTCGAGCCAATTCATTAAATGTTCACCTACCAACCCTTCCACAACAGGACGAACCTCAGACGAAACCAATTTATCTTTAGTTTGTGAAGAAAACTTTGGATCAGGGACTTTAAGAGATAAAACAGCTGTAATTCCTTCCCGCATATCATCTCCTGTTAAACTTATTTTATTTTTTTTTCCTATAGGGTTTGCTTGAGAATATTTTGTAATAGCTCTAGTAAGAGCACCTCTAAACCCTGCTAAATGAGCCCCTCCATCTCTTTGTGGAATGTTATTTGTAAAACAAAGAACATTTTCATAATAACTATCATTCCAACCTAATGCTAACTCAACTTCTATATCATTTTTAATCCCTTTTATATAAATAATATTCTCATGAATAGATGATTTTGATCTATCTAAGTACTCTACAAAAGATTTAACTCCTCCTTCATAATATAAATTCACATTTCTTTTTTCTGCTTTTCTATTATCAATTATATTTATTTTTAAACTTGAATTTAAAAAAGCTAGCTCTCTAAACCTTTTTTCTAAAATAGAAAAATCAAACTCTGTAGAAGCAAAAACTTTATCTGAAGGAAAAAATTTTATATGAGTTCCTGATTTATTTTCTGATTTTCCAATTTCTTTAAGAGGTTCTTCCGCATCTCCATTATTAAAATTCATAGAAAATTTTTGATTATTTCTATATATTATTAATTCTAATTTTTCAGACAAAGCATTTACAACACTTATTCCTACGCCATGCAAACCACCAGAGACCTTATAACTATTTTCATCAAACTTTCCTCCTGCATGCAATTTTGTCATAATAACTTCAGCAGCAGATACTCCTTCTTCAGGATGAATTCCTGTAGGTATTCCTCTTCCATTATCATGCACAGAAACTGAGCCATCTGAATTTAAAATAATATCTATATTATCACAATGTCCAGCTAACGCCTCATCTATAGAATTATCAACTGCCTCAAAAACCATATGATGCAAACCTGTTCCATCATCTGTATCACCAATATACATACCTGGTCTTTTTCGTACTGCATCCAACCCTTTTAGAACTTTAATAGAATCTTCATCATAATTAATATTATTTTTTTCTTCAGCTTCTAAGGCCATGCAAATTCCCCTAAATATTATAGTTTCATTATATATGATTTTTTATTAAAAGTCATAAAATCCATTTCATCAATTCCTGTCATAAAAACTTGAATTTTTAAGCTCTCTATCTCTAAGGATAAAGCTTGTTTCTTATCAAAATCTAAGTGAGCAAAGACTTCATCAAGTAACAAAATTGGTGAAGAAAATAAATATTTTTTATACGCTTTACATACTGAAAGTATTATTGAAATCAAAATAGACTTTTGTTCTCCTGTAGAACATTTCGACGCCAACATATCTTTTTTATCATAATATACTTCTAAATCTGATCTATGAGGCCCAAAGCTAGTAGTCCCTTTATAATAATCTGTTTTTCTATTATCATGTAATGATTTAATATATATTTCTTTAATTTCTTCTATATTTTCTATTGCATAAAAAATTTCTTCTGCTTCACCTATTATAGAAAATGATGCTTTAGGAAAAACCTTACTATTTAAAACCATTTCATCTGTTAAAAAAGACAAAACTTGTGCTCTAGCCTGTAATATTTTAAGCCCATATTCAACGAGCCGTTCTTCAATATTTTTAAACCAATTATTATCAACTGTATTGTTTTTAAGTAAATTATTTCTTTCTCTAATTAATTTTTCATATGTTCTTACATTGGTGGCGTGTTCACTTATGAATATCCAAATTATTTTATCTATTAGTTTTCTTCGAGACGAGGGAGATTCTATAAAAATTGTGTCCATTAAAGGAGTTAAAGAAACTATACCTAAATATTTTGTTAAACTTAAAGGAGATATGAAATTTCCATTTAATTTAACTCTTCTGGTTTTGCTTAAGTTTTTATCAAAAGAAGTCCCAAGTAGATATTCATTATTTTCTTTAATCAATTTAAGGTTAAGACCAAAATGATCATTATTCTTATTAATCATTTCTTGTAAACGCACAGACCTAATACCTCTACCAGGTTGAAACATTGAAACAGCTTCTAAAATATTAGTTTTTCCAATTCCATTATTACCAACTATTCCAATAGGACAATTAGGAAACTCAAAACTAGATTGTGTATAATTACGAAAATTTGTAATTCCTATTTTAGCAATATATGTATCGCTATTGCTAACACTTATATTTTGATTTTTAATACTTTTACTTATCAATTTTCCATAAGGGAACAATTACTTCTAAACTCTCATCGGCATCAATACAAAGAGAACATCTTTATCATCTTTATCATATACAAGAGTTGGCGATACAGAATCAGAAACTTTAATAACCACCTCATCACCCTTAATTTGACGAGCAACATCTAATACATACTTAGAATTAAATCCAATTTCTAAATCGTCTGAATCATATTTAGCTTCTACACTATCAGTTCCGCTACCCTTTTCTGGACTTGTAGCAGAAACTAAAATATTATTCTTCTGTATATTTATTTTAATAGCCCTTGTTTTATCAGTGGATACAGTAGACACTCTATCAACCGCTTCAGATAATAATTGATTTGATACTGACAATATTTTTTCATTTTTTTCTGGAATAACTCTTGAATAATCAGGAAAAGTCCCATCAAGCAATTTTGACGTTAAAATTACTTCATTTACAGAAAGCATTACCTTATTTTCACTTATTGAAAGACTAACACTTCCTTCCTGGTCCTCAAGTAGTTTTCTAATTTCTAAAATAGTTTTTCTAGGTATAATTACACCAGGTATCTTTTCTGATCCATCAGGCAAATCCATATCTACTCTAGAAAGCCTATGACCATCCGTAGCTACCGTTCTTAATTTTTTTTCATCTTTTAAAGCGTGTAAATAAATGCCATTTAAATAATATCTGGTTTCTTCTAAAGACATAGCAAAAGAAGTTTTATCAATAAGCCTTATTAAATCTGCAGCAGATATTTTAAAATTATGTTCAAAATTTTCTTCAGATATAGAAGGAAAGTCCTCAGAAGGAAGACAATTTAAAGCAAACGAAGATGACAAAGCTTTAATTGCAATTCTATCATTATTTTCTGATAATAATTCAACCCTAACATTTTCAGGTAACTTTCTCACTATATCATATAACATTTGTGCTGAAGTCGTTATAGTTCCTAATTGTAAAACTTCAGCTTTATCTTTTCCTATTTTTTCAACGACAGATATATCCATATCAGTCGCTGTCAATAAAACAGCATCTTCTTTAGCTTCAATCAGAACATTAGAAAGTATTGGAATAGTATTTCTTCTTTCCACTACTGAATGAACATGTTGTAAAGCTAATAATAAGGCAGATCTTTCAATTGAAGCTTTCATATCTCAAATCCTCGTATATAACAAAATTATAAACCATTTTAATATTTATATAAAGTTATTTAGAGGGTTATTAAAGTTATTATTTATTAGTTTTTAATACAAATATTAATTATCTAAATTACGTTTAAGAAGCTCCAAATCATCAGCTATAGATGAATCTTCAAGCATAAGTGTTTCTATCCTACTAACAGCATGCATTACTGTAGTATGATCTCTTCCTCCGAAAGTTCTTCCTATTTCTGGGAGAGATCTTGAAGTCAACTGTTTGGCTAAATACATCGCAATTTGTCTTGGTCTCGCAACAGCTCTTGCTCTACGTGCAGAAGACATGTCCGTCAATCTAATACTAAAATGCTCAGCAACCTTTTTCTGTATTTCCTCTATAGTCACTTTCCTATTATTAGCTCTAAGCAAATCGTGCAAAACGTCATATGCACCATCTATTGAAACAGGTCTTCCAACTAATTGTGAATGAGCCGCAAGCCGTTTAAGAGCACCTTCAAGCTCTCTAATATTAGAAGTAATCTTATGTGCCAGAAATTCTAAAACATTCTTAGGAATTTCACAATTTTTTATATCATCCACTTTAGATTGCAAAATACCTAAACGCAATTCATAAGTTGTCTCATGAATTTCTGCAACTATACCCCATCCTAATCTAGATCTTAACCTTTCTTCAATTCCCTCCAGATCTGCTGGAGACCTATCAGAACTAACAATAATTTGTTTATTTTGATCAACTAAGGCATTAAATGTATGAAAGAATTCTTCTTGTGTAGAATTTTTTCCAGCTATAAATTGAACATCATCAACCATTAAAACATCAGCAGATCTCAGTTGCTCCTTAAAACCCATAGTATCTTGTTCTCTTAAAGCCCTTACAAATTGATACATAAATTTTTCTGCTGAAAGGTAAACCACTTTCCTTTTTGGATTATTATTTCTTATTTTCCATGCTATAGCATGCATCAAATGAGTTTTTCCTAAACCTACACCTCCATATATAACCAAAGGGTTAAAGGCAACTTCAACAGACTCTGAAATTCTTTCCGCTGCTGCAGCTACAAAGTTGTTTGAAGGACCTACAACAAATTTTTCAAAAGTATACTTACAATCAAGAGGTGAAGAAAAACTTAATATTGATATATCTTCTATATTCTGTTTTACAGGTGATTGTGAAATCAAATTTTCATCTACTATTAAATTAACTGATTTGATTTCCTTATTTAAACTCTTCCATAAAGATTTAATTCTATTGCCATAACGCGGTTCAATCCAGTCCTTATGAAACTGACTTTGAACAGAAATTATTATTTCACCTTTAGAATAACTATGTAAATGTAAAAGAGCTAACCAATTATCAAAAACCGTTTGCCCTACTTCTAATTTCAATTGATCTCTAACTTGCTCCCAAACTTCTATAGATAATTCTTTTGAAAGCATACAGTCCTCACCTAAAACTTAAAAAGTTAATATATTAAAATTTATGTAGATAAAAACTATAACCATAATTCATAAGAATGTGCAATAACTATTCTGGATAAAAGCAAATAATTATTTTAAAGCCTTAATTCGAGAATTATATCTTGATAATTTTCTTGCCATAGTGCCCTTATGCATAACTCCTTTATTCACTCCAGCCATTAATTCTGGTTGAAAATTTTTAAGTGCAAGCATAGCATCTTCATACTTACCATTAGTGATAGCTTCTTCAATTTTCTTTTCAAATGTACGAATTTTACTAACTCTATTTTTGTTTACAAGAGTTCTTCGATTCGTTGTCCTAATTCTCTTTTTTGCAGAAGCAATGTTAGCCATTAATATTTATCCTTAAAATTTAAATAAAATTTTTAAAGTCCCTGTATTAGCTGATCTTTACTTTAACGTCAACCATTCAAATAATTTATTCATTTTTAAAATTAGGACGTCTTTTGTCAATAAAAGCTTTCATGCCTTCTTTTCTGTCTTTTAAAGAAAATGCAGATCTAAACAGCCTTCTTTCATAGGTCACTCCCTGAGATAAGTTTGTTTCATAAGAAGCATTAATTGCATCTTTAGCCATCATTAAGGCAGGTAAAGACTTTAAAGAAATTTGTTTTGCTATATCTAAAGTTTCCTTCAAAAAGTTATTTGAAGACAAAATTCTACTTACTAATCCTAATCTTTCCGCTTCATAAACATCCATAGTGCGTCCACTTAATATTATATCCATTGACTTAGATTTTCCAACCTCCTTAGTTAGGCGTTGCGTTCCTCCTGCCGCAGGAAAAACTCCTAAATTTATTTCTGGCTGGCCAAATTTAGTATTCTCATTAGCAAATATAATATCGCACATCATTGCTAGTTCACAACCTCCTCCTAAAGCGTAACCATCTACTGCAGCAATAGTCGGTTTTTTACATAGTGTAATAGTTTCCCAAGGCTTAATAAAATCATTATTCACTACATCAATAAAAGTTTTAGAATACATCTCTTTAATATCTGCACCTGCAGCAAATGCTTTACTGGAACCTGTAATCACTATTACAGACAAACCTTCATCTTTCTCTATTAAATTTAAAGCATTATTTAAATCTTCTATTAAATTCTTACTAAGAGCATTAAGAGATTCAGGTCTATTTAAAGTAATAAGAGCAACTTTTTCATATATTTCTACTATAATAGTCTTATATTTTTTATTAAATTTTACCATATTATCCCCCAAATCATTTTATTAAAGAAAGTAAATTATATGTTATCAAAAAATTTTTATTATTATCTATCTGAACGGATATTTTTAAAACATCCTTTTCTCTAACAAATAACATAAAATATTCTTTTTCTGAGAATTCTTTTACTTCCCAACCAAAAGAAGGCAAAATATTCATATAATATTCTTTAATATCTTCAAAATTCATTAATGTTTTAGCTACTGCTAAAGATATCTTACCTGTACTAGAATCAAAATTAAAACAATCACTCTCACTTTCTACAAATTCATTACTAATGGGAATATCCTCTATACATTCTAGAAAGCTATCCGCTTTAATATATTTAGAGAATAAAAATAAAGAAAAACCACATAAAATAGCAATTAATTTTAACCCATATTTAAATTTTATTTTTGACAATTTTGACAATAGAATGATGACCTTCCATTTTGAATTATTCTTTTAACATTGCTAGTACAATTTTTATTAACACACTCTTTTCCGTTTCTATTATAAACACATAAAAAATTTTGAAAATATCCTATTTCACCTGTAATATTTTTATAATCCTTTAAACTAGTTCCACCTTGTTTTATAGCTCCTTTTAACACTTTCACTATATTAAAATATAAAAACTCAATGTCTTTACGAGAAAGCCCTTTACATAATCTCATAGGAAGAATACCAGATAAAAACAAACTTTCACAAATATAAATATTTCCTAGTCCTGCTATAATTTTTTGATCTAATAAAGCTGATTTAATAGATGTGTTTTTATTTTTAATATTTCTAATAAAATTAATCACAGAAAATTTTGTATTTAAAGGTTCAGGTCCAAGGTTTTTAAAAATATTTTTATAATCAATACTCTTTGTCTTATGTAAATACACAAAACCAAACCTTCTTGGATCTCTATAAATTACTCTTATCTCTTCATTGGATTTGGTATTTTTTTTAAATTCTAAAACTATGTGATCATGCTTTTGTAAACGAGAAAATATTTTTTTTTCAATTATTATCCTTCCCGACATACCTAAATGAAAAATAATAGAATAAAAATTATTAAAATCAATTATTCCATATTTAGCACGTCTTTTAACTTTAATAACTTTTTTGCCTGGCAATATAATCGACATATCTTTAGGTATAGGGAACCTTAAATCTTTTCTATAAATAGAAATTTTTTTCACAATTAAGTTTTTAATTGCAATATTTAACGCAGTCGTTACTGTTTCAACTTCAGGTAATTCAGGCATAATGAATATTAATGAAAGAACAAGAAGAAAGCTATAGTAATTATGAATAAAACAAACAAAACTGTTTTTTATGGAAGAAAAAAAGTCTCTATAAATGAAAAAAGAAAAAATATTACTAAAATATTCACAGATATTTCAAAAAATTATGACAAAATGAATGATATTATGAGTCTAGGTACTCATAGATTATGGAAAAAAGATTTAGTCAATAGAATAGGGTATAATTTACCTAATCATAAAAATTCACAAATTCTTGATATTGCAGGTGGAACAGGTGATATTTCAATAGAAATTTTAAAAAAATATCCCAAAAATAATATAACTATATTAGATTTAACAACCGAAATGATTAAAATAGGAAAATCTAAATCTGCTGTAAAAAAAATAAATAATAAACCTTTATGGATTGCAGGAGATTCCGCAAAGCTTCCTCTTCGCAACTCTATTTACGATATAGTTACATGTGCTTTTGGTATTAGAAATATAGCTGAAATAGAAAAAACGCTCAATAATTGTTATAAGGTTCTAAAACCTGGAGGAAAGCTATATATATTAGAATTTTCTCCAAAAACTATTCCTTCACTGCAAGGAATATATAATTTTTATTTAAAAAATATTATCCCTATTTTAGGAGAGAAGTTTGCCAATAACCGAAATGCATATCAATATTTAATAGAAAGCATAGAAACATTTTATACCCCTGAGATATTTATTAAAAAACTAGAAAATGCTAATTTTAAAATAATAAAATTAAAAAACTATCTTGGAGGAATCGCTTGCTTATATATAGCTGTTAAAATTTAAATAGTTTCTTTATGCCAATATAAATAGTATTATTAATTTCTATAAAAACTAACAAAAGAAAGCCATGAATAATATAAAAAAAATACTTCTTATTATATCTGGAGGAATAGCTGCTTATAAATCCCTAGAAATTATAAGAATTTTTATTAAGAATAATATAAAGGTAACTAGTATTCTAACTAAAGGAGGCTCTAAATTTATAACCCCTTTATCAGTTGCTAGCTTATCCTCGTCAAAAGTATACAGTGAATTATTTGATCTAGAAAATGAAAGTGAAATGGGTCATATTCAACTTTCTAGGGAAGTTGACATTATATTAGTAGCCCCAGCTTCAGCAAATATTATAGCGCGTACTGCTAATGGTTTTGCAGATGATCTAGCGTCCACTGTATTATTAGCATCAAATAAACCAATATTTTTTGCTCCTTCCATGAATGTAGAAATGTGGAAAAACACTATTACACAAAAGAATATTAATAAACTTAAATTAAATAACATTAAGGTAATAGGGCCTGAACCAGGAGATTTAGCTTGTGGTGAAGAAGGATATGGCAGAATGAGTGAGCCTGAAGAAATATTTAAATTTTTACTTTCTACATATAAAAAAAAAACGCTAAAAATTAATGCTTTAATTACTGCTGGCCCTACATATGAAGCAATAGATCCTATAAGATTTTTAGGAAATAGATCTTCAGGTAAACAAGGAATTGAAATAGCAAAAAGTCTAGTAAGCCTTGGGGCAAAAGTTTCATTAATTTTGGGACCAACACAAGAGCATATTCCTTCAAATATAAAAGTAATAAATGTTACATCTGCAAAAGAAATGCTGATTGAGACTAAAAAATTTAAAAATACAGATGTGGCAATATGTACAGCTGCAGTTTCTGATTGGTCAATCAAGAAACCTTCCACTCTTAAAATTAAAAAAAATAATAGCAAACCTTTATTAAACTTAGTGAATAACCCTGATATTTTAGAAAACATCGCAAAGAGAAAAATTAATAGACCAAAATTAGTTATTGGATTTGCTGCAGAGACTAATGATCTTGAAAAAAACGCTAAAAAGAAGCTTTTAAATAAAAAGTGTGATTGGATTTTAGCAAACGATATATTAAAAAATAAAAATATTTTTGGCGGAGATGAAAATAAAATAACTTTTATTTCTAATTCTAAAATAGAAAAATGGAAAAAAACTAGTAAGACAAATATAGCAGATAAACTAGCCTTAAAAATAATAGATTTTATGCAAAATAAATAAAATGACTAATTTTGATTTTACAGAAGAAGAAATACAAAGATATGCTCGGCATATTACATTGCCTCAAGTAGGAGGAAAAGGACAAAGACAATTAATGAATTCCAAAGTACTTGTTATAGGTGCAGGAGGTCTGGGTTCGCCATTACTTTTATATTTAGCTGCTGCTGGAATTGGAACAATAGGAATTATAGATGATGATAAAGTAGAATTATCCAATTTACAAAGACAGATAATACATAAAAACAAAAACATAGGAATGCCCAAAACTTTAAGTGCAAAAAAAAGTATCCTTTCAATTAACCCAGATATTAACGTAATAACATACAATGAAAGATTTAATATAATAAACGCTAATAAAATATTAAAAAATTATGACATAATTGCAGATGGAAGTGATAACTTTGGAACAAGATTTCTTGTAAATGACACTTGTTATTTATTAAATAAGACATTAGTTTCTGCCGCAATATTAAGATTTGAAGGACAAATTTCTACATATTCTGCTCACAAAAATGGAAATGCATGCTATAGATGTCTTTGGCCAGCACCCCCTGAAGAAGGGGTTGTCGCTACCTGTGGTGAAGCAGGAGTATTTGGAGCTCTTGCAGGAACAATTGGTTCTATTCAAGCTATAGAAGTAATAAAAGAAATTCTTAATATTGGTGTTTCCTTAAATAATTATTTAATAATTTTTGATACTTTATCAATGGAAATGCGTAAGGTAAAAATTAAAAAAGATACTAATTGTAAATTATGTGGCAAAAACCCTAGTATTAGAAAAATACAAGAAAATAAAGATTATAAATAATGAAAAACAATACTCTAATAGTGATTTTACATTCTAATGAAAAAGAAAGAATTAATTATGCTTTATCGATTATTGCCTCCGGGGCTGCTATAGGTAGAAAGACTGAATTATTTTTTACAGGAAAAAGTGTCACAAATTTATTAAAGAGTGCTCTTTTAAAAAAGAAAAAACTAAATTCTCAATTTAATTTTTCTAATAGCAACGAACTACTTCTTGCCAGTATTGAACTTAAAACTATATTTCATGCTTGTTCTGGAGCTTTATCCGAAAATAAAATCAATAAAAATGATATTAGAAAAGATTTAAACATAAACTTAACAGGCCTACCAGAAATTATTTCCAATAAAAATAGCCAATTACTTTTTATATAATTCTATCTGGAGGCTTATGGCCGTTTAAAAAAGTTTGAATATTTACAATAACTTTTTCTCCCATTTCTATTCTAGCTTCAACTGTTGCAGATCCCATATGTGGTAATAAAACAGTATTAGGAGCAGTCAATAGCGCTTTACTTACTGCAGGTTCTCTCTCAAAAACATCTAAACCAGCACCTGCTATTTTATTGTCTTTAAGCTTACCGGCTAAAGCATCTTCATCTATTACTTTTCCTCTAGAAGTATTAATAATATAAGCATGAGGTTGCAAAGTACTTAACCTTTCTTTAGACAAAAGATGAAAAGTTTCAGGAGTGCTCGGACAATTAATAGAAATAATATCCATTTTAGGAAGCATTTGATCTAAATCCTCCCAATAAGTAGCGTTATGTGCTTCTTCAATAACTTCTGGGAGTCTATTTCTATTATGATAATGAATTAATAATCCAAAACCTTTTGCTCTTCTCGCAACAGCTTGCCCTATAGAACCCATTCCAATTATACCTAACCTCTTTCCCCATATTCTTCTTCCCATCATATGAGTAGGACTCCAACCCATCCAGTTTCCACTTCGAATAAGTTTTTCTCCTTCAATAATTTTTCTTGGAACAGCCAATAATAAACTCATAACCATATCAGCTGTATCTTCTGTAAGAACACCTGGAGTATTAGTTACAATTATTTTATTTCCTAACGCATATTCTATATCTATATGATCTATCCCGTTTCCAAAATTTGCTATTAATTTTAAATTATCTGATGATGCCTCTAAAATATTTTTATCTATTTTATCTGTTACCGTAGGCACTAAAATATCTGCATTAGCAACAACTTCTTTTAATTCTTTTACACTTAAAGGGTTATCATTAACACTTAATTTCGTGTTAAAAAGCTCCATCATTCTAGTTTCTATTGACTCTGGTAATTTTCTCGTAACAATAACTAGTGGCTTACTGCTCATAAATAATAACCTCATTAAATAGTATTAAAGTATAAAACACTTTGTTGTTAAGTACAGTAAAATTAAAATACTATAAGGTTTACTTTATAAAAAAATGAGTATTATTATAAGTAATTATGAAATATATTTTCAGAAGTTTTTTTCTAATGCTCCTAGTAATTTTAGTCTCTAATTGTTCAGATGAAAACAATAACAATAATAACAATTTTAAAACATTAAAATACAATAATTCTAATATGAGAGTAGGGCCTGGAAAAGAATTCGAAATCAAATGGAATTTTAAAAAAATCGGATTACCTGTTAAAATATTAAATCAATATGAAAGATGGTATCAAGTAGAAACACCAGATGGATCTATAGGCTGGATGAACACAAGATTGTTTGAAAAAAATAAAGAAAAAAATAAAACCGTAATATTTTTAAAAAATAGTAAAATTTTTAAAAAGCCTAATAAAAATGCTTCTATCATTGGTAATATTGGAAAAAATAATATAGTAAACATAAAATCATGCAAAAAAGAGTGGTGCAAAATTGAATCAAAAAAATATAATCTAATTGGATACACTCATAAAATTAATATTTGGGGTGCAATTGTATCGGAGCCCCAATAGTTCTTATATCTTAGACTTTTTATAAATTGCAACTAAAGGAGGACATTTATTTTTATCAAAATACATTACTTGACAATCTAAGCATTGAAAACATTCATTCATATCTATTTTACCATTTTTTTTAATAGCTTGAGTAGGACAAGTAGGGCTACACGCTTTGCATGGATTTCCACATTCCAATCTTCTATGTAAAAAATTAAAAATTCTTACTTTTCCAATTAAAGAAGCTGCCGCTCCTAGAGGACATAAAAAACGACAGTAAGCTCTTTCAATAAATATCCCAATAAATAAAAGAAGTGCAACCCACACCAAAGCTAAGAGTGGAGCATTAAACCTGAAAGTAATTGCACTTTTAAATGGTTCAATTGCACTAGCTTTTAAACCTAAATCAAAGGAATATATAAATGTAATAGTAAGCAGAGACAATAAGGCATATTTGCCTAATTTCATTATCCTATCACTCTTTTCACTAATTCGTTTTTGTTTAATGCCTATAAATATTGCAAACTTATTTAACAATTCTTGCAATGCACCAAAAGGGCATAACCATCCACAAAACAATGCTCTTCCCCATATAGGCATAGAAATAACTGCGGTTAAGCCTATAATAACTATTGCCGGTTCTGCTAAAAATGCTGCAAAACCACCTCCATCTATTAAACCTTGTATAAAAGATGCAAGATGAATAATACTTACTTGGCCTCCAGCTATCCAACCCAGCCAAAGTAATATCCATGTCAAAAACCCCATTCTGATAATCTTATGTAAAATTCGTCTCTTAGATATAAAATCTTTAAATACTAGAAATAGAATAGCAAGTAACACAGTTATGAAAGATAAAGTAACTAACACATATTTATCTCTCCAAGTGGCTTGCCAATTAAATCCAGTATCCTTTCCTAATTCCTTATTTACTAAAGCATCCTTATTTATATAATTTTCTGGAATTATATAATTCATTGAAAATACCACTGAATTAGTTTGATCAAGTTTTACTTCTTTTTTCCCTATATCACCTTTTACTAAGTATTCTAGTTCAATATTTTCCGTAGGGTTAAGAAAATTTTGTTTATTAAAATAGAATAATCCTTGCTCTTCCATATCAGGGGCACCTTTTTTTGCATGATGAAAAGGCAATGGCTTATACATACCAGGCGTTAGATCGTAAATCTTACCATTTTGCTTTATTTTTAAAGTCTTGAAAGCAATGTTTTTATCTAATTTAACAGCTTTATCATAAAATGATGCAGGTCCTTCAAATCCAACCCAAAAAACTAAATCATCTACATTTCTACCTGTTATTACATATTGGTCATACCATCTCCTTCCTAGAATATTTACACCGATACCTGCAGGAGTCACAGCTGCAATATACATTGTTGTCCAAGTATCTTTCTCCTTACTTAGTCTAGCTTTTCTTGGAGCTTTTATGTTTTCAAGTAAATTAAATTTTTCCATTATATCTCCATTGGAAATTTTTAGTTTTCCTATTGAGCCACTACTTATAAGTTCTAACCAACTTTGTTTTGAAAATTTTTCTATATTTAAAATTATTCCCAGGTCTTGAGAAGATAAATTTATATTCCTAAATCTTGCAACTTTTCGGGATGCTCTCATTACTGAATCGTTTAATAAAATTGAAGTTGTAGTTGTTCTAGATATCCCGTCAACTGGTTGTAAATTAGATGTGTCACCTGCAGTACTTCGCATCGCAACTTTATTTTCATTAAGTACCGAACCTGACATCTCTAAAACTAAACTTATTCCTTTATTTATTTTTTTGCCTGGATATTGAACAAGAAAATCATGAAGATCCTCATCTGTTCTTCCTAAAATAGCTATAGGCTCAGTATGCCACATCAGACGTACGCCTATTATTTGTCCTTTTAAATCTATTGAAGTAATAATGTGATAAGGCTTTCTAGAATATCCTGTTCCTTGAACCCAATCATATGTTTCAAATATATAACCTATAACTTGATTATCTTTCAGAAGATCCGCTAATGGCGGACCATTGTTATTTTTATAAATTATTTCACCTATGGTAGCTCCTTTAGGAACCACATATTTCATAATCTCTTCTTTTCTTTCAGATAATAAATATTTGGGAAGAAGCCAACCTTCCATAGTAGCTGAAATTGAGTCATTACGACTTTTCATTTCCTCTTCAAATTTATTGCCTACATGATCTTCAAATTCATTCTCGTTTTGCTTAAGCAAAAGAGGCTCATCTGCAAGAGAATAACTAAAACAACCAACTAAGATATAAAAAAATAAAAAGATATAAGAAAAAAATCTTATGTTAACAATGTTCATTTAAACTTAAATCCTTTCCTAATATACAGATAAAGCCTCCCCCCTTTATTTAGCAATTTATATGATCATTGCTTATATAGCTTCTATGTAAGCCAGCGCTTTCTTCTTCTATAATGCTTGAAATCTTTAAAACTTTTTTTGCCTTTTTCACTTAGCCCTAAATAAAATTCTTTTACGTCTTCATTAGAAGACAATTCCTCCGCACTACCCTCCATTACTACTCTGCCATTCTCTAATATATAGCCAAAATCTGCTGTTTTTAAGGCCATAGTCGTATTTTGCTCTGCTAACAAAAAACTTACAGCTTCTTTTTTATTTAAGTCTTGAACAATAGAAAAAATTTCTTCTACTAATTGAGGAGCCAAACCCATTGAAGGCTCGTCCAAAAGTATCATCTTAGGATTAGCCATTAAAGCTCTCCCAAGAGCTACCATTTGCTGCTCTCCGCCTGAAGTATAACCCGCAGCGGTTCTTCTTCGGTCTTTCAGCCTAGGGAAATAATGATATGTTTTTTCTAATTGTTTGCTAATATCAGACCTGCTTGCTTTAGAAGTATAAGCTCCGGTAAGGAGGTTTTCTTCTACAGACAAATGTTCGAAACAATGTCTCCCTTCCATTACTTGTATTACACCTTTTTTTACCAAATCATTACAAGTTAATCGGTCTACTCTTTCTCCCATGTACTCAATTGAGCCTTTCGTTACTTCGCCTCTTTCTGCCCTTAATAAATTTGACACTGCTTTTAATGTAGTAGATTTCCCAGCCCCATTAGCACCTAAGAGAGCTACAATAGCTCCCTCAGGCACATTAAAAGACACTCCTTTTAAGACCAATATTACATGATCATATATTACTTCAATATTATTGAGTTCCAACATCATTGAAGAATTTATATTTTCAGAGCTATTAACTTCTTTTTTAGACAAAGAAACTAACCTTCCTATTAATTACAGCTTAACGCTATACCTTTATCAGAGGCATAACCCGCGGCAGAAGCTTCAATCATTGGTCTAACTATATTTTGATCTGTTGTCACCCAATCCGATGCAGGCTCAAATTCTTTACCATTCCATCTCTGAAACTTCACCGGAGCACTCCCTTCATGATCTGCGCAAGTTACACTAAAATTAGGAATAAAATCTTTAATACCCATTTTCTCAAGTCTAGCATCATCCATATTCATATTTTCTATTCCCCATCTTACTTGCTCTCCAGACATAGGCTTATTGCCATATTTTTCTGTAGCCTTTGTAATTGCTTCAACAGTCATAATTCCCATTAAAACACCAACTCTATAAAGTTGTTGATTATGCATTTCTTCTAATGGTCCAGTACCATTACCCGCATCATGAACATATTTTATTATATCCTGAAATACCTTATAATGAGTTCCTGGGTTTATCATAGAGGAACAAGTATACCCTATCGCAGCTTTTCCAGCAGGAATAGTATCTAATTCTGAACAAGACCACGTTACGCCAATGATTTTATTAGCTGGAATTCTTGCTCTAGCAGCCTCTTTTAAAGCTGTTTGATTCATCACGCCCCAACCTCTTAAAATAACATAATCTGGTTTATATCTTCTTACATTTAACCATGTAGCTTTTTGATCTAAGCCAGGATGGGCCACAGGAAATCCTTCTAATTCAAAACCATACATTTCTGCTTGCTTTTGCAAAACAGGACCAGTTTCTTTGCCATAAGCAGAATCATGATACACATTAGCTATTTTTAAACCTTTTAATTTATCAAGGCCACCTTCCAAACTCGCTATATATTTTATTTTTGCTGTTGATAATGACCAGTAATTAACCATCAAAGGAAAAACCCATGGAAACACTCTGCCGTCTGAAGCATCTGTTCTTCCATACCCCATAGTAATAAGAGGAATTTTATCGTTCGCCACTCTATCAATCACAGAATATGTTAAACCTGTTCCTAATGGTTGAAAAAGAGCAGCTCCAGCTTCACCTCTGTTTTTTAAACGCTCATAGCATTCCACAAAACGATCTGGTTTATAAGCTGTTTCACATTCTTCCCATGATAGTTTAACCCCAGCAACGCCAGCATCTCTAGCATTTATCATTTTTAAATAATCCACATAACCATTAGCTGCAGGCGCCCCACTTACTCCATAAGGTCCTGTTCGATATGAAGTCACAGGAATAAAATGCTCTCCAGCAAAAGCAGCACCAATTAGAAACAAAGTCAAAAAAGGTATTGCTCTTGATATAATTTTAAATATTGTCATTATTATCCTCCCTAATATAAATTATTTTATTAAATTCATTCTAATATGGAAATGGCCATAATCTAAGCTTTTCTTTTCCTATCTGCCATAAACGAGCTAAACCGTTTGGCTCTACAATTAAGAAAAAGATAATAAATGCACCAAAAATCATATATTCTATATGTGCTATAGTCTCTGTTGAAATCGCTGCTCCAGTTATTACAGATCCAATATTATTTAAAAGAATCGGCAATAAGATCATAAAGCCTGCGCCTAAAAATGCACCAGAAACAGATCCTAGCCCTCCAATAACTATCATGAATAAAATTTCAAAAGATCTCGCTATATCAAAAGCTTGTGGCTCCACAGTGCCTAAAACCACATAAGCCCAAAGAGCTCCTGCCAAACCACATAAAAATGAAGAAATACCAAAAGCTAATAATTTTGTTTTCATCAAATTTATTCCTATTGCCTCAGCAGCAATATCCATATCTCTTACAGCCATAAATGCTCTTCCTATTTCAGATCTAGCTAGATTGCGAACGCCAAATGCACACAAAGCTACTATCGACAAAACCAAAAAATATTTATTTAAAGGGTTGTCTATTGCAAACCCAAATAATTGCATAGGTGGTGCAGTTATTACACCAGAAGTAGAATAATTAGTAAACCAATCAAAATGAGTAAAAAGCCATTCTATAAAAAATTGAGCCGCCAATGTTGCAACAGCCAAATAAAAACCCTTAATCCTTAATGATGGAAGACCAAATATTATACCAACTGCTGCAGCACAAGAACCTCCCCATAGAAAAGCAATTAAAAAAGGAACTTCTGGAACCCTAACCTGTAAATTAAATGCTGCAAAAGCACCTACCGCCATAAAAGCTGCGCTTCCTAGAGAAATTTGTCCAGCATATCCCGTTAGAACATTCAAACCTAATGCTGCAAGGGATAAAGCTAAAAAAGGAATTAAAATTGACCCTAACCAATAATCATTTGCAAATATAGGAATAATAATAAAAGCAAATAATAACATTAACACCATAGCAATTCTATCTTGAAAAATTGGTAAAATTGCCTGATCTGCTTTATACGTTGTTTTAAATTGTCCAGCTTCTCTATATATCATCTTAGCTCCTAACTCTTAAACTCTTTCTATAATCTTTTCGCCAAATAAACCTTCAGGTCTAATCATTAATACTATTAAGGCAAGCATATATGGGAACCAGTTTTCTATAGCTCCACCTACAAATCCTCCTAAATAAACTTCAGCTAATTTCTCACCACAACCAACAATTAAACCTCCAATAATTGCTCCCGGCACAGAAGTAAAGCCCCCGATAATAAGCACTGGAATAGCTTTTAATGCTACAGCAGATATTGCAAACTGCACCCCTAATTTAGATCCCCAAACAACACCTGCAACCAAAGCTACCAATCCTGCTGTCGTCCATACATAAATCCAAATAGTTCTTAGTGGTATCCCTACTGATAAAGCAGCTTGATGATCATCGGCAACAGCTCTTAATGCTCTACCTACAACAGTATACCTAAAGAACAATGACAAAATTAACACCAATCCACCTGCTATCAGCGCTGCCCAAACATCAAATTTATTGATAAAAGCATCTCCTATTTCAAATGCAGCATATTCATCTATTCCTAGATCTAAAACATGAACATTTGAATCCCAAACTAATTGAGCCATGCCTTCAATAAAGTAATTTAAACCAATAGTTGCCATAAACAAAATTATTAAATCTTGATTAACCAAAGGCCTCAAAACCACTTTTTCAATAGCTATAGCTAATAACACCATGACTCCCATTGTTATAGCTACTGCTAATAAGACCGGTAAACCCATCTCTAGAAACCTAACAAAAGTCAGAGCAGCGAATAAAACCATGGCCCCTTGAGCAAAATTAAAAATACCTGATGCTTTAAAAATTAATACAAACCCCAAAGCAACAAGAGAATACATGACTCCAGATAAAAGACCTCCAACAAAAACCTCAATGAAAAACCAAAAATCCATTATCCTACTCCTAAATACGCATCAATAACTTTTTGTTCTGACCTAACTGCATCAGGAGTGCCATCTGCAATTTTTATTCCATAATCTAAAACTGCAACTCTATCCGAAATATCCATTACTACCCCCATGTCATGTTCAATTAAAACTATAGTTGTGCCAAATTGTTCATTCACATCCAAAACAAACCTGCACATATCCTCTTTTTCCTCCATATTCATTCCTGCCATCGGTTCATCGAGTAAAAGCAATTCTGGTTCTAAAGCCAATGCTCTCCCTAATTCTACTCTCTTTTGTAAACCATATGGTAGTCTTGATACTGGAGTTTTACGTATTGCTTGTATTTCTAAGAAATCTATTATCTCTTCAACTTTTTTTCTATGTTCTATTTCTTGACTTTTACTAGACCCTAAATAAAGCATTTCTAAAAATATATTTCTTTTCATTAATATATTTCTGCCAATTAAGATATTATCTAAAGCAGACATGCCTTTAAAAAGAGCTATATTTTGAAAAGTTCTAGCTATACCCATTCTTGCAATATCATGGGGAGCAATTTTTTTTCTAATCTGTCCTTTCCATTTCACAACACCTTGTTGCGGAACATAAATTCCAGAAATAACATTTAACATAGAAGATTTGCCAGCCCCATTTGGACCAATTATAGCTAATATTTCTCCTGTATTAACTTGTAAATCAACATCAATTAAAGCTTTTAGCCCTCCAAAAGACAAATTAACATTTTTAATATCCATTAATTGAGAATATTTATGATTCACACTTTCCTTCTTCATGCCGCGACGCCTTCTAAATCAAAAACTTCCATATCTTTTATTTTTAAATCCGCACTAATTTTACCTTTTTTACCATCTTCAAAAGTTACTTCCGTCTCTATAAAACACTCTTTATCATTTTTGTACATCGCTTCCACTAATTTACCATATCTTTCTAATATTAACCCCCTTCTTACTTTATTTGTTCTAGTCAATTCTCCATCATCCGCATCTAATTCCTTATGCAATATTAAAAACCTTTTAATTTGAGATTCAAACAACTCTGCATCTTTAGATAAATCCTTATTTACATTTAAAATTTCTTTAGCAATCAAATCATACACTTGATCCTGAGAAGCTAAATCTATATATCCTGAATAAGCAACATTATTTCTTTCAGCCCAACTTGCAACAGCTTCTAAATCAATATTAATAAAACAACATACAAAATCTTTTTTATCACCAAAGGCTACAGCTTCTTTAATAATGCCACAAAATTTTAATTTATTTTCTATATACTTAGGAGCAAACATTTTTCCTGAATTTAATTTGCCAACATCTTTAGCCCTATCTATTATTTTCAAATGTCCGCTTTTATCTAACACACCAGCATCTCCTGTCTTAACCCATCCTTCTGAATTTACAGTTGCTTTAGTAGCCTCATCATTTTTATAATAACCTTTAAAAACTCCGGTTCCACGATATAAAACCTCATCGTCTTCAATTTTAATCTCTACACCTGGAAAAGCAGGCCCTACAGTATTAGGATCCACGTCACTATCTCTGTGTAAAGATACAAAAACTGTAGCTTCAGTTTGCCCATATAAAACTTTTAAATTTATTCCCAATGATCGATAAAACAAAAATGTATCAGGGCCCATAGCCTCACCTGCAGTATAAGCCATCCTTACTCTAGTCAAACCTAAATTATTTTTTAATGGTCCATATACAAATAAATATCCTAAATTATAAAGACATCGACCCCATATAGATACCGACTTTTTATCTAAAATATCATTGCCCCATTTTTTAGCCACAACCATAAAATAATTAAATATCCACAATTTCAATTTAGCCGTGTCTTGCATTCTGACCATTAATTGAGTCAACATTCCTTCCCAAACTCGAGGAGGAGCAAAATAATAAGTAGGTCCTATTTCTCTTAAATCTGTTGTTAACGTATCTCTACTTTCAGGGCAATTTATACAAAACCCAGAAAGATAAGATTGAGCCACACAAAATATAAAATCTCCTACCCACGCCATAGGCAAATAAGCTACAACTTCATCGTTAACAGTTGTTTTTTCTATTTCACATGCTTTACTAGTTACAGATATAATATTTTGATAAGACAACAAAACCCCTTTAGGCCTTCCTGTTGTGCCTGAGGTATATAACATTACAGCTATTTCATCATCAGAAGTCTTTTCAATTTCTGAATCCACCCAAGATAAATCAACATCTTTAGTATCAAAAACAAGCTTTAAAGAGTGTATTTCTTTATTTTTGTAATTCTCAAGTCCTCGAGGATCGTCATAAAAAATAGTTTTTAAATTTGGAAGTCTATCTAAAATTTCCAGAACTTTATCTACTTGTTCTTGATTTTCTACTACTACAATCTTAACTTCAGCATGCTCTAAAATATATTGTAGCTCTTCCGCTACTGAATCTTGATAACATGGTACCGGAACAGCTCCTATTAATTGAGCTGCAGCTATAGTTATATATAAATTAGGTCTATTATCTCCGATTATTGATATTTTATCGCCTCTCTTAAGTCCTTTATCTCGCAAACCTGAAGCTAAAACTTGAGCTTGATGATAAAAATCTTTCCATGTATAAGTTTGCCATATTCCATACTCCTTTTCTCTTATACAAGGCTTATTAGAATATACTTCAGCATTATTTCTTAACACCTTTGAAAAAGTATTCAATTTACTATAATCACGCAGCATAACCCCCCCTCCAAGAAAACTTATACATAAAGTAAGTATATGTGATACTTATGATTCTACAATAAATCAAATATTTTTATTATAAATTAATAATAGAAAGAGGATTCTAAAATGAGAAACAATATTGTCATTGCTTTTTTAATAATTCTTATGAACTATTCATTCATAAATATCACATATTCTAATCCTAATAAAATTATTAAAAATGTAATATGTAAAGAAAAACAAATTTTTAAAAAATATCTAGAAGAAGGGCAAAATGAAAAATTATTATGGTATGGAATTTCTAATGATGGATCAACAGTGACAGAATTATACGTATCCAATACCACTAATAAATGGACAATACTTGAAACTGACACAAAGGGAATATCTTGTGCTACAATTGGCGGTGACATTTCTACATTTTTAAATTAAGACTAGAGGAAAGATATAAAATGGGAACTAATAAAAACCAAATATCTAAGGAACTTAAAAAAAACCGGGTAAACTTTTGGGCTCTAACTCCTATCTCTTTCTTAATGAGAACTGCAAATATCTGGCCAGAAAAAATTGCATGGATACATGGGGGAAAACAAAATACTTATAAACAATTGCTTTCTCGGTGTCTCAAAATTGCCGATAGCTTGAGAAAAAAAGGATTAAAAAAAGGTGATACAGTTTCTGTAATCCTTCCAAACGTTCCTGCAATGATTGAATGTCATTTTGCCGTTATGATGGCTGGAGGAATTCTTAATACTATTAATACTAGATTAGATTCCGAATCAATTGCATTTATCCTTAAACATGCCAAAACTAAATTTCTTTTTTTAGACCCAGAATTTAATATTGTTATTAAAGAATCCCTACAAAAAATAGAAGCTAAGAAACACCCATTATTAATAAAATGCAATGATACAGAATTTATTAAATCAAAAAGAATTTTAAAAGAAATAACACTTGAAGAATTAATAAAAAAAGGCAATGAAAAAGCACCCATTCTTTGGCCTAAAGATGAATGGGAAGCATGTGCACTAAATTATACTTCTGGAACTACTGGCAACCCTAAAGGTGTAGTATATCATCATAGAGGGGCATGGCTTACTTCTATAAACAATCAAATGGTCTGGTCTATGCAAAAACATCCTATATATTTATGGACACTTCCAATGTTTCATTGTAACGGCTGGTGTTTCCCATGGACTATTACAGCTTTAGCTGGAACACACATATGTTTAAGAAAAGTGGAAGCTAAGCATATTTATTCTGCAATTAACAAACATAATGTAACACATTTCTGTGGCGCACCTATAGTTCTATCGATGATAATTAATGCAAAAAAAACAGAAGTCAGAAAATTAAATAATATAGTAAAAATTATGACGGCTGCAGCTGCACCTCCTCCAGCCATACTGGCAGGAATAGAAAAAAAAGGATTTGATGTAACCCATGTTTATGGTCTTACCGAAGTATATGGACCAGCAGTAATATGTGAATGGAAAGAAGAATGGAACCACTTAAAAACAGAAACTAAATCCCAAATAAAAGCAAGACAAGGGGTTCAATATCCTTCATTAGAAGAATTATCTATTAGAGACCCTAAAACCATGAAAGCTACTCCTAAGGATGGAAAAACTATTGGAGAAGTAATGATGAGAGGAAACATGGTTATGAAAGGTTACTATAAAAATAATAAAGCAACTCAAAAATCATTTTCAGGAGATTGGTTTCATACTGGAGACTTAGGAGTAATGCATCCAGACGGATACATAGAGCTAAAAGATCGATCTAAAGATATAATAATATCTGGAGGAGAAAATATTTCGTCTATTGAAATTGAAGAAACATTATATAAGAACAAAAAAATATTAACTGCTGCTGTAGTAGCAAAGCCGGACATAAAATGGGGAGAGACACCTTGTGCATTTGTGGAATTAAAAGAAGGTTTAGAATCAACAGAAATTGAAATAATAAATTTTTGTAAAAAACATATAGCTAATTTTAAGTGTCCTAAAAAAATTGTTTTTCAAATAATTCCCAAAACATCTACAGGAAAAATCCAGAAATTTTTATTAAGAAAAATTGCTAAAGAAATTTAAGTAAAATGCCAAGATATAAAATAATTATCGAATATGACGGAAAAAATTTTAGCGGATGGCAAAATCAGAAAGGATTGAAAACCATTCAAGAAGCTATAGAAAATAGCTTATTTAAATTTAGTGGAAAAAAAATTTCTGTATATGGTGCAGGCAGAACAGACACAGGTGTGCATGCTAAAGGTCAAGTAGCTCATTTTGATTTAAACCTAAGTTCTCTTGAAGACAAAAACAAGAAATTAGGAAAATTAACTATGGGCATAAATTATTATTTATCAAGAGAATTTAAAAATCAAATAAGTATTCTAAGCACAAATAAGGTTTCAAAATCTTTTCATGCAAGATTTTCTGCTAAATATAGAAAATATCAATATACTATACTTAATAAAAGAGTTCCATCACCTTTATATAGAAATAACTCATGGAGGATCCCTTTACCCCTAGATATAAAACTTATGCAAAAAGCCTCAAAATTATTAATTGGGAAACATAACTTTTCAGCATTTAGATCCTCAGAATGTCAATCCAAATCTCCTATAAAAACTATAGATGAAATTAAAATTAAAAAAAATGAAGAACTTATAGAAATTACTATTAAAGCAAAATCTTTTTTAATGAACCAAGTTAGAATTATTACAGGAACGCTCATAGAAATAGGACTAAAAAGAAAAACTGATAGAGATATACTATTAGCACTAAAAGATTTTGACAAAAAACATACTGGTCCTACAGCCCCTCCACGTGGCTTAATTTTAACAGAAGTTACTTACTAATAAAATTTAAACTTGTTTTTTATAAGTATAAATTCCTGCGAGTATAATTATTAAGGCTCCAAATAAACTTTGTATATTAGGTGTAGAATTAAATATTACATATCCAAAAATGCTAGCCCAAATTATATGAACATAGCTAATTGGAGCTAAAGTCACAGCTCTAGCCTTAGAATAAGCTAATAAAATTAATAATTGCCCTATAACTCCAAACACTCCAACACTAATTAATAAAAGCCATTCAGAAATTAAAGGAGTTTTCCATGCTATTCCATTGCTAGCCGGATCAAAATTTATTATAATTAATACACTCGTAAATATAACACCTGCTAAACCAGCAAAAATTAAACTTGTCATATTAGATTCTACTGGGGCTAGCACTCTTGTTCCTATTTGATACAAAGAGTAAAACAATCCACTTGCTATTCCAAATAATACTCCTATAAACCAATCATTATATTTTATTAAATCAAAAAATTGACCATTTGGACTTACTGCAATAAACATACCTATAAAACCAACTCCTACAGCTAATAATAAAGAATATGTAACTTTTTCTTTTAAAAGAAATGGTGACAATAACACAGTTATCAAAGGAGAAGTAAAGGATATGATGGTGGCTTCAACAATTGGCAATTTTGATAAACAAGTAAAAAAGCAATAAGTCATTAGAAGCAAAGATAAGGAACGTAAAATCTGAACTTTAAGTAATTTTGGTTTTTTTATACCTGTTTTAAAACCTAAAACCTTTAAAGAAATTATTATTATTATAACTATAATAAAGTGAAAAATATATCTTGCCCAAACTATCTGTGTGACTGAAAAAGTTTCTGCCAAATATTTAGCTTGAGCTTCCATTGCCGCAAAAATTAATAACGTAAATATATAAGTCAGAATACCATATTTTTCTTTATGTACTGCCAATATATTATGCTTTTTTATTTAGAAATCATTTGATTATAATTTTTAAGAATTTGAAAATAAATATTAGTTAAGCTTTCTAAATCTTTAATAGAAATTTTTTCATCAACTTGATGCATAGTCTCGCCCACAGAACCAAATTCTAATACCGGGCATAAATCTTTAATAAATCTTGCGTCAGATGTTCCTCCACTTGTAGAAAGTTCGGGCTTAACTCCCGCAACTTTAATAACTGAATTAGAAACTAGATTAACAAAATTGTCAGGTTTTGTTAAAAAAGGCTCTCCGCTTAATCTTAAGTTTAAATCCCAAGAAATATTAGACTCATTGATAGTATATTTCTTTATTATCTTTATAATCATATTCTTCAATTTCTCTTCCGTTTGCAAAGTATTAAACCTGATATTAAAATTAGCGGTTATGGTTGATGGAATAATATTTTCAATCTTATTGCCAGTATCAATTGATAAAAATTCTAAATTAGAAGGTTGAAAATGATTATTTCCTTTATCCAAAATTATATTTGATAATTCATAAACAATTTTAGACATAATGGGCAAAGAGTTAAAGGCTTTATGAGGATAAGCCACATGTCCTTGTTTCCCTATCAAAGTAATAACTCCATGTAAGCTTCCTCTTCTCCCAATTTTAATCATTTCTCCTATTTTATTGGGATTAGTTGGTTCTCCAACTATACAATGATCAATAGTTTCTCCTAAATCTTTTAAACGAGGCAACATAGCTTTTGTTCCATGTTCAGCCACACCTTCTTCATCACCAGTTATCAATAAACTTAACCCAAAACCTAATTCTTCTTTTTTCAAATATCTTGCGGAAGCTCCTATGAAGGCAGCTATAGCACCTTTCATATCAGATGCGCCCCTTCCAAATAGAAAACCTTTATTTACTTGAGGAGCAAATGGGGGAAAACTCCAATCATTTATATTTCCGGCAGGCACTACATCTATATGACCTGCGAAACATAAATTTTTTCCCTCTCCTATTTTTGCATATAAATTATTTACTAAAGCATTCTTGCCTTTTTGATTTTTTGACCCAGAAGGCATTCTATAACAATGAAAGCCTAATTTTTTTAAGACCTTTTCTAGATATAATAAAGCCCCTTCATCTTTGGGGGAAACGGAAGGGAATTTTATCAATTCTTTTGCTAAAAATAGAGAATCTTCAAAATCATCTTTCTTTAAAGTCATGCCCAAATTTTTCTTTTCCTTTTATAGTAATTTAATATGTTCCTATTGGAACATGTTTAATTATCAGTATATAGTCTATTAATAAATAGAAAACAATTAAGGATTTAGTATGGCATATTGGTTATTTAAATCTGAACCAAGCACTTGGTCATGGCAAGACCAAGTAAAGAAGGGTGAAGAAGGAGAAGGTTGGGATGGAGTAAGAAATTACCAAGCCAACAATAATATGAAAATAATGCAAACAGGAGATTATGGTTTCTTCTACCATTCTGTTAAAGAAAAACAAATTGTAGGAACTGTTACCGTAATTGGCGAACATAGACCAGACCCTACTGACAAGTCTGGCAGATTTGGTATGGTTGTAATAAAAGCTATTGAAGAAGTTTCTAATTTTGTAACTTTAAAAGATATGAAATCTAATGACAAACTATCAGATTTAGCTTTAATAAAACAATCTCGTTTATCTGTTGTTCCTGTTTCAAAAGAGCATTGGGAAATTATATGTAATATGGCAAATATTTCTATTGATAAATACAAATGAATAATAAAATTGAAAAACTAACCTCTATTCCAAATGGAGAAAAACTATATTTAATAGATAAATTAAAAGATAAAAAAGCCATAGTTATTGAAAGTAAAAAAAAATTTTCCCCTGGCATTATAATATATAAAGAAAATAATACTATTAAAGTATGGGTTAATAATTGCCCTCATGCTAATTTAACATTGGACTTAATTAAAGGAAGAGTTCAAAATAATAAAGGAGAGCTCTTATGTGCCAATCATGGTGCAAAGTTTGACCCAAATTCAGGGCTTTGTATTAAAGGACCTTGCAAAGAAAAAACTCTAACTAAATTTCCTTTTACTATTAAAAAAAATTATTTAATAGCTGGAAATTAAAATCTTCTTAAATTAAAATTACAAACAAAGGAGGAAACATATGAGTGATAGAATATCCGTTAAAGAAACATGGAAAGCATCAACGCTATTAAATAAAAACCAATACGTGGATATGTACAATGATTCCACTCAAAATTCTGATAACTTTTGGAAAGATCAAGCTAAAAGAATTAATTGGATAACTCCTTTCTCTGATGGTTGCATTAAAAAAATTAATTTTTCTAAAGAAAATTTAGAAATCAAATGGTTTTATGATGGAGAGTTGAATGTATCTTATAATTGTATAGACCGACACTTGGAAAAAAAGGGGGAGCAAACTGCAATAATATGGGAAGGAGACAATCCTAAAGATGAAAAACACATTTCCTACAAAGAGCTTCATAGCGAAGTGTGTATTATGGCTAATGTATTAAAAAATAATGGAGTAAAAAAAGGAGATAGAATTACAATTTACATGCCTATGATTCCTGAAGCAGCATATGCGATGCTCGCCTGTACTAGAATCGGCGCTGTTCATTCAGTTGTTTTTGGAGGGTTCTCTCCTGACAGTTTAGCTAATCGAATAATTGATTGTGATTCAAATTTTGTAATTACCGCAGATGAAGGCATTAGAGCAAATAAAATCATTCCACTAAAAAATAATGTCGATGAAGCGCTATCTAAATGTTCATCCTCTATAAAAGTTCTAGTAGTACAAAGAACTGGAAATAAAGTTCATATGGAAAAAGATAGAGATTTGTGGTGGCATGAAGAAAAATTAAATGTTGATAAAAGCTGTGAACCTGAAATCATGAACGCTGAAGACCCTCTATTTATTTTATATACTTCTGGTTCTACTGGTAAACCAAAAGGTGTGCTTCATACTTCAGGAGGGTATTTGGTATATGCATCGATGACTCATGAATATATTTTTGATTACAAAAAAGGTGAAATATATTGGTGTACCGCAGATGTTGGCTGGGTTACAGGCCATTCATATATAGTCTATGGGCCACTTGCAAATGGTGCCACAACTTTAATGTTTGAAGGTGTTCCTAATTATCCAACTTCATCAAGATTTTGGGAAGTAGTAGATAAACATAAAGTAAATATATTTTATACTGCTCCAACTGCTATAAGGGCACTAATGAAAGAAGGCAACGAACCTGTTAAAAAAACTAATAGGAGCTCTTTAAGAATTTTAGGAAGTGTCGGCGAACCAATTAACCCTGAAGCCTGGAATTGGTATTACCAAATAGTTGGCAATGAAAAATGTCCTATAGTAGATACTTGGTGGCAAACTGAAACCGGAGGAATTCTTATTAGCCCCCTACCTGGCGCTATAGATTTAAAACCAGGATCAGCTACAAAGCCCTTTTTTGGAATAACTCCTGCATTATTAGATAATGACGGAAATAAATTAGATGGAGAGGCAGAAGGAAACTTAGTATTAGAAAGTTCATGGCCAGGACAAATGAGGACCGTATATGGAGATCACAAAAGATTCGCTGAAACATATTTTTCTACTTTTAATAATGTATATTTTACTGGAGATGGAGCGAAAAGAGATGCTGATGGATATTGGTGGATCACTGGAAGAGTGGATGATGTAATAAACGTTAGTGGACATAGAATGGGCACAGCTGAAGTTGAAAGTGCGTTAGTTGCACATAAAAAAGTTGCAGAATCAGCCGTTGTAGGATACCCCCATGAAATTAAAGGACAAGGTATATATGCTTATGTAACATTAACCGATGGGAATAACCCCACAGAGGAATTAAAAAAAGAGTTGATTATGTGGGTTAGAAAAGAAATAGGGCCAATTGCGACACCAGATTTAATTCAATGGGCCCCTAATCTTCCTAAAACAAGATCAGGAAAAATTATGAGAAGAATTCTTAGAAAAATTGCAGCTAATGAACACAATCAACTTGGAGATGTGTCTACTTTAGCAGACCCAAATGTAGTAAAAGATTTAGTAGCCAATAGAATGAACAAAGAATAATTAAAAATCCGTAACACGCCCATTTTTTTCCCAGTCCCCATATCGTGTAGGCTCTGGACCTTTTTGTCCTCCAATTTCCTTTTTATGTTTTACTATTTTAGTTTTATTATTTTTAGAAATAGATTTTATTTTATTTTTTTTCATACAAACCTCATTAATTATATTAGTATGTTTAAAATACAAATTATATCTTTATATATTAAAGCACAAAAATAATGAATGATAATTCCCTTAAAAACCGCATTATAGCAATAGAAGAAATTTGTAATATTTTAGATGGGAAAAGTCACAAAAATAAACTTTATAGAGACAAATTACTAAATGTTTTAATAGGACTATCTCTAAGGAGAATGGGTGAAATATTATTTTATCTTAATGTTTATATTAAAATACCATTAAAAAAAGAAAAAAATATTGTTATAGCAAACTTGATAGCCGCCATAACTCAAATACTCTATATGAAAACTCCTAATTATGCCGCCGTAAATACATCAGTTGAAATATCTAAAATTAAATCTCCTAATTATACAAAACTAGTAAATGGAGTATTAAGACAAATTATTAGAGACATTAACGCTAATAAATTATTAAAACCTGACCAATTGATTAATATACCTAAAAAAATTAAATCTAGGTGGAGCAAATATTTAACTAAAAAAGACATAAAGCAAATATTCGATCAAAACATGGAAATGCCTCCTGCTTTAGATGTAACCTTAAATAAAAATGAAAATATTAATGAATGGAAAAAAAAATTACAAGGTGAAGTCTTTGGAAAAAATAATATTAGAATTTTCAAACCTACAGGAAAAATAGAAAATCTATATGGCTATAATTTAGGAAAATGGTGGATACAAGACTTCTCTGCACAAATACCCGCAACTTTACTAATTTCTTCAATAAGAAAAAATTCTAAAATTATAGATATGTGTGCTGCTCCTGGAGGAAAAACTGCTCAATTATTAAATTATGGGGCAGATGTAACCGCTATTGAAATAAATCCAAAACGTGCAAAATTACTAAGAAGTAATTTAAAAAGATTAAATTTTAAAACAAAAATAGTTGTTGAAAATGCCATAAATTATAGGCCTAAAACTCACGTAGATGGCGTCCTTTTGGATGCTCCCTGCAGTTCTACTGGCACCTTTAGAAGAAACCCGGATATTCCTTGGCGAATTGAACATGATAAAAATTTCAATAACAAACTAAGTAACTTATGTAAAACTCAAAAAAATTTATTAGACTCCGCAGCTTTATGTCTTAAGCCAGGTGGAGTTTTAATATATTCCGTATGTTCTCTTGAAATAGAAGAAGGAGAAAAACAAATAATAAATTTTATAAAAAATAATAGAAATTTTGATATAAAACCAATAAAATTAGAAGAGATAGATATAGTGAAAAAAGCTATTACAAAACAAGGGTTTTTAAAAACTCTTCCTAATTTTTATAATTTAAAAGGAGGTATAGACGGTTTTTTTATAGCAAGATTAATCAAAAAGAATTAAAAGAATAATTATAATATTTTTATTTAAAGATTGTGTGTTAATTGAAAAACAAAATTCTTATATCGCCATCAATATTAGCAGCAAATTTTGCCAAACTAGGCGAAGAAGTTAAAGCTATAGATAAAGCAGGAGCAGACTGGATCCACCTAGACATAATGGACGGTCATTTCGTTCCAAATTTAACTATAGGACCTGATGTAGTTAAAAGCCTGAGAAATTACTCTAAAAAAATATTTGATGTACACCTAATGACTAGCCCTGCTAATTGCTGGGTAGAGCCTTTTGCTGATGCAGGGGCTGACATAATAACTGTTCATGCAGAATCCGAAAACAATATTAAAAAAACACTAATAAAAATTAAAAAATTAGGCATAAAATCAGGAATATCCATTAAACCTGAAACCAATGAAAATGAAATTGAAGAACTTTTAGAGTTCTGTGATTTAATATTAATTATGACAGTAAACCCAGGCTTTGGTGCCCAAAAATTTATAAAATCACAGCTTAAAAAAATCACTAGCCTTCGTAAAAAAATTACTAATTTAGGTTTAGACATTGATATTGAAGTTGATGGAGGAATAAATGAAGACACATCAAAATTATGCATTGATGCAGGAGCAAATGTTTTAGTAGCAGGAAGCTCAATATTTAATAAGAAAACCCACCAATACTCAAATATTATTTCTAAATTAAGGAACAACTTTTAAAAGGAAATAATGTGTCATCCGTCCCAACAAGTTTATTGAGTTTTGATAATATTATACATAAATCTCGACTATATAATATCTGGCTTAAATCAAGACAAACAGAAACCATCCTTCATCAAATCAAAGACCCTTGGTTAGGAGAAGCCGGCTTAGCTGACGCTATTTTTCAAGGCAGATATAATTTTGCAGGAGAAGAAATTCATTCTCCTAATGCTCCTTTATGGGAGCCTTCAGGAATTGGGCCATGGTGGTTAGCAGAAATGCATGGCTTTTCATGGCTAAGACACTTTAAAGCTAGAGATGGAAATGCTGCTAGACAGCACGCTAGATCTTTAATTACAAATTGGAATAAAAGTGGCCATTATAAATGGAACCCAACTAGTTGGAAAATAGATATTCTTGGGAGAAGAATTAGTGCCTGGATAGCTCATGCTGATATGCTACAAGAAAATGCCGATAGAAAGTTTATAGAAAATTTTTTTAAAACCTTAACCGCCCAAGCTAGGCATTTAAATTATATTATTAAAAAGTATGACTATGCTCCTGAAGTTTTTACAGGATTAAGAGGGTTAATTATATCAGGAGTTTCTTTAAGTGGGGGAAGAAAAAGGTATATAACAGCTAAAAAAATTCTTATTGCAGCTTTAAAAAAACAAATTTTGCCTGACGGCTGTCATATTAGCAGACAACCTTCCGTAACTTTAGATATATTAACTGATTTGATATGGATAAAAAACTCTTTATATGAAAATGATGAATTGCCTGATTTAATAGATACTCATATTACTAAAATAAGCCATGCAATCCGTTCTTTAAGAATGGGGGACGGAACATTAACTAGAACAAATGGTGGCAGAGCTTCTTCACGAGATGCAATAGATAAAATATTAGATAAAACAGGAATAAAATTAAGATCTAGAATTTCTACTAGTTTATCTATCTCTGGATATGAAAGATTAACTGCAGGAAGAGCAATAATTATTTTAAACTGTACTAATAATGAAAAATCTAAATACAAAGGAGCATTAAGTTTTGAAATGAGTATCGGTAGAGACAAATTAATTGTTAACTGCGGACCTAACCCTAATAATGATTTGTCTTGGGAAAAAGCTTTATCAAGTACAGCTGCACATTCCACTCTAGTAATAAACGATACAAATTCATCGTCTATTAAAAAAAACCGTATTCCCAAAATTTCTGTTAAGCGCGAAGCAACAACGGGACACGAATTAATTTATGCCTCCCATGATGGATATAAAAATATTTACTCTGCAATACATAAAAGATCTTTAAAACTAGATTCCAGAGGAATAAAACTTATAGGAACAGATGTATTAATGTCTGGACCTAAAATACAATTCAAAATTTACTTTCATGTGCATCACCAAGTAAACCTGAGGCTTACTAGAAATAAAGAACGAATATTACTTCTTCTACCAAGTGGAGGATGGGAATTTTATATATTAAATTCAAATACAAAATTAGAAATAAAAACTCAGCCTTCAATTTATATAGAGGATAGTGGAGAAAGAAAAAATACTAGCCAATTCATTATTTTAGGAGAAACTTTAAACTCAGGAACAAAAATAGAATGGTGCTTTTCAAAAACCACCTTATGACCTTAAAATACAACCTGCTACAGACAATCCCACTCCAAATCCCATTAACATAATTTTCATATTAGGCTTAAACAAACCTGCATCTTTTGCTTGTTTTATCGCTATTGGAATAGTAGCAGAAACAGTATTGCCTATATGTTTAATATTTTGGAACCATTTTTCATCTGGAATCCCTAGTTTAATTTTTAATTGCCTTAAAATAACGGCACTTGCTTGGTGAAATACAAACATATCAATATCATCTTTTTGTAAGTTTGATTTGTTCAATAAATCATTAAAAACCTTAGGAACCTCTCTAATAGAAAATTTTAAAACTTGCTTTCCATCCATAAAAAGCTCTTCTTTCCCATTTTTTTCTTTTAAAGTAAGAAGGTTTGCTCCACTACCATCAGTAAAAAATGAAAAAGGTCCAATATCACCATTTCCTATATCCTCTATTATAGCTGCAGCTGCTCCATCCGCAAAAATAGGCCTGTTTATTCTATCATTTAGTGAAATATATTGAGTATATGTATCGGCACATATTATTAATACCTTCTTTAAAGCAGATTGTTTCATCATGCCTACAGCTGCAGAAAGGCCATACACAAACCCTGAGCAACCTTGTATCAGATCAAACGCCATCAAATTTTTAGGTAATCCAATTTCATCCTGAATTATACACGCTGACGTAGGCAATCTTGAAAAAGCAGATTGACTAATATGGATAATTCCATCCACATCAGTTTTATCTGCCTTCTTAAATAACTTTGCACAAGCATCTAGGACTAAAGTTTTTTCATTTTCATCTTTACCTATAACAGGTCTAGATTCTATACCTGTCTTGTCTCTAATTTTATCTATTACCCAATCAGGATTAGTCTTACCTAAAGCTTCAATTGTTTCTAATTGATTTCCTAAAGAAAATTCTATATTTGTTATTTGCAAAACTAAATCATCCTAATTATTGTTAAATTCAGGTATTATAATAAAATATAACCAATGTACGCAATTTATCAATTTTAGCTACAAAAATAAATTAAGGCATCATAAAGAAATTAAATGAATAATATATCTAAAAAATCCCTTATAGAAATAAAAAATATTTTACTTCCTATAACTATTAATGCCTGTAAATTAATAATGAATAATAAAGATTCTAATATAGAAATTAAAAAAGATGGAACCCCGGTTACAATTGCCGATAAGGCTGCAGATAATATTATTCATAAAAGTCTAAAAAAACATTTTTCTAATATTCCTATTCTTAGCGAAGAAAGAAAGATTCCTATAGGTTGTTACGGAAATAACTTACATTGGATAATAGACCCTTTAGATGGAACAAAATCATTCATAGAAGGAGGACAAGATTTTTCAACATGTATTTCATTGGTAAAAAATAAATCTCCAATTTTAGGGTGTATAGGACATCCTCCTAGTTTAAATTGTTGGATAGGAGGAAAAAAAATAGGAGCATATAAAAAAAAACATAATGTAATAAAAAAAATAAATTGTAGAGAAATTCCTTTTAAAGGACCTACAATTGCGATTAGCAGACATCATATAGGCCCCAAGCTAAAAACATGGTTATCAAATATAAATTATTTTGAAACAAAAGAAATAGGAAGCGCCTTAAAATTTTCTCTCTTGGCAGAAGGAAAAGCAGATATTTTTCCAAGAACAAGCCCAACTTTTGAATGGGACAGCGCAGCAGGTCAAGCTATAGTAGAAGGAGCAGGGGGAACTGTAATGCAAATGAATTCAAACCAAATGATATATGGAAGGAAAGATAAAAAAAATCCAAATTTCATCGCATTTGGAAAAGAGAATTGGAGTGACTATTTAAAGGAAAAAAATATTGATTAAAATTTCTACTTATATTTGGATTAGCAGCTTCATACTAAGTTTTATTATAAACGTATTTATGATAAAAATTTGTATCCCAATCTTAAAAAAAATAAAAGCAATAGATACTCCTAATATCAGATCTAGCCATTCCATCCCAACACCAAAAGGGGCAGGGGTTGCAATAATTATTTCTCTATTAATTTTATTTTATTTCTTTTTCCCTAAAGAAAATAATATATTTTTAATAAGCATGGTAATTATAACATTAATTTCTTTTTATAATGATTATAAACAATTATCCGTATTATTTAGATTATCGTTACAATCTATAATTTTAATATTTATCTTAACCTTATGGCCTCCTATTAAAGACGTCTTACTCTTAAATACTTTCATCCCTATATGGCTGGAAAAAATTATAATATTTTTTGCTTTCCTATGGTTTATAAATTTATTTAACTTCATGGATGGAATAGATGGTATTTCAAGTATACAATGTATAATTATAGGTTTAGGTGCTACACTCTCTCTATATTTATCTCAAAATACATACGATCTGGAACTTTTCTTAAGTGCCTTTATAACAGGAGCAAGCGTCGCTTTTTTGTTTTTTAATTGGTATCCTGCTAAAGTATTTTTAGGAGATGCTGGTTCTATCCCTCTTGGTTTATTAAATGCTCTTTTGCTATTTTTGCTATGCAAAAACAACCTTTGGTTTGTGGCCTTAATACTAAACAATTATTATTTAACAGATTCCACATTTACTTTATTAAAAAGAATAAAAATGAATAAGAAACCATGGAAAGCTCATAAAGAACATTTCTATCAAATAGCAGTTCAAAATGGTGCTAAACATTCTACTGTTTGTAAAATAATATTTTTACACGGAATACTACTAATTTTAATATCAGCAGTAGCAACAATTCAACCAACAATACTATACATAATAACTTCCATTATCATTTCTGGTGCTTCTACTTGTTATCTTCTATATTATCTAAAAAATAAATTAACTAATGATCTGGATATTAATTAATGCACCCAATTATTCGCTTAACCTTAATAAGTAGCATAGATGCATTCTTATCTATTTTAGCTTTTTTCGCAGCTTTTTGGCTTAGATTAGAAGCTTTTCCAAATGACCAAATTGCAATAATTCTTGTTATATTAATAACAACTATCTTTTCATTTTCCCTCTTAGGGGTGTATAAAGGAATTTGGCGTTACTCTTCCACTGAAGACTTGCTAATAATTACAAAAGCATCCTTATTATCTATATTACTTACAGCTTTTATCTTATTTTTTATGATTAGACTTGAAGGGATTCCTCGTTCTACCATCATAATATTTTTTATATTATCTACAATTTTTAGTGGAGGAATTCGAATAGGGTATAGACTAATTAGAGATAAAACACTTGCGCCTATTTACAACACAAATGAACGAATTAAAGTAATTTTAATAGGAGCAGGAGATGAAGCTGAATCCTTTATAAGATCATCTCATAAATCTGATGGCCCATATCATGTCGTTGGAATATATGATAATGACAAAGGAAAATTAGGAAGAAAAATTAGAGATGTAAATATAATTAGCTCTATAAATAATATAGAAAAAACTAAGAACCTTGATTTACTTAAATCTAAAAAAATAACTAAAATTATAATTACTGATCCAAAAATATCACGCGAAAATATAAACTTATTATTCAAATTTTGTGATAAGAATGGAATATCTCTCTCACGATTACCTAAAATTTCAGAATTAAACAAAACATTGCCAAACAATCAAAGTGAAATAAGGCCAATAGATATAGAAGACCTATTAGGAAGAGCAGAGACAAGATTTGATAAAAAACATTTACAAAAACTTATAAATAATAAAATAATTTTAATTACTGGTGCTGGCGGAACAATTGGAAGCGAATTGTCTAAGCAAATTTCTGATATGTCCCCTAAAAAAATAATCCTTGCAGACTATTCAGAATTTGCATTATGGAATATTAATGATCACATTTCAGCTAAATTAGATCCAGAAAAAGTAATCCCTATGCTTTTAGATGTAAGAGACCTTAATGCAGTTGAAAAGATATTTAGAACATACAAGCCCAATATTATACTTCATGCCGCTGCACTTAAACATGTCCCAATCTGCGAAAAACATCCGTTCGATGCAATAAGAACTAATATTATAGGAACAAAAATAGTATCACAAAAAGCAATTGAACATAATTCAAACATTATGGCATTAATCTCCACAGACAAAGCTGTAAACCCAACTAATTTTATGGGGGCATCTAAAAGAGCTGCAGAAATATTTATACAAGGATTAGACAGAGAAAACTCTAAGACAAAATTTGTAACTGTAAGATTTGGAAATGTTTTAGGGTCTACAGGTTCAGTAATTCCTTTATTTCAAAATCAAATTATAAGAAAAGGACCAATAACTGTAACTCATAAAGATGCTACAAGGTTCTTTATGAGTGTAAAAGAAGCTGTGGAACTAGTTTTAATTTCCCTTACTCTAAAATCTAATGAAGAAAAGGGAGGCATAACAGTATTAGAAATGGGAAAACCCATGAAGATTGACAACCTTGCAAAGCAGTTAATCCGTCTATCAGGCTTAACGCCAAAAAAAGATATTCAAATAAAATATACAGGGCTTCGTACAGGGGAAAAGCTTCATGAAGCATTATTTCACGATGATGAAGAAAAAATTTCTACAGACCATCCTGATATATTGATCGCAAAATCTAGAAAGATACCATTTATAAATATTTCTAATATTATTAATAACATTGAAAAACAGATTAATAATAATAACCAAAAAGAGGCAATAAAAGAATTATTAAAATTAGTTCCCGAATTTATAATTGATCCTAATAATAAAATGTATTAAAAAATAAACATGTCCTCAAATTTAATTAAAATAAAACGTGCATTAGTTTCTCTATCAGACAAAACCAATATTGATATTCTTGTCAAAATATTTCAAACCTATGATATTGAGATTATTTCAACTGGTGGAACAGCTAAAATATTAAGAAAATATGGTTTAAAAGTTATAGAAGTTTCTAACTATACTGATTTCCCAGAAATGTTAAATGGAAGGATAAAAACACTACACCCTAAAATACACGGTGGACTCCTAGGACGACAAACTAACCCTGCCCACAAAAAAGAAATGCAAGCAAACAATATATACCCTATACAACTTGTAATAGTTAACCTATATCCCTTTTCAAAAGCAATAAGTAAAAACCTTAATTATCAAAATTGCATTGAAAATATTGATATAGGAGGCCCCTCTATGATTAGATCTGCTGCAAAAAACCACGAAAATGTTTGTGTAATAACAAATGTAGAAGATTATAAAAGTTTTAAAGAAATACTTATTTATAACAAAGGCTCAACTAGCTTCAATGACAGAAAATTATATGCCGCAAAAGCTTTTATGAAAACTGCTTATTATGACTCTATAATTTCATCATGGTTTAACAAAAAGCTAAATATTAAATGGCCAGAAACAATTACTATTCCAGCAAAATTATCTAAAAAGCTTCGCTATGGAGAAAATCCCCACCAAGATTCTGCAGTATACGAAAATACTAATTTACAACTAAACGGGATTGTAAAAGCAAAACAGCTTCAAGGAAAACCTCTTTCTTATAACAACATAAATGATTCAGATGCTGCTTATAAACTAATAAAAGAATTTTCAGAACCATCAATTGCTATTATTAAACATGCAAATCCATGCGGTGTGTCCTCAGGAAATAAATTAACAATTGTATGGAAAAATGCATTAAGAACTGATCCTCAAAGCGCTTTTGGAGGAATTGTTACTTGTAATAAAGAAATTAAGGAAGATCTTGCTAAAGAAATGAACAAAATTTTCTTAGAAGTTATAATTGCTCCTAAATTTTCTAAAAAAGCAATAAATATATTTTCAAAAAAGAAAAATTTAAGGTTGTTAAAAATAAAAATGTCTTATGCCCAAAATAAAAATATAATAAAACAACTTTCTGATGGCTTTTTACTTCAAGATAGTGACAACATAAATTTAAACATAAAAAGCCTTAATATTGTTACCAAAAAGCAACCCTCAAAAAAAGAAATAGAAAATCTTATTTTTGCTTTTAAAGTTGCTAAACATGTGAAATCTAATGCCATAATTTATGCAAAAAATAAATCGACTGTTGGAATAGGTGCAGGACAAATGAGCAGAATTGATTCCACTAAAATAGCCACTATTAAATCAAAGAATGCTTCCAAACTTGCTAAATTAAAAAATAATATGACAAAAGGATCTGTATTAGCATCAGATGCATTTTTCCCTTTTCCTGATAGTCTATTTACAGCAGCAAAAGCAGGCATAACTTCCGTTATACAACCTGGCGGATCTATAAAAGATAAGGAAATAATTAAAGTTGCAAATAAATTAAAACTTTCAATGATATTTACAGGTATAAGACATTTTAGACATTAAAGACTTTTAGGTTCAGGCACTTTTAACATTAATACAAAACCTACTAAAAGGAATAATATAATAGTGCTCATTCCTATGCGTTGGCTATCATAAATAGTAACAACCAATGCTAAAATTGCAGGACCTAAAAATGAAGTACATTTACCTGAAATAGCAAAAAAGCCAAATGTTTCAGTATTGTTTCCCTTTTTAACAAATCTAGCCATAAAGGATCTGCTGGATGCTTGAACCGATCCAATAAAAAAACCTAATAAAGAACCAAAAAACAAAAATATATTTTTGTCGCTAATAAATAATGTGTAAGTGCCAATAATTATTAAAAATAATAAGGAAATTATTATAATTCTCTTAGGCCCAAACTTATCATCAAAATAAGAAAAAAATAAAGCTCCTAAACCAGCTGTTATATTAATCAAAATTCCAAAAATAATAATTTCAGAAAAATTCATATTAAATGTACCTGAAGCATACAAACCTCCAAATGCAAATAAGGTATTTAACCCATCTGTATATATCATTCTAGCAAATAAAAATTTACCCATAGAATTATATGCTAATATGTTTTTCAAGTTATTTATTACTTCTAAAAATAAATTATTATTCTTAACTAATGAATTTTTAAGCTTAGGAATTTTATAAAATAAAGGAAGTGAAAATATTATAAACCAAATTGCAACTATAGGACCAGATATTCTAATATTGGCCGCATTTTCTTTCCCTATACCAAATAAAGGAGTCTCGGCCTGAACAAAGCCAAACAAAATTATTAGAAGACAAACTATGCCACCAAGATAACCTGTAGCCCACGCCTTTCCGGAAAGGTCTCCAATTTTATCTTTAATAGAAAAACTAGGAATTAAAGAATTATAAACTACACAACCTAATTCATAACATAAATTTGAAAAAGCTACTACAACACATACTAATAAAACACTTTTATAGCTGGGATAAGCAAACCATAAAGAAACCGCGCCTATAGAAGAAAAAACCGTCAATAAAATTAACCAAAACTTATGACTACTATTTTTATCAATTAATTTTCCTAAAAATGGGGATATTAAGGCTATTAATATTGCAGAAATTGAGATTGACCAACCCCACAAAACAGAAGCCTTTTCTGCATCACCCACTATAGCTTTTTCAAAATAAGAAGCAAAGATAAAGGTAATAACTACAGTGGAAAATGGTGAGTTTGCCCAATCATACATGCAATAAGCACTAAAAGGCTTTATCTTTTTAAACAAACTACATTCCTTCTTTAAACTTTTTTGCTTTTATATCTATTTCTACTGCACGTTTAATATTTCCAGGATGAATTCTATACAAAGAATCTTTCATTAATATTGGCATATATATAGACAATCTTCTAAAATAATTTGCTGCTTTATCTTGTCTAATTCCTGCCCTCAATACAAATTCAACACCCAACAAATCTGCTTCTGATTCTTTTGTTCCTGTTTGAAAAACAAAAATATCACCTAAACTTCTTAGTGAAGGAGAATCTGTTAAAGTCAAAGGTAAGGCTTCTGATTCAGATATTCCATTGCCCTCATAATGATAAATATTATGCACAAGTTCATGCCCAATTAAAAAGGCTAATTCTTGATCATTTTCTATAAAATCTAAAGTCGCTATAGTAATAAATATTTTTGACCCATCAGCATAAGCATTTGGTATAGGCGAAATCATAACTTGAACAGGATAGCCACATATAGTTTCTGCTTTAAGTTCATAAGTATAATACTTTTCATTTCGTAAAACAGTTATATTTAAAAAATTATTGTTTTCTGCCTTTTTTAATAAACTTCTAAAATTATTTTTTAAATTTTTATTTCCATTAATCGCATAAATTAAATCTCCTTCTAATAACCCTATTTTTTCTGCAGGACTGTTTCTAGCAACTGATATTATCATAGGAAATTCTATAAAATTTTTATTATGATTGTTATTAATATTTGGTGTAGCCGCCCAAAATGATGGTTGCAAACTAGTTTCTAAATCGCCATAACTTGACGCCATTAAGCCAAATGCATTTATATTTGCCTTTAAACAAAAGTCTTTATTTGCTTTCATTATCTGCCAAGCAATATCGTGTAGCTTTCTAGACGCCGAAGAAACCGCAGAAATAACTTCATTGCCTTGTAAGACTACTTCTTTCTGATAAGTAAAATTATTCAAAATTAAATTATCTTCTTGTACTGTGGAACATGAAGATAGTAATAAATATACTGCCAATAATATTAAGTTTTTATGCATACTAACTTTTTTAATAATTTATTATTTAATATAATATAGAACAACATTAAACGATAGAATTTATAGATAAAATTAATGGAGCGGGCGAAGAGATTTGAACTCTCGACATCTTCGTTGGCAACGAAGTGCTCTACCACTGAGCTACGCCCGCATATTCTATACTTCAAGAGAACACGTTATAAGATATTTAAACATATTGGTCAATGAGTTAAGAATTGCTAAAATTAAAAATAATAAAAAAATAACTAAAAGAAATACAAAATTTAATTATAATCAAAAAAGATTAAGAAAATAATTTTAACAATCTATTCTTTTGGAAAAAATAAATGGACGATAATAATTTAATAAAAGAAAATTTAATAATAGATTCAGATATGGCGTCATTCTCTACTGATGTAATAGAAGCGTCAAAAGAGGTTCCTATCATTGTAGATTTTTGGGCAGAATGGTGCGCACCGTGTAAACAATTAGGGCCAATATTAGAATCTACCACAAAAGCATATAATGGAAAAATTCGCCTAGTTAAAATCGATGCAGATAAAAATGAGAATCTAATGCAACAGCTTAAAATCCAATCACTGCCAACAGTTTTTGCATTTTTTAATGGGCAGCCCGTGGATGGGTTTTCGGGCGCAATGCCAGAAAATGAAGTTAAGAATTTTATTAAAAAAATTATAAGCTCCTCTGGAGGAGATAAAGAAGAACAAATAAATATAATGATAAAAGAAGCTGAATCAAAATTTGCAAAAGAAGAATTTGAAGAAGCTCTTCAAAAGTTTTCTATTCTTTTGTCGGAAGATGCTACTAATTCAAAAATTATTGCGGGATATGGAAAATGTCTATTAAAACTTAATAGAGAGCAAGAGCTGGACGAATTAATTGATGGATTAGAAGAATCTATTTTAACAGAGGCTCCAATTGAAAGTTTACTTGCTTTTAAAAAATTAACACAAAATAGTAAAAATGCAGGCAAACCAGAAGACTTTTCTGAATTAGTAAAAAATGATCCAAAAAATAATAGCGCTAGATTTAAATTATCAGAAGCGCTTCTTGCTAAAGATAAAAAAGAAGAAGCAATATCTCACCTATTAGAAATTGTTAAGAATGATAGAACATGGGAAAATGATAAAGCTAGAAAAAAAATTATAGAACTTTTAAACGCATTAGGGGAAGAAGACCCTATTACAGCTCCCACAAGATTAAAATTATCCTCCATATTATTTGCATAAAATAGATGAAAAATTTCAAAAATATTAAAGATATTCCAAAAACAATTCCAGTATTTCCCCTTAATAATTGTTTACTGCTTCCCAAAGGGTGTTTAAAGTTAAATATTTTTGAACCTCGATACTTAAACATGACAAATGACGCAATTTCAGACAACAGGTTAATAGGAATGATTCAACCAGGAAGTAACACCAAATTCTATAATGTAGGTTGCGTAGGAAAAATAATACATTTTACAGAGACTGCAGAAAATAAATACCTGATAGAATTAAAGGGCATTTGTAGATACAATATAATTAGTCATAAAATTGTTGAAAAAGGTTACATACAGGCAGAAGTAAAATATACAAATTTTTTACAAGATCTTGCTATAGAAAACATAAATGTTAATAAAAAAAAATTTTTAGGTGCTTTAAAATTATATTTTACAAAACAAAATATAAATACTGATTGGACAACAATTCAAAAAGCACCATTAGATTTGTTAATTAGATCTATTGCACAAGCCTGCCCATTCAATTCAGAAGAAAAACAAATGCTTTTAGAAACACATGATATAAATAAACTTGCTACTAATATGATATCTCTCTTTGAAATAAATTCTGCTGGAGAAACAAATAAAATTAACTAAAGGAATTTATAATGAAAACAAAACAAACAATAGATAAAAAACTATTAGAAATTTTAGTGTGTCCTATAACAAAAGAAAAATTAATATATGATAAAAAGAATAAAGAATTAATTAGCGAAAAAGCAGGTCTCGCTTTTCCAATTGAAGACGGAATACCCATTATGCTTGTAGACAAAGCGCGTAAAATAAAAAACTAATATAATAAATTAAATTCCCATTGCATATTTCATGAAAAATCTTTTTATTATTGTTGATTTCTGAACTGCCGACAACCCGGTTCTTCTTATAAATTTTACATTAGAATTCTTATACCTAAATAACTGATTTAAAAAATGAGTAGCATTAACTAGACTATTTATATCAAATATTCTTTTTTTCTCAAAAGAACGTAAAAATTTTAAGCTACCTATATCTAAACCAAGCTCTGTTCTTGCTGTACACTCTTTAACAAAAAATTTTATATCTCTAATAGATAGGTTAAACCCTTGTCCTGCAATTGGGTGTATACTGTGGGCAGCATCTCCCATTAAAACAAATCTATTTCCTGTTATATGTTTAGGAAGCGTTAAATCTAAAGGAAACGAAATTGGCTTTCCTAATAACTTTATTTTTCCTATCCAATCTATACAATGCCTTTCTATTTCTTTACTTACAATCAACAAATTATCCTTTGAATTATAAACCCTACTTCTTGTTACTAATTTTTTATCTGACCAAATTACAGAAGACCTATACTGGTTATTCAAATTTTTCATTGGCAATATTGCTAAAGGCCCCCCTGGCAAAAACTTTTCAAGTGCTATATTATTATGTTTCTTTGTGTGCAAAATATTACAAACGAAAGCTTCTTGATCATAAAAAGTCTTTTTTGCTTCTATCCCTATCATATTTCTAATAACAGAATTTTTTCCATCAGCAGCAACCACCAAATTAGTCTTTAAAACTTTTTTATTGCTCAAGATAACTTCTGCTAAAACTCCTTTATTGTTTATCGAAACAACACTTGCCTTAAGTCTTTTAATAGAGCCTATTTTTTTTCTTTCGTTTATACTTACGTTTATATTTTCTATTAAATATGAATTTTCAATTACATATCCCAAATTATTAATGTTTTTTTTATCTTTTAAATCTTGAAAATCAAAATTCAAATCAAGAAAAGAATTTCCGTCTTTTATATTAATAATTTTAATAGGTTCTGCATATTTTTTTACTTTTCTCCAGACGCCTAACTCTTCATAAAACTTTTTAGGTCCTTCTGCTATTGCTGTAGTGCGCCTATCTTTATTAATCAATTCTTCAACACTTCTTGGATCAACTAATATTATATTAAAACCTTTTTGTTTTAATGCTAATGCCAAAGTCATCCCAACAAGAGCTCCTCCACAAATTACTACATCGCTCTGAGAACTATTATCTTTGTTTTCCAAACTTTTTTCCTTAAAAAATAGTTTATACAACATAAATACTATGGCAGAATAAAGTATGCAAATATCCAAAAATTTAAAATCATTGTCTGCTCATGAATTAGCACAACTTATGCATAAAAAAAAATTATGTCCTATTGATTTAGTTAATTTTTATTATGATGAAATTAATTCTTTTTCAGAACCTAGTCCATATACAATACTAACTAAAGAAAGAGCTCTAGCAGAAGCTCAAAATTCAAAAAAAAGATTACTAGAAGAGAGTCCATTAAGCCCTTTAGATGGAGTGCCTGTTGCTTGGAAAGATCTTTATGATTTCAAGGGTATAATTACTGTAGGAGGTTCTAAATTATTAGAAAACAATAAACCTGCTAAAAACGATGCTTATGTTGTGTCTTTAGCTAAAAAAGCAGGACTAATACAATTAGGAAAAACTTCTACTGTAGAATTTGCTTTAGGTGGCATTGGCACAAATAGCAATTTCATTACACCTGAAAATGCAATTATGAAAGATCAACCTCGTGCTCCAGGAGGATCTTCTTCTGGATCTGCAGTAGCTCTAGCCAACGGTTTATGTGCTGCAAGTTTTGGAACAGATACAGGAGGTTCTGTTCGCATACCAGCAGCTTGGAACAAATTAATTGGATTAAAAACATCTTATGGAAGGATTTCTCTTGATGGAGTTCTGCCTCTCGCTTCTTCATATGATACGGTTGGCCCTCTCACTAAAAACGTTAGAGATACAAGTGTTTTATTTTCCATATTATCAAACCAACCTTATTTTGAATTTAATGAAATAGATTTAAACAATACTAATATACTCGTGGTTCGAGGAATGCCCTGGAAAGATTGCGATATTGAAGTTCAAAAGTCTTCTGAAAAAGTAATCAAAAAATTATCTAAAACAGGAATACACATAATTGAAAAAGAAGTTTTTGAAATAGAAGAAATGCATAAAATATTGTCTGAATATTATGGAGGAACTACAGTTTTTGAAGCGTATACAGAATGGAAAGCTTTAATAGAATCAAATAACAAACTAATGGACAAAAATGTTCTAAACAGAATGTTGATGGGGAAAACAATGCAAAACAGCATTATAAAATCTATAAAAGATGCTGAAGAAAGCTTTTCTATTAAATTACATTCCTCTATAAACAAATATGATGCAATTTTAATGCCCTCTGTTCCTATATTACCTCCTCCAATAAGCCTATTAGCAAACAATGAAAATATTTATGATAAATATAATAAATTAGCATTAAGAAATACAAGAATTGCCAATTCTCTGCGCTTGTGTGCAATTACTCTACCATGTCCGGAAGATCTTCCTGTTGGAATCATGTTATGCATGCCTCTTGGCAAAGATAAAAAATTAATAAATTTAGCAGAAAGTATATACAAAATTATAAAAGAATAAGGAGCAAAAAATTGCTCCTTATTCTTTACAAAATATTATGAATTTACTCCTTTTTCCCCGTGAAGTGAAGTGTCCAGACCTTCAGTTTCTTGGTCATCTGTAACTCTTAAACCTATAGTTTGTTTAACAATCATAGCAATTATCCAAGTTGCAACGAAACACCAAACGCCAACAGCAATTACACCTATCAACTGAGTAATAAATTGTTGTCCTATAGTCACCTCTGATAATCCTAAGCCTCCAAATTGTGAAGCGCCTAACGGTGCTGTAAGCAAAACACCTAATATCCCACCAATTCCATGTACGGCCATGACATCCAGAGCATCATCAATTTTCCATTGATTTTTAATTACTCCTACCATTTTATAACAAATAACCCCTGAAAGCAGACCAATAATAATACCTCCTATAGGACCGACAAAGCCAGATGCAGGAGTAATACTTGCTAAGCCTGCAATTGCTCCCGTTGCTGCCCCAACTAGAGTTGGCTTTCCATGAGAATACCATTCTATCCCCATCCATGTTAAAGTAGCAACCGCTGCTGATATATGAGTTACTGTTATAGCCATACCTGCAGCTCCGTCTGCTGCTAATGCAGAACCTCCATTGAAACCGTACCATCCAACCCAAAGCATTGCCGCACCAACAAAAACTATAGCTGGATTATGAGGAGGCTTAACATCATCAGGAAAACCTTTTCTAGACCCTAACATTTTAGCTATAACTAAAGCTGCAATACCACAATTTAAATGAACCACTAAACCTCCAGCAAAATCTTGGATCCCCATTTGGGCAAGCCATCCGCCACCCCAAACCCAGTGTGTAACGGGCGCATAAACAGCTACTAACCATAAACCTGAAATCCATAACACTGCTGAAAACTTTATTCTTTCCACATAAGCCCCAACAATTAAAGCTGGAGTTATAATTGCGAATGTCATCTGAAACATAAAAAACACATCCTCAGGAAGATTTCCAGACTCTGAAGAAGTTGAAATTCCTTTCATAAAGATTTTTGATAAATCTCCTATATACATCCCGTCTCCTGAAAATGACAAACTATATCCACATACTAGCCACACTATAGATGCCAAACATGCTATAGAAAAACACTGAACTAAAACAGATATAAGATTATTAGCCCTAACAAGCCCTCCATAAAAAAGCGCTAAACCTGGTAGAGTCATAAAAAGTACTAAGGCAGTAGACGTTAATATCCATGCCGTATCTGAACCAACCATAATTCCCCCTATCTTTAAATTTATCCTTTCGAACGATTAAAAAACAATCAATAAAATTTTATTGTGTATAAATAGTATACAATTTTATACTAAATTATTAAAAAAACAACAAATTATAAAACAAACTATTATAAACATTTATTAATATGAATGAATATTAGGTCATATTAAAATAGACAGATATAATAGTAGGTGTATATTTAATTAAAAAATTTTGCTCATGACTCACAAAGATTTTAAAAGATTCACATCAAATGAAAATTTAGGGCTATTAAAAGAATATCCTTTTCAAAGACTAAACAATTTACTTAAAGATATTAACATACCTAAAAATAAAAAAACAACAATACTATCAATTGGAGAGCCTCGGCACAAACCTCCTTCTTTTATAAAAGAAATTATAAATAAAAATTATTCTAAATGGGAAAAATATCCCCCAACTTTAGGCACAAGTAAATTAAATAACGCCTGCATAAAATGGTTATGTAGAAGGTTTAACCTTCCTGCCAAATATATTAATGAAAATAAGAATATTGTCCAAGTAGCGGGCACTAGAGAAGGGCTTTTTAATATTGCCTTAGCAATAAACCCAAATTTAAAAAACAATAAACAACCAGCAATACTAATTCCTGAACCTTTTTATCAAGTTTACGCTGGAGCAGCGAGAATAAGTAGGGCTCAACCCATTTTTGTAGAATCCTTAAAAAGCAACAAATATATTCCAAATTTTAATTCAGTAAACACCCAAATTTTAAAACGAACATCTATTATTTATATTTGTTCCCCTTCAAACCCAGAAGGGACATCATTAAGTTTAGATGATTGGAATAATTTAATTCTTCTTACAAGAAAAATTAAAGCTACATTAGTAGTAGATGAATGCTATACGGATATTTACACCGATAAACCTCCTATTGGGCCCTTAGAAGCATGTGTAAAACTAAAAACCAATATAAATAATATCATTAGTTTTCACTCTTTATCAAAAAGATCAAATGTTCCTGGGTTTAGGTCTGGATTCGCAGTCGGAGATGAAAAAATAATTTATGAATACAAAAAACTCCGCCAATATTGTGCAGGACAACAGCCAATCCCTATTCAAGAAGCTGCAGCAGCCTTATGGAATGATGACATACATGCACAAAAAAATAGATTAAAATATAAAAAAAAATTTGAAATTGCAAAAAGCATATTTGGAAAAAAATTTGATTTTTATGTGCCAAATGGCGGTTTTTATTTATGGCTTAATGTTGGAAACGGAGAAAAAATAGCCAAATTATTATGGCATAAAAAAGGAATTAAAGTTATGCCTGGAGCATATTTATCAACTTTAAAAAATTCAAAAAAATATATTCGTGTTGCATTAGTTACAAATATAAAAGAAACGAAATTTGCGCTTCAAAAAATTTATACTTTGCTAGATAAGACATAATATAATGTTAAAAAACATTAAAAATAATTCTTCTAAAGAAGATAAAAAAGAGCTTTCTTGGCTAACAATAAAATTCCTACAATTAATAGGTATTTTTCTTATTTTATTTGCGCTTTATTTATTATCTTCCTTATATTATTTTAATTATGAAGATTATGGAAACCCATATATCTCTGTTTTAAAAGAAAATGTGAATTGGTATGCTTACTTAGGTTCTTGGTTAAATGGTGTTCTTACGTATTGGCTTGGTTTATTTAGCTGGGTTATTCCAATTACACCCTTATTAATTGGATATCAATTATTAAATAAAAGAATTATTCAAAATTTAATACTTAGATTTATAATTTTTGCTTCAAGCATTATAATTATATGTGCAGCTTTAAAAAACCTATCCTTTAATGGCGGACAAATTAGTTTATTATTATCTAATTTATTTTTAGCGTTAGAGGCGCAGACAAACATAAAAAGTGATTATAATATTGTAGGCACAAGTTTATTATTATTTGGTATTCTTTTATACGTTCATGCTTTAGGGATAAAGTTTAAAATTTATTCTGATATAATCAGAATAACTTTTAAGACATTTAAATTAATTTTAATAAAATTATTCACAGTAATCTTTAGTAATTTTAAAATAACTCTTTTTAAAAATCAAAAATCAAAAATACCTTTCACAAAAAAAAATATATCTAAAAGAAGAAAACCTTACTTAGGAAATAGAGAAGAAAAAGAAAGACAAAAAGAATTAAACCTAGCTATTAATGAAAATATTTCATTTAAATTGCCTCATTTAGACTTATTAGAAGAACCAAAAATTAAAAAAGAATTCAAAAACAATGATGAACATCTAGATAATACGGCACGAATGTTAGAAAGCGTGTTAGATGATTTTGGCATTAGAGGAGAAATAGGAAGAATCCAATCTGGTCCTGTTGTAACTCGATATGAATTAGAACCTGCGCCTGGCGTTAGATCCAGCAGAGTAATAGGGCTCGCAGATGATATAGCTCGATCTATGAGCGCCACCTCTACTAGAGTAGCCATTGTTCCAGGAAGAAATGCTATAGGAATAGAACTTCCAAATGAAGATAGAGAAACTGTTTATTTAAGAGAAATAATTAGCTCTAAAGCTTTTGAAGAAAATTATGAACTTCCTTTAGCCTTAGGTAGAGATATCGCCGGAAGCCCAATAATAACAGACCTATCTAAAATGCCTCACTTACTAGTAGCTGGAACAACAGGATCTGGAAAATCAGTTGCTGTAAATGCAATGATTCTTTCGCTTCTTTATACTTTAGACCCTAAAAGACTTAAATTTATTATGATAGACCCTAAAATGCTTGAGCTATCTGTTTATGAAGACATTCCCCATCTTTTGCATCCGGTAGTCACTGAACCTCGTAAAGCAATAGTAGCTTTGAAGTGGGCAGTAAAAGAAATGAATAACAGATATCGATTAATGTCTCAACTAGGGGTCAGAAGCATTTATAGTTATAATAATAAAATTATTAAATCTATAGAAAAAGGCAAAATTTTAACAAAGACCTTTCAGACTGGGTTCGACCCAAATACAGGACAGCCTCAAACAGAAAAACATGAATTAGAATCAGAAATGCTTCCAAATATTGTTATTGTTATAGATGAGATGGCCGACTTAATGTTAACAGCAGGAAGAGAAATAGAAATGTCAATTCAAGCATTAGCACAAAAAGCACGCGCAGCAGGTATTCATCTGATCGTTGCAACACAAAGACCTTCTGTGGATGTAATCACAGGCACAATTAAAGCTAATTTGCCAACAAGAATAAGCTTTCAAGTAACAAGTAAAATTGATTCTAGAACTATTTTAGGAGAACAAGGCGCGGAACAGCTATTAGGAAAAGGAGATATGCTGTTTATGGAATCAGCGAGCCAAGTACAAAGAATTCATGGCCCTTTCGTTGCAGATTCTGAAGTTGAAAAAGTAGCTTCTTATATCAGAAATTTAGGTTCTCCAAATTATATATATGAAATTACCTCAGACGAGTCAGATGAAGAACATCTTATTAAAGACGAAGATCGAGCACAAGACCCGCTATTTGATAAAGCCGTAGATTTAATTGCAAGAGAGCAAAAGGCCTCTACGAGTTTCTTACAAAGACATCTCCAAATCGGTTATAATAGAGCAGCAAGAATAATAGACGCTATGGAAGCAGAAAATATGATATCTGCAGCTAACCAAACAGGAAAACGAGAAGTGTTACTAGACCAAAAATAAAATTCGGTATTAGATTATGAAAAAATTAATGTTTTTAATTTTACTAATTACTTTTAACTTAATTGTTAATTTTAATGGCTTTGCCAATAACTTAGAAGACAAAACTAAAAAATTAGAAAAATATTTATCTTCAATTAATAATATATCTTTTATTTTTCAACAATCTTCAAATGACAAAAAAATCATAGAAGGCTGGATGCTAATAAAAAAGCCAGATAAAATTAGAATAGAATATAATGAGCCTAACAATACCATTATTATTGCAAATAAAAACTATATAGTATTATATAACGCTAAAGACAATCTTAGAACAAGTCTTGAAAATGATGGCCCTTGGATAATTTTTACAAAAAATAACCCTATCTTAAGTAATAATCAGAACGATATAAATATTACCGGGTATGTCGAAGAAATAAAAGAAATAGATATGAATAATAAAAAACATCTATTTTACAAAATATTTATAAAAAATAAAAATAACTTACAATTATCACCTATAATAATTCATACGACTTTAGACCCCTTTATAATACTTGGCTGGACAATATCAGATAACAAAGAAAAGAAGACATACATAAAGATCAAAACAATAATAAGCATTAACAAAAATAATATTAATGATGACGCTTTTAGCCTCTCAAAACAGGAACAAGATTCAGGAGACGTATGGAAAGGACCATTTAATAGACCGCCCGCTAAACGCCGTGCAAAGCATAGATAAAATTACTTTTTTTTAAAAACATATCCGTCATTTAAAGTGAATAAATCAAAATTTAGAGATTTGTCGTTTAATTTTTTTCTTAATCTCCATATATGCGTTTTCAAAGTATTGGTATCTATTTCAGAAGTATACCCCCATATATTTTCCATTAAAAAACTCTGACTTAAAGACACATTAATGTTTTTAATAAATATTAATATTAATGATGATTCTATGCCAGTAAACCTAATATGCCTCCCATCTGTCAGCTTTAAAACCTTTGACTGATTATCATACACATGTTCTCCAATTTTTATTTTAGCTACTTTTTGTTTATCTTTTACTCCGCTATAAGGATCCATTAGCTTTTTAAAAATTGAAATATTTATTGGTTTTTTAACATACGAAAAAATATCTTTATTAAACAATTTTTTTTGCTCTTCTTTAACCGCCACTATAACAGGTATGCTTTCATTATATTTTGAAAACACATTATAATAATTCTCTTTCTGCCCCTCGAACGAGATGTCTTCATCTATTAAAATAATATCCACATTAATAATTTTTATTTTTTCTACTAAGTCCCGATAATCATTAACCGCCATATGTTTATAATTGCACGCCAAAACTATAGACTTCAAAGCTTCTTGTACTAGAAGGTCTGCAGCAAGTGTAATGACTTTTAATTTTTTATTAGCCATAATTAATTATTGTTAACCTCAAATATTTGCGCCTCTCTATTGCCAAAAACCATAGATCCTACTCTAATTAATGTAGCCCCCATATATATAGCTTCCTTAAAATCACCGCTCATGCCCATGCTTATATTCTTTACCCCTGCTTCATTAGCAATATTTTTTAACAAAGCAAAATGCGGTGCAGGAGGCTCTCCTAATGGAGCAATCCCCATAACACCCGCAATATTTAAGCCAAGCGAATTACATTCTTTAATAAAATCTACAGATTTATGAGGCAAACAGCCGCTCTTTTGCTTTTCTTCACCAATATTAATTTGCACATATAAATCCGGTAATTGTTTTGTTTTTATTTTATATTTTAAAATTTCTAATACTATTTTTTCTCTATCTACCGTTTCGATTACATCAAATATTTCGATAGCTTGTTTAACCTTATTAGATTGTAATAGACCAATCATATGTAATTTTATTTTAGGATAAATGCCTTTTATTGCAGGCCATTTCTTCAAAGCCTCTTGAACTCTATTTTCTCCAAACGTTTGGTGTCCTGTTTTTACAGCCTCCATTATAACGCTTTCGGGAATATTTTTTGAGACAGCCATAATTTTTACACTATTAGTTTTTCTATTAGCACTTTTACAGCAGCTCTTTACTTCTTCTTTAAGGCTTTGCAAATTATCAAAAATTTTTGTTTTAGAAGACATTTGTCTTTCCTGTGATTATATTGTTATTAATATAGTATACCTAATCAATAACAATAATAAAAATTATGAGCCTAAGAACATTTAAAAATCTTTCTAGATCAATATTTCACAATAATAAATCAAAGAAAGCTAAATTAAAAACCATAAGTGAAATACCTCACATATGGTACCTTACAGATAATATCAAAACAAAAAACCCTAGTAAAACTATTAACCAGCTTTCTGATAACAGCGGTATAATAATTAGAAACTATACTTCAAAATTTAATAATAATTTAACAAAAATAATAATAAAAACATCTAAAAGAAAAAATTTAAAAATTTTTATTGCCGGGCAAAAATCTGCTTTTCCAAATATAAATGGCTATCATATTCCAAAATGGAAAAGCAACAAACCTCAAGGCAATAAAATTATTTCTGTGTCTGTTCATGGCTTCAAAGACATAAGAAAATCTATAAACTTAAAGGCGTCTTTAATTTTTATTTCACCTGTTTTTAAAACAACTTCTCATAATCATCAGAATAACCTAGGAGTTATAAAATTAGGTTTATTAGCAAGAAAGTTCCCCATGCCCGTTATTGCATTAGGCGGAATTAATGAAAAAAACATTAAACTGCTGCGAAGCATACCAATACACGGGGCAGCAGGAATAAATATCTTTGAAAAGAATAGATAAATTAATATAAATTTTAAAACAACGAAGCTTGTTGTATTATTGTCACATTGTTTTAACAATATTAAGATTCTTCT
>CAYTZM010000007.1:0-104243 GCA_964442655.1 uncultured Rhodospirillaceae bacterium | reverse complement strand
CATTTTAAACCAGATCATCATTTTGGATTTGAAGCTGCTGCATGGTATTGGCATTTCGTTGATGTTGTGTGGTTATTTTTATTTTTTGCTGTTTATTACTGGGGAGGATTAGGCGGCACAGTACACGGTGGATAATAATAAAAGTAGCTTAAAAAAAAAACATTATAATAATCTTATATCTTTTATAATAACTGGGCTTTGTCCAAGTTGCGGTGAGGTTTCTATACTTAATGGTTATTTAAATTTAAAAGAGCATTGTCCTAATTGCATGTTAAAAATTAAAATTGAAGATATAGGAGATGGTGCAACTTGGTTTTCTATGTTTATCACAAGTATAATTGTATTTATTGGGGCTTTAATATTGGAACTATATTTTCATCCTGAGCTATGGGTACATATATTAGTTTGGATTCCTATAGTGCTTATTTTAGTTTTATTAACCTTAAGGCCAATAAAATTATTATTTATCTATTTTGCATATAGAAATAGAAATACGGATTAGGTTTTTGCATCAAAGAAAAATTATTACTTATTTTTTATTTAATTTAATTGCTTTGTTAATTCTTTTATCTTTGGGGGTATGGCAATTAGAAAGACTACAATGGAAAAATAAGTATATTAATGAAATAAAAGTAAATATTGGATTACCTGCAATAGAGATAAATAAAAATAATTATTCAAATTTTACTAGTTTTCAGTATAGAAAAGCTAAAATTTTTGGACATTACTTATACGATAAACAAATATATATTCATTCTAAAGTTCATAATAAAGTAGTTGGAATACATCTGATAGTTCCTTTTAAAACCTCTTTTGGTACTATTTTGGTAAATAGAGGTTTTGTTCCTAAGAATGATACAAATTATATAAAACAGAGTTTTGATAAAAAAGTAATTATAGGATTGTTAGATATACCTGGTAAAAAAGCATATTTTACTCCTACTAATGATATTATAAATAATGATTGGTATTATATAAATATAAAAGATATGGAAGAGTTTACTGAATTAAATTTGTTAAAATATATTTTAGTAGAAGAAAATAATTTAATTGAAAAGTTTCCTATAGGTAGTCAATACAATATAAATATTCCAAATGATCATCTTCAATATGCTTTTACATGGTTTTCACTAGCTTTAGTATTATGTATATTTGTTCATATTATTTGGAGAAAATATGATTAATAAAAACATTAATTGGTTGAAAACATTATTTTATATGTCTGGACTATTAATAATTTTAATCATGATACAAATATCATTAGGTGCAGCAGTAAGATTAACAGGATCCGGTCTATCTTGCCCTGATTGGCCACTGTGTTATGGGTTATGGTTTCCTATTAAAAGCAAATTATTAATAATAGATAATGTTGATTTTGAGTATTACCAGATTATGTTGGAATGGTTACATAGACTAAATGCTGCTGTGTTAATTTTACCTATTACTTTAATAGTCTCTTATATAACAGTCGTATTAATTCAAATTAAAAAAATAAAATATATAGCTTATTTAGTTTTATTAGCACTATTTGTTCAAGGACTTATAGGGGGATTTACTGTTATTGATAGAAATTCACCATGGTCAGTTGCTTTGCATTTAGGATTTGCCTTAATTCTATTATTTTTTGTATTAAGATTGTTTTTAAATTCAATAATAGATAGAGCACCAACTAATTTAAATATTAATAGGAAAAGAGTTATTTTTTATTTTATTACTTTAATGTGTATATTTTTAACAATGTTGATAGGAGCAATTGTTTCTAAAACTGGTTCCTCATTAGCTTGTGACCTATGGCCATTATGCTCTAATGATAATATGGGGTTATTGCAAGTAAATAAATTTATTCATTTACTTCATCGTTTTTTGGCTATAATTGGTGCTATTTTGGTGTTATGCAGTTTTTTTCTTCTTAAAGAGTTTAATAAATTACCTTTTATACAATTTTTAAGGTTTACTAGTTTATTTTTATTAGTAATTCAAATATTTATGGGAGCAGTAGTTATCTATTTAGAAGTAAACATAATAGTAGCTATGATTCATCAAATTTTAGCAGTACTATTATTTATGATGATTTCAGCTATATTATGGTTTAGTTTAGCTATAAATTTTAAAAGGTTATAAATTTTTATAAGTAGATTAGTGGGTTATTATATTGAACTATATATCAACTAGAGGAGTTACATTCTCTAAATATAAATCATTTAGTGAAGTTACTATGGAAGGTTTAGCTTCTGATGGAGGTTTATTTGTTCCAGTATCTATTCCAAAATTTACGAATAAAGAGATTAAAGAATTATCAAGCTTATCTTATATAGACTTATGTGTAAAAATTATTACTAAGTATACAGATAAAAATTTCTCTGAGAATGTATTAAAAGAGGTGGCAATTGAATCTTATCAAAATTTTAGTAATGGTAATATAGCACCATTAATAGAATTAGAAGACTCTTTATATATGTTAGAATTATATCATGGACCTACGTTAGCTTTTAAAGACTTTGCAATGCAATTTATTAGCAGAGTGTTTTCTAGAATTTCAAACAATAATAAAATTACTATACTTGGAGCTACTTCCGGAGACACAGGTTCTGCAGCAATTGAAGCGTTAAAGGATAACAAAATGGTAAATGTATTTATTTTGCATCCTAAAGGTAAAGTAAGTGAGTTTCAAAGAAAACAAATGACTACAGTTATCTCTAAAAATATTTTTAATATAGCAATAGACGGTAATTTTGATGATTGTCAAGCATTGGTGAAAAAGTTATTCGTAAATTATTCTTTTAATAAAGAGTTTAATTTAAGTTCAATTAACTCTATTAACTGGTGTAGAGTGTTAGCTCAGGTAGTTTATTATTTTTACTCTGCACTACAATTATTAAAGCACAATAAAATGATAAACTTTTCAGTTCCAACAGGGAATTTTGGAGATGCGTATGCTGGTTATATAGCAAAACAAATGGGATTACCGATAAATAAAATAATTATAGCTACAAACAGTAATAAAATCTTGTCTGACTTTTTTAATACAGGAGTATATAAAATTTCAGAAGTAATTTCTACTATTAGTCCTTCTATGGATATTCAAGTAGCTAGCAATTTTGAAAGATTATTATTTGAAGTAGTAGGTCATGATCCTAAAATAGTAGTTAAATATATGAATGAATTAAAGAATAATGGATTTTTTAAAGTTAATGAAGATATATTAGATGAATTGAAAGAAACATTTGTTGGAAAGAGTGTTAAAGATGATATGACATTAAAAAGAATAAAAGATACATATCAAAAATACAAAAGAATTATAGATCCACACACAGCAGTAGGACTTGAAGCTAGTTTTCACAGTCATATAGAAGGTCCACAAATTGTATTAGGTACAGCTAGTCCTGTTAAATTTTCTAAGGCTGTAGAAAATGCTTTAGGCAGATTACTAAAATTCCCTAATTCTTATAATAAAATTATGGAAAGTAATGAAAGATTTTATAACTTGGATAATAACTCTAATTTATTAAAAAATTTTATATCTAAAAATTTAGTTAAATAAAAATCAGGAAAAATAAATTGTCAGTTAGTCGATATAAAAATTTTAATAAAAGAACTTTTAAAGGAACCAGACTTAAGAAAATTGCTTATACATTAAAAGGTATTTTTCCAAAAAATAATATTATTGGTAAAAGGGTTTTATTGAGACATCCTAGAAGGAGAGATTGGAGGCAATGGGTAAAGCTAAGAATAAATTCTTATGATTTTTTGCAAAAATCGGAGCCTTATTGGGACGTTAATAAATGTAATAAGAGCTCATATATGAGACAATTAAGACTCCAGCGTACTAAAGCTGCTTATGACCAAGCTTATACTTTTTTATGTTTTGACAAAAATGACAAAACCCTTATGGGTGGAATTAATATTTCTAATATAGAAAGAGGAGTAATGCAGACTGCTAATATTGGATATTGGTTAGGAAAAGATTTTACCTCAAAGGGATACATGTATGAGTCTATAAATATTTTATTTCCATATATTTTTAATGAAATTAAATTAAATAGAATTCAAGCATATACTTTAGAAGAAAATATAAGTTCCAGGAAATTATTGGAAAAACTTGGTTTTAAAAAAGAAGGCATATTGAGAAAATCAATGAAGATTAATAACTTTTGGAAAGATCATATTTTATATGCAAAAATATATAACGATAATTAAATATAAATTAATAAAATTTTTATTTTACGCGTTATTAATATTTAATTTTTTAGGTATTAGTTATGCAAATAATAAAGATAATATATTTAAGGAGGATATGGTTGAAGTAAAATTTATATCTTCTTTATCTCATATAGAAAACCATGATAATTTTTATATAGGTTTAAAATTTAAACTTGAAGAAGGTTGGAAAATTTATTGGCGTCAACCTGGTGATGCGGGGCTACCTCCAAAAGTTGATTTTTCTAATTCGGAAAATATTAAAGATTATAAAATTTATTGGCCTTTCCCAGAAAAAGAATATGAAGCAGTAGATATTCTTACTAATATTTATAAAAATGAAGTAATTTTGCCTATTAAAATTTATATTAGTGATCTAAATACGAGTTTGAAGATAATTGGAAATATATATTTTCAAGTTTGTAAGGAAATATGTATACCTTTTGAAACAACCTTGAAATTAAATATAGAGCCTGGAACTGCTTTTTATACAGAAGATCATTTTGATATAATTAAAGCAATTTCTAATGTTCCTAAGTCATATAATAATGTAGGCATCAATTTAGTAGAGTTGATAAAACAAACTGATAAAAAATTTATTTTAAAAATTAATAGTTCAATTGATTTTCCTGATGGAAAATTAGATTTATTTTTAGAAGATGATAATAAGTTTTATAAGATTTATAAATTAGAAGAAATAATAAATAATAACAATGAAATACAAGCTTCTTTTGAATTTAAGAATAATATTGATAATTTAGAAAATTTAGATTTAACCATAGTTAAAGGAAGTTTATCTTTTTTTGTAAAAGATATTAATGTAATTACTAAAGATTATAATAATTTGCTATTAATCATAGGAATAGCATTATTAGGAGGGGTTATATTAAATTTTATGCCCTGTGTCTTGCCTGTATTAACATTAAAAGTTTCAAGGGTAGTAAGTAGTTATAATACATCTGTTCGTGAAATACGATTAAATTTTTTATATACATCTTTAGGAGTAATATTTTCATTTCTTATTCTTGCTTTAATACTTTATATATTAAAATCTTTTGGTGCAGAAGTGGGTTGGGGTATTCAATTCCAGCAACCAATATTTATTTGTGTACTTATTAGTATTCTTATTATTTTTTCAGCAAATTTACTAAATTTTATTAAATTTAATTTATCTAGCAATTTTAATAATTTTATTAATAAATTTATAGATAATAGAGAATATGGAAAATCTTTTTTTGAGGGAGCTTTTGCTACATTATTATCAACACCTTGTTCAGCACCTTTTTTAGGAACTGCTGTAGGATTTGCCTTAGCATCTAACTCATTAATAATATTTTTAATATTTTTATTTTTAGGCATAGGTATGTCATTACCATATTTAATAATTTGCCTTTTTCCTAAATTAATAAAATTATTGCCGAAACCTGGTAGCTGGATAAATTATTTACGTTATATTTTATCTGCAGGTTTATTTTTAACAGGAATATGGTTATTATCTATACTTTTAACATTAATTGGGTGGAAATCCTCTTTACTTTTTATATTATTTTTAGTTTTAGTATTATTCTTATTTAATTATAAAATTAAATTTAAATCAATTATTCTAGCTTCATATATTATTATTAGTTTTATATTTATAAATTATATTTTTTCTAAAAATATTGATGATGTAAATATAAAAAATACTTATGATAAATGGGAAGTATTTAATGAAGAACATTTAATAGATCTGGTTAATAATAATAAAACAGTATTTGTTGATATTACAGCAGATTGGTGTGTTACTTGCAAAGTAAATAAAATTTTAGTATTAAATAATAAAAATTTTTTTAGCTTAGTTAAACAATATAATATTGTCTTAATGAGAGGTGATTGGACAAAGCAAAATAAAAATATTGCTAATTTTATGCATAAATTAAATAGATACGGTATTCCTTTCAATGCAATTTATAATAAAAATAATATACAAGGTGTTTTATTTTCTGAATTATTGTCTATTGAAAAAATAGAGGAAAAATTTAAAGTATATGCATATTAGGTATGCATAAATAATTATAAATATTAATAGTCATAAAGATAATAATTTAGTAAAAAAGAATATTAAAAACTTAGGAGATTTAGCATGGTTATAGGTGTAGGAGATATTGTACCTGATTCTTCCTTAAAATATATTGGATTAGAAGGAATTAAAGAAATAAAGACACTTGAATATTTTAAAGATAAAAAAGTAGTTTTATTTTCAGTTCCTGGAGCTTTTACTCCAACCTGTTCTGCAAAGCATTTACCAGGTTATATAGAATACGCAAATGATATAAAAGAGAAGGGAGTGGATGAAATTATTTGTATTGCAGTTAACGATGCATTTGTAATGCATGCGTGGGAAAAAGAACAGAACTCTAAAGGTAAAGTTACACTCTTAGCAGATGGTAATGGAGATTTTTCAGACTCCTTAGGTTTAAGTTTTGATGGAAGCTCTTTTGGGTTAGGTAAGAGAGGAAAGAGATTTGTTATGGTTATAGATAATTGTAAAGTTGTTCATTTGGCTGTTGAAAAATCTGGTTCTTTTGAAGTTTCTAATGCTGAAAGTATTTTAAAGTTTTTAGGTTAATTATTTATTGCAGATGTTGCTAATGAATCAGCTATATTGTTTTCTATATTATCGGAATGTCCTTTAACCCATACCCAATCTATATCAAATTTTTGTGATAGTATATCGAGTCTTAACCAGAGGTCTTTATTTTTGATATCTTTTTTTTGACTATTCTTCCAATTATTTTTTTTCCAATTAAAAATCCAAATAGTTATTCCATCTTTAACGTATTTACTATCAGTATATAATATTACTTTATAATTATTTGATATATTTTCTAATGCTTTAATAACTGCCATCATTTCCATTCTATTATTAGTAGTATTTTCTTCACTTCCCGATAATTCTATGTCCTTATTATTATGCCTGATTAGTGCTCCCCAACCGCCTTTACCTGGATTTCCAGAGCAAGCACCATCTGTCCATATTAATGTAGTTTGTTTAGTCATTGTTTAAAAGTTCCTCATAATTGATATTATTTCTATCAAAGTATAAAAATTTATTAAAATATTCTAATGGGTTCTTAGTTTGGATATATTTAGAATTTAAATTTTTATCCATATCTATTAGTCTAGTAAGAAAGAATCTTATACAATATATTTTATTGACTAAATTCAAAACATTTAACTCTTTTTTAGTAATTCTTCTTATATTATTATATCCTCTTAAAATATTTTTGATTTTATTGGTATTGAGCTTGACAGGTTCAGTATTTTTCTGGAAACACCAAGAGATTATTACTATGGATAAATCACAAATTAAATAGTTATTACATGCATAATAGAAGTCTAAAAGTCCTGAGATTTTTCTTTTATAGAATAAAACATTATCAGGAAATAAATCAGCATGTATTAATCCTTCTGGTAAGTTATATTTTTTAATTTTTTTATATTCTTGAACTGTATATTTAAATTTTTTTGATAAGTCCTTATTATATTTGTTAATGATGTTGCCATATTTATTAATTATTGAGGAATAAAACTTAATATTAAAATTATTATTAATCTTAATGGGATATGTTTTTGTAGTAAAATGTATTTTAGCTAGGTGTTCTCCTAGATCTAGATATTGATATAGGAAATGTTTATTTAAATGTTTTCCATTTAGAAAATTAAAAATAGAGTATTTCTTATTAATATAATTTGAAATTATATTATTATTAATATTTTTAAGAGGAATAGGACAAGGAATATTATTATTGCCTAAATAAATCATTAATTTTAAATATTTAGTAAGGTTTCTTAAAACATCTTTATCTTCATAAATTGTTAGTAAATATTTCTTTTTACTATAAATTATATAATTGCTATTTTGAATGCCTTCATATACAGGAATGAATTTATTGTAGTATTTAATGTTGTAATTAAAACATATTTCTTTTATATCATTGTTTTTTAATTTAGTTAAATATGCCATATAATAAACCTGTGAAATTATTTTATTATATTATATGTTTGGGATAAAATATGGTAGTTTTTTATAAAGTCCTTTTAAGTATTATATCTATTTTAGTTTTAGTTTCTTGCGGAGTTTCTGATATTAAAATTGGTAATGTTTATGATTCTATTCTTGTAGATAAACAAAATACAAATTGTCCAGACTTAAAGCTAATCAATGGCTTGGATCAACTACAAGTATTAGATAATGATAATCAACTTTTATACAATATAACTTTTAATAAAGTTCATTGGGAATGTTATATAGAGAAAAATGAAAATAGTTCATTATATTTAATAGAGATCATAATAAATTTTAATATTTTATATGAAGATGAAAAACACATCAATGCAGATGTACAAAATTTTGAATATATAGTTGCTCTAATTGATAGGAATAAGAAAATTATAGATAAAGAAATGTACACTTTTAATTTTGAAAATCAAGATAGTTTATTATCTTTTAATACAAACGAAGATTCTATAAAATTTGTATTGCCAAAAAAGTTTGTTAAAAAATTTAATGAATTAAAAATTTTACTAGGATTTGTTATGCCTAAGTAATGGAATAAATAATGTTTAAAAAAAGAATTCTATTTCTTATAATTTGATAACGCTTCAGGAACTTCTTTCAAAAAATTTTCAAATAGATTACTTTTATTGAATGATTTAAGTTCATTTGAAAATAAATCTTCTAATGTTTTAATGGTAACCGTGCTAATTTTTTCTTGAATATTATTAATTGTATTTATATGCATATATTCTATTTCTTTTTCAGCTGATAATATCTTCCTATCAATCTCTTTATTAATATTTAATAAATAATTTTTAGCATTATTATCTGCTATTGCTTTTTGCTCTTTAATAATATCCTTTGCAGATTTTTTATGTTCTCTAAGTAAATCTTGGCTATTTTTTAACAATTTTTGAGCTTCATGTAAGGCATTTTTAGAATTGTTAATTTTGTCTTTAATTGTATTTGATCTATCATCTAGTGTTTTTTCTACTACAGACTTGCCTTTACGGACAATTAATAAAATAAAGATTATAAATGCGATTAAAACCCAAAATTCTGCATCATGAAATAATTCATTCATTACTATATCTTTCCATATACTTATTAATTTTTGTTTTTAATATCTTAGTTTTAGGCTCTTGATTATAAATTTTTTTAGCCATGTCTTGTACTAATTCTAATGATATGTTCTCAATGTTTCTGTTAAACTTTAAAAATTCTTTCTCTAATTTAGTTTTTTCTTTTTGTATTTTATCATTAATGTCTGATTGACATTTTTGCAATTTTTTTTCAGCTTCTTCTGTTGTTTTAATATTAATATTATTGATAATTTTTTTAATTTCTAAATTAGTAGTCTCTAGAGCTATTTCATGTTCTTTATTAGCTTGAACGATCTTATCTCTAATTTCTTCTGCTTTATTTATATTGTTTGATATTTTTAGTGCTCTATTTGAAATTATTTGTGAAATTCTTGGAAGGGCTAAATATTTCATAGATAAATACAATAGAGGAAACACTATACATAACCATACTAGCTGTGGCATAAAATCAGGAATTGACATTTGTGGCATGCCAGCTGCCTCACTTTTAGCAAAACAGTTCTTTGTATAGAATATAAATAATATTATATTAATTATAAAGAGTAAACGCATAAATACTGTTCTTTACATTATATTTAAAACTTAAAAATTTATTTTAACTAAACATAATAAGGAATGCCATAACTAGAGCGTATAGAGCAACAGCTTCTGTTAACGCAAAACCTAGTAGTACATTTCCAAATACCTTTGGGGCTGCTGCGGGATTGCGCATGGAACCAGAGACATATTGTCCAAAAATAGTACCAATACCTACTCCAGCGCCAGCTACACCTATAGTAGCTAATCCTGCTCCTATTAATTTTGCTGCTTCAATATCCATTTTTATCTCCTTTAGTTAATTAATGACCTGGGTGAAAAGAATCACTTAAATATAAGCAAGTCAATACTGCAAATACATAAGCTTGTAAAAACGCAATTAATGTTTCTAAAATATATAGTAAAACTATAAATATAAAAGGTGCTACACCGAATATACCTAATGCAACTACAAAACCTGCAAAAACTTTTATCATTGTATGTCCTGCCATCATATTAGCTGCAAGTCTAACTGCTAGGCTTATTGGTCTCGAGATATACGAAACTATTTCAATTGGAATTAATAAAGGAGCTAAAAATATAGGTACTCCTTCTGGTAAAAATAATCTTAAATATTTAAACCCATGTAATATAAATCCTAAAATGGTTGCAAATATAAAAATTCCAAAAGCTATGGCAAAAGTAATTATAATATGACTTGTAACTGTAAAGCTATAAGGTATAAGTCCTAACATATTACAAAGTAAAATAAACATAAATAATGAATATATTAGTGGAAAATATTGAGCGCCATTCTTACCTAAATTATCCTTAGTGGTGTTATAAATCATTTCATAGCTCATTTCAGCAATTGATTGTAGCCTACTAGGTATTATTGCCTTTTTTCTGGTAGATAAAATTAAGAAAACATTAAGAATTATTAGTATACTTATCATCATAATTGATGAATTAGTAATAGAAACATCAACTCCTGCAATTTCCATCAAACCAAATGGACGAGTAATTTCAAACTGTTTTAATGGGGATGCAGAATACGCAGAACTACTTAATAAAAAGATAATAAAGGGTAAAAAAATATATTTTAATTGTTTCAATTATTTAATCCTAAAAATAAATTTAATCGTTTATATTTAATTTTTTTGCTGATTTATATGAAGTGTAAATACCTGATATAATTCCAAGAATCAAAAAAATAATTAACAAAATTGGTTTAGTATCAAAAAAATAATCTAATGTCCAACCTATACAACCTCCAACTAAAACATTTGCAAATAATTCTGAAACTATTTTGAAAGCTTGTGCTAGTCCTGAATAGTTTTGGTTGGTTTTTGTTTTCTGTATATTCTCCTTTGTCTTAATAACTTCAATTTTTTGAGATAATTTATCTAACGATTTTTCTATATTTTCTGTATTTTTTTTTACCAAAAAATCTACCTTATAAAATTTAAGTTTTCAAAAAACATAATGTAAAGGAAGATGACTGTCAAGCGGGCAAAAAGCAATATGTTTATATATAAATTAATGCAAATATTTTTAATTTGCTTTATAATTTTCAGCTTCCTTAAGAGAGACTGAGACTAGTTGGGAAACACCTGGTTCCTGCATTGTTATACCATACAATCTATCCATTCTAGACATAGATAATCTATGGTGGGTAACAACTATAAACCGTGTTTTTGTTTTATTAGAGATGGCATTTATTAAATCTAAGAATCTTTCGACATTCGATTCGTCTAGAGGGGCGTCAACCTCATCTAATACACATATTGGAGATGGTTTAGTCAGAAAGACAGAAAATATTAATGCCATAGAAGTTAAGGCTTGCTCTCCTCCTGATAATAAAGTCATATTTTGTAATTTTTTACCGGGCGGAGAGGCAAATAATTCTAGGCCTGATTCTAAAGGGTCATCTGAACCTTCTAATTTTAAATAAGCTTCTCCACCTCCAAATAAATCAGTAAATAATATTTTAAAATGTTTATTAACTTCCTCAAAAGCATTTAAAAGTCTTAATCTAGCTTCTTTATTGATAGAAGAAATACTTGTTCTTAGCTTATTAATAGCATTCATTAAATCATTTTTCTCTACTTCTATTTCTTTTAGTTTTTCTTCTAGTTTTTTAGAATCTTCTTCAGCAACCAAATTAACCGGACCTATTCTATCCCTTTGTAGGTTGTATTTTTCATAATTTAGGTTGCACTCCTCTAAGTTAGACAGTTGTTCTATAGGTTGTTTAATAATAGTATCAAATTTTTTTGGAGTAATATTTAATTTTTCAAAAATTTCTTTCTCATCATTCTTTATTTTTTCTTTAATTTCTTGGTATATACCTTCCTGCCGAGCTTTATTTTCTCTAGCTGTTATTAATTCTTCATTCATATTTTTTAAAAGGTTCTGAACCTCTTTAAAATTAGTTTCTTTTAACGTTAGATCATCGGATAAGCTTTTAATATTATTATTATATTTATCTATTTCATTAAAAATTTTAAGTTGTGATTTTTTAATATTTTCAGGTTTTAATTTAAGAGATGAAATTTTATTATTTGATTCAAATATATTTGTTGTTAAATAGTTTATTCTATCACTAATACTTTCTAGTTGTATTTTTAGTCTTTTGAATTCATTATTTAATTGCAGTATTTGCTTTTCTTGATTTTCTATGGCACTTAATTCTTTTTGATAATTAGAAATTTCAATATTTAGATTTTTCCTAATTTTATTATTGCTTTCTGATATTTCTTCAACTTTTTTTTCTAAATCACTTTTGTTAGGAATTGCACTTAAATCTAATTCATTATTTTTTAATTCTTGGGTAATTATTTTTAAGCGGTTATCTAAATTTGCTTGCGATTTTTCTAAAATAGATAATTTAGTCTTATTTTCTGTATTTATCTCAATTTTTAAAGAATATTTTTGCTGAATGCTTTCCAGTTCTAAGACTAGATTATTTTTTAAAATATTAATATTGTTTATTTTTGAAATATTTTTTTGATTTTGGCTTTCTAAATCTTTAATATTATTTTCAATAATATTTATGTCATTTAAAAGATATTTAAACTTTTTGTTTAATTTTGTTAAATTATTATTTATTTTCTCTAGGTTCTTTTTATTCTGTAATATTTGGTTAGCTGGTGTTTCCGCTTCTGCTGTATGAGTATATCCGTCCCAACGCCATAAATCACCTTTAACACTTACTAGTTGTTGTCCAGGTTTTAAATAATTTTGAAGTTTGTCACCTTCTTCTTTATTGGTTACTATTCCAGTAGATTTTAATATATTTGATACAACGTTTACGCCTTTAGTAATTTTTTCTAGGTTTTTTATATTTTTAGGTAATAATTTTAATTCTCGTTGCTTAATACTTCTCCATTCTATAGGAGATTTATTTAGAGATGCCTTTAACCCATGCCCTAATGCAGCTTCAATTGCTTTTTCATAACCATTTGGGAATGATATATTATTTATAACAATATTTTTTTCATTACTTTCAAATAGCTTTGTAAGAATATTTTTGGATGCTGTCAGTTGATCTATTTCTTTTTGTAGGTTGTTATGTTCTATCATTTTATTTTTTAAACTATTTTTTAAATCTTGGATTTTTATATTATTATCCTTAATATCTTCAATATATTTTATTTCTATTTCTTCATTTTTATGTAATTTGATTTTATTATTTTTTATTTCATTTTCATGATTATAGTTTTTATCATTATCATTATTTTTTTCAGTTAATTTTTTAATTTCAACCTCATTAATATTTTTTTCTTTTTCTAAATTTGTATATTCAATTTTTAATTTATTTATTATTGTAATTAAATTCTCTTTATTAGTATTATGGTTGCTTAGTTTATTTTGAGCTTCTGTAAAAATATTATACTGTTCACTTTCTTGTTTCTGAGCTTTTTCCATATTACTTTTTAATAAATCAAGATTTTTACTAGGATTATTTTTTGCTACTCTTGTTATTTCTTCTGAAATTTCAGTTTGTTGTTTGGAAAGGTTTTGAAAAAGTTTTTTTTCTTTATATAATTCTTGTTCTAAAGATTTAGTATTATTATTAATGCTTTCAATTTCTATATCTATAGATTCCTTTTCTTTATCTAATAAGTCATGCTCAAGCTGTAATTTATTTAATATAGATTGATGATTTTGATAGTTATCTCTTAAAGCAATAATGCTTGATTCTGAATTTTGCATTTTTAATGTAATGTTAGAAATTTTTCCTGTAATTGTATCCGCTTTATCATTATATTGCATTAAATTATTTTTAATATTTTCTATATTTGATAATGAGTTATTCCATTTATGAAATAATATAATGGCCTCTGTATTTCTAATTTTATCAGATAAATTTTTATACCTTTTTGCTTGGCTAGTTTGTTTCGAAAGTTCTCTTAGTCTTATTTTATCATTAGAAATAATTTCTTCTAATTTCCCTAAATTGTTTTCAGTAGCTTTTAATTTTAATTCAGTTTCATGTCTTCTAGCATGAACGCCAGTAATACCTGAAGCTTCTTCAATAATAAGTCTTCTTTCAATTGGCTTAGAATTAATGATTCTACTTATTTGTCCTTGGTCAACTATAGCATTTGATCGAGATCCTAATGCATAATCAGCAAATAAAATTTGAACATCTCTTTGTCTAACTTCTTTATAATTAACTTTGTATGTAGAGCCTTCATTTTTATCAATTTTTCTAGATATTTCAATTTGCTCATTATTACTAAATTTATTATTAGTATCTATATTTTCTAGTTCTAAGTTTAAAATTACTTCGGCGGAATTTCTAGCAGGACGTCCATTTGTTCCTGAAAATATTACATCATCCATTTCTCCTGCTCGTAATTTAGAAGGACCTGCTTCACCCATATTCCATTTGATAGCTTCAACAATATTTGACTTCCCACAGCCGTTAGGGCCTACTAGACCAGTTAATCCAGATTTAATATCTAAAATAGTTGTATCTACAAAAGATTTGAATCCTATTATTTTAAGTCTTGTAAATTTCATTTAGAAGCCGTTAAATACGATATATATACTATATATTGTATTTAAAATTTATTAATTAACAAGATATTCTTTTATATTTATAAATTATTTTAAAATTTCTTCTAGTTTGTCTAAATTAAATTTTCCATTAACTATTTTCCCATTTATAAAAAATGTAGGAGTAGCCTCAACATTTTTTGTTTTCATGGCAAATTCTCGTCCTGCTAATAAAGATTTCCATCTATTTTTATTTATGTCATTTTCTTCTATGCAAGCTAAAATTTTTGATTGTTCTAGGCCTAGAGGTTTTAAAATGAGAAAAATTGATTCTAAAATGTTTTCAGATTGTGTCCATTCATTTTGTTTTTGAAATAATCTATTTAAAACAGGAAAAAATTGCTCATCATTCATACATTGAGTTATCATTGAACCTAGCATAGCACTTCTATCTAAAGGAAAATCATTAAAAATTAATTTTGCTTTTCCTGTGTCAATGTATTTTTCTTTAATATCAGAAAGAGTATTATTGTGAAAATTTGCACAATGTCCACAAGACATTGAAGCATATTCTTCTATAATAATTTCTGCATTATCATTACCTAATACTCTACCAGGTAGTGGCTGTGATTGCTCTTCAGTATTAGAATAGTTAGCAAATAAAACTGTAAAAATAAATATAAATTTAAAAAAATAATTCAATGTATGCTCCATTTTTAATATAATATATCTGTTTAATTAAAGTTACTATTTTAAATTTGTAAAAAATGATTTTGCAAATTTAGTGACTTCTTTTCTAATATTATCATTAGTTATATTATTAATTAAAGATTTTAGCTTTTTATTATCTACATTTGAAATATTATTTTTAAAATTAGTTTCTTTTATTTGTTTGTTATTAAGTTTAATATTTCCTTGTTTAGTTTTAATTCTTTTTATAGCTTTATAGCCCATTAAGTTTTCTATTCGTTCTAATATTGTAGGAATCATATATTGAAACTCTAAAGCAAAAGAGCTTTCAACTAGAACTGTAAGAACTTTTTGTTGAGATAACGATTCAGGAATTGTTAATTTAGCTATTTCATTCCCTACTAAGTCCGGCCAATTAGTAATTACTTTTGTTTCTTTAAATCCTTTGTTCTTAAAAATATTTTTAGTAATGCTTTTAGATATAAAGCTAATATTTTCTGGTCCATTTTTTTTTAAAAGTTTATTAATTTAAATAATCCTTAGTTATAATATCTACATTTAATAGAATAACATAATTAATAAGAAAGATCATTTTATTGAAAATAAATATTAAAATATTAAAGTGGTATGATATAGAAAAACGTGATTTACCATGGCGAAATAGAGTAAAAGGTAAAGTAGACCCGTATTTAATATGGATTAGTGAAATTATGCTTCAGCAAACTACTGTTAATGCTGTTATTCCATATTTTAATAAATTTATACAAGTGTATCCAAATGTATTTAAATTGGCGGACTCTTCTTTAGAAGACGTCTTAATTTTATGGGCTGGGTTAGGTTATTATGCCAGGGCAAGAAATTTATATAAATGTTCTCAAATTATAATTAAAAACTATAATGGTGTTTTTCCTAATAAAGTTTTTGAATTAAGGAAATTACCAGGAATAGGAGATTATACTGCCGCAGCAATTTCCTCAATAGCTTTTAATCAAGTTGCATTTGCGGTTGATGTAAATATTAATAGAGTAATTAGCCGCTTATATAACGAACATAGTGTTTCTAATAAAGAAATAAAACTTTTGTTGAAAAATATTATTTGCGACAATAGGCCAGGAGATTCTACAGAAGCATTAATGGATATTGGTTCTCAAATTTGTAAAAAAACACAGCCAAAATGTAATTTGTGTCCTTTAAGTAAAGATTGTTTAACTTTTAAATTTAATCATAAAAAATTAAATGAAAAGAAAAAGATTAAGAAGAGAAAAATAAATAAATATGGGAAATGTATTATTATCAAGCGATCAATAGATAAATATGTATATTTTATAAGATTACCTGAAAAAGGTTTGTTCGGAGGTATGTTAAGTTTACCTGTTTCAGAATGGGTAACTAAAAAAGAAAAATTATCTAAAATTTTTAAAAATAAGGGATTAATAAAGTTTAATGAAGAGATTAAACATGAATTTAGTCATTTTAAATTAATTTTGTATATTTATTATATAAAAGATAAAGAATTTAGTGAGTTTGAAGGCAAATGGATGTCTATAAAAAAGGCTAGGCCACAGTTATCAAGTTTGATGAAAAAGGTAATTGATAAGTATATTATTTAATTTGTATTTTTAGTTGGTTTCTAACCTTTTCTCTTAAAGTATTTATTGATAGTAATTTACCTTTTTTTTCGTAATACCAATATTGCCATCCATTACAAGCGATATTTCCTTGTATTTTTGCTCCTACTTTATGGATGGATCCTTCAATTAAATTATCTGATTTTAAACTTCCATCGGGTCTGATTACAGCATCATGTTTTTTATTTATATCATGTAATTTGCTACCAATTTTTAATAGTCCATTATCAATTAAACTACAAAAAGGAATTTTAATTTCTTTTTTATGATTTAATATCGTTTGCAATTTAGAATTTGAAATAGTATTAATTTTTTTAATTCTATTTTTTGCATACTTCATATATTTTTGATTTTTTTCTATGCCAATAAAATTTCTATTTAATTTTTTACATATTGTCCCTGTAGTACCTGTTCCAAAAAATGGATCTAATATAGTGTCACCAATAGAGGAGCAAGAAAGAATAATTCTATTTACTAGAGCTTCCGGTTTTTGTGTAGGATGAAGTGTTTTCCCTGAACTCTTTAATCTTTCATTTCCAGAACAAATTGGTAAAAACCAATCTGATCTCATTTGTTTATCTTCATTCATAGTTTTCATAGCTTGATAATTAAAAGTGTATTTTGATTTTTTATTATGGCTAGCCCAGATTATAGTTTCATGGGCATTAGTAAATCTATTACCTTTAAAATTAGGCATTGGATTTGATTTTAACCATATTATATCGTTAAGGATCCAAAAGCCAAGATTTTGTACAATTGTGCCTACTCTGAAAATATTATGGTAGGATCCTATTATCCAAATTGTACCACTAGGCTTTAATATTCTTTTAGCATGACTTAGCCATGCATTAGTAAATTGATCATATTCTTCGAAAGAATTAAATTTATCCCAAGTATGTTTTACACCATTAACGTTGGTTTGGTCTGGCCTATATAACCTTTTACTTAATTGTAAATTATATGGAGGATCTGCAAATATCATATCAACACTATTGTCTTTTAAATTAGACATGGCTTGAATACAATCTGCTGTTATATATGTTTCTTTCATATTTTTAGTATATTCTATTTTATTAGTTTAAAAGATTTTCTATGATGAATAGTAATTCCAAAAGAATTAATTGCAGCATAGTGTTCCTTAGTACCATATCCCGAATTATTTTTGAAATTATATTTAGGAAAATTTTTACCAACAGAAGTTAATAATTTATCTCTGTAAACTTTTGCAATAATAGAGGCGGCTGCTATTGAAATACTTTTAGTATCACCTTGTATTATGTTTTTAATTTTGCATGGTAACTGAGGTGAAAAATTCCCATCTACTAATGCAACTTTAGGAGAAATAATTAATTGATTAAATGCTCTACTCATTGCTATTAAACTCGCTTGTAATATATTAATATTATCTATTTCTTTTTCTGAAGCTTCTCCTATTCCAATATCTTTAGCTGTATTTTTAATTTGATCGTATATAAGGTTTCTTTTTGATTTAGAGAGCTTTTTTGAATCATTTATACCTTTTGGAATATTATCAAGATCTAATACTACAGCGGCAGCTACTACAGGGCCAGCAAGAGCCCCTCTTCCAACTTCATCAATTCCACAAATGGTATCTGTTCCATAAAAAGTGCTTTCTATGTCTAAATTAGGTAATTGTATATTTTTCATTTTCTAATTTATTTATTTTGCTTCTTTATACCAACTAATGAATAATAACAATATACTTAATATAAGAGTAAAATACCATGGGCTTAAAGGAATTTGATCTATACTTTTTACATAAAATTGTTCATTTTTATGTAAATTAATATTATTATTATTTTTTAGTTGTTTTTTAGTCTTATAGTTAATTAAGGGAATAAAATTATTATTTTTTTCATTTATCCAATTAATTGATCCAGAATTAATTTCTATTAATTTATTTATTTTTAGTTCTGTGGCTCTAACATCTAGGTATTCGGTTGAATTATAATTTCCAATTATTATTGAAACAGTTGAATTTCCAGATTGTAATTTCCAAATTCCTGATATCGGTTCTAATATTTGAGCTATTTGTTTTCCATTTCCTAAGTCTTGCAATTCTAATATACTTTGTTGATTTTTTGGATTAATAACTATTATTGGTTTTTCATCTGGAATTAAACTATTTCTGGTAATAAATAAGGAGTTGTTTTCGAATTTAGCAGATAATTCGTTTTCTTCCAAATCTGGTTCTTTCATTAACCAATGCACCAGCCTTCGTAATAAATCAGCTTGAGGACCTTTATTTAAATTTGATTTAGTCCAAACCCATGATTGGTCAGATAATATTTGAGCGACTCTTCCTTGACCAATTCTATTTAAAACTAATAATGGTCTCCTTTCAGGACCTTCTAAAAGAACATCTCCATTAACAGTTATTCCTTCAACCATTCTATACCAAGGACCCCATTGATTATTATTTTCGCTATAACTTATATTTTTTAAATTAGCTGTTACAGGGTGTCTTATTCCTTGAGTAGTTAATTTAGGAATAAATTCTTGTGTAATTATTTCTCCGGTAGGCTCTGTTGGTAAAATGCTTTGTAACGGTGATAAGGATAGGCTATAAGGCCCAGCGTATGTAGGACCAGCCATATCTAATAAAGCTCCACCAGCTACTACATATTCTATAATATTTTTTAAATAATATTGGGGTAAAATTCCTCTTAAATGATATTGATCAAAAATAATTAAATCAAATTCATTTAAATTTAGCTGGAAAAGTTCTCTAGTCGGAAAGGGGATTAGTGATAATTCTCCAACAGGTGTTAAATCTTGTTTATTAGGAGGTCTTAATATAGTAAAATGGATTAAGTCCACAGACGGGTCTGAATTTAATAAATTTCTCCAATTTCTTAAACCCATATTTGGCTCTCCAGAAATTAACATTACCTTTAGTCTTTCTCGGACAGCATTTATGTTTATAATTGCTTGATTATTTTTAAGAGTTAATTCATTTTTTCCTTTTTCAACTTCTATATTTAAAGTTGTTATTCCTGCACGTTCTAATGGAAGGGTTATATTTACTGATTCTCCTATAGCAACTGCTTTGCTTTGAGTTTTTTCATTATTTACATTTATTGAAACTAATGCGTTAGGAGTTTCTGAGCTTTTGTCTTCTATTTTTAATTTAATTGCTACTTCTTCTCCTACAATTCCAAATCTAGGAGATTCTTCAATAATTAATCTTCGATCATATTCATTTTTATTACCTGTTATTAAAAAATTTATAGGTGCTTCAAAATTTAATTTATTGATTTCAGGTACGTCTTGAATTTGCCCATCAGTAATTATTATGGCTCCAGCAATTCTATTAGAAGGAACATCTCCAATCAATGAGGATAAAGGACCAAATATATTTGTTCCTTTATCTCCTTTAACAGTTTGAAATCTAGTGTTTATATTTTGAATATTATTTAATTTGTCTTTAAGTTCTTCATATGTTTTTAACGCTAAATCTTTTCTATTATTTATGTTTTGACTAGGACTGAGGTCTAAAATAACTGCAACAGTATCTGAAATACTTTCTCTTTGTTCAGAAGTAATAACAGGATTAGCTATAGACAAGATTATTAATAAAAGAAATAAAAACCTATAAATATTACCGGAGGCTTTAAGTCTATAATTTATAAAAGTAATTACGATGCAAATTATTATTATAAAATACAAATACAAGACAGGAATATAAGGATAAAAGTTAATATTATTCATTATTTTTCATTCTATTAATTTTCACGAGGCATATTATTGTTTTTTTTATTTAATCTATTAAGTATTGATTTTATATGAACTTGATCAGCTTTATAATTTCCTGTCATGGCATACATAACTAAATTAATTCCAAATCTATAAGAAAATTCTCTTTGTTTTTCACCGCCCGGTATAACTGAAAATAATGGTTGATTGTTTTTATCTTTAGCCCATGCGGATGCCCAATCATTCCCTCCTATAATAACCGATGATACTCCATCTCGAGAATTTTTTTCTGTTGCTTCTACCCAGACATTTCCTCCTGAATACCTGCCAGGCAATGTATCTAACAAATAAAAAGATCTTTTTAAGACATGATCATTAGGCACATTAATGAGTAATGGAAGATCTAAATCTTTTAGTAAAGCTTTTAAAATATTTTGTTCTTCTGTTGATATATTTGTAATAATTTTAGAAGGGTTGGCATCTCTTGTATCAAATATTATTAAGCCGCCATTTTTCATATAGTCTTGTATTTTAGATATAACTTTGTCAGTTAAGGAATAACTATCATTAATAATAGGCCAATATAAAAGAGGATAAAATGAAATATCATCACTAGTGATATTTATCCCTGCTGGAGGGCTAGCTTCAATTGAAGTTCTTTCTTTCATAATTTTAGTAAGTTCTAATAAACCTAAATATGAGGTTTGATTAATTTTTTCGTTTTTTGTAATTATATAAGCTAATTGAGTTTGAATTGCCGCTACTTTATTTTGTGCATAAGATTTATTTATAAGATTGGCATTACATATAAAGAAAAGAATTATGCTAAATTTTAAAATTTTTTTAAATGATTTAGAGTTAATTTTACCTTTAATTTTTAAACTGATAATAGCATCAAAAATAGCTAGTAAGATTATTAAAGTTAGTAATAAAGATTTTAGTTGTATTGATTTTTCTGAAATAAATTTTTCTATACTTGTTTCTTCTTTAAATGTAACAGTTTTAGGTTCTAAAATTTTGATATTATCTGTTAAATTTAACACTCTTAAAAACAATTCATTTCCATAATATCCTGGGGCTCTATTGACGTAATTATTATCTTTATCACTAAAGTTTATTGGTAGAGAATTATTTGGAGGGTCTACTAATCTACCAAAACTGTTAAGTAATTTGAATGGTTTAAGCGGAAGTTTGTCGTCAACTTCTTGATTTCCTGTAGATAAACTAATTAGTCTTTCTAATATTTCAACAAATGTTCCTGTTAGTGGCATATTAGACCATTCAGCATTAGCAGTTATATGGAAAAATATATTTATACCTTTATCTATTTTTTTTGCTGTTATTAAGGGTGTTCCATCTTTAAGAGATGCCCAAGTATTATTTAATAGATTAGGAGAAGGTTCTGCTATTACTTGTTTATTAATTAAAATATCATCTTGGATGGTAATTCCGTAAAGAGGAGATCCTATAGGGAATGTTTTTATAGATACGGGTTTATCCCAACTTAAAGCCCCTCCAAATACTCTAGAGTCTAGTGATCTTAGTTTGACAGGTAAAAGGTCAGTATTTGCTCCTTCTAAATTTGGTCCAGCAAATCGTATTAACATTCCTCCATTTTTAATCCAAGCTTTAAGTTTATTATTAAGTTCATTTCTTATAGTTCCAATTCCAGGTAAAATAATTACAGATAATTTTTTTTCTAGTAGTAATGATAAATCATCTATCATTATTTCACTAAAAGGTTTTATAGCTCTATCTAGATAGTAAGCAGGAGATAATAATGGTTGAGTTCTAAAAGTATTTTTATCACCTACTATTCCAACACTTCTTTTTTTCCATTTTTCGTCAAATAAATATATAGAGCCAGCAGAATTTTGGTCTTCAATAGAGATAGAACTTAAATTGTTTTTTAAATCATTGGGTATTAAAATAATTGCTTTCGTATTTCTTTTATTAGCTTCAAAAGTTGCTTCAGTTCTATTAAGTATTTCCCCATTTGGACCGTTTGCTCTTAAAAACACTTTTTCTTGAATAGAACCTAGATTTCTAGACATTTCTATTAATAATTCATTATTTGTTTCATTTATTACGTTTTTTATTATTTTTATAGGAGTATTATTAAAATAGTCTATAACAGTTAGTGATCCTATATTTTCTAGTTTGTTTACTAAGCTCTGTGTAGTCTCTTGTTTATTATGATTTACACCATCCCAAAACCAAAAAATATTATATTTTTCATTAATTTTTATAGATTCTATTTTTTTATATAATAGTTTATAGTCTGATGCCCAAGGCACAGGGACTAAAGTTTCAATTATAGAACGGGCTTTGGAAGCACTTAATAATTCAAAATCTGAGTCAGAAGGTTTGTTTTGTTGAGCTGTCAATGAGATTATAATAGATTTATTATTTTGTTCAGCGTGATTTATATATTCATAAATTTTTTCTTTTTTACTCTCCCAATTTGTTGATGAGGACCAACCATTATCTATCAACAAAAATACTGGCCCGCTTTTTTCAAAAATTGGCTTTGTATTATAAATTGGATTTGCAAAAGCAAATATTAATAAAGTTAAAAATAATATTCGGTATAAAAGCAACCAAAGTGGAGCATTACTAGCAGTTTGTTGATCATTATTTATTTTTAATAAAAAATTTAAAGGAGGGAAAGTTACAATTTTAGGTGATGGAGGGTAAATTTTTAATAATAACCACACTCCAGGAATTGAAAATAATGACCAAAGTGCTAATGGATTACCAAAGGTTAAATTAGAAAGTAAATTCATTTTATTTTTCTATATTAGCTTCGTTATATCTAGAAATACTAAAATAAATATCTATCATTAATTCTTCAAGTGGTTTATCAGTTATATGCATAAAATAGTTCCATCCGTAGGATTTGGCTGTATTTTTAATATTTTTTATGTGATCTTCAAATATTTTACTATATTCTTCTTTTACAGCTTCAACATTTCCAATTAAATATGGATCTTCACCTTCTAATCCATTAAAATTTATCCTTCCTTTAAAAGGAAAAGATTTTTCTGCAGGGTCTATAATATGAATTATAATCCCATAAATATTTCTACTAGAAAGCGTCTTTATTATATTATTTGTAATTTTTGAATTATAGAGAAAGTCCCCAATTAAAATTGATGATGAGTTGTTTTTTATTTCATTTAAATTAGGTTTAGAAACATATCTAGTAGTAGTTTTATTATTTAAAGTGTCTGTAATAGGTTCTAAATTATTATCTTCCGTTATTGATTTATTATTTATTCCATTTATTGAGACGTTTTCACCTTTTTTAGAAAAAATTAGAGATAGGGCTAAGGTTAATATATTAGCTATATCACTCTTTAAAATTATATTTTTATTAGAATGATAATTCATAGAATTAGATGTATCACGCCATATGTTAATATTTTGAACTGTAGATAATTCTTTTTCTTGTATAAATATATCTGAAGATTTGCCAGTTTTTTTCCAATCTATAAGTTGAATTGGGTCACCATATTCATATTTACGAAACTGCCAAAAATTATCACCAATTCCTGCTTTATTTCTATTATGAATACCTTCTAAGACCGTATTTGCAAGTTTATTAGCTCTAATAGATAGATTTGGTGTTAAATTAGCTAATTTTTCTGCCTGTATTCTCATTTTTCAAATTTGTTCATTTACTTTATCGTTTTTATTAGCTCGCTCAATATATCATTGAGAGTTTTTCCTTCAGCTTTAGCTGAATAATTTAAACTCATTCTATGTTTTAATATAGGTTCTGCTAAGGAAATAACATCATCTATAGATGGAGAAATTCTTCCATTTATTATTGCTCTGGCTCTGGTAGCAGTCATAAAAGCTTGACTTGCTCTAGGTCCTGGCCCCCAAGATAAGTTATTTTTTACTATTTTTAAATTAGAGGTATCAGGTCTAGCATTTCTGACTAAAGTTAATATAGCTTCAATTACTTTTTCGCCAACTGGTATTGACCTTATTAATTCTTGTGCTTTAATTAAATCTTTTGCGCTTAATACTTTTTTAGGGTCTTTTTCATCTATACCTGTTGTAGCTATAAGCATTTGTTTTTCCGAATCTTTATCAGGATATGTTATATTTATTTGCATTAGAAATCTGTCTAATTGTGCTTCGGGTAAAACATATGTACCTTCTTGTTCTATAGGATTTTGTGTAGCAAGGACATGAAATGGTTTCGGTAAAGTATAATTTTTACCAGCTACAGTGACTCTTTGTTCTTGCATCGCTTGAAGTAATGCAGATTGAGTTCTAGGGCTAGCTCTATTTATTTCGTCTGCAAGTAAGAATTGAGAGAATACTGGTCCTTCAATAAACCTAAAACTTCTTTTACCTTTTCCTGTTTCATCTAAAATTTCAGTACCTAAAATATCAGTAGGCATTAAATCAGGGGTAAATTGAATTCTTTTTCTTGTAAGTCCCATGATAGTTCCTAATGATCTTACTAATCTTGTTTTAGCTAATCCTGGCAAACCCACTAAAAGCATATGGCCACCCGATAACAATGTGATAATAATTTTATCTATAACTTCATCTTGTCCAAAAATTATTTCATGAATATGTTTTCTTATTTCAGTAATATTTTTGTTTAGATTCTTAATTTCATTAATTTCTTTTGGTTTTTTTCTTTTAGATTTATTATTTGTTTTCATAATTTTTGACCTTGCTAAATTACTTCAATTAATAATTACTTCTTCTGTTATCATATATTTTGATTAAACCAAATAATAATATGGATTTTATAATAGGTTTTATATAAATATAAAGTATGAATAATCCAATCTTTAAAATAAATTCTCGAGGAGAGTGGTATTATAATAATTCTATAATATCACGCAACTCATTAGTTAAATTATTTTCTTCAGTATTAACTAGATATAAAGATGGAACTTTTCATTTAAAAACACCAGTAGAAGATGTGTTAATAGAAATTGAAGATGTTCCATTTATAATTATAGACTTAAAAATTAAATATGAAGATTGTCAGATTATATATTTTGAAACTAATGTAGGTGACATCATTAAATTAGGTAAGCATAATCCATTATGGATGGAAAAAAAGAATAGAGATAAGCAGTTGCTGCCTTATGTTTTAGTTAAGGCAGGTATAGGAGCAAAAATTTCTAGATCTGTTTATTATAATTTGGCTGAAGTAGTTATTAAAAAAAATATTGATGATAATATTAGAAATGTTATAGAAAGTGACAATTGTTTTTTTGATATGGATATAGCTAAAGATAGAAAAGAATTTATTAGGTAAGAAAATGGATGATTTTTTTTCAAAAATTAAAAAGATATTATCATCAAGACAAAGCAATATAGTAATAGATGCAAAAGTAAAATATGAAAAAGAAAACATCTTAAATAGAATACAAAACACGAATTATAAATCAGCAGCGATATTGTTTCCAATAATTAGAGTTAAAAATGAGAATAAGATAATATTTACTACAAGATCTAAGGATGTTTTATCACATCCTGGCCAAGTATGTTTTCCAGGAGGTAGATTTGATAACAAAGATAAAAATATGATTGAATGTGCTAAAAGAGAAGCTTATGAGGAAATAGGACTTGAATCAAATAAGATAGATATCTTGGGAACACTAGATAACTGCATAACAGGAACCAATTATAATGTTACTCCCATAGTAGGTTATATTAATGAAGGTTTTAATCCTAAAATCCAAGAGAGTGAAGTAGCGGATATATTTGAAGTTCCTTTAAGCTATTTTTTTAATAAAAAAAATAGAAAATTAAAAAATGCATCTTATAAAAATAAGAAATATACTTATTATGAATATAAATGGAAAAATAGAAAAATTTGGGGATCAACTGCAAGGATAATTGTAAATTTTTGTGATATAATAGAAGATACCAAATAATATATAAAGGATTTGTTAATGAGTGTTTTTATTATTAGGTTTTTACCAGTTATAGTTTTTATAATATTAATATTAATATGGTATTTATTAATTAGGAAAAGGTCTGATAACCCTAAGAAAGCTCCATGGTTTGTATTTATTATTATAGCTGTATTAATGTTTGGCTTTACTTTAGTTTTATTTAGATTTGTTCAATTTGGAGAACTTCCAGGAGGAAAATATATTCCTCCAAAAGCGACTGAAGATGGAATAGAACCTGGACATGTTGAACGTTAATTTAAATACTAAAACTCCTTGGTCGACTGGAATTCCATACAAAATATTAAATGTTTTGGGAGGTTCCGATAAAACTTTAATAGTGGGAGGAGCTGTAAGGGATTGGTTAAGAAGTTCTCCAGTAGTCGATATTGATTTTGCTACAAAAATTTTACCTCAAGAAGCTTCTAACCTTTTATCGAAAGCAGGTTTTGAAGTTAAACCAATAGGAATTGATTATGGAACCATAGCTATATATGAAAATAAGAGATCTTATGAGATTACAACCTTGAGAAAAGATGTATTGACAGATGGAAGACATGCTAAAGTAGTTTTTGGAGACGATTGGCTGGAAGATGCATTAAGAAGAGATTTTACTATTAATGCTTTATATGCTGATGAATATGGTAGTATTAAAGACCCTACTGGATCAGGTTTTAAAGATTTAGAAAATAAAATAATAAGATTTATAGGTAAACCTGAAGTAAGAATAAAAGAAGATTATTTGAGAATTATTCGGTATTTCAGGTTTTTAGCTAAATTTTCTAATAATATTGATCATTTATCTATGAAGGCATGTTTAAAATATGCAAAAAATATTAAGTTATTGTCGGGTGAGAGAATAACTGATGAGTTTAATAAAATATTTGTTGATATAAATTTCTTGAAAGTTATTGAATTTATATTAGATAATAATTTATTTAAATATATTTATTCGATTGAAAAATTAGATGACTGCAAAATAAATAAAAACTATTTAAAAAATTTAAATAAAAAATTTATTAAAAATAAAAATTTTAATAATGAATCATTTTTGCTATTTACAGCGTTAATATTAGGTTTGTTAAAGAATAATGATAATAATATTAAAAATCATGTAAAGAGTGTATCTAAAAGATTAAGATTTTCTAAAAATGATGAGATATTTTTATATAGAAATGTTAATTGGGTTATGAAAATACATAGCATCTCTAAGTTTGATGTTTATAGAATTTGGCTAGATAATGGGAAAGGCGCAATTCAAAATTTACAAGATGTTTATGATATACTTGGAGTAAATGTACAAAATGAAATAAAAAACGTTTTGAATAAAGCTCCTCCTAAATTTCCCTGTTCAGGGCAGGATGCTATTAATGTAGGGTTTAAAGAAGGTAAAGATGTAGGTAGAGCTATAAATAATGTAAGAAATTGGTGGATAAAAAATGATTGTAAAAAGTCTTATAATGATTGTAAAGAAATTCTTAAAGCAGAATATAATAAATTATAAAGTTTATAATAAACCTATAGAATTATTTCCATGACACTTCTGGCGGTAATGACATAAATATTGCATCAACATTTCCTTTTGTCTGTAAACCAAAAGCTGTTCCACGATCATATAATAGGTTAAATTCCACATATCTCCCTCTTTTTATTAGCTGGGCATTTTTTTGTTCTTGATTCCATTTATTATTAATTTTAGACATAACTATTTTTGAGAATGTTTTTGAGAATGTTTTTCCTATATCGCTAATAAAATTAAAATTTTGTTCAAAATTATTTTCTAAATTATCAAAAAATATACCTCCTAAGCCTCTAGGTTCATTTCTATGAGGCAAAAAAAAGTATTCATCACACCACTTTTTAAATTTAGGATAATAAGAAGGGTTATAGATATCGCATGTATTTTTAAGTGCATTATGAAAGTTTTTACTAATTGTTTTAGATTTTTTTAAGTATGTTGGAGTTAAATCTGCTCCCCCTCCAAACCAGTTTTTTGAGGTACAAATGAATCTAGTATTAAAATGTGCTGAAGGTATTAATGGAGAATGCATATGTGCTACTAAAGAAATTCCTGTGGCATAAAAATTAGGGTTTAATTTAGCTCCTGGAATTTTATTTTTCATATCATTTGAAAATGCACCATATACAGTAGATATGTTAACTCCAACTTTTTCAAAAACCCTACCGTGCATTATGGACATAACTCCACCACCTCCTGATTTAAAACCTTTATCAGCTGGTCTTTTCCATATTTTTTTTTTAAATTTTCCAGGCTTTAGATTCTTGTTTGGACCATTATTCAGTTGCTTTTCTATATTTGTAAAAGATAGACAGATTTCATTTCTTAAATTTTTAAAACTATTCTCAATAGGTTTGTATTTTTTGTATTTATTAATTTTTTTATCCTTTTATTTAACATTATTTAAAATTATTTTGAAAAAAGCTTGTCCAATAATATTTTAAAATGTAGATAGTAATTAAATTTTAATTTAATTGATTATACAGTCAAAATAATATTTGCAAATAACATAAATTAAAATTTTGATACTTATTATTTGGGAATTTTCTATATGGAAAATAAAAATAATTCTAAAGAGTCCTCTAGAAGAGATTTTATTCATATAACAAGTGGTATAAGTATAGCAGTGGCGTCAGGTGCAGCTATGTGGCCACTTATAGATCAAATGAACCCTTCTGCAGATATTTTAGCAATAGCTAGTATAGAAATAGATTTAGAACCTTTGGAGCAAGGACAATCTATAAGCGTATTATGGAGAGGTAAGCCAGTTTTTATTCGTCGTAGAACAGAAGAAGAAATTTCGAATGCTAGAAATGTAGATTTATCTGAACTTAAGGATCCTGAATTGGATAAAGATAGAACTCAAAATAAAAATTATTTAGTAATGGTAGGTGTTTGTACACATTTAGGTTGTATTCCTTTGGGTCAGCAAGGTGAATATGGAGGATGGTTCTGTCCTTGTCATGGTTCTCATTATGATACTTCTGGTAGGATTAGAAAAGGTCCTGCACCTACTAATTTAGAGGTTCCACCTTATACTTTTATTAATGAAAAAATTATTAAAATTGGCTAGTTTTATATAAGGATATATTTAATGAATAATAAGACTAAAGTAAGTAAAGTGGTAAATTGGATTGATTATAGATTACCCATTTTTAGTACTTTAAAACATACTTTAGTAGATTATCCTACTCCAAGAAACTTAAATTATTGGTGGAATTTTGGTTCTTTAGCTGGAATATTTTTATTAATTCAAATTATTACAGGAATTGTGCTTGCTATGCATTATAATCCAAACGTAGAAGGGGCTTTTGCTAGTATAGAACATATTATGCGTGATGTTAATTATGGATGGTTAATACGTTATGTACATATGAATGGGGCATCTTTCTTTTTTATAGTAGTTTATATACATATATTTAGAGGTTTATATTATGGGTCTTATAAATCTCCTAGAGAAATTTTGTGGTGGCTTGGCTTAATAATTTTATTGTTGATGATGGTAACCGCATTTATGGGTTATGTATTACCTTGGGGCCAAATGAGTTTTTGGGGTGCAACTGTTATTACAAATCTTTTTTCTGCTATCCCTATTGTAGGAACAACCGTTGTTGAATGGTTATGGGGAGGCTTTACAGTAGATAATGCATTACTAAAACGTTTTTTTGCTTTGCATTATTTATTCCCTTTTTTAATTGTTGGAGTTGTAATTTTACATATTGTAGCCTTACATACCCATGGTTCAAATAATCCTCTAGGTATAGATAGAAGTGGTCCGCAAGATTCTATTCCCTTTCATCCTTATTATACTATTAAAGATTTATTTGGATTAAGTTTTGTTCTTTCAATATTTTTCTTTGTTGTATTTTTTGCACCTGACTCATTAGGACATCCTGATAACTATGTTCCAGCTGACCCTCTAAAAACTCCAGCACATATTGTTCCTGAATGGTATTTTTTACCATTTTATGCAATTTTAAGAGCTATTCCTGACAAGTTAGGAGGGGTAATTGCTATGATAAGTGCAATTTTTATATTGTTTTTATTGCCTTGGCTAGATACTTCAAAGGTTAGATCTGCAACTTTTAGACCTATATATAAAAAGTTGTTTTGGCTTTTAGTTATAGATGTAATTATTTTAACTTGGGTAGGAGGTAATCCTCCTGAAGGTAATTTCATTTTAATAGGTAGAGTTGCAACAATTTATTATTTTTCTCATTTTTTATTTATAATGCCTATAATTGGAATTATAGAAAAGCCAAGATCATTACCTAATAGTATATCTGAACCAGTATTAAATAATCCTTTAGAAAAGGAGGGTTAATAATTTTGTTTTTTCTTAAATTTATACAAAAATTAATAATTATCAGTGCATTTTTTATTATTTATCCTCAGTATTTATTAGCTAAGGATGATATTACTTCTTATAAAAAAATACATTTTTCTTTTAATGGAATTTTTGGAAAAATTGATAAACCTTCTGCAAGACGAGGTTTACAAGTATATTCTGAAATATGTTCAGGATGTCATAGTTTGAAACATGTGGCTTATAGAAATTTAATAGATTTAGGTTTTTCAAATGACCAGGTTAAGGCATTTTCTTCACAATATGAGGTTTTAGGAGAGCCAGACTCTCAAGGAGAAGTAAGGATGCGAAAAGCATTACCATCTGATAAGTTTGTAGATCCATATGATAATATAAATCAAGCAAAAGCTATGAATAGAGGAGCCGTTCCTCCTGATTTATCTTTGATCCTTAAAGCTAGAGCAGATGGTGCGAATTATTTTTATTATTTACTTAATGGCTATACTGATCCACCTGATAATTTTGAATTAGTTGATGGTTATTACAATAAAGTATTTCCAGGACATGTTATTGCTATGCCTCAACCTTTATACGGAGATGATGTTGCGTATATAGATGGAACTGAAGCAACCTTAGAACAAGAAATTCAAGATCTTATTATGTTTTTAGCGTGGACAGGGCAACCAGAACTGGATGTTAGAAAACAAATGGGTTTTAAAACTATTTTATTTTTAATTTTTATGACAATTATGTTGTTCTTATCTTATAAAAAAATATGGAAAAGAGTTAAATCTGGAATTGTTTAGTTTATAATACTCTTGTTGCAATATTTTTAATTTTTTCGGTAGCTTTAGCAGGTCTTGCGTTTACTGGTGTAATAATAGCATTATCTAAGGCTGTATAAGCAGGATCATCAGAAGACCATTGATGGTCACTTATGTATTCAATAATATTTTTGACTAAAGATTTAGCTTTTTCTGAGTTAGAATTTAGTATTTTTATAATATTTTCTACAGTAACACTTTCGTGCTCAGGGTGCCAACAATCATAATCGGTTACCATGGCTATTGTTGCATAAGGCATTTCTGCTTCTCTTGCTAATTTTGCTTCTGGCATATTAGTCATTCCTATAACATCGCAATTCCATGATCTATATAATTTAGATTCAGCGAGGGTAGAAAATTGAGGTCCTTCCATGGCTAAATAGGTGCCTCCATTAATTATTTCAATGTTTTTATTAGTTGCTTCTAATATAATTTTTGATAATCTTTCTGAAGTGGGTTTTGCCATTGATACATGAGCTACTATTCCTTCATCAAAAAAAGTCTTTTTTCTAGAAATAGTTCTGTCAATGAATTGGTCAACTATTACAAATTGTCCTGGTTTAATTTTTGCTTTTAAACTTCCAACAGCAGATAAAGAAATTATATCAGTAACACCAATTTTTTTAAGGCAATCAATATTAGCTCTATAATTTATTGAAGAAGGTAATAAATTGTGAGAACGACCGTGTCTAGGCAGAAAAGCTAAATTTAAACCATTCATTGTTCCAGTAAAAATATCGTCGGAGGGTTTACCATATAATGATTTTTCTTTTATCCATTTAGTATTTTTAAGATTTTCTAGTTCGTATATTCCACTTCCGCCAATTATACCTATATAGGGTTTACTATTCATATCACCTTACACCTAAAAGAATAATTTCGAAAATAAGTGTAGAATTTGCAGGTATTAATCCACCTCCTACTGCCCTATTTCCATACCCCATAGAAGAAGGGATAACAAGACATCTTTTACCATCTTCTTTCATTCCTATTAGGCCTTCTTCCCAACCTTGAATTACTCTTCCTTGACCGAGAGCTACTTGAAAAGGCATACCTCTGTCAATAGAAGAGTCGAATTGTTTTCCTTTCGCATCACAATGGTTTTGTATATCTAAATTTTTGTCGAAAAGCCAACCTGTATAATGTACCGCTACCTCTTTTCCAGGTATTGCTGCTCTTCCATCACCTACGACTAAGTCATTAATTATAAGGGTTTCAGGTTCTTCAATAGCATAAGTTAGACTTGTGTATGTAAAAATTATGATTGAAGTAATTATTTTTATTATATTCATATTTTAGTCTCCAATTTTTTATTTTATAAATTTTTTTCTAAAAATTCTAATGTTCTTTTGAAAGAAAGGTTTGCAGCTATTTCATTATAAGATTCTCGTTTGTCACAAAAAAATCCGTGATCTGCTTTATCGTATAAGTGTATATCTATATGACTTTCACATTTTTTTGAAAAATTTATAATTTCTTTTTGACTTTCTTTATTGATTGAGGCGTCTTCTTCTCCTAGGTGTATTAAAGTAGGGCAGCGTGGTTCTTTATCTAAAAAATTGTTTATCTGTGACCCATAAAAACAGACAGCTGCATCTAATCCGTATGCTAGACAAGCTGATTTCCATGAAAGAGATCCTCCATAACAAAAACCTATCGTTGCAACATTATGGTCTACTTTTAAGTTTCCTATACAGTTTATTATATCCATGATAGTAAGATCCCAGCCCGCTTCTTCTTTATATTTTTTTCCTAAAATTATATCTTCTTGAGAATATCCTAGAGTAATATTCTCACCAATCCTATGAAATAATTCAGGTATCCATACTATATATCCCTCATTTGAGAATTTTTCTCCTAATGACTTTATATGATCATTAACTCCGAATATTTCTTGTATTAAAACTATTGCACCTTTTCTTACAGTGGAAGGTTCATATAAAAAAATAGGCAAATCTTTATCATCTGATGTTTTAATAGTAATTTTATTATTCATGATTTACTTCCTTAATTTATATATTGAAACGAAATAGCATTATATCCCCATCTAATACTACATATTCTTTTCCTTCTGTCCGCATAAAACCTGATTCTTTTGCTTTAACTTCACCTCCTGAGTTAATATAATCATTATAAGATATAGTTTCTGCAGCAATAAATCCTTTGGAAAAATCATTATGAATTTTACCTGCGGCAATTTGAGCATTTGTTCCATTCTTTATGGTCCATGCTCTAACCTCTTTTGGTCCCGCTGTAAAAAAAGTAATTAAATTAAGTAAATCATATCCAGCGATTGAAAGCTTTTCTAATCCGGAGGTTTTTAAATTTAAAATATCTAAGAATTCTTTTTTTTCCTCTGTATTTTTTATTTCAGATATCTCTGATTCTAATTTTGCTGAGAGTGTAATTGTTTTTACATTTTTAGTTAATCCTAAATCTATTAATTTATTAGAAAAATTATTTCCAGATTTTACAGAATTTTCATCAACATTAGCTACATATAAAATAGGTTTAGCTGATAATAGATTAAGTTTTTTAATAATAAGTTTATTTTCTTTATTACCGTCAATTTCTCTAACTGCAATGCCATCTTCTAAATTATTTATTATCATTTTTATTACAGTAAGTTGTTGAAGAGCTTCTTTGTTTCCGGTTTTAACTTGTTTTTCTATAGCAGGTGTTCTTTTATAAAGACTATCCAAATCAGCAAGCATCAATTCTGTTTCAATTATTTCTGCATCATTTATTGGGTCAATTTTATTGTTTACATGAGTAATATCATCATCTTCAAAACACCTTAAAACATGGCATATGGCATCAACTTCTCTTATGTTTCCTAAAAATTGGTTACCTAATCCTTCTCCTTTACTTGCTCCTTTTACTAATCCAGCAATATCAACAAACTCAATATATGTAGGAATAGTTTGTTTTGGATTATTAATTTCTGATAATTTGTTAATTCTTTTGTCATGTATAGCAACTCGGCCTATATTAGGTTCTATAGTGCAAAAAGGATAGTTCTCAGCAGCCGCTAAACTGTTTTCTGTTAATGCGTTAAAAAGCGTAGATTTTCCTACGTTAGGTAATCCTATTATTCCACAATTAAATCCCATTTTTCCCTAATTTATTTAATTAATTTCTGATAATGTTTTTGAAATTTCTTTATTTTTAATTACGAACTCTATATTTTTAGAAATTATATTTATTAAATTTGATATAATTATGTTCTCTTCTTTGTTAAAATTTTCTAGTACATATTTGTTTACTATATTTTTATCTCCTGGATGTCCTATTCCAATTCTAATTCTCCTATAATTATTCCCAATATATGAATCAATATTTTTGAGTCCATTATGACCACCATCACTTCCACCAATTTTTGTTTTTATTACTCCAAGTTTAAGGTCTAAATCATCATGAAAAACAATAATATTTTCAGTGTTTAATTTATAAAAATTTACAACATGTTGTACACTTGTACCGGATAGATTCATAAAAGTTTGAGGTTTAAATATTACTATGGGTATTTTATTTATTTTTTTAGTAATTATTTTTGATTGGAATTTGTTTTTGTATGGTCCTAAGTTATACATTTCTACTATTTTGTCTATGACCATAAATCCTACATTATGTCTATTATGGTTATATTTTTCTTCTGGGTTTCCAAGCCCTACTAAAGCAAACATTAATTTGAATCCACTTTTAAGTTAGCTACTTGTCCTTCTTTTCATTGTCTTTGGACTCTTCTTTTTTAGGAGTTTCTGTATTGTCTTTATCTTGTTTATCATCTTTATTTTCTTCTGTTTCTTCTTCTGTTTCTTCTCCATCAGTTTCTTCGCCTTCTTCTTCAGCTTCTGCTTCATCTTCTTCAGATGTTAATGCTGCTGGAGCTACAACACTTGCTATAATAAAATCTCTGTCAGTAATAGTGGGAGATATACCTTCTTCTAATTTTATAGTGCTAAAACGTATTGAATCTCCAAGTTCTAAGCCGGTTAAGTCTATAGTAAATTCCTCAGGAATTTTAGAAGCAGGACACGATACTTCAATTGTATATCTTACAACATTTAAAATTCCTCCTAATTTTATTCCTGGACATTCTTCTTCATTTATAAATTTAACAGGAACTTCAATAGTAACTTTAGTGTTTTCATTCACTATAAGAAAGTCAATATGTTCTGCTTTTTCTGAAACAGGGTGAAATGCTATATCTTGTGGTAAAACTCTTATCTTCTCTTCTCCAAGTTTTAAATCACATAATCTATTAAAAAAACCGGCTTTTCTTAATTCAGATTTTAATTCTTTTTCTAAAATTGAAATAGGGATAGGGTTATCTTTGCTTCCGTAAACTATAGCAGGAATACGACCTTCACGCCTTAAAGCTCTAGATTTTCCTTTGCCTACAAATTTTCTAGTTTCTGCTGAAAGATTTGATGTCATAACCATTTTTTAACTCCTGTCTTCACCTAAATTTATATATTTTACCTAATCAAATAAACTAGACACTGAGCTATCAGAACTAATTCTTTTTATTGCTTCGGCTATTAAAGGAGCAAGATTTAAAATACGAATATTTTTAGCATTTTGTATCTGCTTTGTAGGAGCAATACTGTCTGTAATAACTAATTCCTTTAATTTAGAATCTGTAATTCTTTTAACAGCAGGCCCAGATAATACTCCATGAGTAATATAAGCTGATACATTCTTAGCCCCTGCATCAATTAATGCCGATGCCGCATTACATAATGTACCTGCGGTATCTACTATATCATCAACTATAATGCAATCTCTATTTTCAATATTTCCAATTATATTCATTACTTCTGAAACATTTGCTTTATCTCTTCTTTTATCAACAATTGCTAAGTCGCCATTGATACGTTTTGCAATGTTTCTTGCCCTTACAACACCTCCAACGTCGGGAGAAATAATTACAAGATCTTTTTTATTATAATTTTCATTAATATCTTTAGTAATTACTGGTGCAGCATATAAGTTATCCACTGGAATATCAAAGAAACCTTGAATTTGTCCAGCATGTAAATCGATAGTAATAAGACGGTCTATGCCAGCAGTGGTTAAAACATCCGCAATTAATTTTGCTGAGATTGGTGTTCTAGGGCCAACTTTTCTATCTTGCCTTGCGTATCCAAAATAAGGCATGACAGCTGTAACAGTATTGGCAGATGCTCTTTTTAGTGCATCTATTGTAATTAATAATTCCATTAAATGATCGTTTGCAGGGTTAGAAGTTGATTGAATAACAAATATATTTTTTCCTCTGATATTTTCGTTTATTTCAACAAACACTTCTTGGTCGGCAAATTTAGTAACAGTAACATTAATTATATTTTCATTTAGTTCTTTACTTATTTGTTTAGCTAGAATGGGGTTACTATTTCCAGAAATAATATGCATATATAAATCCTAAATTTTAAGAAAATATAGTACTTAAGTTGTTGTAATATTAAGATAGATAAAAGATAAAATCCATTTATTTTTCAATATTAATTAAATTGTTTATATCTTTAATAGCTAGTTCAATTATTTTCTTAGATAAGTCGGGCCAAAGATTTTTAAATATATTCTTAGATATTATTTTGTTTTGTTCAATATTTGCTATTATTCCATTGTTATTATTTTTAAGTATCCATTCTAATTTAAAATTTATTTTATTTTTGTCTAAATTTATTAATAAAAATTTAATATCTAAAATATAATCATTATTATAATTTTCTTCATTAAATTTAAATTTAATTTTGTATATTTTAGCTACTTCTTTTATATTTTTTATAAAAATATTTTTATGGATTAAGTGATTTTTTAGCCCACTAATTTTATTAATATATATAGTTTTGTAATGAATATTATTATTTAAATTTTGTACTATAAAATTTGAAATTTTATATGATATTTTTTCTAATACTTCATGATTATTACTTGATAAATTTTTATGATTTAAATCTATAATAAATTTTTTAATTTTGTTTGTATTTGGTTCTATTAATTTCCATATTATCTTATAAGAGTTATAATTCTTATCTTCTATTACTGTTGCTGATAAAATATAATTATTTTTGTTATAATGTTTATAACTAGATAATATATTATTTTTAATTAAATAATCATTAATTCTAATTTTTAGTTTGTCGCTAGTTTTTTTTTTAAAACCAACAATGTTTGATATATATACATCTTTATAAATATTATTAGATACAGTATGTGATGCGTTGAAAGGTCTCTCAATTTCTAGACAGCTTGAAAGAGCTATTATAATAAATATATATAATAAAATTTTTTTCATTTATTTTTTTATTAAGGATATGGTACTAATCATCCTACCTAAATCAGGAGAATTGTTTTTTATATTTCTCCTGTAACTAAAAAATAATCTTTTATTGCTATATGTGTCTTTATTAGCTAGCCATATATTATTATTATTTAAACCAATTTGCAGGGCATTAGAATGTATTAAGTTAGCTAAGTTAAAATAATATTTGTTGTTAATTTTTACAAAGTGAGCCTTATATGTTTCTTTTTTTTTTATAAATTTATCAATAAGATCTTTTTTAACTTCATAAGATTTTGGTCCTATACATGGCCCAATTGCTAATAATAAATTGTTAATATTTGAACCTAAAATGATCATATTTTTTATGGTTTCTTCAAGAATATTATAATAAGCACCTTTCCACCCTATATGGATTGCTGCTATAATTTTTTCTTTTTTATCGTATATAAGAGTGGGGGCGCAATCTGCTGTTAAAATTCCTAATATGATATTTGGAATTTTTGTTATTAATGCATCAGCACTAACGCTGTTAGTATTTTGTTTATTATTATCTATTATTATAACTTTATTACTGTGTATTTGATTAATAGTTTTTAAGTTTGTTAATTTAAGATTATGATAATCTGCAATTAACTTTCTATTATCATATATAGGTTTTTTTAGTCGTATATTTTTAAAACTATAGTTTAAATTTAAGGAATTATGTCTAGTAATACCCGCATTTTTAGTAAAAAAACCATGTATGATATTTTCATTATTTAATAAAGAAGAAGTAATTGGTTCAATATTTTTAAACATTCGAAAATCCATCGGGTACTGGAGAAGATTTTTTTGTAATTATCATTACCTTAAATAATCTTCCCATTTCATTTTCAGACATTAATTTCTCATATGAAGCATTAATTTCTTTTTTAATATTAGGGTTGTTCTTTATTAGTTGCTTAAACCTCATGTCTATTCCTAAATTTTTAAGAAATTTATTTTGCCTTATAGGTCCATATACATTCATGTTATTTTGTAGGGCTGTTTTTTTTAAAATATCAAAATTCACTCGTGCAGATAAATCTATAAATCCAGGGTTATCAAGGGGATTAATATATTTATGCTTTTTCACTGCTTGTAATGAACCATAATGGTCGTTTGTATTTAAGCTATAATCAATTATAATAGCAATACCTCCATGTGATTTAATTTTATTTGAAATATCTATAATTAAACTTATTGCACTAGGGCAAAATTCAAAAATTTTAATTTTATTAGAAATTTTAGGAAAAAATTTTATATATTTAGTTGGATTTTTAGATGCGATAAATCTTAATTTTTCATTATTATTTGGATCTATATCTATTAACCTTTCATACCATTTGTCATTAATTTTTATAAATTGTTTTATAGGAAGTGCATCAAAAAATTCATTAGCTGTTAATTGAATAAAATGATTGGGTATTTTTTGTAGATCTTCATAAATTATTGCTTCTGGTACATTTTCTTTTTGTTTTTTTTTTAAATTTATAGACGTTTCTATAAAAATAGGGTTAATTATATTTCTTAAATTCTTATCGACTTTGCTAATTGCTCTTAGCGCATCTTTCATCATTGTACCATTGCCGCCTCCCAGTTCAATGAAAAGTGGATTTTTAGGGTTTTCACATAAATGCCAATAATTTGTATGATATAGTCCAATTAATTCTCCAAATACTTGGCTTATTTCAGGAGATGTAATAAAATCACCACTTTTGCCTATTGTGTTATCTAAATTATAATACCCTTGTATAGGGGCTATATTATTATCTGTCATATATTCTGATATAGAGATTGGGCCTTGTATTTTAATTTTTTTAATAAAATGTTCTTTCACTATTTATATCCTTAGAAGATTATTTGTTTTTTATTAATAAAAACATTCCAATCAAAAGTAGTGGTAATGATAATATTATACCCATAGTAAAATTAAACATTATAAAGCCTATTTGTGCATCTGGTTCCCTAAAAAATTCTATTATTATTCTAAATAATGCATATAAAAAGCAAAATAAACCAGTAATTCTTCCTGGATAATTGAGAAGTTTTAATTTATTAATTAAAAAGTAAATAATGGTAAATATTATTATACCTTCTAAAAATGCTTCGTATAATTGACTTGGATGTCTTGTAATATCGCCTGCACATTTAAAATTTATTGCCCAAGGCAAATTTGAAGGTCTTCCCCATAATTCTCCATTTAAGAAATTAGTTATTCTTCCTAAAAAAATTCCTATTGGGGCTGCAGCGCATATTAAATCTGTAAAACTTAAAAAAGGTATTTTATATTTTTTACAAAATATTATCATTGCCAATAAAATTCCGATTAAGCCCCCATGAAAAGACATTCCCCCTTGCCATAAATAAAATATTTTTGTTGGATAACTTAAATAAAAATCTAAGTTATAAAATAATACATAGCCTATTCTGCCACCTAATAGGATACCTAGCATAGCCCATAACAAAAATTTTTCTATATTTTGGGGTGAGATTTTATTATTTTGAAGTTTAGTTTTTAGTAGAATTTTAATATAAATTTGTCCTAAAATAAGGCCTAATATATAGGCAAAAGCATACCATCTTATATCTATTGTAAATATTGAAAATCCTACAGTTTTTCCTATTGAACACGCTGATCCTGTTAAATATATTATTTTATCAAACATTTTTTACTTTTTAAGAGTGCGTTTTAATAAATATTTGGTTACGTAATCATTTACGCCGTTTTCTAAGGATGTAAATGGAATGTTATATCCAGCCTTTATAATTTTGCTCATATCTGCTTGAGTATAATATTGGTATTGGTTTTTAATTTCATTTGGCATCTCTATAAATTCAATTCTTGGTTTAGTTTTAATTGATTTAAACATTGCTTTTACTAAGTCTTTAAAAGTTCTACCTTTACCAGTGCCACAATTATATATACCATTTACTTGTGGGTTTTTAATCAGCCAATTAATTATTGCAACACAATCATTTACATAAATAAAGTCTCTAGTTTGTTCGCCATCTTTATATTTCTTATTGTAAGATTTAAATAATTTTACTTTATTGTGTTTTTTATATTGATCTAACGAGTGTTTTACTACAGATTGCATTGTTCCTTTGTGATATTCATTTGGTCCATAAACATTAAAGAATTTTAGCCCAACCCATTGAGGAGGTTTTTCCTGACTTAAAGAATTTTTAATAGCATATCTATCAAAAAAGTATTTAGACCAACCGTATAAGTTTAATGGGTTATAATTTATTGATTCATTATCACTAAATCCTTTTTTACCATCTCCATAGGTTGCGGCCGATGATGCATAAATTAGCCGAATATTTTTTATTACACATAATTTCCATAATTTTTTAGAGAACACAGTATTGTTTTTATATAATAATTTAAAATTTTTTTCTGTGGTGGATGAAATAGCTCCCATATGAATAATAATATCTATTTTATTGCTTGTTTGTATAAAACTAAATAATTTATCAGGTCTAATAATTTCATTATATTGAAAATTAGAAATATATATTTTTTTATCTTTTTTATCTGACCAGTCACATATGGTAATATCTTTCTGTCCAATTTTATTTAATCCTTTTATAATATTTGAACCTATAAATCCTAATCCTCCTGTTACTATTATCATTCAAATAACCTTAAAATTTAATTTAAAATATAATTTTTAATGTATTTATATTAAAGATACTATAGGAGTATAAATATAAATAAATAAAATTTTATTTTTTGAGGGTTTGTTATGTCTAAGAAAGATTTTTTTAAAGAAGATATTCTCGGTTTGTTAGGTGGAACTAGTTCATTTTTAAGTAGTTTAAAAGAAGACATAGAAGAGCGAATTAAAGATAGAGTGGAGAAAGTAATAAATAAATTTGAATTAATTAATAAAAGTGAATTCTTTATTTTAAAGGAAATGTTAGAGAAATCTAGACTAGAAAATGAGAAATTAGAAAAAAGAATTGTAACGCTAGAAAAGCGAATTTTAGCAAAAAACAAACTTAAAAAGTAATAAATTATTTATTTTATTTAAACATTTTTAGCTTAAATTTTTACATATCAAGTCTTGTAAATTTTTACTTTATTTAATAATTTTAATTTCATTTAATTCTATACATTTTTTCTTTGCTTTTTATTAGATATCTACATATAGTAAAATATTACTATAAAATACTATATTTGGTATTAAGGTTTTTTTATGCAAATTAATTCAGTAATTAATGGAAATGTTAATCATAACCCGATAGATTTATTAGAAGATGCAGTTTTATTGAACAATTGGTCTTATAATAGGACGGATTCAAATACTTTATTTGCTGAGGTAAGAGGTGGTTGGTGTGATTATCACGTGACTTTGGCTTGGAGTGAAGATTCTAATCTTCTTCAATATAGTTGGACTTATAATTTAAGTGTTGATTCTAAAAAACGTAGATTACTTTATTCGTTAATAAATAAAATAAACATAAATTTACCTGCGGGACATATCGAATTTTGGGATGATGATGGTTGGTTAATGTATAGAAATTCTCAAATTATTAATAATAAAAAGTTTTTAAAAATAAAAGAAATAGATTTTATTTTATTATCGTGTTTGAAGCAATGTGAGAAATATTATCCTGCTTTTCAATTTTTATTATGGGAAAATAAATCTCCTGAGCAAGCTTTAGAAGCATCTTTATTGGATACCAAAGGAGAAGCATAGTGAGTTTTTGCTTTTTAGAGTGGTAATTTGAAGTTGTTGCTTTTAGGTTGTGGAAAGATGGGTTCTGCTTTGATATATGGGATTGTAAATAAAAATATTATTTCATTAGATAATATTTTTATTGTTGAGCCTAATAAAATCCTCAGAAAAAATATTAAGACTAAAGGGTATAAAGTCTTTAATAATTTAAATGATATTGATCTAAAAAAAATGGTTATAGATATTATTTTAATTGCTGTGAAACCTCAAATAATTGGGGAAGTTCTTTCAGAATTAAAGAATAAAATGAGTAATAATGTATTAATAATTTCTATAGTAGCAGGAAAAAGAATAAGTTATTTTGAGAATTGTTTAGGTGTAAAGAAGCTAATTATAAGGGCAATGCCAAATACACCTGCAAAAATAGGTAAAGGAATTACAGCATTATATAGTTCTTCCAGAATATTAGATAATCATAGAAAAAATATTAATTTATTGTTTTCTTCAACTGGGGAAGTGCTTTGGTTGAAAAAAGAAAGTGATATGGATATTGTGACTGCTATTTCAGGTAGTGGGCCAGCTTATGTATTTAAGTTTATAGAATCGTTAATAGAATCGGCAATTAATGCAGGACTAGATTTTAAAACTGCCCACACCTTAGTTAAGCATACCTTATTTGGTGCTAGTAAGTTAGCTTTAGAATCTAATATTTCTCCTAAGAAATTACGTATAGAAGTAACTAGTCCTGGGGGAACAACAGAAGCTGCCATTAAAATATTAGAGAAACAAGACCAGTTTAACAAAATTATTAATTTAGCTATTAATGCTGCTATTAAAAAATCTATCAATTTATCTTCTTAAATAAAAAAATCAATACTTGATACTTTTCAATTAAAAAGTATTTTAGTTTTGTAAAATGTGTATAGAAGGTAATATAATTAATTATGTCTAATAAGGTTTTAAAAGATAAATTGATTGCACTTGTAGTACAAGAACTAATTGCAGGTAATTGGAATAATTTGACCATAGATTATTTTTCTAAAGAGCTGAAGGTATCCTTTGAAAAGATTTTATTAATATGTTCTTCAAAGCATGAATTATTAGATATGTGGTCGCGGAATATAGATGATAATATGGTAAAAAACATTTCAATTAAAGAATTAGAAACAGTTCCAGTAAAAGAACGTTTATTAGAATTAATGCTTTGTAGGTTTGATATTTTAGCTACTAAAAGAGAAGAGGTTTATGCTTTAGTCAAATTATCAAAATTAAATATAATTGAAGCTAAAAACAGCTTGAACAGAATAAATAGGTCTATGGAATTAATTTGTAACTATTCAGGAATAATTATAGATGGATCTGTTGGTAAATTAAAAATTAAAACATTATCATTTATTTGGTTAATAGTTTTTAAAGAATGGTTTAAATCAGGCATACATGATGAAAATATGCTGTTATCAAGGATAGATAAAAACTTAACTGTCTTAGAAAAGTTTAAAAATATTATCATTAAATAGAAGTTATATAGGAATTATTAAAATGGCTTTTAATCCTCCTAATGAAGATTTCTCTAGTTTTATTTCTCCGCCATGACTTCTTGCAATATCTCGAGCTATAGTTAATCCTAGTCCTGTACCACCTGTCGATAAGTTCCTAGAGTTTTCAATTCTATAAAAAGGCTTGAATACTTTTGCATAGTCTTCCTTTTTTATACCAGGCCCATCATCATCAATTATTATTAATGCATTTTTATCTTTTTTAATAAGAGATATTTCTACATTATTACTTTCTCGGCAAGCGTTTGAAGTTAAGTTGGTTATAGCTCTTCTTAGATCACTCCCTCTACCTTTTGTCTCCACATTTTCTATTAATTTTGGTAAAATTTTATCATCATTTCTCTGAGCATCTATAATTATATCTCCTATTAATTTTGCTAAATCTATCTCAGTTATAATATCTGATTTTTTTTCTTTAATAAAAGAAAGGTATTCTTCTATCATTTGCTCCATTTGGTTAACATCTACTGTTAAACCATTTTTAGCTTCTTTATTATCTAACATTTCTATTTGTAACTTCATTCTGGTAAGAGGAGTTCTTAAATCGTGGCTAACTCCGGCTAACATTTCTGTTCTTTGCTCTATATGGAGTCTTATTCTTTCTCTCATATCTAAGAAAGCATGTGTTAAATGTCTTACTTCATCTGCTCCTCTCGGTTTAAGAGGAAAAAAAGTATCCCCTTTTCCAAAAGCATCTGCAGCTGTTGATAATTCTTTTAAAGGGCTTATTTGTCTTCTTAAAAAATATATAGCTATCATTAGTAATATAAATGAAAAGGATACCATTACAGCTATAAATATATATGTTGTAGAACTATATAACCTTTTTTTAGAAATATTTGCCGATAATACTCTGTTAGGTAATTGAACAAGTATATTTACTTTCTCTTTATATTTTTTTGTATTAAATGTATGTGGTTTATTTATTCTTTCTTTTAAAGATTTTGCTAAAGCGTTATCTAATCTTGAATTTGTAGGGTGTGTTAACTCTTTATTAGTCAATAATTTTTCATTTATTAAGGATATTTCTATTCCAAAATAATTTTGAGCATTATATATAGTTATTTTTTCCTTTTCTTCATTTTCTTTAGAGTTAATAATTTCATCTGAAATGAGATTTATTTCCCCTGCCACCGATAGTACTAGACGTCTACCTACATCATCCCAGTGTCTTTCAAAAAAAAAGTAAGCAAGTAAAACTTGTAAAAATACTAAAGGTAATCCAACTATAAATAAAGATCTACCAAAAATTGTTTTGGGCATTATATCTCTTAATCTCATTATTTCTCTCTAATTTTTTTACTAAGTATGTAACCTTTTCCTCTATTTGTAATTATATATTCCGGTAGCTTTGGATTATTTTCTATTTTTTTTCTTAATCGGCTTATAGTTATATCAATTCCTCTTTCACCTAATTGAAGTTTTTTTATAAGCTGGTATCTATCAATAGTTTGTCCTTCACTATTGATTAATTCATTTAATACTATACCTTCTTTAGTAGTTAAAAATATTTTTTTATTATTTTTCCATACAATATTTAAAGAGTTATCATAAGAAATATCACCAAATCTAATAAGGTTATTTTGATCTATATTACTTATTTGAGCGAGGTCTGCTCTTCTAAGAATAGCTTCTATTCTTAACAAAAGCTCTTTAGGCTCAAATGGTTTACCTAAATAATCATCTGCTCCTTTTTCTAGGCCATCAATTTTGTGCTTAGTTTCTCTCATAGCTGATAACATAAGAACAGGAGTTTTGTATTTTTCTTGAATATATGGAAGAAACTCTAGCCCGGTTTCATCAGGCATCATAACATCTAAAATTATTATGTCATAAACTACCGTATTAAGTTTGATTTTAGCAGATTTAGTATCTAAAGCAGTATCCACAGAATGATGGTTATCATTTAAAAATTTTTGAAGTAATTTATTTAACCTTTTGTCATCATCTATTACGAGAACATGGGCAGAAAATTTTTTAGTTTTGTTTGTATTATTCATAAATTTTCTTTTTATTGTTGTTTTTTAGTATTATAGTAGATTTTTTTCATTTTGAAAAAATTACTTTATTGATTTTATTTTATTTGTTTTGAATAATAAATTTTATGAATAAGTTGACTTAAAAACTATAAATAGGAATATTCATTTTTAAATATATATTTTTAGCTCTGAGAGGGATAATATGGAAGATTTTAGTCAAAATGAAGGCTTTATTTGGTATGATGGCAATTTAGTTGATTGGAAAGATACTAAAATACATGTATTGTCTCATGGACTTCATTATGCTTCTTCTGTTTTTGAAGGAGAAAGATGCTATGATGGAAAAATATTTAGAGAGATGGAGCATACTAAAAGATTACATCATTCAGCAAATACATTAGGTTTTAAGATTCCGTATAGTGTAAAAGAGATTTGTAAGATCAGAAAAATAGTATTAGAAGCAAATAAAATTAAAAATGGTTATATTAGACCTGTAGCTTGGCGTGGAAGCGAAATGATGGGAATAAGTGCCCAAAAAAATACTATTCATTTAGCAGTGGCGGCATGGGAATGGCCAAGTTATTATTCTCCTGAAGCAAGATTAAAAGGAATAAAGTTGCAATTAACTAAATGGAGGAGACCTTCTCCTGAGACAGCTCCTATTTCTACTAAAGCGGCTGGGTTATATATGATTTGCACACTTGCTAAACATGAAGCTGAGAAAAATGGATGTGAAGATGCATTAATGCTTGATTATAGAGGTTATATAGCTGAAACAACTAGTGCTAATATTTTCTTAGTTATAAATAATGAAATACATACTCCTTTAGCAGACTGTTTTTTAAATGGAATTACTAGACAAGAAGTTATTAAGATAGCTAAAGAAAAAGGGATTAAGGTAATTGAACGTCACATTGAGCTTAAGGAATTAATAAAAGCTGATGAGGTTTTTGTAACTGGAACAGCTGCAGAAATCACGCCTGTGCGTGAAATAGATGAATTTAAATTCACACCTGATGTTATTTGTAAATTGATGATAAAAGAATATAATAAGGTTACTGGTCAGATTTAAAATTAATTATTCCATTTAGTGGCTGCTTCTAAGTCGCTATTTTTTTCAGATACCCATCTTTTTCCACTCATGGTTTCTTCTAATTTCCAAAATGGAGCTTTTGTTTTAAGCCAATCAATTAAGAATTCGCAAGATTCAATGGCATTATTTCTATGCTCAGATGCAGTAGCAACTAAAACTATTTGTTCTCCAGGGAGAAGTTTTCCGTATCTATGAATTATTAAACTATCTTTAAGTTTCCACCTATTTTGAGCTTCTGATTCAATTTTTTCTAACATTTTTTCTGTCATACCAGGGTAGTGCTCTAATGTCATAGATTTTAAAGTATTATTTTTTCCACCTCTTACTATCCCAACAAATGATGCAATTCCTCCTATATTATTATTTTGTGAAGTAAGAACATTTATTTCCTTACTTAAGTTAAAATCATTTTTTTGAACTTTTATCAAGATTTAACCTCCAGTCATTGGAGGAAAAAAAGCAACTTCATCATCATCATTTATATTATGATCCAAGTTAACAACTTCCATGTTAACAGCACATCTTATTATTGTTGTGTCATTCAGAACTTCATTATGTTTGTCACTTAAAGTTTTTAAATAGAAGATTAAATCTTGCACAGTTTTAATATTTTTAGGAGCGTTAATTTTTTCAGCTTCTAAACCAATTTGATCTTTTACCCAAGAAAAATACTTTATATTCATATATAACCTCTTTATAATTTTTTTAATTCTATTATTCCATTAATAACATACTTATAACCTGTATAAATAGTTATTATAGTTGTAATAAGAAGTAGTAAAAAGCCATAATGTATTATTTCCTTTGACAAACCAAGTGATAAACTAAATTTTATTGGAGCAAATGACAAAAGTAATATTGTAAGAAATTGTAAACTTGTTTTTATTTTTGCTAAAAATGTTACTCTTAAAGAATTTGATTTTCCATATTTTGAAAGAATTTCTCTCATACCAGAAACAAAAATTTCTCTTATTACAATTAAGGAGACTAATATTAAATTAGCTCTTGCATCAGATACATATGAAATTAATACAGTAATTAAAAAGATTTTATCAGCTATAGGGTCTAAAGCTTCTCCTAGTATTGTTGATTGATTAATTTTTCTAGAAATCCATCCATCTAAAAAATCACTTAATGCACTATATAAAATTAATAATGTGCATAAAATATAAAAATCAAAGTAAAATAATATTAACCATAAAATTGAGGCTAATATTCTACTTAGTGTTAATAGGTTTGGGATATAACTCATTTTTATAATTTATATCTATAATTGTTAATTTTCAAACATTTAGTATTTAAAAGATAATTTAATTGTTAAAATAATTATTAACTTTTTTTGCAAAGTTTTCACTTATGCCTTTCACTTCTTTTAAATCAAGAAAAGATGCTTTGGAAATATTTTTTATGGAGCCAAAATGTAGAATCAATAATTTTTTTCTCTTTGGACCTATCCCCATAATATTATTAAGTTCTGAATTCATCAAAGACTTTTTTTGTTTATTTCTTTGAGCATTAATTGCAAACCTGTGTGCCTCGTCTCTTAATCTTTGTACATAATATAATACAGGATTTTCCTTTTCTATAATTATTGCTTTAGATAAGGCATTTATTTTATTAAATTTGCTGGGAACATAATCTTTATATGAGGAGAAATATATAGTTTCATTACCTGCATTACGTTTTATTCCTTTTGCTACTCCTATAACAATAATATTTTTAATTTTTAAATCTTTTAATACCTTACAAGCAACATTACATTGTCCTTTTCCTCCATCTACTATTATTAAGTCAGGTTTAATTAATATTTCTTTATTATTTTTATTAGAAAATTTACTATATCTTCTTAAAAACATTTCTTTCATCATTCCATAATCGTCAGCGGAGTTGTATTGATTATTAATATTTTTCATATTAAATTTTCTGTATTCGTTTCGCATGAAGCCATTTTGTGTTGCTACTATCATTACTCCTAACATATTAGCACCACTAAAATGTGAATTATCAAATATTTCTATTCTTTTAGGTACAGCATCTAAATTTAATCTCTTAGATAAAAGTTTTATAAGGTTACTTTGATTTTTATAATGGGATATTCTTTTTGCTATGGCTACATTGATATTGTGTATTCCTATAGAAATAGCTTTTTTGTTTTCACCTTTTATTGGTTTAATAATTTTTACTTTTTTCTTACATATTAGAGATAATGCATTTTCAATAAGATTTTTATCAGTGGGAAGTTTATTAACTAGTATATGAGGTGGGGGTTTATTATTATCATAAAATTGGGGAATATAACTATTAAGTATTTCATTAGTGTTAACGTTATGATCATATTTTAAAAAATGAGTTTTATTCCCAAAATTTTTTCCAGCTCTATAAAAACAAATTTGAATGGCAAAATGTAATTCTTTATTAATTGAAAATTCATAGGTATTTGTTGAAGATATTTTTTTTATAACAAATATATCTACATTTTTTATATTTCTAAAGTCTGATCCTTCTGCTTTTTGGATATAATTTAATGCTCTAATTCTATCTCTTAAATTTGCAGCTTCTTCATATTTAAAATTATTTGATGCTTCATCCATTTGAGCTTGTAATTTTGGTTGAAGATTCTCATTTTTACCTAATAAAAATGATTTAGCTTCTAATATAATTTTATTATACTCTAACTTGTTAATTTTCTTGGCACATGGACCTGAACATCTTTTAATTTGATATTGTAAGCATGGACGATTTCTATTATTTATTTCGTAATCACTGCATGTCCTCAAAGGAAAAGCTCTTTGCATTGAATTTAGTGTTTTATGAACAGCATCCGCAGAAGCGAAAGGTCCAAAATAATCTCCTTTGTCTTTATTTTTATTATTTCTAGATTTTATAACTTGTGACCAATCATGATCTTTTCTTAATAAAATATATGGGTATGATTTATCATCGCGAAATAATATATTGTATTTTGGTTTATATTTTTTAATCATATTAACTTCTAGTAATAAAGCAGAGGCTTCATGATCGGTAATTGTATAGTCAACAAATGATATTTGCGATACCATCCTTTGGATTCTAATGGACATATTAGATTTATTACAATAAGAAAGTAATCTTTTATTTAGATGTTTTGCTTTTCCAATATATAATATTTCTTTATTATTATTGTACATAAAATATATTCCAGGTTTATCACTTAAACCTAAAATAGCTTTTTTGATTATTTTTTGTCCTTTTTCTAAATTTGATATGGTGACCACGATTATACCTATATTTATTCCTTATTAATTATAAATAAAATGAATTTAATTAAAAATTATTATTTTTATAATTGACTAATAATAATTTAGTAGTTGATTTTTTATTATTCAAAAACACAAGAATTCTGGGCCTTAAAATCATATCCACCGAATCTGTGGATAACCAAGTGGATATCATTCTTATTTTTATAAATAAATACTAGAAATTAAGGATATTACTGCAAATTGCTTAAATTTTAATCATTAAAACAAAAAGGGCAGAAATCTAACATTTTATAACAATAATATATTAAAAATTTGATAAAAAAACACCTAAAAGTTATTATAAATTGTACAAAGATATTATATAAATAATATTTGTTGAGAAAATTCATAAAAATCAATAATTTAAGTTATTATTTTAGTTTTTTTTTAAACTAGTTTTCTAAATAGATTTCTACTCCTACTACAGTTTTTCCCTTGATAATATCAGGTTTTTTTAGTGTTACATGTGCTGAGATAGAGTCTTTATATTTTAAACATCTTCTTGCAATTTCTTCAGCTACAGTTTCAGCTAAATATTTATGGTTTTGTTTAGTTACGTTATTAATCACATTAATAATTTCTTCGTAAGATAATACTTTTTTAATGTCATCATTATGGGTTTTAGTTATAACTTCTACTTTTACATCTAATATTATACGTTGTGGTCCTATCTGTTCTTTAGGGTACACTCCAAGTTTACAATTTGTTTCATAATCGTTTATAATTATCCAGCTTCTAGAGTTTGTCATTGATTTACTAATCTTCTTTATTATAAATTTTACTATTTTGTGCCCAGCCTAAGTGTTGCCCAGAATCCAATGCAATCATTTGACCTGTTAATGAGGGGGTTTTAATGATTAAATTTATAAAGCTAACTATTTCTTTTAATTCTGTTTTCTTTTTTAGTGGCATTCTTTTGTATTGATCAATAAATTCTTTTTGAGTTTGCCTCTTACTTTTTATAGTTGGGCCAGGACCTATTGCGTTTACTCTTATATTTGGGCTTAGAGATAAGGCTAGAGTTTGAGTAAGTGTCCACAGTGCTGATTTTGAGATTGTATAAGTAATAAAATGAGGAGTTAAATTCCAAACTCTTTGATCTATAATGTTAATAATATTTCCTTTTATGCTTTTAGGAAGGTGTTTAGCAAAATTTTTACTTAAAAATAAAGGAGCCTTTATATTTGTGTTAATGTGCATTTCCCAGCTTTTAATAGATAATGTCTTTAAAGAATCATATTGAAAGGCTGCAGCATTATTGATTAAACAATTTATTGGTCCTAATTGTTTATTTAAATAAGGAATAATTTTATTTAACTGATTTAAATCAGAAAGGTCAGCTTTTATAAGGCATGTTTTGGTGTTATATTTTTTTTCTATTTCTATAGATAATTTTTTCGCCTCCTTAACTGAATTATTATAATGTATACCAACATTCCATTGATTTGCGGCAAATGATCTAGCAATTTCAGCACCAATTCTTTTTCCAGATCCTGTAATTAAAACATTTTTAATTTTATTTTTATTCAATATTTTACCTTTTTAATTAGTATTTATTTCTAATTCAATTTTTTGCAATTTTTTAATTTCATCTCTAATTTTGGCGGCTTCTTCAAACCTTAATTCGCTTGCAGCATTTAGCATTTCTTTATTTAACTCTACAATATTATGTTTAATATTATGTTTTGATAAATGCTTATTATCATTATTAAGTTTATCATTTTTAATATTATTAGCACTAAATTCCATTATATTAGGAACATTTTTAATTATTGGCTTAGGAATAATATTATTTTCTTTGTTCCATTTTATTTGTTTTGCTCTTCTTCTTTTTGTTTCGGTTATAGCAGTTTGTATAGAATTAGTTAAATTGTCTGCATACATTATGACTTTTCCATTAATATTTCTTGCTGCTCTTCCAATGGTTTGAATTAACGATCTATGAGAACGTAGAAAACCTTCTTTATCTGCATCACATATTGCTACTAATGCACATTCAGGTATGTCTAAGCCTTCTCTTAAAAGGTTTATTCCTACTAGAATATCAAAAGTACCTTTTCTCAGATTATGGACAATTTCTATTCTTTCTAGTGTCTCTATATCTGAATGCATATATTGTACTCTTAACCCTAGGTCAGACATGTATTCTGTTAAATCTTCTGCCATCTTTTTTGTAAGAACTGTTATTAAACATCTATTGCCATTTTTTATAGTATTTTGACATTCATGCATTACATCATCAATTTGGTTAATTGCTGGTTTTACTTCACAAATAGGATCAATTAATCCTGTTGGTCTAATTACTTGTTCTATAAATTCACCTTGAGTTTGTTGCATTTCCCAGTCACTAGGAGTAGCTGATACAAAAATAGTTTCAGGTCTCATTTGATTCCATTCTTCAAATTTTAAAGGTCTGTTATCTACGCAACTTGGAAGACGAAAACCAAATTCTGCTAAATTAGATTTTCTACTAAAATCTCCTTTGTACATTCCATTTAATTGAGGGATTGTTACATGACTCTCATCTACAAATAGTATTGTGTTATTAGGCAAATATTCAAATAAGGTAGGAGGAGCTTTTCCCTTTTTTCTACCTGTTATATAACGAGAGTAATTTTCTATTCCAGAACAGGATCCTGTCATTTCAATCATTTCTAGATCAAAATTTGTTCTTTCTTCTATTCTCTGTGCTTCAATAAGTTTATTATTATTTTTGAATTCAGTTATTCTAATTTTTAAATCTTTTTTTATTTGTTCTAATGCTTGTTTTATTGTTGGTTTATTAGCTATATAATGACTATTTGAATATATTTTAATATAACTTAGGTCTTTAATTTTTTTTCCTGTTAATGGATCAAATTCAATTAATTTTTCTATTTCTTCTCCAAATAAATCTATTTTCCAAGCTTTATCTTCTAAGTGAGATGGAAATATTTCAATAATGTCACCTTTTACTCTAAAATTACCTCTAATAAAGTTGTGATCATTTCTTTTATAATGAAGAGATACTAAAGATTTTAATATTTCAGATCTTTCAATAATTTGATTTGTATTTAATTCTAAAGTCATTTGAGAATATGTTTCTACTGGTCCTATGCCATAAATACATGATACACTAGCAATTATTATTACATCTTTTCTCTCAAATATTGATCTCGTGGTTGAATGACGCATTCTATCTATTTGTTCATTTATTGACGCATCTTTCTCTATATATGTGTTGGTTCTTGCAACATAAGCCTCTGGCTGGTAGTAGTCGTAATAGGAAACAAAATATTCTATTGCATTTCTGGGGAATAGTTCTTTCATTTCTCCATAGAGCTGTGCCGCTAGTGTTTTGTTTGGGGCAAGAATTAAAGCAGGCCTTTGTAATTTTTCTATAGTCTTTGCCATAGTATAGGTTTTTCCAGATCCAGTAACACCAAGTAAAACCTGATTCAAATTATTATTTTTAAGTCCCAAACATAATTTACTTATTGCTTCTGGTTGATCACCAGAAGGTTTATAATTTGATATAACTTTAAATTTATTAGGCATTTTTATTTCTATATTTTCAAAAATTTAGAACAAATTAATCAGACCATTTTTCTTCTAATGCATAATCATGAATCCTATTTATAGCTTCAGAAATATTTTCTTTTGAATTAGCGTATGAGAATCTTATATATCCTTCTCCATATTCTCCAAAACTTGTTCCTGCAACTGAAGCTATTTTTAAATTTTCTAATAATAATGTTTCCATTTCTTTAGAACTTAATCCAGTTTTTTTTATATTAGGCATAGTATAAAAAGCGCCGTTTGGTAAATTACATGATATTCCCGGAATAGAATTCGTTTTTTCTACAATTAATTCTCTTCTTTCTTTAAATTCTTTTAACATTTCTTTAATTTGGTCTTGAGGTCCTTTTAATGCCTCAATAGCAGCATATTGAGTAGCTGTATTAGTGCATGACACTGAATTTATATTTAGTCTTGTTGCTTTTTCCGCTAAATCTAATGGCCATACACCATATCCAATTCTCCAGCCGGTCATTGCATATGTTTTTGACCAACCTTCTAAAATTATGAGTCTGTCTTTTAATGAAGGAAATGTTAGCATAGACTTATATTCACTATCATATAAAATTTGTGAATATATTTCATCAGAGAGAATGTGAACATTGGGGAATTTTTCTAGTTTTTTTACAAGTTGATTAAGGTCTTTTTCTTTTATTAATCCTCCAGTAGGGTTGCCTGGAGAATTTAATATAATTAAGCTTGTTTTGTTATTTATAAGAGAAATAGTTTTGTCAATATCTAACGAAAAGTTATTTTTTTCTAATAGAGGAATAGGAATTGCTTTAGCTCCAGAATAGTTTATAGCACTTTCGTATATAGGAAAACCTGGATTTGGGTATAAGATTTCTTTTCCTATTTCTCCAAACATAAGTATGCAATGCCACATGGTTACTTTTCCCCCAGGTACCACTACTACTTGATCAGGGTTTATATTTATATTATGTCTATTATAAAGATCTTCTGAAACTGCTTTTCTTAATTCTAAAATTCCGTTACCTGGGGTATATCCATGATGTCCGTCTTTTAATGCTTTAATAGCTGCTTCAACAATATTAGGAGAGGTTTTAAAGTCTGGTTGTCCTATACCTAAGTTTATTACATTATGACCTTGTCTTTCTAATTCAACCGCTCTTGAAAGAACTACAAATGCATTTTCTGTGCCTAAGTTATTTATATTTTTAGAAAGCATTGGGTTGATCAAAATTTTATTCCTCTGGTTAAATCTATTTATATTTTATATGACTTTATACATATAAATATATATATAACTAATATATTATTTTTATTAAACATAATATGTATGGAGTTTATGAATATGGAAAAAATAAATTCTTTGATAGCTAAGAGGATGTCTCTAATAAAACCTTCTCCAACTATGGCTGTAAGTAAGTTAGCAGCCGAAATGAAGTTAGAAGGGAAAAATGTAATTGGTTTAGGGGCAGGTGAACCAGATTTTGATACACCAGAACATATAAAAAGTGCCGCAATAGAAGCTATAAATAAAGGAAAAACTAAATATACTGCCGTTGATGGAACTCCAGAGTTAAAAAAAGCAGTTATAAATAAATTTAAAAAAGATAATAATTTAAATTATGAATTGGATGAGGTTATTGTTTCAGTTGGAGGTAAGCAAGTGTTATTTAATGCATTGCTTTCTTCAATAAATACGGGTGATGAAGTTATCATTCCTGCCCCATATTGGGTTTCTTATCCAGATATGGTGGCTTTAGCAGGAGGCAATCCTGTTATTGTAGAAGGTATAGCTGACAATAATTTTAAAGTATTAGTAGAAGATATAGAAAAGAAAATAACGGATAAAACTAAATGGTTAATTTTGAATTCTCCTTCTAACCCTACGGGTTCTACTTATTCAAAAGAAGAATTAATAAATATAGGACGATTGTTAATAAATTATAAGAATATACATATAATGTCGGATGATATTTATGAAAAAATTATATATGATAATAATAAATTTTATACATTGGCAGAGGTATTGCCTGAATTAAAGAATAGAATACTCACAGTTAATGGAGTTTCAAAGGCTTATGCTATGACTGGTTGGAGAATTGGGTATGCAGCAGGTCCAAAGAATTTAATATCATCTATGGCAAAATTACAATCACAATCTACATCAAACCCTTCTTCAATTAGCCAAGCGGCAGCTTTAGCTGCATTAGAAGGACCTGAAGATTTTTTAAAAGAACGAAATCAAGAATTTAAACAAAGAAGAGATCTTGTAACTAAGATGTTAAATGATTGTATTGGTATTAAATGTTTAATTCCTACAGGTGCTTTCTATGTTTATCCCTCTTGTAGAGGTGTAATAGGGAAGAAGACAAGCAAGGGAAATTTAATAAATTCTTCAATAGACTTTTCTTCTTATTTATTAGAGTCTGAAGGTGTTGCAGTTGTTCCGGGTAGTGCATTTGGATTAGATCCTTTTTTTAGAATTTCTTATGCTACTTCGAAAAGTATTCTGGAGGATGCATGTAATAGGATTCAAAAGGCATGCAATAATTTGAGTTAATATTTTCCTTTTATAAAAAAAGGTATTATTTTAATGAGTGTTGTTCAAATTACAATAGAAATATATTAGGAAATTGGTAATGGAAAAGAATATATCAATTAGTGCTTGTCCTCATGATTGCCCGAGTACTTGTGCATTAGAAATATCTCATGATAATACAAAGATATATCAGGTTAAAGGTGCGGCTAAAAATACTTATACCTCTGGGGTAGTATGTGCAAAAACTTCACGTTATAGTGAAAGAACACATCATCCTGAGAGGTTGCTTTCTCCCTTAAAAAGGATTGGAGACAAAGGCTTAAATAATTATAAAAAAATAAACTGGGAAGAAGCTCTAGATACTGTAGCTGAAAATTTTATATCTACTAGTCAGAAACATGGAACAGAGTCTATTTGGCCTCATTTTTATGCAGGTACTATGGGTTTGGTTCAAAGAGATGGAATTAATAGATTAAGACATGTCATGAGATATTCAGGACAGCATTCCACAATTTGTTCTACGATAACTGCTAGTGGTTGGAAAGCAGGAGTAGGAAGTCTTAGAGGGCCTGACCCAAGAGAAATGGCCGAATCAGATGTAATTATTGTATGGGGCTGTAATCCTGCTTCTACTCAAGTTAATGTAATGAAGCATATTCAAAAAGCCCGTAAAAATAGAGACGCTAAACTTATAGTGATTGATCCATATAAAAATAGGACTGCAAAAGTAGCTGATATTCATTATCCAATAAAGCCAGGTACTGATGGAGCTTTAGCTTGCTCCTTGATACATATTATGTTTCGTGACGGTTTTGCGGACAAAGATTATATGAAAAAATATACTGATGATCCTGTAGGACTAGAAAAACATATTCAAAAGCATACTCCTGAATGGGCTGCAAAAATAACTGGCTTATCGATTAATAAAATTGAAGAGTTTGCTAAAATTTTTGGTCAAAATGAAAGAGTTTATACAAGAGTTGGTTATGGTTTTACAAGACAACGCAATGGTGCATCTGCTATGCATTCAGTCGCTTCTTTATCTGCTGTATGTGGCAAATGGAAATTTGAAGGAGGGGGAGCTTTTTATAATAATGCAGATATTTATAATTTGGATAGAACTTTAATAGAAGGATTAGATGTAATTGATCCGAAAATAAGAATTTTAGATCAATCAAGAATAGGAAGAATCTTAATTGGAGATAATGATGCTTTAATGGAAGGAGGAGGGGTTTACTCTATATTTATTCAGAATACAAATCCTTTAGTAGTTTCTCCAGAAAGCCTATTGGTAAGAAAAGGTTTTTCGAGAAGCGATCTTTTTGTCTGTGTACATGAGCAATTTATGACAGAAACGGCAAAGCATGCAGATATCATTTTGCCTGCCACTACTTTTGTGGAACATGATGACATTTATGTGGCTGGCGGACATCAACATATTACTTTTGGCCCTAAATTAATTGAACCTATAGGATTTTCTAGATCTAACCATGATGTTTTGGGTGAATTAGCTACTAGACTGGGAGCTAAACATAAAGGGTTTAATATGAGTGAAAGAGAAATAATTGATTGGACATTGAAAACATCTAATTATGAATCTCTCTCTGATTTAGAAAAAAAGGGTTGGATAGATGTGCAACCTGATTTTGAAACTTCGCATTTTATTAATGGTTTTGGACATAAGGATAAAAAGTTTCATTTCAAACCTAATTGGTCAGAGTTAGGCCCTTATCATGAAAATATGCCAGTTTACCCAGAACATGTAGATAGTATTGAAAAAGTATCAGAAAAAATGCCTTTTCGGCTGGTTACAGCTCCTGCTCATAATTATTTAAATACTTCTTTTACTGAAACGATTACGTCAAAGAAAAAAGAACTTAGACCTCAAGTAAAAATTAATCCAAAAGATATAAAAAAATATGGATTGAAGAATGATTGTTTAGTCAAATTAGGCAACGATAGAGGAGAAGTTACTATTCATGTAGAAGAATTTTTAGGAACTCAAGAAGGAGTAGTAATAGTTGAGGGAATATGGCCAAATGAGGCTTTTATTAACTCGAATGGAATTAATACTTTGGTTGGGTCTGATCCTGTTCCTCCTAATGGAGGCGCAGCTTTTCATGATACTGCTATATATATAAAACCCGCTAAAGGTCATTAAATGCTTCTTAAAAAATCTAGTAAATGGAATAATGAAAAAAATATAACTCCCGAGAATATTTATTTTAATAGAAGAACAATATTAAAAAGTATGGGGTTTGCTATTATACCAGCATCATATAATTCATTATTATTTGCTAACCAAAATTATAAATATAATTATAAAAATAATAGTAAATATTTTATAGACTTAGATCGTTCATTAACTGAAGAATCAAAAGCTATCAATTATAATAATTTTTATGAATTTGGAAGCACTAAAAATATTAAAAGAGCGGCACAAAAGTTATCTATATCTCCTTGGACTATAAAAATTGATGGTTTAGTTAATAAGGAGTTAATGATTGATATTGATGATTTAATTAAAAAAATTAAATTAGAGGAAAGAATATATCGTTTAAGGTGTGTTGAAGCTTGGTCAATGTTGGTCCCTTGGATAGGATTTCCTTTAAAGGAAGTACTTAAAATTGCTGAACCTAAATCAAATGCAAAATATTTAGTAATGAAAACATTTTATGATCCGGCCATAGCACCTAATCAAAGACAATCATGGTATCCATGGCCTTATACAGAAGCTTTGACTGTAGAAGAAGCTTTAAATGATTTAAGTTTTATAGCGACAGGTGTTTATGGAAGGGAATTACCGAAGCAAAATGGAGCTCCTTTAAGATTACTTTTACCTTGGAAATATGGATTTAAATCTATTAAATCTATAGTTTCGTTTACTTTCGTAGAGAAAAGACCTTTGGTGTTTTGGGAAGAAATCCTTCCAAAAGAATATGGTTTTTGGGCAAATGTAAATCCAAAAGTACACCATCCTAGATGGAGACAAAATGTTGAGAAAGATATAGGCACAGGAAAATATCGTAATACGGAGATATACAATGGCTATGCAGAATGGGTTGCATATTTATATAAAGATATGCCTCAAAACGATCAATTATTTAGATAAAATATTAAAATTCAAAATTTTTAACTTTTTCTAATATAAAATCTCTAAATGCTGTTACTCTTTTAGTAGCTCTTAGTTCAGCAGGATAAACAAAAAAGGCTTCAATAGGAGGACCTTCGATATCTTTTAAAATTTGTAGGCAAGAACCTATTTCTCTTACCATTACGGTTGGAAGAGCTGCAATTCCTATACCACTTTCTACAGCTCTAACCATTCCAACAATATTGTTAATTTCTAATATAGGTTGAAAATTAATATCTAATTTTGTCAACATATGTGTTAGCCAATTAGTTCCGGGAAAAGGTATATTAGTATATTCTCCATAACTTACAATTCTGTGTTTTAATAATTCTTTCACTGAATTAGGTGTTCCAAATTTTTTAAGGTATTCATGTGAAGCAAATATTCCCATATGACCAGTAAATAGATGTCTTTGTATTAAATCTTGCTGTCTAGGAGGAGATAACCTAATTGCAATGTCTGCTTCTCTCATTCCTAGATCTAAATCATCATCTCCTACTATTAAAGAAAGGGATATTTCAGGGTATTTTTCTAAAAATTCATTTATATGAGTAGTTAGCCATACAGATCCAAAACCTATTGTAGTTGTAACTCTTAAAGCACCTTGTGGTTTTTCTTTATTAGCAGTTAAAGAATTTTCTGCTAAAGAAATTTTATCAAAAACTTCATCAGCATATTTTAATAATGTTTCTCCTTGCTCTGTTAATAATAACCCTCGGGCATGTCTATGAAAAAGCATAATATTTAATTCTTCTTCTAATTTTTTTATTTGTCTACTAGCAGCTGATTGACTTAGGTTTAATTTAATACCAGCATGGGTAAAACTTTGTTCTTGAGCAACATATCTAAATATTTTAAGTTTTTCCCAATCCATAAATATACTCTATTAAAGATTTTCTTTTAATGAAAGAAATTTTTCTACTTCTAGTGCGGCCATACAACCTTGGCCAGCAGCTGTTACTGCTTGTCTAAAAATTTTATCTTGAACATCTCCAGCAGCATATACTCCTTTTATATTAGTTTCTGTAGAGTTATTTTTTGTTAATAAGTAATTATCTTTATCCATATTAATTTGTCCTTTAAATATTTCTGTGTTTGGATTATGTCCAATAGCGATAAATATACCTTCTGTGTTAATTTCAGAAATTTTAGAGGTTATAGTATCTTTAATTAATGCTTTTCTTACGTATAAAGGTTTTTCTTCTCCAATTACTTCTTTAAGAGTATGGTTCCAAATAATTTTGATTTTATTATTTTGAAATAATTTCTTTTGTAATATTTTTTCTGCTTTAAGCTTGTCTCTCCTATGTATTAAAGTTACCTGAGAAGCAAAGTTAGTTAAAAATAATGCTTCCTCTACAGCTGTATTTCCCCCTCCAACAACTATAACATTTTTATTTTTATAGAAAAAACCATCACATGTTGCACAAGCACTTACGCCAAATCCTCTATATTTAATTTCTGAAGGAATATTTAACCATCGGGCTGTTGCTCCGGTAGAAATTATGCATGCTTCACTAGTTATTTCTTTTTTATTATCAAGAGTAAAGATAAAAGGGTGTTTTTTAAAATCACATTTAATTACCTTTCCATTTAATATAGATGTGCCAACTGAAAGGACTTGTTGTTCCATTTGTTCCATTAACCAAGGACCTTGAATAGTTTTTGCAAAACCAGGATAATTATCTACATCGGTAGTAATTGTTAATTGACCTCCAGGTTCTAATCCTCTAATTAAAAGTGGCTCAAGTCCTGCTCTTGCTGCATAAAGAGCTGCGGTACATCCTGCAGGACCAGAGCCTAAAATTATTACTTTATGATTTGATCTTTTCATATTTTTGTCTTTCATTTATTGTAAAAATTTTTCTATTATAATTTTTGCTATATTTTGTGATTCATTAACAGGGCTATATTTTAGTTTATTAATTTTTTTTAAATTAAAGTCATTTATTCTCATTGCTATTTTATTTTTTATAAGTATATCATGAAATATTTTGTGTTTACTTATGGTAATATCTTTTGGTGCATATATTAGTACTGGCTTTCCTGTTGCACATGCTTCTGAACATAAGGAAATAGAGTCACCAGTTACAACGATTATATCAGCATGAGATAAATAACCATAGTATGGGTTAGGAGTTTTATCTTTAGGACTCCATAAAATAGATTTTATAGGTAAGTTTTTTAACTCTGATTCTAAATTTTTATAGCACTCATATGATGTTCTCCTACTTGTTGTTACTAATAGCGAACCTTTTTCTCCAATTAATAATTTTATTTTATTTAATAATTTTTTAATATGTATAGCTTGTAGTTTATGTTTTTTTGTATCACCTCCAATAAGTAAAGTTATCTTAGGGCGAGTGAAATGATTAAAATTATTTTTCCACTGTAAATATGATTTATCTAATAAATCTTTATTTATAATATTTGGTGAAGTAGTTATTTTGATTATATTATTTTTTTTTGTAATTTTATCATGCATAGGTGTAAAGATTAAATCTATATTTTTATAAGGGTAACCTGGCCACATAATTTGAATATATTTAGAGTAATTATTACTTTGTTTTTTTATCCATAGTCCTATTGGTGCTGATCTTCTTCCACATCCTATTATTAATTTTGGCCAAGGAGGTTTAAATTGATCTTTGCAACTAGTTTTTACATGTGTAATATTAAATTTTAGAAATAAATTGTGAAGATTAGCAAAATTATTATAAAAAATTTCTTTATGTATAATTTTTTGTGATTTAATGAATTTTGCTACCCCAAGTACTTGAGATGAATTGCCTTTTCTGTCATCTAATAAAAGCCATATTTCATTATTATTTTGCTTCATTTACATATAAACTATTTATATTCAATTTTTTCAATTTCATAGGAAGTTGTACCACCCGGTGTATTAACATTTACTCTATCTCCTTCATATTTTCCAAGTAGCGATTTTGCTACTGGAGAACTAATAGATATAAGACCTTTGTCAACATTTGTTTCATCTATGCCTACAATTTGATATTTTAGTTCTTTCTCATTTTTTGAATTTATTAATGTTATAGTAGCTCCAAAAACAATTTTATCGGTATTAATTTTGCTTGGATTTATTACATCAGATCGTAGTAATTTGTCTTCTAATTCTAAAATTTTTCCTTCTATAAATGATTGTTGTTCTTTAGCAGCATGATACTCAGCATTTTCAGAAAGATCTCCATGTTCTCTTGCTTCTGCAATAGCTTTTATAATGTTTGGTCTCTCTTCTGACTTTAGAGTTTTAAGTTCCGTCTCTAAAGTTTGAAAACCATTGATTGTCATAGGAATCTTATCCATTAATTTATCCTTTTCATATAATAATTAATTATACATTAGTTTATATTATAATAAAAATTAATAAGCTTGAATTGCTTTAACAGATAATTCTTTTTTATTTAATGCAATTATAGCTTCAGTTACAGCTTTGCTTCCTGCTAAAGTAGTATAGTATGGTATGCCAGCTGTTAGTGCAGCTCTTCTTAAAGAGTAGCTTTCTTTAATCGATTGTTTTCCTTCTGTTGTATTAAATATTATTTGTACCAAGCCATCTTTAATTGCATCTACTAAATGAGGTCTTCCTTCGCTTACTTTATTAATTTTTTTAACTTTAATATTATTTTTCTTTAAATAATTAGCAGTTCCTTTTGTTGCCATAATTTTAAAACCTAAAGATGAGAGTTTTGTACATATAGGTATAATTTTATTTTTATCGTTATTCTTAACAGAGATAAATAGGTTTCCAGACTTAGGTATGTTTGCACCTACCGCTATTTGTGCTTTTGCAAATGCTTGTCCAAAATCTTTAGCTAGACCCATAGCCTCACCTGTAGATTTCATTTCTGGTCCCAAAAGTGTATCTACTCCAGGGAATCTTTCGAATGGAAAAACAGCTTCTTTTACAGCTATTTTTTTATTTTGATTCCAAGGGTTAATTTTATAGTTCTTTAATTCATCTCCTGCCATGACCTTAGAAGCAATTCCAGCAAATTGATTTCCAGTAGCTTTTGATACAAAAGGAATTGTTCTACTAGCTCTTGGATTAACTTCTAGAATAAATATTTCAGGGTTTTTATTATTTTCTCCTTTAATAGCAAATTGAATATTCATTAAGCCTATAACTTTTAATGCTTTAGAAAGAATATTTGATTGTCTTTCAATTTCTTTTATTATTATTTTTGATAGACTATGAGGAGGTATAGTACATGCAGAATCTCCAGAGTGAACTCCAGCTTCTTCTATGTGTTCCATAATCCCTGCTATTATAGTTGTTTTACTATCTGCAATTACATCTACATCTACTTCTATAGCATCTGAGAGAAATTTATCAATTAAGATTGGATTTTTACCAAATGAAGAAACTATATTGTCAATGTAGATTTCTAGAGAATCTGGGTCATAAATTATTTCCATAGCTCTTCCTCCAAGTACGTAAGAAGGTCTAACTAGAATAGGGTATCCAATTTTATTAGCTATCGATAACGCACCTTTAGAATTAGAACATATTCCATTTGGAGGTTGTTTTAGATTAAGTTTTTTAAGTAATTTTTGAAAACGATCTCTATCTTCTGCTAAATCTATCATATCTGGTGATGTTCCTATGATTGGTATATTCTCTTTTTCTAATGCATTACATAATTTTAAAGGAGTTTGTCCTCCAAATTGTACTAAGCATCCTATTAATTTACCACTAATGCGTTCAGTTTGGATAATTTCTATTACATCTTCATCAGTAAGAGGTTCAAAATATAATCTATTAGAAGTATCATAATCAGTAGAAACTGTTTCAGGATTACAATTTATCATAATTGTTTCATAATTTTGAGCAGATAGAGCAAAAGCTGCATGAACGCAACAATAGTCAAATTCAATTCCTTGTCCTATTCTATTAGGACCTCCTCCTAAAATAATAACTTTATTTCTATTTGAAACATTTGATTCATCACTATATTCATTTTTATTTTCTTCATATGTGGAATATAAATAAGGTGTTTTTGATTCAAACTCTCCAGCACAACTATCAATTTTTTTATAGACAGGGTGAACATTATACTTTTTTCTTAAATTTTTAATCGTATATGGTTTTGTATTTAATAGTTTTGCTATTCTATTATCTGAAAACCCTTTTGATTTTAATAATAAAATTTCTTCTTTATTATTTGGTATACCTGATTTAATTAAAGCATTTTCTATAATAACTAATTCTTTTATTTGCTTTAAAAACCATGGATCTATTTTAGATAATGAATGTATGTCTTTAGTACTTAATCCTTCTCTATATGCTTGAGCAACATAAAGGATTCTTTCAGGAGTAGGTTTAGTTAGTGCAGCAAAAATAGCTTCTTTTTCATTATTAGTATCATAGTTAGGGATTTTTATATTATCAAACCCATCTATATCAGTTTCAATAGATCTTAATGCTTTTTGAATAGATTCTTGAAAATTTCTACCTATAGCCATTGTTTCTCCTACTGATTTCATTGCAGATGTTAAATAGTTATCAGCACCTTTAAATTTTTCGAAGGCAAACCTAGGGATTTTTGTGACAATATAATCTAAAGTTGGCTCAAAAGATGCTGGAGTTGTTTTAGTTATATCATTTTTAATTTCATCTAGTGTGTAACCTACAGATAATCGAGCAGCAACTTTAGCTATAGGGAAGCCAGTAGCTTTAGAAGCAAGAGCAGATGATCTAGAAACCCTTGGATTCATTTCTATTACAACCATACGCCCATTATCAGGATTTATAGCAAATTGAACATTAGAGCCTCCTGTTTCAACTCCAATCTCTCGTAGGATGGCTATAGAAGCATTTCTCATCATTTGATATTCTTTATCAGTTAAAGTAAGTGCTGGGGCAACAGTAATTGAATCTCCTGTGTGTACACCCATAGGGTCTAAATTTTCTATGGAACAAATAATTATGGCGTTATTTGCCTTATCTCTAACCACTTCCATCTCATATTCTTTCCATCCCACTATAGATTCTTCTATTAAAATTGAATTTACAGGTGAGGCACTTAGGCCATTTACAACAATATTTTCAAATTCATCCTTGTTGTAAGCAATTCCACCGCCTGTGCCTCCTAAAGTAAAAGAAGGTCTAATAATTAAAGGAAGTCCTATTTTTTCTAGAGCGTCGTAGGCTTCTTTTTTATTTTCTGCGAGAATTCCTTGAGGAGTTGAAAGTCCAATTTTTTTCATAGCAGTTTTAAAAAGTTCCCTATCTTCAGCTTTTTTAATTGCCTTTAAAGATGCTCCTATAAGTTCAACATTATATTTTTTTAAAACACCGGATTCTGCTAATGTTAAAGCTATATTAAGGGCTGTTTGTCCTCCCATAGTTGGCAGAACTGCATCAGGTTTTTCTTTATTTATTATTTTTTCTACTATGCTAGGAGTTATTGGTTCTATATAAGTTGAATCTGCAAAATCAGGATCAGTCATAATAGTAGCGGGATTAGAATTTACTAATATTACTCTATATCCATCTTCTTTTAATATTTTACAAGCTTGGGATCCTGAATAATCAAATTCACAAGCTTGTCCAATAACTATTGGGCCAGCCCCAATGATTAATATTGATTTTATGTCTTTACGTTTAGGCATTTATTTCAAACCTTTATTTATTGCATTATAAAACGAATCAAAAAAATCAAAAGTATCTTGGGGGCCAGGTGATGCCTCAGGGTGATATTGAACTGAAGAAATTAATTTATTTTTAACTTTTATTCCCTCAATTACTCCATCAAATAAAGATGAATAAGTAATTATTACGTTTTTAGGTAAATTATATTTTTTAACAACAAACCCATGATTTTGACTAGTTATTTCAACTTTTTTATTTTTTATTGATTGAACTGGTTGGTTAGCTCCTCTATGTCCATTTAACATTTTTTCTGTTTTAGCTCCTAGTGCAATAGCTATTAACTGATGTCCTAAACAAATGCCATAAATTGGTATATTTGTTTTAAATAATTTTTTCAGTATAGGATTAGAGTATTTGCTTGTTGCGTGAGGGTCTCCTGGACCATTAGATAAAAATACTCCCTTAGGTTTATATTTAATAATATTCTCATATGAGGTTTGAGCTGGAACTACTGTGATTTTAAAATTTCTATCTGCTAATAACCTTAAAATATTATGTTTAACTCCATAATCAATAACCACTATAGCATTTTTATTAAAATTTTTATTACTATTAATTTTTACTTGGTAATAGTCTTTATTAAAATAACTTTTTGAATTCCATTGGTAAGGTTTTGTGCTGCTTACTTTTGATGCTAAATCTTTACCTTTTAAGCCTTGCCAATTTTTTATTTTACTAAGTGATTTTTGAATTTCTTTTTTAGAAATTTTACCATGTATAATTAAAGAATTCATATATCCATTAGTTCTAATTAAATTTGTAATAGCTCTAGTATCTATTCCTTGTATACCGATTAAATTATTTTTCTTTAACCAAGTATCTAAATTTTGTACAGATCTAAAATTAGAAGGCTCATTGATTGTGTTTTTAATAATTACCCCTTTTGCAAAAGGTTTAAGTGATTCGTTATCTATATTATTTGTTCCGGTAATACCTATATGAGGAAATGTAAAATTTATTATTTGATCTGCATATGATGGGTCAGTAATTATTTCTTGATAACCTGTCATTGAAGTATTAAAGCATAACTCTCCTATCGCTTTTCCTTCTTTGCCTATTCCATAACCACTATAAGTATTTCCATTTTCCATAATTAATAAAGCATTCTTTTTTTTTATAAAATTCTTTAGAGATATGGATTTGGAAACTTTCATAATCAGAATAATTCCATCTAAATATTATATTATATGTATTATTATTAACTCTTGAAAACTCACACTAATGAAATCAAATGTTGAGGTCAAGAAACTATATATAAATAATTATAAATTTTATTATTAATATATAGATGTTGTATGCTATATTGGACTTATTTGTTTAAGGCATAAAATGTTAAGAAATAAATTTAAAGCCGAACTTACAAATGCGATGAAAGATAAGGATTCGGTAAAGTTATCAACGCTCAGGTTAATTATTGCTGCTGTGAAAGATAGAGATTTGGAATCTCGGAGTAAGGGTAATGCAGAATCTATTTCAGATTCTGAAATTTTAAATATTTTATCAAAAATGGTTAAACAAAGAACGGAAACCGCTAAAGTGTATAAAAAGGCTAATAGGGTGGATTTGGCTGAAACTGAAGAAAAAGAAATTTTAATAATTAATGCTTTTATGCCTAATAAATTAAGTGAAGAAGAATTGTTAAAAGTAATTGATGAAACAATAAAAAAAGTTGAAGCTAAATCACTTAGAGATTTAGGAAAAGTAATTTCTGAAATCAAAAAAAATTATTCTGGTCAATGTGATTTTGCGGAGGTTAGTCAGTTACTTCGTAATAAATTAGAAGGATAATTTCTATAATAATGGCAACGACTGATAAACTTATAGAGATAATTCATGATAAAATCTTGTTATCAGATTTTATTAGTAAGAAAGTAAAACTTACTAGAAAAGGTAGTGATTTTATTGGTTTGTGTCCTTTTCATAAAGAAAAAACACCTTCATTTACGGTAAGTGATCCAAAAGGTTTTTTTCACTGTTTTGGATGTTCGGCACATGGTGATGTTATAAGTTTTGTTATGCAACTAGATTCACTGGATTTTATGGATGCTTTAGAATTTTTGGCTAAAGAAATTGGTGTTAGTTTTTCAGATTATAGAAGTTTTAGTAAAGAGGAAAACAAAGATTTCAAAGAAATTAAAGGTGTTATAGAATCTTCTAAAGATTATTTTGTAGATTGTTTGTATTTAGAAGAAGGTCAGCGTGTAAGAAATTATTTAAAAAAAAGAAACATTTCTATAAAAGCTGCAAAGTATTTTGAATTAGGTATTGCCACTGATAGATCAAATGGTTTGTTTAATTTTTTAAAAAATAAAAATTTTAAGAAAGAGAATATCATTGAGTCAAATCTTATAAGATTAGGCTCTAATAATAGTCTTTATGATTTCTTTAGAAATAGGCTTATCTTCCCTATTCAGGATGAAAGAGGCAATACCATTGGTTTTGGAGGAAGGTCTTTAAACAATGCAGAACCAAAGTATATAAATTCTTCTGACTCTGATTTATTTAAGAAAAGGAAAACTCTTTATAATTTACATAGGGCAAAATCTTTTATTAGAAAACATAAAATACCATTGATAGTTGTAGAAGGGTATGTAGATGTTATAGCTATGTATCATGCAGGTCTATATGGTGCTGTGGCACCATTAGGTACAGCCTTATCTGAAGAACAGTTAAATTTAATGTGGAAAAACTATAATGAACCAATCATATGTATGGATGGTGACTTAGCTGGTTATAAATCAGCTTTAAGGACATTAAGTGTAGCTTTTCCAATTTTGAAAGCAGGAAAATCATTGCAATTTGTGTTTCTTCCTGAAGGTAAAGACCCTGATAATTTAATTTCTATGGGTAAGAAAGAGTATTTGATTAAATTAATTAATAATCCTATGTCTTTATTTGATTTTTTTTGGAAATCTTCAACTGAAAATATTTTATTGAATACTCCTGAAAGACGTGCTGGATTTAAAAAAAGTGTAGAAAGTAAAATATCCACTATAAATGATAAGACAGTAAGAAGTGAATATAGGAATTCATTTTATTCTTATTTTAATAAATTTGTTTTAAATAAGAAGAGTTATAAAAATAATTCTTTTTCTAATCATATGGACGGAGATTTAGATAAATACAATATCAATAGAATCAATAAAAATTTAAATTTTATAAATAGAGAAAAAAATTTAGTACATTCAATTATTAATAATCCGAGTATTTTAAATAGTTTAGACGAAGAGTTTTCTATTTTACCTTTACAAAATAGTGAGTTGGATAGTATTAGATTAGCTATTATAAAAATTTATGAAAAAAATGGTTTTATTTCTCAAGATAATATTGAAGATTTAAAAAAAGATGTTAATTTTTCTAAAATATATGATAAATATTTTACTAATATAAGTTGGGTTAATAAAAGTTTTATTCCTCCATTTGTAAAAGCAAATGAAGATACTGAATCAATTATAAAAATTTGGAGAGAAACTGCTAGTATACAACATAATTGGTTTAAAAAAAATAAACAAAAAAGTAATGGTTAGAAACTTATTTTTTAATTTTAAATAAAGAAATATATATATGCCTAAAAAGAAAATAATAAAAAAGGAAACTTCGAATTCTAATATCTCTTCACCTAATCAGGACGAAGGAAGTTTAGATATTAATGAGGTAGAAGTAAAAAAATTAATATCTAAAGGTAAAGAGAAAGGCTATTTGACCTTTGATGAAATAGCTAAAGTATTATCGCCTGAAAAATTATCTTCAGAACGTATTGAAGATATGCAAACAATGATCTCTGATATGGGAATAAGTTTGGTTGATAGTGATGATGATTATACTGATTTAGAAAATTCTTCAGAAAATACCAAGTCTTCTGATTTAGTAGAAAAACCTAAAAATGGTTCTGAGACTGAATTAGGTCGTACAGATGATCCCGTTAGAATGTATTTAAGGGAAATGGGCAATGTAGAGTTATTGTCTAGAGAAGGCGAAATAGCTATTGCAAAAAGAATAGAAGCTGGAAGAGATTTGATGTTTAGAGGAATAAGTAGAAATCCTTTAACTTTAAGGAGTATTGCTTTATGGACTTCAGATTTAAAAAAACAGAATATAAATTTAAGAGAAGTAATTGACTTAGAAGCAACATATGGCTCTGGACCGGATGGAGCAACAGTTAATAATCCTTTAGCAACGGCAAAAGTTGCATCTACATTGCAGATAAAGAGTAAAGAATTAGATAAGGATAATGAAGATATTAGTGACGTAGAAGATTATGAAAGTGATAATGATAGTGACATAGAAGAAACTAGTGAAGGAATGCCATCAATTTCTACGTTAGAAGAAATCTTAACTCCACAGATAGTGTTAGCTTTTGAAAAGTTATCTAAAAATTCAAAATTAATGCAAAAATTTTGGAAACGAGCTATTGATTGTCGAGTAAGTGGCACCGTTATCAAAACCTCTGATATAAATCGTTTTGTAAGATATCAACAAGAAGTTTCTGGTGTAATGAGAGGTTTAAGATTAGAAAACAAAAGAGTCGAAGAGCTTATTGATGAAATTTATGGAAAGAATAGACGTTTATCCTTTTTAGAAGGCAGTATTATTAGGCTAGCTGCTAAATATAAGATAAAAAGAGAAAAATTTTTGGAGAAGTATATAGGACACGAAATAGAGAAAAATTGGCTTAGAAAATTGTCTTTAAGCAAAGAAAAACTTTGGGTTAATTTTGTAAAAAAAGAAAAAATTAAATTGAAAGAAATTTTAGAAGAAATAAAAAGCATAGTTGATTATTGTTTATTAGATATTGGTGAATTTAAGATATTAGTAAATGCTGTTGAGAGAGGAGAAAGAGAGGCTGAACAAGCTAAAAAAGAAATGATTGAAGCAAATTTACGTTTAGTTATATCTATTGCAAAAAAATATACAAATAGAGGATTGCAATTTTTAGATTTAATTCAAGAAGGTAATATTGGCTTAATGAAGGCAGTAGACAAATTTGAATACAGAAGAGGGTATAAGTTTTCTACTTACGCCACTTGGTGGATTCGCCAAGCTATTACAAGATCTATTGCAGATCAAGCTAGGACGATTAGAATTCCTGTACATATGATAGAAACTATTAATAAGTTGGTAAGAACATCAAGACAAATTTTACATGAAATAGGAAGAGAAGCTACTCCTGAAGAATTAGCAGAAAAATTAGGAATGCCACTAGATAAAGTAAGAAAAGTAATGAAAATTGCAAAAGAACCTATAAGTCTAGAAACTCCTGTGGGAGATGAAGAAGATAGTCATTTAGGAGATTTTATTCATGATCAAAATGCTGTTATACCGTTAGACGCAGCTATTCATGAAAATCTTAGAGAGCAAACTACGCAAATTTTAGCTTCTTTGACGCCTAGAGAAGAGAGGGTACTAAGAATGAGATTCGGAATAGGAATGAACACTGATCATACTTTAGAAGAAGTAGGTCAGCAATTTTCTGTTACTAGAGAAAGAATTAGACAAATAGAAGCAAAAGCATTACGTAAGTTGAAACATCCATCTAGGTCAAGAAAATTAAAAAGCTTTTTGGATGATAAATAATTTTTTAAGGGCCCGTAGCTCAGTTGGTTAGAGCAAACCGCTCATAACGGTTGGGTCGTAGGTTCGAATCCTACCGGGCCCACCATCTTTTAAAATGAATCATTGCAATATAAAATAATCTGTTTAATCTAAAATCCTAACTTTAAGGAGGAGGGAATAAAATGGAAGCTAAAGTTGTATGGTTATTAGTTTTTGTTGTTTTATATTGGGCTTATTGTGTATATTGGGGAGTTAGAGGACACCTTCAGGCCAAAACTGCTAGTGATTACTTTTTGGCAGGCAGAGGAATCTCAATTTGGGTATTTATTTTAGCAGCGACAGCTACATCATTCTCAGGTTGGACTTTTATGGGTCATCCAGGATTAATTTATAGGGATGGTTTTCCTTATGCATATGCTTCATTTTACGCCATTACCATACCTTTTACGGGAGTTATGTTTTTAAAAAGGCAATGGATGTTAGGGAAACGATTTGGATTTGTCACCCCTGGTGAAATGCTTTCAAATTACTTTAAATCAGATTTTATTAGAATTCTTGTAGTTCTAGTTGCTTTAGTGTTTTCTGTGCCATATTTAGGAATACAACTTAGAGCTTCAGGTTTTTTATTTAATGTTTTAACAGATGGATGGTTAGATGTAAATGTAGGGATGTGGTTGCTATCAGCAGTTGTTTTTATATATGTTGCTACAGGAGGTTTAAGGGCTGTTGCTTATGTTGATACTGTACAATGTATATTATTAGCTGGTGGTATTATAGTAATAGGAATTATAGCTTTAGCAAATATTGGAGGATTTGGTGCTTTAATAGACGGAATTGCTGGATTATCACAGATAGATAAAAAATTAACTCCGGATGGTTATAGTCATTATATTGCTATCCCAGGAGTAATTCAATACGTTAAAAGTGGGACGCAAGCTGTAGGAGGAGCATGGACTGGAATTATGGTCCTAACTTATATGTTTGCTCTTATGGGCATTCAATCAGCACCTGCATTTACTATGTGGTCATTTTCAAATAAGAGTGTCGAACCATTTGCTCCTCAGCAAGTATGGGCATCTAGTTTTGGAATAGGATTAATTTTGATGGTTTTTACTGCTACACAAGGTATCGGTGCTCACTTTATAGGAGCTGATTTATCCATGGCTGCTGCTCATCCAGATTTAGTTAATAATGTTATGGGGTCAGGGTTAAATGGTAAAGATATAATGGATACGGCAGGAAAACAAGGAATGTTAGTTCCTCAATTAATCTATTTAATGTCTGATTCTGCACCGTGGTTAGTAGGTATATTATCCGTATGTGCCTTAGCAGCAATGCAATCTACTGGTGCTGCATATATGTCTACAGCAGGAGGAATGTTAACTAGAGATATTGTTAAAAGGTTTGTAATTCCTAATGCTAATCATAATATTCAAAAAATACTTGGAAGAATCGGAGTTGGAATTATTGTTTTGGCAGCTTTATTAGTTGCTACAGTATCTAAAGATGCATTGGTTTTATTAGGTGGTTTGGCGGTTGCATACGGTTTTCAAATGTGGCCTTCATTAATAGCAGTATGTTGGTGGCCATTTCTTACTAGAGCAGGAGTAACAATTGGATTAATTGCTGGTTTGATTGCTGTTACACTGACAGAAAGTATGGGAAGAGATGTTTTTGGAATTACTGCTTGGGGAAGATGGCCTTTAACAATACATTCTGCAGGTTGGGGAATAATCTTTAATTTAGGATTAGCTATTATAATTTCATATTTTACTCAATCGAGCGCAGATACAGAGCATAAAATGAAATTTCATTCTTTCTTAAGAGATCATGCTTCTTTATCTGATGAAAAAAGAAGGTTAATACCTACTGCTGTAATTATAACATTGTTATGGTTCTTTTTTGGCATTGGACCAGGAGCAGTTATAGGTAATTGGATATTTGGAAGTCCTTTAGATCCTAATACATGGATTTTTGGTATTCCTTCAATTTGGGCATGGCAAATTCTTTTCTGGATGTTAGGTGTTTATGTTATGTGGATGTTGGCTTATAAAATGGAGATGTCAACTCCTCCTAGTAAAAAGTTTGAAGCCTTAACCGATGATATAGGTGATAAGCAACTAAATTAAGAAATTTTCATAGACTGTAATTTATATTGCAGTCTATGAAATTGAGATGCTAATGACTGAAAAAAGTTTTTATCTTTTTAGTATAATAATACTTAGTGTTTTACTTTATTATCCTGTAAATAAATTAATTTATGTTCTTAGTGTAAGAAGGTTAGAAAAGAAAACACAAAATAAATTGGTTGCAGAAGAATTAAAAGGACAGTTGGTTAGGTCTAGATTTATAACTATAATTATTGTTTTAATTTTTTCTTCGTTATTTAATTTTAAATATTTTTAATGAATATGGCTTTTTGATTTAGTGTCGGTAAATAATAAAACAGATCCTATTTACAGAATTTTGGTTCGAATAAGTATAGTTTTATTTATTTTATTTTCTTCTTGGTTAATTTGGGAACATTTTGTGAAACGGCCTCCTGAATTAAAACATTATTTAACTGCAAATACTGCGTTTAAAGATAAAAATTATGATTTATCATTAGAAGAATATTTTAATGCTTTAAAATATAATAAATTAGATGTTTACATAATTGAGGGAATTGCTAGATCATATATGGAGTTAAATCAATATCTTGAAGCAAAAGAATATTTCTATATGGCTATAGATTTAAATCCTAATTTTGCTCCTGCATATGCAAATTTAGGAGTATTGTATGATAGGCAAAAGCAATATATGAAAGCTGTATCTTATTATAAAAAAGCAATATCTATAGATAATGAATTATCAGAAGGCATGCATTGGTTAGATAGATTGTTATATGATGTTAGAGAAACCCCACCTACAATTCTGGAGCGATCAAAATATATAGAAGAACAATTAAAACTTCCTTTAAATGAAAGAGTGTTAAGCGTACCGCAATTAGATGAAGAGCAACTAAATTATGAAAAATAATTATAAAATTTTTATGATATCAATAAAAAGAACCCTTAAGAAAAATAATAAAGATATACAACCAAACAATAAGCGAACAAAATCTTTTTCACCGTCCTTATTTCTATAAGTTAAACCATGCCAAGCAATATATGCTGTGACAAGTATAAAAAACCAGTTAAATAATTCTTCATTCATAATAATTTGTAATACTTTCTTATTAATCATAGATTTCTAATATGAATAATATACTTATACATGGTTCTAAAAAAGCTAACAATATATTAATATTGGCGCATGGTGCAGGTAGTCCAATGGATTCGGAGTTTATGAATCAAATAGTTGATTGTTTATCTTCTGATTCTTTATTAGTGATTAGGTTTGAATTTCCTTATATGCAACAAAGACGAAGAGGAAAAAAATTATTTCCTGATAAAATGAATAAATTAAGTGAATATTATTTATCAATTATTAAAACTATTAAAAATAAGTATGCTAACAAAAATATATGGATTGGAGGAAAGTCACTAGGAGGGAGGGTAGCATGTTCTGTTTCAAGAGAAATTAAAGTAAGAGGAGTAGTAGTTTTTGGATATCCTTTTCACCCACAGAATAATAATAATAATTTAAGAGTTCAAGCTTTAATAGATGGAGGTCCTCCAATATTAATTTGCCAAGGAACCAGAGACAAATTAGGTAGTAAGGAAGAAATAAATAATTATAAGTTAAATAAAAATGTAAAGATTTGCTTTTTACAAGGTGGTGATCATTCATTTCAAAGTCTAAAGAAGCATAAATTTACTAAAAATGAATTAATTAATATAGCATCTGAAGAAGTTAAATATTTTATTCAAAAGAATTAATTAATTTATTTTTTTTAACATAGCTTTTTTAAGAGCTTCATTTTGTTTTTTTGCAATAATATCCTCATCAAAATCACTAATCATTTTTTCAACTATTTGGTGCCAATTTAGTTTTGCATTTAAATGCATAAAAACAGATCCTAACCCTACAGCAGCCCTGTCGATCATAACAAATTCTTTAGGTGGCGATATTCCTCCTAATTTTTTAAGTTCTTTATATACTGCAGAAGCAATTTCCTTGCCATTTTTTGTTGCATTATTATCTTGAATAAATCTTTTTTTATCTTCTATTAAAGGTCCATAAATATAAGAAGCCCAGATGTTTAAAATGTTTATCATATCTTTTGAAAGGTTTATGAATCCCCATGATTCATATGCTTTAATTGCAAGTTCTTGGTTGTTATCTCTTATTGCTTTATATAGATCAATAACTCCTCTTACAAATGAAGGTGAAAATATTCTTATACAACCAAAATCTAATAAATTTAAACTAGGAAGGTTTTTAGTTTTTTTATTTACTTGATAATTTCCTGGGTGAGGATCTCCATGTATAATTCCATATTTGTAAAATGGAATATACCAAGCATTAAATAATATCTTTGCAATATGATCTCTAATTTCCTGATTAGACTCTTTCCAGGATAGTAATGATGTACCCTCTAACCAAGACATAGTAAGTAATTTATCGGTGGAAAGATTTTTAACAGGTTCAGGAATATTAATATATTCTTCATTTTTTAACATACTTTTAAATAGAAGCATGTTTTTAAATTCGCGCTTATAATCTAATTCTTCTTTGAGTCTTTCTGACAGTTCTGCATAAATTTGTTTGGTTTGAATAGTTTGATCCCAGGTCCCATATAAAGAAAATATTAGTTTAAGTTGTTTAAGGTCTGCATCTACTATTGACATCATGTCCGGGTATTGCAACTTACAAGCTAATTTTTTATTATTAGCATTAGCTTTATGTACCTGTCCTAATGATGCTGCTTTAATAGCTTTTTTATCAAAGTTTTTAAATTTATTTTGCCAGTTATTACCTAGTTCATTATTCATTCTTCTTTTTACAAAAAACCATCCCATAGATGGAGCATCAGCTTGTAATTGTAGTAATTTTTCAGAATATTCTTTTGGTAACAGATCCGGTACGGTAGATAAAAGTTGAGCTACTTTCATTAGAGGTCCTTTTAGTCCCCCTAATGCCTTCAATACTAGGTCAGCGTTTTTATCATTATCTTTATTACCCATAAAATTTCTACTAGCTATTTTAGCAGAAACTGAAGTTAATTTACTGCTTACTTTGGCATATCTTTTTACTTTACCAGTCAATGTTGCTTTATTATTTTTCACAATATTTAATTCTCTAAATAGTATGTAGTTAGTATTACTGGAATTATTTATATTAGAAACAATTTATTCTGCAAATATATTAGCAGCAAATTTATTCTGTTGATCAGATTCTGGTTTTAGGTTTTTGGAAGACTTCCAATTCTCTAATAGTTGTTTTCTTTTTTCTTGAGCTTTAATTATATTTTCTTCTTTTATATGACCGTAACCCCTTATTATTTCTGGTACAGAAGCTATTTGAGTAGCTATAAATAATTTATCTTTATTCACTTCATTTAATATTTTATTAATATCGTTTATATATTGCTCAATAAGATACCTTTCCATTTTTCTCTCTTTGGTTTTTCCAAATGGATCGAATATACTGCCTCTTAAGAATTTAAATTTTGTTAATATTTTAAAAGCTGTCATAATCCACGAGCCAATAGTGATTTTTTTAAGTTTTCCTGTATTTGGGTTTTTTGGTGCAAATAAAGGAGGTGCTAAATGAAATTTAATTTTAAGTTTACCTTCAAAAGTATTATTAATTTTTTCTTTGAATTGTCCGTCACTGTATAATCTTGCTACTTCGTATTCATCTTTGTATGACATTAGTTTATGAAGGTATTTAGCTACTGCTGTTGATAGTATTTCACTTTCCTTATTTATCTTTTTTTCTACAGAAATAGTTTTGTTGATAATATTTTTATATTTGTCGGCATAATTTTTATTTTGATAATTTGTTAAAATTTTAATTCTATCATCTATTATTTCGGTAAGTTTATAATTTTCATGATCTATTTCTATATTTGTTATAAAAGGCAAAGATTCTTTTTCAACATATTTTAGATTATGTGCGGCCATTCTACCCCATCTAAAAGCAGATATATTCATTTCAACAAAAATATTATTAAGTTTTATAGCTTCTTCCATACTTTCGGGTTTTAAGGGTATAAAACCTTTTTGTAAGGCATATCCAGTTATAAACATATTAGATGCAATTGAATCTCCAAACATTGCTGTCGCTAGTCTAATAGCATTTACAAAGTCTGTTTTTTTTGATGATGTTTCTATAATTTGTCTAATTCTTTTTGCGCCAAAAGAATGATCGGGATCTAATACAAAGCCTGCTACAGGAGTTTCATGATCATTTATTATGGATTGTGTATTTTTTATGTTCATAAGCTCTCTAACAGGCTTAGTTGTTACTACAACCATATCACATCCTAACACTAAGTTAGCACTCATTTTTCCTACTTTTACTGAGTGTATGTTTTCAGGATTTTTAGAAATTCTTATATGACTTAGAACTGCTCCCCCTTTTTGGGCTACACCTACTTGATCTAAAACGCTAACACCTTTGTTCTCTATATGTGATGCCATTCCTATTAAAGCACCTATGGTTACAACTCCTGTACCACCTATTCCTGTTACGATAATGTTATATGGATTATCTAAATTTATTTCTTTTGGAGTAGGAAGACTTTGTAATTTCTCTGCAGAAAGATCTGATTTAATACTAGCTTTTCTTTTTTTTGGTTTTGCACCTTCAATAGTAACAAAAGAAGGGCAAAATCCATCAACACAGCTAAAATCTTTATTGCAGGTAGATTGATTTACTTTTCTCTTTCTTCCTAGATTTGTTTCTAGAGGCTCAATTGATATGCAATTTGAGGTTTTAGAGCAATCTCCACATCCTTCACATACAAGCTCATTAATAAAACTTCTTTTGTCAGGATCTTCCATTAAACCCCGTTTTCTTTTTCTTCTTTTTTCTGTGGCACAAGTTTGATCATATATCATAGCGCTAACACCAGGCCAGTTTCTCAGTTCTTTTTGTACTAAATCAATATCGCTTCTATGATTAATTGTTGTACCTTCGGCAAATTTTTCATTAATACCATATTTTTCTGGCTCATCTGTCACAATTGCTATTCTTTTTACTCCTTCACCATATAATTGATGAGATATTTTAGCAGGAGTAGGAGTGCCTTCTGCGGGTTGTCCGCCAGTCATTGCAGTAGCATCATTAAATAAAATTTTATATGTAATATTAGTTTTTGCTGAAATTGCAGCTCTGACGGCTAAAATACCAGAATGAGTGTATGTGCCATCTCCTATATTTTGAAATATATGTTTGTCTTCCACATAACGAGACATTCCTATCCAATTAGCTCCTTCACCTCCCATATGTGTAAATAGGTTAGTATCTCTATCCATCCAGGCTGCCATAAAATGACAACCAATACCAGCCATTGCTTTGCTTCCCTCAGGAACTTTTGTAGAGGTGTTATGAGGACATCCAGAACAGAAGTATGGAGTTCTATTAGCAATACCTTGTATAATTGTAGCATCGGGGTTTTTTTGTTTTATTAATCTTAATTTATTTAAAATATTTTCATCTTTATTATATTTAGTAATTCTTTCAGCAATTATTTCAGAAACAAAGTCAGGCATTAATTCTCCTGTAGAAGGAATTAATTCTTCATAATTTTCATCTAGTTTTCCAATTATGTGTTTGGGTTTATTTTGTTGGTTAAACATTATGTTTTTAATTTGATCTTCTAGTAATGGACGTTTTTCTTCTAAAACAATAACTTCTTCAATATCCTTACAAAATTCTGTAATTATGGATTCTTCTAATGGCCAAGGCATGCCTATTTTTAATAGATGAATTCCTAATTTTTCTGCATAATTCTCGTCAATAGATAAATCAGTTAAAGCTTGTCTAGTTTCTGCATAGGCTTTACCAGTCGCAATAATACCTATTTTTCCAGGACCTTTATTCCAAATTATATTGTTGATATTATTGGCTTTGGTAAAAGCTTTAACTGCAGGTATTTTAATATTGGTTAGTCTTAATTCTTGGCCTAATACATCATCAGGCCATCGTATATGGACTCCTTCAGCAGGCATTTTAAAATTAGGCTTATTAATTATTATTCTATTTAAATTTACATGGACTGAAGCTGAACTATCCATTATAGCGGTAACACATTTTATGGAAGACCATACACCTGCGTATCTTGATAATGAAATTCCTAATAATCCATAGTCAAGTAATTCTTGGACATTTGCTGGACTAAAAACAGGTATTTGTGCATCAACCATTGCATATTCACTTTGGTGAGCTAGGGTTGATGATTTTGCAGTGTGATCATCCCCTAAAAGTGCTAATACTCCCCCATTAGGAGCAGTTCCAGCTGAGTTTGCATGTTTAAAAGCGTCACCAGATCGGTCAACACCAGGTCCTTTTCCATACCATATACCAAAAATTCCATCTTTAGTACTTTTAGATATTAAACCAGGTTGTTGACTTCCCCATACAGCTGTAGCTGCTAAATCTTCATTTAATCCTGAAACAAAATCAATATTATTGTTTTTAAGAAATTTTTTAGCACTCCAGAGAGTTTTATCGTACATTCCAAGAGGAGAACCTCTATAACCTGAAATAAAGACAGCAGTATTTAAATTGTTTAATTTATCTTTTTGCCGCTGAATCATAGGCAATCTAACAAGAGCTTGTGTTCCTGTTATATAAATTCTACCTTTTTCAAGGGTATATTTATCGTCTAAAGATATTTTATCTTTTAATTCCATATCAAATAATCATATAAATTTTACGTAAATAAAAGTATTTTTTATGCAAAACAGTTATGCAAAAATTGTTTTAAAGAGTATAGGTCATTTTTAATTTAATTTAAATTATTTTGTAATTAAATTTTAGAGTTATTGTGTTATAAAAGTTTTAATATTATTTTTTGGAGTCAATTTATGACTATTTTGGTCACAGGAATAGCAGGTTTCATAGGGTATCATATAGCTAAATCTTTATTAGAGAAGGGAGAAAAGGTAATTGGTATTGATAATATTTCTAGTTATTATGATGTAAATTTAAAGAAAGATAGACTTAAACATTTAGAAAAATTTAATAATTTAAAATTTTATAATATAGATATTTCAAATTTGGATTCTTTGGATAAAGTTTTTGATAATAACTCAATAAATAAAATTTGTCATTTAGCTGCTCAAGCAGGAGTTCGTTATTCTTTAAAGGCTCCATTAGAATATATTAGTAGTAATATTGTAGGACATGTAAATATTTTAGAATGTTGTAAAAAATATAAAGTAAGTCACTTTATTTATGCCTCATCATCATCAGTATATGGAGGTAATTCAAAAGTACCCTTTTCTATAAAAGATAGAGTAGATAATCCAGTATCTTTATATGCTGCCACTAAAAGATCTGATGAATTAATTTCACATACTTATCAACATTTATATGAAATAAATACTATTGGATTAAGGTTTTTTACCGTATATGGTCCTTGGGGGAGGCCAGATATGGCAACATGGATTTTTACTAAAAAAATTATTAATGGAGAACCTATTGAAGTTTATAATAATGGAGATATGGAAAGGGATTTTACCTATATTGATGATATTGTAAAAGGAACTTTAAATATTATTGATTCTTGTGAAAAAAAAATATTTAAAGAATCTAAAATATATAATATTGGTAACAATAACCCTGAAAATTTATTAGATTTTATTTCTGTTATAGAAAATTATTTAGAAAAGAAAGCAATAAAAGTTTTAAAGCCTATTCAACCTGGAGATGTTGTAAAAACATATGCAGATATAAAAGAAATTCAAGATGATTTCGATTTTTCTCCAGCTACATCAATAAATGATGGGCTTCCTAAATTTATAGATTGGTATAGAGAATATTATAAGGTTTAATTAGTGTTTATGGAATTTATCACTTAATTTATCTATTCTATCTTGTGGTTGTTCTTTTTGATGTTTGTTTTTCCATTCGTTATAGGACATGCTGTATACAATTTCTTTTGCCTTGTCATAATCAATATTTACTCCATTTTCTATAGCTTCTTCCATATACCATTTTGATATACAGTTTCTGCAAAAACCTGCAAGTTCCATTAGGTCAATATTTTGAATGTTAGGGTTTTCTTTAAAATGTCGAATTAATCTTCTAAAAGCAGCTGCTTCAATTTTTTCATTTATGTTGTTTTTCATTTTTTATCCATTAAAATTTTTTTATTTAATAAACTAATATTATTTTTATAAGGTTCACCCAAGGCAACCTGACTTTTATATATTGCTACAATAATACTTTTTATAATATTATTTAATCTTTTTTTATTATTTTTTTTAAATACGTCATTTCTTACTTCAATTGAAATAAAAGGCCTGTGTTTTTTTTCTCCATGATACGACATTGTATAATTTACATCTTCATAACCACTATATGGGAGGTTTTTACCAATATTTAAAGTTTTGATATTTTTAAGATGTTTATACATTTCATGAAATATCCTTTTATCTTTTCTATATAATAAACCAATGTGCCATGGCCTATTTTTTATATTTTTAAGTGAAGGGGTAAATGAATGCACGCATATAAGAGCTGTTTTGCAATTAAATTTTTTATCCATATCAGATAATAGATTAGATAATTTTTGGTGATAAGTCTTATGATAATGTTTAATTCTATATTTTCTCTCTTGTAAACTAATATCTTTGTTACCTATTATTTCAATTTCATCACTATATTTTGGAATTAAGTTTTTATGAGAAGTATTTCTATTTAGGTCAATAAATAATCTAGAGTATTTGGCTAATATATAATTAGTTTGAAATTTTTTAGCTAACTTTTTTGTTAGAAATTTTGCTCCAATGTCATAACTAATATGTTTTTGAAGAGTTGATTTATTTAAACCTAAGTTATTACAAAATTTAGGAATTTTTTTAGATGCATGGTCACAGCAAAATAATAATGGAATTTTTGGGTTGTTAATAGTTGGGATTTCAAAATTTTTTTCATTCATGTTTTTATCTATAATTAAATATATTATGTTATATTCTATAATTATATAGGAGTGAATTAGTTTGGTAAAAAATAATAATTATTATAAAAAATTTTTAACAAATTTATTTATAGATTCAATGTCGGTATGTCTTCCTGAAAATTTAATGCATAAGTACATACCTGCTAAGAAGCCAAAAGGTAATGTTCTAGTTGTTGGTGCTGGTAAAGGTTCAGCAGAAATGGCAAAATATTTTGAAATGGCATGGGAAAAAAAAGGTTATGGCCCTTTAAATGGTATCGTAATTACACGCTACGGACATGGTTCTAAATGTAATAATATAGAAGTTGTAGAAGCTTCACATCCAGTTCCAGATATTTCTGGGATTAGAGCTACAAATATAATTTTAAATAAAGTTATGAAGCTTAAGAAGGATGATTTGTTAATTTTTTTAATTTCTGGTGGAGCTTCTTCACTTCTCATTTCTCCTAAAAAGAACATTACACTTAAAGAAAAACAGAAAATTACTTCTTCTTTACTTAGTTGTGGAGCGAGTATTTCAGAAATTAATTCTGTTAGGAAACACTTATCTTCGGTTAAAGGAGGGCAATTAGTAAGTTATGCTTATCCTGCAAGAATCTTAACCTTAGCAATTAGTGATGTGCCAGGAGATGATTTTGGAGTTATAGGTTCTGGTCCTACTTATCCGGATAATACTTCAAGGGTAGATGCGCTTAATATTTTGAATAAATATAAAATTAAAATTAATAAAAAAATACATCATATATTAAATGATAAGTCTAATGAAACACCTAATTTTAAAAATAAGATTTTTAATAACAGTACTTTTAAATTAATAGCTAAACCCCAAAATTCTTTAGAACAAGCAGCTAAAATAGTTAGAAATAGTGGATTTAAGCCATTTATATTAAGTGATTCTATAGAAGGTGAATCTAATGATATAGGCATTGCTCACGGAGCAATTGTTAAACAAGTAAGTAAATATAATCAGCCATATAAACCTCCATTATGTATTTTATCTGGCGGAGAAACAACAGTAACTGTTAAAAATACAAAGGGAAAAGGTGGGAGAAATAGTCAATTTTTATTGGCTTTAGCTATATATTTAGATTCTGTAAAAGATATTTACGCAATTTCATGTGATACAGATGGCATTGATGGAAGTGAAAATAATGCTGGAGCAATAATTTATCCTAATACACTAAAAAGAGCTGTAATGTTAAATTTAGATGCTAAACAATTTTTACAATCTAATGATGCTTACTCATTTTTTCGTAAATTAAATGATTTAGTAATAACAGGTCCTACTAATACTAATGTGAATGATTTTAGGGCTATATTAATACTCTAGACTAGCCTTGTCTGGCTTTTAATCTTGGATTCTTTTTGTTAATAACAAATGTTTTTCCGTGTCTTCTAATAACTTTGCAATTTTTATCACGTAATTTAGCACTTTTTAATGATTTTAAAACTTTCATAATATTATCCAATAAAAATAATTATCGAGATAACTAAACTTACTATAAGCATATGTCAACTATCTAGGTGTTATTTTTTATCAATAAGTCTTTTGTATATTAACAAGAATACAGCAGCTGCTAAAATAGTAGAAACACCTTTAGGTCCAAGAGAATTTGCAATGTAAGCAAAATTATCAGCTACTGATTTAGGAAAGATACCCGACTCTTCACCTAAAAGAAAAAACAGAACTAAGCCAGCAGAAGCTACAGCTAGCCCTAATTCGGTTATTTTCCATATAAGATTATTAATATTTGCTATGCTTGCTGAACATGATTTAATTTTTTGTTCCATTTTTTTATCCTTATATTACGTCCCACCTTAATTATTATACACTAAGGTGGAACGAATATAAAATAAGAAAAAATTATTATAATAATTTTTAATCTTAATAATTTAAAATCTTATTATTTTCTTCCAAAAAGCCAGAGGATAATGCCGATAGCAACTAATCCTGCTAAACCGCCACTTCCTAATCCAGATACGAGGTTCTGAATGTTAGACACGACATTTCCAAAGAAAGACATGTTAGATGATCCAACTAATAATTGAACGGCTATAGCTAACGCTAATAGCCCTAAAGCTAGATCTGTTAAGGAACCTACTGCTCCTTTTATTGTGTTAATTAATGACATTTAAAACTCCCCTTGTTTATTAAGTTTATTTAGTCACTAGCCATACTTTAGTTATTTTCATAAAAATGTCAACATATTGTGTTTTTTATAAATTTTATACATTATTTAGTGGTAATAGTGAGTATTTTATTATTTAGTTATCTCTATTGTTTTGTATACTATAGCTAAGTATTTGATAGAGAGGTCTTTAAGGTTAAGAATGCAAGTTTATGGAGCAAATCATTATTATATCGCTCAATCTTATAGTAATTTAGCTAGGAGTATACGAATCATCTGAAGAATATAATGAAGCAATTAACTTGTATGTTAAGTCATTTAAAGTAATTTATATTTGATAATACTTAATGATATTCCAGAAGAAGTTTTTGAGGTATGTTCAAGTACAAAAATTTAGTATTATTTCTTAATTATTTTTAAGGTTTCATTAATTCTTTTTTGGGCCTCTCTAATTTCATCTGCTGTCATCTGTAGTGAGATAGATTCATCTCTTTGGATTTGGGCCTCCTGGTTACCATTAATAGCGGCTATAGTCAGCCATTTATATGATTCTATCATATCTTTTTGTACGCCTGACCCTAACGCATATAAAACACCTAAACTTGCTTGAGCTTTTTCGCTACCTTGTAAAGCAGCTTTGTGCCACCAATTATAGGCTTGTTCAGGATTAGCAGGAACACCTAAGCCAGAAAAAAAATGCGCTCCAAGCATTTCTTGTGCTTGTATATGATTTGATTCAGCAGCAATCCTGAACCAGTAAACAGCTAAAGAGTGGTCAGGTGGAGTTTTGCCTTCTAATGCTAAACGTCCTAGCATAAACTGAGCATTAGTGTCTCCTAATTCGGCTTCTCTTTGAAGTTCTTTTTCTCTTTCTTCTAAATTTATTATATCATCAGCGCCTAATGCTACAATTAATGAATTAAAGAAAAAAATTATTAAAATTAAATGGAGGTATTTTTTTAACATTATATTAATCACAATAGTTCTTATTTTTTTTTAAATTTCCATATTCTTATTTTTTTTAAAATTTTCATATTTAGTAATATATAAAAAAAAAAAGATTTTTCTATGCAATTCTTTAAAAATATTGTTAAATTGCATAATGGGGATAGGTTTTTCAAATATTAGTGAATTTGTTTCCATAACATTAATGTTAACTTAAATTGAAGGGAGAGAGTTAATGACTCTTTTAATTAAAACACTTTTGGGAGCTTTTGCTTTAGCATTTTCTTTCCAAAGTTTAGCTAATGATTGGTCATGGTATCATGGTGATGACAATGCCACTCGTTATGCAAACCTTAGTCAAATCAACAAAGGCAATATTGGAGATTTAAATGTTGCTTGGATACACCAACCTGGTGCGATTGAACAAGGTCTTGAAGCTACGCCTTTAGTTATTGACGGAGTAATGTACTATGCAGGTTCATATAACCGTGTATTTGCTTTAGACGCAGCTACTGGTAGAGAAATTTGGCATTATTATCCAGATTTAGATCCTATCGTTGATGAACTTTTCTTCACACCTTATACACGTGGAGTTAATGTATCAAATGGTAATGTAAACATTGGTACTTTAGATGGTCGTGCTATTGCGCTTGATCAAAAAACTGGTAAAGAAGTATGGTCAAACCAATTAGTGGATACTACTACTTGTGCTTGTAACTTTACATCACCTCCAGTTATGGCTGGAAATACTTTAGTACTTGGTCAAACAGCTGGTGAGTATCCAATTCAAGGAAAAATCTTTGGAATGAATCCAAAAACTGGTGAAGTACAATGGACTTTAAATACTATTAAAGATGACCAGAATTCATGGGGCGGTGATTCAGGTAAGTACGGCGGTGGCGGAAGCTGGATGCCAGGTACTTATGATGCTTCTACAAACACATATTTTGTTGGAACTTCAAATCCTGCACCTGACTATGATTGGGGAGCTGACCCAGCTGGTCCAGCTACTGGAGGAGCACGTCCAGGTGATAATCTTTATACATCGTCTGTGTTAGCTTTAGATCCAGATACTGGTAAAATTAAATGGTATCACCAAGAAATTCCACATGATGACTGGGATTTTGATAGTACAATGGGTGAATTTTGGTTACTTGATAGAGATAACAAACAGTTAGTTATTCACCAAAATAAATCTGGTTTTGTTTTTGTTTATAATCGTGCCGACGGACAAATTGAAAATGTCTGGAACATGGTTGAAAACTTTAACTGGGTTGAAGGAATTAATCCTAAAACAGGTGAATTGATTGGACGTAATCCACCAAATGAGGGTGCTAACCAAGATATGTTATCATGCCCATGGATTGCGGGCGGAAGAAGCTGGAATTCAGGAGCTTACAGTCCTAGAACTGGACTATGGTATAATTCAGCTAGTGAAGCTTGCCAAACTACTACTGTTAGAAAAGAAGATCCTGTAACTGAGCCAATTGCTCAACTTTTCTTCGGTGCTGATCTAGCAGCTGCACATTTACCAAATGGTAAAAAAGCACATGGTAGATTAGATGCTAGAGATCCTGTTTCAGGTGATAGAGCTTGGGCATATACTTATAAGTATCCAGCAATGGGTAGTGTATTAGCTACTGCAGGAGACTTAGTATTCCAAGGTGGTATCGATGGTACTTTCCGTGCATTTGATGCAAATAACGGTGACGTTCTTTGGTCATTTAATGCTGGTTCAGGTTTCCGTGGCGGTCCAATTTCTTATACTGCTAACGGAGCACAGCATATTGCTGTGCCTTCAGGTTTAGGCTCATTAGTTATGGGACTATATCCTGGATTATGGCCAGAAGTTGCTGATTTCCCAGCAGGTGCGGCTATGATAGCATTTACTACTAAATAACTTTTAGGTTATTTAAGATTAAGGCGGGGGAATTTTTCTTCCGCCTTTTTTTGTGTTTTTTTGTCAAGAAAATTGTTATAGGTTATATAGTCTATTTAAATATTATTTATGGAGTTAAGAATGATAAAAAGAAGACAGCTATTGGGAGGAATTGGATCATCAATCTTTAGCATAGGCGTTTACAATATTATAGGAAAAAGTTATGCTGCTAAAGATTATATAATAGAAGAAAATAATATTTGTAGTAGTGATGATATAGTATTACATACACAACCAATAAATGATGTAACTGAAATTCAAATAGCAGCTGCAGATGATGTTGTACATATGTTAAATATAGGGCCTAAAGGATCAAGGTTTAGATATGATCCTATGTTATCGATTATTGATGTGGGTGGTAAGATTTTATGGAAAGCTACAACTAAAGGACATAATGTTGAATTTATGGTAGCTCCTGATGATATAAAGTTTAAATCTAAGATGCACAAAAGTGCAGGATATACTTTTTCAGTACCTGGAATATATACTTATAAGTGTACTCCACATGTAGCTGCAGGTATGGTAGGTGTAGTAGTGGTAGGAAATGATTTATCTAATATGGAACAGGCAATGGATAATAAACAATACTATGGACAATCTAAAGAATTAATTCAAAAAATATTGAAGAGTTTATAATGAAAATATTTATATTTATTTTATATACCTTTATTTTATTTAGTACCAATATTGCTAGTGCTAAAACTATAGAAGAAATTTTAAATAGGGGGTCAATTAAGGTATGTGCTTTATCGGATAGGTTACCTTTTTCTTCTAAGAATGGAAAAGTTAACGGTTTACAAATAGAATTAGCCACAGAAATTTCTAAAGAATTAAATGTAGATTTAGAAGTTATCTGGTTGAGATATAGGTTTCATGCAAGAAAAGCTGGATGTGATTTAATGATGGAAGCTGTAGCAAAAAAGGATGATGATGCGGATAAAAAAGATATTGAAGGTGCTAAACCTTTAACTAGAGCAAGTGATAGTAAAAAAAGCAAATTACCACCTCAAGTATCTGTTCCTATTATAAGATATGAAACATATTTAGTTGGCAGATCAGATATTATAAATAATAAAAATAATTTAGGCTCTGTAAAAAATTTAAATATAGGAGTTATGAGAGGTACATGGTCTCATATGTTAATGCAAAAATATAAAATAAAGTATAGAACAAAATTTGAAACAGAAGCAAAACTAATTCAAGGACTTACAGATAGGGAAATAGATGCTGCTTTTATTTCTTCTCCTCAATATTGGTGGTATTTAAAAAACAATCCAAATTCAGACCTTAAATATATTGATGATTTTGATTTTACTAGAGATGTAGCTTTAAATGTTGGGATATTAATGAGAGGTGCGGATAAAAATACTGTAGATATTATAAATGGAATATTAAAAAAATTATTAAAAAATAATATAATACAGGATATTTATAGTTCTTACGGTATAAAATATGTTACTCCAACAGAATCTTAAATTATTAATATATTTAATAAACATCTTATTTTTATTTAATTTTAATATTCATGCTGAGGATATTATTTCTTCTGAAAATGGAGGAAAGGCTATCCATTGGACCAGTGAAGATGCAGATAATAGAGCAAGAAATTTAATTGATAAAGATGACAATAGTTTTTGGTCAACATCGAATATTACTTTTCCTCAGGTTCTTACATATGCTCTTCCTAATAATAAAAGATTTGAAGCTATAATAATTAAAGCAGGGAACGATAGTAAAAAAGAAAGTTGGGCTAATGAAATTAGAGTGTCGACAGCAGATCCTTTTCCTCATATGGGTGGTTGGATAGTAATCAAAAAAGTTGTTCTTCCAAAGAATGGATCTGAAAAAATTATTAATTTTGAGGGGAAAAGAGGTAGGTATTTTCGTATTGAGATTTTTTCAAATCAAGGTTCTTCTTCAAGTATTTCTTTAGGAGGTTTTAAAGTTATTGATAATTTTAATGATGATTATTGATTTTCTTCTTCTTCTCCATAAGAAGGTTGCTCTGCATCTGGATCAAAATTTGTAACTGGTAATTGTTCTCTGCCTTTTTGCGGCATTGGCTTTGCAGGAGTTGTATATACTAATCTTTCTCTATCTTCCTCATCTGTATTAAAAAAGGGATTTCCAATTCTTACTTCTTCGTTTTTATCTTCTCCTTCTTCCATTGCTTGTTCAAATTTTTCTGCTTCTTCTCTTTGCCATGGCAAAATATAAAACCTAGGCTCTTCTACTCCAGGAATTTCAACTAAAATATATATGGCAACTTCTTCTTCCCAAGAGGCATGTAATAATATTACTTCTGGAATATCTTTATAAAATAATTCCATATGTGCTGGCTTAGGCCTGCTTAGTAATTCTAAAATAGAGATAAATAAAATTGCCATAAGAGCAGCACCAACAAAAAAGCCACTTAGTCTCCATTTAAAAGGACGTCTAGACCATATAGTTATAGAAATAAGTGATACAGCTAATGTTGTAATTACGATATAAAAAATATTTAATGCATCCATTTTATTACTTTCTTAATAAACTTTTTTTCAAACTATGAACACTATTAGGTTTAAGTTTTCCTTTATTGTTTAGAGTCCATCTAGCAACAGTAACTTCCTCATTATATTTCTTTAAAGTTATGTTTTTTTTTATAATGGCTGTTCTTGCTCTTTGATCTGGTTCAACTACACTTACTATTACTTGAGTATTTATAGGAGGGCCGTTATCAGTAGCATAAAAGTGTAAGTTAGCTTGATATTCTCCTGCAGCTATTCCTCTTGTATAACTAACTTCATAATTTATAGGAGTTGTATCAAACTGATTTCCTCTATCATCTCTGAGTAGATTAAAATAATAGCCAGTCATATTTGAATACCCTACGGCAGCATCATCGGGTGATTTAACCCATAGATCAATATCAACATTTCTATCGTCTGCCCAAAACACTTCTACAATAACACTACCGGAAGGTTCTTTTGTAGCCTCATCTTGTGCTTCAATATTTAACCAAGGTAATAATAATAGTACAATAATGACAAAACCAGATAAAGAGAGCATAGTCATATCTCTAAAAACGGTATCAGCATTTGTTAGGTCATCATCTTCTGATATTATTGATTCAAAAGGGTCATCCATTTATTTAATTAACTTTCTGAAAGCTCTATAATTTGTGAAACTAAATTAGAAGTACCGGTTGCTAGCATTTGATAAATTAGGCCTAGCCAAACACTAAGTATAGATCCAACAAGTGTTGTATATAATGCAACAGACATTCCTTCAATTAGCTGTGCTACCATTGGACTTATAGCGCTTGGGTTTGAAGCCACTTCAGGATCAACACCTGATAGAGCGATAATAAAACCTAATACAGTACCTATTAAGCCTAAAATTGTTAATGAGTTAGCTATATATCTAATATGAACAATACGAGCAAATAATTTAAGTCTTAGTGCTTGTGTAATATTTGCTCTACTTGCTGCATTTTTTCCAGCAGTTCTAGCAATAAAGTCTGCTGCTCTAGATTTTTCTTTAGGGTTAAAATTATAAGCAGCATTTAATTGTTTGCTAACTTTCCATAAACGATATCCGGCTAGAGATAATCCAGTAACAAATACTGCACAAATTAGCACAACCATATTTGTAACATCTGCATTTATTACTTTTGCTATTAATCCTTGTGCCCACGCTGCTCCCAATAACGCAAAAGCTACTAAATTTACTAATGCAAAACGTAATAATAGTAAGTATTTTATTCCCATTATTTTTGCTCTCCTAAAGACTTAATAAATAGATTTATATATAATAAAAAAATGTTTGAGGATATATATCATAACTTTCAAAATTATTTAAGACTTTATTTTGTAAATAATTCCTATTTGTATAAGATTTATAAGGTTATTGTTTTTACAATTATTTTTTTTTTCTTTTATCTAAAATAATTATTGCCGAGGACAAAGGATGTTTCTCATATGATTGCTTAGATGATAGAGAAATTAATGTTTTGATTGTATATGATTCTAATTATTTTACTGAAAAATTAATCAAAAATTTATTACTTGAAAATTTTAAAATTATAAATGAATTTTATTATTCATTATTTAAAATAAATTGGAAAATTTCTAGCTATCAACATTTTTCTTTTAGAAAGGATATAGCTAATATTTCTGAATTGCATTCATTTTATAGAAAAGAGTTAAAAAATATATTAAGTAATAATGGTTCAGAAGTTTTATTAAGTTTTGTTGGTCACGATGTTAAAGGTCTAGGAATAGCAGGTACATTTTCTAATATTGTAATGGTTGCTAATTTTAAAAAATTAGATTTAAGAAAAAGTAGTATTATTATTGCTCATGAATTTGGTCATTTGTTTGGAGCATGGCATACACAAAAAGATCATGATTTTATGTTGTTCCGAGGAGCTCATTCATTTGATACGAGTACAGAAAGTAGAGCAATTATAAAATTAATGAGAAATTATAATTTTAGATCTGAATCCATTATTAAAAGTGAAAAATTATTAAAAAGAATTTCAAGGATTTATAAAAGACACCATGCTAGAAAAGAAATTAATCCTGTTTCAAGGTTATTAACTGATGAAGCAAATGAATTGTATAAAAACAAAAATTATACTAAGGCATCTGAAATATTAAAAAAATCAATCTCATATTATGGTAAATGGGGAAAAACTCGAATGCTACTAGCAAAAACATATTATGAACTAGAAAAATATAATGAATCTTTTGTAGAACTTACTAGAGCTGTATTTTTTGGAGCAAAACCTGATTTGATTTTTGAAAAAAAATTAAATAATAAGTTTGTTGAGTTACAAAAGGTTGATTCAGATATTGTTAATCCATTTTTTAGTAATTAATTTTTTAAAATATGTTTTTGTAATTGCCAGTAATTCTTGCTTCAATCATAGGTAATTGTTCTCTTCCCCAAAATAATTCTTTTTTATATAAATAGCTTGGGACACCAAATACACCATATATATGTGCATTATTTATGATGGTGTTTAATTCTTTCTTTCCATTATTATTTTTCCATTCAATAAAATTATTATTTTTTATTCCTAATTCTTCTATTATATTAATTATTACATTATGATTTTCTAAATCTAGATTTCTTTTCCAAAATTTTTTATAAATTAAATCAATAAATATATCTAATAGTTTAATATGATGAATTTTTATCCAAAGCATTAAAATAGATATTAATCTTGTATTCCAAATTTTTTGAGGTCCTAGAATAGTTAAGTCTTTTGTATTAGCATAACGTCTACAATCCATATAAGAGTATTTAACTCTTCGCCAATGATGATCGTTACGATTATTTTCAATAACTTTATTTTGAGAATCTACTTTTGCGCTTCCTAAATATTTAGGTATATCTAATACATATGGTAACCAGTTGATACCAAGATTGTGTTTTTTAGCAAATTTTCTAGAAGGTTCAATAGCTAAATAAGCGTATGGACTTTTAAAATCTATATATATATCTATGTTGTCTTTATTCATATTAGTTTATATTTCTTTATTTAATTTATTTAATCTTTTTTTAATATCATCAATTAATTCAGTATCATTAACTTTTTTTGCTTGTTGATAAAGTTCTTCATATGCTTCTATTAATTCTGTTTTATCTTTTCCTAAAGAATGTAAAAAAATTCTAGAAGCTGTTTTTAATAAACCTATAGCTTCAAAAATATTATCGTTTTTAATTTCAATTAGAGCTTTAGTATGCATTGCACTGGCATTGTATAAAGCGCCTTTACGTGTTCTTTCGTTAATTGCATGTGGATTTGATTTTGTAATAGAACGCGACATTATAAGTAATGCCTCATTATGGTATTCTAATGCTTTATTATAATTAAATAGTTTGCGGTTTGCTAGAGCTATATAATTTAATGTCTCTGCTATATCATCATGGTCAGTTTCTAATACTTTTTTTCTTATAGTTAGTGCTTTTATAAATGAAAGTTTAGACTCTTCATAAAGTGCTTTTTCAAATTGTATTAAACCTAGGTTAGCTATGAGAGTAGCAGTATAAAAATGTTCTATGCCAAAATCTTTTTTAGATAATTCTATTGCTTTAGAAGTAAAGTGCATAGCTTTTATTAAATTTCCGGATTTATATGCTGATTTTGAATTTTTAAAGAATTCTCTTAATTCATTTGACTGACTATAAGATAAAGTTGTTAGATTAAAACTTAAAATTAATATACTTAAGATTATTTTTATAATTTTTGTCATTATTATATTTTATCACTAAATTTATTTCTTATCAGCTTTTATTTTGAACCTGAACGAAGTTGTACATATTCATTATTAATACTGTCTTGGTTAAGGTTTCCTTCTTCGTCTAATTTAAATCTAAATATAGTTAATTCTTTACCTATTTCATCTAAAAGAACTGTTGATTCTAAAATTTGTTGTCTTATTTTTGTTTCAGGGTTTACGACTGTTACTACTACTTGAGCTTCAAAAGGTTTAAATGCTGTTAGATCTTCTCTATATAAATGGAGATTAACTATATGCTCTCCTGGGTTTATTCCACGACTATAGGCGACTTCATAATTTATAGGTGTTGGATCTTTATAAATCCCGAGATCATCTCTAAGTAGATTAAAAAATAAACCGCCACGATTAGAGTAACCTACTGGGATATCTTCAGGTGCTTTTACCCATAAATCTAAATCGACATCTCTATCTTCCGGCCAAAAAGCTTCTACTATTACATTTCCTGGAGGATCAGATTTAGTAGATTCTGTTTCTGCAGGAGGATTTATAAAAGGTAACAAGAGAACTACTAAAGAAACAAAACCTGCTAATGCTAACATAATAGTATCTCTAAATACTGTTCCAGATTGATTATCACTTGAACCATATAAATCATCTGACATTGCTTATTCCTTGATTTAAAATATTTACATTATTATTATTATATACTTTAATAAATATTTTTAGGCTACTGTAACTTTTTAGATTTTTATTAAATATAAAAATTATACATAATTAAGGTTCTTATTATGAATACTATGGTGAAAGCAAATAATTTATATAAAAATTGTAAAGATTTAGTTTCTTTTGATAAAGACTGTTTTATAAAAATTTCATCTTCAAAAGAAGCTTATAAAATTCAAGATAAATTTATTGAAATAAAAGAAAAAGATATGTCTGATAAAATAGGAGGATGGAAAGTGGCTTTAACTAATCCAGAAATGCAAAAATTAGTTAAAGTAGATAGACCTGTAGAAGGAGCTATAATGAAGTCTTTAATTTATAAAAGTGGAGATACAATTTCTTTTGACCAATATGTTCATTTGGGTGCTGAGGCAGAGATAGCGTTAAAGGTAGAAAAAAACATACCTAACAATAGTAAGGTTTTTCAAAATAAAACAGAAATTTTACCTTATTTTAAAGAAGTGTTTTCGGCTTTAGAAGTAGTAGATGATAGAAATTATGCTGATAAATGTACATTCGAGTATTTGGTTGCTCAGAACTCAATGAATCATGGTTGTGTATTAAGTGAACCAGTAGTTATGGATTTAATGTCATTAGATCAATTAACTGGAAAACTTTTTTTATCAAACAAGGTTTTTGGTGAAGGAACAGGAAGAAATGTATTAGGGCATCCATTAAATTCAGTTTTGTATTTGATTAATAACCTAATTAGTAGAGGAAGAACTTTATATGCTGGTGATATAATTCTTACGGGTTCTATAGCAACTACATGTTGGCCATTAAATGGTGATGTTGTAGAAGCAAAAATAGAAGGTCTAAAGCCCGCTAAATTGTATGTAAATTAATAAATAGGAACTTATATGGATTCAATAGTTTGGTTTAATGATGAATGGCATGATGGCTCTAAGCCAATTGTATCTGCTATGAGTCAATCTTATATGCACGGCAGTACTATATTTGACGGAGCAAGAGCTTATAACAATAAAGTACCTGATTTGCATTTACATTGTGAAAGACTTTTTAATTCTGCAAAGATTATGGGTTTAAAGGTTCCATTGAATATAAATTCTTTAATAGAATTATGTAAAGAAGGGGTTAATAAGTTTGAACAAGGGGCAGAATTATATATCAGACCAAGTGTTTTTTGTGATTCAGGTTTTTTAATCCCTGAAAGTAATAGTAGTAAATTAGCATTAACTATTTTTAGAGCCCCTATGCCCTTATTAAATGGATTTACAGCAATGATAAGTTCTTTAAGGAGACCTCATCCTAAAATGGCTCCAACTTTAGCAAAAGCTTCTAGTTTATATGCTAATACATCATTAGCTTTAAGCGAAGCTGCAAAAAATGGTTATGATAATGTTGTAATGCGTGATGGCGAAGATAATGTTGTAGAGTTTGGTAGTGCAAATTTATTTATAGTAAAATCTGATAAAATTATTACACCAGTATGGAATAAAACATTTTTAAACGGCATTACTAAACAGAGAGTTATCAGTTTATTCAGTGAAAAAGGAATAGAAGTCTTTGAAGAGAGGGTTAGTAAAGAGGATTTATTTAGTGCTGATGAAGTATTTAGTACTGGAAATTTTGGGAAAGTATTACCTGTTGTAAAAATTGATGATGTTGAATTTGAAAAAGGAAAATATTCTTTTGAAGCAATAGATTTATATGAAGAATATTCTAAAAATTATAAAATTTAGTTTCAAGTTAATAAATAAATTTTAATCCTAAACTAACAGTTCTTCCGTAACTTCCTGCAGTATCAGATAATGAGTATTGTTGATCTAAGATATTTTCTATTTTTAAATAAATTTCATTAAATTTATTTAATTTATATATAGAATTTGAATGTAACAACATGTATCCAGAAACATGTCCTCCAGTAAATGCATCATCTCTAGCTCCAGAATGGTATTCTATAGATAAATTGATCGATGAATTATTAATAAATTCAGGTTTCCAATTTATAGATGTATTTCCACTATGCTTTCTTCTTCTAGATAAAGATTTTCCATTATTATTTGTTGTTAAAAAAGTATAATAAGAGCTAAATGATAGATAATTATACGGAAAATATTTTAAGTAAAATTCAAGTCCATTAGTTTTTGCACTACCTTGATTTTCAAATTTATATCCAGGAGCTTTCCCATACCCAATTAAATTTTCTATTTGCGTTGAGAATAGAGTGACATCTGAAATTAAGGTATTATCTTGAGATGAAAATTCTATCCCAATATCTCTACTTCTACTATTTTCTTCTTTTACTGATAAGTTACCATATGATCCGTATAATTCGTCTAAAGTAGGAGTTCTATAACCAGTTCCAAAACTACTATGAATCCTTAATCCTGAATTTTTAATTTTATAGCTTCCTGCAAGTCTATATGTTACAGAACTTCCATATGCATCATGCATATTGGTTCTTAAACTGCTATCAATATGTAAGTTTTTTAGATAATTATTCGTGTAAGAAAAAAAGTTTGAAGTTGAAGAAACTTTATGATCTGATGCACTATATTCATCTTGCGTTTCCATATGAGATCTTTCTGTTTCTGTTCCAAGTATTAAATTCTCAAAATTACTGAGAGGCATATTAAGTTTAATTTTTCCTATATATAAGTCAGCTATATAATATCTATATTTTCTATCATTTTTTAATTGATACCTTCTAGCTTTTGAAATTGATGTTGAAGTATTTAAAGTAAATAACTTATAAATTTTTTCTAATTTTAAGGAAGATTGCCAATCTAAAAAGTTGCTTTGCATATCTGCATCATAAATTGGTCCAAGAGGAGCATCGTCTTCTTGAATTTCTGAAGTAAAAACTCTTGTCATTAATGAAATTTCAGTATTAGTATCTAAATCATAATCAAAAGTAAGTGTAGAACTATCAATATTGTATCCATCATTTTCTCCATAGCCTAATGATTTTTCAGCAGCCGAAATGCCTGGCCCCTCTTTATGATTATAACTAGCAGAGAAGTATAAATTATTTAAGTTTCCTGAAATACTGCTGTTAAAGTTTTTATCTAGTCTGTTAGAAAATTCTATATTTGAAGAATTTTTCCATACTTTCCCCCCTTTTTTAAGTATAATATTTATTACTCCACCTATGGCTTCAGAGCCATATAGAGCACTTTGAGAGCCTCTTAATATTTCTATTCTTTCTACACCTTCAAGGGAAATTCTTTCTAAATCAACTGATCCTCTTCCGGTTGCAGGGTCAACTATTTTAATTCCGTTTATTAAAACAAGAGTGTGGTCTGTTTCATTTCCACGAAGAAATGATCTGCTCAATGTTTGAGGTCCTCCATTTGTGTAGTTTTGAAAACCTGGTGTCCCTGTTAAGATTTGAGATAAATAATGTGTATTTTTGTTTTCTATTTCCTTTAAGGATATGACTGTAACTGAAGAGCCTGTTTCTTTTAAATATTTAGGGATTATATTACCTGTTATTATTATAGGATTTATAGTTTCAAAATTTTCCGCTAAACAATTATTTATTAAATTAAATAAAATAATAAAAATTATATAATTTTTAAGCATATATCATAATCCAATAAAACAGATGAAGTTATATAAACTTCAAATACCTAATTTATTGCTTTGAGATAAATGCAAAGCAATGGTTAAAAAGCGTACCATCACTTAGTAATAAGCTCTATTGAACATCCCCGTTCAACAGTTAGATAGCACTTATCAGGCAGGTCTCCTGGCTTATGAGTCTTAGAATTTGTCCAAACCTTCCCATAAATAATTATTACAGTGGTTTTTAGGACCTTCTCGTCAATTACAGTTGCGGGGGCAGCTGAGATAATTAAAATTTTCTCTTTCCCTTTTCACCTATAAAAAGGCACCTGATGTAAGAAATATAAATAGAGATTATAAAATGTCAATTTTTTGTAGATTATTGGTTAATTATGATACATTCTATGTAGATGATAAGAAATATTGTAAAATTTGCTATTAGAAAAGTAGCTTCGGACCCTCGTGTTAGAAAAAAAGCAACTAATGTAGCTAGAAATTTTGCTAAAGGAGCGGGAGAAGTTGCTAGGGATCCAAATCCAGCAAAAAAATTAGGCAGAATTGCGGGTAAAATTAAGAAGAAGTTCAAAAGTAATAATTAATTATTTTTATAAAAATTTGGTCCATTTATATAACAGTTAGTAATTAGCAAGGCTCTATCTTCTCCCGTCCCTCCATATTTTGGATCGGTTAATTTAAATAATTTAATAAAATCTATTGCTGCATCTAACACTCTTTTTGATTTTGGGTCTTTACTTAAAGCTAATTCATTTGCAGTCCAACAATCCACCTTTTGTTCATTTCCGCTTTGTAAAAATATATGTCCATATTCATGAAGTAAGAAATAATTTATAGCTCCGGGAAATTTATATTCAATAGACGCCATTCTTTGTGCGCAATAGTAAATTATTCCTTCAGGAGTTGCTGTAGCTATCCCTCCTTGAGTTGCCCCACAGTTTGGTATTAATCTAGCCTCAATATTATTGTCAGCTTTTAGATTATTATTTATGATAAAAGATAAAAATATAAATATAGCAAAGTTAATATAAGTTTTTTTTTTAGGTAAATAGGTATTCATTTTTTGTCTATTGTTCCTTAGGTAATTTTTTTTATGGCTACTGTCTATCAAACATACTAAATTAATATTAAATTTATTTAAATCTTTTTTTAATGTAACAATTGGTTATTATGGTTAGGTTTAATCCATTAGAAATAAAAGAATCTTCTACAAAATTATTATTATGTTTTTTAGCTATTATTAGTTTTTTTTCAACTATAAATAATTTACCTCCTTTAGATAGAGATGAATCTAGATATATTCAAGCAACTTCTCAAATGTTAGAAACAAAAGATTTTTTAAATATTTATTTTTTAGATACTCCTAGATTTAAAAAGCCTCCAGGAACGTATTGGATTCAATCTTTATCAGCCACTATTGTAAAAAATGTACTTTTTTTGGAAAAAGCACCTTTATGGTCTTATAGACTACCATCAGCTTTAGCTTCAAGTATATCATTATGGATAATATATTTGTTAGGTAAATTATTATTTGGACGTATACATGGGTTGGTAGCTGTATTATTGTTTCTATCTTCACCATTAGTTATGATAGAATCTAATATAGCTAAGACAGATTCTTTATTGTGTCTTTTTGTATTAATTAGTATTTATTTTTTCTCAAAAGAAATATTTAGAGAGCAAAATAAAGAAAAATTAAATTATAAATATTTGTTTTTTGCTTGGATAGCTGTAAGTTTTTCTGTTCTTATAAAAGGGGCAATTCCTCTATTTATTATTATATCATTGATTATTTGTTTCCATATTTTTTATAAAGATTTTAATTTTAATGCATTAAAACCTATATATGGTTTGATCTCTTTAATTATTATAGCTCTACCTTGGTTTTTATATATTTATATGGGAGATAATAGTGGGTATTTAATAGAATCTTTGCATAAAGACTTTTTGTCAAAGATAACAAGTGTACAAGAATCACATGGTGCGCCACCTGGTTTTTATTTTCTTTCTCTATTTATAACATCATGGCCTATGGCTTTATTTTTTTTTCCAACTTTGATATGGACGTATATAAACAGAAAAAGAAAATCAGTATTATTTTTATTATGTGCTCTTTTGCCTGGGTGGTTATTATTTGAAGTTATTCCAACTAAATTACTCCATTATACATTACCGTTACTTCCTTTCTTAGCGCTATTAATTTCTGCAATGTTTATGGATTTAACTAAAAATACGAGTTTTTCAAAAATAACAAGAACAAATTATATTAGAATTTTACAAATCTTTTCTTTGTTATCTGGTTTTATCATTCCATGTATAATGATTTACTTTGCTCTTAAATATTATGATTTATCTATACTTATATTATTTTCATCTGCTATTTTTATTTTAGTTACAGTGCTATCCTCTTATTATTTTTATAAGGGTCATTTTTCTAAAACTTTAATTACTGCAAGTATTGGGACAGTTATAGCTATTAAGATATTTTTGGTTTTTATTCCTAATCAAATTGATGATTTGTGGGTTTCTGAGAAAATATATGAGAAGATTAAAGATTTGGAAATAAAGAAACCTATAATTCTTTTAGGTTATTCTGAACCGTCTTTAGTTTATAGATTAGGAAGTAAGACTAAAATCGTAGGATCCTCCATAGAAGCAAGCAACTTAATTCTTAATAAAAATATAAGATATATAATTATTGAGAAACAATATATAGAAGAGTTTAAAAATTTGTCTCAGAATAGTAATTTCGATTTATTAGACTTAGAGAATTATATTTCAGGTTATAACTACTCAAAAGGTAAAAAAGTCGAGATTGGCATACATAGTATAATTTTTAAATAGTAAAACTTTACCTTTGTAATATGTCTTTTATTATTTTATAGTCTATAATCTATGGATTTAATTATAGATTATATAGGAGAGATTTCATGTTGCCTGAGTTATCACCAAGAGTAATAGAGTTAATGGATAAAGTAAGTAAGTTTATGGATGAACACGTTTATCCAAATGAATCAAAAATACAAGCTGAAATTGCTGAAGGAGATAGATGGCAACCTTCTAAAATTCTTGAAGGAACAAAAGCTAAGGCAAAGGGACAAGGATTATGGAATTTATTTCTTCCAGAAAGTGATAGAGGAGCCGGTTTAACTAATTATGAATATGCTCATTTATGTGAAATGATGGGAAGAACACAATTTGGGTCAGAAGCTTTTAACTGTTCTGCACCTGATACAGGAAATATGGAAACTTTGGAAAGGTATGCCTCTAACGAGGTTAAAGAAGAATGGTTGGTGCCATTATTAGAAGGTAAGATTAGATCTGCTTTTGCTATGACTGAACCTTTAGTAGCTTCTTCAGATGCAACAAATATAGAATCCCAGATTATAAGGGATGGTGATGAGTATGAGGTTAATGGTAGAAAATGGTTTACTTCTGGAGCAAATGATCCAAGGTGTAAAGTTTATATTTTTATGGGAAAATCTGATCCTAAAAATCCTGACAGACATAAACAACAATCAATGATTGTCGTACCAGCTGATTCAGAAGGAATAAAAATTTTAAGACATCTTCCTGTATTTGGCTATGATGATGCACCTCATGGTCACGCAGAGGTAGTATTTAAAAAAGTAAGAGTGCCTGCCAAAAATATGTTGTTAGGTGAAGGACGTGGTTTTGAAATTGCTCAAGGTCGATTAGGTCCTGGAAGAATCCATCATTGTATGAGACTGATAGGCGTAGCTGAAGTAGCGCTAGAAAAAATGTGCAAAAGAACTAAAGAAAGAGTTGCATTTGGAAAACCTGTATCAGAGCAAACAGTTACTCAAGAACGTATAGCTGAATCAAGAATAATGATAGATCAGTGTAGATTGTTAACTTTAAATGCTGCACATAAAATGGATGTTCATGGCAATAAAGAGGCGAGGAAGGAAATAGCTATGATTAAAGTAGCTGCTCCAAATATGGCTTGTAAAATTATTGATTGGGCAATTCAAGCACATGGTGGAGGTGGAGTAACTGAAGATTTTGGTTTAGCAAAAATGTATGCCCAGTCACGTACTTTAAGATTAGCAGATGGGCCAGATGAAGTGCATAGAAACCAAATTGCAAGATTAGAATTAAAACGTCATAATTAATAGTTTTAATTCATGGCTATCTTTAATTATAAATATAAAATTGAAAATTATAAGGTTAAAGAATCTCACAAATTTGATAAAGCTAAATTGTCAGAATATTTATCTGGTAAATTAGAAGACTTTTCCTCATTAGAGGCTGTTGGGCAATTTAATATTGGTCAGTCTAATCCAACTTTTATAATTGAATCAATGGAGGGTAGAAGATATGTTTTAAGAAAAAAACCTCCTGGTGATTTATTACCTTCTGCTCATGCTATAGATAGAGAATATAGAGTTCAAAAAGCCCTATATGAAACAAATGTTCCTGTAGCTAAAATGCACTTATATTGTGAAGAAGAAAGTATTATTGGAACACCTTTTTATGTAATGCAATATCTTGAAGGAAGAGTTCTGGAGGATACTACATTATTAGGTTTTAACCCAGAAGAAAGAACAGCTATTTATGACTCTATGAACAAATCTTTGGCAGCATTACATAATGTTAATATTGAGGCAGTAGGTTTATCCGATTTTGGAAGGCCAGGAAGTTATTTTACTAGACAAATAAAAAGATGGTCTAGTCAATGGGAGTTATCAAAACAACATGATATGCCAGAAATGCCATTATTAAAAGATTGGTTAATTTCAAATATCCCGACTTCTGATGAGACTACTATTGTGCATGGAGATTATAGATTAGGAAATTTAATTTATTCTTTGGATGAACCTAAAGTGATAGCAGTTTTGGATTGGGAATTATCTACATTAGGTCATCCATTAGCAGATTTAGGCTATAATTTAATGCACCATGTTCAACCTACTAATATGTATAGCGGATTAAAAGGCTTGAATTTAAAGGATTTAGGAATACCAGATATTGAATTGTATATGAAAAATTATTGTAAGAGAACAAATAGAGATTCTATTGATACTACTTTTTATATAGTTTTTTCTTTGTATAGAAACGTAGCTATTTTAGAAGGTGTTTTATTATTTGTTATTTTATTCTCTTGTGTTGTTATGAGCTGGGCTTTAATTGAACACAAAAAGAAATTAGCTGCTGAATTTTTAGATTATGAAAATAAGAGCAGTTCATTGAAAGACGAAAGTGAAATCATTGAAGAATAACACTTTTTAACACACTCTTTTTTATAGTTTTGCAAACACATTTTTACAAAAATAACTATTATGATAGATATTAAAAAATCACTTGATTTATTAGAAATTCTAGATGTTAATCTT
>CAYTZM010000006.1:0-108327 GCA_964442655.1 uncultured Rhodospirillaceae bacterium | reverse complement strand
TAAAACATGTGTTCCTCTTTGTATTCCTCCATCACATATTACATCTATTTTATCTCCAACAGCGTCCACTATTTCTTCTAGTTGATCAAAAGGTGCTCTTGATCCATCTAATTGTCTTCCGCCATGATTTGATATCATTATTGCTGTAGCCCCTATATCTGCTGCTCTTTTTGCATCTTCAACACTCATTATGCCTTTAAGACAAAAGTGTTTTCCCCATTTTTTATTAATTTCTTCGGCATCTTTCCAAGACATGTTTTGGTCTAACATTTTAGTAAAATAGTCTCCTACTGATATAGCAATATTAGTTCCAGCGTTAACAAATTTAGATAGTTGTGGTAAATCAAATTTTTCATGAGTAAAATAATTTATGGCCCACATAGGATGCGTTGCAAAACTAATTAGACTGTTAAGTGTTAAGCGAGGAGGACTAGTAAATCCTGTATGTAAATCTCTTTCTCTATTTCCTCCTGTTATAGTATCTACAGTTAATGCTATTGCTTCATAATTTGCTTCTTTACATAATTCTATCATGTGGTCATTTAAGGCCTTATCTTTATGATAATATAATTGAAATAATTTAGGGGAAGATATTTCTTTACTCATTTTCATAATATCAATAGTTCCTAAAGAAGACAAACCTGAAATAGTACCATATTTTTCTGCAGCTCTGGCGACAGCTAGTTCTCCATCATGGTGAAATAATCTCTGTAATGCAGTAGGAGAGCAAAATAAAGGCATGTCAATTTTTTGTCCCATAATAGTAACTGACATATCTATATCTTTAACTCCTGTTAAAACATTTGGAACTAAATCACAGTCATCATAAGCAGCAGTATTCCTATCTTTAGTTATTTCATCATCTGCGGCACCATCTATATAATGAAAAATAGGACCGGGTAACTTATTTTTGGCTAAAGACCTGAAATCTTTAGTGTTATGACAATTTTTAACACTATTAAAAAGCATTTTGAGATTTTTTTTCCTTTTTTTACTATTTATAAAAAATACTTAGACTATCTTCAATAAAAATATCAATTAATATTTTTATCTTGGAGCCATTCTTAAAGACCCATCAAGTCTTATTGTTTCTCCATTTATCATTTCATTTTCAAATATATGTTTTACGAGGTCAGCAAATTCAGAGGGTCTTCCTAGTCTATGAGGATGTAAAGTTGAGTCAATTAAAGAGTTTTTAGCTTCTTCAGGCAGTCCTGCTAATAAAGGAGTTTCAAACAAGCCTGGTGCAATTGTACTTACTCGAATATTTTGTTTAGCTAGTTCTCTCGCTATAGGTAATGTCATACCAACAATACCTCCTTTAGATGCCGAATATGCCGCTTGCCCTATTTGTCCATCATAAGCAGCAATAGAGGCGGTGTTAACAATTACTCCTCTACTAGAGTCTTCTTCAAGATTATTATTTTGCATCAAATTTGCGGCTGCCTTAAGCGTGTTGAATGTTCCAATCAAGTTTACATTTATAATTTTAGAAAATAAACTTAGAGGGCAAACACCTTGCTTACTTAGCACTTTACTAGGACTTCCTATGCCGGCACAGTTTACAATTAAATTTATGGAGCCAGTTTTATCAACTATTTCTTTAAATTTATTTTGAACTAGTTCTTCATCAGTTATATCTATGTTTATGAAATTACAATTATTACCTAATTCATTAGATTTTTTTTCTCCTAAGTCATTTTGTATATCTATTATGGTTACTTTGCCTCCGTTTTTAATAATATTATCAGCTGTAGCTCCACCAAGACCACTTGCTCCTCCTGTAATAATTGCATTACAATTTTTATAATTCATTTTTTTCCTTTCTATATTTTAGTTTGAGAATTGCTCTTTTATAAACTTTTCTTCAAGTTTATTATCAGGATTAAAAAGTAATTTAAATGATAATTTGGGAGCAATTTTAATATTTACTTTTGATACATTTCTTATTTCTAAATTTCCTGCCGTTGCACTGACTCCTCTATTTTTGGGATCATGGACAATAAAATCTACAGATGAACTTTTTGGAAGCAATGCTCCTCTCCATCTTCTTGGCCTAAAAGCACAAATGGAAGTTAAAGAAAGTAGATTAGAGTTTAGAGGAATAATAGGTCCATTTGCAGATAAATTATATGCTGTACTTCCCGCAGGTGTAGCTATCATTACACCATCACAAACTAATTCTTCTAATCTTTTTTTATTATTAACATTTATGGCAATCTTAGCGGTCATTTTAGATTGTCTTAATAAAGACACTTCATTAATTGCTATACCTTTATATTTTTTACCATTTATATCAATTGCTTCCATAATTAAAGGCGATATTTTTGTTGTTTCAGCATTGTTAATGTTTTTTATTAAGTTTTCTTTTGAATAATTATTCATTAAAAAACCTACGGTTCCCTTATTCATTCCATATATAGGTATATTTTTTCTTCCATAAGTTTCTAATGTATGAAGAATTAAACCATCTCCTCCTAGAGCTACTATGGCATCTGCTTTTTCTGGTTGGACTGTTTTATATAATTTTTTTAATTCTTTCATAGCACTTTTAGCACCTTTAGATTCAGATGCAATTAAAGCTATTTTACTAATTTTCATACTAATTTTTACCATCTAACATCAAAAAGTTTAAACTAACATTTAATATATAAAGTTAAAAGTATATTTTAGCCGCCTGTAACACTCATGTGCCTTTGAACTGCAGGACTTTTGGCTCTACGACTTATTTCGAAATCATGTCCTTTAGGTTTTCTAGTTATAGCTTCTCTGATTGTGTTTTCTATTTGAATACTATTAGATCCGTTTAAAAGTGCTTTTCTTAAATCAGCTGAATCGTCTTGGCCAAGGCACATATAAAGTATTCCAGTGCAAGTAAGTCTAACTCTATTGCAAGATTCGCAAAAATTATGTGTTAGTGGAGTAATAAATCCTAGCCTTCCTCCTGTTTCTTTTATAGTTACATATCTAGCTGGACCTCCAGTTTTGTAATTATTTTGAATAAGGGTAAATTTCTTTTGTAATTTAGCTCTTACCATAGAAAGAGGTAAATATTGGTCTACACGGTCTTCACTTATTTCACCCATTGGCATAGTTTCAATGATAGTAAAATCGTGTCCTTCGTTGTGTGCCCATTCAACCATACTGCTTAATTCATTTTCATTAACACCTTTTAATGCTACTGCGTTAATTTTGCATTTTAATCCTGCTTTAGTTGCATCTTTAAGGCCTTGTAATACTCTATTTAAGTTGCCCCAACGTGTAATTTTTGAAAACAAATCTGGATTTAATGTGTCTATTGAAACATTTACACGTCTCACTCCATATTCATATAATTCGCGGGAAAAGCGAGAAAGTTGACTGCCATTTGTAGTGATAGTTAATTCTTCAAGTCCAAAACCAATCTTTGAACCTAGAGCTTTAATAAGATTTAAAACATTTTTTCTAACTAAGGGTTCTCCTCCTGTTAGTCTAATTTTTTTTGTACCCATATTTATGAAGGCATTACATAAAATTTCTATTTCTTCTAAGGATAAAACATTTGATTTAGGTAAAAAAGACATATTTTCAGACATACAATAAACACACCTAAAATCACATCTATCAGTAACAGAAACTCTTAAATACGAGATAGTTCTCCCAAATGGGTCTGTTAGAGTGTTTGAGTCTTTTTTAAATAATTTATATTTATTTTTTATCATAATAGTTTTTTATATTTTTAACATATATCGTTATATACCACTATATACAGAGGATCAACAATTTCTTTCAATGTTAGCTAATAAATGTATAATAAAATATTTTTGTTAGTTTATTTAAAGGTCATTCAAATTGGTTGAAAAAGATTATAATAGGATTTCTAGTATTTCAAATATAGATGAAGCTCTATGGGAAGATATTAGAAATGGAGTTAGATCATTATGCTTAAATTTTAATGGGGAATATTGGAGAAAATTAGATAGAGATAGATTGTATCCGGAAGATTTTGTTAAATCTTTAACAGAAGCAGGGTATTTATCTTGTTTAATTCCAGAAGAATATGGAGGTTCCGGTTTACCATTAGAAGCAGCATGTGTAATTTTAGAAGAAATTCAAAGATCAGGTGGAAATGGAGCTGCTTGTCATGCTCAAATGTATATTATGGGTGCCTTATTAAAACATGGTTCTGAAGAACAAAAAGATAAGTTTTTGCCTAAAATATCTTCAGGAGAAATGCGATTACAGGCTTTTGGAGTAACAGAACCTGATGCAGGAACTGACACTTTGTCTATTCGTACTAAAGCTACAAAATTTAAGAGTGGGTATATTATTAATGGACAAAAAGTTTGGACAAGTAGAGCTGAACATTCTGATTTAATGTTACTTTTAGCACGCACTTCAAACGACAAGAAATTGAAGAAAACAGAAGGTCTTTCTCTATTTATTATTAATATTCAAAAAGCAAAAAATAATGGGTTAACAATTAAACCAATTAGAACAATGATAAATCATGCTACTACTGAAATATTTTTTGATGATTTAGAAGTGCCATTAGATAGTTTAATTGGGGAAGAAGGTAAGGGATTTAAGTATATATTGGATGGAATGAATGCAGAAAGAATTTTGATTGCATCTGAGTGTATAGGAGATTCAAAATTCTTTTTGGATAAAATGACAAATTATGCAAATTCTAGAGAAGTTTTTGGAAGACCTATTGGACAGAATCAAGGTATTCAATTTCCTATTGCTAAGGCTTATGCTGAAACAGAAGCAGCTGCATTAATGGTTACTAGAGCTGCTAAATTATTTGATAAAAATATACCTTGTGGAACTGAAGCAAATTTAGCTAAATTATTGTCTTCAGAAGCTTCATGGAAATCTGCTGAAGCTGCAATTCAAACATTTGGTGGGTATGGCTTTGCAGAAGATTACGATATTGAAAGAAAATACAGGGAAACAAGGCTTTACCAAATCGCGCCTATATCTACAAATTTAATATTAGCTTATATAGGGCAAAATGTTTTGGGTCTTAAAAGGTCATATTAGGAGGAAATTTGAAGTCTTTAAAAGGATTATTAGTAGTATCTTTAGAGCAAGCTGTGGCTGCTCCTTTTTGTTCTTTACGTTTAGCAGAAGCTGGTGCACGTGTAATAAAAATTGAACGTCAAGAAGGAGATTTTGCTAGGTATTATGATAAAGATGTAAAAGGAGAAAGTGCATATTTTGTTTGGTTAAATAGAGATAAAGAATCATTAGTAGCGGATATAAAAAATGATACTGATATTAAATTGTTAAAAAGAATTATAAATCATGCTGACGTTTATATTCAAAATTTAGCTCCGGGAGTAGCTGAAAGAGTAGGATTGGGAACAAAAATTTTAAGAGAAAAAAATAACAAATTAATTACTTGTGATATATCTGGTTATGGTCAGACTGGTCCATATAAGGATATGAAGGCTTATGACTTATTAGTACAAGCAGAAACAGGACTTTGTAGTGTTACAGGAACTCCTGAAGAAGAAGGAAGAGTAGGTGTTTCAGTTTGTGATATTGCTTGTGGCATGAATGCTCATTCTTCTATTCTAGAAGCTTTATATAATAGAGAGAGAACAGGAAAAGGAAGTGCGATAGAAGTCTCTTTATTTGATGGTATGGCGGACTGGATGAATGTTCCATATTTACAAACTAAATATGGAGAGAGATCTATAAAGAGGGCAGGTTTGTCTCATCCAACTATAGCACCATATGGTGCTTTTAGTTCTAAGTGTGGAAAGAAAATTTTGATATCTATTCAAAATCAAAGGGAGTGGATTCAATTATGTAAATCAGTATTAAAATTGTTAAATTTAGCAGATGATTCTAGATTTAATGAACCTACTAAAAGAGTCAAGAATAGAAAAGATTTAGATCTAATTATATCAAATGAATTTAAAAAATATGATAAACAAGAATTAGTAACCCGTTTACGAAAAGAAAAAATTGCGTGTGGTGTTTTAAATTCAGTTGAGGATTTAACTGAACATGCTCAATTAAGGAAAGTAAAATCTCAAGTTGGTAATAATGAAATAGAGTTGATAGATTCCCCTTCTATGGTTTTAGGACAAGAGAAGCAAGTTACTAAAGTACCAAAAATTGGAGAAAATTCGAAAAAAATAAGGAAAGAATTTAGTGAATAATAATTCCGAAGTTAATAATTGGATTGGTAAGACTGTTCAAATTGATGATCATATAAATGAATATCCTACTAAAGCTATGGCTGCTGTTTTTGATTATGAATATAATAAGGAAGAATTCAAAGAAGTTCCTTATGGATGGCATTGGCTTTATTTTTTAAATTTACCATTACAAAAAAATCTTGGTTTAGATGGACATGAGAAAAAAATGGGTTTTATGCCTCCTATAGATTTACCTATTAGAATGTATGCAGGTGGTGAAATAGATTTTTACGAACCTTTATTAATAGGAAAAGATGTGAAGAAAACTTCCACTATATTATCTATTGAAAATAAAGAGGGTTCTACTGGGAAGCTAACATTTTTAAAGATTAATCATAAAATAAGTCAAAATAATAAATTATTGTTAAATGAAGTACAAAATTTAGTATATCGTGAAGGAAGTAGAGATAAAAAAAATGATGAAAAAAAATTAATTAAATCTCCTAAAGAATATGATTTTCAAAAATCTTGGAGTCCTACTCCTGAAATGTTATTTCGTTATTCTGCGTTAACTCATAATACTCATAAAATACATTATGATTTTCCTTATGCTACTAAAGTTGAAGGTTATCCTCAAATAGTAGTTCATGGTCCATTAATGGCAACGTTTTTATTGGATTTAATAAGTAATATTATAAAAGAAAGTAAACAAAATCTTCTTAAATTTTCTTTTAAGTTAAGAAGTCCAGTTTTTGTAGGTGGGAAAATTAATACTCAAGCTATTAAAATTAATAATGGTCTTGATTTATGGATTAAAGATCAAAATGGTAATCAATCTTTGTCGGCACATGCAGAATTAAGTAATTAATTTTGGAAGTTATCTAGTAATATCGAATCTACATTTTTATGCGCATTTATTACTACATTTTTTAAACTTAAAGAAGATTCTAATACAGTATTTGTATAAAAAGACGTTGTATTAATTTTTTCCTTTAAAAATTTATTTTTATTATCATTGATTAATAAATGAGAGGCCTTTAATGCACTTTTTGCCATTATCCATCCTCCAAATATATTTCCACACATATCAATAAATGGAGTAGCTCCAAATGCAGCATGTCTTTTGTTGTTTTTCCACATAGATAAAAGCTCATTTGCAGTGTCGTCAAGAATGTTTACGGCATTAATAACTTTATTTCCAATTTCAGGTATCTGTTCTCCTTGAACTGAGGTGCATTTATTTGCATCTTTTCTCATTTCATTTAAAAATCTTTTAAAAATGTTGCCATTATCCATGGTTAATTTTCTTCTTAGTAGGTCTAAGGCTTGAATACCATTAGTTCCTTCATATATGGGAAGTATCCTAGCATCTCGATAATGTTGTGCCGCCCCAGTTTCTTCAATAAATCCCATTCCTCCATGAACTTGGATTCCTGTAGATGCAATAAATACTCCTTGGTCAGTACACCAAGATTTTACTATTGGAGTTAGTATGTCTAAATTTTCTTGAGCTTTTTGTTTATCTAAATCGGATGATGCATTTTTGGTTAATTCTAATTCATTTGCAGTAAATAGCGATAAAGCACGCATTGCTTCAATTTTTGATTTCATATCCATTAGCATTCTTTGAACATCTGGATGATCAATTATTGCTACAGTTCCAGTTGAAGAACCATCTATTGAATTTCCTTGAAGTCTTGATAAAGAGAAATTTAATGCTTGTTGGTAAGCTCTTTCAGCGATAGATACGCCTTGAATTCCCACATTGAGTCTAGCATTATTCATCATAGTAAACATAGCTTTTAGTCCTCCATGTTCTTGACCAATTAATTCTGCATCTGCTCCAGTATTATCTCCATATGCTAATACACATGTAGGGCTTGCTAGCGTTCCTAATTTGTGTTCTATAGAAACAACTCTAATATCATTTTTTTCTAATAAGCTTCCATCTTTAGATATAAGATTTTTAGGAGAAATAAATAGTGATATACCTTTACTCCCTTCAGGAGCATCAGGCAGTCTCGCTAGAACTAAATGTATTATATTTTTACTCATATCTTGATCTCCATGAGTTATATAAATTTTATTTCCATATAGTTTATATGAGCCATCTTTTAAAATTGCTTTTGATTTTAATAATGCTAGATCAGAACCTGCCTGTGGCTCTGTAAGGTTCATAGTACCTGACCATTCTCCACTAATCATTTTTGGTAAATATTTATTTTTCTGTTCTTTAGTCCCATAAGATTCAATAACTTCTATAGCGCCTTGTGTTAACAACATATTTAAAGAAAAACTTATGTTAGCAGCATGCCAAATTTCATTTAAACCTCCGACAATATTCCATGGCATTTTTTGTCCACCATATTCTTTAGATCCGGCTACAGATGCCCAACCACCTTCAATATATTGATTGTATGCATCAGTAAATCCTGGAGGCATTCTCACTAAGCCATTTTCTAATGAAATTCCTTCTTTATCTCCAACTGTATTTAAAGGGGCTAAAACATTACTAGAAAATTTTCCTGCTTCTTCAAATATTTGTTTTATAAGATCAGGATCTGAATAGTCATCACTTATACAATTTGTGTCTGAATTTAAGTTATTTATTACAAATAAAATATCTTCTATTGGAGCATTATATTCTTGCATATTTCCCTCTATATTAATTTATAAAACTTTTCTTGGATTTAAATTTTGTATTTTAGTATGCATATTTTTCAGTTTTAATAATTATAACAATAAGAATATAAAACTTTAATAATTTAGATCAAGGTTAATTAGATGCACCTCTAATTAAACGATCATTTATGGCTATACCTATTTCTTTATTTGGAATTTTTTTAACAGCTATTTTTTTTACATTTTTACTATCCAAAAATCGTAACATTGAAAATAAATTTTTAGCAGCCTCTTCTAAGTTACCTTTATGGCTAAGATTAACTTTAATAAAGTTATTTAAATTTTTGGGATCTTTACCAAAACCTATCCAAGATTCATCATTTTGAGGAAAATTAGCATTTAATCTAAGTGATGCTTTAGGAGAATAATGTTTTTTGAATTGACCAGGACTAATGGGTTGATTGTCATTTATTCTATATTTTTTATAAGAAACTTTTACTAAATTATTAATATTGGTAATACTTAATCCTCCTGGCCTTAATATTACTGGTTTGTTTTTAGTAAAATCTATTACAGTAGATTCTAAACCAATATTAGTTTTTCCCCCATCTAATATTATATCTTTATTTTTATTAAGTTTTTTTCCTAGGTCATTCATTACATGCATAGCTCTTGTTGGACTTAAGTGTTGAGAAATATTTGCACTAGGTGCAATCAACGGAAAGTTTACTTTTTTTAAAAGTTTTAATGCTACGGGGTGATTAGGTATTCTAACAGCTACAGTTTTTAAATTAGCTCTAGCTAAAGAACAAATATTTGAAGAATTTTTATATGGTAGAATTAATGTAAGAGGTCCTGGCCAATATTTTTTTATCAACAAATCTACGCCATTAGGGATATTTTCTGTTATTGCTAAAATTTGATCAAGTTTGTATGCATGTACTATTAATGGGTTATTTCTTGGTCTACCTTTAACTTTATAAACTCTTTTAATAGCATCTTTATGAGATGCTAAAGCACCTAGACCATAAACTGTTTCTGTAGGAAAAGCTACGATACCTCCTTTTAATAAAAGTTCTGAAGCGAGATTAATATTTGTTGTATTGGCTTTTAAAATTTTCATTAATTTAGTGCAGGTTTTAGTTTTTCAAAAGCTTTATTTAGTAAATCTGGATTTTTTGCATAACAAATTCTTACCCAACTTTCTCCTCCTTTACCAAAAGATGTTCCTGGAGCCAAGCCAACACCTGTATTATTAAGAGTTTCTAAACAAAATTTTTCTGAGTCTGTGACCTCTTTTATTTTAAAGTATGCGTAGAATGCAGCTTCTGGAAAAGGTAAAATTACTCGTGAAAAATTGCTTAAATATTGTAAGGCTATTTCTCTGCAAGTATTAAGATTATTTACCATATTTTTAATAAATTCTTCTCCTTCTTTAATTGCGGTAATTCCAGCATATTGAGCAGGTGAAGAAGGCGAAGCAACATTAAATTCATTTAATTTTTCAAATGTTTTGTTTAAACCTTCAGGCATGATGAGCCACCCTAAACGCCAACCTGTCATAGCCCATGATTTTGAGAAGCTATTTACAACTATTATTAAATCATGGTCATTTGATATATCTAAAAAAGATGGAGCAACTTTTCTATCATAAGTAATTCGTTCATAGACTTCATCAGAAATTATCCATTTATTATGATCTCTGCATAATTCTAATATTTGTAGTTGTTCTTGAGCACTCATCATCCAACCTGTTGGGTTATTGGGAGAATTGATGTAAATAGCTTTTGCATCCGAAATGTGCTTAATAATTTCTTCTAAATTTAATTGCCATTTATTACTTTCAATAGAATAAATTAGAGGGATTTCTATAATTTCTCCTCCCATAATTTCTATACATCTCATAAAATTAGGCCATACTGGAGTAATACAAATTACTTTGTCTTTTGGATTAATTATTGCTTCAGATGTAATCATTAATCCATTCATTCCTGCAGAAGTAACCATAATCCTTGAAGTAGAAATATCCTTATTGTGTAAAGAAGTTGCATATTCTGAAATAGTTGCTACTAGTTCTGGTATTCCTTGATTAGCAGTATAAAATGTATGACCTTCGTCTAGAGCATCTTTCATAGATTGACAGATAAATGAAGGTGTTGCTATATCTGTTTCTCCAAAATAAAGAGGAATTATATCTTTATTTCCAATTACTGAATTAGCAATATTTCTAATTGGGGAGGATTCTAAGGATTTAATAATTTTTCTTACATTGAAATCATTATTATTTGTCAAGTTATAGCACCCATTTGCCAAGGAACAAACTCTAAATCTCCTAAACCATTTATTTCAGATTTAGATTGTTGTCCTGAAGCAATATCTAATATATACTGAAATATTTCTTGTCCCATTTCTTCAATAGTAGATTGTCCTAATAAGATTTTTCCACAATTTATATCCATATCTTCTGTCATTCTTTCATAAAGATCATTGTTAGTTGCAAGTTTAATAGAAGGTGCTGGTTTGCACCCAAATACAGATCCTCTTCCAGTTGTAAAACAAATTATATTTGCTCCTCCTGCAATTAACCCTGTTACACTAGTAACATCATATCCTGGTGTGTTCATAAATGTGAATCCTTTGGCTTTAATATTTTCAGCAAATTGATAAACATCTACTAAATTTGTTGTTCCTCCTTTTGCTACAGCACCAAGAGACTTTTCAAGAATAGTAGTTAAGCCACCAGCTTTATTGCCAGGAGATGGATCTTGATGTAATTGGTCTTTGTTTTCTTCAAATTTTATTAAGTATTCTTCTTGCCACCATTTAATAAAGTTCACTATTTTTTGTCCAACTTCTCTGTTTATTGCTCTTCTAGTTAGAAGATGCTCTGCTCCAAATATTTCAGGAGTTTCAGCAAGAGTTCCTGTTCCACCATTCTTTACTAATAAGTCAACAGCTGCACCTAAAGCTGGATTAGCTGTCATTCCTGAATAGGCATCAGATCCTCCACATTCTAAACCTAATATTAATTCTGAAGCCGGACATTTTTCCCTTTTATTATTATTAAGAACTGGGAGCATTTGTTTTATATTCTCAACACCTTCATTGATAGTTTTTCTTGTGCCTCCAACTTCTTGTATGGTCATCATTTTAAATGTATCTGTATTTGCCCAATTCATTGATTGTGCCATTCCGCTTACTTGATTTACTTCACATCCTAAACCAATAACTAAAAGACCTCCAAAATTTGGATGTCTTGAATAACCTTGTATAGTAGCTTGAAGTAATTCCCAGCCTAAGCCATTACTATTTATACCGCATCCTGTCCCATGGGTTAAAGATACTATACCATCCACATTTTCATATTTAGATAAGGTTTCTTCATTAAAGGCTTCGGCTATTTTTTTACAAACTGTAGCGGAGCAATTAACTGATGAAATAACTCCTATGAAATTTCTCGTACCTACTTTGCCATTAGTTCTTCGATATCCCATAAATGTAGCTTGTTCGTTTTTAGGTAGAATTTGTGTTTCTTTACATCCTAATGAGAATTCATAATCTCTTTTTTTATCTGACATACTAGTGTTTTGAACATGTACATGATCACCAACACTAATATTTTCTTTAGCTGTTCCAATAATATTGTCATATTTTACTAAATCGTCACCTTTATTAATATTTTTTGTAGCAATTTTGTGCCCTACAGGAATGAATTGTCTAGTAGTAATATTTTCTTCACTTAAAGATATGTTTGGGTCTATATCTGATTTTGCGGTTACTACATTATCATTATCATGTAGTCTTATTGCTAAAGGTTTCATTACATATTCTCCCATAAATATTTGAAATATGATTATATATTATATTTTTATATATGAAAATTGAAAATTATGTTTACATTTAAATGTGTTTTAGGGATTATTTTGTTTTAATTATTTTATAGGTATTATTGTTAAAAATATATTATAATTTATTCTTACAATAACTAGGTGATTAATTAACTGAAGGGGGAAAATAATGAAATTAGTTAGATATGGAGTAGCAGGAAAAGAAAAACCAGGAATTATTGATTCAGAAGGAAAATTAAGAGATTTATCATCTAAGGTTAATGATATAGATGGGTCTGCGTTATCTTCCTTAAAATTAAAAAAGATGAATTCTACTAATTTAAATAGATTACCTTTAGTTAAGGGAAAAAAGAGACTAGGCGTTCCTGTTTCAGGAATAGGAAAGATAGTCTGTATTGGATTAAATTATGTAGATCATGCTAAAGAAACTGGAAGTCCAATACCAGGTGAACCTATAATGTTTATGAAACCAACTAGTTCTCTTATTGGACCTAATGATGATGTTATGTTGCCAAAAGGACTTATTTTAGGAAAAAGGAGTACTAAATTAAGAGATAGTACACATGGAGATTGGGAAGTTGAATTAGGAGTAGTTATAGGTGAAAGAGCAAGATCTGTAAGCGTATCTCGTGCTCTTAGTTATGTTGCTGGATATACTATAGTTAATGATGTGTCTGAGAGAGAATACCAAATGAAAGCCGCTGGTGGTCAATGGATAAGAGGAAAAGGCTTTGATACTTCTTGTCCTGTTGGTCCGTGGTTAGTAACAAAAGATGAGGTTAGAAAAGTTCAAAATCTTGATCTCTGGCTAGACCTTAATGGAAAAAGAATGCAAAATGGTAATACATCTACAATGATTTTTGATGTTAAAACAATTGTTTCATATGTAAGTCATTATATGACTTTAGAGCCAGGTGACCTAATTGCTACTGGAACTCCTCCTGGAGTAGGAGCAGGAATGAAACCTCAAAAGTTTCTAAGACATGGAAATGAGATGCATTTAGGAATAGAAAAATTAGGTGAGCAATGTCAAAAAGTTGTTAAATGGAAGTAAAGATTAAGCCTAAAATTTTTATTCATTCTTGGTTGTCTGATGATCTTTTATTTAGATTAGAAAAAAATTTTGATATAGATCATCATGATACTTCAGAGCTTATTTTATCAGGTAATGAACTTTTAGACAGAGTAATTAATGTAGAAGGAATATTAGCTCAGTCACCTATTATAGATAAGACATTAATACAATCATGTTCTAATTTAAAAATTGTAAGTAATGTTGGTGTAGGTTTTGATAATATCGATGTCAATTTTTGTACGAGAAAGGGTATACAAGTAACCAATACACCAGGCATATTGAATGACGCAGTTGCTGATATGTCGATGGCGCTACTGTTAGCTATAGCAAGAAGAGTTCCTGAAGGAGATCGTATTGTTAGATCAGGAGGATTTAAAGCCAATTTTTATCATCTTTTATGGGGTGCAGATTTAAAAGGTGAAAATTTAGGTATTATAGGTATGGGAAGTATTGGACAAGATGTTGCAAAAAGAGCTTTACCATTTGGTTTAAATATTAAATATCATAATAGAAATAGGTTGAGTAAAGATATCGAATCTAATTTAAATGCAGAATGGATGTCATTAATAGATTTGCTAAAATCGTGTCGCTATATAGTTATACTTTGCCCTTTAACAAAAGAAACAAAACACTTAATTACTATTAAAGAATTTAAAAATATGAAAAAAAATAGTTTCCTAATAAACATAGCTCGCGGTCCAATCGTTAAAGAAAGTGACTTAATAATAGCTTTAAATAATAAATTAATTTCAGGATGTGCTCTTGATGTGTATGAGTTTGAACCTAATTATGATATTAAATTAGCTATGATGGATAATGTTGTTTTAGCTCCTCATGCTGGAAGTGCTAGTGTTAAATCAAGAACAGGCATGGTAGAGTTGGCAGCTAAAAATATAGAAACATTTTTTATTGAGAAAAAGGTACTTAATTCGGTAAACACTATTATATAAGAGGTAAATTATGGCATATACAATTGACTTAACAGGAAAAATAGCACTTGTGACTGGTGGTGCATCAGGAATAGGTTATGCAATTGCTTTGGCTTTTTTAGAGGCAGGAGCGGAGGTAATTGTAACTGCAAAATCTGACGAAAGTTTAGATAAATGCAACATAAAAACCAAATATGGAGTTTTAAAAAAATATAAACTAGATGTTACCAATGATATTTCAATTGACAATATATTAAATGAAATTGGTGCTTTACATATTTTAGTTAATAATGCGGGTCTAGTTAAAAGAGCTTTGGAATACCGTATAGAACATTTTGCAGAGGTGATTAATACTAATTTGATGGGTGTGATGAGAATGAGTCATTCTGTTTTACCTAAACTGGCAATAACTCATGGAAATATTATAAATATTGCTTCAATGTGGTCATTTTTTGGCTCTCCAATATCTCCAGGTTATACAGCTTCTAAAACTGGTTTAGTAGGTTTAACTAAAAGTTTGGCAAATGGTTGGTATGAACATAAAGTTAGAGTAAATGCAATTGCTCCTGGGTATATTGAAACTAAATTAACTAAACTTCTTAGAGAAGAAAAGGCTGAAAAAGAAAAAATTACTGATAGAACTGTTATGAAAAGATGGGGAGTTCCTGAAGATATAGCAGGGGCTGCAGTATATTTAGCCAGTGATAGGGCAAGTTATACTACAGGTACAACAATAACTGTTGATGGGGGATATAGTATTACATAAAATTATTTAATATCGTATCCATTAGAGTTTCTAGCAAAACCATTATATAAGTTTAACATTCTATCTCTCCAGTGCCATAAAACATCATTTTTTTCTAGTAGTTGTTTTTTACTTGTGTTTCTTGCCCACATAAAAAAACCAAAAAGTATGTAATCACAATACATTGGTTTGGCCCCTGTAAAATAGTTATTTGTATTTAATATTTTACGAAAAGGATTTAGTTCTTTTTGAAAAATAGGAATAAATTTTTTACTATCTTTTTCTATTTCTTCGATTGTTTTGTTTAATAATTTTTCTCTAGTTTCTCTAAAATATATTTTGTCATCAGGTTGTATAACTTCATAAACATCAGCTACTATAATTCTAGCTAAAATACCTAAAATTTTAGGATCTAACATTAGATTAATTATACTAGTAAGACGAATATTTTCATAGCTTCCAAATAAAGCAGGTTTGTCTGGATAGGTAAATTCTAAATATTTAGCTATTTCTAGAGATTCTCCTATCCAAGTGCCATTATCTTCTAATACAGGCACCTTGTTAAAACCTTGATGGTTAATTATTGATTTATCAGAAAATTTTACTGGTACTCTTTCTACATTGTTTATTAAATTTTTATGATTTAAAGCCATTAATATTCTCCAGGAATAAGGGCTAAAATATTGCTCATTTTTTGCGTCAAGTTCGTAAAATATCATTTAATTACTTTCGTTTTTACTATTAAAAATTTTGATATAGTTATATAAGCATTATACAGAAAAGATATAGGTAATAAACGGTATAATGAATTATAATAAATATTTTATAGAAGCATTGAACTCATTGAAAGATGAAGGTCGATATAGAATTTTCAATGATATAAAAAGAAATAAAGGTAGTTTTCCTAATGCTACACATTTTTCAGAAGAAAATCAGAATGAAGTAGCTGTTTGGTGCTCTAATGATTATTTAGGAATGGGGCAGAATATAGATGTGTTAAAGGCTATGCATGATGCTATTGATAATGCTGGTGCCGGTTCTGGAGGAACTAGAAATATTTCAGGAACTACACACTATCATGTTCAATTGGAGAAGGAGCTAGCTGATTTACATAATAAGGAAGGAGCTTTATTATTTACTTCAGGATATATTTCAAACGAAGCATCAATAAGTACAATTGCTTCTATTTTACCTGGATGTGTAATTTTTTCAGATGAATTAAATCATGCTTCTATGATACAAGGTATGAGAAATAGTAAAGCAGAAAGATTTGTTTTTAAACATAATGATCCTGACCATTTATCTAAAATATTAAAAGAAATACATCCAGATAGACCAAAGTTAATTGCATTTGAGTCAGTTTATTCTATGGATGGAGATATAGCACCAATAAAAGAAATATGTGAAGTTTCAAAGGATAATAATGCTCTCACTTATCTTGATGAAGTACATGCAGTTGGAATGTATGGAGAAAGAGGAGGAGGAATAGCTGAAAGAGAAGGATTGATGGATGAATTAGATATAATAGAAGGAACATTAGCAAAAGCATATGGAACAATGGGTGGATATATTGCGGCAAATAAAAATATAATAGATGTAGTTAGATCTTTTGCATCAAGCTTTATTTTTACAACTTCTCTGCCTCCAGCTGTAGTAGCAGGAGCTTTAGCCTCAGTAAAACATTTAAAAACTTCAAATAAGGAAAGAATTTTACATCAAGAAAGAGCGCTAAAATTAAAAGAAAAATTAAGACAAACTGGGATTATTGTTATGCCATCAGATAGTCATATTGTTCCAGTTTTAGTTGGAAATCCTTCATTATGTAAAAAAGCTTCAGATATATTGCTTTCAAAATATTCGATATATGTACAGCCTATAAATTATCCTACAGTTCCTAAAGGTAAGGAAAGATTGAGGTTTACTCCAAGTCCATTTCATAATGACCAAATGATGGATCATTTGGTGCAGTCATTGAAAAAGGTATGGAAGCAGTTGGGAATTTCCGAAATAAGTTAATATTTTCGCTTTACTTAACGGTCTGTTTTTTCATATGGTTAAAGTATTAAATTTTATAAGGGTAACAATTATGAATAATTTTTTTAAATATTTTGTTTTTATAACAACATTTTTTTCAACTAATTTTCTGTATGCTAGTGAAGGAATAGATTCAATAATAAATTCATGGTTGTCTCCTATTTCAAATAAAATTGCAGGTATGGTTTTTTATTCCTTTAGTATTGCAGGGGCTGATATTAGAATTATAGTTCTGTGGTTAATAGCAGGTGCTATATTTTGTACTTTTTATTTTAATTTTGTTAATTTAAGAATGTTCTCACATGCATTAGATTTGGTAAGAGGTAGATATGATAAACCAGATTCAAAAGGTGAAGTTTCTCACTTTCAAGCTCTCTCTACTGCAATTTCTGGAACGGTTGGATTAGGCAATATAGCTGGAGTAGCTGTTGCTGTTGCAGTTGGAGGTCCTGGAGCAACTTTTTGGATGATTTTAGCTGGCTTTCTTGGAATGTCTTTAAAATTTTGTGAGTGTACACTGGGTGTGAAATATAGAGTTATTAATGATGATGGAAGTGTTTCAGGTGGGCCTATGCATTATTTATCCAAAGGCTTAGCTGAAAAAGGACAAGCTTCCTTAGGTAAAATATTAGCTGTATTTTTTTCTATTTGTTGTATTGGGGGAGCATTAGGTGGAGGAAATATGTTTCAAGCCAATCAATCTTTTCAGCAATTTGTTTCTGTAACTGGAGGAGAAGCTTCATTTTTTGCTGATAAAGGTTGGCTTTTTGGATTGATTATAGCCATTATTTTAGGGTTTGTAATAATTGGGGGTATAAAATCTATAGCTAAAGTTACATCTAGATTAGTTCCTTTTATGGCTATAATTTATCTTTTGGCTGGATTAATAATTATTTTAATTAATATTACAGGAGTTCCTGAAGCAATTTTAAGGATAATTTCTGAAGCTTTTTCTCCTTCTGCAGCAGCAGGTGGTGCATTGGGAGCTTTAATAGTTGGCTTTCAAAGAGCAGCTTTTTCTAATGAAGCTGGTTTAGGTTCTGCTCCTATTGCTCATTCAGCAGTTAAAAGTGATATTCCGGTGACAGAAGGCCTAGTATCAATATTAGAACCATTTATTGACACTATTATTATCTGTACAGTTACAGCTCTGGTTATAGTAATTACTGGAATGTATGATGAGAGAGGTGATTTAGCTGGAATAGCTCTTACTTCTGCCGCTTTTGCTAAAACAATCCCATGGTTTCCTTATATTTTAGCGTTAGCAGCAATTCTGTTTGCATTTTCTACTATGATTGCTTGGTCTTACTATGGCTTAAAATCATGGACTTATTTATTTGGAACATCAAGTTTTTCAGAAAATGTGTTTAAAGTAATTTTTTGCATATTTGTTATTATTGGTTCTTCAGTAAGTTTAGGCTCTGTTTTGGATTTATCTGATTCTATGATTTTTCTAATGTCTGTGGCTAATTTGGTAGGGGTGTATTTTTTAGCTGGAATAGTTAGGAATGAAATACAAGATTACATGAAACAATTAAGAGATGGAAAAATAAAAAGGACTGATATAAAAAATTAATAGTACTATTAATATTTTTATTTATTAGAGGGTAAATTTTTGAAATATAAATTGCCAAATGTTATTGGTTTTGCTTCCGATCATGCAGGTTATGATTTAAAAGAAAATATAAAAGCGGATTTGCAAATCAAAAATATAAAATTAATTGATGTAGGAACCTCTAGTAATGACTCTGTAGATTATCCTGATTATGGTAAATTGTTAGGAGATTTAGTATCAAAAAATAAGATCAAATATGGTATTGCTATATGTGGAAGTGGTATAGGAATAAGTATTGCTTTAAATAGAGTAGCTGGTGTAAGAGCTGCAGTATGTTATAGTGAAGATATGGTTAAATTAGCTCGACAACATAATAATGCTAATGTACTTGTGTTAGGAGCTAGGTTTATTACATTAAATAAAGCACTGAAATATATAAATATTTTTGAAAAAGAATTATTTGAAGGTGGAAGACATTTGCCAAGAGTAGAAAAATTGGGCTGATTATAATGAGGATTAATTAAAATGAATAATACAAATAATTCTATTAATATACGTGATGAAGAGACTAAATTATATGAAATTAATGGCATTAGCGATACAGAGTTAAGTAGTGCTATGCAAGGAGAGTTATGTAGACAACAAAATTCTATAGAACTAATTGCATCAGAAAACTTTGTAAGTGAGCAAGTTTTAAATATTCAAGGGTCTATTTTAACTAATAAATATGCTGAAGGTTATTCTGGTAAACGTTATTATGGAGGTTGTGAATATGTAGATAAAGCAGAAGATTTAGCTATTAAGAGAGCGTGTAAATTATTTTCTAGTAGTTGGGCTAATGTTCAACCAAATTCTGGTTCTCAAGCTAATCAGGCAGTCTATTCTGCTTTACTTAGTCCTGGTGATACTATTCTTGGGATGTCTTTAGCTTCAGGGGGGCATTTAACTCATGGAGCAAAACCTAACCAATCGGGAAAATGGTTTAATTCTGTTCAATATGGAGTAAATAAGGTAGATGGTATTATAAATTATGACGAATTAGAAACTCTAGCTATTAATAATAAACCTAAACTGATTATTGCTGGGGCTTCAGCTTATTCAAGACATATTGATTTTGAAAGAATAAGAAGCGTAGCAGACAAAGTAAATGCATATTTTTTAGCTGATATTGCTCATTATGCTGGTTTAATAGTTGCAGGAGAATACCCTAACCCAATAAATCATGCACATGTTGTTACTACGACAACACATAAAACTTTACGTGGTCCAAGAGGAGGAATGATATTATCTAATGATTTAGAATTATCTAAATTATTAGATAAGGCAATTTTTCCTGGCATTCAAGGAGGCCCATTAATGCATGTTATCGCTGCAAAAGCTGCAGCTTTTGGAGAAGCTTTAAATCCAGAATTTAAAATTTATGCTAAGCAAATTATTTCTAATGCAAAAATTTTAGCAAATTCTCTAGAAGAACAGGGAATAAAAATAGTTTCTGGAGGAACGGATAGTCATGTTATACTATGTGATTTAAGGCCGCTTGGTTTAACAGGAAAAGAGTCAGAAGAGAGTTTAGATAGAGCAGGAATAACATGTAATAAAAATGCTGTTCCATTTGATGAACAAAAACCATTCATTACTTCTGGACTTAGAATAGGGACTCCAGCAGTAACAACGAGAGGTTTTAAAGAAGGAGAAATGATTAAAATAGGTAAGTTAATAGGTAAAGTTTTAAATAGTTTAGTGGAAAACAAAGTTAATAATTCAAGCGTTGAAAGAAATGTGCTAGAGAATGTTAAAGAATTATGCAAAAAGTTTCCACTTTATTCTTCTATAAATTATAGTAAAAGTTAAAGGAATAAGTTTATGAAATGTCCATATTGTGGAGATAACGATACACAAGTAAAAGATTCTAGACCAACTGAAGATTCTGCCGTTATAAGAAGAAGAAGATCATGTACTCAATGTGGTTCTCGTTTTACCACTCTTGAGAGAGTTCAATTGCGAGACTTAATGGTTGTTAAAAGAGATGGAAAAAAGGTAGATTTTGATAGAGAAAAACTAGCTCGTTCATTGTTGATAGCTTTTAGAAAAAGGCCTATTGAAACTGAAAGAATAGAAAAAATGATAACTAGTATAGTTAGACTTTTAGAAACTTCTGGAGAAAATGAAATTCCTAGTGATAAAATAGGTAAATTGGTGATGGATGCTCTATCAGAAATTGACCAGGTAGCTTATGTAAGGTTTGCTAGTGTATATAGAAATTTTAGAGAAGCTACAGATTTTAATAAATTTATTGAGACTCTTGATGATGAAATGGATAAATAGATGTAGGAGTGGTTAGAGATATGCGTTTAGAAGTTGCTATGAGGGCTGCACTATCTCTAGCTAGGCATGGTTTAGGGGTTTGTCATCCTAATCCAAGTGTAGGTTGTGTAATATTAGATGTTTCAAATAATTTGATAGGAAGTGGGAGGACTTCAGATGGAGGAAGACCTCATGCTGAGTTTAATGCATTATCTAATTTAGATGTTAATCCTGATGGAGGAACAGCTTTGGTTACATTAGAACCATGCGCTCATAAAGGTCAAACCCCATCTTGTGCAGAATTATTAGTAAATTCAGGAATAAAAAAAGTTATTATTTCAATTTTAGACCCAGATAAAAGAACAGCAGGTAAAGGAATAAAATTATTAAAAGATGCAGGAATAAATGTAGAAGTAGGATTATGTAAAGAGGAAGCTTTTGAAATTAATAAGGGGTATTTTCTAAGGATTAGAAACAATTTACCTTTAGTAACTTTAAAAATTGCTTCAAGTATGGATGGAAAAATAGCTACAAAACATCGAGAAAGTAAATGGATCACCGGCAAAATAGCTCGAAATCATGGACATTTATTAAGAGCCAATCATGATGCAATATTAGTAGGAATCAACACAATAATAAGTGATAATTCTAAATTAAATTGTAGATTAAATGGCTTAAAAAAACAATCTCCAGTTAAAGTTATAGTTGACTCTCGATTATCAATTCCTTTGTCTGCAAAAGTGTTAAAAAATATAAATAGATATCCTGTTATTATTTGGACGCAAAAAAATATTAGAGGTGTTAAAAAAAATAAATTAATTGATTTAGGAGTAAATATAATAGAGTTGCCTAAAAATAATAAAAATCAATTAAATTTAAAATCTGGATTAGAAGATTTAGCCAAGAAAGGTTATACAAGGGTTTTAGTAGAAGGTGGTAGTGAAATTTCATCTTCATTATTATCTAAAAATTTAGTAAATAAGATTTTTTTATATAGAAGTGGTATTATTATTGGAGGTGATGGTTTATCCAGTATTGCTTCTTATGGACTTAAAGATTTAAAACTAGCAAAGAATTTTAATATAGTAAGTTCAAAAATTATTGATAGTGATTTATTAGAGGAATGGCAGAGATAATATGTTATATGGATTAAATAATGTTTACAGGAATTATTAAAGGTCTTGGAAAAGTTATAGATTTAGATGATACTAGTGGAGATTTAAGCATTAGTATTAAAACAGATTTTTCACTTATAACTACTAAGACTGGAGATTCTATTTGCTGTTCTGGAATATGCCTTACTGCTTTAGAAATAAAAAAAAATGTATTTAAGGTAGAACTTTCTAGAGAAACTCTAAATGTGACTACGGCAAAAAAGTGGAAAATTGGTACAATTTTAAATTTGGAATTGTCTCTTAATTTAGGTGAACAAATAGGTGGACATATTCTTTCTGGTCATATTGATGGTATTGCCTATTTAGCCAATAAAAAAGACGACAAAGGATCTAAAATTTTAGATTTTAGAGTAAGTAAAGATATATTAAAATATATAGTTAAAAAAGGTTCTATTGCTATTGATGGTATTTCATTAACTATAAATAGTGTTAATAAGAATAATTTTAGTGTAAATATAATTTCACATACTTTAAAAGAAACTACAATTGATAGTTTAAATGTTAATGATAAGGTGAATATAGAAGTTGATAGTATGGCAAGATATGCAGTGCATTTTTCGGGAAATTATTTGAAAAGTATAAAAAATGTCTGAATTAAAATTAAACGATTATTTATCTCCTATAGAAGAAATAGTTAATGAAGCTAGAAATGGTAGAATGTATGTTCTAGTAGATAATGAAAATAGAGAAAATGAAGGTGATTTAATTATACCTGCACAAATGGTTACGCCAGATGCTATAAATTTTATGGCAAAATTTGGTAGAGGTTTGATATGTTTGTCTTTGACTAAAAATAGAATTGATCAATTGCAATTAAATTCTATGGATAGAAGGAACCCAGGTAAATTAGACACTGCTTTTACGGTTTCAATTGAATCCACAAAAGATGTGACTACGGGAATTTCAGCTGCAGATAGAGCAAAAACTGTTCAGGTAGCAATTGATAAAAATTCTTCTTCAAATGATATAAGAACCCCAGGACATGTTTTTCCTTTAAGAGCTAGAGATGGAGGTGTTTTAGTTAGGGCCGGACATACAGAAGCAGCAGTAGATATTTCTAGAATAGCAGGACTAAATCCATCTGCAGTAATATGTGAAATTATGAATGAAGATGGGACAATGGCGCGATTAAAAGATTTAATTCCATTTTGTAAGAAGCATAATTTAAAAATTGGTTCTATAGCAGATTTAATTCGTTATAGAGTTAATAATGATCCAATAATAAAAAGAAACAAAAATAAAATTTTAACAACTAAGTTACATGGGGTTTGGAAAATATTTTCATATGAGAACACAGTTAATAATAAGTCTAAGGAACATTTAGCTTTAGTTAAAGGTGAACTAAATAATAGTAAACCTGTTTTAGTTAGGGTACATGTATCCAATTTTATCTCAGATGCTTTTAATGCATATCTTGAAAAAAGTAATAGAAAAAATTATTTATCTTTAGATGATTCTATGACTGCAATTGAAAAAAATGGTTCAGGATTAATAGTTATAATTAATAATAATGAAAATATGTCTGATTTATTAGAAGATAAAAATATATGGGAAAGTGAAGATAAAATTAGAGAACATGGAATTGGAGCACAAATAATTAGAGATCATGGAGTTAAAGAAATGATTTTATTAAGTAAGTCAAAAAGAGAAGTAATAGGATTAGAAGGATTTGACATAAAAGTCTTAGACCAAAGAGACATAATGGAAAATTAAATGGATAAAATATTAATAGTTACATCTACTTTTTATAAAGAAATTTCTTCTAATCTTGAAAATGAAGCAATTAAATATATAAAAGAAAATAATTTTGAATATGAAGTTATCTCTGTTCCAGGTGCTTTCGAGGTTCCTGCAATTATAGCTAAGGCATCTAAATATAATAATTATATAGGGTATATAGCTTTAGGATGTGTAATAAGAGGAGAAACTTCTCATTATGATTATGTATGCAATGAGAGTGCTAGAGCTTTGATGAATCTTTCTTTAGATGGAATTGCTTTAGGGTATGGAATATTAACTTGTGAAAATATGAGTCAAGCTAATACTAGAGCAAACTCGGAAGGTTTAAATAAGGGAAGAGCTGCTGCTATTGCTTGTTTAGAAATGATTAAAAATTTTTCTAAAATAGAAAAATGAACACTTCTATAAATAAAACTTTATCTAGATTATTTGCCGTACAAATATTATTTCAATTAGATTTTAATGAAAAAATGAATCTAGATAAGTTACATGACATTAATAATAAGGAAATAAATGAGATATATAATAATCTTAAAGACATAAATATAGGAGAATTAAAAAGGAGTAGTGTAGATAAAAAATGGTTTTCTTTATTAGTTACAAAGGTTTTCAGAAATAGAGATAAAATAGATAAACAACTATCAAAAAAATTTGTAGATGATTGGTCAATAGATAGAATGGATTCTACGTTAGTTAATATTTTAAGATGTGCTTATATTGAGTTAGTAGAGTTTTCAAATGTTCCTAAAAATGTTGTCATTAGTGAATATACTAATATTGCAGCAAGTTTTTTTAATAAATCTGAAGTAAATTTTGTAAATGGTTTATTAGATAAGTTTTCTAATGATCGTCATAAAGGTTAATGATTATATTTAAGTAGGATTAATAATATGTATAATGAATTTAGCTTTATAGAAAAAAAACTTGAATTTCTTACTTATGGAAATCCTGAAGCCAGAAATTTAAAAGATGATTGTGCTTTTTTTTCTAACGTTTCTAATTTAGTTATTAGTACCGATAATTCTATAGAGGGAGTACATGTTCCAATAGGAACTGATGTGCAAATTCAGGCCAGAAGATCTGTATTAAGAGCTTTATCAGATATAGCGACCTTTGGAGCAGATCCTTTTTGTATTTTTTCATCTATAAGTATTTCAAAAGAATTTGAAAATATAAATATGGATAAAATTGTTTTTGGGTTTAAGGAGGCTTTAATTGAATATAATATGTTTTTAGCAGGAGGTGATACTTCTTGCTATGATGGTCCACTAATGTTTTCTATTACTGTTCTTGGGAATAATGGAAAAAAAGAGTCTGGAAGAAAGGGCGCTCGACCAGGAGATTTATTGGTTATATCCGGAGAAATTGGAAGTTCTTATATAGGTTTAAAATTATTAAATGGAGAGATATCAAAAAATAAAGTAAAAAATTATGAATATTTGGTAAATAAATTTTTGGTACCTAATCCTAGAATTGAGTTAGGTAAAAGGATTAGTACTTTTGCATCTTCAATTATAGATATTTCGGATGGTTTGTTAGCTGACTTGAAACATATTTGTGATATCAATAATGTTGGGGCAAAGGTAGAATCTAAAAATATATCTGTCTATAATGAGATAAAAAATTTATTAGAAGTAAATACTTTAAACGATATAGATCTTATGACTGGTGGAGATGACTATGAGTTATTATATACTATTAAACCAGAAGATTCACATCTTTTAGATGAAGATTCGACTATAATTGGGGAAATTACCTTAGATAATGAATTAAAAATAATAAATAGAGAAAATAAAGTTATTACTATAGATAAAGAATTTAAAGGATATAACCATTTTTAAATTAAAATATTTTATATATATTTTTTAATTGTATGTTGCACTAATGAGTATCCTCTGGCATGTTACCGTAAATTTTATAAATAATGGTATTTTTACAATTTTATGGGATAATTTATTATGAATGAAGTTATATATTTTTCTATTGCTTGTGGTGCATTAGCTTTAGTTTATGGTTTAATTACTGCCAAATCAGTTATTAATTCTGATGCAGGTTCAGATAAAATGCAAGAAATTTCAGGGGCTGTACAGGCTGGTGCATATGCATATTTAAATCGTCAGTATCGTACTATATTAATAGTTGGCATTTTAATATTTATATTATTAATAATTTTATTAGATATTAAAGTTGCTTTAGCTTTTGCTTTAGGTTCTATTTTGTCTGGAGCTGCTGGGTATATAGGTATGGTGGTTTCTGTTAAAGCAAATGTGAGAACAGCACAATCAGCTAGTAAGAGTTTAGCAGAAGGGTTAAGTATTGCTTTTCGTTCTGGAGCAGTAACCGGGATGCTTGTAGTTGGATTGGCCTTACTTGCAGTAACTGGTACTTATTTTTTATTAATTTTAAATGGTGCTTCTGGAAGAGAGTTAATAGATCCACTCGTAGCTTTAGGATTTGGAGCTTCTTTAATTTCTATATTTGCTAGATTAGGTGGAGGCATTTTTACTAAAGGTGCCGATGTCGGAGCAGATTTAGTTGGTAAAGTTGAAGCAGGAATTCCTGAAGATGACCCTAGAAACCCTGCAGTTATTGCCGATAATGTGGGAGATAATGTAGGTGATTGTGCAGGTATGGCTGCAGATTTATTTGAAACTTATGCAGTAACAGTAGTTGCAACAATGGTTTTGGCTTCAATATTTTTTATAGGCACCTCTGATATGACTAATATGATGATTCTTCCTATAGGAATTGGTGGAGTTTGTATATTAGCTTCAATTATAGGTACCTTTTTTGTTAAATTAGGCTCTGGAGGTTCAATTATGGGGGCATTATATAAAGGATTTATCGTTTCTGCTATTTTGTCTTTGATAGGTATTGGATTTGCCACAAATTATATTATTGGATTTGATAAAATATATTATGTCGCTAGTTCTTCTTTTTCTGGTATGGATTTGTTTTATTGTGGAATTTTAGGAATTATTCTTACCGGATTAATTATATGGGTTACTGAGTATTATACTGGAACAAATTACAGACCAGTTAGATCTGTTGCAGCGGCATCAGTTACTGGTCATGGAACAAATGTAATCCAAGGTTTGGCTATATCAATGGAAGCAACAGCGATACCAGCTGTATTAATTTGTGCCGCTATTATAATTTCTCATATGCTTGCAGGATTATTTGGAATTGCTATTGCAGTATCAAGTATGCTTGCTCTTGCTGGAATGGTTGTAGCATTAGACGCTTATGGTCCTGTAACTGATAATGCAGGAGGGATAGCGGAAATGGCAAATTTAGATGAGTCTGTAAGAAAAACCACAGATGCTTTAGATGCTGTTGGCAATACTACTAAGGCAGTGACAAAAGGTTATGCAATTGGTTCTGCTGGATTAGGTGCATTAGTTTTATTTGCTGCATATACTTCAGATTTAAATTATTTTAGTAGTAATTCTTCTGAATTTCCTTACTTTGCAGGTGTTCAATTAGATTTTTCTCTTGAGAATCCTTATGTAGTAGTTGGACTTCTTTTAGGGGGTTTATTACCGTATCTTTTTGGAGCTTTATCTATGACAGCTGTAGGAAGAGCTGCTGGTTCAGTTGTTATAGAAGTGAGGAGGCAATTTAAAGAAATTAAAGGAATAATGGATGGAACAGAAAAACCTGACTATGCCAAAGCTGTAGATTTACTAACTAGATCTGCTATAAAAGAAATGATAATTCCTTCATTACTTCCAGTATTAGCGCCAGTAATATTTTATTTTATAATATTAAATATTACTGGGGGAGATAAATCAGCTGCGTTTTCAGCAGTTGGAGCTATGTTATTAGGAGTTATTGTTACTGGTCTTTTTGTTGCATTGTCTATGACTGCTGGAGGAGGAGCATGGGATAATGCAAAAAAATATATTGAAGATGGTAATCATGGAGGAAAAGGTTCAGAAGCTCATAAGGCAGCTATAACAGGAGATACTGTTGGAGATCCTTATAAAGATACTGCTGGACCTGCCGTTAATCCTATGATTAAAATTACTAATATAGTTGCTTTATTGTTGTTAGCTATTTTAGCCCATTAAATATTAAAATATAATGAGGGAGCTCGTTAGTTCCTTCATTAGTTATTACTTAAATCAGCTTTTAACATGTCTTTAACTATAAGTTGAAGTAATGATTTTTTGTTTCCTTTAGTCTCAGTAAATTCTTTATTATAGGAAATTTCATTAATATCATCTTTATTATATTTATTTATTTTTATAGCTTGATTTTCTTTATTAAAAATAATTTCATAGATTACATGCTCTTTTATTTCAGGTTTTTTTAGTGCTTTATGTATAAGTGTCGTTTTGATGTAGTACCATTTATTAAATTCAAAAGCTGAAGTAGTGCTAGGAGGTCCTAGGAGAGCTTCAATTTCTGCTTTTTCAAGTTTTCTTTCTACTACAGAGTTAATGATTTTATCTATATTTAAAGTACCATGGTTACTTATACGTCCAGTACATGATGTATTAAGACTTAAAAATATTATTATTAATAATAATTTTATATTTAAGTTGTGATATAAGAATTTCATAATTAATTTTCTAATATAATGTATTATTTATATGTAATAAATAATAATAAGTTTGTTAGCAATATGATTTTTAAAAAAAATAAAAATTTAAAAACTGCACGTGAATATTATAATAACATAGTTATGTTATCACGGAATAGAAATTTTTATCTTGATGGGGGTGTGCCTGATAGTATAGATGGACGTTTTGAGCTAATTGTTTTACATGTTTATATTTTTGTAAGTAGGCTTTTAAAGGCTGATCAAGAAGGTAGGAATTTTTCGCAAAAGTTAATAGAAATAATGATAGAAGATTTTGATAGTTCTTTAAGGGAAATTGGAGTAGGAGATTTATCAGTAGGAAAAAAAGTTAAGTATATGGTTTCTTCTTATTATGGAAGGGTAAGCGTATATGATAAAAATATTTCCGATTTTAATGGTAAGTTTGTAGAATCTTTAAAAAATAATTTATTTGGTACTGTAATTCCTGAAACTCAGCATATAGATTATATATTGAAATATATTTTAAAATTAAATTTATTTATAAATAAGATTGATAATAAGTTTATTATAGAATGTTTTGATAATTACTCTTTTGAAAAAGAGTTGTGTATAAATGTATAAGATGTATATAAAATTTTTTGATGTTTTGTCTTTACAATCTTTAAAACATGATAGTGGTGTTATTAGTTTATCATTAGATTCTACAACTAATATATTAATTAAAAAACGTTTAGATATTATTTCTTTAGACGAGTTAATAGTAGATATAAAATATAAAAAAAAAAATAAAACAACTCTAAATACTAGATATGAATTGAATATTGTTGGAAAACAAAAGTGTGTAGTTACATTAAAAGCTTTGGATTTTAAAATAGAAAAAAAATTTAATATGAATTTTATTAATATAAATAAATCAGATTTAAAGAAATTAGATGATGAGTATTTAGAGCCTATAATAAATAATCAAGTTAATTTAGGAGAAGTTGCTCTTCAGATGATATCTTTGTTTTTAGATCCTTATCCTAAATCAAAAAGTTTTAATAATATAATTGAAAATTATAACAATAAAGAAGAAAAACATTCTATAAATAATAATAATATGTTTGAATTGTTGAATAATCTTAAGAAATAGTTATAAGTTAATATCTATTTTTTATTTTAAGAAAGGTTTATCAGATGGCTGTTCCTAAAAGTAAAATTTCTCGTTCAAGAAGAGGACAAAGAAGGTCTCATGATTCACTTAAAAGTACCAATTATGCAGAGTGTGCAAATTGTGGAGAAATGAAACTTCCTCATAATATTTGTTCTTCATGTGGATATTATGCAGGGAAAGAGATTTTAGTTTCAGATCAAAGTTAAAATTATAGAAAAAATGTCAAAAAATGTTATAGCAATTGATGCAATGGGAGGAGATAACGCTCCGAAATCAGTTATTGCTGGATTAGCTATTTCTTCTATAAGAAATCCTTCTGTAAATTATGTTATTTATGGTAACAAAAATAAAATAGCTCCACTAATAAAGAGACGAACAAATTTAATTAACATGTCTGAAATAGTTCATGTAGAAGGCGTAGTGAGTAATGATGAGAAGGCTTCAAAGGCGTTAAGAAGAGCTAAGGAAACTAGTATGGGACAAGCTATTGCTTCTGTTTCTGATGGTGTCGCTAATGCTGTGGTTTCTGGGGGCAATAGCGGGGCTCTAATGGCTATGTCTATATTTGGATTGAAAAAATTAGAAGGAATTAGCAGACCTGCTTTAGCAGCAATTATGCCTACTGTTAATGGAGAAATATTGGCTTTAGATTTAGGAGCAAATGTTGAGTGTAGTAGCCAAAATTTAGTAGATTTTTCAATAATGGGGATAGTATTTGCTCAAAAGGTATTAGGCAGACCTCATCCAAAATTTGCTTTTTTAAATGTAGGAGAAGAGGAAAATAAAGGAAAAAATATTATTCATGATGCTGTTCAAATTATTGAAGGAGAAAGCTTAAAATCATTCTATGATGGCTATATAGAGGGTAATAACGTAAATTTTGGAAAAATAGATATTGTTGTTTCGGATGGATTTAGTGGAAATATAATGTTGAAAACAGCAGAAGGAACAGCCAAATTGTGTTCTGAATATCTTCGTCAAGTTTTTAATGCAAGCTTGCTAGGAAAAATATCTTATTTTATAGGTAGGTCAGCATTTTTAAGAATAAGAAAAAAAATGGATCCGAGAAAACATAATGGAGCTGTTTTGTTAGGGTTAAATGGTATCGTAGTTAAAAGTCATGGTGGAACCGATTCATTAGGTTTTGCTCATGCTGTCGACTTAGCGAGTGAAATGTCTTTTAAAGGATATAATGAAGCTATTAAACATCAATTAGCAGAATTAAAATTAACAGAAATTAAAAAATAGTTTTTTTATAAATAAATATATGCTTGTATATTATTAATAACTTTAATTGGATAAATATATGAGCAAAACTATAACGCGTGAATATTTAGCAGAATGTATTAAAAAAGAGCTAGGTTTACCTAGATCTGAATGTATAAAACTAATTTCATTTATGTTAGATGACATGTCTAGAGCTTTGCTAGAAGATGGAATATTAAAAGTGCCATCTTTAGGAACATTTAAAGTAAGAAAAAAAAATAGTAGACTTGGTAGGAATCCAAAGACTGGAATAGAGGCTTTAATATCAGAAAGATCTGTTATAATTTTTAGTGCTTCTGAAAAATTAAAAAATAGGTTAAATGGAAAATAATATATAAATGAAAAATTCAAAGAATTTTAATGCATATAAAACTATAGGAGAAGTTTCTAGAGAAGTAGGTATTCCTTCACATATACTTAGATTTTGGGAAAACAAATTTGAAAAACTATCAAAAGTAAAAAGAAGAAATAATCATCGGTATTATAGTAGTGAAGATGTAAAATTTATAAATGAAATTAAAAAATTAATATATACAGATGGTTATACAATTAAAGGTGTTCAAAGTTATTTAAAAAATAGTAAAAGCAAAAATGTAAATAATGATAATAATAATAAGTTTCATTCTATTTTAATTGAAATAAGAGATGAAATTAAATTTTTAATAAATAATAATTAATTAGGTTTTCTTTAAAAAACGGAACGTAGCGCAGTTTGGTAGCGCACTGGTCTGGGGGACCAGGGGTCGTCGGTTCAAATCCGGCCGTTCCGACCACTACTAATAAAAGGAGGATAAGATGATAGGAGTAGTTGCAACTATAAAAATACAAAATGGTAAAGAAAGAGATTTTGAAAAGATAGCTAAAATGTTAGTTGCTGAGGTTAATTTGAAGGAAGAAGAAAATTTATATTATAGACTATATAAAAAATCTAAGAATATTTATGTTATGCTTGAAGGTTATTTAAATAGAAATTCATTAACTTTGCATACGAAAACTGATCATTATAAAAAATATGGAAAATCTATGTCAGAATATTTAGATGGAGCACCAGAAGTCATTATAATGGATGAAATTTCTTCAAAATAATATTTAAATATCTTTTAATGCATTTTTTAAGTCATTTATTAAATCTTGGTGGTTCTCAATTCCTATAGAAATTCTTATTACGTCAGGTCCAGCTCCAGCAGCAATTTTTTGTTTATCACTTAATTGATTATGCGTTGTAGAAGCCGGGTGAATTATTAAACTTCTAGTATCACCGACATTTGCAACATGCGAAAATATTTTTAAATTATTAATAAGTTTTTTTGCTGCTTCTATTCCACCTTTTATTCCAAATGTAAAAACAGGTCCTACTCCTTTAGGCATATATTTTTTTGATAGAGTATAAAATTTGTTATTTTTAAGACCAGCATAAGAAATCCAAGAAATTTTTTTATGATTATTTAAAAATTTTGCTATTTTTAAAGTATTTTTGACATGTCTTTCCATTCTTAAGTGTAGTGTCTCAATACCTGTAATAAAATAAAAAGCATTAGTAGGAGATAAAGTTGAGCCTAGATCTCTTATAGAGTCTGCTCTTAGTTTCATTGAATATCCAAAATCACCAAAAGTTTCAGCAAAAACTAAGCCGTGATAAGAAGGTGTGGGTTTAGTTAAAGAAGGGAACTTTTGTGATTCAAACCAGTTAAATTTTCCACTTTCTATAACCATTCCTCCCATAGAGTTTCCATGTCCTCCTGCAAATTTTGTTAGAGAATGTGTTATTATGTCTGCTCCCCATTCAAAAGGTCTACATAAATAAGGGCTAGCCATGGTGTTATCAACAATTAGAGGAATTTTTTGATTATTTGCTATCTTAGCTATTTTTTCTAAATCTAATATTACTCCATCAGGATTAGATAAACTTTCAACAAAAATACATTTATGAGAAGGTTTAATCGCTTTTTGTATTTTGTTTATGTTAGTAGCATCTACAAAGTCTACTCCCCAACCAAATCTTTTAAATGCATGGCTAAATTGGGTAATTGAACCGCCATATAAATTTTGAGATGCTAAAATTTTATCTCCTGGCATCATAAGGGGATGTATAGACAATAATTGTGCTGCATGTCCTGTAGAACACGCTACGGCTGCTCTGCCATTTTCTAGGTTAGCCATTTTTTCTTCTAAAACTGAAACAGTAGGGTTTCCCAGTCTAGTATATGTAAAACCAAAATTTTGAAGGTTAAACAATGATGCAGCATGTTCCGTACTATCGAAGGTGTAAGCAGTGGTTTGATATATTGGTGTTGATCTTGCGCCTGTAGAAGGATCAGGAAATGATCCGGCATGTATAGCTCTAGTTTCAAATTTATGTTTATTTTTTGGAGTGCTCATTTATTTTTTATCAATTTAAAATTGGTCTTATTATTCTTCTTTTATTAATTATATTACCAGAATTAATTCCTGCCCATCCTAATTCACCAGATAATCTACTATATTCAATTTTAGGACACCTATCCATAACTATATCAATTTTATTATTTTTTGCTAATTTGGCAAGATTATGATTTATGATACCTATTTGAAGCCAAATTGAGTCTGGGTTTAAATTAATAATAGAATTGGTAAACTTATCTATCTCTGAACTTTTTCTAAAAACATCAACCATATCAATTTTTTCTCTTATTTTATTTAGACTTTCATATACTTTCTGTCCTAATATTTTTTTACCTGCTTCTTTAGGGTTTACAGGATAAATTTTATATCCTCTGTCTAATAAATATTTTGCAACAAAATATGAAGGTCTATTCCAAGAGCTGCTTAAACCTATCATGGCAATTGTTTTAGTTCTGTATAATATATTACTAATGTAACGATCATTATAATTAAGAAATTTTGAATTTATCATTTTTTTAAATTTTTTTATGCCATATAGGCTTGCGATGGTCTATAAAAGCATTAATTCCTTCTTTAGCATCTTTTTCTAACATATTTGTCGTCATTACCTTGCTAGTATATTTATAGGCATCTTCTAAGCTCATTTCTAATTGCCTGTAGAAAGCTTCTTTTCCTATAGAGACTGTAGCGGCAGATTTAGATGCAATGGTTTTTGCCATTTTATAGGTTTCTTTGTATAAATTTTTATTATTAACTACCTTATTAATTAATCCAATATTTTTTGCTTTTGAAGAAGATATAAATTCTCCTAATAATAACATTTCCATAGTTTGTTTTTTATTTACATTTCTAGAAACAGCAACCATAGGAGTTGAACAAAATAAACCTATATTTACGCCAGGCGTAGCAAATTTAGCTTTTTCTGATGCAATAGCTAAATCACAGCTCGCAACTAGTTGACAGCCTGCTGCTGTAGCTATTCCTTGAACGCTTGCGATGACAGGTTTTGGTGATTTTACTATTTTAGTCATAACTTTGCTACACAAAGCAAAAATTTTATCAAATCTTTTTTTATTATTATCTTGAGATAATTCTTTTAGATCATGACCTGCACAGAAGTTTTTTCCATTTGCTGATATTATAACTACTTTTATATTATTTTTTTTTTCTATAATTAGTAGTTTTTTATATAAACTAGTTAACAAATCAGTTGATAAGGAATTTTGAGCATTAGGTCTATTTAGGGTTAGGTGAGCGATATTGTTTGATTCTTTATAAAGCAAAATTTCTTCTTCACTTAACATTACGACTTTTTCCCTATATATTATTTTCTAATTATGTTTAATTTTATTTATACATTAATTTTTATTTATATTAAATTAAAATAAATAATAAGATTTTGTGTATCTATTATTGACAGTTTGCTTCTTTTAGGCATACTCCGCTTTTATTGATTATTTTAATTATGAGAGATTTTAATTATGAAGACTTTTACGGCAAGACCTTCGGATATAGAAAAAAAATGGTTTTTAGTTGATGCTAAAAATTTAGTTCTTGGAAGGTTGTCTGTTATTTTAGCTAATTATGTTAGGGGAAAACATAAACCTGTATATACTCCTAATATAGATTGTGGAGATAACGTTGTAGTGATTAATGCTGAAAAAGTTATTTTAACAGGTAAAAAATTAAGTGATAAAATTCATTATTGGCATACAGGTTATCCTGGAGGGATTAAATCAAGAACTTATGGAGAAATATTAAATAGCAAAGAGCCTGAAAATGCAATAAAGTTAGCAGTAAAAAGGATGATTCCTAAAGGACCACTAGGAAAGCAACAAATTAAAAAATTACATGTATATACTGGTGAGGAGCATCCACATGTTGCTCAGAAACCAGAAATATTAAATATTGAAGCTCTTAATAAAAAAAATAAAAGAGAAAGCTAATGGAAGAAAATAATACTAATTTAGATGAAAAAAATAATGTTGAGGCTATAGTAGCAGAAGAGGTGGTTCCTAATATAGATAAATTAGGAAGGTCATATGGAACAGGAAAAAGAAAATCTTCTATTGCAAGAGTTTGGATTAAATTAGGAACAGGAAAAATATTAGTGAATGGAATATCTTCTGATAAATATTTTAAACGAGAAACTCATAGAATAATAATTTCTCAACCTTTAAATTTAGTATCTAGGAATGAAAGGTATGATGTATATTGTTCTGTTACAGGTGGAGGGTTAAGTGGACAAGCTGGAGCACTAAGACATGGCTTAAGTAAAGCTTTAACAAGTTATGAACCGGAGTTAAGAAAAACTTTAAAGGAAGCAGGTTTGATTAAAAGAGATGCGCGACGAGTGGAACGAAAGAAATATGGACAACCGAAGGCTAGAAGAAGTTTTCAATTTTCAAAAAGATAGTTTTATATATATATTTTTTTAGAGCGGTTGTTCGTTTAACAATCGCTTTTTTTATATTTTTTGGAGAAAATTATGAATGAAAATATTGTTAATGTAGCTGTTTTAGGAGCTAGTGGATATACTGGAGTAGAAACAATAAGGTTATTGTTACAATCAAATAAGTATCATATTTCTGCTATGTCTGCGGATAGTAAGGCAGGTTTAAACATGGGTCAGGTATATTCTCATATGAGAAATTATAAATTACCCTCCTTGCTTAAAGTCGATGATATCAATTTTAATAGTATAGATGCAGTTATATCTTGTATGCCTCATGGAAAGTCTCAGGAAATTATTTCGTCTATTCCAAATAATATTAAAATATCTGATTTATCAGCTGATTTTAGGTTTTCTGATATTAATTTATATGAAAAAACATATGAAGTATCTCATAAAGCGGTTAGTTTACAAAAAGAAGTAGTGTATGGGTTAACTGAGTTAAATAGGGCTGAAATTAAAAGATGTAGAATAGTATCCAATCCTGGTTGTTATCCTACATCTGTTTTAATACCATTAATTCCATTAATAAAAAATAATTTGATTGAAATTGAAAATATTATAGTTGATTCAAAATCTGGAGTGTCAGGAGCAGGCAGAAGTCTAAAAGAATCTTTATTATTTGCAGAGGTTTCTGAAGATTTTGGAGCGTATGGCCTTGCAAATCATAGGCATGCTCCAGAAATAAATTTTCATTTATCTCAGCATTTTGAATCTAATGTTGATGTAACATTTACGCCTCATTTGCTACCAATAAAAAGAGGAATATTATCTACAATATATTTTAAAATTAAAGATGATTATAAATTAAAAGATATTAAGAATTGTTTGTCTAAAACATATAAAAATGAACAATTTATTGATGTTAATGAGGATTATATACCTTCTATTCATGATGTTAGAGGTACTAATTTATGTAGCATTGGCCTAGCCTACGATAATAATACTAAAAATTGTATTGTAGTTTCTGTTATTGATAATTTAATAAAAGGGGCATCAGGACAAGCATTGCAAAATTTAAATGTAATGTTTGGTAATAATGAATCTGAAGGTTTAATAAATATTCCAATGTTTATTTAATATTAATTTTTAATTAAAGTCATGAACTTATATTTTTTAACTAATATATACTTTATTAAGTTTAATATTTGTATTGTTTTAATATTATTTTTGTTCTCTTGTTCAGAAGTAAATACAAAAACTGTTCAGGAAAATATTGTTGAATTTATTGATTGGACTTTTAAAGAGTCTTATGTGAAATATAATGAGCCTATAGCTCCAGTTTCATCTTTTACCTTAAATTCGTTATTAGTATTTGATGAGAAATATTCTAATTATGAATTTATCACAAAAGATCAAAATAAAATGAATATAGTAGGTTTAATAGCTTTTAAAAGTAATAATAGTAATTTTAGTCAACAAAATAATGATTTAATAAAATTAATTGCAAAGGCTCAAAATTATGAAAAATTTGATATAATGCTACAATCAAATAGAAACAAGATTGAATCAGAAATTATATTGGATAAAGTTGAAGAAAGACTTGTCATTGAAGGTGTTGAGAAAGATAAAATAACTCGAGATTATAGTGATAGTAAAGAAAGTATAATGCTAGTAAAATTAATTAAGGCTAATAACAATTAGGATTTAGTCAATGGGTAATAAGAGCGACTTTGAAAGAATTGATCGTTTACCACCATATGTTTTTGCGGAAGTAAATACTATGAAGGCTAAGGAACGTTCTTTAGGTGAAGATATAATAGATTTTGGAATGGGAAATCCTGATTCTGCAACACCTCAGCACATAGTCGATAAATTATGTGAAACTATTAAAGATCCTAAATCACATAGATATTCTGTTTCTAGAGGGATTCTAGGGTTAAGAAGGGCACAATCTAATTATTATAGCAGAAGGTTTAATGTTGATTTAGATCCAGATAGTCAAGTTTTAGTTACTTTAGGTTCAAAAGAAGGATTAGCAAATTTGGCATCTGCTATTACTTCTACTGGTGATAAAATAGTTGTGCCTAATCCAAGTTATCCTATCCATCCTTATGGTTTTGTAATTGCAGGAGCTTCAATATCATCTATAGATTCAAAACCAGATGAAAACTTTTTAATTAATCTTCATAAAATCATATCGAATAGTAAAAATAATGTTAAAGCATTAGTTTTAAATTATCCTAATAATCCTACTACATGTTTTGCTTCATTAGATTTCTATAAAGAAGTGGTAACTTTATGTTTAAAATATAGAGTATACATACTTTCTGATATAGCTTATTCAGAGATTTATTTTGATAAAAATCCTCCCCCATCAATTTTACAAGTTCCTAAAGCAATTCAAATTGCAGTCGAATTTTCTTCTTTAAGTAAAACCTATTCTATGCCAGGTTGGAGAATAGGTTTTGCTGTAGGAAATAATAAGTTAATAGAAGCTTTGACTAAGATTAAATCATATTTAGATTATGGAGCATTTACTCCTGTGCAGGTTGCGGGTATTGCTGCCTTAAATGGACCTCAAGATTGCATAGAAGAAATCAGAAATACTTATATGAAGAGAAGAAATATATTAGTGGAGGGTTTTACAAGAATAGGTTGGGACATGAGTTTGCCTAGTGGAACTATGTTTGTTTGGGCTAAATTACCGAAAAAATTTAAAAATATAGGATCATTAGAGTTTTCTAAACTATTGTTAAAATATGGAAGAGTGGCGGTTGCACCTGGGTTAGGATTTGGATCTAAAGGAGAGGGTTATGTAAGAATTGGTTTAGTTGAGAATGAACACAGAATAAGGCAAGCTATAAAGAATGTTAAAATATTTTTAGATACTTATAATGATTAATATTTTTGGAATATAAGATGAATGAAACTTTTGCTATTGGTGTTGCAGGTCTGGGTACTGTAGGTACAGCAACTATTAAACTAATTCAAAATAATATTGATGAGATAAACGAGAAAAGTGGAAAAAAAATTATAATTAAAGCGGTTTCTGCTAAAGAGAATTTAAAAGATAGAGGTATTAATTTAAAAAAATATCATTGGGAAAAAGATGCTTGTAATTTAGCTAAAAGAGAAGACATTGATGCTGTTGTTGAATTAATTGGGGGTAGTGATGGAATAGCATATGATTTAATTAAAAATGCTATTAAGAATAATAAACATGTTATTACGGCAAATAAAGCTTTTGTATCAGCACATGGGTATGAAATTATTAATGAAATTAAAAATAAAAAAATTGGCTTTTATTATGAGGCTGCTGTAGCTGCAGCTATACCAATAATAAATTCTATTAAATATGGTATGATATCAAATAACATAATTAAAATAGAAGCTATCTTAAATGGAACAGCAAATTATATTTTATCTGATATGTCTATGAATGATTCTTCATTTAATAATTCGTTGCTAAAGGCACAAGAACTTGGTTATGCAGAAGCAGATCCTTCATTTGATGTTAATGGAACTGATTCAGCCCACAAATTATCTATTCTTGGTATGTTATCTTTCGGAGTAAAACCCGATATAAGTAAAATATATATTGAGGGTATTTCTAATATATCAAATGAGGATGTAAAATATGCTAATCGTTTAGGATATATTATTAAGCTTTTATGTTTAGCTGATAGTAAAAATAATATTTTAGATTTTAGAGTACATCCCGCTCTTATTTCTAAAGAAGAAATTATTTCTAAAGTAAATGGAGCATTAAATGCTATTTTTATAAAAGGAGATTTTAGTAATAAGGTTACATTTATAGGAGAAGGGGCAGGTGCCGATCCTACAGCATCTTCTGTAGTGTCAGACATAATAAATGCTGCTATTAATCATAATGAAGTATTAAATTTAAATATTAAATTAAAAAAATGTAGTTATAAAAGTATTTTTGATAGGTATGGTGCTTATTATATTAGAATTAAAGTAAAAGATTTAAAAGGTGTTTTAGCCAATATTACTACTATATTTAATAATTCTAATATTTCTCTGGATTCAGTAATACAAGATAGTAGTAAAAATAAAAGTTTTAGGTATATAGTAGCAATAAGTCATATGGTTAAAGAAATAGATATGATAAATGCAATAAAAAAGATTTCTAAATTAAAAACAAATATTGGTGAGCCACAATTTATTAGAATTGAAAAAATATAGTTAGGAGTTTTTAAATGAATAATAGAAATGAAACAGGTATTTTAGATCGTAATTTAGCGCTAGAAGTAGTAAGAGTTACGGAAGCAGCAGCTTTATCGGCATCTAAATGGATGGGTAGAGGAGATGAGAAGGCAGCAGATCAAGCTGCTGTAGATTCTATGAGAATAGCTTTAAATGGAATGGATATAGAAGGAACTGTTGTCATTGGAGAAGGAGAAAGAGATGAAGCTCCAATGTTGTATATTGGAGAAAAAGTAGGTTCAGGGAAAGGACCTAAGGTAGATATAGCATTGGACCCTTTAGAAGGAACTACGATATGTGCAACTGGTGGACCAAATGCTTTAGCAGTTATTGCGATGGCAGAAGATGGAGGTTTTTTAAATGCACCTGATGTGTATATGGATAAAATAGCAATAGGACCAGGATTAACTAAAGAAATAGTCAATATTGATGCAACTCCAGAAGAAAATCTTAATAATTTGGCTAAAGAAAAAAAAATAGATGTGTCAGATTTGGTAGTTTGTATTTTAAATAGACCTAGACATGAGGAGTTAATAGCTAAAACTAGAGAGGCTGGAGCAAGAATAATGCTGATATCAGATGGAGATGTAGCGGGTGTTATAGCTACTGCTAATAAAGATACGGGGGTGGATATGTATGTAGGTAGTGGAGGAGCGCCAGAAGGAGTATTAGCGGCAGCAGCGCTAAGATGTATAGGAGGACAAATGTGGGGAAGATTGATTTTTAGGAATAATGATGAAAAGGGTAGAGCAAATAGATTAGGCATAACAGAATATAATAAAATATATGATCTAAATGAGTTAGCACATGGAGAGGTTATGTTTGCAGCTACTGGTGTAACAGATGGATCAATGCTTCAAGGAGTAAGAAGATGGAGCTCTGGCGCTAGTACTCAATCAATTATTATGCGTTCTAAAACTGGGACTGTAAGAACAATTTCTGCTGAACATAATTTTTCAAAAAAAGTTTTTATTGAAGACTAGTATTGAATAATATTGATGAAAAATATTCATATTCAGTAAGTAAGAAACGTTGGGCTATAAGAGATGTTGATAACTTAAAGACTGCTAAATTAGTTCAAAAATTAAATATTAGTGATTATTTAGCAAGATATATTTGTTCTAGAGGTGTAGATATAAACAAGGCAGAATTATATTTAAATCCTAGTCTTAAAAAACAAATACCCTCTCCTTTTTCTATATTAGACATGGATAAAGCTATAAATAGAATAATTAAGGCTTTTATTAATAAAGAAATAATAACTATTTATGGTGATTATGATGTGGATGGTGCAACGGCTTCTGCATTATTATATAGATCTTTTGAAGAATTTGGATTAAATGCATCTATATATATTCCTGATAGAATGAAAGAAGGTTATGGCCCTAATATTAGTGCATTTAATTCATTAAATGAAAAAGGGACTAATTTAATTATTACAGTAGATTGTGGGATGACTTCTTTCAAAGAAGTTGATTTTGCTAAAAGTAAGAATATGGATGTGATAATTATTGATCATCATGCCCCCGAAGCAAAATTACCTGAAGCTTCTGCAGTAGTAAATCCTAATAGATTAGATGATGAATCTGGATTAGGAATGCTTGCAGCAGTTGGAGTAGCTTTTATGTTAGTTGGTGCATTAAAAATTCAATTAATTTCTGATGGGCATATATCAAAATCTAATGCGCCTAAGATTTCTAGTGTATTGGATTTAGTGGCATTAGGTACCATCTGTGATGTAGTACCATTAATAGGTCCTAATAGAGCTATAGTAGAAAAAGGATTAAAAATTATGGCCCAAAAGAAGAATTTAGGTCTAAAGGCACTTTTTGATATATCTGAAATAGAAGATTTTCCTAAAGTTTTTCACGCGGGCTTTATTATTGGTCCAAGAATTAATGCAGGAGGTAGAGTAGGAGAATCTTTTTTAGGATCAAAATTACTTATAACTAAAAATGAAAATGAAGCAAAAAATATTTCATTTAGACTAAATGATTTAAATGAAGAAAGAAAAATGATAGAATTGAAGGTTTTAAATGAAGCAAGATCTATGGCGGAGAAGCAAAAGGAATTAAATATATTGGTGCTTCATGGAAAAAATTGGCATGTAGGTGTTATTGGAATAGTTGCAAGTCGTATTGTTGAGTCATTTAATAAGCCTACAATTATTATATCTGATAATGGTGAAGAATCTAAAGGGTCTGGTCGTTCAGTTTTAGGAATAGATTTAGGAAGCTTGATTACCTCCGCAAAACAGTTGGGCATTATAAAGCAAGGAGGGGGGCATCCAATGGCATGCGGACTGACTATTGATATTGGTCAGGTAGAATTATTAACTACTCACCTTAATAATAATATTAGTAATAAAATTGGTTTAATTGAAGATTTATATTGGATAGATATACCTATATCAGTTAAAGGTGCTACTGTAGATATTTTAAAGCAATTTAAATCTGCTGAGCCATTTGGATCTGGTAATCCTGAACCTCGATTTATTATCAAAGATGCATTAGTCTATAATTCAAAAATAGTAGGTGAAAATCATATTAGATGTGATATATCAGATACAAGTAACAGTAGAATTAATGGAATATCTTTTAGAAGTGTAGGAACTTCTTTAGGTAAGGAATTATTACGTAATAATAAAATGCATTTAATTGGTCAATTAAAATTATCTGAATGGAATGGGAAAGAACAAGTGCAATTGCATATTGAAGATGCTATTAGTTCTGATTCAGCAATATAATAAATTAAATAAAGAGTGTAATTTATGAAAAATTTGAATGAAATTAAAACAGCTATTTTCCCAGTGGGAGGATTAGGTTCGAGGTTTTTACCAGTTACAAAATCAGTCCCAAAAGAATTGTTGCCAATTTTAAATATTCCATTAATTGAATATGCAGTTGATGAAGCAATACAATCAGGAATTGAAAAGTTTATCTTTGTAGTATCTCCAAATAAGAATAGTATATTAGACCATTTTAAAAGAAACAAAAAATTAGAAAATAATATAAATTATTTAGATAAAAAATTATATTCACTTATTACAAAATATAAATTTTCAAAAAATAATTTTTTAAAAGTAGAACAGTCTAAGCCTAAAGGTTTAGGTCATGCTCTATGGTGTGCAAGAAGTTATATTAATGGGCCTTTTGCGGTAATTTTGCCTGATGATTTAATAAGGTCAAAAACACCATGTATAAAGCAATTAGTTAACATATATAAAAAAAATAGAAAAAATATAGTTGCAGTTCAGGAAGTAGATAAGAGTAATATATCAAAATATGGAATCATATCTTATAAGGAAAAGAAAAAAAATAATTATTTTATTGATGATATGATTGAAAAACCTAGCATTAAGGAAGCTCCTACTAATTTAGCCGTAATAGGTAGATATATTTTATTGCCAGAAATATTTAAGCAATTATCAAAAAGGAAAATAGGTTATGGAGGAGAAATTCAATTAACTGATGCTATTAAAGGGAGTATTAATATGTCTGGGGTTATAGGTTGTAAATTTGAAGGAAATAGATATGATTGTGGTAATGTTTTAGGCTCATTGGAGGCTCAAATAAGTCTAGCTTTGCAAAATAAATCTTTAAGAAATAATACCAAGAAAATATTAAAAAGATATATTAAGTATTAAGGATAATATTATGAATATTACTATAATAGGGAGTGGTTATGTTGGCCTTGTATCGGGAGCTTGTTTTTCTCAGTTTGGCTTTAATGTTACATGCGTAGATAAAGATGAAGAGAAAATAAAAAATTTGAAGAAAGCTATAATTCCTATTTTTGAACCAAATTTAGAAGATTTAGTTAAAAAGAATATAGCTTCGAACAGATTATCTTTTACTACTGATTTATCTTCTTCTTTTAATGATAGTGTAGCAATATTTATTGCAGTAGGAACTCCTGCAAATAAGAAAGATAATTCAGCTGATTTGTCATATGTTTATGAAGTAGTAAAAGAAATTACAGATTTGATTAAATCAGACGATAAACATACCAAATTAATAGTTACAAAGTCCACAGTTCCTGTTGGGACTAGTAAAGATATAATTAAATATATTTCAAAATATAAACCTGAACTAAAATTATATAAGCATTATGATGTTGCTTCTAATCCAGAATTTTTAAGGGAAGGTTCCGCTATAGAAGATTTTATGAGACCAGATAGAGTAGTTTGTGGAGTAGAATCTAATTTTGCAAAAAATATTTTACAAAAATTATATAGACCTTTAAATTTAAGAGAAACTCCTATTTTATTTGCTGGTAGAGAAACAGCAGAATTAATAAAGTATGCATCAAATGGATTCTTAGCAACTAAAATTTCATTCATCAATGAGATGTCGGATATTTGTGAAAAAGTTGGTGCAGATGTCCAAAAAGTAGCAAAAGGAATAGGGTTAGACAGAAGGATAGGGTCAAAGTTTTTGCATCCAGGTCCTGGGTTTGGAGGATCTTGCTTTCCTAAAGACACAAGAGCGTTAGTAGAAATAGGTAAGAAATATGATGCAAGGACTAAGATTATTGAGAGTGTTATAGGTGTAAATGATACTCGTAAGTTAAATATGGTAGTGAAGATTAAAAATGCTTTAGGAGGATTAGAAAATAAAATTATTTCTATATTAGGACTTACTTTTAAACCTAATACTGATGATATGAGAGAATCTCCCTCCTTAGTGATAGTTTCTGAACTTAAAAAGGTAGTGTCAAAAATTAAGGTATATGATCCAGCAGGAATGAGTAACGCAAAAAAGTTAAAGGAGTTTGATGGAGTGGAATGGTGTAATAATGCTTATGATTGTATTAGTAATGCAAATGCAATGATAGTTATTACGGAATGGAATGAATTTAGAGCATTAGATTTGATTAAAGTAAAAAAATTACTTCAAACCCCTGTAATTATAGATTTGCGTAATGTCTATAATAAACAAGATATGGATGAAGCAAAAATAAAATATTTTAGTGTGGGAAGATCAGAGTAATCTAAAAATGAAAAATCATAGTTTTAATAAAAATATTCTTAGAGCATATGATATTAGAGGGGTTGTAGGAGAAAGTTTGCATTACAAAGATGCAGAAATATTGGGAAATATTTTTTCTTCTATATTAAAAAATAATAATAAAATTATAGTTTGTAGAGATGGGAGGCTATCATCTCCAAAAATGGCTGAACATTTAATTAATGGGTTAAAAGATTCAGGTTCTAGTGTTATTGATATTGGTGTAGGACCGTCGCCAATGTTATATTTTGCAGCAAATTTATTAAAATCAGACGGTGCTATTATGGTTACAGGTTCTCATAATCCTTCTAATCATAATGGTTTTAAAATAATGAAGGGAACTGTACCTTTTTATGGTGATGATATTGCGGATATTGGTAAAAGAGCTAATGAAGGAAATTGGACTTTATCGCCAGGTGGAAGTGTAGAAGAAAAAGATTTAGAAAAAAAATATATAGAATCTTTATTAAAATGTTCAAAAATAAATGTAATAAATAAGAATATTAAAGTGGTTTGGGATTCTGGAAATGGTTCTGCAGGAAAAGTCATGCAGAAATTGGTAAATTATTTACCTGGAAATCATTTATTATTAAATGAAAAAATTGATGGAAATTTTCCTTCCCATCACCCAGATCCAACTGATCCAGATAATCTCAATCAATTAATAAAATTAGTAAAGAAAAGTAATTCTGATCTTGGAATAGCGTTTGATGGAGATGGAGATAGATTAGGAGTTGTGTCATCCACTGGAGATATTGTGTGGGGGGATCAGTTAATTGCATTTTTGGCTAAGGAAGTTTTGAAAAACAATCCTAATTGCTCTGTCATTGCTGATGTAAAGGCTTCTGAAAGTATTTTTAAAGAAATAAAAAGATTAGGAGGCAATCCTGTTATGTGGAAAACAGGTCATTCTTTTATTAAATCTAAAATGAAAGAGATTGCGGCTCCATTAGCTGGAGAAATGTCTGGACATATTTTTTTTTCGGATAGGTATTATGGATTTGATGATGCGTTATATGCAGCTTTAAGAGTATTAGAATTAGTAAAGAATAATCAAACTTTAAATAATTTTTTAGAGAGTTTACCTAAAAGTTATGCTTCCTCTGAAATAAAGATTAGTTGTTCTGATGATAAGAAGTTTTTAGTAATTGATGAATTAGGTAAAATTCTCGAAAAAACTGATAGTACTATAATTAAAGTTGATGGCTTAAGAATAAAAAAAGAAAATGGTTGGTGGTTATTACGTGCATCTAATACTCAAGAAGCATTAGTTGCGAGAATAGAGGCAAATTCAAAAAATAATTTAAAGTTGATCAGAGATGAATTAAAAAAATATTTACAAAAGTATGATCTTTCTTTAGAAAATTTGTAAAATAGTATATTTTACATATATGATTTTAGGAGAAAATAAAGAATGAATTCTGATAAAAAAAAGAATACAGAAATAGATAATAATTCTAATGTTCTTTTAGAAGAAAAAGTTGAAGTTAAACGTCCTTCTTTTTATCAAGTATTAATAAAGAATGATGATTATACTCCTATGGAATTTGTAATCTTAGTTCTTGAAAAATATTTTTCTAAGTCTAGAAATGAAGCTACGCAAATTATGTTACATGTTCATCAAAAAGGAATGGGAGTTTGTGGTTTGTATCCCTATGAGATAGCAGAAACTAAAGTAGTTCAAGTTATGGATTTTGCTCGTAAAAATCAACACCCTTTACAATGTACTATGGAAAAAGAATAATGTTATCTGCAAGATTAGAACAAACTTTAAATAAAGCTTTTGAATTAGCAGGAGAGCATGAACATGAATTTGTTACGTTAGAACATTTATTGAGTGTATTATTAGATGATGAAGATGCAAATGAAGTTTTAATATCTTGTGAAGTAGATTTAGAAGAGTTAAGAGCAGTCTTAAATGATTTTATTGTTAATGAGTTAACATCTTTAAAAGTAAAAAATAATTCTGAGATTAAACCAACAGCTTCTTTTCAAAGAGTTGTTCAAAGAGCAGCTCATCATGTTCAAATGTCAGGGAGTGACGAGGTAACAGGTGCAAATATTTTAGTGGCTATTTTTAGTGAGAGAGAAAGTCATGCAGTATTTTATTTAAATCAACAAAAAATGACTAGATTGGATGCAGTGTCTTATATAAGTCATGGGTCGCTCGAATCAAAAGTAGAAAATAGCAATGATGATTCTGGAAATAATGTAAATGAAAAAGTTCAAAAAAGTGTAATTGATAAATATTGTGTTAATTTAAATATAAAGGCTGAAAAAGGTTATATAGATCCTTTAATTGGAAGAGAAATAGAAGTTGATAGAACAATCCAAGTATTATGTAGAAGAACAAAAAACAATCCTTTATATGTAGGGGATCCAGGTGTTGGTAAAACGGCAATAGCTGAAGGTTTGGCTAGACGGATAGTTAAAAATGAAACACCAGAAATATTAAAAGATGCAATAATTTATAGTCTAGATATGGGCACTTTATTGGCTGGAACGAGATATAGAGGTGATTTTGAAGAACGTCTTAAGGCTATACTAAAAGAAATAGCTGATAACGAACGCGCTATTTTGTTTATAGATGAAATTCATACAGTAGTTGGTGCTGGAGCTACTAGTGGTGGCTCTATGGATGCTTCTAATTTATTAAAACCAGCTTTAGCATCTGGACAATTGAGATGTATTGGATCTACTACTTATAAAGAATATCGAAGTTATTTTGAAAAGGATAGGGCATTAGTAAGAAGGTTTCAGAAAATTGATATATCTGAACCTTCTAAAAAGGATGCTATTAAGATTTTATATGGACTTAAGTCATATTATGAAGATCATCACAATGTAAAATATACTAATGCAGCAATAAAGGCAGCTGTTGATTTAAGTGATAAATATATAGGTGATAAGAAATTACCAGATAAAGCTATTGACGTTATAGATGAGCTAGGAGCATCACAAAGATTATTGCCTCCAGAAAAAAGAAAGAAAACTTTAGGTATTAGTGATTTAGAGGAAGTTATAGCTAAAATTGCTCGTATACCTTCAAAAAGAGTAAGTACTAATGATAAAGATTTGTTATTTAACTTAGAGAGAGATTTAAAATTTGTGATTTATGGACAAGATCAAGCGGTAGAAGAAGTTTCAAATGCTATTAAATTGGCCAGAGCAGGTTTAAGAGATAGTGAAAAGCCAATTGGGTGTTATTTATTTACTGGACCGACAGGCGTTGGTAAAACAGAGGTTTCAAGACAATTAGCAAGAAATTTAGGTTTAGAGCTTATGAGGTTTGACATGTCAGAATATATGGAAAGACATTCGGTATCTAGGTTAATAGGAGCTCCCCCAGGCTATGTTGGTTTTGACCAAGGAGGATTGTTAACAGATAAGGTAGATCAAAACCCACACGCTGTTTTATTATTAGATGAAATAGAAAAAGCTCATCCAGATTTATTCAACATTTTATTGCAAATTATGGATCATGGAAAATTAACAGATCATAATGGAAAAAAAATTGATTTTAGAAATATAATATTAATTATGACTTCAAATGCTGGAGCAGCTGAAATGGCAAAAGCACCAATTGGCTTTGGTCGCAAAGAAAGAATTGATGCAGATACTGAAGCAATAAAAAAGCTATTTGCGCCTGAATTTAGAAATAGACTTGATTCCATCATCAAATTTAAAAATTTGAATAAAGAAATAATATTAAAAATTGTAGAAAAATTTATTGATCAGTTAGAAAAACAATTAGAAGAAAAAAAGGTTACTATAGAACTGGATGAGAGAGCTAAGGCATTGCTAGCAGAACTTGGTTTTGATGAAATTTTTGGAGCAAGACCATTAGAAAGAGTTATTCAAAAACATATTAAAAAACCATTAGCTGATAAATTATTATTTGGTGACTTAGTTAATGGTGGACATGTAAAAGTAAAAATAAAAAAGAAAAAGTTTGTTTTAGATATCGCTACTATTAATAAGAATGCCTCTACAAAAACAAAACAAAAGGTTAAAGCTTAATTTTTTTATAAGGTGTATATTTTGTATTAATATAATTAATATCATTTTCAATAACTTCTATTTCTTCTTTTAAAAAATCTTTTACAGCGCTTCGAAATTGCGAATTTCTAATATAATGACTGCTGTATGTTTTTACCGGAAGATATCCTCTTTGTATTTTATGTGGCCCCTGTGCACCACCTTCGACAAATTTAAATTTATTTTTAATTGCCCATTCAATGGCTTGATAATAACAGAGCTCAAAATGTAAATATTTTACTTCAGCTGTAGTTCCCCAATATCTTCCATAAAGAGTGTCTTTTCCCATAATGTGCATTGTTCCTGCTATTGTTTTTTTAGAATCTTCAGCAAAAATTAATAATATTTTATCAGTAAAGTTTTTGCTTAATAAATTAAAAAATTTTTTATTTAAATAGGGTTTTCCCCACTTTTTTTGAGCAGTATGATAATAAAATAAATACATCAATTCAAAATCTCTTAATTTTAAGTTTTTGCCTGTTTTAATAGTTATTTTTATTTTTGAATCAATTATATATTTTCTTTCTTTATTAATAGCTTTTCTTTTTCTTGAACTTAAATCTGATAAAAAATCACTAAATTTTAAATAATTATTATTTTTCCAATGATATTGTTCACCAATCCTAGATAAATATTTAAGTTTAGATAGAATTGTTTGTTCTTTATAAGTACAAAATGTTATATGCGCTGAAGATATTTTATTTTTTTTTACAATATCTTCTATATATTCTCCTGCTAATTTAATTATTGCATCTTTTGCTTTTGATTTAATATTTTTATTTATCAGAATTCTATTTCCAGTTACCGGGGTAAAGGGTGCGGATGATTGTATTTTAGGATAATAATTGCCACCTGCGTTGTAGTAAGCATTTGCCCATGAATGGTCAAATACATATTCACCCTGACTATCAAGTTTTATAAATAATGGGATAAAAGCAATAGTTTCTTTATTGTCTTTTATAGATATATAGTTTGGTATCCAAGATGTGTTTTTTCCAATACATTCTGAATTTTCTAAGTTTTTTAAAAATTTATATGATAAAAAAGGGTTACTATTAACACATTTATCCCATTCCTCTTCATTAATAAGAGTTATAGTTTTATATACTTTAAATTTAAGCATTATATATTATTTTAGTTCAAATATAGCATCTACTTCTACTGGTACGTTTCTTGGTAAAGAATTTGTACCTACAGCAAATCGAGCATGTTTTCCATTTTCACCAAATATTTCGACCATTAAATCAGATGCTCCATTTGCAACTTCTGGTTGTTGAGAAAAATTATTAACGCATGCTACAAAAATACCTAGTTTTACACATTTTTTTACTTTTGATAAGTCTCCATCTGTTGCATCTTTTAATACGGATAAAACATTTAAACCGCAAATTCTTGCAATAATTTTAGCAGTGTCAATATTTACCTCTGCACCTACTTTACCGGTATAATTAATCTTGCCGTTTTCAAATGGTACTTGTCCTGCAATAAAAACTAAATTTCCAGAAGTTACATATGGAATATAGTTAGCTGCTGGAGTAGGGGATTCAGGAATAATTATATTTTTTTCTTTTAAAATATTATCTATTTCATTCATTTTTTTTCCTTATTACTGTATAAAATGCATTATTATGTTATTAAATCTACTAAAGTCTATTTTATATACATTTAGTTATGTTTTGACTAAATTAATTATATTTATATGCATTATATTACTTTATAAAGAAAATTTATATGCAAAAGATATCAAAAATTTTAATAATTTTAAAAGTCATGAAGCAGTTTATAATCTTCGAACAAATAATGTTTCTTCTTCATCAAAAGTTCATAGTGCATTAGGACAGATGAATTTGGAAGTTTATGAATCATGTGAGGGCTGGGTAGTAAATCAAAATAGTTTGATTGATATTACTGATAATCATGGCACACAGTATAGAAATGAATTTAGATATTCCATATGGGAGTCTTTTAATGGTAATCTTTTTAGGTTTCTATCTCAGGTTATAATTAATGGTGAAGAAATAGCATATTATGAAGGTCAAGCCTATAAAAGTGATAAAGATGCTAAAATTATTTATATTCGACCTAGAAAGAAAGAAGTGAATATTCCTATAGAAACATTATTCCCTATGAAGCATTTTATGGCTACCCTAAAGCTAAAAAATAAAAATTTTAAGTCATATACTGTATTTACTGGAGAGAATGAAGAATCTTTAAATCATGTAAATAGTTTTTCAAAAGAAGTAGAAATCGATGGACAATTATTTAAGAAAATTAGAACAGCTGTTTTTGAATTAAATAGTGTGTCTTCAGAGCCTGTCCATGAGATTGAATTAATAATTGATAATTATGGTATAGCAAGATCTGTTGTATTTGATTATTTGGATTATAAAATAATAGGTAATTTAAAAAAGTATAAGTTTATTGCTAAGAAAAAATGTTAAATATTTTTTAAAATAATATTCTTTGCTTCTAACCAATCTCTAGCTTTATGGTCACATTCTATATATTTAGGAAGGATTTTAAGTAGTTTTTTATTTTGTAAAAAATGAATTGTAGTAATTTCTCTTGAAAGTTTTTTTACGGATATTAATTGATTAGGAAGATCATCCATAAAAAAAGTTTTTTTGTTGGTTAATTGTTTTAACTTTTTACAAATATCTCCTTTAGGGCCATTATTATATAAAAAATAGTAATTCATATTATTTTTTTTTAGATAATTATATCTATCTAATGCATAAACTTCAGGAATATTTGATAAAATAATAATATTCATAATTTTATTTAATTCTTTTAGGGAGTTTTTTGCTCCATTTATTAATGGCATTTTTGATGTATAGTTTTTAAAAAAATTAGAAATAGTGTTGGGAATCATTTTTGTGTTTATGGGCTTGTTGTTCTTTGAACTAAATATATTTCCATTTAAATTGAAAGATTTATATAGAAAATACATTTGATTTTTTTTTAAGTATTTTTCAAAACTTTTCATAAATTCAAATATAACTTCATCAGCATCACATATTAGCAATGGTAAAGATTTTTTAATTTGAATATTTTTTATATTTTGAATCAAATTTCATTAATAATTATTTAATTTTGTCTTCTTTGAATAGCACGTGTTTACGAACAATAGGGTCGTATTTTTTAACTTCTATTTTATCAGTCATAGTTCTGCTATTTTTTTTTGTTACATAAAAATAACCAGATTCTGAACTTTTTAGTCTTATTTTAATTGTTGTTGGTTTAGCCATTATAAGTTCCTAATTTGTTGCTGAGAATAGCTTAACAAAATAATGTGTCAACTTTTCTATTAATAATTTTACTTTATATTTATTCTTTCTTTTTTCCTTTTTTAGGCTTATTTTCTTTTTCTACTATTAATTCAACAGCTCTATTTATGCCAATAGAAAAAATATCTTCTGTTTTAGAAATACTTGCATATATTTTTTCGTGTTGCACATAGGGACCGAATCTTCCTATATTTCCGTATATCATTTTTCCTGTTTCAGGCCTAATTCCTATTTCTTTTGGTAAGGCTAACATTGATAAAGCTTTTTCCAATGTTATGTCTTCTATAGTAATATTTTTGGGTATAGAAGCTCTTTTAGGTTTTTTAGCTTTTTTATCAGTTTTTAATGGTGTATCTCCTAACTGCACATATGGCCCATAAGGTCCAATTCTTAAAGTTATAGGAATATTATTTTCATTATAACCTAATAGTTTAGGTTCAGTTTTACTAGATTCTTTTCCCTTTCCTACTCTTAACTGAGCCGTATGATCACATTCTGGATGATTTGAACAGCCAATAAACCCACCACTACTCCCATATCTAATATTTAACTTTCCATTATCACACTTAGGGCATTTTCTTGGGTCAGTTCCATCTTTTAAAGGAGGAAAAAAGTGTGGGCCTAAATCTTCATCAATTTTTTTCTCAATATCTCTTACCCTTAGTGAGGAAGTATTGTTTATAGTGTTTTTAAATGGTATCCACCACTCTTCAAGAGTGTTCTTCCAATTAATTTTTCCATTGGCAACATCATCTAATTGTTGTTCTAGTTTAGCTGTAAAATTTTCTTCAATATAATTATTAAAGTAGCTATTTAGAAATGCAGTAACAATTCTTCCCTTAGTTTCTGGCTCAAATCTTCTCTTTTCATACTTAACATAGCCTTTATCTTTAATAACAGAAACAATAGATGCATAAGTAGAAGGTCTCCCTATCCCTAAATCTTCAAGCTTTTTTACTAATGACGCTTCAGTATATCTTGGAGGAGGTTCTGTAAAATGTTGATATGGTGAAGTTTTACTTAAAAATACTTTTTCATTTTCTTCTACTTTAGGAATATTATTTTGAATATCTTCTTTAAGTTCATCATCTTTATCTTCCGTATATATTTTTTTATACCCATCAAATACAATTATAGATCCTGTAGACTTAAACTCTAAAATATCTTCGTTAGATCCTATAAATATAGAGACTTGATCAATTTCTGCACTTTTCATCTGAGAGGCCATAGTTCTTTTCCATATTAATTCATAAAGCTTTTTTTGTTTTTCATCTAAGTATTTTTCCATATCATTTGGCGTTTTAGATATACTGGTTGGCCTTATAGCTTCATGAGCTTCTTGCACATTTGAAGATTTCTTTTTGTAAATTATAGGACTATCAGGCAGGTACTTCTTTCCATAAGAATCTGAAATTAGATTTCTAGTTTCATTTATTGCGGTTTCTGAAATATTTACTGAATCAGTCCTCATATAGGTAATTAGCCCTATAGTCTCTCCATTAATATCTATACCTTGGTAAAGACTTTGCGCAATACCCATGGTAATTTTTGCTCCAAATCCTAATTTTCTTGATGCCTCCTGTTGTAATGTTGAAGTAATAAATGGAGGAGTAGGATTACTTTTTATTCTTTTCTTCTTTATAGATTTTATAAAGAAAGATTCAATACTTTTAATTTGTTTCAATGCTTTTTCAGCTAGTGTTTCTGAATTTATGTCAAATTTTTTAATTTTTTCTCCGTTAATACTTGATAGGATGGCTTCAAAGGTTTCTTCGTTAGTATTTTTAAATAAGCTTTTTATATCCCAGTATTCTTTAGGGTTAAATATTTCTCTCTCTGTTTCTCTGTCACATATTAGTTTAAGCGCTACTGATTGAACTCTGCCTGCTGATTTAGCTCTTGGAAGTGTTCTCCATAATACACTAGATAATTGATAACCCATAAGATAATCCAAGGCTCTTCTTACTCTTTGGGAATTAATCATATTTGAATCTAAATTTCTTGGGTTTTTAAAGGCATCTAAAATAGCATTTTTTGTAATTTCATAAAAAACTACTCTTCTAACATTAACATTGGATAATTTTTTCTTTTCATTTAAATAAGTATGTATATGCCATGCTATTGCTTCTCCTTCTCTATCAGCATCAGTTGCGAGCCATAAATTATCCCCTTCTGAAATTGATTTTGTTATTTCATTTAAACCTTTTGAATTTTTATTTAATTCATAATCCATATAAAAATCTTTTTCAGGAATAACTCCTTTCCCTCCTTTTTCTTTAAGATCTCTTATATGACCTATAGACGCTAAGACTTTATAGTCTTTTCCTAAGTATTGATTTATAGTTTTTGCTTTTGCGGGTGATTCTACTACAACTATATTCATAAATAACTCTTCAATAATTTTTAATTAGTATTTTCACAAATAATAATCTTTTCTATTTTAAGCAAATTATTTTTTAAAAATTTATTTTATGTCAGATTCTGTATTATTGATTAATCTTTTAATATTTGGAATATGCTTAAGCCATATAACTATCGTTATAACTAAGAATAAATATAGTTCTTTATTAGTAATTATATAATTTTTACTTATTACCTCTGTAAGAGACATTTGTTGAAATGACCATAAAAATATAAGGCTAGACAAACTTGCAATAAGAGCTCCTAAAGAAGATTTTTTTGTACTTAATGCAACTAGAATCCATATTATACTTGTCAGTATTGCAATAGGGTATGAAATAAATAATAAAATTCCAGCAGAGGTGGCAATACCTTTTCCACCACTAAATTTTAGAAAAGGGCTATACATATGTCCTAAAATTGAGAATAATGAGCTTAAAATGTATAATGTAATTAATACATCATTATTAAGAGAATCAGATAAAGTAATTTTTATAATAATGAGTATAATTAAACTTTTAAAAAAATCTAAAATTAAAGTTAGGAAAGCAAGTAATTTATTTCCTGTTCTAAGTACATTTGTGGCTCCTATATTACCTGATCCAATTTTTCTAATATCCCCATACCCAAAAACATGGGTTATTATTACGCCGAAAGGAATTGAACCTAGTATATAGCTTATAAGTAATAAAAATATTATATAATTTGAAGAAATTAATTGTAGTAAATCACTAAAAATAAAATCCATTTTATATGTTCTTAATTTTAAATTTAGATGATTTGTACATTAATCTACCGTCAACAATTGTCGCTAAAACTTTTCCTGTAACGTTATAGTTATCATAAAGAGAATTTTTAGATTTGCTTTTCATTTTGTCTATATTTAATTTATATGAGTAATTTGGGTCAAAAACAAGTATGTCTGCTGGGTAATGTTTTTTAAGCATTCCAGATTTTAATTTGAGTAGTTTTGCTGGTTTATTACTTAATTTGTCAATAATGTCTATTATTTGCATCTTTCCTTTAAAATGCAATTGCATTGAAAGTGGAAGTAACGTTTCTAAGCCAATTATTCCAAATTCAGCCTGTTCAAATGGTACTCTTTTGCTGTCCTGATCTTGAGGGGAGTGATGGCTAGTAATTAAATCAATGTCTTTATTAATAAGAGCATTAAAGACATATTTTCTGTCTTCTTCTTTTCTTAATGGGGGAGTAACTTTAGCAAAAGTTTTCCATTCATCTACAGAATTTTCATTGGACGTGAAATAATGAGGAGATGTAGAACAGGATACGTTAAGTCCATTATTTTTAGCTTTATTTATTGCTATTATAGATTCTTTTGTAGTTATATTTATAAAGTGAACCTTACCTCCTGTATTCTCTATAAGTCTTAAATCTTTTTCAACTTGTATTATTTCTGCTATCTTTGAAATTCCTGGTAAACCAAGTTTGTTTGCTAAAGCTCCTGAATTCATTACTCCATTAACAGACAAGTCTTTATCTTGAGGGTGTTGTATGATTAGTGCATTAAATGTTTTTGCATACTGTAATGCCTGTTTCATAATTTTTGTATTGCTTAAAGCTTGATCTCCTTCAGTAAAGAGTATAGCACCTGCTTCTTGTAAAAGACCTATTTCAGTTAATATTTCGCCTTTTAGTCCCTTAGTTATAGAGGCTGATGGAAAAATTTTTACACCATTGGTTTCTCTAGCACGACGAGCAATAAATTCAATAACAGATATTTGATCAATAATAGGATTCGTGTCTGGCATACAAATCATGCTAGTGATTCCTCCTGCTAAAGCAGCCTTTGATGCTGATTCAATGTTTTCTTTATATTCTTCTCCTGGCTCTCTTAAATGACTACATATATCAATAAGACCTGGACATAAAATATTTTTTTTGCAGTCTATTATAAGATGATCTTCAGGAGTGGATCCATTAAATAAGTTTCGTCCAACATCTTTTATTAATTTGTTTTGCACTAATAGTTCACCTAAACAGTCTAAACCGCTATCAGGATCAATTATTCGTGCGTTAATGAATGCTATTTTATTATGTTGTTGTTTTATCATTTTATTGTATTTAAATTGTTATTATTTAATAAATGTTCAATTACAGACATTCTAATTGCCACTCCTAATTCTACTTGTTCTAAAATTAATGTTCTATTTATATCGTCTGCTAGTTCACTATCAATTTCTACGCCTCTATTAATTGGTCCTGGGTGCATAACTAATGCATCTTTTTTTGCAAAGTTAAGTTTATTACGATCTAACCCATAAAATTTAAAATATTCTTTTGCTGAAGGTATATAAGATCCATGCATTCTCTCAAGTTGTAATCTTAGTATCATTACAATGTCAGCATCTTTAAGTCCTTGTTGCATGTTAGTAAACGCTCTAGCTCCTAATAGATTATTATTAGGTAAAAGTGTAGAAGGAGCTATAATGTTAACTGTAGCTCCCATGGTTATTAATAATTTAATATTAGATCTCGCTACTCTGCTATGGATTATGTCACCGCAGATGGCTACTTTTAGATTCTTTATTTTACCTTTTCGATTTTTGATTGCTAGAGCATCTAATAGTGCTTGTGTAGGATGTTCGTGTTTTCCATCTCCTGCATTAATTACCGAGCATTTAACTTTATTTGCTAATAAATGAGGAGTGCCGCTAAGTGAGTGCCTAATTACTAATATATCAGGCCTCATAGCATTTAAAGTCATAGCAGTATCAAGTAAACTTTCCCCTTTTCTTATTGCTGAAGTTTCAATTTGCATATTAATTACATCCATACCTAATCTTTTTGCCGCAAGTTCAAAAGAGGTTTTTGTCCTGGTTGAATCTTCAAAAAACAAATTAACTAGAGTTTTCCCTTTATAACTATGATAAATAACATTATTTTGATTTTGTTTTACAATTGAATCTGCTCTATTTAATAATGAAGATATTTCTTTTTTATTAAGTCCTTCAATTCCTAGTAAGTGTTTTTTTAAAAATTCATTATTAAAAATATTTTTATTTTGGCTAGAATAAAAACTACTAGGCGTAATTTCATTTTTAGTTTCTTTTATAATTTTTTTCATAATGCTTTGTTTGGGGATTCGATCGCCTGAAAGATACCTAGAAAGTGTAGCAGTAGAAATATTAATTTTTTTAGCAAAAACTTGTCTTGTAATTGAATTATCTATAAGCCATTTATTTAAAGCATGCATATAAATACCTAAAATATTTTTTATATAATTACCGTTTTGGTAATTAAATGTCAATTTTTATTTTTAAGTGTTTTAATAACTCCTTCTAAAATCCATTGCGCAGCAGAGGAATCAATAATTTTTTTTCTCTTCTCTCTAGAGATATTAACTTCTTGTATTAAAAATTTTTTGACTGCAATTGTTGAATTTCTCTCATCCCATAATAATATTGGAATATTTAGATATGAATATATTTCTTTTGTTAATCTTGTAACAGACTGTGATTTTTTACTTGGTTTCCCTTCTAAATTTAAAGGCAATCCTATTACAATTCCTTTAATACTATTATCTTTAATTATTTCTTCAATGATTATTATATCAACAGAAAATTTTTTTCTTATTAGTGTTTTTAAATTTGAAGATATTAATTTATCTTCATCACATTTAGCTATGCCAATTTTTTTTTTACCTATATCTAAGCAAAGTAAACTGCCTTTTGAAGGAATATTTTGTTTAAATTCTAAAATATTATATGATATTTGTTTATAAAGTTTCTTGCCGTTAGACATTTTGAATGGTAATCCATTTTTTTAGAGTAAATATTAATTAATTTATATATATTATTTACTATTATATTTATAGAGGGGATTTTTGAATATGTCTTTAGATAAATCTACTTTAGAACGTGTAGCATATCTTGCTAGAATAAAAATTAATGATTCTGAAATTGAAAAAATGACAACAGAATTAAATAATATAATGAAGTGGATAGAAGAATTGAATGAAGTGGACATTAAAAATGAGAAACCTATGACTGGAGTTTCTAATGAATCGTTGAGAGAGAGAGAGGATGAGGTGATAGATGGAGGTTATAGTGAAAAAATAGTCAGTAATGCCCCTGAAAAAATTGATAATTCATTCATTGTTCCGAAAGTTATAGAATAAATGGTAAAAATTTCAAATTTAGGAGTTGTCGAGACTTTAGAAGGTCTTAATAAAAAAGAGTTCTCATCTGTAGAGGTCATATCAGAATATTTAAATCTTATTGAGAAGGATTCTAAAATAAATGCATATATTCATTTTAATGCGGAAAAATCTTTATCATTGGCAAAATTTTCTGATGAAAGAAGGTCTAAAAATGAGGCATTGCCACTAGATGGTTTGCCCATAGCAGTAAAAGATATATTTTGTGTCGAAGGTGAAAGAACTTCAGCTTGTTCTAAGATTTTAGAAAATTTTATTCCTAATTATGAATCTACTGTTACTTCTAAATTATGGAAGGCAGGTGGAATTTATATTGGTAAAACTAGTATGGATGAATTTGCTATGGGCTCATCAAATGAAACAAGTTATTATGGTGCAGTTGTTAATCCATGGAGTAAAGATGGCGATAAATTAGTACCGGGAGGATCATCTGGTGGTTCTGCTTCTGCCGTCGCTGCAAAATTAGCTCCTATTGCATTAGGAACAGATACAGGTGGTTCTATTAGACAGCCTGCTTCATTTTGTGGAGCTGTAGGAGTAAAGCCCACTTATGGAAGGTGTTCAAGATGGGGAATTATAGCTTTTGCATCTTCATTAGATCAAGCAGGGCCTTTAACACGCTCTGTAAGAGATAGTGCTATTATTTTGGAAAATATGGCAGGTTTTGATAATTTAGATTCTACTTCTGTAAATATTAAAGTACCAAGTTTTATTGATTCTTGTTCAAAATCTATTAAGGGAATGAAAATAGGGATACCTAAAGAATATAAAATAAATGATCTTTCTTTTGATGTTCAAAAGACTTGGGATGAAGGTATTAAATGGATACAAGATGCAGGGGCAGAAATTATTGAAGTAACTCTTCCTCATACTAAATATGCCCTTCCGACTTATTATATAGTTGCTCCTGCAGAAGCATCAGCAAACTTAGCACGTTATGATGGTGTAAAATATGGATATAGAACAGAAAACATAAAAGACCTGGAAAATATGTATTCTCAAACTAGAGCTGAAGGATTTGGTGAGGAAGTTAAACGAAGGATATTAATAGGAACTTATGTTCTATCAGCAGGATACTATGATGCATATTATTTAAGAGCGCAAAAAGTTCGTTCTAAAATTGTAAATGATTTTAAAGATGCTTTTAATGATTGTGATGTAATACTAACTCCTACTGCACCAACTGGAGCTTTTAAAATTGGTGATGAAAAAATGGATCCTGTAACAATGTATATGAATGATGTTTTTACTGTACCTGCTAGCCTTGCTGGGCTTCCAGCTATGTCAATTCCAGCTGGTTTAGATTCTAATGGATATCCTTTAGGACTTCAACTAATTGGCAAAGGATTTGATGAAGAAACATTATTTAGTGTAGGAACGGTTATAGAGAATGCTGCAAATTTTATAAGTATTTAGTTAAAGGGTAGTTTATTATGAGAGAAGCAATAAAATTAAAAGGAGATACTGGAACTTGGGAAATGGTTATAGGTCTAGAAATTCATGCTCAAGTAAATTGCAAATCAAAACTATTTTCTGGTTCAGCTACTGATTTTGGTGCTAGCCCTAACTCACAAGTTAGTTTTGTAGATGCAGCAATGCCTGGCATGCTTCCTGTTATTAATAATGAAGCAGTAAATCAGGCAATAAAAACCGGCCATGCTTTAAATGCTAAAATTAATAATATATCTATATTTGATAGAAAAAATTACTTTTATCCTGATTTACCTCAAGGATATCAAATTTCGCAGTTTAAATCACCTATAGTTGGAGAAGGATGGATAAGTATAGACTTAGAAAAAGGTGAAAAAAAGAAAATTGGTATAGAAAGACTTCATTTAGAACAAGATGCTGGTAAGCTAATGCATGACCAGCATCCTAAATATTCATTTGTAGATTTAAATAGGTCTGGAATTCCTTTAATGGAAATAGTGTCAATGCCAGATATGAGAGATTGGGAAGAAGCAGGTGCTTATTTAAGAAAATTACGTTCTATTGTTAGGTATATTGGTTCCTGCGATGGAAACATGGATGAAGGTTCATTAAGGTGTGATGCAAATATTTCTGTGAGAAGGCCAGGAGAAGAATTTGGAACTAGGTGTGAATTAAAAAATATTAATTCAGTGAAGTTTATGATGAAGGCAGTGGAATATGAAGCATATAGACAAATAGAAATAATTGAAAGTGGAAGTAAAGTAAAACAAGAAACACGATTGTATGATTCTAACAAAAATGAAACAAGATCAATGAGATCAAAAGAAGATGCTCATGATTACAGGTATTTTCCTGATCCAGATTTATTACCTCTAAACATCAGTGATGAAAGAATTAATAAATATAAAAAAGAATTACCTGAATTACCTGATCAAAAAAGAGATCGTTTTCAATCGGAATATGGTTTAAGTTTCTATGAAGCTGACGTTTTAACAGCTGATAAAAGTTATGCAGATTTTTTTGAATTAGTTTCGAAAGGTAGAGATACAAAATTTGTTGCTAATTGGATTATTACTAATTTTTTTGCAATGCTCAATGAGATGGAAAAAAGTATTGAAGAAAGTCCCGTTAATGCAGAACAATTAGGTGAATTATTTGATTTAATAAAAGATGGAACAATATCAGGAAGAACTGCAAAAGAAGTATTTGAAGAAATGTTTACAAAAGGAGGGAGTGCGTCGGATATAGTTGATGCTAAAGGACTCAAACAGATTAGTAATACAGATGAGTTAGAAGTTATGGCTAAAAAAATAATTGAAGAAAATCAAGAACAAGTTTCAAAATATAAAAATGGAAATGAAAAACTATTTGGATGGTTTGTTGGCCAAATGATGAAGAATACAGGAGGCACAGCCAATCCTAAAGTAGTTAATGAAATTCTTAAAGGTTTATTAAATAAATAAAATTGGATTTTTTATGTATTATGATACAGATAAAAATAATCATGGATTAAAATATAACCCATTCAAATCATGCATTGTACCTAGACCCATAGCTTGGATTACAACTATTAACTATGATGGCACACATAATTGTGCTCCTTATAGTTTTTTTAATGGTGTAGCAGCAGACCCTCCTATGGTTATGTATGCTACTAATGGGAAGCAACCAATGGGCAACCATAAGGATAGTATTAGTAATATTAGAGAAAATGGTGAATTTGTGGTTAATATAGTTCCATATGCTGCTAAAGATAAAATGAATGAAACTACTGCACCATTTAAACCAAATGAAAGTGAAATTGAAATTGCTAAATTAGAGGTGCTAGAATCAAAAATAGTTTCACCAGCTAGGCTAAAAATATCTCCTATACACATGGAATGTAAAGTATATAAAATTATAGACCTTCCAACACTTGGAAGTAATGAATATAATGGTATGGTTTTAGGTAACGTAGTTGGTATTCACATTAATGATGAAGTAATAGATGATGGAAAAGTTAATCTAGAAAAGATAAAGCCATTATCTCGTTTAGGTTATTTAGATTATTCTGTTGTAGATAATATTTTTGAGATGCACAGGCCGGAAGGTTCTCCACGCCCAGATCAAGTTGAAAAATAGAAAGGAAAAATCAAAATGATAGATTTTTATACTTGGAGCACACCGAATGGAAGAAAAGTATCTATTATGCTTGAGGAATGTGATTTAAAATATAAAGTTATACCCATTAATATAACTAAGGATGAACAATTTAAAGAAAAGTTTTTAATGATTAGTCCTAATAATAAAATACCTGCAATTATAGATCATGATAATGATGTTACTATGATGGAATCAGGGTCTATTCTTATGTATTTGAGTGAAAAAACTAATATATTTTTGCCTAAAAGTGATGAAGATCGTTGGAAGAGAGATGAATGGTTAATGTTTCAGATGGCTTCTTTAGGTCCAATGTTGGGACAAGTTCACCATTTTGTAAAATTTAATGCAGGCAAATCTATTTATGCAGAAGAAAGATATACAAATGAAGCATATAGAATTTATGGTGTTTTAGAAAGTCAATTAAGTAGAAATGAATATGTGACTGGAAATCATTATGGTATAGCTGATATAGCTATATGGCCATGGGTTTCTAGATTCGAGTGGCAAAAAATTAATTTAAAGAAGTTTCCTTATATATTAGACTGGTATAAAAAAATTGCTTCGCGAGACGCAGTAATTAAGGGTTATGATGTACCGAGTATAGGTGCTGAAATTCCAATGCCCTAATTTTAAATAAAAATTATTGATAAAAATAATTTATATCTAATTTGACACACGTCCCTGGACATTTTAAAAGCATATTGGACACGTGGCCGAGTGGTCGAAGGCGCGCCCCTGCTAAGGGTGTAAACGGGCAACCGTTTCGAGGGTTCGAATCCCTTCGTGTCCGCCAGTTACCTGACTATAGTAGGTCAGCGTACGTCAAACATCTAAGCCTATGTTGCTTTTTCTTGGCATATCCTCATACGAGCCAACTATTGACTGTCCATAAATCCGCTCAGGTCATGTTTTATTAATTAAAAAATATATTTAAATTGTATTTTTAAATTGTTATAATTTTTTTTGCTATGAGATATATTATTTGTAAATTATTATTTTATTATTTATCTATTAAGTTTAATCATCATTTCAATGAGATTAAAATAATTTTTCGTTATGAAAATTTAAGTCAGCCTGTTGGTAGAGGCAAGAATATTTTTGAACTTAGTTTTAGTAAACTAATTGATATTATTCTTTTAATATTTTATTCGGCCAGTTTGAGTTTTGGTGAAGCTTATTTTAAAGGAAATGTATCTATAAAGGGTGATTTAGATAAATTTGTTTTTGCAATAGATAAAAATTTTAATAATCAGGTTAGGTTCTCTTATTTTTCTAATCTAAGATATTTAGTAAATTTACTTTCAAAAAAATTAAGAAGAAACAGTTTGTCTACATCTATTGGTAATGTAAGAGCTCATTATGATCAAGATCCAGAATTTTATAAATTATTTTTGGATTCAAGTATGCAATATTCATGTGCTTACTTTTCTAATAACAATATATCTCTAGAGGAAGCTCAATATGCTAAAAAAGATCATATATCTAAAAAATTATTATTAAATTCTGGTTTGAAAATATTAGATATAGGTTGTGGTTGGGGAGGTTTATCACTTTTTATTGCTAAAAATTATGACTGTTTTTGTCATGGAATTACTTTATCTAAGAATCAATTAAATATGGCAAGAGATAGAGCTATAAAAGAAAATATGAATAATTTATTGGAATATTCTGAAACAGATTATCGTAATTTAAAGAATAAATATGATAGAATTGTTAGTATTGGCATGTTTGAGCATGTGGGTTTAAAAAATTATGATCAATTTTTTAAAAAAGTAAGTGAATGTTTAAAATCAGATGGAGTAGCATTAATTCATACTATAGGTAGAATAAGAGGTCCAGGTGCTACAGATCCATTTTTATCAAAGTATATTTTTCCAGGAGGATATATTCCAGCACTTAGTGAAATTTTACCAAGTATAGAAAAAAATAATTTAATGATAACGGATATAGAATTCCTTCATTTACATTATGCAATAACTTTGAATAAGTGGAGAGAAAAATTTTTAAAAAAATCTTCATTTATAAAAAAGAAATATGGTGAAAACTTTATGAAAATGTGGGAATATTATTTAATAATATCTGAATCTGCTTTTAGGACTAATCATATGACTGTTTTTCAAATTCAATTGGCAAAAAAGCCTAGTTCTATTCCTAGTAATCGAGATTATATATATAAATAATTATTTATCTGGACATTCATTTATTAAGAATAATAAACTTTTGTATAAAATTAAATTATTAAGTTTATAAGTTAATAACGTATAAGGGTCATAATATGAAAAGACCATTGGTTAAGTCCTTATCAATTAGAGCAGCAGATATTCCTTTGAGAAGGAAAGTAGTTGCAAAGGTAGGCCAATTTGATAATTGGGCTGTATTAGTTACAGAAATAACTCTTAATGATGGGACGGTAGGGAAAGGATATATTGGACCGTATTTAGCTAATTATATGCCTACTATTGCTTCTGCTACGGTACAATTATTTAAACAGTTTGAAGGACGAGAAATTGCACCTTATGAATTTTATAATGAAATAATGAGTTCTACAAGTTTAATGGGTAGATCTGGGGTAGCTATATATTCTTTAGCAGCATTAGATATTTCTTTTTGGGATGCTAGTGCAAAAATTGCTAAAGAGCCATTATGTGTGCATTTAGGTGGTTCTATAGAGCCAGTAAAAGCATACAATTCATGTGGGTTATGGTTAAATGCTATAGATACTTTGTATAATGAGTCTCAAGAACTTATTGAAAGAGGAAACTTTAATATTCTAAAGATAAGATTAGGAAGAGAAAAGATTGAAGATGATATAAAAGCTATTGAAAATGTTAAAAAAGCGTTAGGAAATGAAAATTTACTCCTTTGTGATTTTAATCAAGGCAATAGTTTGCCAGAGGCAATTCATATGTTGAATACTTTAGATGACAAAGGACTGTATTGGTTTGAAGAACCTATAGATTATTATGATTATGATGGGTATAAGGAATTGAGAAACCGTATGAAAACGCCAATTATGTTAGGTGAAAATTTTCATGGTCCTGATGATGCTTTTCGCGCATTAGATCAAAAAATTTGTGATTTTATAATGCCAGATTTAATGAGAATTTGTGGAATAAGTGGATGGATGCAAACTGCTTCTCTTGCGGCTGCATATAGAATACAAATGTCTTCACACTTATTTCCAGAAGTTTCTTCGCAGTTAATGCGCGTTACTCCAACAGCTGATTTATGTGAGTGGACGGATTGGGCTGAACCTATTTTACAAGAACCATATCAAATAAGTAATGGAAATGTTATTATACCTGATGTTCCTGGTACTGGGATAGATTTTAAAGATGATATTTTAGAAAAATATAAAATAAATTTATAATTTTATGTTTTAACTTTTAAAGTAATTTTTCAATACTTTTGACTACAGGTTCTAAAGGAATGAGATTTGGGTCTTTTCCTCCATATTTTTTTGAATCAATAATTAATAACTTTATTGCATTTGGAGCATACTTAGTAGGGTTGTGTTTGCTAAATAATGAAATCAATTTTGTCCCTCCAACAGCGAACATATGACCTGTTCCAGAATCATTTGCTACAGCAACTTTTAGTTGTTTGGCTAGGGCTATGGCAAGAATAGGACCTTTTAAACCACTACTTACGGCTTTGTTTGTCCATTCTGGAAAAATAGCTGAAGAAACTTTATTTTTTATTTTTTCTATTAAAAATTTTTCTTTTGGACCAATAAAAAAAACAGGAATTCTATTTTTAGAAGCTTGTTTATTTGCTAATTCAATAAATTTTTCTAATGGCCATTTTTTTGAATTATCCCCAGCACCAGGAGAAATTCCTATGTAGGTAGGGCCTTCGGGTAAAATAGATTTTGCAAGAATGTAATATTTTTTATTTATGTTAAGATTATAGCTAAATTTATCATCATTATTGGTTTTATTACTTAGCAATCCTATAAAAAGTTGAAGTCTTTGGTCTAAGGAAGAGTTTTTAATTGAAAATGTCTTAGGTTTTAGATCAGAAAAAAACCAGTTTGCAGTGGATGATATGAATATATTATGTTTAATTTTTTTTACAATTAGTGTTGGTAATACTACTGTTTGAGTATCAATAATTACATCATAAAATTTATTTGCCATCGGTGATTTATTAAAAAATTCTTTTATAGGACTATGTCCTATTTTTTTATCTTCAATAATTTGATTTATAAAATTGGATATAATAGGTTTTAAAGAATGATTGTATTCAGTTTGGCCTTGCCCAGCTAACCAGGTAATATGTGTATTGGGAAATGTTTCTTTTAAGTTTTGTACAAACTTTATCTTATAAAGGGCATCACCAATTGCTTCACCTCCAGAGTATACCAATATATTTTTATATGTTTTTGTCATATAATATTACCTTTTTGTATATGATTATATTATAAAGCATATAATTCAAATTCTTTAATTTGTTTTATAAATTATTTTAATGAGGAAATAATAAATGAATGATCAAATTAATATACCTATCTCACCAGGCGAAGTAATTGATAAGATTACTATTTTAGAGATTAAAAAAGACTCTATTGATGACAAGGAAAAATTATTAAACGTTAATAATGAATATGAATTATTAGTTGGTATATATATTCAGAAACTTAAAAGTGTAGATGGAATAGAGAAATTAAAAGATGAATTAAAAAATATTAATTTATCTTTATGGAAAATAGAAGATGATATAAGAGAGTGTGAAAGACTTAGAAGGTTTGATCAAACATTTATAGATTTGGCGCGTTCTGTCTATGTTACTAATGATGAAAGATCTAAGATTAAAAAGAAAATAAATATTTTATTAAATTCTAATTTAATTGAAGAAAAATCTTATAAAGATTATTAAAGGTTTAAATGGGAAAATTGTATTTAGTAGATGATGTAGGATTGTGGTCAGAAGTAATTAATAATACTGATAATTTTACTAATAAAGCAGCTATATTTATGGATAGAGATGGAACTTTCATAGAAGATTGTGGATATCTAAGTGACCCTAAGAAAGTAAAGTTAATTGAATCTTCATGTTCATTTCTAAAAAAGTGTAATGATGCAAATATCCCAGTAATAGTTGTTACTAATCAGTCAGGAATAGCTCGAGGCTATTTCACGTGGGATGATTTTTCTAATATAGAAAAAGTAGTTAGAGAATTTTTAAAAAGACAGAATATATTTTTGGATATGGTATGTGCGTGTGGATATTATAAAGAAGGAAATGAAAAGTATAGAATAGATAAAGAATTATGGAGAAAGCCACACCCTGGAATGATAAATGAGGCTGGAAAAAAACTTAATATTAATTTGTCTAAATCATGGATTATTGGAAATAATTCTAGTGATATAGAGGCAGGTAGGAATGCTGGTTTAGCAGGTGGAATATTTTTAAATAAAGATAAAAAAGAAAAACAAGTTTTTGATAATTTTATAGTATATGAAAAATCAAAATTAGTAGATATGGATTGGTTAATAAAAAAATTAAGTGTTTAATGATCTCATCAGAATTTTTGTGTCCAAATTAGACCCAGATAAAACTGCAACTGTAGTGCTATTTTCAATATTTATTTTTTTATTCATTATTGCGGCTAATGCTACGGCGCCTCCAGGTTCTACGACCATTCCTAGATTATTATAAGCGTATTTAATTGCTTTTAATACTTGCTTATCAGTTACGGTAACACCTTTTAACAGAAGGTTTTTATTAATACTAAATGTTAATTTTCCGGGCTCTAAAGAAAGTAATGAATCACATATAGATTGTTTCTTAGGGTTATTTTTAATAATTTTATTTTGTTTTAAAGATCTAGCGTAGTCAGAAAAATTACTTGGTTCCACAGCATATATATTACATTTTTTAAAGTGATTTTTTATTGCTATAGAAGTTCCTGCTATTAATCCTCCACCACCTGTAGGAACTAAAAGATTATCAGGTATTAAATTAATCTTATTTAATTGTTTTACAATTTCTAATCCTACAGTGCCTTGGCCGGCTATAATATATTTATCATCATAAGGTGGAATTATTTTAAGGTTCTTTTTTTTAGCAATATTTCTTCCTATTTCCTCTCTATTTTCAGTATTTCTATTATAAAAAATTATTTTAGCTCCTCTAGATTTAGCACCTATTATTTTAATTTTAGGAGCATCATTAGGCATTATGATTGTGGATTTTATATTAAATAATGATGCTGCTTCTGCTACCCCTTGAGCATGATTTCCTGAAGACCAAGCTAATACTCCATGGTTATTGATTTTGTTTATTGAATTATATATTTTATTATAGGCTCCTCTGATTTTAAATGATCCAGTTCTTTGAATATTTTCTAATTTAAATAGAACCTTAGAATTTAATTTTTTACTCAAAAAGAAATCAAAAACTAAAGGAGTTTCTATAATATTATTTAATAATATATTTTTTGCATTCAAAATGTCTTGATATTTTGTAATAGCGTTATTATTCATGAATAAATATATCTTTTATATTTTTTTGCTGCTTTTTAGATTCTAAAATTATTACTTTTTGATATATAATATAATTTTCTATAACTCTTTGCACATAATTTCTTGTTTCGTTAAAGGGAATAGATTCTATCCAATTAATAAAATCAATTTCATTTTTGCGAGGGTCTCCATAATCTTTTAGCCATTTTTTTACATTTCTAGGTCCTGCATTGTACCCTGCTATAGCTAATATTATTGATCCATTATAATGTTTAACTAATTCATAAAAATATTTACTACCTATCGTAATATTGTAAATAGCATTATTTGATAATTTTTTTTTATCAAATTTTATACTGAGATTGTTGGACACAGTTTTGCCTGTAGATGGCATTATTTGCATTAACCCTCTTGCTCCTTTTGAGCTTTTAGCATTGATAAAAAATTCACTTTCTTGTTTAATAATTGCGAAGATAAGAGCATCATCTATAAATTTTATAGATGTATTAATACTTATATTATTGGGATAAGGAAATAGACATCCTTGGAATTTTATATATTGCCTAATGGCTTTTTTACAAGCTCTAATATACAAATCCGTTCTTTTAGTTTTATGAAAAATATTTAAAATATATTTTATTTCTTGCTCACTAATTTTTTTAGAAAATAAACCATTAATAAATTTAGTGCTATATTTCTTCTCATTGGCTATAGATAATAAGCTTAATGCTCTAAATATAGTATTATTTGATAAATTTAATTTATTATCTATATTTAAATGTTCAAGAATAAAAAATTTGCTTTCTTTTCCTATTTCTTGCTCTGCTATAAGGCCATAAAAAGTACTATTAAATAACGCGGCTTTAGTAAAGTATTCATCTGCTATATCCAAATTGTCTAGTCTTTTTTCTGTTCGAGCAAGCCAATAATTTGCCCTTGCTATAGATATTGGCATGTTTACAATATTTTGCATTTTTGAAAAATGTATTAAAGCTTGTTTAGGTTTAGATAGGTGAATAAGAGATATCCATCCTAAAAGCCATTCAGCATTACTGATATTATTAACTGATTTTTGTTGATGGTTTGAGAGAAGTAAATATGCTTCCTCATATTTTTTATCCTTAAGTAGTTTTCGTGTATGAATATTAATTTCGTTCCACCATCTGTCAGGAAAATTAAGTTTATTATTATTTATATATCTACTTAACAATATTAAAGACGTATTAGTTTTAGCTTTTCTTCTCCATTTCACTCTTTCATAGACTAATCCTTCATCATTTATAAGATTTTTAGGTACGTTTTTAATTGCTCTATCAACGCCGTATTCTCGACGAGATAGTTTTATTCTTGCTTTAAATAACTTTGATGATTCAGCGTCAACTCGTTTAATTTGTCTATATACTGATGGCCAATGTTTATTCCATATTAAATAGTTTAAGCGAGAAATATTTATATTATTATTAAAAATATCCTTATAGTTTTTTAATATAATTTTTTCATCTTTTTTAGAAAAAACTCCTAAAATCCAGCTATTAATAATTAATTCATTATTAATTTTATTTCCATTATTTAGTAGATAGGTATGTATTTTAATTTTTCCAAGATGAGATATAGGTTTTTTATCATTAAAAAAATTATAAAATTTAGGGTTCTCTTCACTCCAATCTATTTTCTTTTCTATTATGCTTTTTATTGAACTTATATTTGGCCACTTTTGATAATTTGTATAAATGTTTATTAAGTCTTCTATATTAGTATTATTTGGAGAGAATACTCTAATCCAATTTATTAAATTAATTAAATCTTCAGATTTTACTTTATTTGCAATTTTTAAAGCTTGATTCCATTTATTATTTTCAATAAGTGAAATTATATTATTAATTTTTGTGCTTGTTATTAATGGGGTACTATTTTTTTCGGCGAATAAAGTTTTTGTATGTAGTATATAAATTAAAAAAATTGTGCTAATAATTATTAAGATAAATTGTTTTAATATTTTTAATAAATTAAGCATATTAATATTATAGATAATTTTAATTTGAATGTAATTTTTTTTGTTGAGGTTGATTATTATGAATATAAATTATAAAGGTTCTTTTGTAGCATTAATTACTCCGTTTTTAAATAATGAAATTGATGAAAAAGCCTTTCAAAAATTTATAGAGTGGCAAATATCTGAAGGTACTAGTGGTTTGGTACCTTGTGGAACTACTGGAGAATCTCCTACTTTAAGTCATGCAGAACATGAAAGATTGATAGATTTAACATTAGAAGTTGCTAATAAAAAAGTTCCTGTGGTGGCAGGTACTGGCTCTAATTCTACTGAAGAAGCTATTAGTTTAACTAAATTTGCAAAAAAAGCTGGAGCTGATGCCGCTTTAGTAGTTATGCCTTATTATAATAAACCTACTCAAGAAGGTATGTATGCACATTTTAAGGCTATTAATGATGCTGTTGATATACCTATTTTTATTTATAATATTCCGGGAAGATCTGTTGTAGATATGTCTATTGATACTATGGTAAAATTAGCTAAATTACCTAATATTATAGGAGTAAAAGACGCTAGTAATGATCTTGTTCGTCCTACTTTATTAAGAAATGCATTAGAGGGACAAGAATTTATTATGTTTTCTGGAGAAGACCCATCACAATTACCTTTTATGGCATCTGGTGGGGATGGTATAATTTCTGTAACAGCAAATGTTGCACCTAAATTAATGTCTAAATTTCACAATTTGTGGAAAGATAGTGAAATAAGTAAGGCTAGGTCTCTACAAGAACAAATGATGGTATTACATATGTCATTATTTGCTGAGACAAGTCCTGGGCCAGTAAAATTTGCAGCTTCTTTGTTAGATGTATGTGATGGAAGTCTAAGATTGCCTATGGTGGAACCAAATGATTTAACTAAAGATTTGGTAAAAAATGCTTTAGAAAATTTACAGTTAATTAGTAAAAAAGGATGACAGCATCAACTATTTTAAATAGAAGAGCCAAAAGAGAATATGAGATATTAGATCAATACGAAGCTGGAGTGGAGCTTACAGGCTCAGAAGTAAAGTCTTTACGCTTAGGAAAAGCTAATATTGGTGATGCATATGCAGATCCACGCGATGGAGAGCTGTGGTTAATTAATTGTCATATATCTGAATATTCTCATGCAAGTAAAGACTTGCAACATTCTCCAATTAGACCAAGAAAATTACTTTTACACAAAAAAGAAATTAGAAAGTTAAATGGTAGTGTGCAAAAAAAAGGTCTAAGTTTAGTAGTTTTAAAGATATTTTTTAATAAAAAAGGTATGATAAAAGTTCATCTCGGCTTAGGAAGAGGTAAAAAGGAGCATGATAAACGAGCGGATGATAAAAGAAAAGATTGGAATAGGCAGAAACAAAGATTATTGAGAGTTAAAGATTAACAATGAATTTTTATTTTAAGGTTTTTGCTTATTTTCTTTTTATTTTTATTAGTTTTTTTTCAAAAGTAAACTCTGAATCAATTGATTTTAATAGTATAAAGTTTAAAGACTTGGATGGAAATTATTTTTATTTAAGTAATATTAAAAGTCAATTATTACTTGTAGTCAATACAGCAAGCTATTGTGGCTTCACAAAACAATACGCGCACTTACAATCGTTAAAAGAAAAATATAAGGATGAGCAGTTATTTATTATAGCAATTCCTTCTAATGATTTTGGAGGACAAGAACCAGGTAATAATGATGAAATAAAAGAATTTTGTGAGGTTAATTATAATATTACCTTTCCTATTATGACTAAACAAAATATTATTGGAAAAAATCGTCATTTATTTTTTAAAATGATAGAAAATAATTATGGTGCTAAATATTTGCCTAAGTGGAATTTTTATAAATATTTGTTCAATAATAAAAGAAATTTGATTAATTCATATTCTAGTCAAGTGTCTCCACTATCTGAGAAAATAATAAATGATATAAATTTAAATTTATAAATTTTTTAATTCATCTTTTATTTTATCAATTATATCATAGAACATTTTGTAAGTAAGTCTTTTAGTTTGAGTATTATATTTAGAACAATGATAGCTATCATATACTTTTATATTGTTTTTTAAATAATGTACTTTTCCATGTTCAAATTTATTTTTATTTAAAGTTAAGTTGAAAACCTTTAATACTTCTTCGTGAGCAATTTTTCCTAAAGCCAAAATAATTTTTAAATTTTTCATATTATGTATTTCAGAAATTAAGAATTTTCTGCAATTTAATTTTTCTTCATAATTTGGCTTATTTTTAGGCGGCACACATCTGACACTATTAGTAATACGAGTATTTAATAATTTTAAATTGTCGTTTTTGTATGTATTATAGTTGCCTAAAGCTAATTTACTTTTTAGTAAGCTAGAATAAAGTAAATCGCCTGCATAATCTCCTGTAAAAGGTCTTCCTGTTTTGTTTGCACCTTTTAATCCGGGTGCAAGACCAACAATAAGTAATTTAGAATTTATTTTTCCAAAAGAAGGCACTGGTGCATTATGCCAATTTGGTTTTTTAATTGTATATAATTTTCTGTAATTTATTAATCTTGGGCAATAAGAACAGTTCTTTTTAGGATAAATAATTTTTTGATTTTTGTTCAACATTTTTAATATATATTTGGTTATATTATTTTTAATTTATTTTATAATACATTATGAAGGTTTTAATGAGAAAATATAAGAAAAATATAGTTTATATTGGAATAGGGTCTAATTTGAATGGGCATATGAGCACATCTTTTAATATGTTAAATATTGTTATTTCTTATTTATCGCTTAAAGGTTTAAGAGTAATAAGTAGTTCTAGTATATATAAAAGTAGACCTTTGCCTTCTGGATTAGGACCGTATTTTTATAATAGTGTAATAATTGTAAAATCAAGTATGAAAGCTGTTGATATTTTAATAATATTAAAAGATATAGAACGCATTTTTGGTAGGAAAAAATATAAATATAAAAATTCTCCAAGAGTGTTAGATCTAGATTTACTTGATTGTAGAGGGGAAATATCAAATATGGGTAGTTTGTTAAAGCTTCCTCATCCAAAATTGACAAAAAGGGATTTTGTTTTGCATCCTTTATATGAATTAAACCCTAACTGGGCGCATCCAGAAAGTGCTATAAAGATTAAAAGTTTGCTGGTAAGAAATAATAGGTATAGTATAGGCTTGGCAAAACTTAAAAAAAATGGTAATTGCTAAGAATTTAATTTATATATATAAGAATTTAAAAGAAACTAGTTTTAAGGATTTGAAATGGCAAGAGTAACTGTTGAGGATTGTATTATAAAGATAGAAAATAGATTTGATTTAATTGTATTGGCATCACATAGGGGAAGAGAGATATCAGCTGGTGATGAATTAACAGTTCCAAGAGACAATGATAAAAATCCTGTCGTATCATTAAGAGAAATTGCTGAAGAAACTATTTCTTCAGAAAGCTTAAAAGAAGGTTTGATAGCATCCTTACAAAATCAAATTGTTGATGATGACTCTTCCACTAAGGACTTAGAAGAAAATGAAGTTGAAGAGGTTATAGAAGAACCTAAAACTGATTTAGAAAAGAGTTTATCTAAATTTAATATGCAGGTTCCGGACAGGTATGAAGATATTTAATATATTCAATGGTTTAGGTATATGGAGTTGAACAAGCTTGACTTTGAATTATCAAAAAATTTTAATGTTAATTATTATCAAGATATTATAGATAAAGTAAGTTTATATGATCCTAGGTTTAATAAATCAACTTTTATCAGAGCGATAGAGTTTTCTAGAGATAGACATCAAGATCAGTTGAGAGATTCTGGAGATCCATTTTTTTTTCATCCTCTTTCTGTAGCAAGAATATTAACAAATTATAAATTAGATTGGATTTGTGTTACATCAGCTTTATTGCATGATACTGTGGAAGAAGGAGTTGCAACAAGAGCTGAGATTAGGAAAAGTTTTGGTGCAGAAATTGCTCGAATTGTAGATGGAGTTACTAAATTATCTAAAATTGAAGCTCCAGAAATAAAATTAAGAGAAACAGAAAATTTTAAAAATTTTTTATTGGCTACCTCCAAAGATATAAGGGTTTTGTTAGTAAAATTAGCTGATAGACTACATAATATGAGAACGATAAAACATATTCAATCACTTAAAAGAAGAATTAGAATTTCAAAGGAAACATTAGATATTTATGCACCATTGGCGGCAAGAATAGGAATGCAAAATATGAGAGAAGAACTTGAAGATATCGCATTCTCAGAGACAAATCTATCTATTAGAAATTCTTTATATAAAAGGATAGATTTTTTACGAAGTCAAGATGGTGAATTAGTAAAAAAAATTATAAAAGAAATAAAATCTAAATTTAAATCAAATAAAAATATTATTGAGGTTCAAGGTCGTGAAAAAGGTATTTATTCAATATGGAAAAAAATGCAAAAGTCTTCTGTTTCGTTTGAAAATATATCTGATATATATGCATTTCGTATAATTTGTTTGGATGTAGATGATTGTTATGAAGCATTAGGTGTAATTCATAAAATATGGCCAATGATACCAGGAAAATTTAAGGATTATATTTCAACTCCTAAGGCAAATGGTTATTCTTCATTACATACATCAGTAATTGGTCCTTTAGGAAGGTCTATTGAAATACAAATTCGAACCTCTAAAATGCATGAATTAAATGAATATGGTGTAGCAGCTCATTGGAATTATAAAATTAGTCCAAATCGTCAACTTAAGAAAGATAGAGTGAGTTTGAATTGGTTTAAAGAATTATCTGAGATAATTAATAATTCTTCAGGTACTGATGATTTACTTTCACATACAAGAATGGAAATGTATTCAGATCAAGTTTTCTGTTTTACTCCTAAAGGAGATGTTATAACAATTCCTAAAGGTTCATGCTCTATAGATTTTGCATTTGCCGTTCATTCTAAAATAGGAGAAAAGTGTGTTGGTGTAAAAATAAATGGAAGGTCAGCTCCTTTGCAAACTATATTATCAAATGGTGATCAGGTTGAAATATTAAGATCGGAAGCTCAATCTCCTCAAGCCCCTTGGTTAAATTATACTGTAACAGGTAAAGCTAGATCATATATTAAAAAATTTATTAGAGAAAATGATGATAAAGAATTTTTAAAATTAGGCAGATCAATAATAGAAAACGAGTTTTTATTAAAAAATAAAATATTTCAGGATATGTTATTAGATCCGGTTTTAAAAAGGCTTAATTTTAAAAGCAGAAGGTCATTATTTATTGCTTTAGGAAAAGCTGAAATAACAAGTTCAGAAGTTATAGGTGTTATTTTACCTAGTAAATCAATTAGCAAAAGAAAAACTATTTCTAAAAAAAGTATCAATAAGGGAATTTATATAAAAGGTCTTAAACCTGGGGTAGCAATCCATATGGCAGAATGTTGCTATCCTTTATTTGGTGAAAGAATAGTTGGTTTAATGACTGAGGGAAAAGGTGTTACTATACATACCTTGGATTGTGCAACTTTAGAAAGATATACTGATAATCCTGAAATATGGGTTGATGTAAACTGGAATAATAAAACTAGTGAAAATAGTCTGGCTAGGATAAATGTTACTTTAACTAATAAAAGTGGCAGTTTAAATAATTTAACGCAAGTAATAGCAGAATATGGAGGAAATATCATTAATTTAGTTGTAAAACTAAGATCGGAAGATTTTTTTGGATTGACTGTTGATGTTGAGGTTCAAGATGCGAGTCATTTAAACAATATTATTTTAGGATTAAAAGCAAGTATTAATGTTTATGAGGTAAAAAAAGTCAAAGAAATAAATTAGGGTACTGACTATGGCAAAAATAACTGAAGATGAAGTATTAAATTTATATAGATCTGCAGGTGCTTTGCTAGAAGGTCATTTTATACTTTCATCGGGACTTCATAGTAGAATGTATTTACAATCCGCATTGGTTTTTTCTGATTATAAAATAGGTGAAAAATTATGCATAAATTTATCCAATCTTGTTAAAGAAAAAATAGATATACATAATGTAGATTTAATAGTTTCTCCTGCAATGGGAGGTATAATAGTCGGATATGAATTATCAAGACATTTGGGTTTAAAAAATATTTTTGCTGAAAGAAAAGGAGGTATATTTAATATCAGAAGAGGTTTTGAAATTATTAAAGGACAAAAAGTATTAATAGTTGAAGATATAGTCACTACTGGAAAGTCTTCATTGGAATGTTTTAAATGTGTTAGAGATCTTGGTGGTGAAATAGTGGCTGAGGCCGCTTTAATTAATAGAGGAGGCAGTAATATTGAATTGGGAGTACCATTAATTACTTTAGCAAATTTAGATATACCAAATTTCAATGAGAATAATATTCCAGATGATCTTAAGAATGTAACTGCTATAAAACCTGGTAGTAGACCAGAAACATAATGTTATTTAAGTCAAGAAACAAGATACATTTTATATCAAGAGTTTTAGCATATATATGGCCTAGAAGTGGTTGGAACCGCTTTATTAAGTATATAACATTAAGAATTAAAAGGTTGCCAGGTAGTCCACATAAAATAGCTTTGGGATTTTCTTTTGGGGCTATGTCTGCTATGACTCCATTTTTTGGAATTCATTTTTTGATAGGAATATTCTTTTCTTGGTTATTTAGAGGTAGTATTGCAGCGTCAATCATAGGAAATTTAATTGGAAACCCTTGGACTTTTCCTTTTATAGTTTTACTAAATTATAAAGTTGGTAAAACCTTATTTTTTTCGAATCATGATGTTTTATTTAATTTAGAAAATGTATATAAGGAATTTACATCTTTTTTCAATAGTATTTTATTAATTATATTTGAGGGTAATTTTAATAATTTCATAGAATTAATACATGATTTAGAATTTATCCCTGTGATTTTTTATGGATCTATATTTACTTGTTTTATTACATTATTTATATCTTATTTTATAATGAAGAAAATTATAATTAAATATCAAAATAGAAGAACGCAATTAAATTTTAAATTTAAAAAGTAAAGGTTATTTATGAGATTAGGAGTAAATATAGATCATGTGGCCACTATAAGAAACGCAAGAGGTGGTGTTCACCCTGATCCAATAAAAGCAGCACAAATTGCTTATAAAGCTGGAGCAGATGGTATTACAGCACATTTAAGGGAAGATAGAAGACATATATCTGAAAATGATATTATTAATATTAAAAAAAATATTAAATTACCTTTAAATTTAGAAATAGCTCCTACATTAGAAATGTTAAATATTGCATTAGAAACAAAGCCTGAGAGAGTATGTTTGGTTCCGGAAAAAAGAAAAGAGATTACTACTGAAGGAGGTTTGAATATATGGGGAGCGGATAATAATAAATTAAAGATTATACGTAAAATAATTAAAGATTGTAGTTCTAAAAATATTAATGTTTCAGTATTTATTGATCCTGACATTAAACAGATAGATGCAGTAAGGAATTTGGGAGTTAAAATAATTGAATTGCATACAGGGTCTTATAGCCATGAGATTACAAAAGATACAGAATTAAAAAGAATTATAGATTCAGCTAAGTATGCTTTTAAAAATAAAATGGAAATTCATGCTGGTCATGGCTTAAATTATTTAAATGTAAGAAATATTGCTAGTATAAAATATATATCTGAATTAAACATAGGTCATTTTTTGATTGGAGAGGCAATTTTTATAGGTTTGGATGAAGCAGTGAAAAAGATAAGAAAGATTATGGATATTAAAAAATGATAATAGGATTAGGGCAAGATATTTGTGATGTAAATAGAATTAATTCTATAATAGTTAGGTTTGGAGATCGATTTAAAAAAAGAATTTATACTGAGGATGAAATAATAAAATGTGAAAGTAGATATAATTCGGTTGATTCTTATGCAAGAAGGTTTGCAGCAAAAGAAGCGTGTTCAAAGGCTTTAGGAACTGGTTTTAAGCAAGGAGTATATTATAAAGATATAGAGGTTAAAAATCTTCCATCTGGGAAACCAATTATTAGTTTAAAAGGGGGGGCGTTAAAAATTTTAGAAAGTATTTGTCCAAAAGATTCTAAACCTATGATAGAAATTAGTATTACAGATGATAAAAAATTAGCTATGGCGATAGTTATAATAACTTATGATTTTAAGGAGAGTCATGGCATATGAGTTTAAAAATATTTAAAAAATCTAAAAATAAAATAGATAGTAAAAAAAATTATTGGTATGAGAATTTTAAAACCTTTTTAATAGCAATATTAATTGCTTTAATTTTGCGTTCTATAGCTTTTGAGCCTTTTAGTATTCCTTCTGGATCTATGAAACCTACTTTATTAGAAGGAGATTATTTATTTGTTTCTAAATATTCATATGGTTACAGTAAACACTCTTTTCCTATGAGTAGTAGGTATTCTTTTTTTAATTCTTCAAATAGGTTATTTGGAAAGTATCCAGACAGAGGAGATGTAGTTGTCTTCAAATTTACTCAAAATACTAAAATTGATTATATTAAAAGAATTATAGGCTTGCCTGGAGATAAAATTCAAATAAAGGATGGAATCTTATTTATTAATGAAAAAGAAATTAAGAGAGAACATAAGGGGGTTTGGAGAGCAAATGATAGATATAATATTTCTCATACTTATGATATTTATGAAGAAAGTCTTAATAAAGATTTTATTTATAATGTAATTGATGCTTCTCCTAATGGAATGCTTGATAATACTGGTATATATGTTGTTCCAAAAGGGCACTTATTTGCTATGGGTGATAATAGAGACCAATCTTCAGATAGTAGAATTTTAAATAAACTTGGCTATATTCCATATGAAAATTTAGTAGGAAAAGCTCAAATAATTTTTTATTCTAGAGATAGAACTGAACCTTTGTGGAAGCTGTGGTCGTGGCCATCATCAATAAGAATAGAGCGTATTTTTAAAAGTATTAATTAAATGTTTGATAAAAAAGCTATTGAAGAAATCATTGAGTATAAATTTAAAAGTAAGACTTTTTTAGTAAATGCGCTAACTCATACAAGTTATGCAAAAAGCCATAATAATAGTCATTTTGAAAGATTAGAGTTTTTAGGAGATAGAGTATTAGGTTTAGTTATTTCTGATTTATTATATGAAAAATTTCCTAGTGAGACAGAAGGAGATCTTGCTAAAAGAATTTCTGTTTTAGTAAGCGGAAAAACTTTGCAATCTATTTCAAAAGATTTAAAACTTAAGAAGTATATTAAAGTAGGCACAAACATAGATTTAAGAAAGAGTAATAATTCTATTTTAATAGATACAATGGAAGCACTTATAGGTGCTATTTTTTTAGATGGTGGTTATACAAAATCTAAAATATTTATTTTAAAAAATTGGCAAAAATACATAGTTAATAATAGCACTCCTCCTAAAGATCCTAAATCATGGTTGCAGGAGTGGTCTGTAGCCAATAATTATGGGATGCCTGTATATTCTAATTATTCAAAAACAGGACCGGATCATTCTCCTAAATTTAAAGTGCAATTAATTGTTGAGAATTATGCAAAACTAAAAGGGGTTGGTTTGTCAAAAAAAGAGGCAGAACGAAATGCTGCAAAAAAAATTATTAGTTTAATTAACATGATTAATAAATGAATAAAATTTTAAAAAAATGTGGTTTTATTAACATATTAGGTGGAACTAATGTGGGAAAGTCTACATTATTAAATCGTTTGGTTGGTCAAAAGGTCTCAATTATTTCAAGAAAGGTTCAAACAACAAGAAATTCTATTACAGGTATTTTTTGTTTAAATCTATCACAAGTTATTATAATTGATACTCCAGGAATATTCAGCCCTAAAAGAAAATTTGATAGAGCTATGATAAATATGGCATGGAATAGTACAGCTAATACTGACATAACAATACTCATGGTTGAGCCTAGTGTAAATATTGATAAAAATACAAAAATGATTTCAGAATATTTAAAAAAACAGATACCTAAAAAGTTAATCTGTGTAGTCAATAAAATAGATAAAGTTGATCCTAAATACTTATTGGAAGTTACAAATTTAATTAAAAATTACTTTAATTGTGAAGAATATTTTTATTTATCAGCTTTAAAAGGCGATGGTGTAAATGATTTTAAATCATATTTATCAAATTCTGTTCCAGAAGGTCCTTGGCATTTTCCTGAAGATCAAGTTACTAATATTCCTTATAGATTATTAGTTGCAGAATTGGTTAGAGAAAAATTGATTGATAGGTTACATCACGAGTTACCATATGAGCTTGCAGTGGAAACCGAGGATTGGAATGAGTTAGAGGATGGTTCAATAAGAATAGATATATTAGTATATGTTAATAAAGCAGGGCAAAAAAAAATAGTTATTGGAAAAAATGGCAATAATCTTAAATTAATTGGTACTATTATTAGAAAGGATTTAAAGAAAATTCTTGAAAAGGATGTACATCTTTTTTTATATGTTAAAATAAAGAAAAATTGGGATAATAGTCCTAATTATTATAAATCTTTAGGTTTAGAATTTAATGTGTAGTCAATATGAATTGGAATGATACAGGAATAATTATCTCTATGAGAAAACATGGAGATAATAACTTAATTTTAAATGTTTTAACGGAAAATCATGGATTACATTCAGGATATATTAGAAATAAAATTTCTAAGAATAATAGATATATATATCAGATGGGTAACGTATTGTTTTTGACATGGACTGGAAGATTAGAGGAGCATTTAGGTTATTATAGATGTGAATTGCTTCATTCATTTTCACATAAGTTTTTAAACAATGTTTTGACTTTAAATGCATTGAATTCTTTTTGTGATCTACATAATTCTTTATTACCTGAAAGAGAAATGTATAAAAATTTATTTTCTAAGAGTATAAAATTTCTAAAATTGGTAGATGCTGAGAACACCGATTGGATAAGTGAATATATAAGGTGGGAATTAATATTGTTATCAGAATTAGGATATGGTTTAGATTTAACAAGTTGTGCTGTAACTGGTATTAATAATGATTTGCATTATGTTTCTCCTAAAACAGGAAGAGCTGTATCTACTGTTGCTGCGGGTAAATGGAAGAATAAATTGCTGGTTCTTCCACATTTTTTAGTATCTATAGAAAAAAAAGTTATAGATAAGAAAGATATTTTAAATGGAATTGAATTGACTAGTTTTTTTCTTAAAAAATATCTTTTTACTTTAGATTTGAAATTACCTATTTCAAGAGATAGATTTATTAATGAGTTAAAAAAATTAGAGATATAAGAATTTTTGAGATGACAGAAGAAAAAAAGCAAATAATTAAAGAGATACCTTTTAATATTGCACTTGGTAATAGGTATGTTTCATATGCAATGTCAACTATAATGTCTAGATCTCTTCCAGATGTGAGAGATGGATTAAAACCTGTTCACAGAAGATTGCTTTATGCGATGCTTGAATTAAAAATGGATCCTAAATCAGGTTTTAAAAAGTGTGCTAGAGTTGTGGGTGACGTAATTGGTAAGTATCATCCACATGGAGATCAAGCAGTTTATGATGCTATGGTAAGATTAGCTCAAGAATTTTCAGTGCGTTATCCTTTGGTGGATGGACAGGGAAATTTTGGAAGTGTGGATGGTGACAGGGCTGCTGCTATGAGATATACAGAAGCTAGATTAACAAATACAGCAGAATTGTTATTGAAAGACATTGATAAAGATACAGTTGATTTTGTATCTACCTATGATGGTGAATATAATGAGCCTATAGTTCTGCCTTCAGTTTTTCCAAATTTATTAGCTAATGGAGCAACAGGAATAGCAGTTGGAATGGCTACAAATATTCCTTCTCATAATATTTTAGAGTTATTACAAGCTATTAGACATTTATTAAAAAGTCCAAATGCAAGTATAAAGTCTTTATTAAAATATATTAAAGGACCTGATTTTGCTACAGGTGGATGTATAGTTGATAGTGAAGAAGAGATTCAAAAGGCCTATGAACTAGGTAAAGGTTCATTTAGGTTAAGAGCAAAGTGGAAAATAGAAAATAAAGAACGTGGTTTATATGAAATTATTATTTATGAAATACCTTGGGGAGTTACTAAAACAAGAATTATAGAAAAGTTGGAAGAGTTAATTTCAACAAAGAAAATTACAATTTTACAAGATGTTATTGATGAATCTACTGAGGATATTAGAATAAAAATTATTCCAAAGTCTCGAGATATTAATGCAGATTTATTAATGTCAAGGTTATTTAATTTATCGGAACTTGAAGTCAAATTTAGTTTAAATATGAATGTAATTGATTCTAATAAAGTTCCTAGAGTTATGAATATTAAAGAAGTTCTTATAGAGTTTATTCAACATAGGCAAGAAATACTTGTAAGATACAGTAAGAATAGACTGAATATAGCTAAAAATAGAAAGGAAGTATTAGATGGTTATCTAATAGTTTTTGGTAATCTAGATGAAATTATAGAAATAATAAGAAATGAAGATGAACCAAAAACTATTATTATGAATAAATGGAATTTAAATGATAATCAGGCTGAATCAATTTTAAATTTAAGATTAAGGTTTCTCCGTAAATTGGAAGAACAATCAATTATTATAGAGAAAAAAAGCTTAATTGATGAAATAAGAGAGTTAAATAAACTTTTGCAATCCGATCAAAAACAAAAGGAATATATAGATATTGAAACAAAAGAACTTAAAAACTATTTTATAAAAAGTTCTAGTTTGTCAAATAGAAGGACTTTAATAGAATTTAAGAATGTGGAAGAATTTAAGAATGATATGGAACCAGTAATTTCTGAGTCTTTTACTATTGCATTATCTAAAAATAATTGGTTACAAATTCTTAAAGGTCATGGTAAAGATTCGTCTCTTAAGTATAAGGAGGGAGATTCAGAAAAGTTTGTTTTAAATGTTGAGAATACAGATAAAATATTAATTGTTTCAAGCACTGGCAAAGTTTTTACATTATCTTTGTTAAATATTTCTGTTCCTAAAGGTTATGGGTCGCCTATAAGAATCTTTATAGATCTAGTAACTGAAGATAGTATTGTGGGTATTCTTAAATACAAAAAGGGTAAAAAAATATTATTATGCTCATATAATAATAAAGGTTTTATAGTTCCTGCTATGGATTCTTTAATTGGACAAACTAAATTGGGTAAGCAGGTATTTATTGTAAATGATAATGATAAACTTAAAGTATTTAGATATATAGATGAAGAAGATGATCATATTGCAGTTATTGGAGAAAATCATAAGTTGTTAATTTTTAGTATAAATGAATTGTCTAAACAAAATAAAGGTAAAGGTATTAATATACAAAAAGTTAAACAAGGTGGATTATCAGATGCTATTTCCTTTAAGTTAGATGAAGGAATAAGTTGTAAATCTAATAAAAAAAATAAGAATTTTTCAGATTTAAAATTATGGCTTGGAAAAAGGTCACAATCTGGTAGATTAGCTCCTAGGGGTTTTCCTAGGTCTAATAAGTTTGATTGATAAAGGTTTATTTTGAAAAGTCTTATTATTGTTGAAAATTCTATAAATAACACGAATAAGTTTATAGGTAATGTAGTATCTTGGTTAACCTTATTTATGGTTCTAATTACAGTGTTAGTGGTTATATTAAGATATGGTTTTAGTATCGGTTTTATCTGGATGCAAGAATCTGTAAGGTTTATGTATGCTGCTGTTTTTCTTCTATGTGCAGGTTTAACTTTATTAAATGATAAGCATGTAAGAGTAGATGTTTTCTATTTAAAAATGAATAACAAAAATAAAGCTATTGTAGACTTATTAGGCACAATATTATTTTTGTTACCAGTTACTTTTGTAATTTTTTATTTTTCTTGGGATTATGTTTTAAATTCATGGCGGCAAATGGAAGGTTCTATAGAGGAAAGAGGGTTACATTTAGTCTATATTATGAAGACTTTTATATGGTGTTTTTCATTTTTTGTAGGTATGCAGGGAATTTCATCTGTTTTGAAGTCTATTCGAGTTATATCTAATAGTTATATAGGCAAGTAATCATATGTTTACACAGGAACTTATAATATTATTAATGGTATTAAGTTTAATGGGAGCCTTGCTGATGGGGTTTTCAGTTGCTTTTACATTATCAGGTGTTGCATTAATTTTTGGTGTACTAGGGTCTACAATAAATTTATTTGACATGGCATTTATTCAAGCTTTGCCAAATAGAATTTATGGAATTATGACCAATGACTTATTAATTGCAGTTCCTTTGTTTGTTTTTATGGGAGTTATGCTAGAACGTTCAAAAATTGCCGAAGAACTATTAGATACTATGGCTCAATTATTAGGAAGTATTAAAGGTGGTTTAGGCATATCTGTGACTATAGTTGGTGCTTTATTAGCAGCTTCTACTGGTATAGTAGGAGCTACAGTTGTAACAATGGGATTATTGTCATTACCTACTATGTTAAAGAATGGTTATGCACCGTCTATATCTTGTGGAACAATATGTGCTGCTGGCACTCTAGGGCAAATTATTCCTCCATCAATAGTATTAATATTATTAGGAGATCAGATTTCTGCAGCTTACCAGCAAGCTCAGTTGGCCAAGGGCAATTTTGCTCCTGAAGCAGTTTCTGTAACAGATTTATTTATGGGGGCTTTAATTCCTGGTTTGTGTTTAGTTTTTTTATATATTTTATGGCAAATAATTTATGCAAATATATATCCTAATAAGATGCCATCTCTTCCTAGGTCCAAAAGAAGCTATGAAGAATATATAGAGTTAAGAAATAGAGTGTTAAAAGTATTGATTCCGCCATTATTTTTAATATTTGCCGTTTTAGGTTCTATATTAGCTGGTTTAGCTACTCCTACAGAATCAGCAGGAGTAGGAGCTATTGGAGCTATTTTGCTTGCCTATTCTAGAAAACAATTAAATTTAAGGATATTAAGGGAAGTTGCTATATCTACAGCGCAAACTACCTCTATGGTTTTTACAATATTAATAGGGGCAGCAATGTTTAGTTTAGTGTTTAGAGGGTTTGGTGGAGATGAAATAGTTGCAGAATTTTTAATGAATATAGAAGGTGGTGTTTTTACAGCTATTTTAATAACTATGATACTTATGTTTTTATTAGGTTTCTTTTTAGATTTTATTGAAATAGTATATGTAGTATTACCGATAATAGGACCTGCAATTCTTATGATGGATATTAATCCATTATGGTTTGCAATTATGATTGCAGTAAATTTACAAACATCATTTTTAACACCTCCATTTGGATTTTCATTGTTTTACTTGAGAGGTGTAGCCCCTCCTAAAGTATTGACGACTGATATATATAAAGGAGCAGCTCCTTATGTGGCTATTCAATTATTGATGTTAATAATATTAGCAATTTTTCCAGCACTAGCAACTTGGCTTCCATCAATTTTATATCAATGATTAAATTTTTAATTTTATTATTATTTTTTTTCTGTAAAAATGTTCTTTCTGATGATAAATATGAGGCGGTATTTAATCCTTTGATTTGTAAGGGGGTTGCATCTGATTATCAGGAAATGGTTATAGCAAAATGGAAGTTTTTTCCTACAGGAGGCAGTGGGGCAGAAATTGACATTAGATATAATGGAAAAAAGAAAATAGGTAAATTGCGTACGTCTGTTTTTAAAGATGGGAATTTATATGGAAGAGGGAAGTGGATAGGGAGAACTAGTTCAAGAATATATAATACTTTAATTGAAATTAATTATAATGCCCTAACTAAAAATTTTACTCTTAAATCAAATTTTAATCCTGATGAATTTCATTTAATGGGTAAATGTAAATAATATAAATTATCTTACCTAAATTAGGAGAATTTAGAATTAATAATTTAATAGATAGTAAATTATGTATTAAAAATCCATTAATATTTTCTTTTCCTCACAGTGGTTTTAATTATAACTCAAACTTTCTGAATTCTTCCTTACTTGATATGAATGAAATGAGAATGTCAGAAGATATTTATGTAGATGAATTGTGGATGAATTTTATTGAGAATAACTTTTCTTATGTAAAAGCTCTTTTTCCTAGAATCTATGTTGATGTTAATAGGCATCCTTTAGAACTTGATCAAAAAATGTTTTCTTCATTAATGCCTTCCCTAAATTTTAAAGATAATTCTAAAGCTAATTTAAGAAGCGGCGTGATTCCCAGATTGTCAGTTTATGGTAATGAAATATACAACACTCTTTTGACAAGAACTAATATTAGAAAAAGGTTATTAGATCATTATTTCCCGTATCATAAAATACTTAAAAGATATGTTAAAGAAGCGAAGACTGTACATAAAGAAATTTTAATATTTGATTGTCATTCAATGCCTTCAAGAGGATTATTTGATAAAGATATCGATATAGTTATGGGGACAAACTATAGTAAAGCTATTTCTAAAAAATTATTTACAAGCATAAAAGATGTTTTTCTAAATGAAAAATTTAAGGTGGCAGTAAATACTCCTTATTCTGGTGGGTATATTTCAAAATATTATGGTAATCCTAAAAACAAAATAAATGTTTTACAAATAGAAATTAATAGAAAAAAATATATGAACGAAAAATTGTTGTCTAAAAATATTTTTAAAATGAAGGACATATCCTCAAGATTTGAATCTATTATATATAAAGTAAATAAAATGTTTTAATTCATAATTTCTTAATATTAAGTACTTTTTTAATATTTATTAATAAGAGAATTCCCCTAAAAAGCATGAAAGTCATAAAAGCTAACCACAATCCATTATTATTATATGTAGGAATAAATATATATAAACAAATTAAGTATATTATAAAACTTATGATAACAGAGTTACGCATAATTTTAGATAAATTAGCTCCTATAAAAACCCCATCTAAGTGAAAGGAAAGGAAAGAAACTAAAGGTGATAAGGCAATCCAAAGTATATATTTATTAGTTTCATTTATAACTTCATCAATTGGAGAAATAAAAGGTATCAAATATGCTCCATATAATAATAATATAATTGATATAATTGTAGCACTTAAGAAAGATATAATTCCCGTAATAAGTATTACATTAATTAAGTTGTATTTTTTACTTTTTTTATAATTATTCCCTACTAATACTTCTGCTGCTTGAGCAAATCCATCTAGTCCATAGGAAATAAACATTTGAATACTGATTAGTATTGCATTTGCAGCTAATGTTAATTGACCCAGTCTAGAGCCAATAGCAGTAAACATTACAATACTAATTAATATTAAAGCAGTTCTAATAAATAAATTAAGATTTGAATAAAATATGGTTTTATAATTATTAATTTTTATATTTAATTGCTTTTTATAAAAAGTAAAATTCGGAAATTCCTTTTTTATTATACTAAAACCATAAATCAAGCATATATATTCAGAAATTAAAGTTCCTAGTGCAATACCTTTAATTTGGAGGTTAAGAAAAATACCTAAATATATGTCTAAAACAATATTAATAGAATTAACTAATATTATTAACTTAAAAGTTTGCCAAGGTTTATTACATCCTAATAAAAGACCTATAATGATTAAATTTATAAATCTTGCAGGAGCTTCAAATATTCTTATAGTTAGATATTGTTTTGTATGTAATGTAATTAAATCATTATTTGTAAATAATAATAATATGATGTCTTTAAAAAAAAATAAAATTAATATAAGTAAAGCACTAATAATTATTGCTAGTACAAAATTTTGAATAAAAATATTTTCAATTTTTTTTAAATTATTTTGGCCCCATGCTTGAGCTGTTAAGCCAGTTGTTCCCATTCTAAAAAATCCAAAACAAAAATATATAAAAGATAGTATTGTGCTTCCTATAGCAACAGATCCAATTTGTTCAATATTTATTCTTCCTACTATAGCGGTATCTACTAAGCCAAGAAGTGGTATAGATAAATTAGCTATGATCATAGGGATAGCAATATTTAAAATTAATTTAAAATTTTTTTTACTTTGAGATTTATTTAAATATTTCATATTTTTGCAAGATAGATTATTTTATTAGTATTTTAAATAAATTATATAGAGGATATATATATATGGACAAGTATTCTGTTGATAAGACTATTAAATATATAATAAATTCTAGGAAAAATTTTACAAAACTAGATATTATAGATTATATGCCAAAGAGTGAAAAAGAAGCTTATCAAATACAGACAGGTGTTCACGCACAATTGAATAATTTAAGTGATCCTATAGTGGGTAAAAAAATTGGGTGTACCACAAAAGTTATGCAAAATTATTTAAAGATAAATCATCCATGTGCTGGAACAATTAGGAAAAGTAATTGTTATAATTCTGGTGTGTATCTAGATTATAATAATTTTCATAAGGTAGGAGTAGAATGTGAACTAGCTATTAGATTAAAGGATAATATACATTATTCTGAACAACCTGATAGAACAAAACTTTGTTTAGGAATTAAAGATGTGATAGCTGCTATAGAGATAGTTGATGATAGGTATGTGAATTGGAAAAATTTTTCCGCAAATTACCTAATAGCAGATGATTTTTTTAGTGCAGGATGTGTTTTAGGTGATGCAATACCTTTTGATAAAGTTAATAATATAGGTAAATTATCTGGAAAAATGTTTATAAATGATATTGAAGTGGGTAAAGGAAGAGGCAATGATATTTTAGGAGATCCTATTTTAGCATTATCTTGGCTAGTTACACGAAAGGATATAATTGGAGATTATATTCCTAAAGGCTCTATTATTTTATTAGGCAGTTTAGTTGAAACACAATGGGTAAAATGTAATGATAAAGTGAAAATTTGCATTGAGAGTATTGGGAATGCAAATGTATTTTTTTTATAAAGTATAAATAAATGTGGAAAATATTTTACTTTTTTTTCTTTTGTACTATTAGCCTATCAATAATAGCTTTTGTAGTTTTTATTTCTTTATTGTGGAAATATGGTAATGATCTTCCTGATTATAGACAATTACAGTCATATCAGACAAAAGCACTTAGTCGAGTATATTCTAGTAATGAAAATATATTAACTGAATTCGCAATTGAAAAAAGAATATTTGTACCCTATCAAGCCATTCCTGATTTAGTAATAAAATCTTTTGTTGTAGCTGAAGATAAAAATTTTTTTAAACATGATGGCTTAGATTTTCATGGCATATTAAGAGCAATGATTGATAATGTATTTAATATATATAGTGGCAGTAGACTTGTAGGAGCATCAACGATAACGCAGCAAGTTGCTAAAAATTTTTTGTTAACTAATGAGGTTTCATTTGATAGAAAGATTAAGGAAGCTTTACTTGCATTGAGGATAGAAAGAACCTTATCGAAAGAAAAAATTTTAGAACTTTATTTAAATGAAATATTTTTAGGATTTAGATCGTATGGAATAGTTGTGGCTTCACAAAATTATTTTGATAAGTCTTTAAGTGAATTAAGTCTTTCAGAAATAGCATTTTTGGCAGGACTGCCTAAAGGCCCTAATAATTATCATCCAATAAAAAAACCTAGTGCAGCAAAAAATAGAAGAAATTATGTTCTTAGACGATTATTTGAAGAAGGGATTATACATAACAGAGATTATAAACAGGCATTAAATAAAGATATAAATGTTATAAACTCTAAATCTAAATTAAATTTTAAAGCTAAATACTTTTCTGAAGAAGTTAGAAGAATTCTAATTAAACGCTATGGAGAAGACGTATTATATAATTCTGGATTTTATATATTTACTACTTTAGATGAAGACTTGCAGAAATATGCTGAAGATGCTGTGCAAATAGGCTTGCAAGAATATGATAGAAGGCAAGGTTGGAGAGGTGTTGTTAGCAAAATAGATTTAGATGATTTTAAGTTATGGCAGGATAAAATTCCTAATAATATGGTGTTAGATAATAAAGTTTTATTTGCATTAATAACTAATTTTGATAAAAATAATATTTTCTTAAATTTATTTGATGGCAAGAATGGCTTTTTAGACTTGGATAAGTCGTCATGGATTATTCCCAATGCAGAGAAAACAGATAAAAATGAAGTTAAAAAACATTTAAGTAATATTTTAGCAGTAGGAGATGTTATATTGGTGACTGCTTCCAATATTAATGAAGTAAAGGAATCGGGCAATAATAAATATTATGAAATTTATCAAAAACCTGAAGTTAATGGAGCTCTTGTTGCAATAGATTCTCATACTGGTAAAGTATTAGCTTTAGTTGGTGGAAGTAATTATTTAGAAAGCAAATTTAATAGAGCTACTCAAGCTAAGAGACAAGCTGGTTCAGCTTTTAAGCCATTTGTATATTTAGCTGCATTAGAACAAGGTTTAGTTCCTTCTAGTTTAATTTTAGATTCTCCTTTAGTTATAGATCAAGGTCCTGGACTGGAAGAATGGATTCCAAAAAATTATTCAGGAAATTATTCTGGCCTAAGTACTTTGAGGACAGGTTTAGAAAAATCTAGAAATGTTATGACTGTTAGATTAGCAAATACTATAGGTATTGATAAGGTTGTTGAAATAGCAGATCGTTTTAATATAGGTGATTATCCTGAACAATTAGCTACTGCATTAGGTGCAGGGGAAACCTCATTAATAAATTTAACTACTGCTTATGCTAGTTTTGTAAATGGTGGAAAACTTTTGAAGCCTGAGTTTATAGAAACTATTCATAATAGACATGGCGAAGCAATTTATAAGCGTGATGATAGTATTTGTAAAGCTTGTTTAAATGAAGAAGTCAATTATAAAATATTTAGTCAAAATAAAAAATTTTCTGAAGTTGTTAGTGAAGAAAATGCATTTCAAATTTATTGGTTATTAAATGGAGTTATAAAAAATGGAACAGGTAAAAGTGTAAAAAATATTAGTGAGTTTATAGGGGGGAAGACCGGTACAACGAATGAAAATAAAGATGCATGGTTTATTGGATTCTCATCGGATTTAATTGTTGGAGTTTATGTAGGATATGATAAACCTAAATCTTTAGGAAAAAAAGAAACTGGAGGAAAAGTTTCAGCCCCAATATGGGGAAAATTTATGCAAAAGGCATTATTAAAATATAAGAGTAATCCCATATCTATTCCTGAAAACATAGATATGGTAAAAATAGATGCTGATACTGGTTTTCTTCCTAATCATGCAAGTAAAAAAGTATATTATGAAGCATTTATTAGTGGAACAGCACCAACAGAGAAATATAATAAGCCAGTAAGTGGTGAAGATAAAGATATTTTAGAAGGGCAAATTTATTAATTTGTAAGGGATATAATATGAATAGTGAAATAAACAATTTAATTAAAAATATTGAATCTTATCTAGACATTATTCGGAGGCATCTTTGACCCTGAAAATTCATCAGTTTTATTAAGTGAATTAAATAATAAGGTTGAAGATCCTAATTTATGGAATGATAGGCAGAAAGCGGAAACTTTGATGCGTGAACGGACTATTCTTGAAGAAAAATTAATTAGTTATAAAAATATTTTGAAAGATTTTGAAGACACAGTTTTAATAGCAGAACTTGCAGAAGAAGATAAAGATGAGATGTTAATAAAGGAAACTATTGAGAAGCTCAGGAGCTTATCAAGTGTTCTTAAAAGAAAGCAATTAGAGACTTTATTTTCTAGTGATATAGATCAAAATGACTGTTTTCTTGAAATAAATGCAGGAGCAGGGGGTACGGAAAGTCAAGATTGGACAGAAATGTTATTAAGAATGTATGTGAGATGGTCAGAAAGTAAGAATTTTAAAATTAGTATAATGGAAGAAAATCAAGGAGAAGAAGCTGGTATAAAATCAGTTTCTATTAAAATATCTGGTCAGTATGCTTATGGTTGGTTAAAAGCTGAATCTGGAGTACATAGGTTAGTTAGAATTTCTCCATTTGATTCGCAAAATAGAAGGCATACTTCATTTAGTAGTATTTGGGTATACCCAGTTATTGATGATGAATTACAAATCATTATCAATGATAAGGATATTAGAATTGATACATATAGAGCTTCAGGCGCGGGTGGGCAACATGTAAATAGAACTGATAGCGCAGTTAGAATAACACATTTACCTTATAATATTGTTGTACAATGTCAGAACCATAGGTCTCAACATCAAAATAAAGCTGAGGCATATAAGATGCTTAGAGCAAAATTATATGAAATAGAATTAAAAAAGAAAGAAGATGAAAAAAGTATTTCAGAATCATTAAAGACTGAAATTGGTTGGGCTAATCAGATAAGATCATATGTTTTGCAGCCATATCAATTAATTAAAGATTTAAGAACAGGAATAGAAAGTCCTAATTGTCAGGATATATTAGATGGGGACATAGATATGTTTTTAGAGGCATCTCTTGCGTCAAAAATTATTGATTCTACTAATTAATTAAGAGCATTTTTTTACAAGACTCAATTACTTCCTCAACGTGCCCTTTAACTTTAACTTTATTCCATATTTTATAAATTTTATTATTAGAGTTTATTAAAAATGTACTTCGTTGAATGCCCATATATTTTCTACCATACATAGATTTTTCTACCCACACTCCATACTTTTCACATATTTCTCCTGAAGTGTCTGCAGCTAAAATTATTTTTAAATTGTGTTTAGAAATAAATTTTTCATGTTTATCAACTGTATCTTTGGATATACCTATTATTGTAATATTATTTTTGTTAAAAAAATTAATATTCTCACTAAAGTTGATAGCTTCTGTAGTGCATCCTGGAGTATTATCTTTGGGATAGAAATATATTATATATGGATTGTTTAGTGATGAAGTGTCTAAATCAATATTTCCATCTCTTTTTAAATTAAAAGTAATAGCTGAATCATTTTCATTCAATAAAGACATTGTATTTCCTTAATTTTATAAAAAAATATTTATTTTTTAATTTAATAATATTATTAAATAATATAATAGTTTAAGTTTAAAAAATATGTATAAAAATAATTTTTTAAATTCATTGAGCAAATACTTAATTATAATTATTGCTAGTTTAGTATCAATTGTATGTTTTATTGTGCTAGCAATATATATTTACATATCAACATTTCATCAATTTTCTTATGTAGATAAATTAGGGTATTTTTCAAAAGTAATTAGTTGGTATTATTCTTTAGATATAAAAATTTATAATATTGAGATAGAGAAAAATAATAAGATAGATTCTTATAAAATAAGTATTATAAATTTTGAAAAATATTCTAATTATAATTTAGAAATTAAAATACCCTCTTTGAGTTTTAATTGTAATATCTTAGCTTGTTTAAAAGATTTTGGGGAAGCTTCAAATATATTGATGTTAGAGCCGGAATTTAATATTAAACCAGATTCAGATTTTAGTCATTTAAACAATAATATTCATGAAGTTTATTTACAAACATTAAGCAATATAGATAGTTTTGTAATTAAAAACGGTATTATTAATTTAAATTATCAAAATGATAAATATAAATTTAGTGAAATTAATTTTGAAAAAGAAGATAAGAAAAATTTAAATATTTTAGGAAATTTAAAGTATAGAAAAAATTTGTCAAAAAGTTTTACTAATTTAAATTATGTTATTAAAAAAAATAAAGATAAGATTCTAGTAGATTTAGAATTTGAATCCTTAAATATTGGCAATTTGAAGGCATATTATGAAAATTTTGTGCCTATAGGTTTTAATGAGACTATTATTGACGGTAAATTACAATTAAGTTTTGTTAAGAACAAAATAAATAATTTAAATTTTGCATTTAATTCCGATATAGGAGAGACAACTCTTAGAGAAAACTTTTTTCAGAATTTTGATTTTAAAAAAAAATATGAATTTAAGGAATTAAACATTAGAGGCAAATATAATTTTATAAAAAAGTCTTTAAAAATTAATTTTTTGAATTTTAGTTATAAAAACCATTTACAAGAATGGTCCTATTTATCATTAATAGTGAATGGAAATTTGTTAGAGAAGGATTCTAATTTTAGAGTTGAAATAAATTTTAATGATTTAATTCCGTATTCATTTTTAAAGAATAATTATGAAAAGTATGAAGATATCTTATATCTAAAATTTAGCGGAAAATCTTTATTAGAAATTAAGGATAACCAGTTGGTTAAGCTAGAACTACATGTTGATCCTATTAGAGAGCTTGATCTTTCATTTAAAAATATTTTTTATATGAAAAATTTTGATTTAGATATAAATAAATTATCTTTTAAGGTAGAAGGAAATTTAGATATTTTAGTTAAAAATTTAGCTCGTTATGATATTGCAAAAATTGATAATGATCTTAATGTGAATGGTTTTGTGCAGTCTAATGTAGATGTAATTTTTTCTAAGTCATGGGATTTTAATAATTTAGAATACTACCTTAAAGGGTCAGTTCAAAATATTGAAATAGATAATTATAATGAAAGTTTGCTCTATAATGAATATAAAATTGCTAATATTAAGTTTAATATAAATAAAATACGCGATAAAGAAATTTTAAATATAAAAAATTTAGATTTTATTCTTATAAATAATGTTGGTGAAGAAGCATCCATCTTTTATTCAGGACAGGTAAAAAGTTCTAAAGATAGTATTGATTTAAAAGGTAATTTTAGATTTAAAGATTTTTTAATTACTAGCTTATATAATAATTTTGACAGAGATTTTTTGAAATTAGTTACAGAAAAAATATCTGGAAGAGGAAAAATTCAAATAGATAATTCTAAATTTAATAAATTGGATCTTATTATAAATGATTTTAGTAATGATATTTTAAGTGTTCAAAATATGCATATTAAAAGAAATAATATTAAAAATGTTTATGAATTAAATTTAGATCTTAATATGAATATAAATAATTTATTTCAACTAAGTGATATTTATAAGCAGGAATTTTTAAATATTATTAATACAAGTCAGATGAATAATTTTGTAAATGCCAAAGTAAATATAACGGTAAGTCCAAAATTTGAATTAATCAATACTATAGTATTGGGAAATATAAATAATATTATAGTGAATGATGATTTTACTATTTTTGAACAATCTAATATTGATATGATTAGTAATATTAAATTTAAATTAGTAAATGCGAAAGATAAATTTTCTATTAAAGGTAATGCGGAAGCATTTAGAACAATAATTAATTTTAATTTTTTGAATCATAATAATAAAAAACATTTTTATGTAAATTTTGAATTAACAAATAAACAACTAGAATTTTTTAATAGTATTAATAAGTATATTGATGGAAAGTCGGTTCTAAAAGTAAAATTTTACGAGGAAGAGGATAATTGGAACTTTGATGCTGATATGAATTTTTATAACTCTAAGATTAGTATACCATCTATTAGTTATAATAAGAATAATTTTGAATATTCAAATTTAAATTTATTAGGCGTTTTAGATAATGAATTTTTGCTTAATGATTTAATTTTTTATTTTAAAGATATGAAAAATAAAGTTAGTGGAAAAGTTAATTTTGATAATTATGAAGAATTTATTGATATTTATATAGAAAATTTTATTTATGATAATAATAATTTTGCTGCTGAAATTAGATATAATTATGATGGAAATATAAATGTCAGTATTGATTCAGGTGCTCTTAATTTAGATACTTTTTTAAATTCTAAAAGTAAAGATAATACAAATTTTGATATTACTGCCAAATTAGATAACTTAATTTTATTTGATGAATTTTATCTTCAAAATGCTTCATTAGATTATAAATATGAAAATAATTCTTTAAGTTATTTTGATATTTATGGAAATTATTATGGTAAAGAAATTTTTAAATTAAAATGCTTAAAAAAGGAAGGTAATAATTTAATTAATGAATATTTTTTATCAGCTTCGGATGCTGGTAAGTTTTTTCAATCTTTGAATTATAATACAGAAATTAATGGAGGTTATTTCTCTTCTGAGGGTTATTTTGGTAATTTAGATAATGATAACAATATTATGGGAACTGTAAGTATTGACAATTTTAGAATTATGAAGGCCCCAATATTTGCGGAATTACTTTTGGCGGCCTCTTTAACAGGTTTATTAGATGTATTAAATAATGATGGTATTGAATTTGAACAATTTGATGCTCAATATTTTGGTAAGGATGATGTATATACAGTTACTAAGTCTAGAGCTTATGGTTTATCTTTAGGCATTACTGGCGAAGGTTGGGTAAACAAGAATAATAAAAGCTTAAATATAAAAGGGTCATTAATACCTGCTTATAAAATAAATAGTTTTTTTAATGATATTCCTATAATAGGAGAAATTATTTCGGGAAAGGAAGACGAAGGTTTATTTGCAATAAATTACATGGCAAGGGGTAATTGGCAAAAATTAGAGATGGAAATTAATCCTCTCTCTGTATTAACACCTGGTTTGTTAAGAAATGTGTTTGATTTTCTAGATTAATTATATTTTTACTATTAATATATGCTTTTTTTTGCCAGCGGAAAGTTTAATTTTATTTGATTGCTTAAATTCTTTAGTAGTTAATTTATAATTTTCGTTAACTATAGTAACATCATTAAGTTTTGCTCCTCCACCCCTTATTAGTCTCCGTGCATCACTTTTTGATGTTACTAAATAATTGTTTTTTATAAAGCAATCTAAAATTGAAACCCCTTTTATTAATTCGCTATTTTTATATTCAATATAAGGTAAATTGGTTTCACTACTCTTATTTTGAAATATATTTTTAGAAGTATTAATAGCTTGATTCATTGCTTTTTTTCCATGAAGCATTGTAGTTGCAGAATTAGCTAATATTATTTTAGCTTCATTTATTTCTGCCCCTTTTAATTTTTCTAATTTTGTGATTTCTTTTAAGTCTATTTCTGTGAATAATTTTATAAATTTTATTACATCTTTGTCTTCGGTATTTCTCCAGAATTGCCAATAATCCCAGGAAGAACATAAATTTTCATTTAGCCATATAGCTCCATTTGCAGTTTTACCCATTTTGTTTCCAGAAGAAGTGGTAATAAGTGGTGATGTTAAACCATATAGTAATTTGGAACTTATATTCTTAGTATTTATTCTTCTATTTAATTCAACTCCATTTACTATATTCCCCCATTGGTCAGACCCTCCCATTTGGAGTAAACATCCATATCTTTTATTTAGTTCATAAAAGTCATAAGCTTGAAGAATCATATAATTAAATTCTAAGAATGAAAGAGTTTGTTCTCTATCTAATCTAAGTTTAACTGAATCAAAACTTAGCATTCTATTTATTGAAAAATGTTTTCCATAGTCTCTAAGAAAATTGATATAATTTAGTTTAGTTAACCATTCAGAATTATTTATTATTATGGCTTTATTATTATCATTACTAAAATTAATAAATTTTTTAAAGACATTTTTAATTCCAATTGTATTTTCGTTAATCTCTTTATTAGTTAATAATTTTCTTGATTCGTCTTTTCCAGATGGATCTCCTATTAACGTAGTACCTCCTCCTAAAAGAATAATTGGTTGATGTCCACATTTTTGGAACCATTTAAGTAACATAATCTGAATTAGAGAGCCGACGTGTAAACTAGGGGCTGTACAGTCAAATCCTATATATCCAGGTATTATATTCTTTTTAGATAAAACATTATCTAAATTTGTCAGGTCTGTAGCTTGATGTATAAAGCCACGTGCTGTAATCTCATTAATAAAGTCTGAATGATATTTAGCCATTTAAATAACCTTAAAAAATATTATTATTTATTTTTTAAAGGACAAATATAATGAAAACAAGAGATAAATACATATATAATTATAATAATAAAGAAAATAATATAATGACAATAGGGCTAATGAGTGGAACATCTATGGATGGAGTAGATGTTGCTTTAGTTAAAACAGATGGATTTAAGAATTTTAAAATTAAAAATTTTGAAACTTTTTGTTATTCTGATGAAATTAGAAAGTTATTGCAAAAATCTATTAGGCTTAAAATTAATCTAAGTAGTTTAAGTGAAGTAATTACTAATTTTCATATAAATTCTATTAAATTATTATTAAAAAAATATGGTTTATCTGTTAAAAATATTGATCTAATTGGTTTTCACGGGCAAACAATAATGCATCATCCAGCTGAAGGATGGACTTGGCAATTAGGAAATGGTCAAGATATTTCAAATGAACTCAAAATTCCTGTTATATCTAATTTTAGATATAGAGATGTATGTTTGGGTGGCGAAGGAGCCCCGTTAGTAGCTATTTGGCATAAAATTTTAGCGAATTCAATTATAAACCAAAAATACCCTTGTATATTTTTAAATATAGGAGGAGTATCTAATATCACTTACATAGAGGACTGTGATAATGTATCTTATTGTTTTGATATAGGTATTGGAAATGGTCCTATTGACCAAATATCACAACAATATTTTTCTAAAATATTTGATCATGATGGAAATATTTCTTTATCAGGGAATATTAATTATTCTGTATTAAAAGATATACTTAAACATCAATGGTTTACAAAAAAACCTCCCAAATCTATTGATAGAAATGAATTTAATAAATTTATTTTTTCTTGCTTGGAAGGAATTTCTGCAAGAGATAAATTGGCTACGTTATCTAAGTTAGTTGCCTTATCTCTTAAGAGTAGTATTAATTTTTTGAATTTAAAACCTAAATGCATTTATATTTCTGGTGGAGGAAGATATAATAAAGCTATTATGCATGGATTAAAAGATGAGTTTGGTAATATTATATTTAAGATGGAAGAAAATAATTGGAACGGCGATGCAATAGAAGCACAAGCATTTGCTTATTTAGCGGTTAGAAGTATTAAAAGCTTACCTTTAACAATAAATAATTTAACTGGTTTAAGTAGAGATGTATCAGGGGGCGTATTAAGTTTACCAATTACATAGTATTTTGAACATATTTTTTAACTGTAGTTTGGATTTTTTCCAAGTCTTTAGCAAAAAAGTGATCTGCTCCTGCAAATTTTTTGTAAGTTATATTTAAAGGTTTTTGTTTATTTAGTTTAGTAACTAGCTCACTCACACTTTCAATTTCAACAATTTTATCTTCAGTTCCTTGGATAATTAATCCTGAAGATGGACATGGTGCTAAAAATGAAAAATCATATAAGTTAGCAGGTGGACTGACTGTAACAAAACCAGCTATTTCAGGTCTTCTCATTAAAAGTTGTAAAGCAAGCCATGATCCAAATGAAAAACCAGCGATCCAGGTGCTTCTAGCACCAGGATTCTCTCCTTGTAGCCAATCTAAAGCTGATGCTGCATCTGTTAATTCTCCAACGCCATTATCATAACTTCCTTGACTTTTTCCTACACCTCTAAAGTTAAACCTTAGAATAGAAAATCCTAAATTAGCAAATGCTTGGTATATATTATAAACTATTTTATTGTTCATGGTTCCCCCTTGCCTAGGGTGAGGGTGTAATACTAGACATAAGGGTGAATTTCTATCACCTGCTTGGTATCTTGCTTCTAGTCTACCTTCTGGTCCAGGAATAATAATTTCAGCCATATAATAAGTCTTTCAAATAGTTTATAGTATATTTTTTACATATTTATATGTAAATTTTTGTAAAGAGTATATAAACAATAATAATTAATTATATAATATAAAGTTTATAACTAAGATTATGTTTATAATAAAAAATTATTTTTATTTCAATAGGAGTTTAATGATAAATGCTAAAATCAATAAAAGATCAAATTATTTCTATGAAGAATAGAGATCCAGCTTCGAGATCTGCTATTGAAATCATATTATGTTATCCTGGTCTTCACGCACTTTTTTTTCATAGAATATCTCACTTTTTATGGAAAATTAAGTTGTATTTAATAGCAAGATTTTTATCGCATATATCAAGAATTATAACAGGAATTGAAATACATCCAGCAGCTATTATAGGAAAAAGATTTTTTATAGATCATGGTATGGGAGTAGTAATTGGAGAAACATCGGAGGTAGGTAATGATGTATTTATTTATCATGGGGTTACTTTAGGTAGCACATCTACTAAAAAAGGTAAAAGGCACCCAACAATTGGAGATAATGTTATAATAGGTGCAGGGGCTAAATTATTAGGACCTATATCTATAGGAAGTGGTTCTAAAATAGGTTCTAATGCAGTAGTATTATCAGATGTACCTGAAAATGCGACTATGGTTGGAATACCAGCGAAGCAATTTTCTAAATAATAAATATTGAATGAGTCACAATTATGCGATTTTATATGGATTATAATGCTTCTGCTCCCATAAATAACAATGCATTAGAATTAATGATAGAAGTTTATAAATATATTGGTAATCCTTCATCAATTCATACTTCAGGTAGAAAGGTTAGGGCTTTTTTAGAAGATGCCAGAGAAAAAATAGGAATCATATTAGATAATAGCAGTCAAAATATAATTTTTACATCAGGAGCTACAGAAGCTAATGCCTTAGCTTTTAAGTTATCTCATAAACCTTCAGTTATAATATCTTCCATAGAACATCCCTCAGTTTTAAATCAATCAAAAGGTGCTGATTTAATAAAAGTATTAGAAAATGGAATAATTTGTTTAGAAGATTTAGAAAAAATTTTACAGAAACAAAAAGATGTCGATAAATTAGTTTCAGTAATGGCAGTAAATAATGAGACTGGTATAATTCAACCTTTAAAAGAAGTTTCAAGAATTTGTAAAAAATATAGTGCTTTATTACATGTAGATGCGGTACAGGCTTTTGGAAGAATTCCTATAAATATGAGTAATTTAGAAATAGATTTACTTACAATTTCTTCACATAAAATAGGAGGTCCAAAGGGAGCTGGATGTTTACTTTATAGTGATCGTATTAAAAATAAACTTATTCCACTAATTAAAGGAGGAGGGCAGGAGAAGGGCTTAAGAGCAGGAACTGAAGCAGTGGCCCAAATAGCAGGTTTTGGTAAGGCTGCTGAGTTAATTAAAGATGTAAAATTTAATGAGATAGAGTTTTCCAGAGATTTATTAGAACAGTCTATTAAAAATAATATAAAAGGTGTTGAAATAATAGGAGAGAACTCACCTAGAGTTTCTAATACCTCTTTATTATCATTTAAAGGATTATCAGCAAAAAAGTTAGTAATATCTTTAGATTTAGAAGGATATGAAGTAAGCTCTGGATCTGCTTGTTCATCAGGAAAAGTTACTGATAGTCATGTATTAATGGCTATGGGATTAGATAGAAATACAGTACAAGGGGCTATAAGAATAAGTTTGTGTGAGCCTATTTTAAAAAAGGATATTGATCAATTTGTAGAAACTTTGCAGAATATTATATTTAGACTAATGGATAGAGAAAAAAATAAAGTATGAAACCTATATATTTAGATTATCAATCAAGTACTCCTACAGATAGTAGTGTTATAGATAAAATGCTACCGTATTTTTCTGATTTTTATGGAAATCCTCATTCTATTAATCATATCTTTGGTAAAAAAGCTAAAGAAGCAATAGAGGAGAATAGAGAAACTATATCAAAAATAATTAGAGGTAATGCACAAGAATTAATATTTACTTCTGGAGCAACGGAATCTAATAATTTAGCAATAAAAGGAGCGTATGCTTATAGAAGTAAACATCATGGTCGTAATAAAATATTAATAAGTAAAATAGAACATAAATGCGTAATAGAAGCAGCTAATGCCTCAAAATTATCTGGAGCTGAAGTTATATATATTGATGTAAATAAGGAAGGTATAATTGATTTAGGTCAATTAGAGGATAGTATTGATGATAATGTCGCTTTAGTTTCAATTATGCTTGCAAATAATGAAATAGGAGTGATACAGCCATTAAAAAGTATTTCTAATCTTTGTAAAAAACATAACGTATGGCTTCATACGGATGCTGCTCAAGCTATGGGAAACATGATAGTTAATGTAGAAGAGCTTGGTATAGATTTACTAAGTATATCTGGTCATAAGGTATATGGACCAAAAGGCATAGGAGCTTTATATGTTAGAAGAAAACCTAGAATAAGATTAACTTCCCAAATAGATGGTGGTGGTCAAGAAAGACTATTAAGGTCAGGCACACTTGCTACACCTTTAATAGTAGGCTTAGGTGAAGCGTTATATTTAAGTGATAAAAATATGGATTTAAACAATAATCACAACTTAAATATGAGGAATTTATTTTGTGAGAATTTAAAAAGTTATATAAAAGAAATTAAATTAAATGGGCCTGATTTAAATAGTACCAATAGGTTAAATAATAATTTAAATTTTACTGTCTTGGGAATTAACGCTTCTGATTTAGTCGATTTTCTCGGAGATGACGTTGCTTTTTCAACTGGTTCAGCATGTTCTACTGGTGGAATAGAACCTTCTTATGTATTAAAAGCTATTGGTTTAACTGATGAAGAATCCATGAGTTCATTTAGAATTTCTGTAGGAAGATATATTAATGAATTAGAAGTTAAAGAGGCTTCTAAAATTATTTACAAAAAAATTCAGGAATTATTATAACTAAAATGCCTAGAATTATTTTTAAGACTAAAAATGGTGAGAAGCTTGTAAACGTTACTGAAAAAAATTTAACTATTTTGGAGATAGCACATCAAAATGATATATCTTTGGAGGGAGCTTGCGAGGGATCAATGGCATGTTCAACTTGTCATATAGTCATAGAACCTTCATGGTATGGTAAATTAAAAAAAGCAAGTTGGGATGAAGAAGATATGTTAGATTTAACATTTGGATTAACTTTAACTTCTAGACTTGGTTGCCAGATTGTTTTAACTGATGATTTAGATGGATTAGTTGTTAGTTTACCAAATAATCAGAGTGATATTCGTTTAAAAGATAAAAATTATTGAGGTAAAAATTAATGAAAAAATATTATAGATCTAAGGATGAAAGTTTTGCTAATTTAAAGGATTTTTCTTACGAAGCAAAATTTATTGATGATGTTAAGGGCTTTAAGGATTATGCGGGCTTAAGAATGGCATATATTGATGAAGGGGACAAGCAAGCAGATCTTACTTTTGTAATGCTACATGGTTCTCCAACTTGGTCTTATCTATGGAGACATTTTATAAAAGAGGTTATTGGTGCTAATTATAGAGCAGTAGCTTTAGATATGATAGGATTTGGCAGATCTGATAAACCCTTGGATGAGGACGCTTATTCATTTGATTCTATGCGTGAATCAATTATTTGTGCTATAGAAAAACTTGACTTAAAAAATGTAGTTTTAGTATTACATGAATGGGGAGGTTTTCTTGGATTAACTATTCCAATGGAAATCCATGAAAGAATAGATGGAATAATAATTCATAATACTACACTTGCGACAGGAAATCAGTTAGTTTCTGACAGTTATTTAGACTGGAGAAAATATATAGAGAACAATCCTGATTTAAATGTAAGAGCCATAATGGCAAGAACTAATAAAATCTTAAATTTAAAAGAATGTAATACTTATCATGCTCCGTTTGAAACATACGAAAGTAAAATTGCTTTAAGGACACTGCCCAAAATATACCCGGATCATCCTGATAAGCCAGGTGCTGAGATCTCACAAAAGTCATTAGAATGGTATGCAGAAGAGTTTGAAGGCGTTATGCTGTCTATTTTTGGTATGCGAGATCCTTTATTTCCAAAAGAAGCATTAAACGCTTTTTTAGATTCGATTCCAGGTATCATTAAACTAACAGGAGTTGATAATGCTGGTCATTTTTTACCTGAGTGGGCAATGGAATATGGTAAGGATTTAATTACAAATTATGTAGATTTGAGAGAAAAACATTTAATTGCTAAAAAAGAACTTGAAGAAAATGGTGAACTTAATAATTCAAATAGTGATGTAACTAGTGATAAAGCTTGAAAATAATAGAAATAAAAAGGTTGCAGTAGCTATGTCCGGCGGAGTAGATAGCTCTGTAGCAGCTGCTATTATGGTAGAAAAAGGATATGATGTAGTAGGGTTAACTATGCAATTATATGATTCTGGTTCTAGTATTAAATCAGGTGTTAAGAGTTGTTGCGCAGGACAGGATATTTATGATGCTAAAAGAGTATCTGATAAGCTAGGCATTCCTCATTATGTTTTAGATTATGAAAAACAGTTTTTAAATGATGTAATTCAGGATTTTGCTGACAGTTATGCCTCCGGAAAGACACCAATTCCTTGTATAAGGTGTAATCAAAGAATGAAGTTTAGAGACTTATTGAGTATGTCTATAGATCTAGGAGCTGAGACATTAGTTACTGGTCATTATGCAGTTATAAAATCTTATGAAAATAATATTTCATTATATAGGTCTAAGGATATGTCTAAAGATCAAAGTTATTTTTTATTTGCTACTCCGAAAAATGTTTTAAAACAATTAAATTTTCCACTTGGATATATGAATAAGAGTTTAACTAGGGAATATGCTAAAAAAATTGGTTTATCAATATCAGATAAGCCTGAATCTCAAGATATATGTTTTGTACAATCAACTGCTAAAAAGAGTTATAGACAAATAGTTCAAAAATTAAGACCAGATGTAACAAAATCAGGTGAAATTAAATCTATAAATGGTGAAACACTAGGATCCCATAATGGTATAGATGGCTTTACAGTAGGGCAAAGACGAGGATTAGGAATTATTTCTGGTGATGGAAGTCCTTTATATGTAGTAAGAATAGATTCTAAAAATAATTTAATTTATGTCGGAAAAGAAGAAGATTTATCTATTAGTAGTTTTGATATTTCAGAGTTTCTTTGGTTGGGAGATGATTTATTACTAATTGGAGATACGGTAGTTGCAGATGTTCAATTAAGTTCAGAATATGAAATACAAAAAGCTAAAATAACATTATTAGATTCAGATAGAGCTAAAATTAACTTATTTGAACCTAATTTTAGAGTAGCGCCAGGTCAAGCTTGCGTTATATATGAGAATGACAAAGTTTTGGGAGGAGGATGGATATCAGAAAATTTATCTGTAAAATAAGTAATATTGTATTCGTAGTATAGCTTAATGCTTCAATTACACGAAAGCTCGGTTATTAGAGGCATCTCTTTAATGATTTTAGCTACAATTTTATTCTCAATAATGCATGCTTCTATAAAGTATATGTCTAATAATCTTCATCCGTTTGAAATTGCTTTTTTTAGAAATCTTTTTGGGCTCTTTGTAATAGCACCGTGGTTTATAAAATATGGTTTTCAAATATTAAGAACTCAAAAGTTAAAACTGCATGTGGCTAGATCATTATTTAATGTAATAGCTATGCTTTCATTTTTTTATTCTCTTAGTATAGTTTCTCTTGCTGAGGTATCTTCATTGGCCTTTACTGCCCCATTGTTTGCCAGTATTTTAGCAGTGATATTTTTAAAAGAAGTAGTAGGTATTAAAAGAGTATTAGCCATTATTATGGGGTTTATAGGAGCTATCATAGTCATAGATCCTGTATATTCTAGTATAAAAATTGGACATTTATATATACTTTTATCAGCATCTGTTTGGTCTATCTCTTTGATAATTATCAAAATATTAGGTAGGACAGAAAGCAGTGTTACTATTACGAGTTATATGGTATTAATAATGATTCCTATATCTGGTGTAGCAGCATATTTTCATTGGCAAGCTCCAACTATAAATGACTTATGGTATTTATTATTAATAGGCATCTCTGGAACTAGTGCGCAGATGTTGTTAGCGCAAGCATTAAGAGAAGGAGATACGAGTATAATAATGCCATTTGATTTTTTAAAATTAATTTGGGCTGTTGGAATTGGTTATATATTCTTTTATGAGATTCCAAGTTTAAATGTTTGGGTCGGGGCTACTATAATATTTTTAAGCACATTATATATTGCATATAGAGAAAAGGTTTTATCTAATAAAGGAGATAGTAAGAAAATAGCTCAGCCAGTTGATCAATAAAGTTATTTATTTTTATTAATTTTTCTCCATTTATAAGGTTTTATGAATTTACCTTTCCATATTCCTAAATTGTTATTTTGTGCAAAATTTTCATCATTTATATATTCTAAGGAATATTTTCTATACGCTATGGCCCATCCATTTTTTACTAACCATTTTTGTATATCTTGTTTTTCTTTATAGCATTTGGCAATGAGTCTATTGTATCGATCTTTTTTATTACTAGTACAACTTATAATATTATTTTTTGTGTATTCTATTAATGCTTTCTTAGATTCTAATCCACATGGCCACTTAGTATCCTTTTTTATGCAAAATTGTTTTAATTCAGGTGCGTCTATGCCGGATAATCTAATTTTAATTTTAGAAATTTTTATTGTGTCTCCATCAATTATATTAGCGAAGCCCTTAATTTCTTCCGAAGAAACTTTTGATATTGTTGAAATTACAAACAGTGTAATTATAAAAGTATATAGAGTTTTAAATTTCATAAATTGTTTATATTTTAGTATTACAATTTACTCCATAAAATATTCATATTTATTCTATTTTTTATAAATATTTACCTATTAAATTAATTAATAATAAATGGAGAGACTTATGGAAAAAAAAGAATTAAAGGGTTTAATAGCGACTGGAATATTGTTAATAGGTTTATTTATATTAGGTTTTTATGGTGCAGAAAGTCATAAAGAAGATATGAATATTCTTTCTAGTGAGGAAATTTCTCAAATAGAAAAAACTGATTAATTTAATTCAGCTCCCCCAATGTAACTGGAGAAAGGTATATTAGTTGAAAACAATATATGGAATATGCTTAACTTTAATGTTTGTGTTAATTTTTACATTATTTATTATACATATATTTGTTAGTTCTCCCTCTCTAAGTAAGGATTACTCCTATTCCTTTGAAAATTTTTCTCCAGTTACAAATCATGAAAAAATAATATAAAATTAATAAAGGTTAGTTAGATATTTTATTATAAACAACTTTTCGTTATATAATGTTGTAACAAAGTGGATATTAAGATATTACTGAGACGCTTTTTATTGTCGATGATTGTTTTGGCGGAGTAGCTCAGCTGGTTAGAGCAGTGGAATCATAATCCATGTGTGGGGTTTTTCCCCCTGTTGAACATCCGTACCCATCCACATATAACCCTTGGTTTTCCTCACTTTTCTATCAATATCGGTCTTACCTCATTCCTGGTTAAAAACCCATTATAGCACAAAAAATACAGCTTGTGTGTGGCAATATTGTGGCAGGATTGTGGCAAGTTAATTAGGGGCAGTGCAAGGGCCACCCGGGGGTGTAGGTATACGTGTAGGCCGGTGCTCTCAAATTTTTTTATATTTATGGACAGCAACT
>CAYTZM010000005.1:94479-111091 GCA_964442655.1 uncultured Rhodospirillaceae bacterium | reverse complement strand
TAATATAGCAATTGTATTAATAATTAGTCTCATGCAAGAACAGACTGAAGAAAAGCTTATCCATGCTTCTAAGTTTGTAGACGAATAAGTATAAGTAATTATTTATTTTTTCTGTATATAGGATAGTCTGTAAAATTGAGTTTTTTGGCTTTTTAAATTTGTTGATGATGAATTAATAATATCTTCAATTTTAGTTTTATTCTCTCTTAGGATGAGTTCATCATATCCCTCAATTAATAGAACACCTTCTAGAGAAGTTTCTTTAGTGCTTTTTCTAAGTTTTCGTTCTTTAGTTTCAGTAGATGTTGTTTCTGTATGACATATTCCTAAGGCAGAGCTAATTATTCCATTTAATTTATATATTTTTGAGGTAAGTTGATCAAAATATTTTAAATCATGTTTAAAGTCTTTATCTTTTAATACTCTTATTGTTATGATTGACCCTCCATAGCCATTTTTTTGACCAGAAATAGAAACACATTTACATGCACCTCTGGTAAAATTAATAAAACTTTTTGCATTTGTTTTTGTCCAGGGAGTGGGGTTATTTAATCTTTCTAGGTATGGAGCAGATTGAAAGATAGCTAAATTTTTACCTTCATAAATAGTAAAACAGCTCTGTTTCTTATAATTATTATTCATATATCTGCGTCCACCTAAGAACCCAGGAATTGCCACTCTTTCTTGTATATGTTCATATGTGTGCCATCTTTCCCATTCTGCTTTTTCTTCATTAATTAAACCATGCCATATGGCTAAGAAAGCTCCCGTATTTTTATCCATTATTAGCCATTTCTCTTGCGTTTAAATACCCTAGTTCTTGATATTTGGTTATATCTATTGCTTTTTTTAAAAACTCTTGATAGTGAGTGTGAACTTTCATTGCTGTAGGATCTTTTTCTGCATTATCTATTACTACTTCTTTTGCTACTCTTAAAAATTCTTTAATAATATCCATAGGAAGTATTTTAAATTTTACATCGTGTTCTTTGATCATTTTTTGAAAACTAATAGCATTTCGATTAATATATTCTCCATACGATTGAGTATTAGCATTATTAGCTGCTATTTTTATTATTTCTTTTAAATCATCTGTGAGTTTATGGTATTCTTCTTTGTTAATAAGAACTTCATTCATTGAACCAGGGCTATGAATTCCAGGACCATAGCAAATATTAGCTATTTTAGGAAAACCAAATGCTAAGTCCATCCAAGGTCCTCCCCATTCAACAGCATCGACAACGCCTGATTGAAAAGAGGTTAAAACTTCACCTCCTGGAATGTTTACAGCAGTTGCACCCATCCTATTAAGAACTTCGTTAGGTAGACCTGCCATTCTAATCTTTAAACCTTTAATATCTTCTAAAGAATTAAGAGGATTTTTATACCATCCAAACATTTCTGTTTGCACAATACCCGCTTGAAAGGGTTGAATTCCAAAAGGATCTAATAAATCTTCCCATAATTTTTGTCCTCCTCCATGCAATATCCATGAACTTTGTTCAGACGGGCTAAGCCCTCCAGGAATTCCTCCAAGATATGCTAGACCTGGATGTTTTGATATCCAATATCCACTCCAACCATGACCTATCTCTACTGTATTTTGTCTGACTGCTTCAAATACTTCGTATGCAGGAACTATTTCTCCTGAACCATAAACTTTTATTTCTAATCTTCCTCCGGATGCTTTAGTAATATCTTTAGCAACATTTTCTGCAGTAGTTCCTACACCAGGAAAGTTCTTAGGCCAAGTAGTAGCCATACGCCACTGTATAATGTTTTTAGAGATGTTTGACGCTTTTTCAGGTTTTTCTGGCGTTCCTCCTTTAATTTCTTGATCTTTACATGCTGCTAGTACTCCAATGGCTGTAACAGTAGATGCACCTATAAGAATATCTCTTCTTTTATAAAATTTTTTTTCTTTATTATTTTTCATGATAGTTTTCCCTAATTATTATTTTAAAGCACTTATATTCTTTTCCCAATTTTTTCCATCAAACTCTATAATTTTAATATTCTTTATAGTATCAGAATATATACAATTAATATTTATACTGATGCTATCAGGATGAGAGCGAGGAATATAGAAAGATTTTATGCCACACGTTTTACAAAACATATGTTTGGCTAAATTAGTATTAAATTTATATAAAGATAAATTTTTATTACCTTTTATTAATTTAAATTTGTCTTTTGGTATTATGTAATGTTTGTAACCCGTGATTGAACAAATTGAACAATTGCAATTTAATATTTGGATGCTATCTTCTCCAATAGCTTCAAATTGAATTTCTTTACAGTGACATCCACCTTTATGTGTTACAATATTTTTTGTCATATCTCAGAATAAATTCTTAAAGGTATATAATGCAATATAAATTATTAAAAATATGAAAACACTATGTTTGATATAGAAGTATTGCTATTAATTACTATAATTTTCATTTTTGCAGGATTTGTAAAAGGATTTTCAGGAATTGGATTGCCTGCAGTAGCTTTATCATTTTTAACTATGATAATGGGTTTAAAATTAGCCGTAGCATTAGTTGTAATGCCTGGTTTATTAACAAATGTATGGCAAGCTTTAGGTAAAACAAAAATCACAACTATAATTTTAAGAATGTGGCCTCTAATTACAACTATGTTTTGTTTTTCATTATTAGGATCTTCTATTTTAGTAAGATATAGTAATGCATTAACTATTTTGCTTGGTTGTTTATTAATTATATATGGCTTATTAAGTATATTTTTAAAAAAACAGTATTTTATTCCAAAAAAATATGAAAAGATTGTTGGTTTTATTTCTGGATCTTTAGGGGGGTTTTTTGGAGGATCAACAGGAACTTTTGTTTTTCCAACTGCGCTGTATGTATATTCGTTAAATATGCGTAGGGAGGAATTTTTACAATCAGTGGCACTAGTATTAATTACGGCTAGTGTTTGTTTAGGTTTTTCTCTTTCTGTAACTAGCTTATGGTCTTTTAATTTAGCATGTTATTCTTCGTATGCAGTGTTACCCTCTTTTTTGGGAATGTATATTGGTAGAAAATTTCAATTAAGATTTGAAGAAAAATTTTTTAGAAAAATATTTTTAATTATGATTAGTGTAATAGGTTGTTTAATAATTTTAAGATTTTAAGTTAAGACCAAATACTGTTAGGAAGGAACAATGTTAAGAAAGGTAATAATAGTAAAATTATTAATCTAACTATATCCATTCCAATAAATGGAATTACTCCTTTAAATATAGTACTTAAAGAAACTTTATCTTTAACTATAGTTTTTAATACATATACGTTTAATCCTATAGGAGGAGTAATCAAGCTAATTTCTATGGCTACTACTACTAAGATTCCAAACCATATTAAATTTCCTCCCATATCTTGTACAATTGGATAAAATATAGGAACGGTTAAAAGCATCATTGATAAACTTTCTAAAATCATTCCTAAAAATAAATATATTAAGAAAATACAAATTAGTAAGGTGTAGATATTAAAATTAAATAAAGATAATGCAGTCTTAATATCGTTTGGTAAACCTGCTAAATTAATAAAATTAGCAAAGACTATTGCTCCAAAAAGTAGGAAAAATAGCATTGTAGTTACTTTAGTTGTTTCTATAAGTATTTCTTTTAAAAACTTAAGTGACATTTTCTTTTTAATTAAAGCTATTATAAAGGATCCAAAAGCTCCAATACCTGCAGCTTCGGTGGCAGTAAATATTCCAGTATATATTCCACCCATTACTATAATAAATAATAAAATTATACCTGTAACACCTTTCAGTGAATAAATTTTTTCTCTTAATTCTAATGGAGGAAGTTGTTGATAAGTATCTTTAGTATACCAGAGTGATATTTTTACAGCTATAATATAGCCTAACACACCAAGTAGACCAGGAATTAAACCAGCTAAGAATAGTTTTCCTATATCCTGGCTAGTTATGATCCCATACACAACTAAAATCATTGAGGGAGGGATTAATATTCCTAAAGTTCCTCCAGCTGCAATAGAACCTGTTGATAGTGCATCAGAATATCCGTATTTTTTCATAGAAGGTAAAGCTATTTTTGCCATGGTAGCGGCTGTTGCTAAAGATGATCCACATACAGAACTAAATCCTCCACATGCTATTATTGTTGCCATTGGCAATCCGCCTTTTTTATGTCTCAACCATGCATTTGAAGCATTATATAATTCTTCTGCTAATCCTGCTTTAACTATAAAATTTCCCATGAGAATAAATAATGGCAAGATTGAAAGTGTATAATTCATTCCATTATCAAAAAATATTTGTCCTATCATTGCGGAAGATGGTTCAAAGCCAATTATATAGGTTAAACCCAAAAATCCTATAGACATCATTGCAAAAGCTATCGGTATTCCTAAGCTAATGCAAATAATTAAAAAGATTAAACCTAGAGCCCAAGTTAACATATCAATTTACAATTCTTTTTGCTTTAATCATTATTTATTTTCCGAAGTTTTTACTTTTTTAATAATATAGTTATAGCTATTAAATAAAGCGCTAAAAGCAGCAAGAAGAGTTAAGAATGCCATTAAGAAAGCTATAGGTGCTTTAGGAATTTCTAAATATGTCGTAATTTCGTTGTATGAATAAAGATTTAATCCATGGTAGAGAAGGTTTTTAGATATAAATATTAAGAGTATAAAGATTAATATATTTATGATTATGCTATGAATTTTTGAATGTATAAGAGATAATTTTTGGGTAAAAATGGATACCGTTACATGACCTTCTTCTTTTGTTATATAAGGCAACCCTATAAAAATAATAATTGCTAATAGTATCTCTGTAATTTCTGAAGCTCCTGCTAATGGAAAATTAAAAAGGTACCTTCCAGCAACATCTATTACTGTTATTGTAACTAGAGCAGATAAAGCTAGGATGCAAGAATATGTTAATACAAAATTAAAATTTTTTATTAAATTATTTAACATTAATTATTTTATTTTTTTTCAAGGGAATTTATTTCTTTTTTTAATAAAGAATAAATTTTATTTGCATCAATATTTTTTTTCTTTTTTATATCTGCAAGAGTTTGTTTAATAACTGGAGAAAGAATATTTTTTATATTGTTTTTGTCTTTGGGGGATAATTCAACAAATTTTACACCGTTTTGTATAGCTAATGATTTGCTTTTTTCATCTGCTTCATCCCAAGCTTTTCCTGCTAGTCTTGCAAGTACTTCTCCTGATACAGAAGAAATAGCCTCTTGATCAATTTTATCAAGTGAGTCCCACTTTCTTTTATTTATAACAACAAACATGCTTACATTATATAAACCTCCATCAACTATAAAGCCTTGTTTAATAATTCTATCTAGCTTAAAAAATGAAATACTTTCAGTTGGTAATTGAATTCCATCTGCAACGCCACCAGACAATAATTCATATGCTTTAGTTACAGGAGCTTGTAGTGGGATTAGTTTTAATGCTTTTGCAGAACTTTGTGATATGCCCCCACCAATTCTGACTTTTAATCCTTTTATTTCGTCTAAATTTTCGTACATATTGTTTAGCCATAATTGACCTGGGCCGTGATTAAAAACACCTAGTAAATGAGTCCCTTTGTGTTCATCTAAGCTGTAAAGTTCTTTTTGATATATTCTTTGCCATGCAACAGATAAAATCTCTGAGCTATTACTTAAAAAGGGAAGTTCTGCAAGTTGTGTGCTTATAAAACGACCAGCTGTATAGTTATGAACTCCGTATGTAATATCTGCTATGCCTTTTAAGGCAAAATCAAAGTGAGCATGCGGAGGTCCTAATGGCGCATTTAGAATTTCAATAATCACTCTACCTTCCGTAGCTTCCTTTACATTATTTATCCATGGAATCATTATATTTTTAACCCAAGGATGAGAAGGAGGAAGCCAATTAGCCATTCTTAATTTTGTTTCCGCATAAGAATTAAAAGAAATAGACACTAGAAATATAAATATTAAAATTTTATAAATTTTCATTTTTTTTTCACGATTTTTATTTAGTTGAATTTTTATAATACTCTTTTAAAATTTTATAATCAATTTTTCCTAAGGCATTTTTAGGTATTAATTTTATTTTAATTAATTTTTTAGGTAATTTATATTTTGCAAGTTTTAAGGAAATGTTCTTTAATGTTTTTTCTGAAAAAAAAGAAGAAGTATTTTTTAGTTTTATAAAGGCAATTGGTACTTCTTGCCATTTATTGTCTGGTACACCAATGACAGCTGCTTCATGAATATTTTTTTCTTCTGTTAATACTTGTTCTAATTCAGCAGGATATATATTTTCTCCGCCTGATATTATGACGTCTACTTTTCTTCCTAATATAAAATACTGGTTATTTTTATTTTTTTTTGCGTAATCTCCAGTCATAAACCAACCGTTTTGAAAAGAATTTATGGTAGCTTCTTTATTTTTCCAATAATAAGAAAAAAGATTTAATCCTTTAACGCCAATCTCCCCAGTATCATTTTTATTAAAGATTTTAATTTTATTATGTAAAGCAGTTTTTCCAACGTTTCCAATTGGGACACGTTTCTCTAGTATATTTTGGCATATAGCTATAGGACATGTTTCCGTGGATCCGTATACTTGAATTATAGGGATAGATTTCTTTTCATAAGTTTTAATTAATTCAGGAGATACTATTGTAGATCCAGTTGTTATGGCTTTTAAGGAATTTAATTTTGATGTCTTCCAACTTTTTGATTTTATTAATGCCTCCATGATTGTAGGGACAAAAACTGTAAAAGTAGGTTTGTGTTTTTCAAGTAATTTAAAAGTTTCTATAATATCAAATTTTTTAATTAAAATTACTGTAGCACCAATATGCAAAGAAGGAATAGTTTGGATGTTTAATCCTCCAACATGAAAAAGAGGAATTACCGTTAGTATAATGTCCGTATTATTAAATTGATGCATATAAATACTGTTCAAAGTGTTATAATAGATAGCTTTTTGTGTAATTACTGCACCTTTAGGTTTTCCAGTTGTTCCCGATGTATATACTATGAGTAGAGGTTTTTGGATATTATTTTTTATTTTGTAATGAATTTTTGATTTAATGTTTATATTTTCAAGATTGTTTATAGTTAGATTAGATCTTGGTTTAAAATCTATACCTATAATTTTTATATTTTTATATTTGAGAGATATATTTGATGAAGTTTTTATAAATTCTGATTCAATGAAAAAAGCTTTTGGTTTTATTTCTTTGATAATACCTTCAATCTCATAATTTGTTAGTCTCCAATTTAAAGGGACTAAAATAGAACCTATTTTTGCACAGGCATAAAAAAGTAATATAAATTCTAACCTATTGTAAGATAAAATAGTAATTCTATCATTTGGTTTAATATTTAGATTTTTTAATAAATATAATTCTAGTGAATCTATTTTTTTTAATAATTCATAATAGGTAATTTTTGAATCTTGAAATATAAGTGCATTTTTTTGGGGATAGTTTTTTGCATTAATCTGGATGTATTTATATAAATTATTTTTCATTCTTAATTTTTTTAATCTTTTTCTCCAGGCTTATATAAAGAAACTTTACCAAGTCTGTCTAAACAAATTTCCGCAGTCCATGGAAGCATTAAAGAGCCACATCTGCTATCTCTAAATATTCTTTCCAAAGGTAATGATTTAAGCATTGATTGTCCACCACATGTTCTTATTGCTAATTGTGCTATTTTATGTGCTCCTTCCATAACAGTGAATTGTGTAGCATAAGCTCTTTTGATTTGTTGTAAACTAGGGTCTACACAGGCTTCAGAAATGCTTTGAAACCAGATAGATTTTATATTTTCTAATTGAATTTGCATTTCAGCGACTGCGATTTGTTTTGTAGCAAACATTCTTCTTATAATTGGTGGAGTATTAGGAACTTCTCCACGCAAATATTGTATAGTAAAATTTAAAGCTGCTTGTGCTAAACCCACATAGGTTGGTGATAAAGTTAAAAACATGTGTGGCCATCTTTTTGCTGCCTCAAAATACATTCCTCTTGGCATTAAAGCTTCTTCTTTTGATACATAGACATCATCAAAAATTAGTGTTCTTGATACGGTTCCTCTCATTCCTAATGGATTCCAATCTCCGACTACACTTACACCTTTAGCATTTGCAGGAATAGCTAAATATAGAGTATTTTTTTGTGTGGGCTTTTTATTTTTAATATTTTCAGTACATAAAATTCCATAGTAAGAAGCATGGCCAGATAAAGATGCAAATATTTTTTTTCCTTTTATTTTCCAACCATTTTTTGTGGGTGTAGCAATTGTTGCAAACGGACTAGCACCAGCTGCGGCATTACCTCCTTCTGAAAATGGTTGAGAATATATAGCTCCCTCATTTATGATTCTTTTGTAATGTAATTTTCTTTGTTGATTTTGTATTTTTAATATTTCTTTAGGCATTTTTAGATCATTTGCTAAATCTCCAGTCCATAAAGTTGAGCAAACATGCATGTTCCAGGTTAGAGCTGTAGCACCACAATATCTTCCAATTTCTGCTGCAGCTAAACAATAGGATCTGAAGTTTGCCCCTAATCCTCCATGTTTTTTCGGAATACATATTCCTAAGAAACCTGCTTTATGTAAATCCTTATAGTTTTCTGTAGGAAAAGAAGCTTGATCATCAAATTTATCAGCTCTTTTAGAAAATTTTTCTTTTCCTAAATATCTAGCTTTTTTACAAATTTTTTCTTCTTCTAAAGAAAGTTTATAAGCTTTAGCTTCGAACATTGGTTCATCTAATTGTTGAGTTTTAATATTTTCCATTCTTTTCCTATCTAATAGAGTTAAAAATTAATAACATAATTTTTAATAATTTTGTTAAAAAGTCTTGGTTTTTCTAAATTTATTAGATGACCACAATTTTTTATAGTTATCAACTTACTATTTTTAATTTTTTCCTGCATTTTTTTCATAGTTTTGGGAGGAGCTAAGATATCTTGTTCTCCAGCAATTAACAATGTAGGAATATTAATTCTATTTAATTTATTATTTATATCAAATCCAATTAACGATCTTATCGCTATTTTATATGTTTCTTCTGGTATTTCCGACATAATATTTACAGCTTTATTTATTATTTTTTTATTTGATACAATATTCCTTATAGAAGTAAAGGATATTTCTTTCATAGTTTTTCCATCTTCTAGTGGTTTAATACGAGAATGAATGAATTCTTTTTCCCAATTGGGGTTTTTGCTGCCAAATTTAGAAGTTGTTCCTACCAGGATACATGCTTTTATAAAATCCTTAGAAGATATAACAATTTTTTGAGCTATCATGCCTCCAAGAGAATGTCCTACTAATATAGGTGATTTTAGTTTTTTATGAATGATAAAATCACTAATTATTTTAGCATATTTTTCTATTGTAAAATTAGAATCTAATTTAGATTTTCCATAACCGGGTAGGTCTATACTTATTACATAATAATCTTTTCCTAAGGATTTGATTTGTTGTTTAAAAGAATTTGCTGATCCAGCTATCCCATGAATAAATATTATGGGATATTTGTCTTTATTTGAACTACTTATATAATTAAGCATATTGACCATTCATTATTTATTTTTTGTTGAGGGTAATATGATTAGAATAATTTTGATACTAATTCTATTATTTATAGCTATGTATTTAACTTATAAATTTTTCCCAAGGCTGAAGGTATTTTTTTTAAAAGTAATTAAGAGTCCATTTATATTAATTATTTTAAAAAATTTAATTAGATTCTTGTTTAGAAAGATATTTTGAAGGGTGAGTCAAATTATCTTGTTAATATGTTAGCTTTAATTTAAAGTTTTATTATAAATATTGTTTAAGGGTTTGTCATGAGTAAGAAAACAAATAACGTTTTGTCAAAAGAGACGGCAGTGGCCTTAAAAGCCGAAATAACAAAATATAGCGATACTTTTAAGGTGGATGAGACTCAAAAATTAATCAAAGAGACTGTTTCAGAAATTAGTAAAGATATTTTAAAAAAATGGCTAAATGATAATATGAATAAAGTTGTAAGAGAAACCATAAAAAAAGAATTAGATAATATTGTTAAAAAGGAAATGAAAAAAAAGTAGAATTATTTATTTTCTTTTTTTCTATATGCCATCATACAATGATCCAGACAATATGGTTTTCCTATAATTTGTTTGGATCCACAAAAATGAAATTCGTCTGTTCCTGGGTCACCAAATGGCCAGCGGCATCCTTTAATTTTTAAATGGAACATTTTATCGTCATCAGTATTTTTTGAGTTGGATTGTTCTTCCTTATTTTCTATATCTTTTTTTAATCCTAAGCGGTTAGCTTTTCCTATAACAGCATTTCTAGTAATGCCCCCACCTAGCTTTTCTGCTATTTCTCTAGCGGACGTCTTTTTTTCCCACAATTTTGTTAGTTTATTTACTTTAGCTTGAGTCCAATTAATTGCCATTATTTTTTTGCCTATTATTATTATTTACTTTGATTAGCTAATTCTACCATACTATGTAATAAAACTTCAGCTCCCTTAGTTACATCTGTCATTAAAACATTTTCGCTTTCATTATGACTAATTCCATCTATACAAGGAATAAATATCATACTTGTAGGAGCAATAGAATTAATATTTATGGCATCATGTCCTGCTCCAGAAATTATTTCTTTCGATGTATACCCAAGTTTCTTAGTTATTTTTTTTATAGTATTATTTATATTTATATCAAACAAATTTGATTTTAATTCAAGTATTTGTTGTAAACTAATTTCTAAGTTTATTTCTTTTTTAATTCTATTTATTTCTTTTTTAAGTATTTTATCCATTTCATTAAGGGTTTTATCGCTGGGGTGTCTAAAATCTATTGTTAAAAAGCATTCTCCAGGTATAACGTTTCTTGATGGAGATTTGATTTCTAATACTCCGCATGTTGCACAACCACCAGGTTGGAAATGATTTCCTATATTATTTACAGCGAGTATTATTTTTGATGCACCTACTAATGCATCTTTTCTTTTAACCATAGGAGTAGGGCCAGCATGTGCTTCCATTCCAATAATTTGAACTTCATACCATTTTTGTGCTTGAGCGCCTTTTACTATTCCAATACTTTTCTTTTCCATTTCTAAAATTGGTCCTTGTTCTATATGAGTCTCGATAAAGGCTCCTATAGGTTTAGGGGAGCATTTAGTATTTCCATTATATTTTATTCTTTGAAGTTCGTCCCCTAATTTTAATCCATTAGGATCCTTGATATTAAGAGCATCTTTTAAATCATGAAGTCCTGAAAAAACGGCAGACCCTGTCATTGCAGGAGGAAATCTGCAGCCTTCTTCGTTAGTCCACACTACTATTTCAATAGGAGCTTCTGTAGTATATTTGTTTTCATTAAGAACTCGAATTACTTCTAGAGCAGATAATACACCTAAAGCCCCATCATAACGACCTCCTGTTGGTTGAGTATCTAAATGACTTCCACTCATAATTGGGGGTAGGTTATTATTTTTTCCATTTCTTTTAGCAAAAATATTTCCCATTTTGTCAATTTTAATGGATAAATTCTCTTTTTTACACCAATCTATAAATAGGTCTCTAGATTGTTTATCTAAATCTGTGAGAGCCTGTCTGTTAACTCCCTTTTTTGGAGTGGCACCAATGGAAGCCATTTCATTTAAGCTATCCCAAAGCCTCATTTCATTTATACTAATATTTGAAACCATTAAATTCCCGTATACTATATTTATCTAATTTGTTAAATTTATAACATATTAAAAAATTAGTTAATATTTTAAAGTTTATATATAGGAGTTGTTATGTCTAATGAATATATTTTTAATCCTGTTGGTATTGTTTCATGTCCTATAGTTAATAGTGATAGTTTGTTTCCAATAAGAAGAATTTTGTGTATAGGTGCTAATTATATTGCACATGTCATAGAAATGGGAAGAGACCCTTCAAGAGACCCCCCTTTTTTCTTTGCTAAACCTGCCGATGCAATAGTTTTGGCGGATAAAAATTTAAATACCTCAATACCTTTTCCACCCCAGACAAATAATTTTCATTATGAAATAGAAATGACTGTTGGAATAGGAAAAACAGCTACTAATATAAGTTCTGATCAAGCATCTGATGTAATTTGGGGTTATGGTGTAGGTATTGATTTAACAAGAAGGGATTTACAAAAAGAAGCAAAAGAAAAGGGAAGACCATGGGAATTAGGTAAAGGTTTTGATAATTCAGCTGTTGTAAGTTCATTATCACCTGTATCTTTGGTTGGCCATCCAAAAGATTCTAGAATATGGCTCTCTATTAATAATGAGATAAAACAAGATTCAACTATTGACAAGTTAATTTGGTCCGTGCCCGAAATGATATCTATTTTATCAAAAACTATGACACTTAAAGCTGGAGATATAATTTATACGGGAACACCAGAAGGAGTAGGTCCTATTAGCAGAGGAGATACTATTATAGGAGGAGTAGACGGTTTAGGAGAGGTTAAAATTAGTATAAATTAAATAAGGGAAAGTTATTTATGGATAAACCAAAACTATATAATTATTTTAGAAGCTCAGCTTCTGTAAGAATAAGGGTAGCGTTAAATATTAAAGGTATTGAGTATGATTATATCCCTTTGCATTTAAGAAAAAATGAACATAAAAGTGAAGAATACTTAAAAATAAATCCTTTTGGTCTTGTACCAACCTTAAAGTTCCCCTCTGGAATACAATTATTTCAATCTCTAGCAATACTAGAGTACTTAGAAGAAATTTATCCAAACCCTTCTATTATGCCTATTAATTCTATACATAAAGCAAAAGTAAGAGCTTTAGCTTATTCTATAGCTTTGGAAATACATCCATTAAATAATTTACAAACATTAAATTATTTAAGAAGTAATTTTGGTGCAGAAGATAGTAATGTAATAGATTGGTTTTCAAAATGGGTACATAAAGTATTTCTACCTTTAGAAAAAATTTTAAATCAGGATAAAGATTCTGGTTTGTATTGTTTCGGGGATACTCCTACTATTGCAGATATATGTCTTTTTTCTCAAGTGGTAAATAATGCTCGTTTTGATATAGATATGAAGAGTTACCCAAGAATAAATTTAATTTATAAGCAATGCTTGAGTGAAGAAAATTTTGTAAAGGCTTTACCTAAAAATCAACCTGATGCAGAGTAAGCGGTATTAATTTTTAAGATTTTTATCCAAAAGCCAATTAATCCGTGACCAATGTTTTTCTGCAGATTTTTTGTTATAAGTATGTCTATCAGGAAAAGCAAATCCGTGCTCTGTTCCTTTAAAAATTTCCATTCTAAAATTTTTAGTATTTTTAGTAAAATGCTTACTAATTTTTTTTAATAATTTTTCATCAACCCATGTATCTTTTTCAGCAAATGCCAAATATAGATGTGCTGAAATATCTTTTGCTTTTATATGAGGGGAATCATTATTATTTGTATATATTTTAACCCCATAAAATGAAGCTAAAGCACTAAATTTATTTGGATATGCTGATCCTACACTTACAATATATTGTCCACTCATACAATAACCAATCGCTCCATATTTGTTTTTAATGACCTCAGTGTTATCATCTAAAAAATTTAATAATGCTTCTGTATCAGACACGATTAATGTGTTAGTTGTATCATCCATAGTTTTAATCATATTGGTAAAGTGTTTTTTATCTTCTCTTATTTTAGAAAAAGTAAAAGGATAAGAGTTTTCTTTTCCTGCACGGTAAAATAAATTAGGTAAAAGTACGTAATAACCCATACTAGCTAATCTTCTTGCCATGTCTCTTAATTCTTCTCTTATAGCGGGTGCATCCATATATATTATTACGGCAGGAAATGGTCCATTTTCATCAGGCCTAACAATGAAAGTATCTATTAAACCATCATTTGTCTTAATATCTATAAAATTTTCAATCATGATAACCTCGCTTTATTTAAAAATGTCCTGAAATAATTTTAGGTTTATAATGTTTTTCAAGTTTTTGTATTTGTTCTTCAGATAATTTTAGGTTTAAAGAATTTATTAATACCTCAAGTTGTTCTAATTTTCCAGGACCTATAATAGGAGCAGTTACGCCTGGTTTTTGCATTAGCCATGCTAAAGCAATTTCTACTGGATGTCTTTTTTCTGATTTGGCTATTTTAATTACTTCTTTTAGTGTTTTGAAATCATTATCATTATAATAATAATTATCAGCTAGTACGTCATTTTTAGATCGATCTGTTTTTCCTTTGCCTTTTTCATTTCTGTTGCCTGCTAGAAAACCTCTAGCTAATGGACTCCAAGGAGTGACTGCTAGTTTATCATAAATACATAAAGGCATCATTTCTCTTTCTTCTTCTCTATATATTAAATTATAATGATTTTGCATTGATACAAATTGTGTCCAACCATTTATTTTTGCTACTTCTTGTGCTTTAGCAAGTTGCCATGCATGCATACTAGATGCTCCTATATATCTAGCTTTGCCTGATTTTACTACATCATGTAAGGCTTCCATAGTTTCTTCTATTGAAGTGTTATAATCCCATCTATGTATTATGTATAAGTCTACATAATCCATTTTAAGTCTTGATAATGAGGCATCTATAGCATTAAATATATACTTTCTAGAAAGTCCTTTTTGATTGGGTCCGTCTCCCATAGGGGCATAAACTTTAGTGGCTAATACAATTTCATCCCTCTTTGCCATTTTATTTAAGAGCTCACCTGTTACTTCTTCGCAAGACCCATTTGCGTACATATCAGCAGTATCAAAAAAATTTATTCCAGACTCAAGTGCATATTTAAAGACTGGAGCAGCATCCTTTTTTCCCAAAGCATAATTTCTCCAACCTTTTTCCATTGCAAACATCATTGTGCCAAAGCAAATTTTTGATACCTCCATTCCTGTAGAACCAAAACGTATATATTCCATATAAAACTCCATTATGATTAAATTTTTAATTTTTTAGTTTACGTGTTTTGTTTAATGCGTCAATCAACTAATTTATCTAATTTAATTTGATTTATATATTTATAAAAAAACGTTTAAATGTTAAAATTATATAAAATTGAAATATTATTAATTTATAGGAAAAATATTGATTTTACGTTTTATTTTTTTAGGATTTTTTGTTATTAATATTAGCTTTGCTGATGATATTTTTGTTTATGAGAGTGATAGTAAGATTGTTATAAAACAGTTAGGTAAAAAATTAAAAACTACAGTTAAATCAATAATAAAAGAATCTGGTCCAGTTGTTGCTTTAGAATATTGTAATATTGCGGCTTTAGAATTAACAAAGGAAGTTTCTTTTAAAAATGATTTAGTTATAAGACGCACTAGTTTGAGATATAGAAATGAAAATAATATACCAGATTTATGGGAATTTAGTGTTCTAAAAAGTTTTGAGAAGCGCCTTAAAAATGGAGAAGAATTTAAATCTATTAATACGAGTGCTATTGTAAAAGAAGATGGTAAGAACTTTTTTAGATATATGCAAGTAATCCCAGTTGGAAAGCCGTGTTTAACTTGTCATGGTGCAAATATAAAATCAGAAGTATTATCAAAAATAAAGGAGTTATATCCAAAGGACAAGGCTACAGGTTTTAGAATAGGTGAAATTAGGGGAGCTTTTTCAGTTAAAATTCCTTTAGTGAATTGATTTTTATAGTATTTAAATGTTTAGAAGTTTAATTTAATGATTCCAATTTATGATGACAATCCCGCTTTAGGAAAACCAATATTAGTTATACTAATTATATTCATTTGTATAATGGTTTGGTTTTGGCAAGCTAGTTTGGGGTATCAAGGAGGTAATGAGGCAATCTATTTTTATGGATTAACGCCAGCATCTTTTTTGGGAGAGATGCAGCAAGTAGGACCGTTACCAGCTTTTTTAACTCTTTTTACATCAATGTTTATGCATGGTGGGTTTATGCATTTAGCAGGCAATATGCTTTATCTTTGGATATTTGGAGATAATATTGAAGGAGCTTTAGGGCATATTCGTTTTATATTATTTTATTTTATTTGTGGCATAGTTGCTGCTGGTGCGCAGATAATTTCTGCACCTGATAGTACTATTCCTATGATAGGAGCAAGTGGAGCTGTATCAGGAGTATTAGGTGCATATTTAATTCTTTATCCTAGAGCACGAGTTAGAACTTTTGTTTTCTTGGGTATTTTTATTACTTTTTTAAGGATTCCTGCAGTTTTTTTGTTGGGTATATGGGTTTTAGGTCAGATAATTAATGCGATGATATTTAATCCTGGTTCTCCTGGAGTAGCTTGGTTTGCTCATCTAGGAGGTTTTTTTGTAGGTTTAATTTTAGCTCCTTTTTTAAAAAAATCTAATGTAAAACTTTTTCAAAGTCCAAGGGGTAAAGTTAAAGAAAAACCTATTAGAATTAGGTTTCGTAAATAATTATTTATTCATGAAATTCTTGTTTATCTGGAATGCGAGTGAATGCAATGCGAGTTCCAGAGAAAGACTTTACATTATTAGGTAAACTTCCTTGTGTTATACTATCTCTACCAAATCTTGTGTTTATGATATCTATTGTTTTAGATAGACGTTCAAAACGTTTGGTATAAAGAATATTATTTTGATTA
>CAYTZM010000005.1:0-94469 GCA_964442655.1 uncultured Rhodospirillaceae bacterium | reverse complement strand
TTTCGTCGAATAGTTCTGCGGGAATATCAGATTTTTTTTGTAAATTATATAAAGTAACACTGATTTTTTTAATTCTTTTAATTTTTTTTTGTTTATTTAAATACTTCCATATTTTTGTACCTTCTTCTAATAATTTATTGTTGTTACATGTCCTATAAAAATTTATTTTTCCATTTAATTTTATTCCTTCTTCTGTTCTAAAACTTAAGCTTATTTGACTGCTATAATATTCCATTCTTCTAAGTCTGCTAGCAGCTTTTAATAGCAAACGTTGCATCACTTTTTCTGCTAATTCTTGGGGCCTCCATTTTGGTTCCAATACATGACTGTGCCCTATAGTTTTTCTTGTTGTTTTTGTGTCAGAAATTTCAACTCCTCTTAACATGTACCAAAATTTTTCTCCTTGTACATTTCCCCATATTTTTCTCATATGTTTTGGAGAAATGTCATATAATTCTTCAATTGATAAGATTCCAGATCTAATTAAACGGTTTTCTATAGCTTTTCCTATTCCGGTAAGGTCAGAAAGTTTAAAATGTTTAATACGTTTTGGTATATCTTCACTGTATAATACTTGTAATCCGTTAGGCTTTTCTAGATTGCTGGCAGTTTTAGCAAGAAATCTATTGGGTGCAATACCAATAGAACAACGAATATATTCTCCTATATTTTTTTGTATTCCTTCTTTTATTGTCAATGCTAGTTTTCGTGCTTTGTTTTCTTGTTGTTGTTTCCCCATGAGCTTGCAGGCAACTTCATCAATTGATGCTACTATTTCTATAGGTATATATTTATCTATTTCTGTTAAAATTTTATGATGGTATTTTACATAGTTTTCATGGTTTGCTTGAATGCAGATTAATTTTGGACATAGACGTTTTGCTTCATAAATCATTGTTCCTGTTTTAATTCCATAAGATTTTGCTTCATAGCTTGCAGCTATAGCACATGTTGCGTTTGTTATAGTTGGTACTATTGCAACTGGTTTTTTTCTTAATTTTGGTTGTAATTGTTGTTCTACGCTAGCAAAATAACTGTTTAAGTCTAAGTATAACCAATTTAACATTATTTTATTTCTATAAATATTTTTGTTCTTGTTTTGTTCTAATATAAATGTTATACTTAAGTCAATAGTATTTAAGAATTTATTTTAAAAATAGTAACAGCAGCATCTGGTTTAGAGCTAGAAGAGGAAATAATTTTATTAAATAAACTAATATTTGGTTTTTTCCCATATTGTGTTTTTAAAGAATGAGATAGAATACCGCTAGTCACTAAGATTGTAGATATGTTAACAGAGTTACCTCCAAGAATATCAGTTTCTAAGCCATCACCAATTATTGATATGTTTTGAAGGTTTATATTAGGGTTAATTTTTTTTAAAAAATTAATTGCTTCAAAAAATACATCATTATGTGGCTTACCAAAAGATTTAACTTTGCCTCCTAAATTTTCATATAGTTCAGATAGTGCTCCTGCACAAAATATTTTTTTTCCACTTTGTCTAATAATGATTTTATCTGGGTTGGCACAAACCATTGGCAGGTTAAAGGAGGTGCATGATTTTAGTTCACTTAAGTAATCTTCAGGAGTATCATCAAATGACCTTGGTCCTGTTAATAAAATAAAATCTGCCTCTTTGTAAGATTTAGATTCAATAAATTTAGTATTTTTAAGTAAATCATTATCTTCTTTTAAACCTATAAAATAATACTTAGTTCCATTGATATTTGCATTTTTATCTATAAGTTGGGTTTTACAAACATCCCCAGAAGAAATAATTTTATTGTATAAATTTGGCTTAATACCAATATTATTAAGTTTTTTTGCAACTATAGAAGATTTTCTTGGGGCATTAGAAAGAAGAACAACGGGTATATTATTTTTTTTTAAAAAAGATAAAGTTTTTATCACATCTGGGTATATCTTAATACCATCCCAGAGTACTCCCCATATATCTAAAATAAGTCCTTCACATTTATTTAGTAAGAAGTTGATGTTATTATATATTGGAATTATAGGTCCTATATTATTATTCATTTAAATATTCACCAAAGGCAATCTCATTTGCTTTACTTCCAACAAAATTTTCTAATTTTGAATTATTTATTTTTAAAGATAAATCTTTAATTATTTCATTAATTAATTTTTGGCCATTATAAGTTAAACCCGTATACATTTGTAGAATATTAGCTCCTGCTAGGATTTTCGTAAAAGCATTTTGCGAATTATTAATTCCACCTATACCAATAAATTTTATTTCATTATGAGCATGAAGATAAGCTTTTGCCAAAGTTTTAGTAGATAAAATAAAAAGCGGTTGTCCCGATAGTCCTCCATGTTTTATCTTTTTCGCAGATTTTAGATTATTTGGTCTAGATGTTGAAGTGTTGGATATACATAGTGCGTTAATATTGTTCTTTATCGCATTATCAATTAATTTCTTTAGGTTTTTATCATCTAAATCAGGTGAGATTTTTAGCCAAATTTGTAATTTTTTCCCTTTTTGATCTTCAATAATTTTTCTTTCGGCATTTATTTTTTCTAAAAGTTTAGAGAGGTTTGGACTAGTTTGTAGATCTCTTAATCCTGGAGTATTAGGGGAAGATATATTTACGGTTATCCAATCCGCAAATAGTCCTAAATTTTTTGTTAATAAAGTATAATCTTCGATATGGCTTTTAGTGTCTTTATTGCTTCCAATGTTTATTCCAATAGGAATATTACACTTATTCTTTTCTAATTTATTTAGGACATAAGCCATGCCCTTACTTGGAAACCCTAAACTATTTATGATAGCATTATCTTCACTGAGCCTAAATATTCTAGGCTTTATGTTCCCATACTGTTTTTTAGGCGTTATTGTTCCCACTTCTATATGAGAAGCACCTATTTTATAAATATTTTTTATAGTTTCAGCATTTTTATCAAAGCCAGCTGCAATGCCAATAGGATGTTCAAAAGAAATATTACCTATTTTAACATTTAAATTTTTAGCGTTAATATTGTTATTAGGAATAAGCCCATATTTTAAATACTTTATAGTAATATTATGTGAAAACTCAGCAGGAAATTTGTGCAAGGCTTTTAATAACAGATCATTTATATTTGACATTTTACTTCTTCAGTTATTATTAAACGTAAATTATATGATTTTAATATTTTAATCACTATATAAATTATTTTAATTAATTTTTTACTAAGGTTGCAGATCATTTCTAAAAAGGCTATATTACTTCGCTTTCCTATTTATTTAGATTTATTAGTGTATTATAGGGATGGCGAAGGATGAAAAATAAAAAAGATTCTGCAATTGTTAGCATAATAATGGGTAGTCAATCTGATTGGGAGACTATGAAGAATGCTACAAATATTTTAGAAGAACTTTCAATAAATTACGAAGTTAAAATAGTTTCTGCTCATCGCACGCCAGATAGATTATATAAATATGCAAAAGATGCTAAATCTAAAGGTATAAAAGTTATAATTGCTGGTGCTGGTGGTGCAGCACACTTACCCGGCATGGTTGCGTCGTTAACGCATATTCCTGTTCTGGGAGTACCTATTTTAACTAAAGCTTTGGAGGGAATGGATAGTTTATTGTCAATTGTTCAGATGCCTGCTGGCGTACCAGTAGGATCTTTAGCAATAGGAAATGCAGGAGCCTGTAATGCAGGTATTTTGGCTGCACAGATAATTGCTACTACTAATAATTCTTTGGAAAGAAAGATTAAGAATTATAGATTAAAACAGACAAAATCTGTCAAAAGTAAACCGGATTCTTAAGAATTGAAAAAAAAAGTATTAGGTATTATTGGAGGTGGTCAATTAGGAAGAATGACAGTTCTTGCTGCTGCAAGATTAGGCATAGAATGTCATGTTTATGATCCAAATCCAGATTCTCCAGCTTTTCAAGTATGTGCAAAATCTTATATAAATAAATTTGATGATCAGGAAGCTATAAAAGAATTTTCATCTAATATTCATGCGGCTTTGTATGAATTTGAAAATATCCCAATTAATACTGCCAAATTAATTGAAAAGAATACTAAGTTAAGACCTTCTTCTTTTATTTTATCTGTTTCGCAAGATCGTCTAGTAGAAAAAACTTTTTTGACCCAAAAAGCTGAGGTAAAAACTGCAAAGTTTTTTTCCATTAGCAATATCGAAGATTTATCAAAATCAATAGATTTATTGAATGGTTTAGGTGTTTTAAAAACCAGAAGTTTTGGATATGATGGAAAAGGTCAAATAAAAATTAATAATACTACTGATATAAAAGAAGCATTCAAATCTCTAAAAAATAAGGAACTAATATTAGAAGAATACATTCCTTTTAAAAGAGAATTAAGCGTAATTATTGTAAGAGATTATAAAGGTAATTCACAAGTATATGATTGTGTAGAAAATAAACATAAAAACCATATTTTAGATTTGACTATAGCTCCAGCTCCTAAGTTAAGTAAAAATATTTCAAATTCAGCTAAATCTATCGCTATAAAAATTGCAGAAAATTTAGATCTTGTTGGTATATTAGCTATTGAGTTATTTGAATTAAAAAATCAAGAATTGTTAGTAAATGAAATAGCTCCTCGTCCCCATAATTCTGGTCATTGGACTATGGATGGGTGTATAACTGATCAGTTTGAACAAGCTGTAAGAGCAGCATTAGGAATCAATTTAGGAAGCGTTAAAAGAATTTTTGATATAGAAATGAAAAATTTAATTGGATCTGATATTGCATTAGCTGAAAATTATATTAGAAAACCTAATTATAAAATACATTTATATGGTAAAAAAGAAATAAGAAATGGCCGTAAGATGGGTCATATAAATAAAATTATAAAACTATAATTAGGCTGAAATTTTTTTAATTTCTTTCCAAACCTTGTTAGGTGTAGCAGGCATATCAATATGTTCAATGTTTAAAGCATTTGTCAATGCATTTATTATTGCAGGTGGTGATCCTATTGCTCCAGCTTCTCCAGCACCTTTAATATTAAGTATATTGGTTTCACAAGGAATCATATTCCATCGAATATCTATATTTACTAGGTCTTCTGCTCTAGGAATAGCGTAATCCATGAAAGAACCAGATAATAGTTGTCCGTTATCACTGTCATAGATCGTATTTTCTAATATTGCTTGCCCAAGTCCTTGAGCAATTCCTCCATGAACCTGACCTGCGAGCATATTAGGGTTTATTATTTGTCCAAAATCATCTACTACGGTGTATTTTTTTATTTCTATTTGACCAGTATCTTTATCTACTTCAAGTTCACAAACATGACATCCATTTGGAAAAGTAAAGTTTGGAGGAGTCCATTGATTTGATGCTTTTATAGGACTTTCACTTTCTTTGGCAAGTTCTTCTATTGTGGTTGATAAATTTGTTCCTTCAGAAGTATAAATTCCATCTTTATAATCAATATTTTCTTCTTCTACATTCAATTTTTTAGCTGCTAATATTTTTGTTTGATTAATAATATTTTCTGAGGCCATTTTTATAGCTGCTCCTCCAACAGGTATTGATCTTGATCCTCCTGTTCCTGAACCAAAAGCAATTAAATCAGAGTCCCCTTGAATAATTTTAATTTTTTCTGGATCAATATCTAGATATTCACAAATTATTTGTTGATATGCCGTTTCATGACCTTGTCCATTAGATTGAGTTCCAATATGTACAGTAACGAACCCATCTTTTTCTAAAATTATGGTAGCCTCTTCAGGGCCTCCTCCAGAACATGCTTCTATATATGTAGAAAGACCTATACCTCTTAATTTGTTACTGTCTAAAGACTGTTTTTTTCTAGAATCAAAACCTTGCCAATCTGAATCTTTTACAGCTAATTCCAAATTTCCAATAAAATCACCTGAGTCATATGTATGATTCAAAGCAGTTTTATAAGGCATTTCAGCTTTGGTAATTAAATTTCTCTTTCTAATTTCAATAGGACCAAGTTTAGTTTTCGTTCCTGCTATATCTACTAATCTTTCAATTACAAAAGAAGCCTCTGGTCTTCCTGCTCCTCTATAAGCATCTATGGCAGGAGTATGAGTAAAAGTTCCAATTACATTAACATAAATAGAAGGTGTTTTATAGCAACCTGCAAGCATAGCAGTTCCTGCTAAAGTTGGAATGAATATTGCAAAGTTTGATAAATATGCTCCCATATTTGCTATGGTTTTAATTCTTATGCCGGTAAAAATTCCATCTTTATTAAGTGCCATTTCAGCTTTTGTAACATGGTCTCTTCCATGAGTATCGGAAATGAATGCCTCAGTTCTTTCTGATATCCATTTTACTGGACGTGAAATTTTTCTTGAGGCAAATAAGGATAAAACATATTCAGGGTAATTAAATATTTTCATTCCAAAACCACCACCTACGTCAGTAGTAATAACTCTTAAATTAGATGGCTCGATATCCAGTACTTCTGAAATTCTATCCCTTAAGCTGTGTACTCCTTGGGAAGAGCATCGTAATTCAAATTTATTTGAATTTTTATCGTATGATGCTATTGCTCCTCTAGGTTCCATAGAATTTGGAATAATTCTATTATTTACTAATTCAATTTTAACTATAGTGTCAGCATTTTTAAAAGCATTATCGGTTTCTTTTTTGTTTCCCATTTCCCAGTCAAAACATTGATTACTATTGCTTGCCCAGACTTTAGGAGATGATTCGTTAAGAGCATCTGCACAGTTTGTTACAGCGGGTAATTCTTCGATATTAACTATAATTAATTCTGAAGCATTTTTAGCAAATTCATAGGTTTCTGCTATTATAATTGCTATGGGATCTCCTACATGCCTAACTTTATCAGTTGTCAGCGCCGTTCTTTCGGGAGCAAACATTTCTGATTCGTCTTTATTTTTTACCTTAAAATTTGTAGGCATATCCTTTATTCCATCACTTTTTAAGTCTTTACCTGTAAAAATATCTATAACTCCTTCAGATTTTTTTGCTTCATCAATTTCTATATTATTAATTGTACCGTGAGCAATATTAGACCTTAGAACATACATATAGCTTTGATTTTCTAGAGATATATCCCCTGTATATTCACCTTTACCAGATATAAAGCGTAAATCTTCTTTTCGAAGTATTGGTTGTCCAATTCCAAATTTTTTCATTATTTTAGCCTTAAATTATCAATTTTTATTTTCTAATTTAAATATTATAATATAAATTTATGAGAAATAAAATAGGACAATTTATTAAAAAGTTAATAATTTAATGAAAAAAATTAAAATATCTATTGGCAAACACGATATAATAGTAAATTTAAGAGATACAGATACCGCTAATGCGGTATATGAAGCATGCCCATTTACTTCTATTGCCAATACTTGGGGAAAAGAGATATATTTTGATACAAATATTCAGGCTGTAAAAGAAGATGATTCTAAACAAATTATTATTAAAGGAGAAATGGCTTTTTGGGTAGAAGGCTCTGCAATAGCTATAGGGTTTGGTCCTACTCCTGTTTCTGTTGGAGATGAAATAAGATTAGTTACAGATGTAAATATATTTGGTAAGACTAATTTTAATTTAGATCTTTTGGAAGAAATTAAATCTGGAGAAAATATTAAAGTTGAAAAATATGAATTTTAAATATTTGAAAGGAAAAAAATGACTAATAAAGTAGTAAATTTTTATTTTGATTATGCTAGTCCTGCTACTTATCTTGCATGGACACAAATTTTTAAAATTGCTAAAGATGCTGGAGCATCTGTAAAAATGATTCCTATGTTGCTTGGAGGAGTTTTTAAAGAAACAGGAAATGCATCGCCAGCAACTGTTCCTGCTAAGGGCAAATGGATGAACGGTGATTTAAAAATGCATGCAGAAGACTATAATGTTGAATTTAATTTAAGTAGTTTTTTTCCTATTAATTCTCTGAATTTGATGAGGGGAGCTATAGCTGCTCAAAAGATGGATATATTTGAAAAGTATACTAATGCTATTTTTACTGGAATTTGGATTAAAGGTTTAAATTTGGGAGATTTAGAGGTTTTAAAAAATTATTTAGAGAAATCTGGGATTGAAACTGACGAACTTTTTAATTTATGCCAAGACCAGGAAGTAAAAAATCAATTAATTTCAAATACTCAAGAGGCCGTTTCAAAAGGAATTTTTGGAGCTCCTTCCTTTATAATTGATGATAAATTAATTTTTGGCCAAGATCGATTGCATTTTGTTAAAAAAATAATGAATAGTTAATTAAGATATTTTTTAATATTTGTATTGTAAAATAGTTATTTGATTACTATCTATATTATAAGTATAGTTACTTATAATAGATATTTATAAAGGTGATAAAAAATGTTAGAAAACAATCAAAAAAAAGCAAATTTTAAAATTGGAGAAATAGTTAAGCATCGCCTTTTTTCTTTTAGGGGTGTTATATTTGATGTGGATCCTGAGTTTATGAATACTGAAGAGTGGTATACATCTATACCTGCTGATATGCGTCCTAAAAAGGACCAGCCGTTTTATCATTTATTTGCGGAAAGTGAAGAAGGTCCATATATTGCCTATGTATCACAGCAAAATTTACTTAAAGATGATAGTCAAGAACCATGTATGCATCCTCAAATTGATGTAATGTTTAATAATGTAGAAGGAGACTATGTTCTAAAGAAAGAGAATATTCACTAATAATTAATTTATTTTTTTTTCATCCAAGGAGCATCAGGAGAATTAGCATCTCCTGTTTCAGTATTATTTATTTTTGCTGATGAGTCTTTTTTCCATCTTAGTATATTTTTTTTAGAAATAATTTTTCCAATAAAGTAGGCAATTATAATACATAAAATTAATATTGAGATTCCCATAATTGGATGATAATTCATTTAATTTCCTTAAATTTTTTCTAAATAAAAATTATAAGTTGTATGGGGGATAATTCAAGTTTTTTGGAGATAAAGTAAAAATTTCATAACCTGAAGATGTAACACAAAGAGTATGTTCAAATTGTGCCGATAAAGTTTTATCTTTGGTTACTGCCGTCCATCCATCATTTAAAATTTTCATTTCATATGTACCTATATTGATCATAGGCTCTATGGTAAAAAACATACCTTCTTTTAAAGGGATTCCTTCCCCTGGGTTGCCATAGTGGAGTATACTAGGATTATTATGAAATGTTCTACCAATGCCATGTCCACAAAAGTCCCTTACTACTGAGTACCCTTTTTTTTCTACACAATTTTGTATTGCAAACCCTATATCTCCTAAAGTATTTCCTGGTTTTACTTGTTTGATTCCTTTCCACATAGCTTCATATGTGGTTTCTGTTAATTTTTTTGCTTTAATTTTTGGATTGCCTACCCAAAACATTCTACTAGTATCTCCATGCCACCCATTTAAAATAACGGTAATATCAATATTAATTATATCTCCATCTACTAATTTTTTTTTATTGGGTATTCCGTGACAAATAACATGATTAATAGATGTGCATATAGATTTTGGAAAACCTCTATAATTTAAAGGGGCAGGTATAGCATTATTTTTTAATATATATTCATGACATTTTTTATCTAAATACTCTGTAGTACATCCAGGAACTACATGGGGAGTTATAAAGTCTAAGACTTTTGCAGCCAATATTCCGGCTTTACGCATACCTTTTATTTCTTTTTTATCATGAATAATTACGTTTGTATCTGTATCTAAATACATATTTTTTCCTATAATTTTTTTATTTTAATAGTTTTATAGGTTTTCCTATTACTATTTTATTTTTACTTAAAATAGTGTCTATACAAATAACTTCAACTCCTAAATTTATTGCATTATAAAATTCTTCATAATATTCAATATCTATGTCCTTAGCAATTTTAAAATATTTACAATCATTTCTTTGAATTAGATAGAGTATTACAGCTCTTTTTCCTGAAAGTTTAACTTTTGACAGTTCTTGCATATGTTTTTTCCCTCTAGCGGTAATGGCATCTGGGAATTCAGCTATATTTTTTTTTCTAGATAAATGCACATTTTTTATTTCTAAATAACAATCAGATTTTTTACGATGTGTAAGAAGAAAATCTATTTTAGAGTTTTCTCCATATTTTACTTCTCTTTTATATGAAGAATAATCTTTTAATTTTGCAATATTTTTATTTATTATTGCTTCTTCTATAATTTTATTTGGATTATGAGTATTAACTCCAATTAAAGTAGAGTTTATTTGGCATAATTCCCAGCTCCATTTAAGTTTTCTTTTGGGATTATTGTTTTCTAGTAACCATGTTGTCATTCCTGTAATATTTACTCCGGTCATTGCTCCAGTATTTGCACAGTGAGCGACAACTTTTTTGCCATTTTCTAATATATGGTCACTAAAAAAACGTTTATATCTTTTAATAAATTTTGCTTTAACAAGTTTATTGGCGAATTTCATAAAAATATATTAAATATATTATGTAGGAAGGTCTATGATAATTTATTTATTTTAAGGAATATCAAATGCAATATGAGGGAAAGAGAAATAATAAAGCTGCCAGTGGTGTAATAGTGGTTATTGGAAATGAAATACTTTCTGGAAGAACACAAGATAAAAATATTAATTTTATAGCAGCAAGATGTGACAAAATAGGAATTATTATTAAGGAGGTAAGAATTATTCCTGATAAAAAAAGTGTGATTGTAAAGACTGTATTAGATTTACATAAAAAATTTGATTATATTTTTACTACTGGTGGAATTGGTCCTACTCATGATGATATTACTACGGAAAGTATAGCAAGTGCTTTTAAGATAAAAACAGAATTAAATAAAGAAGCTTTAAGTAGGTTAAAAAGACATTATAAAAAAATGGGTGTGGACTTAAATCAAGCTCGAAAAAAAATGGCTATAATACCTTTTAATTCAAAATTGATTGATAACCCTGTTTCGGCAGCTCCTGGTTTTATTTTGAAGAATATTTATGTTTTTCCAGGTGTTCCAAAAATTTTGCAGGCAATGTTTTATGAATTAGAAGATAAAATCAGTGGAACAAAGAACATATTTTCTAAAAATATAATAGTTCATGGTGCAGAAGGAGAAATTGCAATTTTTTTGGAAGAAATTCAAAATCAGTATAGAGAGGTAAATATAGGTTCTTATCCATATTTTAGGCCACCTGATATAGGTACTAATATTGTCTTAAGGTCTTTAGATAAAAATATTATTAATAATGCAATGCTTGCAATTAAGAGTAAATTAATTGAAAATAAAATAAAATTTGAAGAGAATTAAAATAGGGAGTAAGCATGTCAACGAGTGAATCAAAAACAATTCCTGAAACTTTAACTAAGTTAGTTGAATTATATGAAAGATTAGAAAGAGAACCGGATTTAGAAAAAGATTTTTTAGAAAATAAAAATAAATTTTTAATTGATCATGGTTTTAAACCTGAAGAGGTTGATGCTATGCTTAATGAGCTTCAAAAAAATAGATTAAAAGAATTATCTTCGGTATTAAAAGATTATAATAAAAAGTTATAATAGTACAATATTTAGTATGTTAAACTAATGTATATACTTTATGTTGTGTTTTTATTTATAATATGTTATAAGATGACAACCTCTCTTCTTAAAGGAAAGCTCCTATTAGCAGTCTATAGGAGCTTTTTTTTATGGTGCCCTCAGCAGGACTTGAACCTGCACGCCAAAAGAGGCCACGGATTTTAAGTCCGTTATGTCTACCAATTCCATCATGAGGGCAAAATAATTATTTTCTTATAATTCTCATTCCTTTATAAAATGGTGCCGCAAGTAGGAGTTGAACCCACGACCTGATGATTACAAATCAACTGCTCTACCAACTGAGCTATTGCGGCACAAACTTTTTAAATAAAATAAAAAAACTAAATTAAAATATCTTATTCTTTAATCTTTTATAAGGAATGAAAAAAAAATACAAGATAGATATTACATTTTTTCAGGACTAGTTATTTCATATAGCGCAATAGCTAAGGCTACAGAAACATTTAAACTGTCTAATGTATTAGTTATATTTATTTTACAAGTCATATCACAGTTTTTCATGACTAATTTTCTTATTCCTTTTCCTTCACTTCCTAATACTAAAGCAATATTATTATTAAAAAATTTATTTTTTCTTGTAATGTATTTGAGAGAATATTTTGCTTTTGCATCTAGTCCTATAGACCAAAAATTGTTTTCTTTTAAAAATTGTAGTGTTTTAGATATATTTTTAACGTAGATTATAGGTATATGTTCTAAGGCACCAGCCGCTGATTTTGAAATTAGGCTATTTTCTTTAGGAGAATTTATTTCCTGACATACTATAGCTGTAGCAGAAAAAGCTTGTGCTGATCTGATTATAGCCCCAATGTTTTTTGTATCTGTTATTTGATCTAATATAATTAAAATATTTTTTTTATTTTTATATTTTTCTATTAATTTTATTAAATTTATGTTTTTGAGAGGTTTTACTAGAAGTGCTATACCTTGGTGGTTAATAGAGGAGCCAATTAGACTAGAAATTTTTTCACGAGGCATTATTTCAGGAATAACATTTTTGATTTTATGTGTTGCTTGGGTTTTTTTGGTAATGCATAGACGTAGTTTCTCTCTATTTGTATTTTTGATTGCAGCTTCTACGGGGTGCTTACCAACAATCCAGTAATTATTATTTAAATTTTTCATATTAAAATTTTACTTCATATTAAAACTTGAAACAAATGATATGTTTTTCCTAGTTAAAGTTTGTATTGATGAGATTGAAGTTTTACAAAGTGTTCAGCATCTACTAATGCTAAAGGTTTTTTGTTATTCATTTTTAAGAATACTAAAGGTTCCAAATTTTCTGAATTTAATTCACATTGTTCGTAACAATCCCAAACATATTTCATTTTTTCTTGATTTTTACATTCAATAGAATAGGGAAAAATATTTTTAGCTTTCTTACTAAGTATAACATCTTCTCCTTTTCTGCCCATTCTTCTAGAAATAACATCTTTTTCTTCTAGGTTTTTAAAGTATATTAATATTAATTTACAAATAGCTTTTTGTAATCTTTTTCCTTTTGCTTTTCTAGAGGCTGTATTCATCATTTTTTTTACCTTTATATTTTTATAATTAAATACTTACAAAGTCTATAAAATAGGTATATCATAATACCTTGTCGATATTACATTGATTGATCTTATTATATTTTATGTTAATTCTAAGGAAGTCAATAATGGATTTTAAATTAAGCGAAACTCAAAAATCTTTACAAGAAAATGCAAGGAAATTTGCTAATAATGAATTATTAGAAATAGCTAAAGATATAGAAAAAACTAATATTCCTCCGAGTGAAGATTTGTTAAAAAGATATGCAGAATTAGGATTTTTAGGAATTAACCTTTCTACTGATTATGGAGGGGTTGGTTTATCTCATTTTGATGCGGTGCTTGTCTTAGAAGAAATAGCAAAAATATCTATAGCGGTTGCATTTCCAATTTTTGAATCTTGTTTTGGTCCTACTTTAGCTATATCACATTTTGCTCCTATGGAGTTACGAAAGAGAATTATTCCTGATGTTTGTAGTGGTAAAAAAATAATAGCAGTGTCAATGTCTGAACCAAATGCAGGATCTGCTTTGACAGATTTGTCTACTAAAGCTGAGGTGCTAGGAGATAAAGTTATCTTAAATGGACAAAAACGTTGGTGTTCAGGAGCTGGTCATGCTGATGCTTATGTAGTTTATTGTAGGATGTCAAATGATAAAGGAGCAAAGGGAATAGGAGCTATTCTGTTAGAAAAAAATACAAAAGGCTTCTCTTTTGGTAAAAATGAAACTCATATGGGTTTTAGAGGTGTTGCAAGTGCTGATATGTTTTTTGATAATGTTGAAATTCCTATTGAAAATATTATTGTATCTGCAGGTGGCTTTAAAAAGTTAATGGAAGCATTTGATTTGGAACGCTGTGGTAATACTACTATGAGTCTTGCATGTGCACAATCTGCATATGATTATGTTTTAAAATATGTTCAAGAGAGAAAACAATTTGGGAAACCTATTGTTGATTTTCAAGCTGTTCAAATACAATTAGCAGAAATGAAAATGAAATTAGACGCTTCTAGATTGCTATTATATAGGGCTGTAGTTAACGCTGATAGCGAATTGCCTTCTATTGCAGATAGTTCTATAGCAAAGTGTTATGCAAATGAAATTGCTAGGGAAGTAACTGGAAAAGCAATTCAGCTTATGGGAGGTTATGGATATTCAACTGAATTTCCTTTAGAACAGAAACTGAGAGATGCATGGGGTTGGGGAATTGCAGGTGGAGCTATAGATATTCAAAAAACTAATATTACTTCATCTTTAATAGGAAGACGTTTTAATCAAAGAAATTAAAGGAAAATTTATGGGAAAACAATCTCTTCCTCTAGAAGGATTAAAAGTATTAGATTTAACTACTGTTGTTATGGGACCATTTGCTACACAAGTTTTAGGTGATTTTGGTGCAGATATAATAAAAATTGAGGAACCTAATGGAGACTTGACTAGAGTGATTGGTCCAAGTCGAAATCCAGGAATGTCTTCATTATACTTGGGTTCAAATAGGAACAAAAAAAGTATTGTATTAGATTTAAAAAGAAAAGAACCAAAAGAAGCTTTATGGAAATTAATTGAAGAAGCAGATATTTTTGTACATAATATTAGACCGCAAAAAATCGCAAATCTTGGTTTTGATCCAAACAGTGTTATGAAAAAGAATTCTAAAATTATATATGTTGGCTTGCATGGTTATAGAGAAGAAGGACCTTATGGAGGACAGCCTGCATTTGATGATGTAATTCAGGGACAATCAGGAATAGCAGGAGCATTTCAAGTTAGAGATGAAGTACCAAATTTAGCTCCTACGATAGTAGCTGATAAAAGCATAGCTTTGTTAGCTAGTACTGGTTTATTGGCGGCATATATTCAAAGATTAAAAAAAGGTAAAGGAAGCTATCTTGAAGTAAGTATGTTTGAAGGAATGGTTGGTTACACAATGATTGAACATCATGCAGGGGAAGCCTTTGTGCCCCCTATAGATAAGGCAGGTTATTCTAGAGTATTGTCACCATATAGAAGACCACATAAGACTAAGGATGGGTATGTATGTATTTTGCCTTATACAGATAAACAATGGAAAAATTTTTGGAAAATAGTACAAAGATTAGATTATTCTTTAGATAAACGTTTTTTGTCAATAAAGGCACGATCAGAAAATATAAGTGCTCTTTATAAGATAATTGGTGAAATAGTAATTGAAATAGAAACAAAAGATTTGGTCACTCTTCTTGGTAAGGCCGAAATTCCTTGTGGAGCAGTAAACAGGTTGGAAGATCTCAAAAATGATCCACATTTAAAAGCTATAGAATTTTTTAGAAATTTTGAACATCCTACAGAAGGGTTATTACAAGTTCCAGATTCTGCATTTAGATTTAATAAAGAGGAATTACCAATAAGATATCATCAGCCTAATTTAGGAGAAAATAGTAAAGAAATATTAAGAGAAGCAGGGTTTTCTGATTTGGAAATAGATAAAATTTTAAATAATAAATAAAAAAAATTAACAATTTTTTAATTTTGACTTTAAGTTTGTAAATTAGAATTTTAAAGAAATTAATTGATTGATTAATAATTTTCAATTAAATAGAATTTCTAATTTATAAACATTACTAATGTTAAAAATTGATTGTTTTTATGATAAGTAGTAATTAAGGAGGGATGGCCGAGTGGTTAAAGGCAGCAGACTGTAAATCTGCCCTCTTATGAGTACGAAGGTTCGAATCCTTCTCCCTCCACCATCATGTCGATTTATGTATTTTAGATTGACTACTAAGCAATAATTGCATAAATATTAGCATCTTGAGTATGTAAGGAGAATTATTTAATTTTTGAATCTTGCTTAGGCCAGATACAAGAGTAAAAAAAATTATATGAAGAAAGATTATTAGGAGTGGAAATATAGGAAGAAACTCGTAGTATTTACTGAAACTTAGCGGGTGTAGCTTAGTGGTAAAGCCCCAGCCTTCCAAGCTGGTTACGAGGGTTCGATTCCCTTCACCCGCTCCAAAGTAATAAATATAAATAGGAGAAAAAAGAGAATGTCTAAAGAAAAATTTGAACGTAATAAACCCCATGTTAACATCGGTACTATTGGCCATGTTGACCATGGTAAGACAACGTTAACAGCTGCTATTACGAAGGTAATGTCAGATACTTCAGGTGGAGCTGCTATTGCATATGATGATATCGATAAGGCCCCTGAGGAGAGAGAACGTGGAATTACGATCAATACTGCTCACGTGGAATATGAAACAACAGAACGTCATTATGCACATGTGGATTGCCCAGGTCACGCTGATTATGTAAAAAATATGATTACTGGAGCTGCTCAAATGGATGGAGCTATTTTGGTTGTTTCTGCGGCTGATGGACCTATGCCACAAACACGTGAACATATCCTTCTTGCTAGACAGGTTGGTGTTCCAGCATTAGTTATTTATTTAAATAAGTGTGATCAAATAGATGATCCTGAATTAATGGAACTAGTAGAATTAGAAATTCGTGAACTATTAACACAGTATGAATTTCCAGGTGATGATATTCCTATTGTAAAAGGTTCTGCACTGAAAGCACTTGAAGGAGATTCAAGTGATATTGGAATACCTTCAATAGTAGAATTAATGAAGCAAGTAGATGCTTATGTGCCAAAACCAGATCGCCCTATAGATATGCCTTTCTTATTACCTATAGAAGATGTATTTTCTATATCAGGTAGAGGAACTGTTGTTACAGGTCGTGTTGAAAGAGGAGTTGTAAATGTTGGAGATGAAATTGAAATAACTGGCATTAAAGAAACTACAAAAACAACTTGTACAGGTGTAGAAATGTTCCGTAAACTTCTAGATCGTGGGGAAGCTGGCGACAATGTTGGTGTTTTACTTCGTGGTATTGAACGTGATGGAGTAGAAAGAGGACAAGTTTTAGCTAAACCTGGTTCTATAAAACCTCATACTAAATTTATGGCAGAAACTTATATTCTAAAAAAAGAAGAAGGGGGAAGACATACTCCATTCTTTGCAAATTATAGACCTCAGTTTTATTTTAGAACTACTGATGTAACGGGTACAATAGCTTTGCCTAGTGGAACAGAAATGGTAATGCCTGGTGATAATATACAATTTGAAGTAAATTTAGGTGCTCCTATTGCTATGGATGAAGGTTTAAGATTTGCAATTAGAGAAGGTGGACGTACTGTTGGAGCAGGGGTAGTATCAAAAATTATAGAATAATGAATTTATAGATTGGTTATTTAAAATTTTTAGGAGCGTAGCTCAATTGGTAGAGCACCGGTCTCCAAAACCGGGGGCTGCGGGTTCGAGTCCCTCCGCTCCTGCCATAATTTGTTTTGGAAATTTATAATATGAATAAGATTGCACCATTAAAATTTATTAAAGAAGTCAGACAAGAAATAGGAAAAGTAACTTGGCCTACTAGAAAAGAGACTATAGTAACTACGGCGATGGTTTTTGTTATGGTTTTTATTTTGTCTTTATTTTTTCTTGGAGTTGATCAATTGCTTTCTTATGGCATCAAACTAATTTTGGGTTTATAGGAGGTGTATGTGTCACATCGTTGGTATGTAGTAAATACACATTCAGGATTTGAAAAAAAAGTTGCTCAAGTAATTAAAGAGCAATCTGAGAGAAAAGGATTAGCTGATAATTTTTCTCAAGTTCTTGTTCCCATGGAAGAAGTTATAGAAGTTAGAAGAGGAAAAAAAGTAAATTCTGAAAGAAAGTTTTTTCCAGGTTACATATTAATAAATATGGATATGACAGATGAAACTTGGCATTTAGTTAAAGATACACCAAAAGTTACAGGGTTTTTGGGATCGTCAGGTAAACCTGCACCAATTTCTTCCGAAGAAGCAGAGGCTATTTTGAATCAAGTGCAAGAAGGAGCTAAAAGCCCTAAACGTTCTATAGTATTTGAAATAGGAGAAACGGTTAGAGTTGCAGATGGACCTTTTGCATCTTTTAATGGAGTAGTAGAAGATATAGATGAAGAAAAAGAAAGACTTAAGATTGCTGTTTCTATATTTGGAAGATCAACCTTAGTTGAATTAGGTTATGGACAGGTAGATAAAGCTTAAACGTTGAATGGAGATTAATTTATGGCAAAAAAAATAACAGGTTATGTAAAATTACAGGTACCAGCTGGAAAGGCAAACCCAGCTCCTCCAGTGGGACCAGCTTTAGGCCAAGCAGGATTAAATATTATGGAGTTTTGTAAAGCATTTAATGCGGAGACTCAGCAAATGGAACAAGGAGCTCCTTTGCCTGTAGTCATTACAGTTTACCATGATAAGAGTTTTTCTTTTGTATTTAAAAAACCTCCAGCAAGTTATTTAATTAAAAAAGCAATTAAGTTGCAAAAAGGTTCAGAAACCCCTGGGAGAGGAGAATATATTGCTAAAGTTTCAAGAAAACAATTAAAAACTATAGCTGAAGGTAAAATGTCAGATTTAAATGCCCATAATATTAGTGATGCGTGTAAGATATTAGAAGGCACTGCTAGATCTATGGGTGTAGAAGTAGTGGAGTAAATTATGGTTAAATTATCAAAAAGATATAAGAAGGCTTTAGAAGGGTTAGATCCTGAAAAAAGTTATGTATTAAAAGAAGCAGTAAAAATGTTAAAAGCGACCGCATCAACAAAATTTGATGAGACTATTGATATTGCTATGAATTTGGGAATTGATTCTAAACAGTCAGATCAACAAGTACGAGGTGTAGTTTCTATGCCGAAAGGAACTGGAAAAAAAGCTAGGGTTGCAGTTTTTGCTAAAGATAAAAAAGCGGATGAAGCTAAAGCAGCAGGAGCAGATTTAGTTGGATCAGATGATTTGGCGGAAACGGTTCAAAAAGGTGAAATAAATTTTGATAGAATTATAGCAACGCCTGATATGATGGCGGTGGTAGGAAAATTAGGAAAAGTGCTTGGACCTAAGGGGTTAATGCCAAATCCAAAACTGGGTTCGGTTACTATGGAAGTTGGAGAAGCTGTTAAAGCTATCAAAAATGGACAAGTGGAATATAAAGTTGAAAAAGCAGGGATAATTCATGCAGGAATAGGTAAAGTAAGCTTTAAAGAAGAAGATATTTTAGAGAATTTATCTACATTTATAGACTCTGTTAAAAAAGCTAGACCTTCAGGAGCTAAAGGACAATTTATTAAGACAGTTTATATTAGTTCAACAATGGGACCATCTATAGAAATAGACATAAATAGCTTAAGTTTATAATTTTTTTTTTTGTTTTCTTGATTTTTCTTGTTTTTTGTATTAGAGGAAGTATAAATTTTAATTGTCTATCTGAGACTGCAGGTTTCTGAATAAGAATTAAATACTGCATAGATAGAATTAGACATTTTTTTATTGTCAATTCAATTATCTTGGATAGCTTATTTGGAGATCATTGTGGATAGGTCGCAAAAAGAAAAAGCTGTTGCAGATTTTAAAGATATTTTTAATGAAGCTGAAGCTATTATAGTTGCTCATTATGAAGGCATAAATGCGGATTCTATTAATGATTTAAGATCTAAAACAAGAAATTCAAATGTTACATTTAAGGTAACTAAAAATAGGTTAGTAAAATTAGCTATAGATAATACTCCATATAAAGATTTATCAGATTTATTTTCAGGCCCAACAGCAATAGCTTATTCAAATGATGTAGTTGCAGCAGCAAAAGTTACTAAGGATTTTTCTAAAGATAATAATAAGTTAATTATAATAGGAGGTGCTTTAAAAGATAAAATTTTAGATTTAGACGGTATTAAACATTTAGCAAGTCTACCATCTTTGTCTGAATTGCAAGCAAAGATTATAGGTCTTTTATCTGCTCCAGCTCAACAGTTAGTAAGTATTTTGAGTACTCCAGCAAAGCAAGTTGTAACTGTTACAAAATCTTATGAGGGAGCAGCTGTAAAAGAAGATGTCCCTAAAGAAGAAACAGCACCTAAAGAACAGGATGTAAAAGAAGATGTTCCTAAAGAAGAAACAGCACCTAAAGAACAGGATGTAAAAGAAGATGTTCCTAAGGAAGAAACTTCAGAGAATGAAGCAAAAGAAGAGAAAAAATAATTTTAATATTCAGTTAAATTTTGAAAGGAAATATGATGGCTGATTTAGAAAAAATAGTAAAAGATTTATCTTCTCTAACAGTAATGGAGGCAGCAGAGCTTTCTAAGTTGTTAGAAGATAAATGGGGTGTTTCTGCCTCAGCAGCGGTAGCAGTTGCAGCAGCACCTGGTGTTGCAGCAGGAGGAGAAACTTCAGAAGCTAAGGATAGTTTTGACATTATACTTGCGGCTGCAGGCGATTCTAAAATTAATGTAATTAAAGAAGTAAGAGCCATAACATCTTTAGGGTTGAAGGAAGCTAAAGATATGGTGGAAGCTGCTCCTAAAACATTAAAAGAAGGAGCTTCTAAGGAAGAAGCAGAAGAAATAAAGAAAAAACTAGAGGATGCTGGAGCAAAAGTAGAGCTAAAATAATTAGATTTATTTTAATTATAGTTAAGTTTAAATTTTATTTATTAGCTTGCGATTTTACATTCTCTAGGATATAGTTTTTTTTTAATTAATGTTTTATTTTTAAATGTAATGTGAGATCATTTAATGATAGAAGTTAAACCTTTCTATAATGGAATATATATATTTAATTGTTAGTTATTGCTTTAGAGTAGAGAACAAAAATACATCATAATGGTGCTTGTATTTAAACGAGTATTATTGTTAATTTTTATTGTGAGGCACAAAAAACATGAATACATCTCAATTATCTCTTACTGGCCGAAAAAGAATAAGAAAATCTTTTGGAAGTATAAATGAAGTAGCAGAAATGCCAAACTTAATTGCAGTCCAAAAAGCTTCATATGAACAATTTTTAACTTCGCATACTGAAGATAATATTTTGTCTGAAATAGGTTTGTACAAAGTTTTTGATTCTGTTTTTCCTATAAATGATTTTAATGATACATGTGAGTTGCAATTTGTTTCATATGTACTAGGTAGATCTAAATATGATGTAGAAGAATGTAGACAAAGAGGCTTAACATATGCTGCACCTTTAAAGGTTAAATTTAAATTGATTATATATGATATTGAAGAAGAAACTAATGTTAAGTCTGTAAGAAGTATTTTGGAACAAGATGTTTATATGGGTGATATGCCATTAATGACGGATAAAGGTACTTTTGTAGTTAATGGAACTGAGAGAGTTGTTGTTAGTCAAATGCATCGGTCGCCGGGTGTATTTTTTGATCATGATAAGGGTAAAGGTCATGCATCAGGAAAAATTCTTTATAATGCTAGAATTATTCCTTACAGAGGTTCGTGGATAGATTTTGAATTTGATGCAAAAGATAACCTTTATATAAGAATAGATAGAAGAAGAAAGCTTCCAGCTTCTTTGGTATTAAAAGCTTTAAATATGGATGAAGAAACTATACTTTCTAGTTTTTATGAAACTGTAAATTATGAGAAGATAAAAAATGGGTGGCTTGTATCTTTAGATGATTTGCGCATTGAGAATATTAAATTGGATTTTGATATAAAAACAATAAGAGGAAAAGTAATTTTTTATAAAGATCAAAGAATAACTCCTAGGTTATTAAGAAAGGCAAAAGAAGATAAAATAGATAAAATTGTTATGCCTACTGAAGAAATTATAAATCAATATTCAGCGGTAGATATAGTAAATTATGAAACTGGGCAAATATATATTGAAGCAGGGCAAATTATTGATGAAGAAGTTTTAAAAATATTGGAAGATCAAAAAATTTCAGAGATTGAGTTATTAATAATTAATAATAAAATCGGACCTCATATTAGAAATACTTTGCTTGAGGCAGATAAAACTAATTCGAGAGTTCAAGCTTTAGCTGATATATATAGAATTATGAGACCTGGAGAACCTCCCACTGAAGAAACTTCTGAAAGATTATTTTATGATTTATTTTTTACAAAAGCTAATTTTAAAAATGAAAAAGTAGAGTGTAGATCTGACAATTCTTATAAATCTAAAATATTAAAGGTAATGTCTAAAGAAATAATGGAGAGTGCAGGAACTTGGATTATTGATGAAGTAAATGGGTGGAGCAAAGTAATTCTATCATCTGAAGTGAGAGATGGTTTGCCATCAACCTTTTGGATTAAAAATGATAATATAATTCAAATTAGATCAGAGAGATATGATCTATCAGCAGTTGGAAGAGTGAAACTTAATACACGATTAGATAATATTTCAGATGATTCTATAACTGAAATTAGAATTCCTGATATAATTGGAGTGCTTAAAGTTTTAGTTGGTTTGCGAGATGGAATTGGAGAAGTGGATGATATTGATCATCTTGGAAATAGAAGGGTTAGGTCAGTAGGGGAATTATTAGAAAACCAATATAGAGTTGGTTTATCTAGAATGGAAAGGTCTATAAGAGAAAAAATGTCTTCTACGGAAATTGACACTGTAATGCCACAAGACCTTATAAATTCTAAACCTGCTCAAGCCTCAATTAGGGAATTTTTTGGATCTTCTCAATTAAGTCAATTTATGGATCAAACTAATCCATTAAGTGAGATTACGCATAAGAGAAGAGTTTCAGCGCTAGGACCAGGTGGACTTACGAGAGAAAGAGCAGGTTTTGAAGTGAGGGATGTACACCCTACTCATTATGGAAGAATATGCCCTATTGAAACTCCAGAAGGGCCTAATATTGGTTTAATAAATAGTCTAGCAACTCATGCTAAAATTAATAAATACGGTTTTATAGAAAGCCCATATAGAGTTGTTAAAAATGAAAAAGTTACTTCAGAGGTAAAATATTTGTCGGCTATGGAAGAGGCTAAATACGTTATTGCTCAAGCAAATGCTTCATTAGAAGCAAATGGAAAGTTTGCTAGTGATTTAGTAAGTTGTAGAAAAGATGGTGATTTTGTTTTAGTTAATCCAAAGTATATAGATTATATAGATGTGTCACCAAAGCAATTAGTTTCAGTTGCTGCAGCTTTGATTCCGTTTTTAGAAAATGATGATGCTAATAGAGCTTTAATGGGTTCTAATATGCAAAGACAAGCTGTACCGCTTATAAGTGCTCAAGCTCCTTTAATAGGTACGGGAATGGAAGCAAAAGTTGCTGCAGATTCCGGCTCTGCTATAGCTGCTAAAAGATCTGGTTATATTGATCAAGTTGATGCAAGTAGAATTGTCATTAGTGTGATAGATCCGGATAATCCTGAAAGAACAATTGGGGTAGATATTTATAACTTATTGAAGTTTCAAAGATCTAATCAAAATACTGCTATTAATCAAAGACCATTAGTTAAAGTAGGAGATATTGTAAATGCTGGAGATATTATTGCTGATGGCCCTTCTACAGATTTAGGAGAGCTTGCATTAGGAAGAAATGTGCTTGTAGCATTTATGCCTTATAATGGATATAATTATGAAGATTCAATTTTAATTTCTCAAAAAGTTGTTCATGAAGATGTATTTACTTCTATTCATATTGAAGAGTTTGATATTATGGCTAGAGATACTAAATTAGGTCCTGAAGAAATTAGTAGAGATATTCCTAATGTAGGAGAAGAAGCTCTTAAAAATTTAGATGAAGCAGGTATTGTTTATATAGGGGCAGAAGTAGGTTCTAATGATATTTTAGTAGGGAAAGTTACTCCAAAAGGAGAAACACCTACTACTCCGGAAGAAAAGCTTTTAAGAGCTATATTTGGAGAAAAAGCAGCTGATGTAAGAGATTCTTCACTTAGAGTGCCGCCGGGTGTATCTGGAACAGTTGTTGAAGTTAGAGTTTTTTCTCGTAGAGGTGTTGATAAAGATGAAAGAGCTCTTGAAATTGAAAGGGAAGGGATAGCTAGGTTTGCTGAAGATAGAGATGATGAATTAAGAATAATTGAGAATAATGTTTTTGATCGTTTAAGAGGACTTCTTCTAAATAAAAAAGCTATTGATGGTCCTAAGGGAGTAAACAAAAATATTAAAATAACAGAAGAAATAATTAATACTTATACTTTAGGACAATCTTGGCAATTTGTAGTTTCTGATAAAAAAATTATGAGTGAAATTGAGGTATTAAAAAATGAGTTTGATAAAGAAATTAAGAGGTTACAAGTTAAGTTTGAAGAAAAAGTAGAAAAAATTCAAGATGGAGATGAATTACTTCCTGGTGTTTTAAAAATGGTTAAAGTCTTTGTTGCAGTAAAAAGAAAACTTCAGCCAGGAGATAAAATGGCAGGAAGGCATGGTAATAAAGGTGTCATTTCAAAAATATCATTAGTTGAAGATATGCCCTATTTAGAAGATGGTACCCCCGTTGATATAGTTTTAAACCCTTTAGGTGTACCATCAAGAATGAATGTAGGGCAAATATTAGAGACTCATTTAGGTTGGGCTTCAGCAGGTTTAGGAAAACAGATTTCTGAAATTGTTAATAAATATCAAAAGGAAGAAAGGATTTCTAAGTTAAAATCTAAATTAAAAGCAATATATGGCAATAAATTATGGAATAAAGCTGAAAAAATTTTAAAAAATGATGAGGTTATAGAGTTAGCAAATAATTTGAAGAACGGCGTTCCAATGGCTACACCAGTTTTTGACGGGGCAAATGAGAATGATATTAAAAAGCATTTAGAAGATTCTAATAAAGATGTATCTGGTCAAGTAAAACTCATAGATGGTAGAACTGGGGAACCGTTTACACGTCAAATAACAGTTGGTTATGTTTATATGTTGAAATTACACCATTTAGTTGATGACAAAATTCATGCCAGATCTATTGGTCCATATAGTCTTGTTACCCAACAGCCTTTAGGAGGGAAAGCTCAGTTTGGAGGACAGAGATTTGGTGAAATGGAAGTTTGGGCTCTTCAGGCTTATGGAGCTTCTTATACTTTGCAAGAAATGCTTACAGTTAAATCAGATGATGTATCTGGAAGAACAAAAGTATATGAAGCAATTATTAGAGGTGAGGATAGTTTTGAGTCAGGGGTTCCTGAATCTTTTAATGTTTTAACTAAAGAGTTACAGGCGTTATGTTTAAACGTAGGGCTTAATAATAGAGAACAAACATAATTATTAAAAGTGAGAAATAAAATGACAAAAATGCTTAAAGTTTTTGATCCTGTTACAATAAATAGTAATTTTGATGAAATTAAAATTTCTATTGCTAGTCCTGATGTTATTAGATCTTGGTCTTTTGGAGAAGTTAAAAAACCTGAAACAATAAATTATAGAACTTTTAAGCCAGAAAGAGATGGACTTTTTTGTGCAAAAATTTTTGGCCCTGTAAAAGATTATGAATGTTTATGTGGTAAATATAAGAGAATGAAGCATAGAGGAGTAGTATGTGAAAAATGTGGTGTTGAGGTTATTCAGTCTAAAGTAAGAAGAGATAGAATGGGGCATATTACTTTAGCTGCTCCGGTAGCTCATATATGGTTTTTAAAATCATTACCTTCAAGAATAAGTTTGCTTTTAGATTTACCGATGAAAGATGTGGAAAAAATATTATATTTTGAAAATTTTGTTGTTATGGAGCCTGGAACCACAAATTTAAAAATTAATCAATTATTATCAGAATCTGAATACCAAGATGCATATGATGAATATGGTTCTGAATTTATGGCTTCAATAGGAGCTGAAGCAATTAAAGAGATGCTTTCTTCAATTAATTTAGCAGAAGAAAGAGATAGTATGAGAGAAGAATTAAAGACTACTAAATCAGAAATCAAAAGAAAAAAATATGTAAAGAGGCTTAAATTAGTAGAGGCCTTTATAAGTTCAGGAAATTTACCTGAGTGGATGATTTTGGATGTAATTCCAATTTTACCTCCTGAATTAAGACCTTTAGTGCCTCTTGATGGAGGTCGATTTGCTACGAGTGATCTTAATGATTTATACAGAAGGGTTATAAATCGTAACAATAGATTGAAGCGTTTATTAGATTTAAGGGCTCCTGACATAATAATTAGGAATGAAAAACGGATGCTCCAGGAGTCTGTTGACGCATTATTTGACAACTCAAGAAGATCTAGACCAATTACTGGAACTAATAAAAGACCATTAAAATCTCTTGCTGATATGTTGAAAGGAAAGCAAGGACGTTTTAGGCAAAATTTACTTGGTAAAAGGTGTGATTATTCTGGAAGATCTGTGATAGTAGTTGGACCAGAGTTAAAATTACATGAGTGTGGAATTCCTAAGAAGATGGCATTAGAATTATTTAAGCCATTTATTTATGCAAAATTAGAATTATATGCATTAGCAACCTCAATAAAAGCAGCCAAAAAAATGGTTGAAAAAGAACAACCAGAAGTATGGGATATTTTAGAGCAAGTAATAAGAGAACATCCTGTATTGTTAAATAGAGCTCCTACTTTACATAGACTAGGTATTCAAGCATTTGAGCCAGTATTAGTAGAAGGTAAAGCTATTCAATTACATCCTTTAGTTTGTACAGCTTTTAATGCTGATTTTGATGGTGATCAGATGGCGGTGCATGTTCCATTATCTTTGGAAGCTCAATTAGAAGCAAGAGTTCTTATGATGTCTACAAACAATATTTTGAGCCCTGCAAATGGCAAACCTATTATTGTTCCTACTCAAGATATAGTTTTAGGTTTGTATTATATGTCGTTAATGAATGAAGGAGAAATAGGAGAGGGTTTAATATTTGGAAATGTTTCAGAAATAAAACATGCTTTAAATTCTGGAAAATTAACTCTGCACGCTAAAATTAAAGCACGTATTGATAGAATAGATGAAGAAGAAAATAATTATACAGAGATAGTTGAAACAACTGCGGGAAGAATGATTATTTCTGAGATTCTGCCTCAAAACAATAAGATTAATTTTGGACTGATAAATAAGGTTCTTAAGAAAAAAGAAGTGAGCAATCTTATTGATATGGTTTATAGATATTGTGGACAGAAGGAAACTGTTATTTTCTCAGATAGATTAATGAAAATAGGTTTTAGTGAAGCATGTAAAGCTGGAATTTCTTTCGGCAAAGATGATATGATTATACCGAAAGCGAAAAGAAATTTTGTGGATAATACAGAAAGTTTAGTAAAAGAATATGAAAAACAGTATAGCGATGGTCTATTAACACAACAAGAAAAGTATAATAAAGTTGTAGATGCTTGGTCTCAATGCACAGATCAAGTTACAGATGCTATGATGGGTGATATGGAAAAGGGTTCAGGAAGAGATATGAACTCTGTTTTTATGATGTCAGATTCTGGAGCTAGAGGTTCAACAGCACAAATGAAGCAGCTTGCAGCTATGAGAGGGTTAATGGCTAAGCCTTCTGGAGAGATAATTGAAACTCCCATTATTTCTAACTTTAAAGAAGGCTTATCAGTTTTAGAATATTTTAATTCTACTCATGGTGCTAGAAAAGGTTTAGCTGATACTGCTCTTAAAACAGCCAATTCAGGTTATTTAACTAGAAGGTTAGTAGATGTTGCTCAAGATGTTATTATTGTTGAGGAAGATTGTGGTTCTGTAGAAGGAATTGTGAAGAAGACAATAATTGAAGGTTCAGATATCGTTGAGTCAATAGGAGAGCAAATTCTTGGTAGAGTTTTAGCGGATAATGTAATTAACCCTGTTGATGATAAAATAATATTAAAGAAAGGACATTTGATAAGTGAGTCTGATGTCAATCTTATTGAGATTTCTGATATAGATTCAGTTAAGGTCAGATCTGTCTTGACTTGTAAAACAGATGGTGGTGTATGTGCAAGATGTTATGGAAGAGATTTGGCTCGAGGAACTATAGTTAATATGGGAGAAGCAGTTGGAGTTATAGCAGCTCAATCTATTGGTGAACCAGGAACTCAATTAACTATGCGGACTTTTCACATAGGAGGGGCAGCTCAACAGACGGAGCAATCAAGTATTGAAAGCGCAATAGATGGTGTTTTAAAGTTGGTTAAAGGAAATATTATTAAGGATTCAAATAATTTTAATATAGTTATGAGTAGAGACGCAGAAATTATTGTTTTGGATTCTAATAAACGTGAAAGGTCTCGTAATAGGATCCCTAAAGGTTCGAGATTATTGTTTAAAAATGGTGATAAAATAGTAAAAGGGGATAAAATTGCGGAATGGGATCCTTATACGAGACCTATAATTTCAGAAAAAACAGGTATAATTAAATATGCTGACTTATTAGATAGAGTTTCTGTTCATGAAGAAATGAATGAAGAGACAGGTATTTCTTCGAAAAGAGTTGTAGATTGGAGAGCAAATTCGCAATTTAATAAATCTAATATTAAAAAAGATTTTTCTCCTAGAATAGAAATATATAATAAATCAGGAAAAATTTTGAAGTTGGAATCTGGTGCAAATGCTTCTTATGAATTACCAGTAGATGCAATTTTAAGTGTTGATGATGGAGCTCAAGTGAATGCAGGAGATTTAATAGCAAGAATACCTTTAGAGTATAGACTTAGAGATATTACTGGAGGTTTACCTAGGGTAGCAGAATTATTTGAAGCAAGAAGGCCTAAAGAGCATGCTTTTATTGCTGAGTCTGATGGAATAATTCAATTTGGTAAGGATTATAAGGGAAAAAGACGTCTAGAAATTGTAGATGACAAAAAAATTATCATAGAATATTTAATTCCTAAAGGAAGACATATTACAGTTCAAGAAGGTGATGAGGTTAGAAAAGGAGAAACTTTAACTGATGGAAGTCGTGTTCCTCATGATATATTAACAGCTTTAGGAGTTGAAGCATTAGCTGATTATTTAGTTAATGAAGTGCAAGAGGTTTATAGACTTCAAGGGGTTAAGATCAATGACAAACATATAGAAGTAATTACTAGACAGATGATGCAAAAACTTGAAATTACTGAACCTGGAGACACAACATTTTTAATAGGGGAACAAATACAAAAAAGAGAGTTTGAGGAAGTAAATAATTCTTTATCTAAAAAATTATCTAAAGCTAAAGGAAAACCAGTTCTTCAAGGTATTACTAAAGCAAGTTTATCTACTTCTTCTTTTATTTCTGCGGCTTCATTTCAAGAAACTACTCGGGTTCTTACTGAAGCGGCTGTGGGAGCAAGGGTAGATAAATTAGCAGGGCTAAAAGAAAATGTTATTGTGGGACGATTGATACCAGCAGGTACAGGTAAGTCATTAGCTGCCTATAAGTCTGTTGCATATATTCGTGATCAAGAAATTATTGCTCAAAATAAGAAAGAAATCACTGAAGAAGATATTGAAATAGAAGCAAAAAGTGAATAGTTAATTTTTAATTAATATAAAACATTAATATCAATTAAAATAATTCTATATTTTTGGCAAAAAATCTAATATATTTGCTTGACGACAGGGCTCTTCGCACATAGTATGCGCCCTTCGTATTTATTTAAATTTTTATTTAATAAATACCAACAAATTTTTAATTGGGAAACAGTAGATGCCGACTATAAATCAACTTGTAAGATCAGGGCGAAAGGTACCTGTTAAGAGAAATAAAGTACCTGCTTTGGAGGCCTGCCCTCAAAAGAGAGGTGTATGTACAAGGGTATATACTACTACTCCTAAAAAACCTAATTCAGCTTTAAGAAAGGTAGCTCGTATTAGACTGACCAATGGTTTTGAAGTAACAAGCTACATTCCTGGTGAAGGTCATAACTTACAAGAACATTCTGTTGTAATGATCAGGGGCGGAAGAGTTAAAGATTTACCTGGTGTAAGATATCATATTATTAGAGGAACTTTGGATACGCAAGGTGTTTCAGATAGACGTCAACGCAGATCTAAATATGGTTCTAAGAGACCAAAATAGAGGTGGGTTATGTCTAGACGTCGTAAAGCAGAAAAAAGAGAACTTATCCCAGATTCAAAATATAATGATATTGTTGTTAGTAAATTTGCAAATAGTTTAATGATACACGGTAAAAAAGCTATTTCTGAAAGATTGTTATATGGGGCTTTAGACAAAGTTGGTGAAAAAAGTGGTAAAGAAGCTATTACTGTATTTAAAGAAGCTTTGGATAATGTAAAACCTCAGATAGAAACAAGGTCAAGAAGAGTAGGAGGAGCCACTTATCAAGTTCCAACGGAAGTTAGACCTGAAAGAAGACAAGCATTAGCAATAAGATGGATTATAAGTGCTGCTAGAGGAAGATCAGAAGCAACTATGCTAGAAAGACTTGCAAATGAATTTCTAGATGCATCTCAAAATAGGGGTGTAGCAGTAAAAAAGAGAGAAGATACTTTAAAGATGGCGGAAGCAAATAGAGCTTTTGCACATTATAGATGGTAAATTAAGGAATTTATTTATGACTAGATCTACATCAATAGAAAAATATAGAAATATAGGTATTATGGCTCATATTGATGCTGGAAAAACTACTACTACTGAAAGAGTGTTATATTACACTGGTAAATCTCATAAAATTGGTGAAGTACATGATGGTGCTGCTACTATGGATTGGATGGAGCAAGAGCAAGAACGAGGAATAACAATTACCTCTGCTGCAACAACAGCTTTTTGGAAAGATTATAGAATAAATATAATTGATACTCCAGGACATGTAGATTTTACAATCGAAGTGGAGAGGTCTTTAAGAGTTTTAGACGGGGCAGTATGTGTTTTTGATTCAGTTGCTGGTGTTGAACCTCAATCTGAAACTGTTTGGAGACAAGCAGATAAATATAATGTTCCTAGAATGTGTTTTGTAAATAAAATGGATAGAACAGGAGCTGATTTTTTTAGATGTGTTGATATGATTAAGAGTAGATTAGGAGCAACTCCTTTAGTTACACAATTACCATTAGGAGTAGAGTCTGATTTTTTAGGTGTAATTGATTTATTAGAAATGAAACAACTTCGCTGGAAAGATGAAAGTTTAGGTGCGGAGTTTATTTCTGAAGAGATTAATGAAAATTTATTAGAAGATGCTAAAAAGTGGAGAGAACAGTTAATAGAAACAGCAGTGGAGCAAGATGATGCAGCTATGGAATCTTATTTAGATGGAAATGAACCTAGTATTGATGTTTTAAAATTGTGTATAAGGAAAGGGACATTAGCTAGTTCTTTTGTTCCTGTATTATGTGGTTCTGCCTTTAAAAATAAAGGCGTTCAACCCATGTTGGATGCAGTTATAGATTATTTGCCATCTCCGTCTGATATCCCTCCAGTAAAAGGAATAAATCCTGCTAATAACTCAGAAATGAGTAGAAAACTAAATGATGAAGACCCTTTTTCTGCATTAGCATTTAAAATAATGAATGATCCATTTGTTGGTACCTTAACATTTTGTAGAGTATATTCTGGAGTTGTTGAAGCAGGAACATCGGTTTTGAACACTGTTAAAGATAATAAAGAAAGAGTAGGTCGAATGCTTCTCATGCATGCAAATCACAGAGAAGATGTTAAAGAAGCACGTTCAGGAGATATAATTGCTGTTGCTGGTTTAAAAAATGTTACTACTGGTGATACATTATGTGAATCTTCAAAACCTATTATTTTGGAAAGGATGGAGTTTCCTGACCCTGTTATAGAAGTTGCAGTAGAACCTAAAACGAAAGCAGACCAAGAAAAAATGGGAGTGGCTTTAGGTCGTTTAGCTGCAGAAGATCCTTCTTTTAGAGTAACATCAGACCATGATAGTGGTCAGACTATTATAAAAGGAATGGGTGAGTTACATTTAGATATTTTAGTTGATAGAATGAAAAGAGAATTTAAAGTTGAAGCTAATGTTGGAGCTCCTCAGGTGGCCTATAGAGAAACTATTACTAGAGAAGCAGATGTTGATTATACTCATAAAAAACAAAGCGGAGGTGCTGGACAATTTGCAAGGGTTAAAATGACTGTTAAACCTGGCGAACCAGGATGTGGTTTACAATTTGAAAACACAGTTGTGGGGGGAAATATACCTAAAGAGTATATACCAGGAGTAGAAAAAGGAATAGAAGCTGCTATGACATTTGGAGTAGTTGCAGGTTTTCCAGTTACAGATGTTCATGTAGTATTATATGATGGGGCCTTCCATGATGTAGATTCTAGTGTTATGGCATTTGAATTAGCTGGAAGAGCAGCTTTTAGAGAAGCTTTAGGAAAAGCAGGACCTAAATTATTAGAGCCTATTATGAGAGTTGAGGTAATTACTCCGGAAGAGTCAGTTGGAGATGTTATAGGAGATTTAAATAGTAGAAGAGGGCAAGTACAAGAAATGGAACCTCAAGGTGTTGCTAAATTAGTTAAGGCTATGGTTCCTTTAGCTACTATGTTTGGATATGTAAATAATCTGCGTTCTTTGACACAAGGAAGAGCAAATTATTCTATGTTTTTTGAGAAATATGAACAATGTCCAGAAATGATTGCTGAAGAAGTAAAGAAAAAAATGGCTTAAAATTTATTTTAAAGGATAATATTAAATGGCGCTTGAACATCAAAATATAAGAATAAGACTTAAAGCTTTTGATCATAGAGTATTGGATGTTTCTACATTAGAAATTGTTAATACTGCAAGAAGAACAGGTGCAAATGTTCGTGGCCCAATTCCTTTACCTACAAAATTTGAAAGGTATACTGTAAATCGCTCTCCACATGTAGATAAAAAATCAAGAGAACAATTTGAAATAAGAACACATAAACGCTTGCTAGATATTGTAGATCCAACACCTCAGACAGTTGATGCTTTAATGAAGTTAGATTTGGCGGCAGGAGTAGATGTTGAAATAAAGCTTTAAGTAGGTATTTATTTATAGGATAGAAAAATGAGAACAGGAATAATTGCTAAAAAAATAGGAATGACAAGATTGTATCTTGTTGATGGTACGCATGTTCCTGTTACAGTTTTAAGTCTACAAGATTGTCAGGTTGTAGCTAATCAAACTGTTGAAAAAAATGGTTATTTTTCAGTAACTATAGGAACTAGTAATAAAGAAAAAATTAAAAATGTATCTAAAGCACAAAAAGAGTCATATTCTAAGCTTAAAATTACACCTAAGCAAAAAATAAAAGAGTTTAAGGTAGCTGAATCTAATATGATAGAGGTAGGTAAAGAAATTGGTGCCAATCACTTTGTTGTAGGACAATATATAGATGCTACTGGTGTAACTATTGGTAAAGGTTTTGCAGGAGCTATGAAACGTCATAATTTTTCAGGTTTAAGGGCTTCACACGGTGTATCTATTTCTCATAGAAGCCATGGGTCAACAGGTAATAGTCAAGACCCTGGAAAAGTTTTTAAGGGAAAAAAAATGGCGGGACACATGGGAAATAAAAAAAGAACTATTCAAAATTTACAAGTGGTTGCTGCAGATCCAGATAGAGGACTTATTTTTGTAAAAGGAGGTTTACCTGGCTCAAAAGGTTCATGGTTGTCAATAAAGGATTCAGTTAAAAAGGCATTATCTTCTGAAGCTCCTTATCCAGCTGGTTATAAAGGAGAAACTGTAAAACAAGAAACACCTAAAGAAGAAGCGCCAAAACAAGAAACATCTAAAGAAGAAGCTCCAAAACAAGAAACATCTAAAGAAGAAACCCCAAAACAAGAAACATCTAAAGAAGAAACTACAAAAGCAGAAACATCTAAAGAAGAAACTAACGGCGATTCTGATATGAATGCTGAAGAATCTAAAGATAAAGAGAATTAAAATGAAAATAGATGTTTTAACATTAGATAATAAAAAGTCATCGGCTATAGAACTGGATAAATATGTATTTGGTGCAGAAGTGAGATCAGACATTCTTCAGAGAATGGTGACATGGCAATTAGCTAAAAGAAGAACAGGAAATAGAAAAACCTTAGAGAGGTCTGAAATAACAGGTTCTAGAGCTAAGATAGTTAAACAAAAAGGTTCTGGTGGGGCAAGGCATGGAGATAGAAAAGTTTCTCAATTTAGAGGAGGTGGAGTAGCCCATGGCCCCAGAGTAAGGAGTCATGAACACAAATTACCTAAAAAAGTAAGAAATTTAGCCATGAGATGTGCTCTATCTGCTAAAGCTAAAAATGGAAAATTACTTATTTTAAATAATATATCTGTAAAATCAGAAAAAACTAAAATATTACAAAATAGTTTAGGAAAGTTACCTCTTGGTAAGTCTGTATTATTTGTTTCTGGAGAAAAATTGGATGAAAATTTTTCTAAGGCAATTAACAATATTCCTATGCATGACATATTACCTGTTCAAGGTGCTAATGTATATGATATTTTAAGAAGAGAAACTCTTGTATTGACTAAGGATTGTGTTGACTCGTTATGTAATAGATTAAGTATAAAAGCTAATAAAAAAATAAAAACAGATAAATTGTTAAAGGGGACTAAATAATGGCTGGTCCAAGACCACAAGATTATGATATTATAGTTTCTCCGGTGATAACAGAGAAAGCAACTAGAATACTTGAAAATAATCAAGTAGTTTTTAAAGTTAGTTCAAATGCTACTAAACCTCAGATAAAAAGAGCTATTGAGAGTCTTTATAAAGTAAAAGTTACTGGTGTAAATACTGTAAATATTAAAGGTAAAAATAAAATTTTTAGAGGTGTTAAGGGGCAAAGACCAGCAATACGTAAAGCTATGGTTACTTTAGCAGAAGGGCAAACGATAGATTTGGCTAGTGGGGTATAAAATATGGCTTTAAAACAATATAAACCTACTTCTCCATCTAGAAGAAGTTTAGTTACTGTAGATCGATCTGATTTGTATTCTGGTGCACCAGTAAAATCTTTAACACGAGGAAAAACTAAAACTGGAGGTAGAAATAATACAGGAAGAATTACAGCTTGGCAAAGAGGAGGAGGTCATAAGCAAAAATATAGAATAATTGATTTTAAGAGGTCTTATGATGATGTAGAAGCAAACGTTGAGAGATTAGAGTATGATCCTAATAGAACTTGTAATATAGCATTGATTAAATATAAAGATGGTAAGATTGCATATATTATCGCTCCTCAAAGGATAAAAGTTGGAGATAAAGTAGTAAGTGGAGAAAAAGTGGATATTAAACCAGGAAATGCAATGCTTTTAAAAAATATGCCTATGGGAACGATTGTTCACAATATAGAACTTAAAATTGGAAAAGGCGGGCAAGTTGCAAGGGCCGCAGGTAATTATGCTCAATTAGTTGGTAAAGATCGAGGTTATGCGATCATAAAATTACAATCTGGAGAACAAAGATTGGTTAGAGGAGAGTGTAGAGCAACAGTTGGTTCTGTCTCAAATCCAGATCATCAGAATATAAACTTAGGAAAAGCAGGAAGGTCTAGATGGATAGGCAGAAGACCAAATGTAAGAGGTGTAGTAATGAATCCTGTGGATCATCCTCATGGAGGAGGTGAAGGAAGAACTTCTGGAGGCAGACATCCAGTAACTCCTTGGGGAGTATCTACAAAAGGAAAAAGAACAAGAACTAATAAAAGGACTGATAATTTAATAGTCCGAAGAAGATATAAATAATAAGGGAGAAGTGAGTTAGTGGCTAGGTCAATTTGGAAAGGTCCGTTTGTAGATGGATATTTATTAAAAAAAGTTCAAGAAGCAACAAAAACTGGTTCAAGGACTGCAATTAAGACATGGTCAAGACGGTCTACAATTTTACCTCAATTTGTAGGTTTAAATTTTGCTGTCCATAATGGAAAAAAGTTTATTCCTGTTTTTGTTACAGAAGAAATGGTAGGACAAAAATTAGGGGAATATGCGCCTACAAGAACATATTACGGGCATACAGCAGATAAAAAGGTTAAAAAAGGTTAAAATGGGTAAAGAAAGTAAAAAAAGAAGGTTAGCTGAGAATTGTGCAAAAGCAGTAGATAGGTCAGTGCGTTCTAGTGCCCAAAAATTAAATTTAGTTGCTAAAAGTATTCGAGGAATGGATGCTTCCAAAGCTTTGCTTCAACTTCAGTTTTCTAGGAAGAGAATTGCAGATGAAGTAAAAAAAGTTTTACAATCTGCAATAGCAAATGCAGAAAATAATCATGATCTGGATATTGATAAATTAGTAGTATCAGAGGCTTATGTTGGTAAGGCATTAGTTATGAAAAGATTTAGACCTAGAGCTAGAGGTAGAGGTGGAAAAATATTAAAACCTATAAGCAATTTAACTGTAATAGTTTCTGAAAGTGAAGAAGCTCCAAAACAAGAAATACCAAAACAGGAGGAAGATTAATGGGTCAGAAGGTAAATCCTATTGGATTAAGAGTTGGCATAAATAGAACTTGGGATTCCAGATGGTATGCTAAGGGTGAAAATTATTCAAAATTACTGAATGAAGATTTGAAGATTAAAAAATATTTGAAAGAAAAATTAAAAGGAGCTGCTATAAGTAGGATAACTGTAGAAAGACCTGCAAAACTTGCAAGAGTAACAGTATTTACAGCTAGACCAGGAATAATAATAGGAAGAAAAGGTGCAGAAATTGATTTATTAAAAAAGAAATTATCTTCTATTACTAGCGGAGACGTACAATTAAATATAGTAGAGATTAGAAAACCTGAAATAGAAGCTCAATTGGTTGCCGAAAATGTGGCTGAACAATTGGTTAAAAGAGTAGCTTTTAGAAGAGCTATGAAACGTGCAGTTCAAGGGGCAATGAGACAAGGAGCTTTAGGAATAAGAATTAACGCAGGTGGAAGGTTAGGTGGAGCCGAGATAGCTAGAATTGAGTGGTATAGGGAGGGAAGAGTACCTTTACATACTTTAAGAGCTGATATTGATTATGGAGTTGCTACGGCAGCTACGGCTTATGGGAATTGTGGAATTAAGGTATGGATTTTTAGAGGTGAGCTTATGGATCATGACCCTATGGCAATGGAAAATTCTAGAAATACACAACAAGGAGCGCCAAGATAATGTTGAGCCCTAAAAGAACAAAATATAGAAAAGCTCATAAAGGAAGAATTCATGGAGATGCTAAGGGTGGAGCATTTTTAAGTTTTGGTGCATATGGAATGAAAGCTTTACAACCTGAAAGGATTACTGCTAGACAAATTGAGGCTGCTAGAAGAGCTATAACTAGACATATTAAAAGGCAAGGAAGAGTTTGGATTAGAATTTTTCCAGATGTTCCTATAACTAAAAAACCTACAGAAGTGAGAATGGGAAAAGGGAAAGGATCAGTTGAATTTTGGGCTGCAAAAGTAAAACCAGGAAGAATAATATTTGAATTAGATGGGGTTAATGAAAGTTTGGCTAGAGAAGCATTGGCTTTAGGTGCAGCGAAGCTTCCAATTAGAACTAAGTTTGTAACAAGACAGGTAGGATTTTAAATGAAGTTTATAGATTTAAAACAGAAGACAGAGGATGAATTAAAAACTGAATTATTAAATTTAAAGAAAGAACAGTTTAATTTAAGGTTTCAGAAATCATCTGGACAATTAGAAAACTCTTCTCAAATTAAAAAAGTAAGAAAAGATATTGCTAAAGTTATGACAGCTATGGGACAACAAAAAAAGGATGTAAAAAATGCCTAAAAGAATTTTAAAAGGAACAGTTGTTAGCGATAAAAGTGATAAAACCGTAGTTGTAAATGTTGAGCGAAGAGTAAGACATCCATTATATAAAAAAACTATTACTTTATCTGATAAATTTCATGCTCATGATGAAATGAATGAACATAAAGAAGGAGATAAAGTAAGTATAATAGAAACAAAGCCTATTTCTAAGAAAAAATCTTGGGAAGTAATTAAAGATACATCGAAGTAAAATTGAGTTTAAAGTAGGAAATAAAATGATACAAAGTGAAACTAATTTAAGTATAGCTGATAATTCAGGTGCTAAACGAGTTCAGTGTATCAAAGTACTTGGAGGTTCTAAACGTAGATATGCAGCTGTTGGAGATGTAATAGTAGTTTCTGTGAAAGAAGCTGCACCTAGAGCCAGAGTAAAAAAAGGAGAAGTACATAAGGCGGTAGTTGTTAGAACTAGTAAAGAAATTAGAAGAAGAGATGGAAGTGCTATTAGGTTTGATGATAATGCAGCTGTGTTAATTAGTAAAGATCTTGAACCAATTGGTACTAGAATATTTGGACCTGTAACTAGAGAATTAAGAGCTAAAAATTTTATGAAAATAATTTCTTTAGCACCGGAGGTATTATAATTATGGCAAAATTGAAAGTTAAAAAAGGTGATAAAGTTATGGTTGTTACTGGGACGGATAAAGGTAAGTCTGGAGAAGTATTGAGCGTTATGCCTAAAGTTAATAGAGTTTTACTTAGAGGGATAAATGTAGCTAAGAGACATACTGCTCAGAGCCAAACTTCCCAGGGCGGAATTTTAGATAAAGAATTATCAGTGCATATTTCTAATGTTTCTCATATTGATCCTAAAGATAATAAGATTGCAAAAGTAGGATATAAATTTCTTAAGGATGGAAGAAAAGTAAGGTTTTCTAAAAGAACAGGCGATCTTATAGATTAATGGGAGTTTAAGAATGAGTACAAGATTAAAAGAATTATATGATACCGATTTTAAAAAACAGTTATATTCAGAGTTGTCTTGTGAGAATATTAATGAAGTACCTAAAATAGAAAAAATTGTATTGAATATGGGAGTTGGTGAAGCTACTAGTGATAAAAAGAAAATAGAGGGTGCAATAAATGATTTAACTTTGATTTCAGGACAAAAAGTGATTATTACCAAGGCAAAAAAATCTGTAGCAACTTTTAAATTAAGAGAAGGAATGAATATAGGATGCAAGGTTACATTAAGAAAAGAAAGAATGTATGAATTTTTAGATCGTTTAATAAATATTTCTCTTCCTAGAGTTAGAGATTTTAGAGGGTTGAGTTCAAAGAGTTTTGATGGAAGAGGGAATTATTCTTTAGGAATTAAAGAGCAAATTGTTTTTCCTGAAATAAATTATGATGATGTAGATACTATTAGAGGTTTAGATATTGTAATATGTACAACAGCAAAAAATAATGAAGAAGCATTAGCTTTATTAAAAAAATTTAATTTTCCATTTAGAGTTGTAGTAAAAGAGGAAAAACCTAATGTAATAAAACCAAAGATGGAAGAAACGTTAGAAAAGGAAACATCTACAGAAGACATAAAAGTAAAGACTGAAGAAGTTGTGGTAGAGCAAGTATCAAAAGAAGATACAACGGTAAATATAGAGGAAGTCGCAACTAAAGAAATAAAACCTGAGGAAAATAAGGAGTAAAAATGGCAAAAAAAAGTGCGATAGATAAGAATATAAAAAAAATAAAAAAGTCTAATAGTCATGAAGTAAAACGAAAAGCTTTAAAGAAAATTATTATGGACAAAAATATATCTCAGGAAGACAGGTTTAAAGCAGTACTTAAGTTGTCAGCATTGCCTAGAGATGGTTCAAAGGTTAGAGTTAGGAATCGCTGTATGGTTACTGGAAGACCCAGAGGAAATTATCGTAAATTTGGAATGAGTAGAATAGCTTTTAGAGATTTAGCTAGTTCAGGACAGCTTCCAGGAATTACAAAAGCTAGTTGGTAGGAGAAGTATTATGAGTATGACAGACCCTTTAGGAGATATGCTTACAAGAATAAGAAATGGACATACCGCAAAGAGGTCATTGGTGGATTGTCCTAAATCTAAATTAAAGGTAGCAGTTTTAGAAGTATTGAAAAAAGAGGGATATATAAGAGGTTTTAGCTTTAAGAAGGATGAAGGTGATAAAGATATAATATCAATTGAGTTAAAATATTTTGATGGAAAACCAGCTATAAAAGAGATTAAAAGGTCTTCTAAACCGGGTTTAAGGTTTTATTCTTCAAAAAAAGATATGCCTTTAAATTATGGAGGTTTAGGTATATCAATTGTTTCTACATCAAAAGGGTTGATGTCTGATCATGAAGCTAGAAATGCTAATATTGGCGGTGAAATTTTGTGTAGTGTGTTTTAGGAGTAAAGATGTCTAGAATAGGTAAAAATCCAGTTGTAATTCCTGAAGGAGTTAATTTTAGTATAGATAACAATGTAGTCCATATAAAAGGAAAATTAGGAGAGTTGTCTACTATAATAACAGATGGTGTAAAAATAAATCATTTAGATAATAAAGTAACATTTGAGCCTATTTCGGAGGATAAGAATAATATAGAGCAATGGGGTCTTATAAGAAGTCTAATAAATAATATGGTTATAGGAGTAGAGACTGGTTTTACTAAAACTTTAGAGGTTAATGGGGTTGGTTATAGGGCTGCAATTGAGTCTGATATACTTCAGCTACAATTGGGCTATAGTCATGATATTAAGGTTGGTATTCCTAAAGATTTAAATGTTAAATGTACAAAGCCTACAGAAATAGTTATATCTGGTGCGGATAAGCAAAAAGTAGGTCAGTTTGCTTCTGAAATCAGATCTTTAAGAAAACCTGAACCTTATAAAGGAAAAGGTGTTAGATATGTAGGCGAATTTGTAAGGCAAAAAGAAGGTAAGAAAAAATAGGTGTATTATGTCAATTAAATTTAAGAGAAGAGATGATAAAAGAAAAAAAAGAAACAGGTTTAATTTAAGAAAATCTAGTTCTACTAGATTAAGATTAAGCGTATATAGATCTAATCAAAATATTTATGTTCAGGTTATTGATGATGTAAAAGGTAATACTGTTCTTTCGGCATCTACAATGGATAAAGATTTTCAATCTAAAAAAATATTTGGAGGAAATGTTAAAGCAGCTAAAGTAATAGGTACTTCTATTGCTACATTAGCAAAAGATGCTGGAGTTAAAGAAGTGGTTTTTGATAGAGGATCTTATATATATCATGGTAGGGTGAAGGCTTTGGCTGAATCTGCTAGAGAAAATGGTTTAGAATTTTAGTATTAATTAGGAGTTATTTATGGCACGTGGCAAAAAAAATCATGATAAAGAAAGTGATGGTCTTTTAGATAAACTTGTTGGAATAAATAGAGTTTCAAAAGTTGTAAAAGGTGGTCGTCGTTTTGCAGCTTTAGTTGTAGCAGGTGATGCTAAAGGACAAGTGGGGTTTGGTTCAGGAAAAGCTAAAGAAGTACCAGAAGCTATTAAGAAAGCAACTGATAAAGCAAAAAAAGAAATGATTAGAGTTCCTTTAAGAGAAGGAAGAACTGTTCATCATGATGCTATAGGACGACATGGAGCTGCAAAAGTTTTGGTTAGAAGTGCTCCTGCTGGAACAGGTATAATTGCAGGAGGACCAATGAGAGCTGTTTTTGAAACGTTAGGTGTTCAAGATGTTGTAACTAAATCACAAGGGAGTGCTAATCCTTATAATATGATTAGAGCTACTTTTGATGCTTTATCAAGTCTTCAGTCTCCAAGAGGTGTTGCTAATAGAAGAGGGATTAAAGTAAGTTCTGTAGTTGGAAAGAAAGTCGTAAAAATTAAAGAAGAAAAGGTTATGGAGAAGGTTAATGGTGAAGGATAAAATTACGGTTATACAAATTCAAAGTCCTATTGGCAGAAAATCTTATCAAAAGCAAACATTAATTGGCTTAGGTTTAAATAAATTGAATAGAAAAAGAGTACTTGAGGATACTCCTGCTATTAGAGGAATGGTTTCTAAAGTTAGACACTTATTAAAAATAGTTGAAAATGAATAACTTATAGAAATATGGAGAATATTATGAGGTTAAATAATTTAACAGATAATGCTAGCGCTAGAAAAGTAAGAAAAAGAGTTGGAAGAGGTATAGGATCTGGAACGGGTAAAACATCAGGAAAAGGACATAAAGGCCAAAAATCAAGGTCAGGAGTGTCCATAAAAGGTTTTGAAGGAGGTCAGATGCCTCTTCATAGAAGATTACCTAAACATGGTTTTAATAATATTTTTAGAAAGAATTACTCTATAGTTAATATAGGAACTATTCAGGATTTTATAGATTCAAGTAAACTGAGTATAAAGAGTAATGTAAATGCTCAGTTATTGTTAGAAAGTGGAGTAGTATCTAAATTAAAAGATGGAATAAAATTGTTAGGTAACGGTTCATTAAAAAGTAAAATTAATATTGAAGTTTCTGCTGCTTCAAAAAGAGCTGTTAAAATTATTGAAAAACAGGGTGGAAGCGTTGCTATTATTAAAAAAGAAAATAAGGATAATAATAAAAATATTGATGTTAGTAAATAATTTTAAGGAATAAAATATGGCTTCTGCTGCTGAACAATTGGCCGCATCTGTAAATTTTGGAGCTTTGGCAAAAGCGAAGGAACTGAAGAAAAAAATTTGGTTTACTTTGATAGCTTTAATTGTTTATAGATTGGGTACATATATTCCATTACCAGGAATAGATTCGCAGGTATTAGATGATATTTTTCAGCAAAATGCTGGTGGTATTATTGGTATGTTTGATATGTTTTCAGGTGGTGCTTTAAGCAGAATGACTATTTTTGCTTTAAATATTATGCCATATATTTCAGCTTCAATTATTATACAATTAATGACTACTGTTTCTCCTCATTTAGCTACTTTAAAAAAAGATGGAGAGACAGGAAGAAAAAAAATAATTCAATATACACGTTATGGAACGGTACTCTTAGCTGCTGTACAAGCATTAGGTATAGCTAGTGGATTAGAAAATTTAACTTCCTCTTCAGGTCCAGCAGTTTTAAATCCTGGGTTCTTTTTTAAATTTACTACGGTCATTTCATTAACAAGTGGAACTATATTTTTAATGTGGTTAGGTGAACAAATAACAGCAAGAGGTATAGGTAACGGTATTTCTTTAATTATTATGGCAGGAATTGTTGCTAATTTACCTGTCGCTTTGGTTTCTACTTTAGAGCTTGGTAAAACAGGTGCTTTGTCTGGATTATTTATCATTTTATTATTAGTCATGGCGGTTCTTGTAATTGCTTTTATCGTATTTGTTGAAAGAGCACAAAGAAGGTTGCTTATACAGTACCCAAAAAGACAAGTTGGAATGAAGATATTTCAAGGAGATAGTAGTCATTTACCATTGAAAATAAATACAGCGGGAGTAATCCCTCCCATATTTGCGTCTTCAATTTTATTATTACCTGTTACAGCTATGAGTTTTAATGCGGGATCTGGTGGTCCAAGTTGGCTTTTAGATATAACTGCACTGCTTGGAAGGGGACAACCTTTGTATATGGCTTTATATGTAGCAGCAATAATGTTTTTTGCTTTTTTTTATACTTCTATAGTTTTTAATCCAGAAGATACGGCGGATAATTTAAAAAATAATGGTGGATTTATTCCAGGAATTAGGCCAGGCGAAAATACAGCTACTTACATAGATTACGTATTAACTCGCTTAACGGTAGTTGGTGCTTTGTATCTTAGTTTAGTATGTATCTTACCAGAATTACTTATAGCTAAATATGCCGTACCTTTTTATTTTGGAGGGACTAGTTTATTGATTGTTGTAAACGTCACTATGGATACTGTAGCTCAAATTCATTCTCATTTGATTGCACAACAATATGAAGGTTTAATAAAAAAATCTAAGTTAAGAGGAAGAATGTAGATGATTATTGTATTATTTGGTCCTCCTGGTTGTGGAAAAGGAACACAAGCTGCAATAATAAAAAAAAAATATTCATATCCACATTTATCCACAGGAGATATGTTAAGAGAAGCTGTAAAAAATCAGACAGAAACAGGTAAGAAAGCTTCAAAACTTATGGAAGAAGGAAAATTAGTTTCAGATGAAATAGTAATAAATATAATAAAGGAACGTATTACGCATAATGATTGTAAAGAAGGTTGTATATTAGATGGTTTTCCTAGAACTTTATCACAAGCAAGAGCATTTGATATAATGTTGTATAACTTAAATTTAAATGTAGATGTTGTTATAGAATTTTCTGTTGATGATGCAATCCTTATAGATAGAATTTCAAGTAGATTTTCCTGTAAAATATGTGGAGCAGGATATAATGATTTAACATTGGTACCTAAAAAAGAAGGTTTATGTGATCATTGTGGAGGAGAAAAATTTATTAAAAGAAAGGATGACAATAAAGATACAGCTTCGAAAAGGTTATTAGCATATAATGAAGAAACATTACCGATTTTGCCATATTATAGAGATAAAAATATATTATTTTCAATAGATGGTTTAGCGAGTATAAGTGATGTTTCCGAAGATATTGATAAAATTATTAAAAAATGAGACAGTTATCGTTGACTTGTTCGTAAAGGCGAATATAATCGCCAATCTTGAGTTAATTCAACGTAATTATGTTAAATAGGAGGTTATATTGGCAAGAATTTCAGGAGTAAATGTTCCTACAGGTAAAAGAGTGGAAATTGCTTTAACCTATATTTATGGAATTGGCAGAACTACTGCTTCTAAATTAATTGAGGAAGCAGGTGTGCCTAAATCTAGAAGAGTGAATGAATTAACTGAAGTTGAATTAGATAAAATTCGTAATTTAACTGCTAAAATGAGTCTTGAGGGAGATTTAAGAAGTTCAATTTCAATGAATATAAAGAGATTAAGAGACTCTGGTTGTTACAGAGGGATAAGACATAGAAAAGGTTTGCCAGTTAGGGGTCAAAGAACAAAAACTAATGCTAGAACCCGTAAAGGAAGAAATATGGCAATTGCTAATAAAAAAACTGTTTAAATAATTACAGAGGATAGATTATGGCTGTAAAAGAAACTAAGAGAAAAAAAGAAAAGAAAAATATTACATCTGGTGTAGCACATGTGAATTCTACTTTTAATAATACAATTATTACTATAACAGACCATCAAGGAAATACAGTTGCTTGGTCGTCGGCTGGTACACAAGGTTTTAAAGGTTCAAGAAAATCAACTCCTTTTGCTGCACAGCTTGCTGCGGAAGATGCAGGAAAAAAAGCTCAAGAACATGGTTTAAAGGTATTGGAGGTTGAAGTTAGTGGTCCTGGAGCAGGAAGAGAATCTGCTCTTAGAGCTTTGCAAACAATAGGCTTTACTGTGACAACTATAAAAGATGTTACTCCTATACCTCACAATGGATGTAGACCTCCAAAAAGAAGAAGAGTGTAAAATTAAAAATAGTTGATTGTTTTAATCTTTATAATAATTTAAATTAAGGAACTTACAGTGATAGAAAAAAATTGGAATGATTTAATAAAACCTTCTAATGTAGTAATAACTGCAAAAGATGGAGAAGTGCAAGGTACTGTCATTGCGGAACCTATTGAGAGAGGTTATGGCCTCACATTAGGAAATTCTTTAAGAAGAGTATTATTATCATCTCTTCAAGGAGCGGCAGTTACGGCTATAAAAATAGAAGATGTACTTCATGAGTTTTCTTCTATTGCAGGTGTAAGAGAAGATGTTGTAGATATAATCTTAAATATAAAAAATATTTCTGTAAAATCTTTTATAGAAGGGATAACAACAGTTTCTTTAGAAGCTAAAGGGCCTTGTGAAGTAACTGCAGGAATGATTCAAAGCAATGCGAATGTAGAGATTAAAAATCCAGATCTAGTATTATGTCATCTTGATAAAGACGCAAAATTAAATATGGATTTTATTATAGGTACAGGAAGAGGTTATCAGCCTGCAACTAAAAATAAACCTGAAGATGCTTCAATTGGTTTAATACCTATTGATGCAATATTTAGTCCTATTAAAACAGTAACTTATAAAATAGAAAATTCTAGAGTTGGACAAGATACAGATTATGACCGCTTAGTTATGGATATAGAGACTGATGGTACTATTACGCCTGAAGATGCTACTGCTTTATCTGCAAGAATATTAATGGAGCAATTAGGTAAATTTGTAAATTTTGAAGATCCACAACCAGAGGTAGTAGAAGAAGAACCTACTCCAGAATCTTTAATGAATCCTCATCTTTTAAGAAAAGTAGAGGAATTAGAACTTTCAGTTCGTTCAGCTAATTGTTTAAAAAATGATAATATAGTTTATATAGGAGATTTAGTTCAGAAATCTGAATCTGAAATGCTTAGAACACCAAATTTTGGTAGAAAATCTTTGAATGAGATAAAAGAAGTTTTGACTAATATGGGACTTAATTTAGGGCAAATGATTCCTGAATGGCCTCCAGAAAATATTGAACAATTAGCAAAAAAGATTGATGACCATTTTTAATTAGTATTAAATTAAAGGTGATATTATGAGACATAAATTAGCACATAGGAAATTAAATAGAACTAGCTCTCACAGGAAAGCAATGTTTGCTAATATGTCATCTGCTTTAATAAAACATGAACAAATTAGAACTACTCTAGCTAAAGCTAAGGAATTGAGACCTATGGTTGAAAAATTAATAACATTAGGTAAAAAAGGAAGTTTACATGCTAGAAGGTTTGCTATAGCAAGAATGTCTCCTGATGCACAAATTGATAAATTATTTGGTGAAATAGCAGAGAGATATGCAAAAAGGAATGGTGGATATACTCGTATTATAAAAGATTCAAATAGATATGGTGATAATGCTCCTATGGCATATATAGAATTAGTAGATAGAAATCTTGAAGCCAAAGGTTTAGATAGCGGACCTGTTCAAGAAAAGAAAGAAGAAAATACAGAATCTGAAGACAAGTAATATTTCTAATTTCCTTAATATTTAAAGTTATGTATTATATTAGTATTTAGTTGAGGTTATATGGTTTATGCAAATACTTTTATCAATAGCATCTGGTGGTGCAATAGGAGCCTTAGCAAGATATTTTTTATCTAAGAATGTAGATTCCTTATCAGAAAGCAATTTTCCTTATGGAATATTAATATGTAATATATTAGGATCAATGGTTTTAGGTTTTCTATATGTATATATTTCAAAAGATAATTTTTTATCTGAAAATATAAAATCTCTTATTGAAATAGGAATTTTAGGTTCTTTTACTACATTTTCAGCTTTTTCCTTAGAAGCGTACTTAATGATAGAAAAAGGAAATTATAGTACTGCTGCTATTTTTATTATATTATCTGTTTTTTTATCTGTTACAGGGTTAGTTTTAGGAATAAATTTTTATAAAATGTTCGGTTAAAAATTATGTCATGGATAAATGATATTATTGAAGTTAAAGAAGAAGAAGTTGGTCAAAGGCTTGATAGATTTATAGCTATTCACTGTAAAAAATTAAATTTTATATCAATTCAAAAATTATTACGTACAGGACAAATAAAGTTAGATGGTAAAAAAGTTACTGGTGCAAAACGTATTTTATTAGGAAACCAAGTTAGAATTCCAAGAATTTATAGAAATAATAATAAAAATAAATATGCAGTTTATAAGCCTCTTAATAAATTTTGGCAAAATTTTATCAATAAGAATATTATATATAAAGATAAAGAAATTTTAGCTATTAATAAGCCATCCGGTATAGCTGTTCAAGGCGGATCAAAAATAAATAATCATATTGATGAAAAATTAGATTACTTACGTTTTGATTCTCCATATAGGCCTCAATTGTTACATAGGTTAGATAAAGAAACAACTGGAGTATTAATACTGTCTCGTAATCCTGCTACAACAAAAAGGCTTGGATTTGAATTTAGAAATAGAAATATAAAGAAAACTTATTGGGCTTTAGTTGTTGGATATATGCCTAAAAGAATTGGATCTATAAATATTCCATTAGAAAAAATAAGTAATAAAGGTTATGAGCTAACTTCATTTCAATCTAAAGGTAAAGAGGCTATAACAAAGTATAATGTATTATGGAAAGGTTTGTATAAAGGGGTTAAATTAAGTTTAGTTGAGTTTAATCCAGAAACAGGAAGAAAACATCAAATCAGAGCTCATTGTGCTCAAGTGGGCTGTTACATTTATGGTGATAAAAAATATAATTTAAGAAAAAATTATAACTTAATTTTAGTAAAAGATTTTCCTTTAGAAATGCAGTTACATGCAAGACAAATAAATATTCCAGATGAAGAAGGTATAACAACGAGTATTGTAGCTCCTATACCTGAACGCATGGAAATAATTTTTAAATTGTTAAATTTGGATAAGTATATTTCTAATTAATAACAAGGTTAATATGATTAAAAATGTTAAAATAAAATATAAAATTGTTAAAGAGATAGATAACATCTATGAAATTCTTATAAATCAAAAACAAATTATGACTCCGGCGGGTAATATCCTTAAAATTCCTACTAATAATATGGCTGATATTATTGTTAAAGATATAAAAAAGGGTAAAGATGATAAACAGGTGTCAGCTTTAAAAATTACAAATACAGCTATTGATCAAATATCCAGAAATAAAAAGGAATATATAAGTAATATAGTAAATAGCATACATTCTGACACAATTTGTTTTTTCGCATTAGATCAAGAAGATTTATATAAAGAGCAAAAAAAATTATGGATGCCTTTAATAATATGGATGAAGAAATTTTATAAGCTTGATATTAAACATTCTTCAAATTTAAAGTTAGCGCAACAAAATAAGAAAGATATAGAAAATCTTACTAATTTAATTAATAAATATAATATTTTTGAATTATCTGCTTTGATCACGTTAATTAAATTAACTAATTCTTTAATTATTCCACTTGCTCTGTTTGAGTCTAAAATTTCTGCCAATATAGCTTTCAAACTTTCTTTTTTGGAAGAGTTATATCAAGCTTCACTTTGGGGAAAAGATAAAGAGGCTTTTGATAGACTTGATTCAATAAAACTTGATATAAAAAGTGTTAAAGATTACTTTGTTGCAATCAAGGATTAAAAATATTTATTCGAGGGAAAATTTAATTGAAAAATATATTAGAAGAACTCAAAAACAGAAAAAATAAGGCAAAGCAATCAGGAGGCAAGAAAAGACTGAAAGCACAGCATGATAAAGGAAAGTTAAGTGCTAGAGAGAGAATAGAAGTATTTGCAGATAAAGATTCATTTATTGAATATGATATGTTTGTTGAACATAGATCTAATGATTTTGGTATGAAAAAGAATAAAATTCCAGGCGATGGAGTTGTAACTGGAACTTGTAAGATAAATGGTCGTTCTGTTATGATTTATAGTCAAGATTTTACTGTTTATGGAGGGTCTTTAAGTGAAGCACATGCAGAAAAAATTTGTAAAATATTAGATCAAGCTATGAAAATTGGATGTCCAGTTATTGGTTTAAACGATTCTGGAGGGGCTCGTATACAAGAAGGTGTAGCTTCATTAGGAGGTTATGCTGAAGTTTTTCAGAGAAATGTTTTGGCATCAGGTTTTATTCCTCAGATTTCACTAGTTATGGGACCATGTGCTGGAGGTGCAGTTTATTCTCCAGCCATAACGGACTTTATATTTATGGTAGAAGATTCTTCATATATGTTTGTAACGGGACCAGATGTTGTCAAAACAGTTACTCATGAAACTGTTAGCGCTGAGGAATTGGGAGGTGCCAATACTCATACAAAGAAGTCAGGGGTAGCTGATTTATCTTTTCCTGATGATATTATGTTGCTAGAGCAGACTAGAAGGTTAATTGACTTTTTGCCTTTATCTAATGTCGGGAAAATTCCGAAAAAATATACGAATGATCCTATTTCTAGAAAAGGATTTAATTTGGATGCTTTAATTCCAAATAACGCTAACAAGCCTTATGATATAAAAGAATTAATACTGACAATAATTGATGAAGAAGATTTTTTTGAAATACAACCTAATTTTGCGCAGAATTTAATTATAGGATTTGGTAGGGTTGATGGAAGAACTATAGGAATAGTTGCTAATCAGCCTATGGTGTTAGCTGGATGTTTAGATATAGATTCTTCAAGGAAAGGGGCTAGGTTTGTTCGTTTTTGTGATAGTTTTAATATTCCGTTAGTAACATTGGTTGACGTTCCTGGATTTCTCCCAGGAATATCTCAAGAATATGGAGCAATTATTAAACATGGGGCAAAACTTTTATATGCTTTTGCGGAAGCTACTGTACCTAAAATTACTTTAATTACTCGTAAGGCTTATGGAGGTGCTTATGATGTTATGGCTTCTAAACATTTGAGAGGTGATATTAACTTAGCATGGCCTACAGCAGAAATTGCCGTAATGGGTTCAAAAGGTGCAGTAGAAATAATTTTTAGAGGTTCAAATAAAAAAGAAATTGAAAAACAAACAAAACAATATCAAGAAAAATTTTCTAATCCTTTTATAGCAGCTTCAAGAGGCTATATAGATGATATTATTGCTCCACATAATTCAAGGTATAGGATTGCATTAGCTTTAGAATTATTAAAATCAAAACAGTTATCAAATCCTAAGAAAAAACATGGAAATATTCCATTATGAGTAATACATAAAGAGATAATTCATGTTTAAAAAGATACTAATAGCAAATAGAGGCGAAATTGCATGTAGGATTGCGAAAACATGTAAAAATATGGGTATAAAAACAGTAGGAATTTATTCAGATGCGGATAAGAATTCTCTTCATATAAAATATATGGATCAATCTTTTAATGTGGGGCCTTCAGAAAGTGTTAAAAGTTATTTGAATATTAGTAAGATTATAGAAATAGCAAAAACTGCAAAAGTTGATGCCGTGCATCCTGGGTACGGTTTTTTATCAGAAAATCCAGAGTTTTGTTTAGCTTTAAGTAAGGCAAAAATTAAATTTATTGGACCATCCGTGGACGCTATAAAATCTATGGGAGATAAAATAACTTCTAAACATATAGCAAAAAAAGCTGGAGTTAATATAATTCCAGGTACTAAAGGAGCAATAAAAAACATCAAAGATGCTTTAAAAGCTGTAAAAAAAATTAGTTTTCCAGTTATGATAAAAGCTACTGCTGGTGGCGGTGGTAAGGGAATGAGGGTAGCTCATAATATAGATGAATTAAAATCTGGTTTTCAAAGTGCTAAGAATGAAGCTAAAAATTCTTTTGGAGACGATAGAGTTTTTATTGAAAAATTTATAGAAAGCCCTAGGCATATAGAAATGCAAATACTTGCCGATGATTTTGGCAATATAATTTATCTGGGTGAAAGAGAATGTTCTATCCAAAGAAGACATCAGAAAGTAATAGAAGAATGTCCTAGTTCATTGGTAGATAATGAGATGAGAAAAAAAATGGGAGAACAAGCTGTTAGTCTTGCAAAGGCGGTTAATTATACAAGTGCAGGTACTGTTGAGTTTGTTGCTTCTCGAGATAAATCATTTTATTTTTTAGAGATGAATACAAGACTTCAAGTAGAACATCCAGTTACAGAATTAGTTACAGGTATAGATATTGTTGAAAAAATGATAAATATTGCCGATCATAAACCTCTTGGATTAGATCAAAGAAATATGAATTTGGTTGGTTGGTCTATTGAAGCAAGAGTATATGCAGAAAATCCCTTACGTAATTTTGCTCCTTCTATAGGAAGAGTAAGGAAATTTATACCACCTGATTTAGGTAAAAATAATATTAGGTTAGATTCAGGAGTAGAAGAAGGTGGAGAAATTTCCATGTATTATGATCCTATGATTGCCAAATTGATATCATACGGAAAAGATAGGCAGGATGCATGCAATAAGTTAAGTAATGCACTTGATGGATTTGTAATAAAAGGTTTATTTACGAATATTAGTTTTGTTAATAGTGTTATCAATAATAAAAAATTTACTTCAGGGAATATAACTACATCGTTTATAGAAGAAGAATACCCCAATGGATATAATGGATATATTAAATCGGTTAATAAAGAATTTATGATTGCGCTCACAGTATTATCACTTGAGGTTTTAGAGATAAGAAGAAATAACAAAACTGATTATAAAAAGAATAAAGGTGAATTGGTTGTAAGTTTATTGAAAAATGATTATGAGTTTGAATTTGAAATACTTTCTAGAGTTGAAACTGATGAGCATGTTCTAAAAATTAAGTCTGGTAAGCAAATGCATGAAGTTTTATTAAATTGGCAGTATGGTTCTCCTATTTTAAAAGTTAATATAGATAATGTTATTAGTGTTATGCAGGTTTCAAGGATTATAGGTGCTTATCAAGTAATTCATGCTGGTTTTGATATTTTTGTAAAAGTTACTAATAAAAATACATTAGAATTAGAGAGATTGACGTTACTAAAAAATAAAGAAAATTCTTCAAAATCTTTAATTTCACCAATGCCAGGAAGAGTAGTAAAAGTTTGTGTTTCTGAAGGAGATGAAGTTTCTCAAGGGGATGATTTAATTATTTTAGATGCTATGAAGATGGAAAATGTGTTGAAAGCAGAAAAAAATATAAAAATATTTAAAGTAAATGTTAATAAAGAAGATACAGTAGCTGTAGATCAAGAGCTTATTAAGTTTGGATGATAGTTTTATAGTATTTTTATTGCAGTTTTTTTGATAACTTCATCAAATTCATCCATAGTTATATTATAACCTAGCTCTTTTAGAGAAGTAACTGGATAGTTTTTTAAACCACAAGGAATAATTCCATTATAATAATCAAGATTTGGGTTGATATTTATAGATATTCCATGAGAAGTTATCCATTTACTAATTCTAACACCCAAAGCTCCAATTTTGGATTCGCCTTTAGGTCCATTAACCCATAAGCCTATTCTATCTTTTGATATAAAGCTATCTACACCAAATTTTTTCAATGATATAATCATCCATTCTTCTAAAGTTCTAACATATTTTCTTACATCTTTTTCTCTATTATTTAAATTTAACATTACATATATAATTCTTTGTCCAGGCCCATGATAAGTTACTTGCCCACCTCTATTACAATTTATAACTGGTGTATTTTTAATATTAATAAGATGGCTTTTTTTAGCACTGGTTCCACAAGTATAAACAGGATTATGTTCTAATAGCCATATTATATCTGATAATTTACTGACTTTAATATCTTTAATATATTTATTCATCATATTGATAGCAGTATTATAGTCTGTTAATCCTGAACTTACTTTCCATGTTATTTTTATTTTCTTAATAGGTTTTAAAGAAATGTTTTTCATAATTAATGCCTAGAATAATTTTACTTATAAAGCTACAATAAATTTAATATTTCACTAAAACTTATAGGAATTTTAGTAAAATGAACAATAATTCTCAGTTGTTAGCTAATAAAAATAAAAATGCATTAGGTTTTGGGATATCAAAAAAGCAGTTAGAAGAAATACGAGAAAATATTCGTAATAAAAATATTACATTCCTTAAAGAGAATGTTTTGTCTTTACATCATGCCGATATTGCAGATATTTTTGAAATTTTATCAGAAGAAGATAGAAAATTATTATCAATATGTTTAGAAAATTTATTGCCTGCTGAAGTTTTTGCTTCTTTAGATGAGCAAGTTTTGTCTGAAATATTAGATAATTATAAGCCCGGTATTTTAGGGGATTTATTGGGTGAATTAGATACTGATGATGCAGCATATGTAATTGAAAATATAGATATTAATAGGAGAGAAAATTTACTTAAACAAATACCTGTTGATGAGAGAAAATTGATAAGGCAAGCATTAGACTTTCCGGAAATGTCTGCTGGGCGTTTAATGCAACGAGATTATGTTGCTGTTCCTAAATATTGGAATGTTGGTCAAGTAATTGATTATTTAAGAGGGTCAGTAAAAGTTCCAGATATATTTTATTCAATTTTTATTGTAGATCCACGTCATATTCCGGTAGGAACTGTGCCTTTACATAGAATAATGAGAAGTAAAAGAGAAATAATTTTAACTGCTATAATGATAGATGATCCTGTCGTAGTTGACGTTAATACTGATCAAGAAGATATTGCATTTTTGTTTGAAAAATATGATTTAACATCAGTTCCTGTTGTAAATGCTAAAAAAAGACTTATTGGAATGATAACAGTTGATGATGTAGTAGAAGTAATTCAAGAAGAAGCGGAAGAAGATATGTTAAAATTGGCGGGTGTTTCAGGTGATACAGATTTATATATGGCTGCATGGCAAACAGCAAGAAGTAGGTTTTCGTGGTTATTTGTAAATTTGTTAACAGCTATATTAGCATCTATAGCAATTAGTTTTTTTGAAGGCACTATAAAGCAAATTGTTGCATTAGCAGTGCTAATGCCAATAGTTGCTTCTATGGGAGGAAATGCTGGTACACAAACATTGACTGTAGCAGTACGGGCAATAGCTACTAGAGAATTAAATTCTTCAAATTCATTAAGAGTATTCGGTAAAGAAATTTTAGTAGGATTAATTAATGGGCTTGTATTTGCAGTTATAGTCGGTTTGGTAGCAGCATTATGGTTTGGTGAGAAAGATTTGGGTTTTGTAATAGCTTTAGCTATGATGTTTAATCTATTTGTAGCGGGATTTTTTGGAGCAGCAATTCCATTATTACTTCAACGCTGGAAAGTAGATCCTGCTTTAGGAGCGTCTATCTTATTGACTACTGTGACAGATGTAGTAGGTTTCTTTGTGTTTTTAGGTTTAGCCCAAATATTACTTACTGTTAATTGATACATATAAGGAGGATTATATGATTACGAATAGACCAGAAGATTTTAATTTTAATCTCGGAGAGACGACCGAAATGATTAGAGAAAGTGTTGCTAGTTTTTCACAAAATGAAATAGCGCCACGTGCTGCAGAAATAGATAAAAATGATGATTTTCCTGCTGATTTATGGAAAAAAATGGGTGATTTAGGAATACTAGGTATTACAGTTGAGGAAAAATGGGGTGGAAGTGGTTTAGGATATTTGGAGCATACTGTTTGTGTGGAGGAAGTTAGTAGAGCATCAGCTGCAGTTGGTATGTCTTATGGTGCTCATTCAAATTTATGTATAAATCAAATTAGACTTAATGGAAATGATCAACAACGAGAAAAATACTTACCTGGTTTGATTTCTGGAGACAAAGTAGGCGCTTTAGCCATGAGTGAATCTGAGGCTGGTTCTGATGTTGTAGGAATGAAAACTCTTGCTACTAAAAAGAATGATTTTTATGTTTTAAATGGATCAAAGATGTGGATTACTAATGGTCCTGATGCAGATTATTTAGTGGTTTATGCAAAAACTGATAAAGATGCAGGCTCTAAAGGTATTACAGCATTTATTATTGAGAAAGGTCTTAAAGGTTTTTCAACTGGAGCGAAAATAGACAAATTAGGTATGCGCGGATCTAATACTTGTGAGTTAATATTTAATGAATGTGAAGTTCCAGAAGAGAATGTTTTAGGAGAAATAAATAAAGGGGCTAAAGTATTAATGAGTGGATTAGATTATGAAAGAGTGATTTTATCTGGAGGGCCACTAGGAGTTATGCAGAACTGTTGGGATATAATTGTTCCTTATGTACATGAACGTAAACAGTTTGGCCAGCCTATAGGAAGTTTTCAATTAATACAGGGAAAATTAGCTGATATATATACAAGTATGAATGCCTGTAAATCTTATGTTTATAATGTAGCACAATCTTGTGATAGAAATGAAACTACTAGAAAAGATTCAGCCGGAGCTATTTTATATGCAGCTGAAAAGTGTACCGAAATAACTCTTCAAGCAATCCAAATTTTAGGTGGTAATGGTTATACTAATGATTATCCAGTAGCAAGATTATTACGTGATGCCAAATTATATGAAATAGGCGCAGGGACTAGCGAAATAAGAAGACTGCTAATTGGAAGGGAAATATTTAATGAGTCTATTTAAAAAGAATTATACTTTGATTTATTTTATATTTTTTATTTTAAGTTTTTTGTTATTTTTAAATATAAATTCTTTTGCTGAAGAAGAGGTTCTAGAATTTCCCTATGACCCAGAAGAGAAAGCCACAGAAATGAAAATGTGTGCTAAAGTTTGTTTACGAAGAAGAGATGTCTGTGTAAAAAGAGAAAAAAATAACTCAGATGCAGAACAAATCTGTCAATCTCAAATGATAATGTGTATTAATCAATGCAGGTAAAAATATAGGAGTTATCTTTATGGAAGAAAAAGAAATAGTAATTACGGGATTTGCAAGAACTCCGATGGGAAGTTTTCAAGGATGTTTATCAATGGAAAGTGCAACTAGTTTAGGAAGTGTTGCTATAAAAGGTGCTTTATGTAAAGCAGACATAAAAGGAAAAAATGTTGATGATGTAATCATGGGTTGCGTTTTGCCTGCAGGTTTAGGACAGGCTCCTGCTAGACAGTCTGCTATAGGAGCAGGTATTCCTAATTCTGCTGGAGCAACTACTATTAATAAAATGTGTGGGTCTGGGATGAGAGCAGCTATGATAGCGAATGATCAATTAATAGTGGGATCAAGTAAAGTATCAATAGCTGGAGGTATAGAAAGCATGTCTAATACTCCGTACGTTTTACCAAAAGTTAGAACAGGTTTAAGAATGGGTCATGGGGATGTTAAAGATCATATGTTTTTAGATGGTCTTGAAGATGCTTATGAACCAGGGAGACTGATGGGCTCATACGCTGAAGCGGCGGCTCAAGCTTATCAATTTACAAGAAGAGAACAAGATGAATTTGCAATTAGGTCGTTAAAAAGGGCAAAGAAAGCTAACGAAGATGGTTCTTTTAAAGATGAAATAGTTCCTGTTGAAATTAATAATAGTAGAGGAAAAAGCAAAATAACTAAGGATGAACAACCTTTTACAGCTAATTTAGATAAAATTCCTAATCTTAAACCAGCTTTTGATAAAAATGGAACGGTTACTGCTGCAAATTCTTCATCTATTTCTGATGGTGCAGCAGCTTTAGTTATGATGAATAAAGAAGAAGCTGCAATTAAAAATTCTAATCCTTTAGCTAAAGTAGTTGCTCATGCCACTCATAGTCAAGACCCAGCATGGTTTACTACGGCACCAATAGGAGCAATCCAAAAAGTATTAAATAAAGCTAATTGGGATATTAAGGATGTAGGACTGTTTGAAATTAATGAAGCTTTTGCTGTAGTTCCTATGGCTGCTATGAAGGATTTAAATATTTCTTCAGAGATTGTTAATATTCATGGTGGGGCATGTGCTTTAGGTCATCCAGTCGGTACTTCTGGGGCGAGAATAATAGCAACTTTAGTCTCTGCTATGCATAAATATAATATTAATAAGGGAATAGCAACATTATGTATAGGTGGAGGAGAAGCTACGGCCGTAGCAATTGAAAAATGTTAAAATATATAAATTTAGAAAGATGAGTGTGAAATGGATATATTAAAAAGTAATATTGATTCTAATTCTAAAGAGTTTATTAAAAACTCTAAAAATATGAAATTATTAGTCAGTGATTTAAAGAAAAAGATATTGTTTTCTCAATCTGGTGGTGGAGAGGTAGCTATAAAACGTCATAAAAGTAGAGGCAAGTTACTTCCAAGAGAGAGAGTAAGTTTTTTGATAGATTCAGGTTCTCCTTTTTTAGAATTATCAAATATCGCAGCTTTAGATTCTTATAATAATGAAGCACCATGTTCAGGATTAATAACGGGTATAGGACGAGTCTCTGGAAGAGAGTGCGTTATTATAGTAAACGATGCTACTGTAAAAGGAGGAACTTACTATCCAATAACTGTTAAGAAGCAATTAAGAGCTCAAGAGATAGCTATGGAAAATCATTTGCCATGTATTTACTTGGTAGATTCAGGGGGAGCTTATTTGCCATTGCAAAGCGAAATGTTTGCAGATAAAGATGGATTTGGTCGAACTTTTCATAATCAATCTAATATGTCTGCTATGGGTATTCCTCAAATTGCTGTAGTAATGGGTTCTTGCACAGCTGGGGGAGCCTATGTCCCTGCTATGTGTGATGAATCTATTATTGTAAAAAATCAGGGAACAATATTTTTAGGAGGACCTCCTTTGGTAAAGGCTGCTACTGGAGAAGAAGTAACAGCTGAGGAGTTGGGAGGGGGAGAAGTGCATAGTAAGAAAAGTGGAGTTACGGATCATTTAGCAGAAGATGATAGACATGCACTACAAATAGCTAGAAATATAGTTTCTACATTTAATAAAAAGAAAAATACAGATTTTGATTTTATTGATCCTGAAGAACCTAATTATGATTTAAAAAGTATTTATGGAGTAGTTCCTTCTTCATTATCAATACCTTATGATGTGAGAGAGATAATATCAAGAATAGTAGATGGAAGTAAGTTTACAGAATTTAAAAAATTATATGGGCCCACCTTAGTTACTGGTTTTGCAAGAATTATGGGATTTTCTGTAGGGATAATAGCTAATAATGGAATACTCTTTTCTGAAAGTTCTCTTAAAGGTACTCATTTTATAGAATTATGTGGACAAAGAAAAATTCCTTTAATTTTTTTACAAAATATTGCTGGATTTATGGTAGGAAAAAAATATGAAGCTGCTGGAATTGCAAAAGATGGTGCTAAATTAGTTACGGCAGTAGCAACAGTAAATGTGCCTAAATTTACAGTAATAATAGGCGGTTCTTTCGGAGCAGGAAATTATGGTATGTGCGGTAGAGCTTATAGTCCTCGATTTATGTGGTCCTGGCCTAATTCTAGAATATCTGTAATGGGTGGAGAACAAGCAGCAAGTGTTTTATCTACAGTAAGAAAAGATGTAAATAAAAGAAAAGGTGTTAAGTGGTCTAAAAAAGATGAAAAAGAGTTTAAGAAAAAATTGCATGATCAATATGAAAAAGAAGGAAGTCCATATTTTGCTTCTTCTAGAATATGGGATGACGGCATTATAGATCCTATAGATACGAGAATGGTGTTAGGTTTGTCTATATCTGCTGCACATAACAGACCTATAGAAGATTCAAAGTATGGTATATTTAGGATGTAAATTATGAATTCTGAAATATTAAAATCTAAAATAGATAAAAGAGGGATTTTTTATCTTAATTTAAATCGTCCAAATATTATGAATGCTTTTGATGATAAATTGATCTTTGAACTTAATGAGGTCTTTTTAAGTTTAATAAAAAACATAAATATTAGAGCTTTAGTGATAACAGGAAATGGAAAAGGTTTTTCAGCAGGAGCAGATTTAGATTGGATGAGAAGAATGTCTGATGCAAACCATCAGGAAAATGTAAAAGATTCTATGAAGTTATCAGAAATGTTAAATAATTTATATAATCTTCCTTTTCCAACTATTGCTGCAGTAAATGGAGCAGCTTATGGAGGAGGAGTAGGTTTAGTAACAGCATGTGATATTGCTGTTGCTAATCAGTATGCTAAGTTTTGTTTATCGGAAGCGAGATTAGGACTGATACCGTCTGTTATTAGTCCATATGTAATAAAGGCCGTTGGAGAAAAAAATGCTAAATATTTATTTTTTACTTCTTCTCCAATTTCTTCAAAAGAAGCAGCTAAGATGGGTATGATTAATGTTTCTGTTGAGAATGATAAGTTAGAAGCTGTTGTGGATGAAATAATTGAAAATATTTTAAAAGGTGGGCCAAAAGCTATAAAGTCTGCAAAAAATTTAATCTATTATGTTGGAAATAAAGTTTTAGGAGATGACGTTATGCTGGAAACAGCTAAAAGAATAGCTGACTCTAGAGCAAGTTTAGAGGGAAAAGAAGGAATTTCTGCATTCCTTAATAAAAGAAGGCCTAATTGGCAGGAATAAGATATATGTTTAAAAGAATTTTGATAGCTAACAGAGGTGAAATAGCAGTTAGAATAGCGCGCACATGTAAAAAAATGGGAATAGAAACTGTATCCATATTTTCCGATGCGGATAAGAATGCCATGCATGTTAGAGAATCTAATTTTTCTGTTTATGTAGGAAAGTCTTTATCTGAAGATAGTTATTTAAATATAGATAATATTATAAAAGCTGCCAAAAAATATAAAGTTGATGCTGTTCATCCAGGATATGGTTTTTTATCAGAGAATCCTACTTTTTCAAAAAAGATAAAATCAAATAAATTAATTTTTATAGGTCCTTCAGAAAATTCAATGAAAAGTATGGCATTAAAAACTGAAGCAAGAAAATTAATGGAAGAAGCAGGGGTGCCAGTTTTACCTGGTTTCTCAGTTGAAAATAAGTCTAAGAATTTAATTTTAAAAGAATGTAGAAATATAGGTTTCCCTGTAATTATAAAAGCTTCTGCAGGAGGTGGAGGAAAAGGGATGCACGTTATTAACTCCGAGAAAGAAGTGATTTCAAAATTAGAAGCAACAAAAAGAGAAGCTTTAAGTTCATTTGGTGATGATAAAATTTTAATAGAAAAATATTTAGAAAATCCTCGACATGTGGAAGTTCAAATTATAGCGGATAATTTTGGCAATGTTAAGGTCTTATCAGATAGAGATTGTTCTATTCAAAGGAGGCATCAAAAAGTCGTAGAGGAAGCGCCCGCGCCTTTTATAAAAAAGAATGTTAAAGATGAAATGGCATTACAAGCAGTTCAGGTAGCAAAGAAAATTTCATATTCCGGAGCTGGTACAATTGAGTTTTTGTATGAGAAAGATAAATTTTATTTTATGGAGATGAATACTAGATTACAAGTTGAGCATCCTGTTACAGAAAAAATATTGGGATTAGATTTGGTTGATATTCAAATTAAGATAGCATGTAATGAGAGTCTTGATAAAATAATAAATAAAGTAAATATAAAAGGTCATGCATTAGAAGTTAGAGTTTATGCAGAGAATCCAGAAAAAAATTTCCTTCCTTCTCCTGGTAAAATTTTAAAATTTAGTGTTCCAACAAATAATTTTGTTAGATTAGATACAGGTTATAGTGATGGAGATTCTGTAAGTCCGCATTATGATCCAATGATTGCAAAAATTATTGTTTACGGAAAAGATAGGAATGATGCAATTAAGAAAATGTCTTCAACTTTAAATAAAACAACATTATATGGAGTTGAAAATAATATTAATTTTTTAAATAATATTATTAAGAATAAAAATTTTTCTAAAAAAGATATTAATACAAAATTTATAAATTTTAATTGGAAGGATTTGATTGTATCTTTAAATATAAAAGAGAATTTTAGATATGTTGCGGCTACTTTTTTTCATTCTATAAATGAACTAGAGAATGTATTGCCTAATTCACCTTGGGCTATAAAAAATAATTGGAGACATATAGATAATGAGGTAGAAGATATTTTATTTTTAGATAACAAGGAAGAAGTTCATTTTAAATGTCAAATAATAGAAAAAGGATATTATAAAGTTTTTAATGCCTTAGATGTTAATAACCTGTTTACTAAAATAAATTACAAAAGTGGTGAAAAAAATAAAAATATTACAGTGTTAATTTCAACAATAAATAATAATAATAATATAATATCTGAAAAAAAGATGACATTTGATATTTTTAGAAATCAAAATGAAATTTATTTAAAAAGTATGGGATATAATTTTGCATTTATAAAAAAAGAAAAATATGGTTCTTTTTTATTAGAAGATTCTGTTTCAGGTTCTTTTGATGCTCCTGTTCCTGGTAAAGTTGCTAAGATCTTTGTGAAATTGAATCAAAGGGTTGAAAAAGGATTTATTATTGCAATAATAGAAGCTATGAAAATGGAACATTCTATAGTTGCTCCATTTGATGGTAAAATTGTAAATATAAATGTTAAAGAATCTCAGCAGGTGGAAGAAGGTTTTGTTTTAGTAGAAATGGATAAGAAAGATGGATAAAGTTTCAATATATGAGGTGGGTCCTAGAGATGGGCTTCAAAATGAAAAAGTGCCTGTAAATACTAAGGCAAAAATAAATTTTGTTGATATGCTATCTGAAACAGGTTTGGAATATATTGAATGTGGAGCCTTTGTTTCTCCTAAATGGGTTCCAGCTATGGCTGATTCTAAAGAAGTTTTGAATAATATAAAACGTAAAAAACATATATCGTATCCTGTTTTAACGCCTAATTTAAAAGGTTTGGAAGGAGCTATAGAAATTTCTGCAGATACGGCATGTGTATTCTCAACACCAAGTGAGACTTTTTCTAAAAAGAATACTAATTGTTCAGTTTTAGAGGCTTTAGAGAGAGCTAAGGTTGTGACAGATCAGGCTTTAAATATGGGGCTTAAGGTGAGAGGATATATTTCTACGGTTATTAGTTGTCCTTATGAAAATGAAATATCTCCTATTGAAGTTGCAAAACTATCTGAAAAGTTAGTGGAAATGGGATGTTATGAAGTTTCTTTAGGAGATACTATTGGAAGTGGAACTCCCATAAAAACAAGAAAAATGGTTTCTGCATGCAGAGATGCAGTGGGAATTGAAAAGTTAGCAGTTCATTTTCATGATACATATGGACAAGCTTTAGCAAATATTTTAGCAAGTATAGAGTTGGGAGTTAAAGTAGTAGATACGTCTGTAGGAGGTTTAGGCGGATGCCCTTATGCACCAGGTGCTAGGGGAAATGTAGCTACTGAAGACGTTCTTTATATGTTAAACGGAATGGGAATAGAAACAGGTGTAGATTTAGAAAAAATATGTGATGCTGCTAAATATGTATTTGATCAATTGGATAGAAAACCTTTTTCAAGGGTTTATAATGCTTTAGAATCTAAACGGGAAAGAAATAAGACAAAGTAAATTCATGAATTTAAAAAAATTAGCTGTTGGAGTTAAAAATCTTGAAGATCTAAAGATTAAACAAGATTTACGATATAAAAAATTTAATGAAAATGTTCATATTACTAGATTGTTTCCAAAAAAATATGAAATGATTAAAGATGCAGGTTCTATGTATTGGGTTATTAATGGCTATATTTCAGTTAGACAAAAAATAATAGACATAAAAAAAATTGAGCACGAAGATGGTTTAAAATATTGTCATTTAATTTTGGATAATGCTTTAATTGAAACCCAAGCTGTTAAACAAAGACCTTTCCAGGGCTGGAGATACTTACGTCCAGAGAGAACTCCTATGGATTTAAATATTAACAGAAAAAATACAAGTAGTGAATTATATAGAATATTAGAAGATTTATGTATAATATAAGTAGTTTATAAAATTTAATTAAGGAGATTTGTAATGAAAAATTTAAATTTAATTTTTATCTTTGTATTTACTATTCTAATGATAAATAAAGTTGCTTTTTCATTAGAAACTAAACCTGTTATGAATTTAGAATTAGCAAAGAAATTAGCAGATGCATGTGAAGCGAAAAAGGCAACTACAGATTGGAGGCCTTTAAATATAGCTATTGTAGATTCTGGGGCGGATTTGGTTTTATTTATAAGACAAGATAATGCCTTCTTAGGGAGTGTAGATATAGCAATAAATAAAGCTATTGCTGCGGTTATGATTCCTTATCCTACCAGAACTGTAGGGGAAATAGTATATGGCAAAGATGGAAAGCCAGGCAGAGCGCCAGGTTTAGCTACTGTAGACTTTTTGGTTCCATTTCCAGGAGGACTTCCAATAAAAACAGAAACAGGTGAGTTAATAGGAGCAATAGGAGTAAGTGGTGCAACTGGGGATCAAGATGAAGAATGTGCTAAAGCTGCTTTAGATTCTGTTAAAGGATTATTGAAATAAATTGTATGACCTAATAATTAATAATGCTCATATAATTGACGGAACTGGAAAATCATCATTTACGGGAAATTTAGCTGTGGATGATGGAATAGTAGTCAATAGAGGTAAAAAAGATTTAGGAGAAGCTAAACAAGTAATTAATGCTAAAGGTTTAACTTTAATACCGGGCTTAATAGATAGTCATACTCATTATGATGCTCAATTAACCTGGGATTCTTGGGCTTCTCCATCTCCTTTATTTGGGGTAACAACAGTATTAATAGGTAATTGTGGATTTACTATTGCACCATGTAAAGAAGGTGATAGAGATCTTACAATAAAAAATCTTACTAATGTTGAAGGAATGTCTTTAGCTGCTTTACGAGAAGGGATTAATTGGGAATTTGAGACTTTTTCTGAATATATGGAGTTTTTAGAGAAAAGAGGAGTAGGGCCCAATGTAGCTGCATATATAGGACATTCTTCTATACGAGTTTATGTTATGGGTAAAGATGCTTTAAAAAGGGAAGCTTCTGAAGAAGAAATAATAGAAATGACTCAAATAATAAGAGATGCTATGAAAAAGGGAGCACTTGGTTTTGCTACTTCCACTTTTGAAGGGCACAATGGTGAAAATGGTGTTCCAATGCCATCTAGATTAGCTAAAGATAATGAAATGAAAGAATTAGTTAAAGCAATGGCTTGCTATGGTAGAGGAATTTTTATGTTAACTAGAGGTTCTAAAACATCAATTAAAAACATTGAAAATTGGATAGGTGATACAAGGAGGCCTGCAGCTGTGGCAGCATTGTTGCATAATCCATTATCCGATTCTTCTACTTTTAAAATTTTATCAGATATTTCTTCAAGTTATGAAAAAGGAATAGAAATATGGGGGCAGGTTTCATGCAGACCTCTTTCTATGGAATTTACAATGGAATCACCTTATTTATTTGAGGGGATAGCTGCCTGGAAACCTGCCATGGTTTGTAAAGATTTAAAAAGTTATAAAGAAATATTAATGGATGAATTATTTCGTAAAAATTTATCGGATGAAATAGAGGATGATGCCCAAGTTAGATTATTTAATGGAGATTGGGATAAAATTATAGTTAGAGAAGTGAAAAATAAAAAATATGCTTGTTTAGAAGGCAAGACTATTAAAGAAATATCATCTAAATTAAAAGTTGAACCTCTAAAATGGTTATTGAATCATGCCCTTTCAGAAGATGGTATGAATACTTTGTTTATTGCTATGTTATTAAATAGTGATGAAAGTTCTGTATCAAAATTATTAAAACACCCTAGGTCTAATATAACTTTGTCAGATGCAGGAGCACATTTAACTTTTTTTAATGATGCAGGTTATGGTTTGTATTTTTTAGATAATTGGATAAGAAAAAATAAATTAATGAGTATTGAAGAGGCCGTATATCAATTATCTGGAAAACAAGCTGATATATATAGAATAGATAATCGTGGTAGATTAGTTCCTGGTCAGTTTGCTGATATGGTATTATTGGATTTAAAAAAAGTTGGTATTTCAAAAGCATATAGAGTTAATGATTTGCCAGCTAATTCTTCTAGATTGAATGTTGATGCATATGGTATTGAAGGTGTGTGGATTAATGGAATCAGAGTGGTGAATAAAAATAAATTAATTAATCTAAAAAAATTGCCAGGAAAAGTTTTAAGGTCTTTTCATGCTTGAATAAATTATCCGAAAAAGATACATATATCTCTTTCGGATAAAATTTTTATTACCAAATATTTTGAGCAGAAGCCATAGCGAAAAGCATTGGTATAGAAAGCAGTGTATTAGTCCTACTAAATAACATTGCTGTTCTAGCTGAAGCAGCCTTACTTTCAGCGTCTGCATCTACAATCCCTAGAGCCCTTTGTTGGTTTGGCCAAATTACAAACCAAACATTAAACCACATAATAGTACCTAGCCACATTCCAATACCAATAGCAGAATGTTTTGCAACACCATCCATAAGTCCTAAAGTTATAGCTTGTAAAAGATAACCATTTATATGTGCAAGTAATAAGCCAGTGATAATAGTAGCCATAGCTCCCCATCTAAACCACCATAAAGCAGCAGGAGCTATCACTTTTCCTATTGCAGGCTTTTGTTCATCTGGTATTTTTGGCATATTAGGTATTTGTACAAAATTAAAATACCAAAGTAACCCTATCCACATTATGCCTGCTAAAATATGTAGATATCTAAGAATAAGAGCCCAAAAACTAGTATCTAATGATCCACCTGTGGACATATAATACAGTATAAAAATAATTGTAAGGACTATACCTGCTCCTATAGTCTTTTGAAGTGATGAAAGAATATTAGCCATAATTACCTCCGTTTAATATTTATATAATAATAAAAATTTAATAAAAAATATATTAAATAATATTAATTCCAAAACTTTTAGCCCATTTCAGGCTATTTAAAGTATTATTTAAAGGTTTATATTCACATCCGATATATCCATTATAATTATAATTCTCAATTATATTAAATAAATATGGATAATTTATTTCTCCTTCATTTGGTTCATTTCTTCCTGGAGGGCAAGCAATTTGAATATGATTTGTATAAGGTAGTGCTTTTTTAATTAAAGAAGATAAATTTCCACTCATAATTTGAGCATGATATATATCCAATAGTAATTTTAACGAAGGGTGATTTATTTCTTTAATGATACTTATAGCATCACTTACAAAATTGAGGTGATAATTAGGAATATCAATATTATTAATAGCTTCTATTAAGACGTAAAAATTATTATTTTTTGCTAAATCAGCACAAAAAAGAAGATTTTTTATGTACAAATCTCTTGATTTAGTTATTGAGCTTTTTTCATTGTTCACACCTGCCATAACATGAATATTTGGACAATTTAATTCATTGGCGTATTCTATAGTTTTATAAAAATTATCTTTAAATTCATTTTCTCTTCCTATTTTCGAAGCTAAGCCTCTATCTCCTTTTTTCCATGAACCTGGATGTGTATTAAATAAAACTAGTTTTAATTTATTTTCTTTTAAATATTTTTTTATTTCATTGACATTATATTCATATGGAAATAGAAATTCTACGGCTTTGAAACCAACTTTTGAGGCTTCTTTAAATTTATTTTTAAAAGAAACTTCATTAAATAAAAAGGATAAATTTGCAGAAAGTTTAATCATAAGTCATTATGCAATATGATAATATAAGGTTCAATAATTATATGGTTTGTAAATTTTTTTTATGTTTATTTTTTATTCTTTCCATTTATAATTCTATTGCGGAAGAAATAACTATTCCAGAAGATGCGCATTCTATTGATATATCAGGAAAATATATTAATCCTCCAATAGTGGAAGAAAATACAATAGGAGAAGCTAAAATTGCATTAGTAAGTTTTACGGCTTTTATTGAAGAGAATCTTCTTTTTAAAGGTTCATTTATAGATTGTAAGTTAGCAGCTCATGCAGCACCAGGAAGAGGAGGGTTTAGTTGTGGTTTTGCTCAGATGGAAAATGTTAACGGTTATTGTATTGTTACTGATCCAAAAGGCGATTCTTTGGTTGCTAAATTAGAATGCTCAAGTGGAGCAACTATAACACAAAAAGTTCGGTGCGAAGGTAGATTAGATTTTATATCTGGTACAGGAAAGTATGCTGGTGCTTCAGGTTTTGCAAGATTAAATATGGATCAAATTTTTACTATAAGTAATGAGGAAATTCAGTTTACTGGATTTATAAAACTCCCTGCCATATCGTTACAATAAAGATTAATTTATGGGAACTATCCCGCAAGCAAATGGGGTATTTATATTTTTTTTAAATATTATAAGAGGATGTCCTCTTAAGGAACCTATAGTAATAAGGCCAACAGTTTCATCAGTAAATTTTTTTGGTTTCATTCCCAGTGTTACATTGTATATTCTATTTTCCTTAACTGTAAAAATTAGTAATTTAGAAGGATTCCAATCTTTTAATTCTGGTCTATTAATTTCAGCAGAAACACCATAGTCATTACAGTTTTTTCCATCATACAGTGCTAGCCTGTATTCACCAGGTTCGATATTTTTTAAGTTAAATTTAAATGCGGGAGCATTCAAAAACCAACTATCTACTCCTTCAGCAAAACCAATATTTTTTCCTGATGGTTTGTTAAATATAACAGTAGCCCAGTCAGCAAATGAATGATTTAATAATAAAAGAATATATGTAAAAATTATTAATAAAATTTTAATAAGCATTGAATTTCACATTTCTTTTTAAAAAATATAGATTATATTATTTATCTCTATTGATTGCAATTATTGCAAGAGACTCTAGAGCTGACTTAAATTTAGAATTAGGAAAAGTATTTAAGGATTCTATAGCATATGAGCTATATTTTTTTGCTCTTTCTAAAGTTAAGTTAACAGCATTATATTTTTCTATTATTTTAAGAGCTGTATTAAAATCATTTTTATTTTGATTCAATGATTCTATTGTTTTTTTCCAAAATATTTTTTCCTCTTCATTTGCTTTAGAAATACATAGTATTATTGGCAGAGTAATTTTGCCCTCTCTAAAGTCATCACCAATTGTTTTTCCTATAATAGATGTTCCATTATAGTCTAAAGCATCGTCAACTAGTTGAAATGCAATTCCTATATTTTTTCCATAGTTTCTTAAGGCATTTTGTGCTTTTTTATTATTTTTTGACATTAGAGCACTAATTTCAGACGCTGCTGAAAATAAACTAGCAGTTTTTGCTTCGATGATTTTCATATATATATCTTCAGATGTATCATAATTTTTAATTGTGGATAGTTGCATTACCTCGCCTTGGGCAATAGTTGAAGAGGTTTTAGATAAAATTTGTAGAATAGGTTTAGAACTATTCTTTACCAGCAATTCAAAAGCTAAAGAAAAAAGAAAATCGCCTACTAATATACTGCTTTTATTTCCAAAAACATTATTCGCTGTAGGAATTCCTCTTCTTAGTTTGCTTTCGTCTATTACATCATCGTGTAATAATGTTGCTGTATGAATTAATTCGATACATGCAGCTAAAGCTATATGGGTATTTCCTTTATATTTACATAAATTGGCAGTTAATAAAGTTATAATAGGCCTAATTCTTTTTCCACCAGCAGAGAAAATATGGTTTGATAAGTTTTTTATTAAAGGAACTTTTTTACCAATATTTTTTTCTATTATTTGATTTACTTGTAGTAAATCTTTATTTATTAGATTTTGTATTTCTCTAATATTATATTTCTTTTTATTTATATTTTTTATCAATAAATTTCCTAATAAATTTTTAATGTTTATTTATTCTATATAGACTTATGTATTATAAATAAATATTTATAGATATTATTTAAAATATAATTTCATTAATGCTATTTATATAACTTTAAATTTAAAGTATTTAAAGTTTTTTGGACATATATATGATGGAAGTTACTAAAAATAATATATTGAATGGTTTTATAAATTTGTATCAACCTAAAAAAGGCTTCAGGGTTGGAATTGATTCTATTTTATTAGCTTCTTCTGTCAGTTCTTATGATAATTGTTTAGAATTAGGAACAGGTACAGGAATTGTAACGCTTTCGCTAGCAAAACGCTTTCCTTTATCTAAAATTATAGCAATTGAAAAAAATAAGGAATTAATAAAAATAGCTAAAAAAAATATTATATTAAATAATTTAAAAGACTTAAATATTCAGATGATTTATGATGATTTAAAAAAAGATTCATTTTTGGCAGATTTAAATAATACTTTTGATAGAGTTGTTATGAATCCTCCTTATTTTAATAAAGAAAATTTTTTATTATCTTTAAACAACAACAAAATGGATTCAAAATATGAAGATGGTATTTATTTGTGGTTTTCTGCGGCATATAAAAAATTAAAACCTAAAGGATATTTAAATTTTATATATAGGTCTGAGTATCTTGATATGATAATGCAATATCTAAATAAAGATTGGGGAGATATAAGAATATTTCCCTTATGGGCTAAGAAAGGTTTACCTTCAAAATTAATTATTGTACAAGCTAAAAAGAAGTCTAAATCAGAAGTAAAATTATTATCAGGATTAGTTTTGCATAATGATGATGGAACATATACAGAAGATTGTAATAGCATTTTAATGAATACAAGTAATATAGATCTTAATAAGTATTAATTTATTATGTAATTAGAGGATATATTTGATGAAATTTATTACTAAGATTTTTAATAAAAACAGACCAATTATTAATGTAATAAGGTTGTCTGGTGTGATTGCTAGTGGTTCAAAATTTCCGGGTTCAAGTAATCTTTCATTAGAAAAATTGGATAAACAATTAGAACGCGCATTTGCAACTAAGAAGCTATCAGGTGTGGCATTGATAATTAATTCTCCTGGAGGTTCTCCTGTTCAATCAGCATTAATTTCAGAAAGAATATTAGAATTATCTAAAAAGAAAAATGTTCCTGTTTCTGCATTTGTGGAAGATGTGGCCGCTTCTGGAGGTTACTGGTTAGCTTGTGCAGCCGATGAAATATATGTAATGCCTTCGTCTATATTAGGATCTATAGGAGTAATTTCTGCAGGTTTTGGTTTCGTAGAAGTTATAAAAAAAATTGGAGTGGAAAGAAGAGTTTTTGCAAAGGGTGAAAATAAAGGATTATTGGATCCTTTTCAACCTCAGAATCCAGATGATGTTAAATTAATTACAGATTTACAAGAAGAGATACATCAACAATTTAAAGATTGGGTTTCTCTGAGGAGAGGAAAAAAACTTAAAGATACTATAATTAAAAAAGAAGGTATATTTGAGGCTAAAATTTTTTCTGGTACTAAAGCTTGTGAAATAGGTTTAGCAGATTCTGTAGGTGAATTAAAACAAGTTATGAGAGAAAGATTTGGAGATAATATTGTTTTTAAAGAAATTTCTGGAAGAAAAAAATTAGGACAAAGACTTGGTTTGTCTTCAAGTAGTTATTATAAAATAATAGAGTATATTGAAGAAAGAATTGCTTTTGCTAAATTTGGCCTTTAAATTGAATTATTTGTAATAGGAGATAACATGTTAGGTTTTAGTATACCAAAAATTTTACTTTTAATTTTTATAATTTGTTTAATTTGGTATGGTTTTAAAATGCTGGAAAGAGGCTCTAAAAAAAATAAATTAAAAAAAGAACAAGTTAATAAAAAAGAATCTTCCAGTAAGTTTACACAAGATAAAGTACAAGATTTACAAAAATGTACAAATTGTGGAAGTTATTTTATGCCAGGTAGTTCATGTACAGAATGTGATTCTTAGAAATGAAAATGGTTAAATATTAATGACTAATTCAGATAATTCATTTCAGTCAATTATTTTTAAATTACAAAAGTATTGGGCACAAAAAGGGTGTATAATATTGCAGCCTATTGATATGGAAGTTGGCGCTGGGACATTTCACCCTGCGACAGCATTAAGAGCTTTAGGAAAAGATGATTGGAAAGCGGCATATGTTCAGCCTTGTCGTAGGCCTTCAGATGGAAGGTATGGTGAAAATCCTAATAGATTACAACATTATTATCAATTCCAGACTGTATTAAAGCCTTCTCCAAAAAATATACAAAAGTTGTATTTGGAAAGTTTAAAAGTTATAGGTATAGATTCTTTAAAAAATGATATTCGTTTTGTTGAAGATGATTGGGAAAGTCCTACATTAGGAGCTTGGGGATTAGGATGGGAAGTTTGGTGTAATGGGATGGAAATATCTCAGTTTACTTATTTTCAACAAATAGGAGGTATTGATTGTAAACCTGTCACAGGAGAGTTAACTTATGGTTTAGAAAGAATAGCTATGTATATTCAAAGAATAGATAATGTATATGATATTATTTGGAATAACAATGGTGTAAAATATGGAGATATATTTTTACAGAATGAAATTGAACAATCTAAGTATAATTTTGAAAAATCTGATTCAAAAGTTCTAATTAAAAATTTTACTGAATTAGAAAAATTAACTAAAAATTTAATTGAAGAGAATTTAGTTTTGCCGGCTTACGAACAATGTATTAAAGCTAGTCATATTTTTAATTTAATTGATGCTAGTGGAGTAATTGGAGTAAATGAAAGAGCGACATATATTGCAAGAGTGCGTGCAATGGTAAAATTATGTGCAGACTTATATGTTAAAGATATAGGTGAATAATAAATGGGACAACTGCTAATTGAGTTATTTAGTGAGGAAATCCCTGCGGGCTTACAGAAGTCTGGAGCAAAAAACTTAGAGGCCTCTTTTTCAAAATATTTAAATGAGAATGGTTTAAAATTTGGTGAGTCGCAAGTTTTTTGGAGTCCAATGCGTTTAGTTTTATGTGTAGAAGAAGTTTCTCATAAAACTGAAGATATTTATATTGAAAAGAGAGGCCCTAGAATTGATGCAAAAAAAATAGCTGTAATTGGTTTTGCAAAAAGTTTCGGAGTTTCTGAAAATGATCTTATTATTAAAGAAACTCCTAAAGGAGAGTTTTATTTTTATAAATATAAAAAACATGGAGAAGATGGAAAAAATATTATTAAAGAGGCTATTAAAACAGTTATATTAAAATTTCCATGGAGCAAATCTATGAGATGGGGAAAAGGAGATTTAAGATGGATAAGACCTCTCCATTCTATTTTATGTTTGTTTGAAAAAGAGGTTATTGACTTTAATATAGATGAAATTAATAGCGGAAATTTTACTTTTGGTCATAGATTTGTGTCTCCTGATAAAATTATAGTTAATAATAAAAATGATTATATTAATAAATTAAAAAAAGCTAATGTATTAGTTAATTCAGAAGAAAGAAGTAAAATAATTATTTCTGATGGTCAAAAATTATCAAAAAAATATAATTTGAATTTTAAACCTTTACTTGAGTTAGTAGAAGAAGTAGCAAATATAGTGGAGTATCCTTATCTCTTTATAGGAGAGTTTGATAAAGAATATTTATCACTTCCTGAAGAGATTTTAAAATTAACAATGATGAAGCAACAGAAATATTTTCCTTTATTAAATAAAAATAAAACTTTGAGTAATAAATTTATTGGAGTGTCAAATATTCCTGTAAATGGTAAAGAAATTATTTCTGGTAATTCTAAGGTTTTGAGAGCTCGTTTATCAGATGCAAGATTTTTTTATAATAATGATATTAAGAAAGGCTTAAAAGATTATTCTAAAAATCTTAATAATATTATTTTTCATCGTTTATTAGGGACAATGGAAGAGAAGGTAGAAAGAATTAAAGGCCTTATTAAGATATATGGAAATAATTTTGCAGTTGATATGAACTTAGCTCTTATTTCGGCAGAACTGGCTAAAGCGGATCTATGTAGTGAAGTAGTTTATGAAATGCCAGAGCTACAAGGTATTATTGGAAGTAGATATGCTGAAGCAGCAGGTTTAGATAAAAAGGTAGTATTGGCAATAAAAGAACATTATTCTCCAGTTGGACCAAGTGATAAATGTCCATCTTTATCAGAGTCTTCATTATTGGCCTTTACAGATAAACTAGATAGTTTAGTGGGTTTTATGGCAATTGATTTAAAACCTACTGGTTCTAAGGACCCCTTTGGAATCAGGCGGTCTAGTTTAGGTATAATTAGAATTATTTTGGAAAATAATATTAGGATTTTGCTTAGTGAGGTAATAGCTGATTCTTATTATAAATATTCCAAACAAAATTATAAGCTTATTGTTTCGAAAAGTGATTGTATAAATATTTCCATAAATTTTTTAATAGAGAGGTTAAAGATTTATTTACGTGATTTAGGAATAAATAAATCATGTATTTTATCAGTATGTAATTTGAAAAGTAATGATGATATATTTGATGTAATGAAAAGAATCAAAGTATTGGATGATTTTATCATGACTAATCATGGTAAGATTTTTATTCAAAGTTTAAAAAGAGTAAGAAGAATATTAGAAATAGAAGAAAAAAAAGATATGAAGAAATTTGGTATAAAAATAAATACTAAATTATTTAAAGAAAAAGAAGAATTTGAATTATATAAATATTTTAATGAAGTAAATAAAAAAACCGAATCTTTATTAACAAATGAAAAGTATAAGGAAGCAATGATACTTTTTTCTAAAATAGATAAAAAGTTAGAACATTTTTTTGAAAAAGTGCAAGTTAATGTTAATGAAAAGAAATTAAGAGAAAATAGATTAAATATATTATCTTCAATAAGAAAAACATTTATTAATTTTGCGGATTTTTCATTGATTGATATATAAAACGAAGCTAAATAATTACTTAACTATTTTAATTTATTAAGGATAAATTTTTATGAATAAGTGGGTTTATACTTTTGGCAAAGGAAGAGCTGAGGGTAATGCAGAACTTAAAAATTTGTTGGGTGGGAAAGGTGCAAATTTGGCGGAGATGAATAGTATTGGTATTCCTGTTCCTGCTGGTTTTACAATTACTACTGAAGTATGTAATTACTATTATAAAAATAATGAAAAATACCCTGCAGAGTTAACAAAACAAGTTTTAGAAGCACTAAAAAATATTGAACAAATGACAAAAATGAAGTTTGGGGATTCTAAGTTTCCTTTATTATTATCCGTGCGCTCTGGTGCAAGAGCTTCAATGCCTGGCATGATGGATACTGTCTTAAATTTAGGTCTTAATGATGAGACAGTGGAAGGTATATGTAATGCGAGTAACGACGATCGTTTTGCTTATGATAGTTATAGAAGATTCATACAAATGTATAGTGATGTAGTTTTAGGAATAGAATCTTTTGAGTTTGAAGATATTATAGAACAAGAAAAAAGATCTAATAATATTATTTTAGATACAGAAGTTGATGCTAATTCTTGGAAGAATATTACTGAATTATTTAAAAAGTTGGTTAAGGAAAATACAGGTAATGATTTTCCTCAAGATCCTATAGAACAATTATGGGGAGCAGTGGGCGCAGTATTTAGCTCTTGGATGAATCAAAGAGCTATTACGTATAGAAAATTAAATGAAATTCCTGAGTCATGGGGTACAGCTGTTAATATTCAAGCTATGGTGTTTGGTAACATGGGGGATGATTGTTGTACTGGAGTAGCTTTTACAAGGAATCCTTCTAGCGGAAAAAATAATTACTATGGCGAATATTTGATAAATGCCCAAGGAGAAGATGTAGTAGCAGGCATAAGAACCCCCCAAAATTTAACTATTAGAGAAAGAAAGGAGCAAGGTTCTGATTCTTTGTCTATGGAAGAATTTATTCCAGAAATATATAATGAATTAGTACAAATTTTTAAAAAATTAGAAAATCATTATAAAGATATGCAAGATATAGAATTTACGGTGCAGAAAAGTAAATTATGGATATTACAGACAAGATCAGGAAAAAGAACTTCTGCAGCAGCAGTTAAAATTGCTGTAGATATGTTTGATGAAAAATTGATTTCAAAAGAAGATGCAATATTAAGAGTAGAACCTTTAGGGTTAGATCAATTATTACATCCTACTTTAGACCCAAATGCTAACAAAAATATAATTTCTAAAGGATTGCCTGCATCGCCTGGGGCAGCTTCTGGTAAAGTTGTTTTCAATTCAGATTTAGCAGTTGAGTTGTCTAACAATGGGGAATCTGTAATTTTAGTTAGAATGGAAACCAGTCCAGAAGATATTCATGGGATGCACGCTTCTAACGGTATTTTAACTAGTAGAGGAGGAATGACTAGTCATGCGGCTGTTGTAGCCCGAGGAATGGGCAGGCCTTGTGTTGCAGGTGCTGGCGATATCATTATAGATCACGATAAGAATGAGTTTATGGTAAGTGGAGTTCAGGTTAAAGAAGGTGCTATAATTACTATAGATGGAAGTTCTGGAGAAGTTATTTTTGGAGAAGTGTCTACTATAATGCCTAAACTATCAGAGGAATTTTCTAAATTAATGAATTGGGCTGACGAAATAAGAAAGTTAAAAATAAGAGCAAATGCTGAAACCCCTCAAGATGTAAAAGTTGCTTTAGAGTTTGGTGCTGAAGGAATAGGATTATGTAGAACTGAACACATGTTTTTTGATAATGAAAGAATATTAGCAGTTAGAGAAATGATTTTTTCTGATAATGAAAATGATAGAAAGGTAGCTCTTAATAAAATAAGACCTATGCAAAAAAATGATTTTACTGAAATTTTTACTTTAATGAAAGAACTTCCAGTAACTATTAGATTATTAGATCCTCCTTTGCATGAGTTTTTACCTAAAGAGGTTGAAGAGCTTGAATATCTTGCAGATAAATTGGGTCAAGAAAAGTCTGTGATAAAGTCTAGAGTCTTGCAGTTAGAAGAGCAAAATCCAATGCTAGGTCATCGTGGTTGTCGCTTAGGAATAACTTTTCCAGAGATTTATGAAATGCAGGCAAAGTCTATATTTGAAGCAGCAATAGAGGTATCAAAGAAATTTGATATAAAAATTGTACCTGAAATAATGGTGCCACTTATTATTAGCCAAACAGAATTAATTTTTATAAAAAATGGTATAAATAGAATAGCTGAAAGAATAATGAAAGAACTTAATTTTAAGATAAATTATTTAGTTGGTACAATGGTAGAACTTCCAAGAGCTGCTTTAAATGCGAAGGAAATTGCAAAATATGCTGACTTTTTTAGCTTTGGAACTAATGATTTGACACAAACTACTCTAGGCATAAGCAGAGATGATAGTGGTAAGTTTATGCCTGATTATATGGAGAAGAATTTAATTGATAATGACCCGTTCGTTTCTATTGACATTAATGGAGTTGGTAAATTAGTTTCTATAGCTAGTGATTCCGGTAAAAGTGAAAATAAAAATTTAAAGTTGGGAATATGTGGAGAGCACGGAGGGGACCCTAGATCAATTGAATTTTTTCATAAGACTGGTTTAAATTATGTGTCTTGTTCACCTTATAGAGTTCCTATTGCTAGATTGTCAGCAGCTCAATCGAAAATTAAAAACAGTTAATTTTTAAATTTAATATAACTATTTAATACACTAATTTTAGAATTATTTTTAATAAATTCTTGGTATACTTCAGTTCTAATAGTGACTAATCCAGTCTTATTGGTAGATGAACGTATATTACCTATATGTCTATCTTTATATATGATTTTGGTGCCATTTTTTAGATTTTTGCCATATATTTTCACTTTGGCTAGTATTTTTTTGTGTGTGCCTCTATATTTTTGTCTAGCTGTATTTTCTTGTCCTATGTAGCAACCTTTTTTAAAATCTATAGCTTTTAATTCATCAAAGTTGTTTTCCAGGAGAAAGCTTTTTCCAATTTCTAAATCTTTTGAACTATCTGGTATGACTAAATTAATTCTTAATTCGTCATATTTTGATATGGGTTCTGATTTAATCTTAGAAAGGTTTATAGAATTTTTTTCATTAAATTTGTATATTCTAATTCCAAGATTCTTATTTCTAGGATCTACAATTTTTACACTAGTATTTATAATTTTAGAAGAACCCTCCTTACTATTTAATTTTAGTATTTTAAATATATTTTTGTCTTCTCCATATACACATATTGTTTTTATTTTATTTAAAATAGAAATTTGTACATTTTTTCTTAGTTTGTATAAGTTTAAAGTTTTTATTAGTTGTTCAGCTCTATTTTTATCACAATCTAAATATATCTCATTTAAGTTATTTTTTTTAAATAAGATAAAATCAAACATGAATTTTCCTTGTGGATTTAATAAAGTAGAATAAATAGACTGGTCTTTTGTAACTAAATCTATATTATTACTGATTATATTTTGTAAGAAGTCATTGACGTCTTCGCCTTGTAGTAAAAGTGTTGCTCTATCAACTAAAAATGTTTTAAATAATTTTATTGTCATATTTTTGATTACTTTTTAAATATTTTATTAATAATACTTGCATTCATTTTCTTACCTTCGTAAACCCTTATCATGTTAATTACATTTTTAAATAATGGTCAAAAATTTGATGGCGCCACTATTTTTAGTAGAGCGCTTGGTGCTACAGAAAAATCTTTAATTCTATTAACTGAAGCACTAGCAAGTATAGGACATGTTGTCAGAGTTTTCAATAATTGTGAAAAATCTATAGTTTTAAATAAAGTTAGTTGGAACCCTATAAAAAATATTGAAGTTGCTCACTCAGATGTTTGGGTAATTTTAAATGATCCACAATTATTAGGTTTATGTAAAGGAAACACTAAAAAGTTTTTATGGTTAACTGTGTCAGGTTTTTTATTAGCAAAACCAGAATATTTTAAGGAAGCTATTACTTATAAGCCAGTATTAATTTATCAAGGAGAAAGTCATATTAATACTATTCCAGATGGTTTAAAATTTTTGGATGCAACTATGATACCACTGGGAGTTCATAATAGCTATACTGAAGCTTTAGAATTGAATCCATCTGTGACTCCAAAAGCATTGGTGACTACTAACCCTTTAATGGGTTTAGATTGGTTAATAAAAATATGGGTTGATATTATACATGTTAAATTACCTTGGGCAGAGTTGCATATATATTCTAATACTATGTTTAATGGGTTAAATAGACAAAAAGTGACAGAAAAATATAAAAATATTTTTGATACTCTTATGGAAAGTTTAAAATATAATATTCATATTAAGAAACCGAGAATTGATTCTGAATTTATAAAGGAAATAAGGGATGCAAGAGTACATTTATACCCTTCTCATAAATTTGAAATATCTGCTTTAACGTTACAAGAGACCCAAGCTATGGGAATTCCAGCAGTGATAAGACCTTTAGGTGCCTCTATTGAAAAAATTATTAATGGTAAGACAGGTTTTGTGGGAAGTGATGATAATGCTTTTGCTGAATATGCTATAAGGTTTTTAAGTGATTTATCTTATTTTAAAAGAACTTCTGTTACAGCAAAAAAAATGCAAATTAATAATAGTTGGGATAAAATAGCAATAAAGTTTGAAGATGTTTTTAAAGCAGGTTTTTCTGAATGAAAAAATTATTATTTATAGGGAATACTCGTCTCGGAGATGCTGTAATGTCCATGGGACTATTGGACTGTTTATGTAATTACTATAAAGCTGATGCTACAGTTGTGTGTGGAAAAGTAGCTAAATCTATTTTTGTGCCTTGTCCTTTTGTTAATAAAATCATTGTATTAAATAAAAAAAAATATAGTTTGCACTGGTTAGAAGTTTGGAAAGAAATTAAAAATAAAAAATGGGATATTATATGTGATTTAAGAGGTACCCCAATAATATGGTTAATCTTTGCTAAGAAAAGGTTAATATTATCTTCAACAGATTCAAAATTCAAACACAGATTAGAAAGACTTAGTAAATTAAATCCAGATGGAAGTATTCCATTTCCAAAAGTTTGGATTGATGAAAATGCTTATAATAAAGCTAGGTCCTATTTAGGTAATAAAAAAGGTCCTTTTATAGTTATTGCTCCTACTGCAAATTGGGCTGCTAAAATTTGGAATGTAGAAAAATTTGCTAAATTAATTAGAATTATTATTAATTATGATTCTTTTAAAAATGGGACCGTTTTGATAGTTGGAGGACCAGGAGAAGAAAGTATAGGCATAAAACTTATTAAACTTATTAAAGAAATAGATGTTATCAATTTAATTGGCAAGCCCATAATGCCCACTGCGGGAGTAATTTCATTATCTAAAATATTTATTGGAAATGATTCCGGTTTGATGCATCTATCAGCTGCTACTGGAATTCCTACTTTGGGTTTATTTGGGCCAACTGATGATAAACTTTATGCACCTACAGGTAAAAAATGTATGGTTGTTCGAACCACAGAAACACCATCTAAATTGATGAATTCACCATCTTTTAATCATAGGACATCTGGCTCATTAATGGATAGTTTAAGTGTTAGTATGGTTGAAAAAGCAATTACACAGTTGTTGAAAAAATCTCATTAAAAATGATATAAGAATTATCTTTTTAAAGAAAAAATATTGTTTTTTCCTGGGAAATCTTTGTTTTTTACTTCCTTACTATAATTTTTGATTGCATTTGTAATATTTCTATCTATGTTTCCATATTTCTTAACAAATTTTGGAGTAAAATCTCCAAATAAATTTAATATATCGTGAGTTACTAAAATTTGTCCGTCACATTTTCGACCTGCCCCAATTCCTATAGTTGGGATTTTAATTGAATTAGTAATTTTTTTACCAATTTCTTCAGGTACAGCTTCTACAACAGTAGCAAAAGCTCCTGCTTCAGAAATAGATTTTGCATCATTTAATAATTTTTTAGATTCATTATGAGATTTGCCCTGCGTAATAAAACCTCCTAAAGTTTGAATTCTTTGAGGCATTAATCCAATATGTCCCATTACAGGAATGCCTCTTTCAGTTAAAAACTTTACAGTGTCGGCAAATTCTTCCCCTCCTTCAAGTTTTACTGATTGAGCTCCAGTTTTTCTCATTACTTTGCTTGCAGACCTAAATGCACTTTCTGGTGATGCTTCATAACTTCCAAATGGAAGGTCAACAACTATATGTGGTTTATTGGTGGACCTTACTACTGCTGCTCCATGATTAATCATCATATTTAATGTTACCGATAAAGTATTAGGAAAACCATAAATAGTCATTCCAAGACTGTCACCAACTAGTATAATATCAACATGGTCGTTTATTAATCTTGCCATCTGAGATGTATAACAGACTAGTGAGACGATAGGTTCTTGTTTATTATTAATTAATTTTAATTTACGTATTTCTCTAACTGTTAATCTTTTAGTCATAATGATAACTTTCAAATTTTTAAATTATAATAGTCAAATTACATTATTTTTAAAATTATTTTTTTTTAGATTTAAATATTTTTTTTAAATTGCGATTGACATTCATTATCATTTATATTTAAAATTAAGTTTAAAGGAGAGAGTTATATGTATGTTTGTATATGCAACGCATTCACATGTAAAGATGTTAGAAAAGCAAAAGTAGAAGGAGTGTCAAAGTCTTCGCAAGTTTATAAAAAGTTAGGGTGTAAGATGCAGTGTGGTAAATGTTTAGAAGCTATAGAGGATGTATTACAAGACAATAATGATTTGGACTCCTTAAATACAAATTTCTTTAAAAATTCAGAATCTTCTTCAGTTTTAGTCTAAAATTTATAATTAATTCAAAAATAACGTTTTGTGTTTATTTAATAGATGTTTTTGTTAATTCTAGTATAACTTTTGAGAATGAGAACGCCTATCAACCTCTTGTTTTTAAACGATTTTTCTTGATTTAACTGTTTTTTTTGTTCATATATACATTATTAAATTATGTATGGAGGTATTTATGAAAGGTGATAAAGAAGTTATAAAACATTTTAATACCGTTTTGACTAACGAGTTAACGGCAATTAATCAGTATTTTTTACATTCTAAAATGTTTAAGGATTGGGGTTATGAAAAACTTGGATCTAAGGAGCATGAAGAATCAGTTGATGAAATGAAGCATGCAGATTCTATTATAGAACGTATCCTATTTCTTGATGGAATTCCAAATGTACAAGATATGCATAAAATTATGATAGGTGAAGAACCTGTGGAGTGTTTAAAGTGTGATTTAGCAATTGAAACAAAAGCTATTCCTGAATTAAAAAAGGCTATTGAACATTGTGAAAAAGTGTCTGATTTTGTTAGTAGAAATATATTTAGACAAATCTTGGATTCAGAAGAAGACCATTATGATTGGCTTGAAACACAATTAGAATTAGCAAATAAAATTGGTAGGGAAAATTGGTTGCAATCACAAATGTAATCTTCTCTAATTAAGACTTGACTTTAATAGTATATTAATTTTATTCATTTTACTTATAGAATTTATATTTTTAAAGTTTAGGAGATGCATTTGGAAAATTATTTTTCTAGTACGAAGAGTTATATTGTAACAGAAGAACTCTCATTAGCTGTTAATGCTGCTATTACTTTGGAGAGACCTTTATTAATTAAAGGTGAGCCTGGAACTGGTAAAACAATGCTTGCTGAGCAAATTGCGGAGTCTTTAAATAAATCTTTAATAAGATGGCATATTAAATCTACTACTAAAGCACAGCAAGGTCTTTATGAGTATGATGCTGTTTCTAGGTTAAGAGATTCTCAATTAGGAGATTCACGTGTAGAAGATATTAATAATTATATCAAAAAGGGAGTTTTATGGGACTCCTTTGTAGCTAAAGAGAAACCAGTTTTACTTATAGATGAAGTTGATAAGGCTGATATAGAGTTTCCCAATGATTTGTTATTAGAATTAGATAAGATGGAATTTTATGTTTATGAAACAAAACAGAATATAGTCGCAAAGGAAAGGCCTATAGTTATTATTACTTCTAATAATGAGAAAGATCTCCCTGACGCCTTTTTAAGAAGATGTTTTTTTCATTATATACGTTTCCCTGATGAAGAAACAATGAAGTCTATTATAGAAGTGCATTTTCCAAAAATTAAGAAAAAATTGATTAATTCTGCTTTAAAATCTTTTTTTGAGTTAAGAGAGGTGAATGGAATTAAAAAAAAACCATCTACTTCTGAATTAATAGATTGGATTAAATTATTATTGGCTGAAGATATATCTCCAGATGTATTGAGAGATAATAATTCAAAAAATGCTTTGCCTCCACTATATGGTGCTTTATTAAAAAATGAGGCTGATGTTCATATGTTTGAAAGGCTAGCTTTTTTAAATAGAAGAGATAATAACTGAACTAAGAAAGGTACATAAAATGCATTTATTAAAATTTAAAATATTAATATTTATACTAGTATTTTTAGGACTCACATCGATAGCTAGTGCTAAAGAAGTGTGTTTGACAAATATAGGTAAAGATCCAGTTGCATTTATAGTGGGTCATTCTATGCAATGGGTTGATCCTCGTAGAGGAAGGTGCGTAATTACTAATGAAACAGAAGTTTTAATTCAAAATATGGACGTCAAAGATAATTGTTCTTTTGATGAGAAAACATCTAAGCACAGTTTAATAACGTATTCTTGTTTTAGAGTTAGAGGTGAAGCAGGTGTTTGCCAAGCGGATATTGAACCTTGGGAGTTTGCAGATGATTGTGAAAAAAGAGTTAAAAGATCTTCAGAATAAGGAATTTATTTCTTGTTTATAACTTTTTTACATAACCTTAAAGAGTCAGGGGTTCCTGTTTCTATAAAAGAGTATCTTGATTTTTTAGCCGGTTTAGATGCAGGTATTACTAATTTAGATACAAATTCATTCTATCATTTTGCTAAGGCATCTTTGGTAAAAGATGAGAGATATTTTGATAAATTTGATAAAACGTTTTCAAAATTTTTTGAAGGTGCATTAGAAATTGGTGAAGAGCTTTTGAAATCTATTCCAGAAGAATGGATAAGAGATGCACTACAAAAACAATTAACTGAGGAAGAAAAAAATAAAATTGAATCTTTAGGGGGTTGGGATAAATTATTAGAAACACTTAAAGAACGTTTAGAAGAACAAAAAAAAAGACATCAAGGTGGAAATAAATGGATAGGAACGGGAGGAACTTCTCCATTTGGTTCTGGTGGTTATAACCCTGAAGGAATTAGAATAGGTAACGAAGGTAAAAGGCAAGGTAAGGCAGTTAAAGTATGGGAAAAAAGATTATGGTCCAACTTTGATGATAAAAAAACCTTAGGAATAAGGGATATTAGAGTAGCCGTTAGAAGACTAAGACGTTTTGCTAGGGCAGGTGCTCTAGATGAATTTGATTTAGATAAGACTATTAATGCTACAGCTAATAATGGTGGGTATTTAGATGTAAGAATGCGTCCTGAAAGAAAGAACAGAATTAAATTATTATTATTTCTGGATGTAGGCGGGTCAATGGATCCATATATTGAAGCTTGTGAAGAGTTGTTTTCTGCAGCTAGAAGTGAATTTAAAGATTTAGAACATTTTTATTTTCATAATTGTTTATATGAAACTATATGGAACAATAACCCTCGATCTTTTGATAATAATATTTCCACATGGGATGTTTTAAGAAAATATGGAAGTGATTATAGAGTATTATTTGTTGGAGATGCGTCGATGAGTCCTTATGAAGTAGCTTATGCAGGAGGGTCTATTGAACATTGGAATGAGGAATCAGGTGCTGTCTGGTTAGAAAGAATTTTTTCTCATTTTGATTCTGTGGCTTGGTTAAATCCGGAAAAAAATTCTATATGGAATTCTTCAGCATCAAATAAAATGATTAGAGAAATTTTTGACGAAAAAATGTTTGAAATGAACTTGTCTGGTATTGAGTCTGCCATGAAAAGTTTATCAAGATAATTTTTATACTAAATTGCCAAATATTTATCTCTTGTTCTAATATCTTTTTGTAAATCTTTTAATGAACCATTCCATACTGTTTTACCTTTATCTATAATTATTGCTTCCTCTGCAACTTCTAGACAAAAGTGCATATTTTGTTCAGCCAGAAGAATTGTAACACCAATTTTCTTTAAGTTTTCTAGTATTTTAACTATATCTTCGACAATAATAGGAGCAAGTCCTTCAGAAGGTTCATCTAGTAGAAGTATTTTGGGGTTACCAACGAGTGTTCTTGCTATAGATAGCATCTGTTGCTCTCCTCCTGAAAGTTGACCTCCAAGCCTATTTTTTAATTTTCCTAACATAGGAAAGGTTTCCCAGATTCTATCAATTGGCCAATTATCTTTTCCTTCAGGATTATTCTTTTTTCCTAAATCAAGGTTTTCTTCTACTGTATGTTCAGGAAAAACTTGTCTATCTTCAGGTACATAACCTATACCATACAACGATCTTTTACTTGTAGCTTGATTAATTAATTCTATACCTTTCAGTTTTATGGAACCAGAATTCACTTTTATTAATCCAGTTATAGCTTTAAATGTTGAACTTTTTCCTGCACCATTTCTTCCAAGTAAAGCAATTATATTATTTTCTTTTATATTTAAGTTCATATTAAAAAGAACTTGGCTATTATCATAAAATGCATTGAGGTTTTGCACTTTTAATAGTTCCATTATTTTTTTCCTCCCCCTAAATATGCTTTAATTACTTTTTGATTGTTTTTGATTTCTTTTGGACTTCCTTTTGCTATTATAACTCCTTGTTGAAGAACATAAATCTTTTGTGCAATATCAAACACTATATCCATATCATGCTCAATAAAAAAAATTGTCATTTTAGTTTTTTTCCATAGATCTTGAATTCTTTTTATCATTTTCCATCTTTCTTCAGGACCCATTCCAGCAGTTGGTTCATCTAGAAGCAGAACCTTAGGTTTTAGAGCTAATGCTAACGCAATATCTAATAGTTTTTGGTCTCCATGACTTAATTCTGAGCTGATAGTGTTATAAACTTTTGTTAAGCCAGCCAATTTTGCTATATTATCTGTTTCTTTATTTATAGAGTGAGTTATAAATCTAGCCCACATATTATTTAAGCCATGTTGTTTTGCAAGTAAGGCTAATTTAATTGATTCTTTAACAGTTAGAGTTGGAAATATATTTGTAATTTGAAATGCTCTTGCAATACCTAACTGTGTAATTTCAATTTCTTTTAAATTTGTTATATTATTATTTTTGATAAATATTTGTCCCTTATCAATATTTATTTTTCCAGTAATTAAATTAAATAAAGTAGTTTTTCCTGCTCCATTAGGCCCAATGAGAGCATTTATAGAATTTGGATTTAGTTCTATAGAAACATTATCTGTTGCAATTATTCCTCCAAAACTTTTAGATACTTTATCAATTTTTAACACAGTGATTATATTACTTTCTATAAAACTTAATTAAAATCCAGTCTAATAGACCTTTTCTTAATCCCAATACAAAACTTAAAATTACCAATCCAAGAACTAGTCCATAATAACGCGTATGAGCAGTTACAAAATCATTAAGAACTTCAAATATTAATGCACCTACAAGTGGCCCCAAAAAGGAATGCATTCCGCCTAATAATATCATAAATAAGGGTTCTGCAGATTTAGCCCAAAAAGCCCATTCTGGGTATGCACCTACATCTAGTAGAGCTTGTAATGAACCAGCAAGCCCTGCTATAGATCCAGCAATTATAAAAGCAATTAATTTATGCTTTTGATTATTAAAACCAAGGGATGCTGGTCTTTCAGAATTATCTCTAATCATTCTTAAACCATAACCAAATGGAGACTCTATTAGCTGTCTAAGCATAACAATTATTATTAAAGATATAAATATAGTAAAAGCGTAAAAATCAAAAGGATTTCCTAAATCAATACCTAAGAATGGGGGTTTAGGGAAACCTCCCATTAAGCCTTGATCTCCGCCAGTTATATCTACTAATGCTAATATAATGCTATAAATTAACATCTGAAATGCAAGTGTGAGAAAAGAAAAATATATATCTTTAAGTCTTATACATATCATTCCTATAAAAGTTGCTAGAGTTGCAGAAACCACGATTGCTAACATCATAGCTATAGGGATTGAAAATCCTCCAAAGTTTGTTACTAAATTTGATTGCAAAAATAGCCCTAATGTATAAGCCCCGGCTGCAAAAAATGCTGCGTGACCAAATGCTATGAGACCCAAATATCCAATTAAAATATTTAAAGACATCGCAAATAAACCTAGTATAAAAACTTTTTGAATTATGTCATGAATTCCTGGATGGGGAAAAATATGATAAAAAATTATGAGAAAAAACCAAATAAAAACTCCTATTAAGGCATCTCTTTGAAAATTATCTTTTTTTAAAAAATTCATTATTTTTTATTTCCCATTAATCCTTGTGGTCTTAATATAAGAACAAGGACCATAATTAGAAACATCAAGCCATCTGTGAATAATGGCATTGCAACTGCTCCAAATGATCTTGCCATGCCTATAATTAATGATGCTAAAAAAGCTCCACTTATAGAACCCATCCCACCAATGACAGTTACAATAAAAGATTCTATTAAGATAGAATTTCCCATACCTGATACTACACTGCCTAAACTGGCAGCGAGAGCTCCACCTAATCCTGCTAAAAAGCTTCCAAGCATAAAAACTCCTGCTTTGATTATATTTGTATTAACTCCTAGAGCTTCTAACATTTTTGGATTAATGGCGGCAGCTCTGACTAATCTTCCAAATTTAGTTTTAGTCATAATGAACCACAGAATTATAGCCACAATAAAACTAATAGTAATTATAGCTAAATGAAAAGGGGGAATTATAGCATCAAAAATAAATAATGGAGGAATTTGAAAGATTTTAGGTATACCAAGGCTTGATAAAAATTCATCACCCCAAATTATCATTACTAAATCGTCTAATATTAAAACTACCGAATAACATAATAATATTTGAACAAGCAGATCAGCATTATAAATTCTGCTTATTAGAGTTCTTTCAAATAATAACCCAAATATAGCAACTCCTAATGCTCCTAAAATTACAGATAAACCGAAATGCCCTGTTATAGACATTACTTGCCATGAAAAGTATGCACCAAGCATATATAGTGCTCCATGAGCAAAGTTGATAACACCAAGGACACCAAATACCAAAGTTAAACCAGATGCAACCAGAAATAGTAACATACCAATTTTTAAGCCTCCTGCTGCCTGGGATATCAGGCATGCAGGAGATATAATGCAATCTAAGAAAGCAAAAATTTCCATTAAACAGCCTATTTATTATATTTTTATAAAATTATATTTAAAATTACACCCAGCCTTTATCAGCTAACCATTCATTTTCCAGTGCTTCTATAGTATTCCAATCGGCTGCTTGAATATCTGTCATATATGGATCATCTGAAATAGTAGTTCCCCATCCAATTGAATAATCTATAATTGTTTGATCTTTATTTCTTATAGAAACAGTATTTCCATCACCAACACCCATAAAAGATTTTCTGGTTTTTCCTCTTATTGCTTCTGCTAATTTTTTATTATTTGTTCCATTAGTTTCTTTTAAAGCACTAATTAAATAATCTATACCTACGGAAGCTTCCCAAGACCAGTTAGTGGGATGGTCTCCATAAAGATTTGTGTAAGACTTATCATAATCTCTATTATCTTGAGTATTAGGCCAGGCTGCAACATATCTTGTTGCGGAATGTAAGCCTTTAGGTAGATTTTTTACGGCACTCATAGTTGTGTAATCGGCTAAATTAATGGCAAAAAGTTGAGTGTTTTTAAAGATTCCATATAATGATGCTTGATCTATAAAAGATACAAGATCTCCTCCCCAAAGGCTACTGTATATTGCATCCGGTTTTTCTCTAGCTATTTGTGTAATAACTTCAGTATAATCTGGTTGAAATATTTTAGGCCATCCCTTTCCTAATATTTCAAATCCTGGCGAAAATTTTTCTAAAGCCCAAAAGAATGTATCATCACTATCTCTTCCATAGGCATAGTCTGGATTAACAGACATCCATTTTTTTAAGCCTTTTTCTTTAATGATTTTTGCTGCATATCTAGCACTTCCTACTGCGTCATGAATGCCTTGTCTGGCAAACCTAAATGCATTCCATGCTCTGATTTCAGGATCAGCAGTTAGACGAGATGTTTCTGAAACAGTGTGTAAGCAGAGAGTACCACTTTCACGAATTACTTCCTGAACTGCAAAAGATGCACCTGAGGCTTCAGCATTAATAATAGCATCTACTTTTTCAGAGTTTATAAAATCTCTGCATACTCTTGCTGCTTCATCTGGTTTTGCTCTACTATCTCTTATTATTAATTCAATATTACGTCCATCTAACCCGCCATTATTATTAAAATTATCTACGGCCATATTTAGAGCATTACTTACAGAAATTCCTAATTGAGCAACTCTTCCTGATAATATTGTTGGAACACCTATTTTAATATTTTCTTCAGCTTTTAAAATAGAAGGGAAGCCAGTACTTAAGGCTAACGTACTTACTGAGGCTACACTATTTTTTAATAGTGTTCTTCTTGAGATGTTTTGTTTTTTTATCATTTTGACTCTCCCTTAAATTAAGCATTATCTTCTCTTCATCTTCATTATAGGTGATATATTAACTTTAAGATTAATTAGCTCTGAACAACTGTCAATGCAATTATTCATTAGTATTGAAATACAGAAATTAGCTTCTATTTTTTGTTTATGTAAAATTACTGGAAAATTATATCCGTGACTATTATGACTTTGAGCTATTTGAACATTTTCAGTTATAATATTTTTTAGATTAGATCCACACAATCCTGCATTTATAAGCATTTTTCCATTAAACACACCTTTTATCTCTTTAATTTTATTTAATGAAATTGATATGTTATAAGTTCCTAAATCGGATATATTTTTGCTATTAACTTCTAATAAATAATTACATTTAATATCTGTATCTAAAGTGTTGCAATTTATTTCGTTTCCAAAAGAAATTCCATTAAATAAAAATATATAAAGAATCAGTAATAAATAACTCAAAGAAATAAATTTCATAATTTAATATAATCCAAATTTTATTATGTTTATTTATTTAACTTATTTATAACTTTTAATATATAAAATAAATTAAATAAAAAATTTAATCAGAGAGGATATTATTATGAGGTTAAACAATAAGGTTTCTATAGTAACAGGAGCTGCTTCAGGATTTGGAGAAGGCATGGCAAGACGGTTTGCTAAGGAAGGAGCTAAAGTTTTGCTTGCAGATATAAATATTGAAGCAGCTGAGAAAGTTTCTTCAGAAATAAATGATGAGGGAGGAAATTCTATTGCTTTTCACGTTGATGTATCAGATAGCGAACAAACAAAAAAGATGATGCATAAAGTTATAGAAGTATTTGGTAAGTTAGATATTCTGATTCAAAATGCCGCTATTGGAATGAGACCTACGCCTTTAGTTGAAACTTCTGAAGAGGAGTTTGATGCTCTTTTTAAAATTAATGTTAAATCAGTTTATTTAGGAGCAGTACATAGTGCACCTATATTTATAAAACAAAAATCCGGAGGTGTTATAATAAATACTGTTTCTACTGCAGCGTTAAGGCCTAGACCTGGATTGACTGCCTATAATGCTACAAAAGGAGCATTAGTTACGATGACAAAAGGTTTGTCATTAGAATTAGCTCCAGAAAAAATAAGAGTTAATGGTCTTTGTCCAGTTGCAGGAGATACAGCTATGCTAGATGGATTTTTGGGTGATGGCCCTAAAAAAGAATCTTATGATAGATTTGTTTCAACAGTTCCGTTGGGACGTTTATGTCAACCTAGAGATATGGCTAATGCAGCTTTATATTTATCTTCAGACGAAGCGGATTTTATTACAGGAGTAATGCTCGAGGTTGATGGCGGAAGGTGTATATAATATTTTTCTACACAAAAGCTTGATTTCTTATTAATGCTGGGTTAATTTAGTCTTTGTATAGGGAGTTTGGGAGGAACGGCATTTTCGGCCGGGTTTATTGACCTTCATTTCTTTTGTAATTTCCGTTAACGTTCGCACAGTGGAGGTAATATGGCTGTATTAAATATCAATAACACTTCACATGTTGTTGATGCACCTGCTGATACTAAGTTATTATGGGTTATTCGTGAGCATTTGCGTTTAACTGGTACAAAATTTGGTTGTGGCATGGGGCTATGTGGAGCATGTACTATTCATCTTGATGGTGAAGCAGTACGTTCTTGTCAGATCGAAATAGGAGATGCTGAAGGATCAAGAATCACTACTATCGAGGGTTTAGATCCAAAAGGTCAACATCCTGTTCAACAAGCATGGCTTGAACTTCAAGTACCACAATGTGGTTATTGTCAATCAGGTCAAATGATGAACGCGGCTGCTTTCTTAGAAGGTAATCCATCACCATCAGATGGTGAAATTCTTGAAGCTATGCAAGGTAATTTATGTCGTTGCATAACATATGTAAGAATTAAACAAGGTGTTCGTCGCGCATCAGAGTTAATGGGAGCATAGATCATGACTAAACATGACAAAAATTTAAAAGGAATCACACGACGCGAAATGCTTGTGGGTTCTGCGGTAGCTGGTACAGGTTTAGTAGTAGGCTATTCTGTTCTTCCTAATGTAGTAGGTGGAGCACGTGAAGCAATTGCTGCTGGTTCTTGGGATCACCAAGTATTTTTAACTATGGACAATTCAGGAATTGCAACTGTTCATATAACTAAAGCTGAAATTGGACAGCATGTTGGTACTGCTTTAGCACAATCAGTAGCAGAAGAGTTAGAAATAGATTGGAATGATGTAAGAATCGATTATCCTGACACAGCTGAAAAATGGGGATTTATGATCACAGGTGGTTCATGGTCAGTGAACTGGACTTTTGATCGTAATTCAAGAATTGGAGCTTCAGCAAGAATTGCTTTAACAGAAGCTGGTGCTAGATTGATGGGTGTGACTGCTGGACAATGTACAGCTAGCAACTCAACAGTTACAGATAGTGCATCTGGTGCTTCAAAAACTTATGCTGAAATCTTAAGTCAAACAACTATTGACCGTACTTTTAGTGAAGATGAAATGAAAGCACTTTCACTTAAAAAGTTTGGTGAATATAAAGTAGTTGGACAATCTATTCCAGCTCTTGATATACCTGATAAAATTACAGGTGCAGCTCGTTATGGAATTGACGTATTTGTTCCTAACATGGTTTATGGTCGTTTGGTAGCAAATCCTGCTCGTTATGGAGCGGTTCCGTTATCAGTAGATGATTCTGCTGCTAAAGGAGTAGACGGTTATGCTGGGGTAGCTCATATTAAAGAAGATCCTACAGGAGTAAATACAGGTTATGTAGTTGCTTTAGGTGAAACTTATTGGGCTGCTGAAAAAGCAGCTGCTGCAATGAATGTTAACTGGGATTCAGGTCCAAATGCTGGAACATCTTCAGCTGACATTGTTCAATCTGCTAAAGATTCTATAGCAGATGATTCTCAAGGTTTCACATGGGTTCTTGAAGGAGATCCTGATGGAGCTATGGGTGGAGCAGATACAACTGTTGAAGCAGAATATGAAACATCATTAGGTTATCATGGTTGTATGGAACCTATGAATGCGGTTGCTATGGAATCTAATGGTATATGGCATTTATTCTGTGGTTCTCAATTCCAAGGTCGTTTTACAGCAATGACAGCTGCAGCGCTTGGTGTTGATGCTGCTAATGTTGTTTTACACCAACAATATGCTGGAACAGGTTTTGGTCGTAGATTAGAACCAGACAACACAATTATTGCTGCTATGGCGGCTCAGCAAGTAGGTAGACCAGTAAAATTAATCTATACACGTGAAATTGACTTAGGCTTTGATTTTCACCAAACACACACTGTTCAAAGAGTAAAGGGTGGTGTTAAGGATGGAAAAATCAATGTTATGTCACATGATGTGTGTGCAGGTTGGGCTACAAAACGTATGGCTCCAGGTTTCTTGGCTGATTCTGTGGATAAAAAAGGTAAGATTGACCAGTTCTCAACTAATGGTTCGGATCACTGGTACGATGTCCCAAATCACTATGTGAGATCTGTTGAAAATACTACTGCTATGGCGGCTGCTCCTCCAGGACAATTACGTGCTGTTGCACCTACTTGGACTTGGTGGGCAAATGAAAGCTTTATCGATGAGGTTGCTCATAAAATTGGTAAGGATCCTCTAGATTTGAGACTTTCTATGTTAAGCGCAACTGGTAAGAATGCTGGTACACCTCCTAATACAGTAGGTGGTGCTAACAGACTTAGAAATGCTTTAATAGTAGCAGCGGGTAAATCTGGTTATAATGTAAAACCAATGCCAGCTAATACTGCTCAAGGTATAGCGGCTGTTGCTTCTCAAGAGCGTGGATCACCAAGTTGGACTTGTGTTGTAGCAGAAGTTCATGTTGATCCTTCTTCAGGAGAACCAACATTGACAAAACTTACAATAGCAATGGATGTAGGAACAGCTGTTAATCCAGACGGTGTTCTAGCTCAAATACAAGGTTCTGCATTATTTGGATCTAGTCGTGTTTTACATGAAAATGTAACTATGACTAATGGTTCAATTGATCAAGGAAACTTTGATACTTGGACTCCAATGCGTATTCATCAAGCTCCAGAAGTAGATGTGGCTATTATTCAAAATGGTCATTATCCAGCGGGTTGTGGTGAACCAGTGGTTACTTGTGTAGGACCTGCAATTGCAAATGCTGTATATAATGCATCAGGTGCAAGAGTACGTTCATGGCCAATTACAGCTGAAAAAATTAAAGCAGCTCAACGTGGTGCATAGACACAAAGTATAAGTATACTAATTAAACGGCTCCTTTCGGGGGGCCGTTTTTTTTATTCAATTGATTTAGACAACTCTAATTTAATGCCATTTGGATCTGTGATAAATAGTTGTAATATTTTATTGTCAGGAGTAATTTTTTCTAGATATTCTATTCTATGCAGGTCTAATTTTTTTTTAATTAATTCAATATCTTTTGCCCTAAAGGCAATGTGATCTAAAGTTGGTTTATTATCATTTGTGATATGATTATTATTTACTACAATATGTACAACTGCTCTCTTATTTAAAGATAACCAGGCTCCACCAAAATTAAATGGAGGCCTCTGATTGTCTAATTCCATTCCTAAAATATTAATGTAAAAGTCAGTTGTCTTTTTTAGTTTTTTTGTAATTATGGTTATGTGATCTAGGCTATCTAAAAGTTTATTCATTTTATTAAAAAATCTCCTTGTACAAATAACAATAATTAGCTTATCTATACTTATTAAATTGTAAATAGAATAACTTTATTAATAGTTGGAGATAAAAGTGAATATACTGATATTTTTTAGATTAATTTTTACATTATTAGGAATTTTATTTATTTCATCAGGCGTTTCAAATGCAGCAGATATGGAATTATTGAATTTAGATATTACAGACAGTTTTCCAGCTATTATAGCATTATTAGTTTTTGTAGTTGCTTATGCACTTGTGATGGTAGAAGAATATACTCATTTAAGGAAATCAAAACCAGTTATTTTAGCAGCAGGTTTCATATGGGCAATGGTAGCCTACATGGCAGTAAAAATGGGCCTTGATAATCATGCAGCTGCGTATGCTTTTAAACATACATTTTTAGAATTTGCGGAACTTTTTGCTTTTTTACTAGTTGCTATGACTTTTATAAATTCTATGACAGAAAGAAATGTTTTTGAAGCACTTAGAGCTTGGTTGGTTGCTCAAGGGTTTACTTTTCGAAAAATATTTTGGATTACAGGAATATTGTCTTTCTTCATGTCTCCAATTGCAGATAATTTAACTACAGCGTTAATAATGTGCGCTGTAGTAATGGCAGTTGGAAAGGGTAATAGAAAGTTTATAGGTTTGGCTTGTATAAATATTGTCATTGCTGCTAATGCAGGAGGAGCTTTTTCGCCATTTGGAGATATCACTACTTTAATGGTATGGCAAAAAGGTATAGTTAACTTTTCCGAATTCTTTTATATATTTGTTCCTTCTGCTGTAAATTATTTGGTACCTGCCGGTATTATGCATTTTGCGATTAGTGATGCAAAACCTGAATCTAGTAATGAAAAAGTGGACGTTAAAGATGGAGGTTATACTATAATATTATTATTTTTATGCACTATAGCATTCACTGTAATACAGCATCAGTTTTTACATTTGCCTCCAGTGTTTGGAATGATGACCGGACTTGGCGTTCTTTCTGTTTATGGGTTCTTTTTAAAGAAAAGAGAATCAGATGGAAAAGGTTTCAATATTTTTGATAAAGTAGCTAAAGCAGAATGGGACACGTTACTTTTTTTTTATGGTGTTTTAATGTGTGTTGGAGGCCTATCTGCTTTTGGGTATATGGCACTTACCGCTTCTTATATGTATGGGGATTTAGGAGCAAGTACTGCAAATATTTTAGTTGGCATACTTTCTGCAATTGTTGATAATATTCCAGTTATGTTTGCTGTATTAACTATGTTGCCTCAAATGGATTTAGGTCAGTGGTTGCTTGTTACATTAACGGCAGGAGTAGGAGGTAGTATGTTATCGATAGGTTCGGCTGCTGGTGTTGCGTTAATGGGGCAGACTAAAGGTATATATACATTTTTCTTTCATTTAAGATGGACTCCAGTAATAGCATTAGGATATGCTGCAAGTGTATTTGTACATTTCATTTGGAATTCTAGTTTATTTAATAATATTCCTTTAATGCCATAATGTATTAAATAGT
>CAYTZM010000004.1:0-131926 GCA_964442655.1 uncultured Rhodospirillaceae bacterium | reverse complement strand
GATGTCTTGGTGTATAACCAACATTTTCTAAATCATTATGTTTTCCTCCTGCCCTTAAACATTTTTGAGAAGTGACAGCTCTTTTAAATAAAGACTTTTCTTTACCTATAAAAACATTTTTAAACTGAACCATTCCTGAATTTGTAAATAATAAAGTCGGATCATCTTGAGGAACCAAGGGTGACGAAGAAACTTCTTCATGACTTTGAGAAGAAAAATAATCTAGAAAAGATCTTCTAATTTCTTCAGTAGTATTTGACAATTTCTTCCTCCTAAAACTATCTTAACATTTAATTAACTATAATAAAAAGATTGTTTTAAAAAGGATTATATTATTAATCTACATTATTCCATAGAACTTGCAGATTTTTCATCACTATTCTCAGTACTGTCCTCAGCACCATCAGCCTCTTTATCTAAACCTTCTACAATACCAAGATTCTTTTTAATTTCCACAGCAATGGTCTCTGCTATATCTGGATTGTCTAAAAGAAATTGTTTAACATTTTCTCTTCCTTGACCTATTCTTTCTTCTTTATACGAATACCAAGAACCAGATTTTTCTATTACTTCCGTTTTAACTCCTAAATCTGCTAATTCACCAGTATAACTAATACCTTGTCCATACATTATATCAAATTCAACTACTTTAAATGGTGGCGCTACTTTATTTTTTACTACCTTTACTCTTGTTTGATTACCTATAACTTCATCTCTTTCTTTTATTTGCCCTATTCTTCTTATATCTAATCTAACTGAGGAATAAAATTTTAATGCATTACCGCCCGTTGTAGTTTCTGGGCTTCCAAACATAACACCAATTTTCATTCTTATTTGATTAATAAAAATTACTGTTGTATTAGATTTTGCAATTGTTGAAGTTAACTTTCTTAATGCTTGACTCATTAATCTTGCTTGCAGTCCAACATGATGATCTCCCATTTCACCCTCTAACTCAGCCCTTGGAACTAATGCAGCCACAGAATCAATTACAATAACATCTACTGCACCTGATCTAACTAGAGTATCCGTTATTTCTAATGCCTGTTCTCCTGCATCAGGTTGACTAATTAATAAGTCTTCTACTTTAACCCCTAATTTTTTAGCATAAACTGGATCAAGTGCATGTTCAGCATCTACAAATGCACATACTCCACCATTTTTTTGTGCTTCAGCGGTAACATGTAGTGCTAAAGTTGTTTTTCCTGAACTTTCTGGTCCATATATTTCTACAACCCTGCCTCTAGGTAAACCTCCTATTCCTAACGCAATATCTAACCCTAAAGAACCTGTAGAAATTGATTCAACTTCTACTACACTATTCTCCCCTAATTTCATTATGGAACCCTTACCATAAGACCTTTCTATTTGGCTCAGTGCAGATTCTAAAGCTTTACCTTTTTCTTTATCTTCCATATTAACTATCCTTAAATCTGGTTTTTTTTCCGTTTCTGTCATAATACTTTACCCTAACCTTTGTATTCTAATAAAAGAATTTTATAAAATAAAAACTTTTATTATTTAAAAAAATAATAAATGATCACGTTTTGTTCTTTTAAATAAACAAAAAAAAGACATTAAGTCAACTGTTTTGTTCTTTTTTTGTTCTTTTTGTTATATTGTGTCATCTCTATGAGAGCGCTCATGCTTTTCATGACGCTCCTGAGCTTGAATAGATAGCAAAGCTATAGGCCTTGCATCGAGTCTTTTAAGACTAATTGGTTCTCCTGTTTCTATACAATAACCATATGAACCATCTTTAATTCTAGATAAAGCAGCATTTATTTTTGCTAAAAGCTTTCTTTGCCTATCTCTCGTTCTTAATTCTAAAGCTCTTTCTGTTTCGGTAGATGCTCTATCGGCAACATCTGCTTCTGGTGTATTATTGTTCTGTAAACTTTCTCTAGTTTTTTCTGAATCAGACATTACCTCTGAACGCCATCTTTCCAATTTAAGCTTAAAATACATTAACTGTTCTTTACACATAAATGAATCCTTTTCACTTAATTTATATGTATCTAATGAAACAATTATTTTTTTAGTAAAACTTTTTTTTAGTTTAGAAACTGGCATTTTAAAACTTTCTAGAATAGATATTTTAATATATTACGAGACGATTATATTTATTGAAAAAAAAAATTCAAGATTCCTTTATATGAAGCTTCTAAAAATATTGTTTTAAACTTACTTCAAACCAACTATCCTGCCGTAAAATATACAAATTAGATCCTAACCTACCATTCTGGTATATGGCTCCTTTAACATTTAAATTTAAAGAATCATTTAATCTTTGCCCAAAGTCTAATTGATAAATTTGACCGTCTCCATCTAAATCAAAAATAGAACCAAATAATATTTCGGTATTTTGTGAATCATTTAAAGAAAAACGAGCCGCCATAAAAATATCATCTTGCAAAACATCAGGAGATTTATCTTTTCTAGAATCAAAATTATACTCAAATAAAAAACCTAAATCTCCATTATCACCAAAACTTTGAAACAAGGTATGTTCTAGCCCAATAACAGAAGAAAAACTTCCTCCTCTTCTAAAACTAGAATCTTTTTCTCCATCTTTTGCTATCCACTCTAATTTCAATAATGTACTCTCTAAAGTATTTTGCAGAGTTCCACCAATTTGCCTAATTCTCTGATAATTAGGAACATAATTAATTACACCATCTATAATTTTAATATTTATCGAAGGAGCCCTACTATAACCTATAAAACTGTGTAAAGAAATATCGTAATTATTATAACTATTAGACCATCTCATTGATAATTCTGGTGTCCATTGACTTCCTCCTTCAAATTTAGTTGAATTTTTTATAAAATGAGGATCTGTCCTTAAACGACCTTTTTTCCCAGGATTAGTTCTCTCTCTAAAATAAGGCAATATAAAAAAATCAAAATAACCAGATTCTCTAATTAACGTCACATTAAATAATGGTTGACCTAATTTAGTTTTTAAAAGAGGATCGTCCACCACATCAAATTGATTAATTATATCAACAAGATTTTTTGACTCTGTAACTCCCCAAAAAACTTGACCTATGCCTAAGTTAGCTTCCCAATCATCTTCATAAAAAGAATATTGCATTTCTCTTAAATCAAAATGCGTTCTATGAGAATCTTCATTATCAAATCTATAAAAAGGTTTAAAGACAAAATTACTATTATTAGACCACTCAGCATATACTTCAGGTTCTATAGATAAAGAGTAATTGTTATGTTGTTGCCCAGAATACAAAGGAGATTCAGGAAAAATCCGTGAAGATAAAGAAAACTCACCTTTATATTCTATAAAATTTGGTTCAAAATCAGCAAAACTAGCAAGTGGTTGTAATAATAATATTAAAACTAGTAAAGCTATTCGCATTACCTGGCACGTTTTAATGATTGGCGATTAAAATCGGCATCTTTTAAGCCTGTTTGATATAATATTTCTCTTATAGATATATCAGTTTCTTTCGCTGTATTATGATTTACCATTTTTAATGAATGAGCACTCCAGTATTTATCCAAATAAAGCTTATAATCTGAAAAAACTAAAGTCTTTAAAAGATCATTTTTACGATCATAAAAATCAATTTTCCATATTCTATATTCTGTCTGATCCATCCAAATTACTCTTCTCGTATAACCAGAGGATTTATCAACAGGATAATCTTCTGTCACATAACACACTTCTTCTGCAAACCCAGGACATTTAGCATCTTCTATCCATTTATATGTATATTTTTCAATTTCCTGACTAGAAAGATCCTCATAAGCAAACTCTGAACCTACAAACGAACCCGATTTATTATCAGAACTAATTCTCTTCACTCTTTTTAAAGCTGGTAAATATAGCCATTGATCATCAGGACCAGCTTTATGAGTAAAAGTTAAAACTGCTGTGCCTTCTACATCTCTAGGGTGTTCAAAAACAAATATAGATTTATCTCCATCATTTTCTAATTCTAAAGTTTTAGAATAAAATTTTCTTACACTCTCCTCACCTTGAGCATTCCTTAAAGTCATTTCCATATGAGACACTGTATCTTGAAAGCCTTGACCATCTAAATCAGCTTCAATTGCAATTCTTAGACCTTTTTCTTCCGGAGTTTCTGCTAAGACAAGCGATCTAGTAAAACAAATTACTAAAGTAAAAAATAATATAAATTTTATAAAAATATTCATTAATCTCATCCCATTTATTATTTAATTTTATTTCTAAAGTTTTCTAACTTCATTAGCAAAGGTGGCAAAAATAAAAAATCAGCTAATAAAGCAAAAACAATAGTTATCATTGAAAGTTGAGCTAAATCTGAATTAACTCTAAATCCAGAACTTGCTAATACCATGAAACCTCCTACAAGAGCACAAGAAGTTACTAAAAGAGCAAAACCTACAGTAGTAAATGCATATCGAGTAGCGTCTTCAGGAGATTTATTTAATTCTTTTCTTGCTCTTAGGTATTTACTTAAAAAATGAACAGTATCATCTACAACTATACCCAATGTCATTGCTCCAACAACGGCAATAGCTATTCCAACCTCTCCAACTAAATAACCCCAAAGGCCAAAGGCCATAGCAGCAGGAAAAATATTTGGTATTAAACTCATAAAACCAATAGGTAAACTTCTTAAAGCAAAAATCAAAATCATAGATATAATTACTAATGCCATAAAAGAACCAAATAACATTGAATTAATATTTCTTTCCGATAAATGTGCGAAAATGACTGACAACCCTGAACCAACAGTTTTAAATTCCGGAATATTTTTTCCTAACCAAATTTGCGCTTTTTCATCCAAATTTCTCAAATGTGCCGAAGATGCATGTTGGACACTAACTATCATTCTAGTTGCTGACTTAGATACATTAATACTACTATTCAAATCTAATCCAAAAGGAACAGATAATTCATACAATAACATATATTGTGCCGCTAATTCTCGAGATTCGGGAATTTTATAATATGAATCTTGATCACTATTCATTGCCTTATTTAAACGCTTAATTGTATCTGAAATTACATCAACATGGTTGACACCATCCTGCATTCTGTACCAATCAGCAAATTTATCCAAATTAATAAGATATTCTGGATTATTTATTCCTCCATCCTCTCCTGCCGGAACTGAATATTCTATGGCATTTAATCCTGTTAGATTATCTTCCATAAAATCAGAATGAGCTCTTATTTCAAATTTTTCATCAAAATATGTTGTCCACGTATCATCTAATTTTATTTGAGTAATGCCGGCTAGAAGAAAAACAATAATTATACTTGAAACTGGTAATAAAAACTTTTGTTTTCTAATAACATAATCCGATAACTTCTCCATTATAGACTTTGAAAAATATGTTTCCTTCTTCTGAACTTTAGCTGGTAAAATAGCTAAAAGAGATGGCAACACCAGAGAAGCATTAATAAAAGCTATTAAATTTCCTGCAGCAAGCATATATCCTAATTCTCTAAATGGCGGAGAATCTGAAAAGTGCATTGATAAAAAACCTACTGCTGTGGTCACTGAGGTTATAAATACTGGCTGCAAATTAACTCTTAAAGATTCTATAATAGCATCTTTCTTTTCTATTCCAGCTCTCATTTGTTGTCTTTGCGTACTAATAATATGCACACAATGAGCTATACTTAATATAAATAGCATTAAAGGAGCATTACTTGTTACAGCGTTAATAATTACACCCATATACCCTGCTGCTCCCATCATGCCAACGGCTGCAAGTATAGCTATTAATGCCGTCAAAAAAGCTGCAGAAACTGCTCTTAAAGCAATTCCGGCTATTATAAAGATTACAAGCAATGTTATTGGTAGCAACGTTCCTATATCACTCATAGAAACTTCCGTGAAAGCAAGAGTCAATGGAACTCCACCAGATACATATAATTCAATGTTAGGCCATTTGTCTGCAAATCTTGCTTGCTCTGACCTAATAAATTCCATAATTTTTATAGTTGCTCCGCCACTAGCTATAGGATCCTCAGGCATTATTATATTTATATTAATTCCTGTAACTAATCCTTCAGTATCTACTAATAAATTTCTAATAAGTGGCTCATCTAAAGCAACCATTTTAGCATTTAGAGCTAACTCCTTTGTTATCTGTCCTTCTTTAACTAAATCACTAATTATGACATCATCACCATCTGATCTAGTCCACTGAAAATTAGTAATGGAATCCACGCGACTAGAGAATGGTGTTTGCCAAAGTCTCTCTGTCATCTCTCTAACAGCATCTAATGTTTCAGGAGTAAAAACATCTTTATCTTTAGGAGCAAACAACAAATAGACATTATCAGCCCTAGTATAAGTTTTTTCTAAAGTTTCAAGTGCAACCAATTGAGGGTTATCTTTTGAAAAGAATATCCTATTATCAGGATTCATACTTAATCCGGATAGTCCCATAACCCATACTACAGTGAATAAAATACCTACTAAAAGTGCTAACCACTTTCTTTTTACAATTAATTCTCCATAACTCTTAGCAGTCATTTTAACCTCCTTAGAATTTTATCTTTCTATTAATTCTATACTATAACCATCTGGATCATTGATAAAAGCTATAACCGTAGTGCCATGTTTCATTGGACCAGGTTGTCTTGTAACATTTACACCATTACTTTCAAGTTTTTTACATAAATTATAAATATCTTGTACTCCTATAGCTATATGACCCCAAGCATTGCCTTGATCATACTTATCTTTTTGATCCCAGTTATGAGTTAATTCTAATACTGTATTATCAACCTCTGCACCATAACCTAAAAATGCTAAAGTAAACTTTCCACCGGGATAATCCTGTTTTCTAATTACCTTCATATTAAAATAATTTGTATAAAAATCTATTGACCGATCTAAATCCATAACTCTCATCATAGTATGTAAATATTTAAAATTAGCTTCACCCATTTTCTACCTCCAAAAAACATTTAAATAAAACAAATATAATTTATATATATATATATAAATATTTCCTAACTAGTATTATTATAATTAAATTATATAAATTATTATGAAAATGAAAATATGAAAGCAACTTGGTGGAATGATGCTATAAAGCATCTATCAAAAAATGATAAAACTCTTAAAAAAATTATCAATAAACATAATAAAGGATATCTTCAATCTAGAGGAAACCCTTTTATAGCATTATGTAGAACTATAATTGGACAACAAATTTCTGTAAAAGCAGCCTCCAGTATATTTAATAAATTTCAATCCAAAGTTAAAACAGTAAGCTACAAAAATATTTTAAAATTAAATATTGAAGAAATAAAAAGCTGTGGACTTTCCTATAAAAAATCTGAATACATTATGTATTTAGCTCAATATTTTGCTACGCACCCAAATGCTATTAAATCATGGAAAAAAATGGATGATGAATTAGTTATACAAGAATTATGCAAACTAAACGGCATTGGACCTTGGAGTGCAGAAATGTTTTTAATGTTTTGTTTATTGAGACCAAATATTCTGCCTTTAGGAGACCTCGGATTAAGAAGAGCAGTCGGAATTCATTATTTAAACAAAAAAGACCCCAGCTATGAAGAAATTAAAAAAATAGCTATAAAATGGAATCCATATTGTTCAGCGGCCACATGGTATTTATGGAGATCTATAGATCCTATTCCAGTTGATTACTAATATTTAAACAAACATTATATTTATAAATTATTATTTTTATGTTAAGGGTAACGAAAAATATTTGGATATTAAATTATGATAAAATATATTAATTTTTTTATTAAAACTTATTTAAGCATTTTCTTTGTATGTATCTTATGTTTTAACAACTCAGCATTTTCCCAAGGAGCCGCATCTGTAGAAGTTGACCCAGTAGTACTACAGACATTAGACCAATCAATTCCAATAATTGGAAGAGTAGTGTCATTAAGAGAAGCTAAAGTTCCTGCTGCAGTTATGGGAAGAGTAGAAAAAATATTTGTTGAAGAAGGAGATAGAGTAAAAAAATCTCAAGTTTTAGCTTTAATAGACATTAAAAGACATAAATGGTTAGCAAATATTGCTTCCGCAAATGTTAATGCAGCACATGCAGTATTAAATAATGCAAAAGCCGCAACCAAAATAAATATGTTAGAACTACAAAGAATGGAAAACTTAAAAAGTTCCTCAGCTTTTAATGCCTCTAAATTAGAGACACTAGAAAATCAAAATATAGCATTGTTAGCTAGAGAAGAAATAGCAAAAGCAAAACTAAAATCAGCTATTCAAGAAGAAAATATTTCTAATCAGAACCTTTCTAGGGCCACTGTAACAGCATCTTTTGACGGAATAATAGAATTAAAAATGGTAGAATTAGGCGAAGCAGTTGGATTAGGTTTTTCTATGTTTCAGCTAGTAAGTGACACACTCTTAGAAATACAGGCAGACGTGCCATCCAATAGAGCAAGAATTCTAAAAAAGAATGATGAAATAAAAATTTCTACTACTGATAATATATACATACCTTCTAAAGTTAGGGCTTTAGGAGTAAGAGAAAATTCTAAAACTAGAACTATTAAGATTCATTTGTCTTTTGATAATAATTCAACAAAAAGAAAACTTTTTGTTGGAGAAAATGTAAATATATCTATTCCATTAGGCCCTGGTTTAGAAGCTCTAACAGTCCATAAAGATGCTATTCTTAAAAGAGAAGGAATGTCTTTAGTATATGTAATAAAAGATGACAAAGCTCAAATCAAACCTGTAAAACTTGGAGACGGAGTTGGGGATAGGTTTATAGTTTTAGGTGGTTTAGAAGCAGGAGACATAATAGTAATTAAGGGCAACGAAAGATTAAGACCAGGACAAAAAGTTAAACCTATTCAAAAAACAAAAAACGAAAGTAAAAGCTAACTATGAATATTATTCGTGCTTCTATAGAAAGACCAACTGCTGTAGTCGCAGCAATTTTTATGACTATAGTGCTCGGGTTTATTGCCTTAGATAGAATTCCTATTCAATTAGCTCCAGATGTAAATAAACCGGTTATTACTGTATCTACTTACTGGTATGGAGCTTCTCCATATGAAATAGAAAGAGAAATAGTTAACAGACAAGAAGAAGTTTTAAAAGGAATAGAAGGAGCAAAATGGCTATCTGCAAAAGCACAAGAGGGGAGATCTGAAGTTACTATTGAATTTGACACTAATATAAACATGGATAGAGCTTTATTACTAGTCTCAAATAGACTTAATCAAATTGAAGGATACCCTGAAGACGCTGGAGAACCTAGCCTAGATACAGCAGGATTAGATGATAATGCAATAGCTTGGTTTATTCTTACTAAAACAGAAGGTAATGAAACAGATATAGCCGCTTATGGAGATATAGTTGAAAATGTCATTCAAGACAGAATAGAAAGAGTCCCTGGTATAGCAAGAACTAGAGTTTACGGTGGAAGTGAAACTGAACTTAGAGTAACTATTGACCCTGAAAAAATGGCTAATTATGGATTAACTGTTCCAGAAATTGCTTTAGCTTTACAAAGAGCAAATGCATCAATTTCTGCAGGAGATGTAGAAGAAGGAAAAAGAAGATACATAGTAAGAGCAGAAGGAGAATTCCAAACACCAGAGCAGGTTAAAAATGTAGTTTTAATTAGTGAAAATGATGAAGATGGTAGATTTGGCAGAGTAACTGTTTCTGATATTGCTATAGTAGAATTTACTCATAAAGAACCTACTTCAAATATTAGATTTCTTGGAAGTTCATCTCTTGCAATTAATGCAGTTAGACAATCTGGTGCTAATGTAATTGAAATAATGAGAGGAGTAAGAGCTGCCGTAAAAGAATTAAATGAAGAATCTTTACCCAACCTTGGCCTCAAATTAGAGCAAGTTTATGATGAAACAATATACATAGATTCAGCAATAGACCTTGTTAGACAAAACATATGGATAGGAGGATCTTTAGCCATCCTTATTCTTATTTTATTTTTAAGATCTTGGAGAGCAACTGTTATTATTGGACTATCCATTCCTATTTCTGTTGTAGCAGCTTTTGTTGCTATGGCCGCATTAGGCAGATCTATAAATGTAATTTCATTAGCTGGAATAGCATTTGCTGTAGGCATGGTTGTGGATGCAGCAATTGTAGTTTTAGAAAATATATATAGGCATAAAGAAAATGGAAAAAATGCAAGTGAATCTGCCTATATTGGAGCACAACAAGTATGGACAGCTGTTATGGTTTCTGCTTTAACTACAGTACTAGTATTTGTTCCAATCTTAATTATGCATTTAGAGGCCGGACAATTATTCAGAGATATAGCAGTAGCAATTTCAGTCGCTGTAACTATGAGTCTATTAGTTTCTATTACGGTATTACCGGCCTTAGCAAAATGGTTATTAACAGATGTAAAAAATAAAAAATTTAACATATTTATAATAGATAATATTGGAAGAAACTTTGTAAAAATTATAATTGGTTATGTTAAATTAATTACCAAATCAAGAATAGCTTCTCTATTAGTTGCTGGAACCGTAGCAATAGGTACTTTATCCATTTCATATTCTATGCTTCCTAAACTTGAATATTTACCAGAAGGTAACAGAAATTTAATTTTTGGCATTATGTTGCCTCCTCCTGGCTATAATTTAGCTACCTTAACAGAAATTGCAGAAAGAGTTGAAACTAGAGTTAAAAATTTATGGGCTTCTGAAACAGGTCCTGAACCTGAAGCAGGAAAACCTCCTAAAATCAAAAATTATTTTTTTGTAGCAGGTGCCGGAGGAAGAACATTATTTGGAGCAAGTGCAATCCAAGATACCAGAGTAAGAGAATTAATTCCCGTTTTAACAAGATCTCTATTTGGAGAACCTGGTACATTTGGTTTTTTCACGCAACCAAGTTTATTTCAGAGAGGTTTTGGAGGAGGAAGATCTATAAATTTAGATATTAGAGGACCAGATTTAAATAAAGTAGTTAATGTTGCTCAACAAGCTGCTGGATTAGTAAGTAAAGTTTTTCCTAGAAATGAAGGAAATCAGATGCGCCCTATTCCTGGGTTAGTATTAGGAGCACCTGAAATCCAAGTAATTCCTAATAGAATAAAATTAGCGGATAATAATATTACTGCACAATCCTTGGCTCTAAGTGTAGATGCTTTTAATTCAGGCCTTAGAATAGCAGAAATCACTGTTGACTCTAAAAGAATGGATCTTACCTTAAGAGGTAAAGAGAATGGAATTAAAGAAACTCAAGGTATTGAAAATATTCCTGTAGTTACTCCCACTGGTCAAATTTTACCAATTTCCTCAATAGCTGATGTAATCATTACCTCGGGCCCTACAGAAATTAGACATGTAGAAAGAGATAGAACTATAACATTACAAATCAAACCAATAGAAAAAATCCCTCTTGAAACAGCTATAGAAATGGTTGAAGCACAAGTTATAAAACCTTTAGAAAATAAAGGATTGCCTACAGGAGTATATTTAAACCTTTCAGGAACTGCTGACGAACTTACTACTACCTGGAATGCAATGGTCATAAATCTAATAGTTGCAATATGTATGGTTTACCTTCTAATGGCTATACTCTTCGAAAGCTTTATTTATCCTTTAGTAATTATGCTATCAGTACCACCAGCTGCCGCAGGTGGGGTAATAGGATTATGGGTTTTAAATTTAAATATTCTTCAACCTTTGGATATGTTAACTATGCTAGGATTTGTGATTTTAGTCGGAATAGTGGTTAATAATGCCATACTTCTGGTCCATCAAGCTCTGCAACATATAAGAGTAGATAAACTAAACATAAATGATGCAATAATAGAATCTACAAGAAATAGAATAAGACCAATTTTTATGTCAACCTTAACTAGTATTTTTGGAATGATGCCATTAGTTGTATTTCCAGGTGCTGGCTCAGAGCTATATAGAGGACTTGGTTCGGTAGTTATAGGAGGTTTATGCCTCTCAGCTATATTAACATTAGCTATAGTTCCTCCAATGTTAAGAATATTTATAAAAGAAAAATCACATAAAGCTAATATTTTAAAAGTTGCAACTGCTGAATAATAATTTGATTAAATATAAATTATTATTATTATGAATCTATATCTAAAGGATACGAAATGAAATTTAATAAAACTACTAGAAGAAGATTTATAAAAATTCTAGGCTTATCATCAATTGGAGCAATGATAGGTGGAATATTAATAAATAAAAATAATAAACCTATGCATAAAGTTACATGGCAAGGAATTGCACTAGGCGCTCCTTCAGAAATAACATTATACCATCATGATAAATTTGAAGCACAAAATATTTTAAATAATAGTGTTAAAAAAATATCTGATTTAGAAAATTTATTTTCATTATACAAAAATAACTCTCAATTATCCCTATTGAATAAAAATGGTGAACTTTATAATCCTGACATAGAATTATTAAATTTATTTAATTTATCTAAAAATTATTCAGCACTAACAGAAGGATGTTTTGATGTAACTGTTCAGCCATTATGGAATTTATATAATAAATCTTTTTTATCTAAAAACTCTGAACCTACACAAAAAGAGATAAATAATGTATTACAATTAATTAATTGGGAAAATATAAAAATAAGCGAAAATAAAATAAATTACTTAGAAAAAGGAATGTCTTCTACCTTTAATGGAATTGCTCAAGGATATATAACAGACAAAGTAACAGAAATACTTATTAATAATGGTATTAATAATACGCTAGTTCAATTAGGAGAATATAGAGCTATAGGGAACCATCCAGATAATAGAAAATGGAAACTACTACTTTCTAATCCAGAGCACACCAATGGAATTGGAGAAATAGAATTTGAAAATGCGGCAGTGGCAACTTCAGCCGGATTAGGCACTACTTTTAGTCCATCCGGAAAGCATCATCATATTTTTAACCCTAAAAATGGTTTAAGCTCTAACAAAAATTTACAAGTAACTATTACGGCTAAAACTGCAACAGAAGCTGATGCATTATCTACTTCTTTTCTGATAATGGAAGAAAGTAAATCAACAAAAATAGCACAAAACCTAAATATAGGATTTGAAATTTTTGACAATAATAGGAATAGAAGAATTATTACTACTATATAAATTTTAATCTATTTTAGGAATCTTTACAAAAGGCGCAGGAATAAGTATTTGCGTTTTTTGTGATACAATAAACTTTCTTAATTCTGGTAACATTTTTTGCCACCTTGAGTCTTGCATTAATTTAACTCTTCTTTCAGTTCTACTTTCTAAATTATCATATGCCCACATATGAACAACTTGATTAAGCTCTCCTATTTCCGTTGCATAATACCCTACCATATGCCCTAAAATTTCTTTTTGTGCTTCCATTCCCATTGTTTCATATACTTTAAAATATTCTGGGGTCGTCCCCGGCTGAATAGTATAAGTTCTCATTTCTACAATCATTAATAATCTCCAATATAAATAATTAAAATTCTTTTTAGTATATAATAACAAAAATACTATTTATATAGAAGGCCATTTATTTACTAAGGAAAGAGCCTCCTCCAAAGCAGAAGCACATATGAATGCATCAACATCACAATTTTTTTTAGCTATAATCTGAAAACCAATTGGAAGCCCTTTAGAAAAGCCACAATTTACAGTTGCTGCAGGATGACATGTCATATTAAAAGGATAAGTAAATGGCGTCCATTTAAACTCATCATCTCCCCAACCCTCAGGCACTAAATCCTCTGCCTTAAAAGCTACTGTTGGCATTGTAGGCCCTACAATTAAATCAAATTTTTGGAATAATTCATTAATTACTGTTCCATTTGCTCCTCTAGAAGATTCTGCTTCCAATCTAGTAAACAAAGAATGTTTTTCTCCTTCATCACAAAATTTTCTAAATACAGGGTCCAAAAGGTCTTTCTCTTCATTAGTAAAATCTTTAGATAAAAAAGCAGCACCGGAAGTCCATAAGACATGAAAAGCCTTTGTAGGGTCACTTGCCCAAGTTATATTTATTTCTTCAATATTAGCACCCAAACCTTCTAAAACCTTAGTAGCATTTTCTACATTCATCGCTACATCATTTTCTATACGATTCTCATTCCAAGTCTGGCTCATTCCAAAATCTTTGCAATATGCAATCTTTTTTCCCTTAACACCTTCCCCCAATCTATTTATAAAATTACTACTCATTGAAGAATCTGCATGCCAATCTCGCCAATCCGGTTTACTGATTTGTGCAAAAAGCATTGCACCATCCTTAACTGTTCTAGTCATAGGGCCAATATTAGCTATTGTTCCAAATGGAGATAAAGGCCAAGCTGGAATTTTACCAAAAGTTGGTTTAATACCAAATAAACCAGTAAAAGCACACGGTATTCTTACACTTCCACCTCCATCCGTTCCTATAGCTAAAGGACCCATTCCAGAAGCTACCGATGACGAAGACCCCCCGGAAGAGCCTCCTGAAGTGCATTCTAGATTCCAAGGATTTCTAGTTATACCCGTTAAAGGGCTTTGTGTTGTTCCTCTATGTCCAAATTCAGGAGTAGTAGTTTTTCCTAATAAAACTACACCAGCTTCTTTTAATCTCGCAGTAACTGGGGCATCATCATTCCATTCCCTATTAGGGTCTATAGTTTTAGATCCTCTTAATGTGGGCCACCCTTTAGTATATAACAAATCTTTTATAGCTGTTGGCACACCATCAATAGGGCTTTTTTGTGAATTTGAATTCCATCTAGACTCAGAATCTCTAGCTTGCTTTAATGCTTTTTCTTCATCTATAAAAACAAAGGCATTTATATCTTTATCTATAGTATTTATTCTATTTATTATAGATTGCGTCACTTCTACTGGAGATAAAGTCTTATCTTTATAAGCTTCAGACAATTCAAATGCCGATAATTTAAAAATTTCTATTTCCAAATCAAGTTCTCCCTATGATATAATTCCAATCTGATAAAGTATTATTAAAAATAGTATTTTGTCCAATAAATTTTCAAGGAGTTACAATGTATTCAATTTTATATCCAGATAATTTGACAAATGATGATTTTTTATATGAAAGACCTATAGCTGAAAATAGATGCAAACTAATTAAATTTAATGCTTCTAATTCAGAAGAAATACCTAATGATATATGGAAAAATGCTGATGGATTAATTACAGGTCTAAAAATGAAAATAGACAAAAATGCTATTGATAAACTTACTTCATGCAAAATTATAACAAGACTAGGCGTGGGTTATGATCTAATAGATATAAAATACTCTGGAAATAAAGGAATAATAGTTAGCAATGTGCCAGACTACGGTACATATGAAGTAGCGGATCACGCAATTGCAATGATAATGAATTTTGCAAGAGGTATATCTACCTATAATGACATGCTTAAATCAAACATTAAAAAAAATTGGAACTTTGGCGCTGTAAGTACAATAGACAGAGTAGTAAATAAAAATATAGGAATTATAGGTCTAGGCCGAATAGGCACAGCTTTTGCACTTAGAGCCAAAGCTTTTGGATTCAATGTAAAATTTTATGATCCCTATATTCCAGATGGACAAGAAAAAGCTCTCAATATTGAAAGATACCATAACTTAAAAGAACTTATTTCTGAAATAGATTATCTCTCTATTCATTGTTTAGCTAATAAAGAAACTGAGAACTTAATAGATGCTAAAATATTTAATATATGCAAACCTAATTTAACCATTGTAAATACAGCCAGAGGTGTAATAATAAACCTAGATGATGCATATACAGCACTTAAAAATAATAAACTTCAAGCCATAGGTTTAGATGTATTTCCTAATGAACCTCCCAACAAAAACCATTCTTTAGTAAAAGCCTGGCTCAATGAAGGTTGGGCAAAATCACGAATTATATTTACGCCTCATTCTGCTTTCTATAGCCCCACTGGACTAATATTTCTAAGAGAAAAAGCTTTAAAAACTTGTCTAGATCATTTAGAAGGTACTAAAACAGCTAATTGCGTTAATACAAAATATTTTAATAAACAAAGCTAATTAATAAGGGAAATAACTATGACAAAAATTCTTGATTATTATTTTGCTACTTCCTCACCTTGGGCTTATTTTGCAACACCCAGAATAAAAACAATACAAGAAAAATATAATTTAAAAATTAATTGGAAACCTTGTAACTTAGCCAAAATTTTTTCTATTAATGGAACTCTTAATGTAAAAGATCGACCACTACCAGTTCAAATAAATAGACTTAATGAATTAAAAAGATGGAGTGATTTTTTAAATATGCCTAACTCCATTAAGCCTAAATATTTTCCAGTTGACCCTACTATTTCTCATAAAATTATTATTATTGCGCAAAATAAAAATATGGACCCTTTTGACATTACGTTTACATTTATGAAATCTGTATGGGCTGATGAAAAAGATATAACTAACGATGAAACAATAAAAAATATATGTAAACAAAATAATATTAGTTCTGACTTAATTTTAGATGAAGTAAACTCTTCAGAAATTAATAATCAATATTTAAAAAATACAGAAGAAGCCTTAAAAAATAATGTATGGGGCTCTCCAACTTTTATATATAATAATGAACTTTTTTGGGGACAAGATCGCATTGAATTTTTAGAAAGAGCAATACAAAATAGTTAAATCTTTATTCAACTAATTATATGTTTACAAACTTAATTTATAAGTAATGAATGGTTTCTATATATGACAACTAAAAAAAATATTAATTACATTCTAGATAATATTGAAAATACTTCAGATATAAGAAAACTAGACCAAAATATTTTAAAAGATCTAGTTAAAGAAGTAAGAGACGAAATGATAAAATCTGTTTCTAAAACTGGTGGGCATTTAGGTGCTGGATTAGGAGTAGTTGAACTTACTATAGCCCTACATTATGTATTTAACACGCCATATGATAGATTAATATTTGATGTTGGACATCAAAGCTATCCCCATAAAATATTGACTGGACGTAGAAAAAGGATGAAATCCTTAAGACAAAAAAAAGGGTTGTCAGGATTTACGAAAAGAGCTGAAAGTGAATATGACCCTTTTGGAGCAGCTCATGCATCAACATCTATTTCTGCCGCATTAGGAATGGCAACTGCCGCAGATTTAAATAAAGAAGATAGAAGAAGCATAGCAGTAATAGGTGATGGATCTATGACTGCTGGAATGGCTTATGAGGCTATGAATAATGCTGGATCTATGAAACTTCCACTGATAGTAATTTTAAATGATAACGATATGTCAATTGCACCTCCAGTCGGAGCAATGAGTGCTTATTTATCAAAATTAATTTCCTCTTCTTCTTATAGAAGTTTAAGGGAAGTAGCTAGTCAAGTTGCAAAAAAACTTCCAAAACCCATAGCCAATACTGCAAAAAGAGCAGAAGAGTATGCTCGTGGTATTGTTACAGGAGGAACTCTATTTGAAGAATTAGGTTTTTATTATATAGGACCTATTGATGGACATAACCTTGACCATTTAATTCCAATACTTAAAAACATTAGAGATAAAAAAGAAAAAGGGCCTGTACTTGTGCACGTCGTTACTCATAAAGGGCACGGTTATCCCCCTGCAGAGAAAAGTTCTGATAAATTTCATGGCGTTTCTAAATTTAATATTGTTACAGGTTCACAAAATAAAAATAAAAAAGGACCTCCAAGCTATACATCAGTTTTTGCAAATACCCTTACTGAACTCGCTAAAAAAGATAAGAAAATAGTTGCAATAACTGCAGCAATGCCCTCTGGAACAGGCTTAGATATATTTGCAAAAAAATTTCCAAAAAGATTTTTTGATGTAGGAATAGCGGAACAACATGCAGTTACATTTGCTGCAGGTATGGCTGCAGAAGGAATGAAACCATATGCCGCTATATATTCTACTTTCTTACAACGAGCTTACGATCAAATAATTCACGATGTAGCAATACAGGAATTACCTGTAAGATTTGCTATAGATAGGGCAGGCTTAGTAGGTGCAGATGGCGCTACACATGCTGGATCCTTCGACATAGCGTATTTAGCGAATATACCCAAAATGGTTCTTATGGCTGCTGCAAATGAAAATGAGCTTAAAAAAATGTGTGTTACTGCAAATTATATAAATGATAGACCATCTGCTTTTAGGTACCCTAGAGGAATAGGAATAGGTGTAAAAATAGAAAATAATTTAAAACCATTAATAATTGGCAAAGGAAAAATTGTAAAAAAAGGAAATAAAATATGTATTTTATCTTTTGGAGCAAGATTAAATGAAGCTCTAGATGCTGCAAAAATTTTAGAAGGAGATAACTATGATATTACAATAGCCGATGCAAGATTCTGCAAACCTTTAGATAAAAATTTGATAAAAAATTTAATTAAAAATCACGAAATTTTTCTTACTATTGAGGAAGGTGTAGTAGGAGGATTTGGATCTCACGTCCTACAATACATAACTGAGAACAACTTATTAAACAAATCTTCAAAAGTTTATTCAATAGTATTCCCTGACAAATTTATAAATCAAGCTAATCCTGAATCAATGTATCAGGAAGCTAAAATGAATTCGATTTCAATTGTAAAAAAAATAAAAGAATTAATAAAATATTAAGTTATTCAAACCACCTTAACCGGCAATTTAAAATTAACTTTTTCTTCAGTTCCATCCAAAACTTCAACAATAAGAGTATTTCCATATTGTTTTTTAAGAAAATCAATTAAGTCTGTTACCAATATCTCAGGAGTAGATGCTCCTGCAGTAATGCCAATAGTATAAACATCATTAAACCAATTCAAATTTACCTCATGCTTATCCGCTATTCTATATGTAGAAACTCCAGTTAAAGAAGAAATTTCAGCTAATCGTATACTATTAGAACTATTATCATTGCCTAGAACTAATACAATATCACTATAAGTTGCCAATTCTCTAACAGCTTTTTGTCTATTTTGTGTAGCATAACAAATATCTTTTATATCTGGCCCCTTAATATTTGGAAAACGAGACTTCAAAGATTCAATAATATATTTTGTATCATCAACTGATAAAGTTGTTTGAGTAACATAAGCAATTTTTTCTTCATTTTTAAAGTCTAAATCTTTTATTTGTTCAACAGTTTCTATAACTTCAACTCCTCCTGGAATCCTTCCAGCAGTACCCTCAACTTCTGGATGACCTTTATGTCCAACTAAAATTATTTTATAACCTTTATTGTAATAACTCAGTGCTTCTATATGTACTTTTTTAACTAAAGGGCAAGTAGCGTCTACAATCTCCAAACTCTTTTTTAGTGCTTCTTCTTCTACTTTATCAGATACTCCATGAGCACTAAAAATCGTATATGAATTCTCAGGGATATCGGAAATTTGGTCTACAAATACTGCTCCCTTTTTAGTTAAATTATCTACAACATGCTTATTATGTACTATTTCATGTCGGACATATATAGGTGAATTAAATTTTTCAATAGACTTATCAACTATATCCACTGCTCTTTGAACTCCTGCACAAAAACCTCTTGGTTGCGCTAGAATAATACGTTTCATAAAACTAAAATTATCCTCTTAATTCAGTTTTTAAAATCTTTCCAGTAGCATTCAAAGGCAAAGATTCATAAAATTGAATTATTCTAGGATATTTGTAAGCTGCGATTTTAGACTTAGCAAAATTCTTTATATCCTCTTCTGTGCAAGAAGCATGTTCTTTTAAAACAACGCAAGCTTTTATCTCTTCTCCCCATTCTTCATGAGGAACACCTATCACTGCAACCAATGAAATATCAGCATGTTCAATTAAAACTTCTTCTAATTCTCTAGGGTAAACATTATACCCTCCTCTAATTATCATATCCTTAAGTCTATCAACAATGTATAAGTATCTATCATCATCAAAATAACCTATATCGCCCGTATGAAACCAACCATTCTTAATAGCTTCCTTAGTCCCTATAGGATTATTAAAATAACCTTTCATTACTGCATGTCCTCTCACTACTATTTCTCCAGTTTCTTTTGCTTTAACTTCCTTACCATTTTCATCTACAACTTTTACTTCTACACCCCACACAGGTTGTCCTACAGAACCAGGTTTTCTTTCTCTACCTAAATGATTAAACGTTACGCCTGGAGAAGTTTCAGAAAGACCATACCCCTCTAAAATAGGAACTTTAAAACGCTCTTCAAAATTTTTCAAAACTTCAAGAGGAAGTGAAGATCCTCCAGCTGCACATATTCTTAAATTTTTTGATATTACCTCAATATTTACATTTGACTCCTCAACACTATTCAACAATGCCCAATACATAGTAGGAACACCGCCAAATACCGTAGCTTTATACTTTTCCATATTTTGCAATACTTCTACCGGATCAAAACGTGTTAAAACTATTAAACTTGCTCCACATAAAAGACCATTAACCATCATAATGATCTGCCCAAAGACATGAAACAAAGGCAAAGACATTATAACTTTATCTGTATGATTTATATCCACTAAATTTTTTGCAATAAATGCATTAAATAAAATATTTGCGTGGGTAAGTTCTGCTCCTTTAGGTTTCCCAGTCGTACCAGAAGTGTATAAAATTATAGCTGTATCCTCAGAAGACATTTGTATGGTATCAAAATTATTATCACTAGAATTTATAAAAGTAGAAAAATTTTGGATGTTATCGTCATTTTTATTAAATTTTTTTTCTGACTCTATAAGCCACATTTTTTTACAATTTTTGCTATCTTTGAATGCATCATATACTTGTTCAGCTATGTCCAGTTCATTTGTTCCTTCAAAACTTATAATAGCTTTAGATTCCGAATTTTCTAATATGAACTTTATTTCATCAGACTTTAATAAAACATTAAATGGTAAAACAACACATCCAGCTTTTAATATTCCATAATAAGCAAAAATAAATTGTGGAATATTAGGACAACATAAAGCTATTCTGTCTCCTGATTTCACTCCAGAATTTATTAATCCATTAGCTACTCTATTAGACATAATATTTAATTCATTATAAGAAATTTTTTTATCTGCAAAATATATAGCAACATTTTCAGGATAAGTCTGAGCACTATATTCTAATGTTGCTGCTAGATTTAACATTATTTACTCCATTACTATACTAACAATAAAATTAAATATAATATAATAATTAATTATAGACTATTAATTTATATCGGGAGAAAAATTTGTTTAAAATACTTGCTATTTTAGTAACAGTAATTTCTATATTTTGTGGAAATGCTTTTAGTCAAGACGCAGAAAATATTATTAAATATAGAAAAAATATAATGAAAAGTATAGGTAATCATATATCCGTCATTGCTTTAAATTTAAAAGGGAAAGTTGATATCAGTAGTGACATACTACCTCATTCCAAAGCGCTTCATATTACGCTTGCAGCTATGGATATCAATAAAACATTTCCTGAAGGAACTTCAAATAATTCAGGAATGAAAACAACAGCTCTACCTAAAATATGGGAAAAAAAAGAATTATTTATAGATAAAATGCAGGAATCAATAAATAAAGCAAAAGATTTAGTTTTAGCTGCTGAAGAAAATGATAAAAAAATAATTGCCAAAGCACTTGGAGCCTTAGGGAAATCCTGTGGCAATTGCCATAACGAATTTAGAGAAAAGAAAAATTAATATTTTAAATTATAAAAATTTTATTAAATTTATTTTTATAAATTATTTTTTTTTAAATATACCTGCATACTGCGCCGATAATGGTAAAATACTAGCATATGCAGCTGGATGTTATGGTTGTCATACTTCTAATAATAATACCCCTTTTAGTGGTGGATATAAGATAAAAACAAAATATGGAATTTTTATAAGTCCCAATATCACATTTGATTCTATGAATGGAATAGGTAATTGGGACTTTAAAAGTTTTTCTAAGGCAATAGCACATGGTATTGGTCCAAATGGCAAACCATATTATCCTGTATTACCATATAAATGGTATAAAGATCTATCTACAAAAGACAGCTTAGATATATTCAATTACATTAAATCCATTCCTCAATCATCTATAAAACAAAAGCCTCATAATTTATATTTTCCATATAATATTAGAAAATTTTTATGGATAAGAAGAATATTAGAAGAAAAATTATTTAAATCCCAAATTCCAGTTATTAAAAATAAAGTTATATCTGAAGGAGCTTATTTAGTTAAAAACGTGGGACATTGCGGAGCATGCCATTCTCCAAGAACAATTTTTTCAATAGTAAAAAATATTAATGACTTAAGTGGACGCCCTAAAAGTAATAATAATTTAAATGACGGAGCCCCTAATATATCAAATAACTTTAATAAAGGTATTGGATCATGGGACGAATTAGATATTGTTTTTTTTCTCAAAAATGGATTTAAGCCTAACGGTGATTATGTTGAAAGTCATATGAGTTCAATAATAGAGAATGGCACATCATATTTAAATGAAAATCAATTATACGCAATTGCAAAGTATCTTCTCTCAAATTACAACAAATAATAAATTATGCTTTTAAAGAATTATAATAATTAGATAATATCCCTATTCTTTCAGAAATTTGATCCCATCTTTTTATATTTAATAATAAAATTAGTGCACTAGAAGTAGAAAAATTAACATTTAAAGAATTCTCCAATCCCTTTGAATATCCACCAGTTAAATAAATTGCTAAATTTTTTATGCCTGGCTGGTGTCCAATTAATCCAATGGAATTAATTTCATCATTAATATTAACTAAAAAATTTAATAAGATCTCTTCTGTAGCGCCATATAACTCACTGTTAATATTAACTGGAACCTTATCTAAAAATTCTGTATTAATAATTTCTGCTGTTTGACAAGTTCTATTAGATGATGAACAAAAAATCTGTTCTATGCCTGGAGAAGCATTTAAAAGCCATTTCCCTAATTTTTCAGCTCGCTTTTTCCCTTGCTCTATAAGTTGTCTTTCATGGTCTTCTTGGTTGCTCTTAAACGGTTCTGCCTTAGCATGACGAATAATATATAAATATTTCATAATTTCTCTCTAAATTACCCATCTTTTATAGCCTCCAACGCTCTTTCTATATCAGATAAAAGATCGTCTATATCTTCAATGCCTACTGACAGTCTAACAAGACCATCATTAATACCTAATTCTTTTCGAACACTTTCTTTTAAAGCTGCATGAGTCATAATAGCTGGGTGTTCTATTAAACTTTCAACCCCGCCTAATGACTCTGCCAATTGAAAAATCTGACAAGTTTCTAAAAACCTTCTACTAGCTTTTAATCCCCCCTTAACTACACAAGTAACTATCCCTCCAAATCCCTGCATTTGTTTTTTTGCTATCAAATGACCAGGATGAGATTCTAATCCAGGATAAAAAACTTCTTCTACCAAATTATTATTTTCTAAATAAATTGCAATTTGCATAGCATTATTACAATGCCTCTCCATCCTTAATGGTAAAGTTTTTAAACCCCTAAGAGCCAAAAATGAATCAAAGGGACCTTGGACTGCTCCAACAGAATTTTGCAAATATGCTATATTTTCTGCTATTTCTTTATTAGAACATACAACAACACCTCCAATTATATCAGAGTGTCCATTTATAAACTTAGTTGCCGAGTGTATTACTACATCAAAACCATGTTCAATAGGCCTTTGAATAAAAGGACTACAAAATGTATTATCGGCTACTGTTAATATATTCTTTTCTTTAGCTATAGCAGCAATATGTTTGAGATCTACTATTTTCAGCATGGGATTGGTAGGAGTTTCTATCCATATCATCTTTATATTATCTGTAATTAATTTATCCAAATTTTCCGTAACAGATAAATCTGCATAAGAAAACTTCAAATTAGAAGTTCTTTTTCTTACATTATCAAATAATCTTCTAGACCCTCCATATAAGTCATCCATAGCTAAAATTTCATCTCCGGAATTTAACAAAGATAAAACTGTATCTGCAGCAGCTAAACCAGAAGCAAATGCATAAGCATTGCAACCGCCTTCTAAATCTGCCATACACATTTCATAAGCTTTACGAGTAGGATTTCCCGTTCTAGCATATTCATAACCCTTATGAATACCAGGACTATCCTGAACAAAAGTAGAAGATGCATATATTGGAGTCATTATAGCACCAGTAGACGGTTCAGGTGATTGTCCTGCATGAATAGCCCTCGTTGAAAATTTTGATTTAGGAAGATTTGAAACCATTTTATTTATCCTTATTTAATAATTATTTTTAGATAACCATTCTTTATCATAAATTTTTAAATACTTATTTCCTGTATCACATACAAGAGTTACAACATTCTTAGGCTCAGTTTGCTCCTTACAATACTTAATTGCCGCAGATATTAGAGTTCCACTAGAGCTACCAGATAAAACTCCTTCTTTTTTAAGAACGGTGTTACAAGTTTCTAAAGCTTCTTTATCAGAAATAGCATAAGCATGTGTAACAATACTTAAATCTAATAACGGAGGCAAATAATCTTCTCCTATTCCCTCTACTATCCAACTCCCAACTGTATCTGGAACAACTCCTGTATTAAATTTTGGTTCTAAAATAGATCCTACTGGATCCGCTAAGATTATATCACATTTTTTATTTACTTTTTTTAAAGCTTTTCCCACACCTGTAATAGTACCTCCAGTCCCCACTCCTGCACAAAATGCATCAACTTTATTAGATAATTGTTCTAAAATTTCCGGTGCAGTCCAGTTCATATGAGCTAATAAATTTGCTTTATTACAAAATTGATTAATATATAATGAACCTTTATTTTCTTTAGATATCTTTTCAGCCAAATCTACATAATATTCTGGATGACCCTTTTCTACATCAGACCTAGTAACTAACACCTCTGCTCCTAATGCTTCTAAATGAATAATTTTTTCTCTAGCCATTTTATCTGGAACAACTATCATACATCTGTATCCCCTTTGCAAAGCTATCAAAGCAAGTCCTATTCCCGTATTACCTGCTGTAGCTTCTATTATTAGTCCTCCTTTTGACAATTTTCCATTTTTTTCAGCATCTTCTATCATATATTTGGCAGGTCTATCTTTAATTGAACCGCCAGGGTTTTGAGATTCTAATTTCAAATATAATGTACATACTCCCGTATCAATATTCATTACCTCTAGTAAAGGAGTATTGCCTATCAAATCTAGAACTGATTTTACTGGTGTTTTCATCTTCTTATTCCAAATAAATTTTAACTAGGATTCTACCTTCTTACAGAAGGACTTTCAATTAATAAAGAGTTTCCTCTCCAAGTTACATATAATTGTAAAGCATTATAATCAGGATGACCAATTTCTAAAGGTTCTGCTCTTGCTTGATTATTGCAAAATTGAAACCTTCTATGAACTGATGCTATACTATCCCATCTCATTAAATAAGATGGAAAACCATTAACATGACCTTGACTTATTTTTTCTGACCTTAAATAAGACCCTGCTATCTCATCATGGCATTGATTGCAGGCTAAATTCATTTGTCCTACTCTTTGATAATATAATTCTTTACCTTTTAAAAAATATTTTTTAGCATCTCCCTCTATTTTAACATTTATGGCCATATCTTTAGACAAATATGTTATATAGCTAGTTAAAGATAATAAAGAATCACTTTCAAACTGAAAAGACTCTGCATTCATCTTTTCTGTTCTACAAAAATTAATTTTTTGCTCTAAGTTAATTAACTTACGTTTTTCTCTATCTACTTTAGGATAATTAATGGCAACACCTACTAAAGAAACACCGGATTGATCATGGCAGTTATTACAGGATATATTTTTACTTCCATCAATCAAATTGAATAATTCTTCTCCTTTTTCTACCCAAATCATTCCAGGATTAGAAAATTCATCATTTTCTATGTCTCTTGTTTCTTGTCTAGAAAAATGACTCCCTGATTTTAATTCATTTAATGAATATGGTTTTTCTTCTGAATAGGCTAAACCACATAGAAAAGAAAATATGATATAAAATTTAATAAAATAATTTTTAATTTTTTTCATATTATATAACTTCTTTATTCTTTCCTGGTTTATCTACTTCAAATGGATAAATTAATTCTCCTTTATCATTATAAACATCTATTACAGCTCGCTTAAAAGTAGATTGTCCATAATCATCCACCCATTCTATTTCCAGTAATCCTGTTGATTCTACCTTTAACTTAAATGCCATAAAAGGATTCGCGGAAACCCCAGAATACCACTGGGATTTAAAAACTTGTTTACCATTATATCTAACATAAACATGATCTATAATTTTTTTTGGGTAAATAACCCCTGTATCTGGATCTCTTCTAACGCCAGGTTCCATTATATGTTCTGCCATAGTCTTTATAGTAATTATTTCTCCCTTTATAGCAGTTTCTGGAGCTCTTAATCTCCTTCTCCAATTCTTTCTATTTTCATCCGCCATTAACTACAAGCTCCAATAGTGACATCCACATATGATTCTGTTTTTCCAATAGAGCCATCAGCCATTTCAGCTATGGCTATAATATTCGAGCTTGTTCTCATTCTTATTCTTATAGATAAATCAGCCCGTCCCGATTCAGGAGTAAAATAAAATTTAGCAATTTCTGGAAAAGGATTATCAAGTACTAAAATATGCACAACTTCTGGATAATCTTCATTGAACATAGAACAATTAACGGAAAAACTAATAGGAACTGTATTACCATTTTCAGCTATGTCGGGCGCCTTTAATGAAATTAAATCTGTTCTTAATTTCCTTCCCTTTATAATATTCCTTACTATTCTTTTTGCCTCTTCAAGGTCTGGTTCTACTCTAAATGTTTGCCTATAGCTTTGAAAACGGTCTCTGAATGGTCTGCCAACTTCTTCTTTTGCTACAGATCTTAGACTAGAAAATAAACCAGACATAGATCCCAATAACATTATAACTTTTCTTCTATTCATAATTATTCCACTTCCTCTTTTAATGTCAGCAACCAAGCTATTATATCCTCAATTTCTTGAGCATTTAATATTGTTTTATTTAAATACTTTTTATCCACTCTATTTAACCCTTTCACTTTATAAAAAGCTGGCATAATAGTATTTGGGTTAATTATATATGGATTTACTAACCGTAACCTTAACTCTCCCATATTATAACGATTCCCTACTCCTGCCAAACTCGGACCAATATTCCCATGAAATAATTCTTCTACATTAGGCAACTTATGACAAGCAAGACAATTTCCTGATATTGAAATAGCTATTTTTTTCCCCAGACCTGGATCACCAGGAGAAGAAGTTAAAGGGCTAGGTATCTCTAAATCTACAATTTCATAATTTACTAATTCATTAGCAAAAATTACGGAAGAAAAATTAAAACTAAGAATAAAAATAAATAATGAGTATATTATATTTTTCATATTTATTAATATAATAAAAATATAATAATAATCCAACTTGTGAAATTTATTATCTATATAATTATTTAAATTAATATATATATTTAGTAATGGAGAAATATATGAAACCACTTGCTGGAATAAGAATAATAGATTTATCTACGTTGTTGCCGGGCCCGTTCGCAACTTTAATTCTTGCAGAAGCAGGCGCCGAAGTAATTAAAGTAGAAAGACCTGGAGGAGAAGATATGAGAAAGACTCCTCCATTAATAAATGGTGAAAGTGTATTATTTGGATTGCTAAATAGAGGAAAAAGATCAGTAGAAATAGATATAAAATCTAATAGTGGATATAAAGAATTAGTTAATTTAATAAAATCAGCCGATGTAATCGTTGACCAATTTCGTCCAGGTGTAATGGATAGATTAAAGTTAGATTTTAATAATTTAAAAAAAATTAAGAATAATATTATCCATTGCTCGATTACAGGGTACGGACAAGATGGTCCTAAAAAATATACAGCTGCTCATGATATTAATTATATGGCAGAATCTGGTTTGTTATCCTTAGCGATTGAAAAAGATGGATCACCTGCAATGCCTAACACTCAAATTGCTGATATTGCTGGAGGAAGTTATCCTGCAGTTATAAATATTTTATTAGCATTAAGAGAAGTAGAAAAAACAGGAGAGGGGCAATTTCTAGATATATCCATGACAGATAATTTATTCCCTTTTATGTGGATGGCTATAGGACTTACTTCTCAAAATTATTTTAGTAAAGGTGGTGACCTACAATTGACCGGTGCTAGCCCAAGATACGGAATATACAAAACATTAGATGGAGGGTATATTGCAGTAGGAGCATTAGAAGAAAAGTTTTGGCAAAGATTTTGTAAAGTTATTGATTTACCTTTAAATTTTATTAATGATAAGAAAAACCAAGATTTAACAAAAGATGCTGTTACAAATATAATAAATAAATACCCTACTAATTATTGGAAAGAAAAATTAGCTAATGAAATTAATATATGTTGTTCAATAGTTAACTCACTAGAAGAAGCCTTTAAAGACCAACAAGTAATTGAAAGGAAACTATTAACAGGAAAAATTAAAATAGGAGATAAAAATATAACTGTCATGCCTACACCTCTTGCACCTTCTTGGAGAATGAAGGATTTAATGAATTCTGCTCCAAAGTTAGGAGAAGGCAACAATATTTTTTGCAATAAAAAATGAAGAAAAAAAATATATACTTAATATCTACATTTGATCACAACATAAATAAAAAACAATATACTTTCAATGTGAATCAAATACTCGTAAAAGATGACACATCTTGTGCATCTACTATTAAAAAAGTTAGTAATAAAGCAAATTTAATAATTTTAATTCCTGGAAAATTAAAATCTTATACTCATACAAACAAAATAATAAAGAAAATCAAAGTTCCTATTATCTATTGTTCCATTGACAACAATGATTTACATGATAAAAAAAATTCTATAATTAAAAACGTTAATTATATAATTCATGGTTTTAAAGATAAAAGTAGTCAAATTTTATTAGAATCTGCCATAAAAATTATTAAATATCATGGAGAAAAGAAATTTTAGTTAAACCAAATAAATCTATATTAAACATTAAGCCATATATCCCTGGGAAATCAGGGACTAAAGGCAACAAAACTATTATAAAATTATCTTCAAATGAAACTCCATTAGGCACATCATCAAAAGTGATAAAATTACTTAAAAAAAATCCTTTCTCAATATCTAGATATCCTGATGGCAGTGCAAATGAATTACGCTATGAACTTTCTAAAAAATTTAAAATAAATATAAATAATGTAATCTGTGGAAATGGATCAGATGAAATACTATCACTATTTGCACACTGTTTTTCGGGCCCAGGAGACGAAGTAATTTATAGTAAGCATGGATTTTTAGTTTACCCAATTGCTATAAAAGCTGCAGGATCAACTCCTATTTCTGTTGCTGAAAAAAATTATAAAGCTGATGTAAATAATATTATTAAAAAAGCATCAAAGAAAACAAAAATCTGTTATATAGCTAATCCAAATAATCCTACAGGAACTTATCTTTCTAAAAAAGAATTAATAAAATTAAGAGAAAACCTGCCAAAAAAATGTCTACTTGTTATAGATTCTGCATATGCTGAATATGTAGATGAATCAGACTATACGGATGGATTAGATTTAGCAAAAAAGTATAATAATATTGCTTGTACTAGAACATTTTCAAAAATTTACGGCCTTGCAGCTTTAAGAGTAGGATGGGCATATTCTTCAAAAGAAATTATAGAATTAATGAACAGAATTCGTCTTCCATTTAACTTAAATTCTGTAGGACAAAAAGCCGCCATAGCTGCTATAAATGACAAAAACTTTATAAATAAAGCAATTAAACACAATAAAAAATGGAAACCATTTATTGAAACAAAATTAAATAATTTAGGACTCACAATAATTCCTGGTGTAGCAAATTTTGTTTTAGTTAAATTTAAAAATACAAAACAAGCAAATAATTGTTATACATATTTAGAAAGCAAAGGAATTTATGTTAGAAAAATTAATGAATATGGCCTTCCTCAATTTTTAAGAATTACTGTAGGACTAAAAAATGAAAATATTACCTTATGTAAAACTATCTCTAAATTTATCAGTCTTTAATGGAATACAACATGGATAATAACTTAAATCTAAATACATTATTTTTTAACCAAAATAATATTACTAAATTGGACGCTGAAAAATTTGTTAGAGAAGCTGTATCTGGAGCGGAAGATGGAGAACTTTATATGCAATCCTCACAAAATGAAAACTTTTCATTTGATGATGGTAAATTAAAAGTAGCAAATTCAAATAAAAATCTAGGTTTTGGTTTAAGGTCTATATCAGAAGATGTTGTTGGGTATGCTCATGCTTCAGAAATTTCAAAAGAAAGTTTAAATAGAGCAGTCAATACAGTTAAAAATGTTCGCTCAAAGGACCAAAACGAAATTGATATATCTCCTAACCATACAAATAATAAATATTATGAAGATAATAACCCTATTTCTGATTTTTCTTTTAAACAAAAAATTAAATTACTTGAAAAAATTAATAATTATGCACGTAATATTAATTCCAAAGTAGAACAAGTAAGCATTACACTAAATTCCTCATGGGAAGCTATTCGTATTCTAAGAGCTAATGGCCAAATGATTGATGATATTAGACCATTAGTAAGATTAGGAGTTAATATAGCTGTCAAAAATAATAATAAAATGGAAACAGGTTCCTATGGTTCAGGTGGAAGACATGGATATAACATACTATTTGATGAAAAAAATTGGAAATATCATGTCGATGAAGCTTTAAGACAAGCACTCACTATGTTAGAAGCAAAAGCTGCACCAGCAGGTGAAATGACCGTAGTATTGGGTCCAGGTTGGCCAGGAATCCTATTACATGAAGCAATTGGACATGGTTTAGAAGGAGACTTTAATAGAAAAAAAACTAGTGTTTTTTCTAATTTATTAGGCGATAAAGTTGCCTCCAAAGGAGTAACAGTTGTTGATGATGGAACCTTAAACTCAAAAAGAGGATCTTTATCTATAGATGATGAAGGCACACCTACAGAAAAAACTATTTTAATAGAAGATGGAAAACTTGTTGGGTACATGCAAGACAGATTAAATGCAAGATTAATGGGAACAAAATCCACCGGGAATGGAAGAAGACAATCATATGCTCACCAACCTATGCCGAGAATGAGAAATACTATTATGACATCAGGTGATCACAACCCTCAAGAAATAATAGAAAGTGTACCTAATGGAATTTATGCAAAATCTTTTGCAGGAGGACAAGTAGATATTACTAATGGAAAATTTGTTTTTTCTGCAAATGAAGCATATAAAATTGAAAATGGTAAAATTACTAACCCAATAAAAGGAGCTACACTAATAGGATCTGGTTTTGAAGTTCTTAAAAAAGTTTCTATGATTGGTAATGACATGCAACTAGATCCAGGAATAGGAACATGTGGCAAAAACGGACAAGGAGTGCCTGTAGGAGTTGGGCAACCAACTTTAAAAATTGAGGGACTAACAGTAGGAGGCACAAAAACTAAATAAATATTTAATAACTAAATTCCTTATAAAGGGTTTCTAAAGAATTTTTTTTATCTTTTTCCCAAATACTTAACATTTTTTTAGAATGATTCATTCCTGTATAAATTACTTCTTCTAACTGATTAAGATATCCCGTTTCATCATTTCCTGCAGAATCCTTTATAGATCTGTTTCTTAATCCTATTTTTGCAATGTTTAACATATCTTTTGCATACTCTTTAATATTTCTGCCTCCTATTTCTAGATCCAATCCACTTAATGGAACACCTCTATACATTTCTTCATACAAATCTAATGAAATACTATTTGCTAATTCTTCAGCTGCATCTAAAGAATCATTATTATATAGCAAGCCAACCCATAAAGCAGGTAAAGCACAAAGACTTTTCCAAGGACCAGAATCAGCTCCTCTAAACTCTATAAATTGTTTTAATCTAACCTCTGTAAATATAGTACTTAGATGGGCTTCCCAATCTTTAATAGTTGCCTCATAACCTTTTAGAACTATTGAATCTCTGCTCATATAATCCTTAAAGGATTCTCCTGCACAATTAATATACTTTCCATCTCTATATATAAAATACATAGGCACACTCAAAGCATAATCTACCCATTGTTCAAATCCAAAATTCTTATTTAATATAAATTCTGGAACTCCACACCTATCTTTATCTACATCGAACCATATTGCAGATCTTCTAGATATATAATTTGAAGGTTTCATTTTTTCAAAAGGTGAACTTGCAAATAAAGCTGTAACCATAGGCTGTAAAAGAAATCCAATTTTTAATTTCCTCATCATATCATTCTCTGAAGAATAATCTAAATTTACCTGAACAGTACAAGTATCTGCCATCATATCTAGCCCTAATCTGCCAACTTTTGGCATGTATGCCTTCATAATTTTATATCTCTCTTTAGGCATCCAATAATGATTGGCTAATTTACCCTCAATTCTTGACCCTATGCCTAAAAACCCCACATTTAATTCATTTCCTACTTCTTTAACTTGCTCTAAATGTTCATATACTTCCCTACATGTTTTATGAATATTATCTAAAGGTGCTCCAGAAAGTTCCAATTGACCTCCTGGTTCTAAAGTAATGGACTGCTCATCTTTCTTAAGAGCTATTAAATTATTTCCCTCTTTAACTTCTTGCCAACCAAAACGAGTTAAACTTTTAAGAATATTACATATTCCTGACTCCTCATCATAAGTTACAGGAGATAAATTTGAAGTCTTATAGACAAATTTTTCATGTTCCGTTCCTATTTTAAAAGATTCTTCAGATTTGCACCCTTTTACAAACCAATCTATTAAATCTTTTTTATTAAGTCCCATAACACAACTTTCTAATTATTGAAAAATAGATAAAGCTAATATAGCAGCAGTTTCAGCACGATATACTCTTGGCCCTAAACTGCACTCTACTATATTTTTTAAATTTTTAATATAAGTTCTTTCTTCTTCTTCAAAACCACCTTCAGGACCAATAATAATAACCAATTTTTCTTTATCAATTTTATTTATAAACTCAGTAATTTGTGGAGAACTTCTCAGTTCATTACAAAATAATAAGACTTTATTTTCAGCAACACACATATCAATTTGTTCCTTAAAATCTTTTAAATCAGTAATCTCGGGCAAACTTATCCTTCCAGTTTGTTCGCATGCGCTTATAATCCGTTTCATATATCTTTCTTTGTTAAATTTTTTTACAACAGTCCTTTTCATTAAAGTAGGGATTAGTTTTGAAACACCGCATTCAGATGCCTTCTCAACAAGCCAATCATTTCTAATTTGTTTTAAAGGAGAAAAAATAAGAAAAGGACCATATTCTAATTGAGGTTTTTTAATCATGTTTTTACAAATAAATTTAACAATAGGCTTATGTATTTCAATTTGACCGTTCCATTCTCCATTATTTCCATTAAACATATTTATGGAATCTCCAGTTTTCAATCGCAAAACATTAATAATTTTATGAGATTGAAGAGAATGTAAATCTATTTTATTATTCTTAAATAATGATTCATACGAAAATAATCTAGTTCTAAAATTATAAGTCAAAGTTTATTATCCGTTTATTATATCTTATAGAAGATATATAATTATGATAATTATAATAATATATAAAGTTAATTAATTGCTAAATAATAAAAAAATTAAATATTTTATAGATTTAGGAAGATTTAATAAACCACTAGGAGGTCTACTTCTTGCTTGGCCTTGTACTTGGGGTGTAGCTTTAGCAAAACCTGAATTAAATACCTTAATCTTTTATAATTTTTTATTTATTTTTTCCTCTTTTGTTATGAGAGGTGCAGGATGTGCATGGAATGATATAGTAGATAAAAATATTGATATAAATATAGAACGAACTAAAAATAGACCTATTGCTGCAAAAAAATTAACTATTATAGATGGATTGGTCTTTACTATTTTTACATCTATTATTGGGTTAATAACTTTATTATTCTTAACAAAAGAAGCCATTATAATTAGTTTAATTAGTATTCCATTATTGATTATTTACCCTCTTACAAAAAGAATAACTTTTTTTCCTCAAATTTGGTTGGGTGTAACATTTAATATTGGATTATTAATTGGGTACGCTACTATAACAAAAAATTATTATTCCTTTTCTATATTATTATTTTATTTTGGAGCGATACTATGGACAATTGCTTATGACACAATTTATGCAATTCAAGATTATAAAGATGATAAAAAAAATAAAATAAAATCCACTGCAACTATTATGAACCAATTTTCAGGATTTTTTTCCGGTATTCTGTATATTATGAGTCATACTTTATTTATTATATCTTTCAAACTTACCAATCTAGGATTAATTCCTATTATTATAACTGTATTAATAGGAGCATGGCAGGCATATCTTGCATTTAAAATAAAAACAGATGAACCTACTCAAGCATTTAAAGGATTTAAAACCTCCGCTATTTGTGGTGGTATACTATCCATATCAATTATAATTGATTTATATTTATAAATATGTCTGAAATATTTATGAATGAAAAAATTACATTAATTATACCTACTTTGAATGCATCAAATACTCTTGATGCAACTCTAAAAAGCGCTTCTAAATTTTTTAAAAATATTATTATTATAGATGCATATTCAAAAGACAATACAGTCAAAATAGCAAAAAAATATAAGTCTAAAATTTTATTATGTTCAGCAAACAGAGGAAAACAACTTCATCGAGGAGCACAGAAAGCTAATAGTGATTGGTTTTTATTTCTCCATGCAGATACTGTAATTAATAAAAATTCATATCAGGAAATTTTAAATTTTATTAAAATAGAAAATAATATAAATAAAGCTGCATACTTTAAACTTAAATTTAATGATAAAAATTATTCCTCTTTATTTGTAGAAAAAATAGTCTACTTAAGAAATATTATTTTTAAGTTACCTTATGGTGATCAAGGTTTATTAATATCAAAAAATTTCTACAAAAAAATAGGAGGTTATAAAGAACTGCCAATAATGGAGGATGTTAATATAATAAAAAGAATAAAGTATAAAAATTTAATTATAATAAACAGCTACATCATAACAGATGCTGTAAAGTATAAAAAACAAGGATGGATAATAAGACCATTAATAAATTTAACATGCCTTACATTATATTTTATGGGATGCAATATAAATAAAATAAATAATATATACAAAAAATGATAAGCAACAAAATTAACATATATATCTTTGCAAGAAGACCAGAGATCAGTATAGGTAAAAGTCGACTCAAAAATAAAATTGGAAAAATTCTAGGATCTAACTTTTATCATAATAATCTCTCTAATTTACTTAGAAAATTAAACTCTGATAAAAGAATCAATATAACCCTTTGTGTAAACCCAGATTCATCAACGAAACATTGGCCCAGACATATTTCTCCTAAAATTAAAAGAATTCCTCAAGGAAAAGGAGATATTGGTAAAAAAATGTCTAAAATACTTAATATGAATAAAGAAAAAAAAATATTAATTGGAAGTGACATACCAAAAATTTCCACAAAAGTTATTATGGAAACCTGGAAGAAACTAAATCGTTGTAATGTTATTTTAGGCCCTGCCTATGATGGAGGTTTTTGGCTAATAGGATTTGCTAATAGAACTAATATACAAAATTTATTTAAAAATATTGATTGGCATAAAAATAACACTTTGAAACAAGTTAAAAATAACATACCCAAACATAAAAAGTTACTCTTTACTCAAACACTCTATGATATTGATTAAACTTATATAAACTGTATCTTTTATTCAGCAAGATCTTCTTGTGTATCATCTTAAGAAAATTAAAATAAATGTTCTATAAACCAATCTATTGCTAACTTATTAGAAGCATTTGTAGAAGAAACTCTTTTCATGGTAGTATTTGTATAGAAAAAAAATTAACATAAGGGTTATAGTTTTATGGTAATTGTTGTTTTTGAATTTTATGTAAATAAAGATAGAGAAAAAGATTATTTTCTAGAAGTACAAAAATTACAAAATGAACTTAAAAATACAAAAGGTTTTATAAGTGTTGAACGTTTTGAAAGCAATAATACTAATGGATATTTTGTATCAATATCTACTTGGAAGAATGAAGAATCAGTGAATATGTGGCATAAAAATTCTAAACATGTAACAGCTCAAAATTTAGGAAAACAAGAAATATTTAAATCCTTTAGAATTCGTGTGGCCAAAGTATTGAGAGACTATAATGACAAAAATCCTAGAAATAACTAACATAATAAAATTTTAATATTTTTAATTATCAATATATATTACTAAGGTAAAATTTACCGAAAAATTTTATTTAGGCATTAAAATAAAAAACAGTTTATATAATAAGTTGCAAAGCACAAAATTGAGGGGGAACATTATCGTCATGGATATTGAAAATATTAATAATGAAGAGCAATTATCAAAAGAAGCTTTTGATAAATATATACCACGCACAAAACTTGATAAGAGTGGTTACCATTGGGTAGAACGCGAGATTGAAAAACTTGATCCATACACGCAGTACGAGCAAATATGGTCTTTAACTACTATATACTATTACGGTGATTTCATTATGAATACTCTCTACACCTTGGGAATGCCCGCCTTCACAATGAGGCCTAAGATAAATAATATGTTAGTGGAGAATACAGGAAAGGTTGTCAACGACCAGGCAGGACGGATAATTGATACTAATCAACGGTTCTGGCAGTGGTTTGAACTGGGTCCATCTCATCCCGACGTGCGTAGATCTATGGAGGGCGTGAATAAGATCCATATGGCACTGAACAAGAAGTTTCCGGGAAACTACCCTGCAAGTGACTTCATTTACACCTGTGTTTGGATTGCCACTTCATTGCACAAAATTCAACGCTCCGTCGGAGCACGTGGCTTCTCGGAAAAGAAAAAAATTGCGGCCCACCTCTTTTGGCAAAGCCTATGTGGTCAGTTCCGCAGTCAAGAAGGTCAGATCGTGGATTTTCCCGACTCGTGGGATGATATGATGCGTGTTGCAGAAGAATTCGAAGGACATCCGTGGGAAGAATCAGAGGCTGGGAAACAGCTTGCCGAAGCTATTACACAACAGTTCAACAATGCCTGGCTACCGCGAGGCCTTCACTGGGCAGGACGACAGTTTGTGTTATCAATGCAAACACCGCAAACGCGTAAAGTTATGCAAATGGGCAACCCCAACCCGATAATGAGTGCAGTGATTCGAAAGGCAGTGTGGTTTGTCTTCACAATGAAAGAACAAGTACTGCCACATTCCAAACTTTCGACCCCGGAAAAAGCGCGTGCCAAACGGGTCAGAAATCCGAGTCATAAACAACCGCCAATGGCAAAAATATCAGAGTGCCCCTTCAATCCAAATATAACTAAAAAGTTTGAGAGAGACACTTCCTATTGGGAAGCTGGAAATAATGACCCTACCGAACAATAAATTGATATTAGAGGATATTTAACAATATGAGTTTATGTGTTTTAATAGGTATTGCGGTGGTAATAATTTTAGTTGTTACTGTTTGTGTAGTTATATATAAAATGTAATAAAAGTAGATTTAGAATTATAAAATCATAAAAATTTTAGACAACACCATAAGGAATATTATTTTTCCAATTTTCTACATATTGTTCTACAGAAACTGTCCAGCCATTTTCCATATTTTCATCAAAATATTCAAAAAGAAGGCCGTTTTTTGCTTGCATAGATAATAGTACTGTTCCTCCATTCTGACCCCCATGTTCTAAATGAGGTAAAGCATCAGCAGCGGCAAAAGCATAGTCTCCTTTTTTCCTGTATATATTTTTCTGAGTTCCATCTTGTGATTGTTCTATAAGGTATTGCTCCCCTTCTAATACTAAAGTTAAAGTAGAAGCTATATGACGATGTCTTCTACAATATCCCATATTTTTAGGATACCTTAACATCATATCTAATCTTCCATTATTTATATCATATCCAAGTAGACTATAATCAAAATCTATCCTAAATTCTTTACAATTTGAATCTTTGTAATTTCTCCATTCTACGGATTCAGGATCAAATCTTTCAGATATTTTATGCATTCATATACCTTTATAAATATCTAATAACTAAAGCTAACAATACTTTATTTTTATATCAAGTATTGTTACATCATTATTATTTTCCCTTTAAGTTATATCATTCAATAAATTTATCCTTCATGTTAGCGATTTCCTACAAGTTACACACAAAAGTTGTATGAATAAAATATATTTCAGATATCTTCAAAATCTCCATGTCTTCCGTGTCCTTTAGAAAACCTCTCTGCTCCTTCAATACCTTCTTTAGAAAGAACTTCAATACTATTATACCATTCATACTCAAGGCCTTCTTTAACGCTTAGATTACTTTGTTTTATTAGAGAGTTTCTATCAGCTTTTACGCATGCTTGAGGAAACTTAGCAATACTATGGGCAATTTCTTCAGCTTTTTGTCTACTTCTTCCATCTTCAACTACATATTCACATAACCCTATCTTTTCACATTCATTTGCCATTACTTTTCTTCCAGTTAATGTAATTTCTAAAGCTCTACCTTGGCCAACTATCTTAGGGAGTCTTACAGTACCACCATCTATTAGAGGAACTCCCCATCTTCTACAATAAACTCCTAAATAAGAAGATCTCTCCATAACTCTAAAATCACACCAAAGTGCTAACTCCATACCACCAGCAACTGCTGGACCTGCTATAGCTCCTATTACTGGTTTGCTTAATTCTAATCTGCTTGGCCCCATTGGTCCTCTAGATATATCACTTCCATTGCTACTATTTTTTCTATTCTTAGGTATATTTAAATTTCCTAAAGGATCTATCCCTTTCAAAGATGATGCATATTTTAAATCCCAACCAGCACAAAAAGAGCCTCCTTCACCCCAAAAAACAGCTACAGATGCATCATTATTGTTTTCAAATTCAACAAAAGCTTGATGTAATGCATCAGCACTTTTGGGATCCATAGCATTTCTAACCTCAGGTCTAGAATGAATTATAGTCCAAACATTATTTTCCTTTTCTATTCTTACAGACATTGTCTACTCCTAAAATAAAATTACTAATTAAATTACTTAGATCAAAAATTACCTTATATAATTGGTAGACCATGTGAAATATTTAGACAACACTTTTAGACAACGTTTATATAATTATGTATGATTTAATGGCTAAATAGCGTCATTCCTAGACTTATACGTCTTCATCATATTCTCCTAATCTAGGCATTTATTAAAAAGAAAGGCCCTCAAATAAAGGGCCTTAATTTATTATATAAGTTTACGTATATTTAATTAGATGAACATTGCATTGTTACTAAACCTAATAATGCTTCCTTATTAGAATTAGCTATTTGGTATACACAATCAGCAGTAACGTTTTCATACTTTCCTGTACCTCCTGACATTTTTGAAACTCCGTCTACTCCTTTTCTTAAAGCATCTGCATATATAATATCACCATCTTCATCCATTAAATGACAATCTGCCTTAAAATTCTCACCTACAGATCCTATACATGCAATTGTTCCTTTATGACCTCTACTATCTATGTAAGCACCTTCTACACTTACGCCTCTAAGTTTTCCAGATGAGGTTTCTATTTCACTACCCATTATCCATTTAATACTTTGTGTTAATGTAAAATCTTCTGCTAAGACTAATTTTGAATAAAATAGAGTAAAACATAATATTAATAATATTTTTATAAATTTCATTTCATCACCCCAGAATCATTAATTAAAATTTAATTAAACAATCTTTCTAATAAAAAAACAATATTAAATACTACATGTATTTAAATCACCACTATACTCCAGTATATGTAAAGAGCTCTTTTTATGGTAGAGTTTTTGTATGATTTAAAAATGAATATTTTAGATTTATAGGAATAATATATGGAAATTTTATTTTTTCAATAATCTAAAAATATATCACTACCTAAATTACAGAGAGGAGCTAGGAAGATGAAGGTAATAATATTTATAGTAACCATGTTGTTTTCTTTTAATTTATTTTCTCAAGAAGAAATTAATGAGAATTATAAAATGAACTTTAATGTAGAGAATACAATAAAAAAATATGATATTCTGATCACCCATGAAAATAATATTAGTGATGTTATTTTTAAAATATATAAGTGCAAGGCTTGCACACAACGTGACTTAAATGATGATATAATATGTACAAAAAATAGGAATGTATTTGTTACTCCTATATATTGTAAAGCTCCAAAATCTTTATCTAGAAATAACATAAGTTCAGATGTTGGCTACAGTACAGCAGCATTAACTTGCATGAAATTAACTAGTAAAATTTTATGTAAAGTAAAAGTAACTACTAGATTTAATAATAACTTAATTTCTGATAAAAATGCTTTAACAAAATTAGGAAATCTAACTTTAGAATATATAATAATTGATAAAGATTAAACATTTCTATTTATATCCACCACCATACACTCCAGTATATGTAGAGAACTCTTTTGTTTGGTAGAATTATTGTATGTAATTTGTATTTCTCCTGTTATTTGTTAAGATTAATTATGTCTTGGTATTGGTGCTTAATTACTGGAATTATTGTCTTCTGCGTTGGAGGTCTAGCTACATATTTGACGCATAAAACAGTTGTATGTAGATACCCATATTTTATTGGTGGTGGATCTATTGCAGTAATTGTTTGTTTAGTAATTCTTTATCTAATTTAAGCATTAGTAAATATTTACAAAAAATCATTATTATTAGAGTAAATCGTTTACATGTTTTCATTCATTAAGTTTAAATTTTTAAGTAAAAGGTTTATGATGCTTATTATTAAGGATAAATAAAAAATGAGTTTATTTGAAGGAATATTTTCTAAGTTATTTGAAAATAAATATATAAATCCAAGAAATATATTTTCTGATTTTAAAACAAAAGATTCAATAACTGGATTATTGGATAAGGTTATAAATTGCAAAGGTGAAGCCTCAGCTTTAGCATATTCTGAAACACTGATGATAAAAATAGAAAATCTTAATGATAAAGATTTGTTAGATTTTTTCTTAATACTATCTAAAGACTATGATTTTGATAATCAAGAATTATTAAAATCAGTAAGTAACTACGCAGATAATAATTCTAATCAAAATTATACATCTATGACTTCAAAATTTAATTCAAAAAGAATGGAAATTTTTAAAAATTTAAATTCTATAGAAAGAGGAACTATAAGATTAGTAAATATTAGAGAAAGATTATTAAATTTAATAAAAGAAAATATAGAATTAAAAAAAGTTGATATAGATTTATCTAATTTATTTAAAAATTGGTTCAATAGAGGTTTTTTAGTTACGCATCCAATTACATGGGATACTTCAGCTAAAATTTTAGAAAAAATAATAAAGTATGAAGCTGTGCATGAAATATCTTCATGGCTAGATTTGAGAAATAGGTTAAAGCCTGAAGATAGAAGATGTTATTCATTCTTCCACCCTACAATGGAAGATGAACCTCTAATATTTGTTGAAGTAGCATTAACATCAGAAGTGCCATCAAAAATAGACGATATATTAGATTTAAATAGAGCTAAAACTAACCCTAAGAAATTTAAAACTGCTGTTTTTTATTCAATATCAAATTGTCAAAAAGGTCTTAAGGGTATTTCTTTTGGTAATTTTCTCCTAAAGCAAGTGGTAATGGACTTGAAAAAAGAATTTCCTAGTTTAGAAACTTTTGTAACTTTATCTCCAGTACCTGATTTCAATATATGGTTAAAGCAAAATAATCCTATTTTGCATGATAAAATTATTGATAAAAATACAATCTTAAGTAATGAGAAAGAAATTTTAAATCACTCAATAAAATATTTCTTTGAGGCTAAACATAAAGATGGTCTTCCATTAGATCCAGTTCAAAGATTTCACTTAAGTAATGGAGCTTCTTTAGATAAAATAAATTTTATGGGTAATCCCTCAAAAAAAGGTATAGCTAATTCAGCAGGACTAATGGTGAATTATAAATATCAAATGGACAATTTAGAAAAGAATCATGAACAGTACTTTTCAAGAGAGACAATTGCTTCATCTAAATCTTTATTATCAAAATTTAATAAAGTTAAAAAGTCTTAAATTTTTAAATCCACCACCTGCTCCAGAATTTGTAGAGATGGCTCTAGTTGTGGTAGGCTTTTTGTATGAGTGATGATCTTAAAAATATAATATTTCTTTCTATATTAATGGGAATTATTTGTGCTTTTATTATAGGTATTATAACTATAATTTATTCTCGAGTTTTTGTTGAATCCAAGCTAATTAATAAAGAAAAAATAACTTATAGAACTAAAAAATCTGGTTATATTATATTTTCATTTATAACTATGTTTCTCCTAGGTTGGATATTACGACAAGTTGATAGGAAATGTTTTCAAGATGGTGAGGAGGATATAACTTGCAGGTAAAAACTAGGAAAATCTAAAAATAATTATCTGAAGTTGGTCACTTTAGTTGGTCACTTTTTGAATATTGAATTTTTAAGAATTTATAAAAAATGTATATAAATCAATGGTTTATATTGGTTTTACAAGGACTATTGATCCTCCTCGTGCTCTCTTAATCTAGGCATTAATTCAACTAAATTACACGGTTTATATCTATAATCTAATTGATAAATTAATATATCATCCCATGCATCTTTACACGCTCCAACAGAACCAGGTAATGAAAATAAATAAGTTCCCTTACACACACCTGCCATCGCTCGAGATTGAATAGTAGAAGTTCCTATTTTTTTATAACTCAACCATCTAAAAAGCTCTCCAAAACCAGGTATCTCTTTTTCTAAAACTTCATTAAAAACCTCTGGTGTTAAATCTCTGCCTGTTATGCCAGTACCTCCAGTAGTAATTACAACATCTATTTCTAGATTATTAATCAACTCTTTTAATATTTCCTTAATTTTATCTATATCATCTTTAACTAAAGTCCTACTTATACAATTATGTCCTGCATCTAATACTCTTTTTTCTAAAGTATTTCCTGATTTATCATTCTGAAGTGTTCTAGTATCTGAAACTGTAACAATAGCAATATTGACTGGTTTAAATATTCTTTCTTTATCAATTCCTACCATAAGAATTTACTCCGTATAATTTAAATTAATATATTTTGGCCAATCATTTAAACTTAATGCTTTTCTACTATACTTAATTTGTTCATATTTATCTCTATAAATCCATAAATTTTTTAATACTTTCTTAACAAACCATCTGGTTTCATAACTAGGAATACTTTCTATATAAAGTAATGGATCTTTATACTTATTTATATTTTTATTCCATTGCTCAAGTCTATTAGGGCCAGCATTCCAAGCAATTAGCAAAGGAATAAGAGAATTAGAAATATTTTCTAATTTTAGTAATCTTAATATTAATTTTTGACCAATAGTTGTGTTCTTATGTAAGTCATATAGTTTCCACCTATTAGCCCCTCTTAAACTTCTATCTTTTGCAACCATTCTTGCAGTACGTGGCATTAACTGCATCAACCCCCTAGCACCTCTATTACTTTTAGCTTTTAAATAAAAACTAGACTCCTTTCTAACCAAAGCCCATAAAAATGCTTCGTCTATTTTTAAATTTTCTTTAGCTATCCAATTAGGACTTGGATACAATGCCATATAATTATTTTTACCTCTTTGAGATAACTTATCACCTAATCTCATTTGCACGGCCGGTAAATTAAGATATTCTGTAACTTCAAGCAACTTTTCTAAATTGCTCTCACTTAAAACCCCATATAACATTCTTATTTCTTGGTCAGCTTCACCATATCTTTCAGTTGCAGACAAGGCTATTGCTCTTTTTAAATGTGCATTATTGAAAATATCTAAAGTAAATATTTTACCAGGATTTTTCATCGACCAATCAAACTGTTGATCAATTTTGAGACTTTCTAAAGCCAACTGACCATAGAAAGTATCTAACTGTTCAACTGCTATTTTAAGAAACTTTGTACTATCTATTTCATTATTCATTTCTTTAAATATTTTAGCAGTCCAATAAGCAGCAGCAGATTTTAACCAATGTTTTTCTTTAATTTTTGTCAATATAATAAAGTTTTTAAGAGATATATCTTTTTTATCAAGTCTATATGCCGCTAAAGCTGCCCTCCAATACAAAATAGGATTATTTAAACCAGACCTCGAAGCTGAGGAAATAGCCAATTTTAATGAAACCTTATCTTTTCCTACTGAATAATATCCTGCAGAAATTATGCCTCTTAAATCATCATATATATTTTGTGGTAAATTTTCGTACGTATTTAATTGTTTTAATGCTGAAGTAGGTCTGCCTCTTTTTACTAAATTTCTAACTTGAGAATAATATTTATAATACTTCTTAGAAATTTTAAATCTTTTTAAAGCAATATTCGTATTCCTATCTAATCCATAACCAGAAATTCTCTCGATATTTTGTGGAGGCCTTGGAGGTTTTACACCACCAGGTTGTCTTAACTTAGCTAACTTCCAAATTCTATCTGCCATAGGGTGATCACTATAAAGATCCAACCAATCCTTTAACTCATTATATGGAGATCTATATTTAGTAGGATGCATTAATTTTTGATATTTAACATGACCCAGCAATATTTTATTATCTAAACTTTCTATAATTCTTTTTGAATCTTTCCAGTTCCCTTCTTTTTGTAATGCAAAAATATTCTTATATTTTTTTACATCTTCTGATGAAAGTAAGATTTCTATATTCTTTTGCTTATTAAATTTTAAAAGACCCTTATAAAAATAATTATTTTGAATTTCATCACTAAAAACATTTTTAGAAAATATTATTAAAAAGATAAAAAAAAGTATTTTATAATTTAAAAACAATGTCTATCCAAAATAAATAATTAAAATAGTTATGTACTATATAAAAAATTAAAAATATATGATTATTAAGAAAATTTTCTTTTGATTGCTTTTAAGTCTTCCCAAGCTTCTTTTTTATTAACAGGATTAGCTAAAATATGTCTAGGATGGAACATGGATACAGCAGAAAATTTAAAAGCTGCACCTTCAGTTTTAAGATCAAACCATTTACCTCTTGAAACAAAAATACCCTCTTCATTACCTGTTAAAGCATTACAAACCTCAGCTCCAAAAACAATTACTACTTTAGGATTAACTAACTCAATTTGCTTAAATAAAATAGAAAGAAAAAATTTGGATTCATTTTTTAAATTTTTATTACTATCCCTGATATTTTGAATATAAAAATTAGTATAAAAAGTATTTGTCTTGTCAAAATCTATAGCCTGTAACATAGCATCTAATAAATTTCCAGCTTTTCCTTGAAACGGCTTGCCTATACTCAACTCTTCTTCAGTGGGATAGTCTCCAACGACCATTAAATCAGAACTATTAAAGCCATTAAAAAATTTATAATTTTTATATTTTTCAACATTACTTTTATAAACAAAACTCTCAAGAGTCTCAAAGGAATCAATATCATTTACGATTCGAAATATATCAATATTTTCACTTTTAGAAATAACAAGATTATTATCTTCAATTCCAGAAACATTACTATTATCTCTTGGAGTAAAGTCTACTACTTCATCGCAGCCAATTTCATATAACCAGCTAATTGCGTCTAAGTATTTATTATCTAAGTTTTTCAAAATAATTCTTTAAATAAAATAAATTATATAGATCCGTATGGTATAGGACGTCCTTCATTATCTTTTATTAGCTTCCCTGATTCATCCTGTGCAGCAATATAATTACCGTGACCTACCCAAGTGCCAATATATTTCACAGGCTTAGCAACTTTTCCATTAAAAGTTTTATTTTTTTGTTTTGCACCCCTAACTGCTGGATTATTCTTTGTAATAGCCACCTATTTTTATCCTCAATATTAATTTTGTTTAAAAATATACATATTTAATATAAAGTAAATTTTTTTAAAGTAATAATAAAATATAATATATAATAATAAAAATAAAATAATGCAAAATTATAATAATATAAAGTATAATTATTCAATAAGGAAACTAACGTGATATTTCATTTTAACAAATTGCTGCAAATTTTAATAATATTTGTATACATGTTATTATCATGCCAAGCGTTAGCAAAAAATTGGACTCCAAACCAAATAGGTGCATTTTTAAGCAGTAAAATAGCACGAGCAACTACTGATATAGAAGCAGCATCTTATTATGCTAAATTTGCATATAATAGAAATACTGAATCAAATGGATTAGCACTTATCGCATTAGAGGCACTGACAGCTAATGGCCAAGTTAATGAAGCTGTATCTATTAGTTCTAAAATAGCTAATAAAATGCCTGAGATTTCAATTGTCCAATATTTACAATCTTTAAAATTTATAAAATCTAATAATTACAATATAGTCTCAGAAATTTTCAATAATATTACTCCTACAGGAATAGATAACTATATTTTACCTATTCTCCAAACTTGGGCAGCTACAAGTAATAATAAACACATAGAGGGGTTAGAAAAAATTCAAAATGAAGCAAATAAAGGAATTCTAGCACCAATCTACGATTATCATGCTGCATTAATTTATGAATATATGGGAGATGACGAGGCTGCACTTAGGCACTATCAAAATGTTATTAACAAAGCTAATACCGCTAATGCAAAAGTCTACATTGCTGCTGCATTATTTTTTGAAAAAATAGGTCAAAATAACCTTAAGATCAAAACACTTAATAAACTTGAACAATTAGACCCTTATAGCAACGAATTAATAATTTTCAAAAACACAAAATCCTTATCTAATTCTAATATGATTCTTTCTCCTAAAGATGGTATTGCTGAAATATTCTTAAATAGTGCTGAGCTGTTATACAATGAAGGACTTAATATGCAAGCACTTACTTTTGCTCAAATGGCAAAATATTTAAATTCAAATATTGATGAATGCAATTACTTACTAGCTAGAATATTTAGGTCAATAAATAACAATGATAGATCCTTAAAATATTTTAATAATATTTCAAATAATTCTTATGTAAGTTATGACGCTATAATTGCAATTGCCGAAATGAAATATTCTATAGAAGGGATTAACAGCTCAATAAATTATTTAAATAATATAATTTTAAACCAGCCAAAAAATATTAATTTTTCAAGAACTATGGCAGAATTATATTACAAAGAAGAAGACTATAATAATTCAATTATAATTTATGATAAAATTATTGATGATATTAATAATATAGAATTTAAGCATTGGCCATTGCTATACTCTACAGCCATAGCATTAGAAAGAGGAAAGCAATGGGAAAAAGCTGAAAAATACTTTTTATTAACTTTGCAATTTGTGCCAGATAATCCTCAAGTTCTAAATTATTTGGGGTATTCTTGGATAGACCAAGGAGTTCATATTGAAAAAGCCTTTTCTATGATTGAAAAAGCTGTTGAACAAAGACCAAATGATGGATATATAATTGATAGTTTAGGTTGGGCATATTATCAAATTGGAAAATATGAAAAAGCTGTAGAACAACTTGAAAAAGCCTCTCAATTATTAAGTGATGTAATTATTATTGACCATTTAGGAGACGCTCTATTTTATACCGATAGAAAAATTGAAGCTTTATTTCAATGGGAGAGAGCCCTAAAATTTAATCCATCTCAAGAATTAAAAGTTATAATACAAGATAAAATTGATGGTAAAATTACTCCTAAAGCTGGAGTTAATGCAAAATCTGAACCTATTTAATAATATGAAATCTTTTTTCGAAAAAGCTCCGGCAAAAATAAATTTATCTTTAAAAATACTTAACAAAAGACAAGATGGGTATCATAATTTAGAATCTTATGTAGTTTTTGCGAATTTACATGATGTAGTTTCTATTAAAATTTTAAATACTAAAAACAATAAAATAAAATTTAATATTATAGGACCTTTTTCAAAAGCTCTAAAAAATGAAAAATATCAAAATCTTTGCTATAAATCTGCACTATATTTTTGTAATAAATATAACATTAAATCTGATATGGTAATTCAATTAAACAAAAATTTACCAATCTCTTCAGGAATAGGAGGAGGCTCTGCAGATGCAGCAGCTACTATTAGATTACTATGTAAAATATATAATATAAACCTATATAAAATGCTTAAAAATTCTTCATATGATATTTCAAAGAAATTAGGAACAGACATACCAGCTTGTATACATTCAAAATCTTTAAAAATAACTAAAATAGGAGAAAATATTACTAATTTACCTTACTTTATTAAAAAACTTATAAAAAATTACAAATGGATTGTATTAATCACACCCAACAAAAATGTTTCAACAAAAAAAGTTTTTAAAATGTATCAAAAAAAGAAAAATATTATAACAAATTATAATAACAATAACCTATATAAAAATGTCTTTACTAATAATCTCAAAATTTTTGCAGAAAATATTGAATTTGAAATAATTACTGCACAAAAACTATTATCAAAACAAAAAAATATTATTTATTATAATATGTCTGGAAGTGGGCCAACGTGTTATGGTGTTTTTAAAAATAAAAGTAGTGCTAAAAATGCAATGCTAAATTTAAAATCGTTTAAGCCAAAATGGTGGATTAATTATTCAAAAATTATTAATTAAAAATTAAAATAATTATTTAAGTTTATATTATTATGTTTTCCACACTGAATCACAGTATTCATCAAAAGACATGCAATTGTCATTGGTCCTACACCTCCCGGTACAGGGCTAATTACAGATGCTTTTTTTGCTGCTTCCTCAAAATCTACATCACCTACTAATATAGTTTTTCCATCCTTAGTTATCCTATTTATTCCTACATCTATTATTATAGACCCTTTTTTGATCCAATCTCCTTGTACATAATTTGCTATTCCTACTGCTGCAATTACAATATCAGCTTCTTTAACAAAATTTTTAACATCTTTAGTATGCGAGTGAACAACAGTAACTGTACAATTTTCTTTTAACAATAATTGAGAAAGAGGCTTGCCCACAATAGTACTTCTTCCAATAATAACAGCATGCAAACCTTTTAATGATATATTAAGTGTATGTAACATTATAATACAACCTAATGGAGTACATGGTATGACACTATTTTTATTTAAATATAAATTTCCTGCATTCAAAACATTAAATCCATCCACATCTTTATCTGGTCTGATTGCATCAACGACAGATTCTGTATTTATATGATTAGGTAAAGGCAACTGAACTAATATTCCATCTACCTCCAAATTATTATTTAATTTACTAATTAAATTCAACAATTCTTCTTCTGGTATATTGTCTTTTAAATTATATTGAAAAGATTCTATTCCTAATTCATTGGCTGATTTATTTTTATTTCTTATATAAACTTTACTAGCTGGATCCTCTCCAACAATAACAGTTGCTAACCCTGGGTTAGCATTATTTTTCTTTAACTCTATTACTGCATCAGATACTTCTTTTCGAACTTTCGCAGCAATTTTTTTTCCATCTAATATTTTAGCTATCATAAGAGATGTTTTATCAGTATTTTTTTATCAGTCAAATTATAGAATAAAAAATAAATCATATTTTATTATACTTATACTTGCGAAAATATCCATCTAACGTTAAATGTTTACTATTATATTTAATAGAATGGGGCGTGGCCAAGCGGTAAGGCGCCGGTTTTTGGTATCGGTATCCCTGGTTCGAATCCAGGCGCCCCAACCAAATAATAAATTTTTTATTTATTATTATTTCTAATTGATATAATAATATGTGTATAGGTACTTGTAATTTCAAACTAAATAAAAGAGAAAAAATTTGGACGGCAACTCTTCTAAAATTACTTCTCAAAATACAAAAAAGAATTGGTCTAGTACTGTTAGGTTTGCAGGAGATTCCGGTGATGGAATGCAACTTACTGGAGGAAGGCTCACTTTTGAAGCAGCTGTTTCAGGAATGGGATTAGCAACATTTCCTGACTATCCAGCCGAAATTCGAGCTCCCGCAGGAACAACTTTCGGAATATCGTCGTTCCAAGTTAGATTTGGTAATGGTCTAATAGCAAGTTCCGGTGATCATGCAGATATACTTGTTGCAATGAACCCTGCAGCGTTAAAAGTAAATATTAATGAAGTAATACCTGGAGGATTAATAATAATTGATACTAACAGTTTTAATGATAGAGGTATTAGAAAAGCTGGCTATGATAGCAATCCATTAAATGATAATTCATTATCAGGCCTGCAAGTTATATCTGCGGACATATCAAATCTCACTATTGAAGCCGTAAAAGAATTTGGACTTGGCCAAAAAGATGGAATTAGATGTCGTAATATGTGGACATTAGGACTAATCCTTTGGTTATTCTCCAAAAACACGAAAGAGACTGAAAACTGGCTTGAAAAAAAATTTGGAAAAGACAACTTTCTAACGAAAGCAAATATTTCTGCTTTAAAGGCAGGAAATGTATACGCAGAAAATACTGAAATTTCTAAAGATATATTAAGAAAGGTAGTCCCTAAAGTTAGTCCTTTACCAGGAAAATGGAGAGCAATTACAGGATCAGAAGCTATCGCATTTGGTTTAGCTACAGGCGCTAAACATGCTGACCTTAAAATGACATTATGCTCATATCCAATTACTCCAGCATCACCTATCATGCATTATCTAGCAAATTATGAACTTAAAAATATTGGAATTTATCAAGCTGAGGATGAGATTGCTGCTTGTTGTGCAGCAATAGGAGTCTCATATGCAGGAGGCTTAGGTGTTACCTCAAGTTCAGGTCCTGGAATATCTTTAAAAACAGAAGCTATAGGCCTTGCAGTATCTATAGAATTACCACTAATTATTATTAATAGTCAAAGAGCTGGCCCTTCAACTGGTTTACCTACTAGAGCAGAGCAAGCTGACTTAATGCAAGCTATTTATGGACGTCATGGAGAGGCTCCATTAGTAGTATTAGCACCAAAAAGTCCTAGTGATTGCTTTAATTTAAGTCATCAAGCTGTTAAAATTGCAATAAAATATATGACACCAGTAATGATATTATCAGATGCCTACTTAAGCTATGCCTCAGAACCATGGTTAATTCCTAATATCGATGAAATGGAAAAATTTCCAACAAAATTTCCTGATTCTATAAAAAACTTTCAACCTTTTGAAAGAAACACATCAACTTTAGCAAGAAACTGGATTAAACCGGGAACAAAAGGATTAGAACATAGAATAGGTGGATTAGAAAAAGACTCTATATCAGGGAATATAAATTATGATGCAACTAATCATTCTAAAATGACTAAATTAAGAAAAGAAAAAATTCAAAATATTGAAAACGAATTTTCTAATATAGATTTAAATGGTTCGCAAGAAGGTGACATACTAGTAATTGGTTGGGGATCTACAAATGGTCCTATTTCTGAAGTTAGAGAATTGCTTTTAACTGAAGGGGTTAAAATAGGACATATTCAATTAAATTGTTTATGGCCACTATCTTTAAAATTAAAAAATATTGTGAACAAATTCGAATATACTATAATTGTAGAAATGAATAATGGACAGCTATATAATTTATTACGAGTTAAGATAGCTCCAAAAGCAAAATCAGTTACTCAAATTTCGGGGAAGCCTTTCAGAATATCCTACTTAAAAGAAAAATTTAAAAATATTATTGATAATGGTAAATTAAATGAAAACTAATCAAGAAGAAAAACAACTTAAGCCAAATGATTATGCATCTGACCAAGAAGTTAGATGGTGTCCTGGTTGTGGTGACTACGCAGTATTAAACGCTGTAAAGAGAACACTAGCTGAGATTAAAGCAAATAAATCTAAAACAGTATTTGTATCAGGTATAGGATGTTCCTCTAGACTACCCTATTATATGTCAACTTATGGCTTTCATACTATTCATGGAAGAGCTCCTGCCTTTGCTACTGGTATTAAATTAACTAACCCTGAATTAGACGTATGGGTTATAACTGGTGATGGGGATTCATTATCAATTGGTGGAAATCATTTTATTCATGTTTTTAGAAGAAACCTTAATTGCCAAATTTTATTATTTAATAATGAAATATATGGATTAACAAAAGGACAAGCTTCACCAGCATCGAGGGCCGGAACTATATCCCCATCTACTCCAAAAGGATCATTAGAATCTCCCTTATCTGCGTGTGAATTAGCGATTAGTGCTGGATCAACTTTCGTAGCAAGAGGAGTAGATACATCTATCAAGCAATTAATACCAACTTTAATAGAGGCTCAAAAGCATAAAGGAACCTCTTTGGTTGAAATATACCAAAATTGTATAGTTTATAATGATGATGTTTTCAGCTCATTCACCGAAAAGTCTAGTGCACCTAACCGCCAAATTCATCTTGAGCATGGGAAACCTATGTTATTTGGAACTGATAACTCTAAGGGCTTAAAATTAAGTTCCGATAATTCAAAACTCGAATTAGTAGATCTTAATATTAATAAAAAAGAAGAAAATAAAATTCTAATTCATGACAAAAATAATAAAACTATTGCATATTTGCTTGCTCAAATGAATGAAAATACAATGCCAATAGCTTTAGGAGTTCTTTATAATATTAATAAACCAACACTAGATACTTATTATACAGATAGAATTAATGAACACAAAAATGAGATAAGTGATATTATGGAAAAAGGGCAAACCTGGACTATACAAGAATAATTATTACTTATAAATTTTGGAAATTTAATGAATAAAATATTAATTTTTTGCTTATTAATTATATCTTCTTATTCTTATATAAATCATTCGCATTCTGATGAAAAAATTACTTCTTTAGATATAGTAAAAATATATAAGAGATCTATGATGCATTGGAATATAGATTATGACAAACTTGATGAAAATAAATCAGGAGCAGCCTGTATACCATGGAATAATATTGATAAACAGTATATAAAAGAAGGTATTTTTATAGCATTAGGCTATGGGTTTAATCTATATGATTTAAATATTGGCAAAAAAGCAGCTCTTGAAGGATGTGAAAGAATGAGAAAAGCTAATAAAATTGAGAACACCTGCCTATGTGAAATGATATTATATAATAATGAAATTTTAATTAAAATGAAAAATGAATAAAAACTTTAAAGAAAAATTAACCTTTCTTTTAAATTTTACTAAAAAGTTAGGATCACTAAGTGTACTGGTTACAGGCACTGAAAACACTTCTTTGAATGTTACTGCTAGATTAGGAAAACTTGAGAATGTGGAAAGAAATGAATCTACAAATATTGGATTAAGAGTTATTGACAAAAAAAGACAAACCACTTTATCAAGTACAGATTTATCCACAAAATCTCTATCTCAATTAGCTGAAGATGCAATTTCTATGGTAAAATATGTTCCTGAAGATCCCTTTTGTGACCTACCTGACAAAAATGATCTTTATAATAAAAATATAGATCTTAACTTACAAGATTCGTACGTACCAGATAATAACTCTTTATTAAATAAAGCTATAGAAGCTGAAGAGAGTGCATTAAATATAGATGGAATAAGAAATTCTGAAGGTTGTTCATATGCTTATTCTAAAAGTACATTTTATTTATTATCCTCTAATGGGTTTTTAAATTCCTTCACACGCACTAATTATTCAGCAGGTTTATCAGTTATTGCAGGAGAAGGTAAAAAAATGGAAAGAGATTATGAATATCAATCAAAACTTCATAATACAGATTTAGACTCACCTTTAAAAATTGGAACAACAGCTGGTAAAAGAGCTGTATCCAGACTAAATTCAAAAAAAGTAAAATCTAATACAGTTCCTATAATTTTTGATCCTAGAGTATCAGGCAGTTTAATTTCCCTTTTCGCCGGAGGAATTTCTGGTACTGCTATTGCAAGAGGAACCTCATTTTTAAAAGATAAAATGCATAAAAATATATTTAATAATAGTATAAGTATTATTGACGATCCATTATTACCTCGAGGCCATAGATCAAGAGCATTTGATAGTGAGGGTGTAGAAACAAGAAAAATTGATTTAGTAAAAAATGGTAAATTATTATCATGGTTACTTGATAGCCACACTTCTAGACAGCTTAAATTAAATAACACAGGACATGCTGTTGGTTCTCCTCCAGCCCCAGCCTCTTCAAACATATATATAAAAGCTGGAACTATAAAAAACTCAGATCTAATAAAATCCATTAAAAATGGGTTTTACGTAACAGAAATGATGGGTATGTCATTTAACCAAGTAACTGGTGATTATAGTAGAGGCGCAACTGGATTTTGGATAGAAAACGGAATAGAAACTTACCCTGTAAGCGAAGTTACAATTGCAGGTAATATATTAGATATGTTTCAATCAATTACTCCTGCCTCTGATTTAGAATTTCTTACTGGAATCGATGCTCCAACTCTAATGATTGATAACATGACGGTTGCAGGCCTATAATATAAATAAAAATATAGAAAGAAATATTATTGTTGGAATTTATACTAACTAAATTTTATTATTTTATTTGGATATTATTAACTCCTTTTATCCCTTTAATAACTATATATAGAATTTTAAATAGAAAGGAAGAAATTCATAAGATTAAAGAAAAATTTGGGCTAAATAATTATAAAAGGCCAGAAGGAAATTTAATATGGATTAACGCAGCAAGTTTAGGGGAAGCAAGATCAGCAATTCCATTAATTAAAGAAATACTAAAATATAATGTTAAAATATTATTTACCACAGTCACTATAACTAGTGCTAAACATATTAAATCAATATTAGAAGATATAAATAACAAAAAAATTATACATCAATATTCACCAATTGATCATCCTTTTGTTCTCTGGCTTTTTTATAAGAATTGGAAACCAAACTCTGTTATTTTAGTAGAATCTGAAATATGGCCAAATATTATAATTAAAAGTTTTAAAAATAATATTCCTATTATTTTAATACAAGGAAGAATGTCACAAAAATCTTATAAAAAATGGCATATACTTAAAAAGTTCTCAAAGAATTTATTTACTAAACTATCTTTAGTAATTGCTCAAGACAATCAAAACTCAGAAAGATATAAAAAACTAGGAGCAAAAAACGTATTACAACCAATTAATTTAAAAAATAAGTTAAATGCTCCTAAAATGACAAGTAATAAAGAAATAGAAATTATTAACTCAATAAACGATAAACTTGTATTGCTTTTTGCAAGTATACATGAAGATATTGAAGATGAAGCTGCTATTTTAGCCCATATAAAAGCTAAAGAAATATATCCCGAATTAATTACAATTGTTGTTCCTAGACACCCTAATAATATTAAAAACATTTTAAATTTATCAAAAACTAAAAATTTAAATATTGTAATTCGTAATTCTCTAAATCTTCCAAACTCATCAACAGATATATATATAGTAAATACTATCGGAGAATTAGGAAGTTTTTATAAAATTTCTAATATATGTTTCATAGGAGGTAGTTTATCTAATAAAGGAGGACATAATTTAATAGAACCAGCATTAGAAAAATGTGCTATAATATTTGGACCAGACGTAAGCAACCAAAAATCAACTTCTAAAATCTTACTAGATAATAAATGTGCAATACAAATTAATAGCCTTGAAGAATTAGAAAACACAATTATAGATTTAATATCTAATAAAGAAAAAATTAATTATTTAGCAAACAAAGCTTATGAAATAATTGAAGAAATTCCTAGCCCTGCTAATACTTTAATGAATAAAATTAAACCTATACTTAAAATATAATGGATCTTAATAATGAAAACACCAAAATTTTGGTATTCAAAAAATAATTTATACTCCAAATTATTAATCCCATTATCATTTATATGGATATTAGGTAGTTTTATAAAAAGAAAAAAAGCTCATATATTTTCTAATATAAAAATAATTAAAATAGGTAATGTAGTGGTAGGTGGTGCTGGAAAAACTCCAACAACAATAGCAATTGCTAAAAAGTTAATAAATTCTAATTATAAAGTACATATTATTGCAAAAGGATATAAAGGATCATTAAAAAACACTACATTAGTTAATTCAAAAATACATTCATTTAAGGAAGTTGGGGATGAAGCTCTTATGCTATCAAAAATTGCTCCTACTTGGATAGGAAATAATAGAATAAAAAGCATAAATGAAGCTATAAAAAATGGCGCAGAAGTGGCCATTTTAGATGATGGTATTCAAGACAACTCTATCCATGGAAATTTAAACTTCCTCGTTTTTAATGGCTTTCAAGGTATTGGGAATGGAAGAATTATACCAGCTGGGCCTATGAGAGAAAATTTATTTAATGCACTTAAAAAAAGTCATATTGCTTTAATTATAGAAGAAGATAAATATAATCTTAATAAAACTATTTCAAATCATATCCCAGTAATAAATGCAAAAATTAATGTTGCATCCCAAGATATAAATAATTTTAAAAATAAAAATGTCGTAGCATTCTGTGGTTTAGGATATCCACTAAAATTTTTTCAAACACTTGAAAAAATAGGATGTAATATACTTTATTCTAAAATTTTTCCAGATCATCATAAGTATACAAATAAAACAATTCAAAATTTATTAAAAAAAGCAAATAGTTTAAATTCCCTTCTCATCACTACTGAAAAGGATTATATAAAAATTTCAAAGCAATATAAAAATAAAATATTTTATTTTCCAATTGAAATTAATTTCTTAGATACTAAAATTTTGGATAATATCCTTTCCTCTTTACAGATCAAAAAGTAGTATAAATTAAATGAAAATACTTTTTATAAAATTTTTATATATATTTGAAGCAATAATTCTTTTACTTTGGATTTCATTATGTAAAATTTTAGGAGTTGAAAAAGCTTCAAAAGTAGGTGGATACATTGCAGAATTATTAGGTCCTGTAACAAAATTTGATAAAACTGCAAAAAATAATTTAAAAAAAGTTTTTCCAAATTTAAATAATAAAAAATTAAATAAAATTAAAAAAAACATGTGGAATAATATTGGGAGAAATGCTGGCGAACTAATTTTTGCTAGTAAATTAAATCCATATTTAGACGATAAAAATAGATTTACAATAGTTGGTGAACAATATTTACAAAATATTAAAAAAAATAATAGCGGAGCTATCCTTTTTAGTGCCCATATTGGTAATTGGGAAATATGTCCTTTAATTATGACGAAAAGAGGTGAAGAAGTTACATCTATATATAGACATGCAAATAATCCTTTTGCAGAAAAAATTATTCAAAACCTTAGAAAAGGAGTTTCTCTGTATGCCCCTAAAGGACCTACAGGAGCAAAAATATTATTTAAATTATTAAGACAAAAAAAATATGCAGCAATTCTTGCAGACCAAAAACTTAATGAAGGAGAATTAATAAATTTTCTTGGACATCCAGCTCGAACAGCCACAGCTATCGCTGAACTATCTATTAGACTATCCATTCCTATTATTCCCGTGCATGTGGAGCGTATTAATGGTGTTAAATTCAAATATATTATAGAAAAACCAATAAAAAATTTTAACTCTAATATTCAACATAAAGAAAAAGTTTTAGATCTTTTAAATACGGTTAATTCTATAATTGAGAAATGGATTTATAAAAATCCTGACCAATGGCTATGGATACATAATAGATGGGATAAATAAATTATCTTAAAGCCTCCACTAAATATTCAGGATCAAGACGTTTACCCATCCATTCAACTCCCCAATGCAAATGAGGTCCTGTTGCACGTCCAGTAGAACCAACTTTACCAATTAGACCCCCTTTCAATATTTTTTGTCCTTCCTTTACAATTATTTTACTTAAATGCAAATAAGAAGTTGTCAAACCTTGTCCATGTCCTATTAATATAGTTCCACCACTATAATATAAATCATTATCAGTAAATAAGACTATGCCATCCATAGGAGATAATACATCATGTCCTTCTGGAAGAGCAATATCTAAACCATAATGAGGGCTTTTGGGAATTCCATTTAATATTCTTTGACTACCATATATTCCAGAAAATATTCCGACAGCTGGCCAAATGAACCCATTCAAATAATATGATTCTTGAATAAAACCTGCTTTTCTACGAGCTTTTTTTACTCGGCTTCTTTCTTGGTATATTCTATCTAATAACTCTTGTGGAGGTTCTACTTTTTCTTTTTCAACACCATCTATTTTTTGAATTGTATAAGACCTTTGTATTACTTCTAATGATATTTTTTCAATTACCGCATCTTTATATATAATTTCTAATATTTGTAAATTTTTTGGTTGTCGTTCAAACCCTATAATTGCATAGCCTTCTTTAGAAACAGGAATAATATTTCCATCAAGTTTAAAAATTACATTCGGGCTAGCTTCAACAACTACTATTCCCCCTGCTATCACTTTACCTTTCAGCTTTGTTTTAGCTATAGATTCATTAAGAAATAGTAAAGACATTAAAAATATAAAAAAAATAAAAATTTTTTGATTTAAAATATTAATCATTATTATTTTTATTTAAAACAGCATCAACAACACCATCAAAGAATTGAATCCTAGCATTAGTTTTATTAATTATTTGTTTTGCCCTTTTAATTGTCTTATTTTTGTTATCTTTAATTAAAACAAAGCCTCTATCTAAAACTTTATTATAACTCAAAAGATCTAAACTATTTGCTGATTTATTAAATATTGTTTCAATTTTATTAATATTATTTTTTAGTGATTTTTCCAACTTAAAAGTATTATTTTCATAATCAGATATCTTAATATTAATTAAATTTTTATATGAAGAAAGAAATAATTTATTCAAAGCAATTAAATTATTTTTTTGATTTGAACAATATTGAGAAGGAGAAAAAAATTCTATTTTATTTTCTCTCAATTTGTTTAAACAAACATCTATTAAAACATTAATCTTATTTTTTAATTTCTCACTATGAATATCTAAAGTCATTATTTTAGTATCATAAAATATATGACTAGCTGGCAAAAAATATTTATTAATATTATCTTTACTAATATCTAACTTATTTTTTATAGTCTGTAACAATCTATGAGAAATACTCTCTAATGAAGCAACCAATATTTTTCTATCTGGTAATGCTATTTCAGCTGCTGCTGTAGGAGTAGGGGCTCTTTTATCTGCTACATAATCAGAAAGAGAATTATCAATTTCATGTCCTACCGCAGAAATAATAGGAATTTTAGATTCAAATATCGCTCTAACTACCACCTCCTCATTAAAAGCCATTAAATCTTCAAAGCTTCCCCCACCTCGCCCAACTATTAAAAGGTCTATACTATCTATGTTTTTGTCAGAATATAAATTAATTTTATTAATCGCTTGAGCAATTTGTTTTGGAGCTTCATTTCCTTGTACTAGTACAGGAAATAAAATTATATTGACTGGAAACCTTTCTTTAATCCTAATAATTATATCCTGAAATGCTGCACCAGATTCTGAAGTTATAACTCCAATTGTATTAGGTAAATAAGGTAAAGTTTTTTTATATTTTTCATCAAATAAACCTTCAGAAGCTAAACGTCTTTTCCTATCTTCTATTAATTTTAAAAGAGCTCCTTCTCCTGCAAGTTCAATAGAATTAACAATAATATTATATCTCGATTGTGGAGCATAAGTTGAAAGTTTTCCTATAACAACAACTTCCATTCCATCTTCTAGTTTCAAATTAATGTCTTGAGATACCCTTGCCCATAATACTGCCTGAATAATATTATTATCATCTTTTAGAGAAAAATAAATATGACCAGAGCGAGCTATTATTAAACCAGATACTTCTCCACGAACATGAACTACATCAAAATTGATTTCTATAGTCTTTTTTAATGCACTACTCAGTTCTGTTACTGTATATTCTTTAATATTCGTACTATGTAAATTTTTATAACTCATGATCACTTTCTATAGGTCTTTAATTTTTTTAATTGAGAATATTATAAATATTATTTAAATTTACTATAAATAATATTAAAAAATTAGTCTAAAAATAAGGAAAATAATATGAAGGTATTAGTATTAGGAAGTGGGGCTCGTGAACATGCTTTATGCTGGGCATTAGCAAACTCGCCTTTAATAACTAAATTGTTATGTGCACCTGGAAACCCAGGTATTTCTGAAGAAGCAGAATGTTTTGATATAGATATAAATAATAACGATGAAATTTTAGACTTATCTTTAAAAAAAAATATAGACCTAGTTATTCCTGGACCAGAAATTCCATTAGTTAATGGAATAATAGATGTGCTTAATGCAAATAATATCAAAGCCTTTGGTCCTTCAAAAAAAGCAGCTCAACTTGAAGGGTCAAAAAAATTTACTAAAGAAATATGTAAATCAGCCAATATACCAACTGCTGAATATAAAATTTTTACAAACCTAGAAAATGCTTTACAGCATATAGAAAATACTAATTTTCCTATTGTTATAAAAGCTGATGGATTAGCAGCAGGCAAAGGCGTAGTTATTGCAAATACTAGTGAAGAGGCAAAACACGCTATTATAAATTCTTTTTTGGGTAAATTTGGAGATGCAGGAAAGACAGTTTTAATTGAAGAATTTCTTCAGGGAGTTGAAGCGAGCTTCTTTGCTTTATGTGATGGTATAAATGCAATTCCTCTTGCTAATGCGCAAGATCATAAAAGAGTAGGAGATGGCGATCAAGGACCAAATACAGGAGGTATGGGAGCATTCTCTCCCAGCCCAAATTTAACAGAGGATCTAAATAAAGTTATTATGTCAGATATTATATATCCTACATTAATTGAAATGACTAAGCAGGGAAATCCTTTCCAAGGAATTTTATATGCAGGTCTTATGTTAACCACAAAAGGACCTAAACTTATAGAATACAATGTAAGATTTGGAGATCCTGAATGCCAAGTTATTCTAACTCGAATAAAATCTAACTTATTTGAAGCTATTCTTGCAGCTACTGATCATACATTAAATGATTTTAGCTTAAGATTCTATAATGATGTTGCGCTTACCGTTGTTATGGCATCTAAAGGATATCCTGAAGACTATACAAAAGGGTCAATTATAAATGGCATTGATAGGGCTAATAAAATTCCAGATGTTAAAGTATTTCACGCGGCAACTTTCAAAAATGAAAAAAATCAAATTATTGCTAATGGAGGAAGAGTTCTATCAGTAACAGCAAAAGCAAAAGATATTCCTACGGCAAGAAATAAAGCCTATAAGGCCATAGAAGAAATAGATTGGGAAGAAGGTTTTTATAGAAAAGATATAGGGCATAATTAATTTCTAATCTTTAAAAAGAAACTTTTAAGAATCATTTCACAATCTTTTTTATTTATTCCACTAAATATATTAGGTTTATGGTGGCAAGTAGTTTGATCAAAAACTTTGCTACCAAATTTTACTCCTCCTCCTTTAGAATCATCCGCACCATAAAATAAATTTTTTATCCTGCATAATGAAATTGCATATGCACACATTGCGCATGGCTCTAATGTTACATACAAATCTAAATTTACATGCCTAATAGATAAACCTTTTTCCTTTAGTATTACAGATGAATTTTCTAAGACAATCATCTCAGCATGCTTTAATGGATTAGATAAACTTTCAATAAAATTACTAGATTTAGCTAAAACTTCATTATTCATTACAGTAATTGCACCTACAGGTACTTCACCTTTTGAAGACGCTATTTTTGCCTCTTCCAAAGCTAAAAGCATAAAAGTATTTTTATTATTTTTTTCCATGATAATTAAATATAGAATATAACTAAAATATTAATAAATTAAAGAAAATGCTTAAAAAATGAAAAAACCCTTAATTGCTTTAACATTGGATCACGAAACAAATAAAACTTATTCTAATTTCCCGTGGTACGCTATTCGAGAAAATTATTTCACATCTATCAATTCTATGGGAGGTATTAGTATAGGCATACCACACGATATAGAAAATATTAAAAACTTATGTAAAAAAATTGATGGACTCATAATTACAGGAGGTAATTTTGATATTGATCCAAAGTTATCAGGAATTTCAAAAGTTCATAAAACTGTAAAATTAAAAAAGAATAGAACTAATTTTGAATTATTAATTACAAAATTTATGCTTAAAGAAAATAAACCAGTTTTAGGAATTTGTGGAGGAGAACAACTAATTAATATTTTATATAATGGAAGTTTAATACAACATATTCCTGATGAAGTAAAAAACCCCTTAGAGCATGAACAAAAGAACCCAAGAAACGAAGCAGGACACGAAATAAAAATAATAAAGAACACTAAATTACATTCAATTATCACATCAAATAAACTTTACGTAAATAGCGCACATCACCAATCAATTAAGAATGCTGGAAAGAACTTAACAATAAATGCAATATCTAAAGATGGTGTCATAGAAGGTATTGAAGATCCTAAAAAATTGTTTTGTATAGGAGTACAATGGCATCCTGAATTCTTTATAAATAGTGGTGATAAAAAATTGATAAAAAATTTTATTAAATCTTGCTAAATGACTTCAAATAATCAAAATAATTTTATACGTATTGCTAAAAGAATTGCCGCATCAGGATATTGTTCGAGAAGAGAAGCTGAAAAATTTATCAAGTCAAAAAAAGTCCAAGTAAATCATAAAATTGTAGACAACTTAGGTCTCAAAATACAAAAGTACGATAAAATTATTGTTAATGGAATATTACTTAATAATATACCTGCAACAAAATTATTTATGTTTAATAAACCTAAAGGATATATAGTAAGTAAGAAAGATCCTCAAAAAAGAAAAACTATATACAATATACTTCCAGAAAAAATGCAAAAATTATTATATATTGGTAGATTAGATTTTAACACGGAAGGACTATTACTATTAACTAATAATGGTAACTTAAAAAGATACTTTGAACTTCCTAAAAATAATATAGAAAGAAAATATAAAGTAAAAGTCTATGGAAATTTAAAGAATATAGACTTAGAAAAACTTAAAAAAGGTATATCAATTGAAGGGATTAATTATAAAAATATAGTTTTAAATGTAATAAATACTAAAGAAAAAATATCTTGGATTGAAATGATATTAAAAGAAGGTAAAAATAGAGAAATTAGAAAAATTTTAAGTTTTTTTAATTTAAAAGTTAATGATTTAATTAGAACTAATTTCGGTTCGTATAGTTTAAATAACTTAAAGAAAGGTGATACAAAAGAATTAAAATTAAGTTCTAATATACTTAAAAAGGTTGATTTTGATTAAAATTATTGCTGGAAAACATAAAAATAAACATATAAACACGCCTAAATCTTCAAGTGCGAGACCTACTTCTTCAAGATTAAGAGAAACAATTTTTAATATATTAAAACATTCTAAATCTGTTAATGTAAAAATAAATAATTTAGATGTTATAGATTTATTTGCAGGAAGTGGAGCTTTAGGATTAGAAGCTTTATCTCGTGGCTGCAAAAGATGTATATTTATTGATAATTCAATTGATTCTATAAAAACTATTACTAACAACATTAAAAAGTTAAATGAAGAAAAAAATGCTCGAGTAATAAAATTAGATGCAAACACCCCTAATAAAGAAGAATATGATTACAATTTATGCTTTATAGACCCTCCTTATGACTTTAAAAATATTGCTAATATAATAGAAAAATGGAGCAATAGTGGGTGGTTAAAAAATGATACTATTTATATTTATGAAAAAAGAAAAAACACTAATTTTCATTTATCAAATAAGTTTCAAATAATTGAATCTAGAATAGAAGGAATAAGTGAAATTTTATTTTTTAAAAAAATTTAAGTTCTACCAAATAATCTTTCAATATCACTTAAACTTAATTTAATAAAAGTTGGCCTACCATGGTTACATTGACTAGAATTAGGAGTACTTTCCATTTCTCTTAATAAAGCATTCATTTCAGAAGCTTGCAAACTCCTTCCTGCTCTAATACTAGAATGACAAGCCATATTTCCACAAATATTATCTAATCTTTCTGAAAGAATAAATTCAGCACCATATTCCATAATTTCTTCTATTATATCATTAATTAATACTTTAAAATTAATCTTATTTAAAATCGCAGGATGTTCTCTTACTACTACTGTATTTTTATCGAATTCTTCAATTACAAGACCTATATCGGATAAACTTGCTAAATGACTTTTAATTACTTCATAATATTCTTCAGATAGCTCTATGACTTCCGGTAATAACAATATTTGTTTTTCTAAATTATTGTTTAAATAGCCTGCCCTAATTTTCTCTAAAACAATCCTTTCATGCGCAGCATGTTGATCAATAAAAATAATTCCCTTATCTGTTTCAGATATTATATAAGTTTCATGAGCTTGAGCTATAGCTGCTCCTAATGGATAATTTTTATCTATAGAATGCAAATTACTTTTATTTTCAACAAAAGAACTAGGTTTTATATCAATATTATTTAAATGATAATTATTTAATCCAGTTTCATCTTGTTTAATATAAGTAGAATGAGTCTCTAAAGAATTAATCATCTTTTTTGATATTTCAACAGCAGACTTTAAACCTGCTGACTCCAAAGCTTCCCTTACTCCATTTACTATCAAAGACCTAACTTTTCCTGCATCTTTAAATCTAACTTCTGCTTTAGATGGATGAACATTTACATCGACTTCAAGAGGTAAAATTTCAATAAAAAGCACTACTACTGGAAACCTACCATGTTCCATTAGGCCTTTATAAGCAGCACGTAAAGCACCTAATAAATTTCTATCTCTAACCGGTCTATTATTTACAAAAAGATACTGTTCACGGCCCGTGTTTCTATTTAAAGTAGGCATCCCTACCAGGCCCACCAATTGCATATTTATTTTTTTCTTATTAACTGAAGCAGAACTATTATAAAATTCTTCTCCCATAACTTGCTTTAATCTATTTTTTATACCTTTAAGATTTTTTTCTTTACTCCCTTCCCAATTAAAAATATTTCTAGTATCTACTGAAAAATTAAAAGACACATGCGGATGAGACATTGCTAAATGTTTTATTACTTCTCTACAATAACGATTTTCAGTACTATTAGCCTTTAAAAATTTTAATCTAGCAGGAACTTTATAAAATAAATCCCTTATCTCAACTTTAGTACCTGATCTAATACTTGAAGGCTCTATTTTTGATTTAATTTGGTTATTAAGAGAAATTTTCCACGCATTATTAGATTCATAATATTTTGATTCTATACTAAGATCTGCAATTGAACCTATAGATGGTAAAGCCTCACCCCTAAAACCCAAAGATTTGATATTTGTTAAATTTTCATCTATTATTTTGGAAGTAGCATGACGCTCTATACACATCTCTAAATCCTCAACTATCATACCTATACCATTATCAATTACTTCTATAATTAATTTTCCTCCTTCTATAATATTGATGTCAATTTTTGTGGACCCTGCATCTAAAGAATTTTCCACTAATTCTTTTAAGGCCGAACTTGGTCTCTCGATAACTTCCCCTGCTGCAATTTGATTTATTAAATTATTTGGAAGTTTTCTAATTTGACTCATAATTATCTAATTTTCTTAATGTATTAATTTTTATATCCTCTACAGCATCTTGACTATAAGGGTTAATTTTTAAAAGTTCTGCAACTAATAAAACTTCTAAAATAAAAGTTACCATCAATGAAGCTGTAGATACAACAGATATATCTTCAATTGTAATACTTCTTACTGGCCTTCCTCTATTTTTTAGAGCTTGATAAGTAGCTTGGCTCATCACATCTAATAACTTAGATGATGTTATTTTTGGCATAGAAGATAAGCTTTTATGAAAAGGAACATCAAAATCATTTTGAGAATTTTTAATATTTAAAAATGTATATAAGCCATTATTAGGACCATCTAACCACATTTGTAATTGGCTATGCTGATCTACACTTCCCCTAGCAGTTAATAAAAAAGTGCCTTCCCCATCTTTACCAAGTGATTCATTCCATAATTGCCTGTACCATAATAAAAATTCAGATAAACTATCGCCATAATTAATTACACAATTTAATTTATTTTTATTTATTTGAGGATTAGAAAAAATAGATGAACTTAAAATAAATGAAGAATCTTCGCTCAAAATAGAATTTAAAGTTTTTCTAGAAGTCCTTCTTAATAACATGGGGTCTATCCCCATTATACAAGCTGGAAGCAATCCTGTAGAACTTAATGCAGCAAACCTTCCACCAATATTTGATTGATGTTCTGTTATTTTTATCCCATATTCACTTGAAATTTTAGCTATAGGGCTTTCTATTGCACTTGAAAAATCAAACATACTCATAATAGCTTTTTTAGGTTCAACTTTGTTATTTTTTAGCCATTCCATCACTATCAACATAAGCGCTATAATTTCTGTGGTTTTCCCTGACTTAGAAATTACTAAAAATTTAGCTGTATTTGGTGAAATTTTCTCAAGAATACTCTTAATTGTAACCGGGTCTAGGCTATCTAATATATGAAAATTAATATTTGACTTATTATTTATATTTGCCTTAATTAAAGCATTAGCCCCTAGACTTGAGCCTCCAGTTCCTATTAAAATAAAATCTGTAATTGTATTTTCAATATTAAGAAAAAATTTTGTATCATCTATTATTTTTTTAATATCATCATCTGAATCTAATAAAGAAAAAATGGGAATATCTTTATTTTTTCTTTTTGTTTTCATTAAAAATAGAATTTTTTCAGCATTGATCAATGATTCTTTATTACAATCCCAACCAGAACTTTCAAAAATAAAATCTTTATTAACACTCATATGCTATTCTTCACTATTATCTTTTCTCTTATTTTTTAATTTATTACAATAGGTACTATCCCTTTGATTTTTTGCTTCTACTTCTTAATCTTCATCTTCAGAACCAAATATTTCAAAATCTAGTATTTTATCCAAAATAGATTTTTCTTCTTTTGAATAATTTTCATTAGCTTCTTTTGCTATTTTTAAATTTCCTTCAGTATCGTTTGAACCTTCAACTTCTTCAACTCCTGCTTCAAGTATTTCTATTTCTGTTTTGATTTCTTCTAACCTTTTTTTTTCAGTTACTGGATCAAGAACCTCTTCTTCTGTTTTCGCTTCTAATATTGGCTCAAAATCTAAAATTTTATCTAAAATTGACTTATCTACATCTTCCAATGAATTCTCTTCATTTATAACCTTTCTAATATTACTATCTATTTTATCCTTTCCCAATGTCATCAATAAAATCTCGTCATTAGCACTTAATTGAACTTTATCTTCATCATCAAATATCAAATCTTTATCTTTTATAACATTGTTATTTAATTCATCACTATCTGGCGCTCTAAGTTCAAAGTTAGGAGGTACAGAAAGAGATTTCTGTTTATAAACTTGAAATTCATCCGGTGGAGTACTCAATATTCCTATTTGTCGTTTTGTTTCTTTACCACATCCTACAAATAGAAATAATAAAATAAATATAAAAATATTTTTTATAAATAACTTCATACTTTACTTAACCCTTTTTCTTATTAATTCACAATATAAATATATAAAAGCCCCTAAACAAATGCTAATATCAGCAATATTAAATGCTGGCCAATGCCAATTTCTCCAAAATACATCTATATAATCAATAACTACTCCAAACCTAGCCCTATCTATAGCATTTCCAAAGGCTCCTGCAGAAATTAATGCCATTGATATATAGTGTTTTTTAAAATATAAAGACCAAATTATAATAAATAAACCTAAAACAAAACCAATAATAGTAAGAATAATTGGTAAATTCTGCCCAAATTTTTGTAATATACCAAAAGCAACACCTGAATTAAATACTAAAGTTATATTCAAAATGGGAAGTATCTCAATTTCTGAATAATTATTTAACATATAATTTATTATTAAATATTTGATAAATTGATCTAACACAACTACAAGAAAAATTAAGCTAAAAAAATATGTATTTATTTTCATATATTTTTTATAACCTCAGAACATCTATAACATAAAGCATCATCCTCTTTATTTGAACTAATATGCTCTATTTTCCAACACCTTTCACACTTTTTTCCATCAGCTTTATATACTTTAACTCCTATACCCTCAACCACATCCTCTGTATAACTATCCTCAGGAACATCGCTTTCTACTAACTCTACCTTTGATACTATAAATAATTCTTCCAAATTTATATTCTTTATTAATAATTTTAAATCCTCATTTTGAATATAAACATTTATTTTTGCTTCTAAACTAGAACCTATTACTTTATCTTGCCTTGCTATTTCAAGAGCTCCATTAATAACTCCTCTAACCTTTCTTAAAGAGTTCCAAGAATCTCTTAATTTATTATTAATCCAATTATCTGATAATTTAGGAAAATATGTTAAATGAACACTTTCTTTATTTTCATCTTCAATAAAAGCTAACCAAGCTTCCTCAGCTGTATAACACAACACAGGTGCCAGCCAAGCAGTTAAACAACAGAAAATTTCCTTTAAAACTGTTCTCGATGACCTTCTAGTCATATTAGTTAGTTCATCACAATATAAAGCATCTTTCCTCATATCAAAATAAAATGCAGAAAGATCTAAAGAACAAAAAGTATGTAATTCACTATAAAATAATTGAAATGTATAATTTTTTACAGCTTCCTTATGAAGAAGATCTAACTCCTTTAAACGATGCAATACCCATTTTTCAAGATCTGGCATTTCATTATATTCTACTATTTCTTTTTCATTAAAATTTAATAATGCGCCAATTGTAAACCGAATAGTATTTCTTAAACGTCTATAGGACTCACTTACGCCTTTTAATACCTCTTCTCCAATTCTCACATCTTCAGTAATATCCGTCATAGCAACCCAAAGTCTTAGTATATCTGTTCCATATTGTTTAATAATCTCTTGAGGAGAAATTACATTGCCTACACTTTTAGACATTTTTCTACCATTACTATCCAATACAAATCCATGCGTTAATACCGCGTCAAAAGGTGCTCTCCCTCGGGTTCCACATGATTCTAATAATGAAGAATGAAACCAACCTCTATGTTGATCTGTTCCTTCTAGATATAAATCTGCAGGCCATTTTTGATTATTATTTCCATCTAAAACAAATGTATGCGTTGAGCCAGAATCAAACCACACATCTAAAATATCTTGGACCTGATCATAATCTTCTATTTTATATTCTTTTCCTAAAAAAGATTGCGGATCTTCTGTAAACCATATATCTGCCCCATGTTTTTCTACAAATTTTGCAATTCTTTCTATAACAGCAAAATCTCTTAATATTTCACCAGTTTTCTTATTTATAAATACTGTAATAGGTACACCCCAAACTCTTTGTCGCGATACACACCAGTCAGGACGGTCTTCTATCATAGATTTAATTCTATTTTTAGAAATAGCTGGAACCCAAATAGTATCCTCAATTGATTGAAGTGCCAATTTTTTCAAATTATTTTTCTCCATAGAAATAAACCATTGCTTAGTTGCACGATATATTATTGGTTTCTTCGACCTCCAAGAATGAGGATAACTATGTAAGAAATTTTCTTTTGATAATAAACTATTCGTTTTTCTTAATGCTTCACAAACTGGATCTGTGGCTTTAAAAACATGAATGCCTCCAAAAACTGGTACTTTATCATTATAAGTTCCACCATCTCCTACTATATCAGGAATACTAATATTATTTTTCTTACCTAATTCAAAATCATCTTCTCCATGACCAGGAGCAATATGTACAAAACCTGTACCTTGATCTGTATTTACAAATTCAGCTTTTAATAATGGTACTATAAAATCATAACCAAGATTTTCTAGAGGGTGACTACATTCCGTACTATTTAAAATATTCCCTTTATACTCATTTTTTACTTCATATTTAGTAATCTTAGATATTTCTAGTAAATGATTTAATCTATCCTTAGCTATTAATATTTTTTTTCCATTTAAATTAATATATGAATTCTCACTTTTTTCTACTGATATTAATAAGTAATCAATACCTTCTCCATATGCAATGGCTCTATTAGCAGGAATAGTCCAAGGCGTTGTAGTCCATATCGGAATTAACGAGTCTACTAATTCTTTTATAGGTGCTTTATTTATTTTAAAAGTTACATATACAGCCGTTGATTCTATATCCTTATATTCTACTTCTGCTTCCGCTAATGCTGTTTTTTCTACAGGAGACCACATCACTGGTTTAGAGCCCATATAAAGTCCTCCATTAGTAACAAACTTTCCTATTTCACGTACAATCTGAGCCTCTGCCTTGAAACTCATAGTTAAATATCTATTGTCCCAATCTCCAAGGACAAATAACCTCCTAAAATCATCCATTTGAGCATCTATCCACTTATCAGCAAATGCTCTACACTCCTTTCTAAATTCAGCTATAGGAATACTATCTTTATTTATCCCCTTTTTTTTGTAATTTTGTTCTACTTGCCACTCTATTGGCAATCCATGACAATCCCAACCAGGAATATAATGAGAATTATAACCACTCATTTGTTTACTTCTATTTATAATATCTTTTAAAATTTTATTTAAAGATGTACCTATATGTATCGCACCATTTGCATATGGTGGCCCATCATGTAAAATAAATTTCTCATTATCTTTTGACTGATCTCTTAACTTTTTCCATAAATTTAAATTATCCCATCTCTTTATCATATCAGGTTCCCTAAGAGGTAAACCACCTCTCATACCAAAATTTGTCTTTGGTAGAAAAACCGTATCTTTATAATCCATTCTATTCTCCAAAAATATTACCTATTAATATTTTTATATTTTATTTTTATTTAGAATATTTACTGCCTTATCACAATCTTTAGACATTTCTTTTTTTAAATCCTTAACATCTGAAAAAACCATCTCTTCTCTTATTTGTTCTACTAAAGAAACTTTTATTCTTTTTCCATAAAGGTCTCCACTAAAATCTAATAAATATGCCTCTAAGAATCTATTTTTACCTTTAAAATGAGGCCTTACACCTGTAGATACAGCCGCCATATAATATTTTTTATCATAATATACCCAAGCCGCATAAACTCCATCTTTTGGAATAACATTTCCTCTATAATTTATGTTAGCTGTTGGAAAACCCAATTTACGACCCAATTGAGCACCTTTAGTAACTCTTCCTTCTATTACATAAAAATATCCCAAATCTTCTTTTACTTTTAACATATCTCCACTTTTAATCATTTCTCTTATAGATGTTGAAGAATATCTTCCATATTTTCCTTTCTCTTCCCCAATTACATGTACTTTAAATTTTTTGATATACTCTTTAGAATTTAAATATTTTATATCACCCTCTCTATTATGACCAAATCTAAAATCGTTACCTATAACAATATTTTTAGTACTTAATGCATCAAGTAATATATCTAAAACAAATTTTCTAGCAGAAATTTTTGAAAAAGCTTTGGTAAAGTTTTGTGCCAAAATAATATCTACTCCCATTAAATCTAACATTTCAATTTTAGTTCTAAGACTTAATATGCTTTCTGGTTCTGATCCTGGTCTTAATACCTTTAATGGATGAGGAAAAAAAGTTAATATTACTAGTGAATTTTTTGATTCTTTAGCTATTTCTTTAGATTTTTTTATAACTTTTTTATGACCAAAATGGATGCCATCAAAATTACCAATCACTACAGTAGCACTATTAATAAATTTTTTAACATATTTATAATCTCTACATATTTTAATCATATCTAAACTCTATCAAAACCCTGTTTAAAAAAATAAAATTAAGCTTTATTTAATAAAATCCATCCGGTATCCTCAGAATCTATTACAGGTTTAACAATTTTCTTTTCTTCTAAATATAATAAATGGGCCAAAACAGATCTTCCAGCAGCATTTATAAGTCGCGTATCTAAATTAGGATACATATTCTTAACCAAATCAGAAATATAAGAGGGCACAGCCAAATTTAAATATTTCATAATTTGCCTCTCACGCATTTTTCTATGCCCTATTAAAGCTTTAACAAAGCGCTTGGGATTCTTTATGATATTGCCATGTGCAGGTACATAAAACTGATCATTCCTAGATAACATTTTTTCTAAACTTAAAAAATAATCTTTCATATTTCCATCAGGTGGAGAAACCACTGTAGTTGACCACCCCATAATATGATCTCCTGTTAGTACTGTATTTGTTCCTTTAACACCATAACATATATGATTAGATGTATGACCAGGAGTATGTATACATTCTAATGACCAATTTTCACTACTTATAATTTCTTTATCTTTTAAATAATAATCAGGAACAAAATTCAAATCTGCACCTTCCTCTCCTCCTCCTTTTGTTCCATGAGGACCATATCCCATTATTATAGCTCCAGTCATTTTAGATAAAGGCTTAGCAGCAGGTGAATGATCTGCATGAGTGTGAGTAACTAAAATATGAGTAATTTTTTCAATTTTAGTAGAACTTAAAATTGCCTCTATATGAGATGTAATATCTGGTCCCGGATCAATTATTGCTACTTCTTTTTCTCCTATAATATAAGTACCTGTACCATGTAATGTATATGGACTTGGATTGGGGGCAACAATCCTTCTAATTTTAGGTAATATATTTTCAGCTTTAGCATATTGAAAATCTAAATCCTTAGAAAGCAATTCTTGTAATATATTTTCTTTATTTTCCAAAATATTTCTATCCTTAATTTATTTATAATTAATTGTATCTTTGAAATATATATATATATATAAAATATACTAATTATAAATTTCTTATAACGAAATAACATAAAATAATGAAACAAAAACAATATATAGCCAGAAATATGGAAAAAAAATCACTTAGATTTGCTCCAAAAAAGCAACAAAATACAATAATTGCAAAACCTAGGGATGCATCAAGTTTAGTAATACTAAAAAAAACTAATTCTGAAGTAAAAGTATTGCTCGGAAAAAGGTCAAATAAAACTCGCTTTATGCCTGGAGCTTGGGTTTTTCCAGGAGGGGTAGTAGATAAAAATGACTATAAAATTAAAATTACTACATCTATTAACCCCAAAATTATTTCAAGATTAATCGTATCAAATAGCATTAACAATGCTAATGCACTTGCATTAGCCTCCATAAGAGAAACCGCTGAAGAAACTGGTCTATTTTTAGGAAAACCATCAAAAAATATAAATACTAGTTTAGACAAAGAAAACGGCATTTATATTATGAGTAAAGTTGGTTTAATACCTGATCTTTCAAAACTGTCTTATTTAGGTAGAGCTATAACACCTACTTTTAGTCCTATTAGATTCCATGCAAGATTTTTTTTAGCTGATGCAAAACATCTCTGTGGAAAAATTAAAACAACAAATGAACTTGTTGAAATTGATTGGATAACTTTAAAAAAAGCTACAAAATTACCTATGGCTGATGTAACTGAATTTATGATAAATGAACTTTTAAGTTTCAATGGAAACATCTCAATGATTAAAAAAATGCTAAATAATAGACCAATGTTTACTTGGAAAAATGGTAAACAATGGATTAAAAGAAAATAATATTAGAATGAAATTTTTTACTGAAGATCTATATTCTGAATATAATCAAAAATTAAAAATAAAATCTATTATTGCTAAAAAAAGAAGCCAATTTCAAAACATATTAATTTTTAACTCTAAAGTATTTGGAAAAGTATTAACTTTAGATGGAGTAATACAGATTACAGAACGCGATCATTATGGTTATTCTGAAATGCTCTCTCATGTTCCAATAGTGGCTCATAATTTTATTAAAAAAGTTCTGATAATAGGTGGAGGTGATGGTGCCATTGCACATGAGGTACTCAAACATAAATCAATCAAAGAAATAATATTATGTGAAATAGATAAAGAAGTTATTAATTTAAGTAAAAAATATTTAACAAATATTAATTTTAATTCCTTAGAAAATTCTAAAGTAAAAATTATTATTCAAGATGCATCAGAATTAATTTCTAATAACAATTTTAAAAATTATTTTGACCTTGTAATTGTTGATAGACCTGACCCTATTGGACCAGGAAAAAAATTATTCCAAAAAAAATTTTATAAAAATATTAATAATATTATATCTGATAAAGGTGTTGCAGTATTTCAAACAGGCATCCCTTTTTTTCAAAAAAATGAACTCCAAAATACTGTTAGCTTTTTAAAATTATTTTTCCAATTATATGGTATATATTTAACAGTGGTTCCGTCCTATGCAGGAGGCTTCATGGCTTTAACTTGGGCATCTAACAAAATAGACATTTCCCAAATAAACAAAAAATCAAATACTACTAAATTAAAAACTCTATATTACTCAACAAAAATACATAATTCTGCCTTTATACTGCCTACATGGCTTATCAATACAATTAAGTAATTTTAATAAAATATTCTTTTAATCGTTCTAATGAGTTAAAATTAGAAGTATATACTGTCGTATATGCACCAGTGTTATAAATTCTTAACCTATCTCCTGCTTTTAAATTAAGAGGAAGTTGATAATAATCTTTTTCATACAAAATATCTGCTCCATCACAGGTAGGTCCAGCAATTATTACAGGAGCTGTATTACAATTTTTCTTCTTTACAACTTCTATTTTATATTTTATTGCCTCTCCTTCTGTCTCAGCCAAACCTCCAAATCTTCCTATATCAATATATACCCATCTCACTTTATCTTTACTACTTTTCCTAGATACTAAAACAACTTCAGATTCTATTATACCTGCTGGAGCAACCAAAACTCTTCCCGGTTCCAATATTACCTGCAACTTACTTAAACCAAAAACCTTCTCAATTTCTCTATTTAATTTATTATAAAAATTATCTAAATTGCCCTTAAAATCTTTATAATCAACTGGAAAACCACCTCCTATATTTATAAATTTAATTTGAATATCATTATTTTTTAAATATAAATAAACTTCATAACATATTCTTAAAGCATCTTTCCATCTATCAATATTAGTTTGTTGAGATCCTACATGAAATGATAGTCCTGATGGAATTAAACCCTTTTTATGAACGCATAACATCAATTTTTTAGCCATTTCTGCAGAACATCCAAATTTATTAGATAGTGGCCAATTAGCTCCTTGATTAGGCACTTGCAACCTACAAAATACTCTTGAGTTTTTGGCATTAACAGAAATTTTATTAAGCTCTTCTTCAGAATCAAATGCAAATAACCTAACTCCTTTATTATATGCCCACAATATATCCTTTACTTTTTTAATAGTGTTTCCATAAGACAAGCGTGAAGGATTAATAGATTCATTTAAACATAATTGAATTTCCTTTTTGCTAGAAACATCAAAATATGAACCTTCTTTCTTTAAACACTTAATTATTTCTGGAGCTGGATTAGCTTTTACAGCATAATAAATAAGAGTATTTGGAAATTTTTTTTTAAGTTTCTTATAAAAATTAGTAACTAAAGACAAATCAATTACTAAATAAGGAGTTTCTTTAGTAAAATTTTTTAAAAATGAATTTATTTTACTTAATGGCATACTACTCTTTTATTAAACCTCTTTTTACTTTCTTAACAACTATTTTATGAGGCATTATTTCTTTTTTAAGAACTGCCAGTGCAAGGTCTGGATTAGTACTTCCACACATAAATATATCGCATGCAACAAAATTTCTTTCTGGCCAAGTATGAATACTTATATGAGACTCAGCCAAAATTGCTATCCCTGATATACCTTGTCCATCTCCAAAATGATGAGAATTAATATGTAATACAGTTGCCCCCGCTGCTTTAGCTGATTTTAATAATAGATCATTAATTCTATTTTTTTCATCTAGCTTATTTACTTCCCACATATCAATAAGATAATGGTGACCAGCAAACAATTCTCCATTAACTGTAACAAAATAATCATCTTTTAATTTATTTAAATTAGAATATAACAACAATATTTTCAACCAATATTAAACTATAAAAACTTCTGGAAAGTACACATTTATACCCAAAAGTCAAAACATAAAATTATAATATTATGGTACCACTGGTCGGACTCGAACCGACACTGAGTTGCCTCAAATGGATTTTGAATCCACCGCGTCTACCAATTCCGCCACAGTGGCATTAACGATATACATATCCATAATCTACAATTACATGTTCATCAACTAATATTTATTATTCATCATATTTTTTCATTAACAAAGGTAAATCTCTTAACCAAGTTTCTCTATATAATTTATACTCTTTGAATTCAGCCTTTATACCTTCTTCAAAAACCTCTGCAGGACTTAAACCTTTATTCGCAGCATTTTTTGCTATAGCATTAATATAATTTATCCATCTTTTTGTTTTAAAAATTTTTTTCTTATCATAAATAAGAGGACCATGACCTGGGACTAGTAAAGACCACTCATCATTATATATTTGATCAATATAATTAGACCAATTTGTTATATTTGCATGAGGAATAGTAGGGGCCCTATTGTTAAAAACTAAATCTCCAACAAAAACTAACTTATTATAAATATCTCTAACAATTAAATCACCTTCTGAATGTCCATTTTTATAATAAAGAATTTCGACTATACGCCCCCCTAAATCAATTTTAAATGGAAAATTATAAATAGTATTATCTAATTGAATTATACTAGTATTTTCAAACCATTCTTCCCCTATTAGAGATTTCATTTGTCTTAATAACCTATTTCCATATTTTTCATATCTAGTTATTTCGCTTTGAGACATAATTACTTCTACCCCCAATTCTTTATACTTCGAAATTCCAAATGAATGATCAGGGTGATGATGAGTAATTAATAAATATTTTATAGGCAATTTAGAAATATGCCTGATTTTATTTATAACCTCAGAAGCATAAATATAACTTGGACCTGCATCAATTATAAATACACTTTCTTTACCAACAATAAAACCCGTATTGCTAATAGCTCCACCATTTTTAGAAGTCAACGCATCATTATTACCTAAAATAACATATGTACCATCAGAAATCTCAATAATTTCTATTTCATACTTAAATTCTGAATATGACTGATAAGTATAAAACAAAAATATAAAGTATAAAGTAATCCTAAAAAATATCATTTACATTGAATTATTATTATAAGAAAAAAACTCTAATCCCTGGGAATCCTTTACATGAACTCTTATACTTTGACCTTTTTCTGGCAAATCTAATAGTATTACAGGATCAGAAGATAGCGCTGCATAAGTTGCAATATCAGCTATAGGGCCATTTATATCATCTACATGTATTCTATTAACATAATATTCGGGAATTAAATCCCCATCTACATTCATAACAAAACCCGTTTCCATAGGATGGGTTATTTTTAATTTTATTCTTTCTGCCTCTCCTTCACGTTCATACTGTTTAACTGCAATCTTTCCTACCACCCCTTGTTCACAAACTTCTACTGTTGGATCGCATGATGGAGATGAACACCCCCCTGGGCTTGAAACAAAAACCATTTTAGAACCAATGTTCCATACTCCGTAATTATCAAGAATAGCTGCTCTAACTGGAGAGTCATCTTCCAAGCGCACATTCATTCCTAAAGCTTCAATTGGTTTAAACGGAGTTAAAGCAATTACTTGTTGAATAGGATTATTTTCAATAATTAATATAAGTTTTTGAAAATTATGTAACCTATTTGGTAATTTTACTATTAAGGGAACCTCATGTGGCTCTTCTACATGATCTTGCATGATAACTTTCACATCTTCTACAAAACTCACATTACTATTCTCACCCAATAGAGAAATCTGTAAATAATCCCACATATCAGAATTTTGTGGATCCAAAACTAATAAAGCTTGCTCTAAACTATCAGAGTTTGGTGTATTTCTACGCTCAGTAGGGCTAGAAGTCAATTCCTCAGATAACTCAGCTCCCGCTTTAAAATCAGAAAACGGGCCAGCATTTACTATGAAAGAATAAAACAAAAATACTATTATTAAATAAAATTTATACATATTAATCCTTATAGAGGTTAATATAAATTAATTATTAGAAAAAACAACTAACTATGTAATATCTTTATTGAAAATGATTTTAAAAAATATTTATTTAAAAATTCTACTGTTAGCAGGAAAACCTAAATCAGAATGGGTATTAAGCATAGTATCATTTTCTGAAAGTTCTTTTTTCCCAATTCCTCCTGATTTATTACTTTTACCAATGGCGCTATCTAAACCTTACAAATGGATAAGACTAGCAATAATCGCCACCTTGTTTTCAGTATTAGGTGGAATTCTTGGTTATTTTATAGGAGTATTTTTATGGGATATAATTGGTGAAAATATAATTCAAATATATCATTTAGAAGATAAATTTAATGAATTTAAAAATAATTATAACAAAAACGGCGCTATTATTGTATTTTTAGCTGGCTTTACACCAATTCCTTATAAACTCATTACTATAGCTTCCGGTGGAATGAATTTAAACATTTTCACTTTCTTATTAGCTTCAATCTTATCTAGAGGACTACGTTTTTTCATACTAACAGGACTGATAAGATTATTTGGAACACTAGCAAAAAAATATATTGAAAAATATTTCGGATTATTTACCGGCCTAGTGGGTATAATTATTATTGTAGTTATAATTATGTGGCTGTATCTTTAAAGAATGTATAACTTTTATAAAAATTTTTATAACACACATATTTTTGCAATACTTATTTCAGTTATAGCTTTAACATTCGCATTTTTTCTTGAAATTTTTTTAAATCTTGAACCCTGTTATTTATGTATTTTACAAAGGTATGGATATTCAATAACATTAATTTTAGGAATATTAGGATTAATATATAAATATAAAAATATTATCTCAGTATTAATATGTGTTTCTCTCATTCTTACCTTTATAATAACATTCTGGCATTTTGGAATAGAAAAACATTGGTGGTTACCAACATTATCTTGCTCAGGTTTAGATGAAAACATAGGAAGCTTTTCAGAAGAAATGCAAAATGGTTTACTTAATACTCAATCTATAGGATGTGATAAAATATCACCAAAATTTTTAAAGTTAACCCTTGTGCAATGGAGTCTACTCTATATATTTATAAATACATTATTTATTATTCTATTAACTATAAAACAATTAAGCAAAAAACAACCTCATGAAAACTAATAATACAAAAATACATGAAATAATTAGAGTAAATCAAGCAGGAGAATTCGGTGCCAAAAGAATATATGAAGGACAGTTGGCAGTTTTTCCTAAAGATAAAACTATAAAAGAAATGGCAAAACAAGAACAAGAACATCTGCAAAAATTTAATAAATTAATGATTAAAAATAATGTAAGACCAACTGCTTTATCGCCAATTTGGTCAATTGGTGGTTTTTTTATAGGAGCTTCGACAGCTTTAATGAGTCGTAATGCTGCAATGGCGTGTACAGTAGCAGTAGAAGAAGTAATAGAAGAACATTATTCCAAACAAGAAAAACAACTTAAAAAAATAGGGAAAGAGACTGAATTAATTAAAATAATAAAAAAATTTAAAAACGATGAAATAAAACATAAAAAAACTGCATTAAAAAATAAAGCTGAAGAAACTCAGGGATACGCATTACTTACCTCAAGCATAAAAAATATTACTAAACTAGCAATCACTATCTCAAAAAAAATATAATCTATATAGTAAATGACTCCCCACAACCACAACGCGCAGATTCATTTGGATTTTTAAAAATAAAATTAGATTGTAATTTATCTTGATTCCAATCAACTTTACTACCCAATAAAAATAATATTGCAGATGAATCAATAAAAATATTTATATTATCCTTAACTATTTTTTCATCATTCATTTTTTCTTTTGTTGTATAGCTAACATCATACGCCATACCGGAGCATCCTCCTGTCTTTACTCCAAATCGAACTCCTAATGTATTATCAGGCGCTTTAGACATTATATATTTTATCCTATCCATAGCTTTATCAGTTAAAGTTATTACTTCAGATTTTGATTTTAGCATTTGAAAACTTTCTCCTTTAAAAAAAGCCTAACTCTAATTTAGCCGCTTCACTCATATTATCTTGTGTCCAAGCAGGCTCCCAAACTATTTCAACCTTTACATCGCCAATATTCTCACATTTAGAGACTGCTTCGGCAACTCTCTCAGGAATAGTCTCAGCTTCTGGGCAATTTGGAGTTGTTAAAGTCATAGTAATTAGTACATTATTTTTATTATCTATATCTATATTGTAAACTAAACCTAATTCCCAAATACTTACAGGAATTTCAGGATCATAAACAGTTCCTAAAGCTTCTATAATTATTTCTTTCAAATTTTCATTTGATAATATGTTCTTATTATCTAACTCTTTCATATTTATAATTAACCTTAATTAAAATCATATTAAATAATCATTCTAAAATATTACATATTTTTAAATACTTTATTTACCCTATACAGACCTTCCGCTAATTTTTCAAAATCTTCTACTGTATTATATATCCCTATAGAAGCTCTTGCTGTTGTTGAAACTTTATAACGCTCCATAGTTGGTTGAGCACAATGGTGACCTGTTCTAATTGCTATATTATCTGTATTTAATAAAGTACCTACATCATGAGGATGAATGTCGTTCAATGCAAAAGAAATAACTCCACCTCTTTCATCAGGATCCCCAATAACATTAAAACCTTTAATATTATTTAATATTTTTAAACCTTCTTTTAATAAATTTTGCGAATGATTAAATATATTTTCTATCCCTATAGAATCCATCCAATTTAAAGCTTCTCCTAAACCTATTACTCCTGATATATTTGGGGTTCCTGCTTCATATTTACCTGGTATATCCGCATATGTTGTTTTAGCAAATGTTACCTTATCTATCATATCTCCACCACTTTGATAGGGAGAAGCTTCAGATAATAATTTTTCTTTTCCATAAAGAACACCCACTCCGCTTGGACCATAAGTCTTATGTCCAGAAAATACATAAAAATCACATCCTATTTCTAAGACATCAACTGGCATCTGTGGAACTGCCTGGCATCCATCTATAAGTGTAAAAATACCTTTAGATTTTGCCTCTTTACATATATCTTTTACAGGCAGTATAGTACCAAGCGTATTAGATATATGAGTTATACATATAAATTTTGTTCTAGAGGTAATAAGGTCCATAACATTATTTAAATACACATTCCCCTTATCATCAGATTCAGCTATTTTAATTTTTGCTCCATATTGCTCACAAATTATTTGCCATGGAACTATATTTGAGTGATGTTCTAATCTAGATAATATAATTTCATCATTTTTTGATAATATCATTTTACCCATTATTTCAGCGACTAAATTAATGCCTTCCGTAGCTCCTCTAACAAAAATTATTTCCTTAGTGCTTTTTGCATTAATAAATTTTCTAACTGTTTCCCTAGACTGTTCATATTTATCAGTTATTTTTTGACTTAAAGAATAAACCCCTCTATGTACGTTTGCATATGAATTTGAATACAAATCTTCTATACACTTTATTACTTTATAAGGCTTTTGCGCGCTCGCAGCTGTATCCAAATACACTATCTTATTCGTATCAAAAATAGGAAAATGAGATCTAATATTTTTTATATCTAATTGTTTATTAAAATTATTTTTTTTCATAATATTCAATTATTCGTTTCTCCGCTTTTTCTTTAAATAAATTTGACAAATTTTCTATTATTATCTTACTAAACGCTTCAATTAATATTTTTTCAGCCTCTTTTTTACTAATGCCACGAGAACACAGATAAAATATTTGTTCTTTATCTATATTTCCTACTGTTAATCCATGTGAACAAATAACATCATCAGCCAAAATCTCTAATTCAGGCTTTGTATATACCCGTGCTAATTTATCTAATAATAAACTCTTACCTGACATATTAGCCATAGTTTTATTAGCTCCTTTATCAACTCTAATTTTTCCCTGAAATGCTCCTCGTGATTCATCATCCAAAACAATTCTAATATTCTGGTTACTCTTAGAGTTTTTATTTAAATGAGAAACTTTTGTGAGTATTTCATTTTTTGATTTTTTACTCCCTAAAATCAAACCATCTATATTAGCATTAGAGCCTTGCCCTTGCATCCTAACTCTTATCTCTTCTCTGGACTCTCCTTTAGAAAAAACAAAAGAAGAATTATTTAAAGTCGCATCTTCGTCTAAATCTGCATATAAATTATTAATATGCGTATTATCAAGATTGCCTTCTATTAACCTCATAAGTGATAATGAAGAATTTTTTGACAAATTAATATTTGTTACTTTTGAAGAAAAAAATAGTTTATTCTTATTATTAGAATTAATAGTTCTTTCTATAATATTGCATTTGGCCCCTTCATCAAGATTTACTATAGACCTCATATGATACATAGAATTATCTTCTATAGAATCCAGATATATTATTTCTATATAGCCAGGAACTTCAATATTTTTATCAACAAAAATTACTGCTCCATCTTCATAAAATGCTGAATTCAATGAAACAAGACTTTGAGATTTAATGTCTAATGTTTGAGATAAACGTGGATCAAGATAATGATTAACAGATTTAATATCATTTTTAATTAATTCTGGATGATTTTTTATAAAATATTTTAAAGAATTTATTTTTATACCAGCAGGAATTTCATTACAATCAACTCTTATCATTTTTCCATTAGAAAATACTATCCTTAGCGAACAATTAAAATCTCTTTCTTCAATATTAGGCAAACCATTTAAATCGCCTTCCTTTAATGACAAACTATAATAATTTTTTGTTAAATATTTATATGAATAGGAACGCCATTCTTCTACATTAGTATTGGGAATACCATATAATTTAAATTGAGAAATATCATCTTCTCTTATCTTGTTTAACCATTCAAGATTGTTTCCTGGTAATAAGGATTTATTCTTATGATATAAGTCTATGTATTTATCTTTAATATCAAGAATATTTGTCATAAATTAAGATACCCCCATAATACCTTGATAGCCTTTATTCTCTATATCTAAAGCTAAAGATTTACCTCCTGTTTTAACAATTTTTCCTTTTGCCAAAATATGGACTGTATCTGGTGTTAAATACTCTAACAATCTTTGGTAATGAGTTATAACTAAACCACTTAATTTATTTGAACGTAACCTATTAACACCTTCTGCTACAATTCTTAATGCATCAATATCTAATCCTGAATCTGTTTCATCTAAAATAGCAAGAGTCGGTGACAACATTGCCATTTGAAAAATTTCTGCCCGTTTTTTTTCCCCACCAGAAAAACCAACATTTACTGCACGAGAAAAAAAATCTTCACTCATCTGCAATTCTTTTGCTTTAACTCTAGCTAATTTCAAAAACTCTGCAGCATCTAATTCATTCTCTCCTCTCATTTTTCTTTGTGCATTTAAAGCTGTTCTAACAAAAACAGAAGTGACTACACCCGGTATTTCAACTGGATATTGAAAAGCAAGAAATAACCCATTTGTAGCTCTTTCCTCTATAGACATTTTTAAAAGATCTTTCCCTAAATATTTAACAGACCCTCCTTTAATAAAATATCCTTCTTTACCGGCCAAAACTGATGCTAAAGTGGACTTACCCGCTCCATTAGGGCCCATTATAGCTGCTATTTCTCCTTGCTCAATTGAAAGTGATAAACCGTTAAGAATATTTTTATTATCTATTTCTACTTCCAAATCATTAATTTCTAATGTTATAGCCACAATATTATACCTCTTATATTTTAATTAAAATTAACCGATCGAACCTTCAAGACTAATGCCAAGGAGCTTTTGAGCTTCTACTGCAAATTCCATAGGTAACTTTTGTAATACCTCCTTACAAAACCCATTTACTATAAGAGCAATGGCTTCTTCAGCATTTAAACCTCTTTGTTGGCAATAAAATAATTGTTCATCACTAATTTTTGATGTTGTTGCTTCATGAGCAACATCAGAAGAACTATTTCTAGAGTCTATGTAAGGAACTGTATGTCCTCCACACTTATTTCCAATAAGCAAAGAGTCGCACTGAGAAAAATTATTAGAATTATCCGCGCCGGCCTGCATTCTTACTAAGCCTCTATAAGTTTGTTGTCCTTCGCCAGCAGAAATTCCTTTAGAAATAATTGTAGATTTTGTATTTTTTCCTATATGAACCATTTTTGTTCCTGTATCCGCTTGTTGTTTTTTATTTGAAATTGCTACAGAATAAAATTCTCCTTTCGATCCATCTCCTTGTAATAAAACTGATGGATATTTCCATGTGATTGCAGAGCCTGTCTCTACCTGAGTCCATGAGATTCGAGAGTTAACACCTTTACAAACACCTCTTTTTGTAACAAAATTATATATACCTCCTTTGCCATTTACGTCACCAGGATACCAATTCTGAACTGTAGAATATTTTATTTCAGCATCATCTAAAGCTACTAATTCAACCACTGCAGCATGTAGCTGATTTTCATCACGCATAGGAGCAGTACAGCCTTCTAAATAAGACACATAAGAACCTTTATCAGCAATAATTAAGGTCCTCTCAAACTGGCCTGTATCCGCCGCATTAATTCTAAAGTATGTACTTAAATCCATAGGACATTTAACACCTTCAGGGATATAAACAAATGATCCATCAGAATATACTGCAGAATTTAATGCAGCATAAAAATTATCCATTTTAGGAACTACAGAGCCTAAATATTTTTGCACTAACTTTGGATGCTCTTTTACTGCTTCAGAAATTGGACAAAATATAATTCCTAATTCTGACAATTTAGATTTAAACGTAGTTGCTACAGAAACAGAATCAAAAACAGCATCTACTGCTATATTCTCTTTACCAGCTATACCTGCTAATATTTCTTGCTCTTTTAATGGAATTCCTAATTTATTATAAGTCTCTATAATTTCAGGATCAATTTCATCTAAACTTTTAGGTTTTTCAGAATCTAACTTAGGTGCAGCATAATAATATGCATCCTGAAAATCAATTTTTGGAAAAGATAAATTTGCCCATTTATGATCATTATTAGACATTTTAAGCCACTTTTTATAAGCATCTAATCGCCATTTTAATAACCATTCTGGTTCATCATTTTTCTTCGAAATAAAATTTACTATTTTCTCATTTAAACCTTTTGGAGCAAACTCAGTCTCAATATCAGTTACAAAACCATATTTATATTCTTTTGTAACTTGGTCTATAGTCTCTATAGTTTTATTATCTATTGGCATTAATTTTCCATATTTATGAATTTACTTAAAATTGGATTCATTTTATTTTTATTTGTATAAAAAATAGGATTATTCATATCTGCAATAGAAATTGAGTTTAAAGCACTTCGTATAGCATCATTAATAATATGCCAATTATTATATGAAGGACACATAGATGCTAAATCACAATTATTATTTTCCTCAACACAAAATGTTAATGCAACTTTTCCTTCTATAACATCTATAATACTGCCTACAGAAATATCCTTTGCTGGCCTTGACAATTTATAACCACCACTTACACCTCTAACTGAATTTAAAATTTCTGCCTTAGTTAATTTAGTCAATATTTTACTAATAGTAGTAATTGGCAGCAACGTAGCAATAGATAATTCATGAGCACTATATATAGAATCACTATTATTAGCCATTTTACACATTAATAAAATAGCATAATCAGCCATTCTTGAAACTTTAATCATTATTACCTCTACTTATACTACGCTATATATGGTGATATATAGTATTCTAGACTAAATTGGTCAAGTATTTATTTAGCTAGGAAGTATAGTTTTTCCCATAAGATATTTATCTATAGATCTGGCAGCTTGTCTTCCTTCTCTAATAGCCCAAACTACTAAAGATTGACCTCTTCTCATATCACCGGCTGAGAACACTCCTTCTAATGAAGTTTTATAATCCTCTGTATTGGCAAAAATATTTCCTCTTGAGTCTAAATCAACAATATAATTATCTGTAACTGGCCCTAAAAACCCCATAGCTAACAGAACTAAATCTGATTCAATAATAAACTCAGTTTTAGGAACAATTTTTAAATTATCATCAACACGATTACAAACCAAGCCACTAACTTTACCATTTTTTTCTATAAAACTACTTGTTAAAACAGAAAAATCTCTTATAACTCCTTCTTCTTGAGAACTCGACACTCTCATTTTTAAAGGCCAGTCTGGCCAAGTTAATCCCTTATTCTCCTCTTCAGGAGGCATAGGCATAATTTCTAATTGAATCACTTGTCTTGCTCCTTGACGAATTGAAGTTCCTATACAATCAGAACCTGTATCTCCACCACCAATAACAACAACATTTTTATTCTTAGCGCTTATGAAATTTTCATCTTTTAATTTTTCTCCGGAATTAATTCTATTTTGATTTGGTAAAAAATCCATAGCAAACTCTATACCCTCAAGTTTTCTACCTGGAATTAATAAATCTCTAGGCTTCTCTGCACCTCCACATAACAAGACAGCATCATATTTCTTATTTATTTCTTTCAGAGAAATATCAACTCCGATATTAACATTATTTTTAATAACTAAGCCTTCTTTTATCATTTGCTCTTGTCTTTTATCTATTAAATGTTTTTCCATTTTAAAATCAGGAATTCCATAACGTAATAAGCCACCTATCTTTTCATTTTTTTCATACAAATGGACTTCATGTCCTACTCTTAATAATTGTTGTGATGCAGACATACCTGCTGGTCCTGAACCAATAATAGCTATTTGTTTACTTGTTTTAATTTTTGCTATTTCAGGTTTAATGAACCCACTTTTCCATGCATTATCTATAATAGAACGTTCTATTGATTTAATTGTAACTGGTTTATCATCAAGATTTAATGTACAGGAGGCTTCACATGGTGCTGGACAAATTCTACCCGTAAATTCAGGAAAATTATTTGTAGAATGAAGAACCTTAATAGCTTCTTCCCACTCATTATTATAAACCAAATCATTCCAATCAGGAATAATATTATTAACAGGACAACCCGTATGACAATATGGAATTCCACAATCCATGCATCTCGCACCCTGTTGAGATAGTTTTGTTTTATCAAGCTCTTCAGTAAATTCCTTAAAGTGTTTAATTCTTTCTTTCACTGGTTTATAAGAGCTATCTTCTCTTTCTATTTCTAAAAACCCTGTAACTTTTCCCATAACTTACCTTATTTATGCAGTTTTATACTTACTGCTTTTAATATTATTTTTTTTTAAAAGCACATTCTTATAGTCTATTGGCATAATTTTTTTAAAATATTTTAATGAATTATCCCAATCTTCAATAATTGAAATAGCCAAATCACTAGAGGTATATAAAATATGTTTATCTAGTAAATATTTAATTTTCAAATTATCTCCTTCAAGCATATTCTTCATCACGTGAGCAATATTTTCATATTCAAAATTACTATCTATTTCTATAATATTCAAATCCTCAATTTCAACCATTTCATCATTTAAATATAGAGAAACCTTATCATTTGGATCATAAATATAAGCAACACCACCGCTCATTCCAGCAGCAAAATTTCTACCTATACTTCCCAAACATAACACTACTCCTCCAGTCATATACTCGCAGCCATGATCACCAACACCTTCTATTACTGCTATAGCACCTGAATTTCTTACACAAAAGCGCTCTCCTGCTATACCTCTAAAATAACATTCTCCAGAAATAGCTCCATAAAGTACTGTATTACCAACAATCATAGATTCTTTAGATATTATACTAGAATCTTCGGTAGGTTTAACTATTAGCTTTCCACCCGACAAACCTTTTCCGACATAATCATTAGCTTCTCCTGATAAATTAAAAGTAACTCCTTTAGATAAAAAAGCTCCAAAAGATTGTCCCGCTGTTCCAGTCAAATTAATTATAATTTTATCATCCTCTAAACCAGCATACCCTTTTATAGAAGCTATAGCTCCAGAAATCATAGCTCCAGCAGTTCTATCAGTATTTTTTATATTTAAATTTATTTCCTGCGACAAGTCTTTCTCTATGGCAATATCAACTAAAGGCAGCAACTTTCTATCTAAAATATCTTTTATAGGATGGTTTTGAGTATCACAATTATATAACTTACAATCATCATCTAACTCTGGTTTATAAAAAAGCTTGGAAAAATCTAATCCAGAATTTTTCCATTTTTGTATAGCTAATTTTGCATCTAATTTTTCTACTCTACCTATCATATCATTAAAATTTTTAAAACCTAGTTTAGCCATAAGATTTCTTACCTCTTCTGCTACAAAGAAAAAATAATTAATTACATGCTCCGGAGTGCCAGTAAATTTCTTACGTAATTCAGTATTCTGTGTAGCGATACCTACAGGACATGTATTTAAATGACACTTTCTCATCATAATACATCCAGATGCTATTAACGGTGCTGTTGAAAAGCCAAATTCATCAGCTCCTAATAATGCTCCAATAACTACATCTCTTCCTGTTCTTAAGCCTCCATCTACTTGTAATGAAGTCCTTTCTCTAAGACCATTTAAAACTAATGTTTGTTGAGTTTCTGCTAAACCTATTTCCCAAGGAGACCCTGCATGCTTAATTGATGTTAAAGGACTAGCACCAGTACCTCCCTCAAATCCAGCTATTGTAATATGATCAGCTCTAGCTTTGGCAACACCTGCGGCTACTGTGCCCACTCCAATTTCGGAAACTAATTTTACACTAATTCTAGCTTTAGAATTTACATTCTTTAAATCAAAGATAAGTTGAGCCAAGTCTTCAATTGAATAAATATCATGATGTGGAGGAGGAGATATTAGTCCTACCCCTGGAGTAGAATGTCTTACTTTAGCAATTATAGGATCCACTTTGTGTCCTGGTAATTGGCCACCTTCACCTGGTTTTGCTCCCTGAGCTATTTTAATTTGAATATCGTCTGCATTAACCAAATACTCTGTAGTTACCCCAAACCTTCCAGAAGCAACTTGTTTAATAGCTGAACGCATAGAACTTCCATCAGATCTAACTTGGAATCTATCTGCTTCTTCTCCTCCTTCGCCTGTATTAGATTTTCCACCTATCTTGTTCATAGCTATCGCTAAAGTTGTATGTGCTTCTCTTGAAATAGAACCGAAAGACATCGCTCCAGTGGCAAAACGCTTCACTATATTTTTTGCAGACTCTACTTCATCTAATGACAATGGATTTTCAGAAAACTTTAAATCAAACATGCCTCTAGGTGTCATTTTTTGTTTAGATTGTCGATTAACTATTTTAGCATATTCATTATATTTTTCTTCAGAATTTCCTCTTACTGCATGTTGTAAGTCACTCACTGTATCAGGAGTCCATACATGATTTTCCCCTCTAAGTCTATAAGCATAATCTCCGCCAACTTCCAACATATTTTTTAATATTGCCTCATCTCCATAAGCCTTATGGTGACACTTTATTGCAGAAATTAATATATCGGAAAGACAATAACCCTCAATTTTAGAAGAAGTTCCAGGAAAATACTCGTCAATAAATTCACTAGATAACCCTACAGCATCAAAAATTTGTGCCCCATTATATGACTGATACGTTGAAATACCCATCTTGGACATCACTTTCAAAATACCTTTTCCAATCGCTATAATATAATTCTTGCATGCTTCATCAAAACTAAGACTGATCGAAGGACTCTTTATAATATCTTTAATAGTTTCAAATGCTAAATAAGGATTTATAGCATCAGCTCCATAACCTGCTAAAACACAATAATGATGAATCTCACGCGCTTCTCCTGTTTCTATCGCTATACCTACTTCTGTCCGCAAACCTACTCTAATTAAATGTTGATGAATTGCAGATAGTGCTAATAACATAGGGATAGCAATTTTATTTTTAGATATTTTTCTATCTGAAATTATTAAAATATTTGTGCCAGCTTTAATAGCTTTTTCAGCAGTAATTTTAAGATTCTCAACACATTCTTTCATTCCATCAATTCCATCTTGAATAAAAGAAGTAGCATCTAAAATTGACGATTTATGTCCTGAATTATTTATTTTTGCTATATTCTTAATAGCTGAAATTTGAATATTATTTAAAATAGGCTGATCTAACATCAAACACTTTGATTTCATAGGTAACAAAGATAATAAATTTTTTCGAGGGCCTAGAATACTCGTCAAGCTCATTACCATTTTCTCTCGTATAGGATCTATTGCAGGATTTGTTACTTGAGCAAAAAGCTGCTTAAAAAAATTATATAAAAGCTTATGTTTAGATGATAAAACAGCGATAGGAGTATCCGTTCCCATGGAACCAGTAGCTTCTTGACCAGTATCTATCATCGGAGAAATTAGAAACTTTATATCTTCTTGAGTATAAGCAAAAGCCTGCTGCATATCTAATTTTTCATCATCAGAAAGATTTAAATTTTCTGATTCAAAATTATTTAAATCATTTATATTGATTTTACTTTCTTCTACTATTGAAACATATGGATAATTTGTGATTAATTCTTTTTTTACCTCTGCATCAGTAATAATAGCTCCTTTTTCTAAATCAACTAAGAGCATTTTACCAGGTTGTAGTCTCCATTTTTCTTTTATCTGGTCTTCCGGATAAGGAAGAACTCCCATTTCTGAAGAAAGAACTATTTTTTGATCTTTTGTAACAAAATATCTAGCAGGCCTTAATCCATTTCTATCAAGCGTAGCTCCTATCTGCCTACCATCAGTAAAAGCAACAGCAGCTGGGCCATCCCACGGTTCCATTAAAGTTGAGTTGTATTCATAAAATGCTCGTCTTTCTTTATCCATAAGATTATTGCCTTTCCAAGCTTCTGGAATTAGCAACATCATAGCATGTGATAAACTATATCCTCCCATAACTAACAATTCTAAGGCATTATCAAAACAAGCTGAATCTGACTGACCTTCTGCTATTATTGGCCAAATCTTCTTTAAATCTTCTCCTAATAGATCAGATGACATCATATGCTTTCTAGCATTCATCCAATTTATATTACCTCTTAGAGTATTTATTTCACCATTATGACAAATCATTCTAAATGGCTGAGCCAAATCCCATGAAGGAAATGTATTTGTCGAAAATCTCTGGTGCACTAATGCTAAAGCGCTTACAACTCTTTTATCCTGTAAATCTAGATAAAAAGTCCCTACTGTATCAGAAAGCAACATCCCTTTATAATTTACCGTTCTAGTAGAAAACGAACATACATATAAATTATCTTTTTCAAGATTTTTGTCATCTCTTAGTCTGTTTGAAAGTTGTTTTCTTATTACATATACTTTTCGTTCTAATTGATCTTGATTTATTTTATTTTCTTTAGAAGAAATAAATGCTTGTTTTATTATCGGAGCTGAAGCATTTACTGAATCTGAAACTGCACCTTCTTTAGTAGGAACTATTCTCCAACCTAAAAATTCCGCATCACTTTTATTTACTAATTCTTCAATAATTTCTTCACAATATTTTTGCTTATTTATATTTCTAGGTAAAAATATTTGCGCCACAGCATATTTTCCGCTTTCAGGCAAACTAATATTTAACTTAGAACATTCTTCTCTTAAAAATAAATCTGGAATTTGCATAAGTAAACCAGCACCATCCCCAATAGTTGGGTCGGCTCCTACAGCGCCCCTATGGGTTAAATTATCTAATATTTTCAGTCCATCCATTATTATAGAATGTTCTTGTCTATTATTTATATTTGCAATAAAACCTATGCCACATGCATCATGTTCCATATTCTCATCATATAAGCCTTGGCTTTTAGGTCTTGCAGAAAAATGTTTAATCTTATTTATTGTTTTCATATCTTCATCACTATCAAATAACTATTTAATTAATTTGTAAAATCCATGGAGGTGGAGACTAAACAAAATTTAAAATACAAGCAAATATTAATATAAATTAAATTATTGAAATTTTATTAAATATAAGTTGTATTTTTATTATAAGTTCCATATTTAAATCTATAGAAAACTTAATTATTAGGTAACAATAAATAATGGAAAAATAAAAATTATACCAAATGCATTGTAATATATTATCTTACTAATAACAATACAGTTAAATTAGAACAAATTAAAAGGAGAATATAACAAAAATATGATTTACTTTGAAGATTTATACATAGGCCAAAAAATATCGATAGGACCCATATATGTTACAAAAAAAGATATTATTGATTTTGCTAAAAAATATGATCCTCAACCTTTCCATATAGACGAAGAAAAGGCTAAAAACTCCTTATTTGGAGGTCTTTGTGCATCAGGCTGGCATACTTGTGCCTTATATATGAGAATGTTATATGATAGTTTTCTAATCGATTTAGCATCTCTTGGGTCTCCAGGTATGAATGAAATTAGATGGATTAAACCATTGTTTCCTGAACAAGAAATATCTGGTAAATTAACCTTAATTACTAAAAATCATAGTAAATCAAATCCTTCTATAGGAAGTGTAATATTTAATTCTCAAATATATAATAATAAGAAAGAACTTATTATGACAATGGAAAGCATAAGTATAATAAAAAAAAATATTGAATAATGACATCTGTAAACTTCAAAAAATTTTCTAACAAATTTTATACAAAAAATAAAGAAAATAGGGCCTATGTAAATTTTACAAATTTAGAAACACTTTGGTTTAACACAGGAACTCTATGTAATTTAGCATGTAAAAATTGTTATATTGAATCAAGTCCTCATAATGATAATCTTTTATACCTTAATCTCGATGATATAAATAAATACCTAAATGAAATAAAAATAAATAATATTCATTGCAATTCAATAGGAATAACTGGTGGTGAACCCTTTATGAATAAAGACATTATTAAAATAATTCAAACCTGTCTAAAACAAAATTATGAGGTTTTAATTCTCACTAATGCTATGCAACCATTACAAAATAGAAAAGAGTTAATTTTAACCTTAAAAAAATATAACAATCTTAAATTTAGAATTTCATTAGATCATTATACCCAAAAGATACATGAAAAAATCAGAGGAAAAAATACTTGGGAAAAAGCCATAATTGGTATTCTATGGCTTTATGAAAATAATTTTAAAATTAGTATAGCATCAAGAATATTTTTTAAAAATGAACAAAAAGTAAGAAATGGATTTAATGATTTATTTAACAAGCTAAATTTAAATATTAATGCTAATAATCCAAATGAATTAGTATTATTTCCAGAAATGAATACAAATATTACAACAGCTGAAATTACTACCGATTGTTGGAAAATATTAAATGTAAACCCTATGCATTTAATGTGTTCTAATTCAAGAATGATAATTAAAAGAAAAGAAGACCATAAAACTCATGTTGTTTCTTGTACTTTATTGCCTTACATAAAGGAATTTGATTATGGAGAAAAACTAATAGATACAAATGTAAAAACTTATTTAAACCATCCTCATTGTTCAAGATTTTGTGTACTTGGGGGAGCTAATTGCAAGACTAATTAACATATTATACATACTATACAGTATTATAACTTTCTTTAATTAGATAAAATAATAAATTTGTATTTAAACTGCTAAAAAAAAGCTAATATATCTTTAGTATTAACTGGATTATTAAATGAATTTTAGGTCAGTTTTATATATTTTAGGTATACTAATTTCCACACTTGGATGTATGATGTTATTCCCTGCATTATGCAACTATTTAGCACAAGAACAAGAATGGAGAATATTTGCTTCTACAGGAATAATATGCTTTTTTATAGGTATCACAATTATCCTTGCTTTTAAAAGTAAAAATTTAAAAATAAGTAATAAAGAAACTTTTTTACTTACTAGCTTGGCTTGGTTTATATTAGCTGCTATTGCGGCATTACCCTTTTATCTTTCTGGCTTAAACCTAAGTTATGTGGATTCTTTCTTTGAAGCCACTAGTGGCATTACAACCGCAGGATCAACAATAATTTCTAATTTAGAAAATGCGTCTGAGGGAATATTAATATGGAGATCAATACTTCAATGGCTAGGAGGTATAGGAATCATAGTGATGGCAGTTGCTGCTTTACCACTTCTACATTTAAGTGGTTTGCAATTATTTTTTTCAGAACAAGCAGAACGACCAGACAAATTAAAAGAAAGTGTAAAAAAAATGGCGACTTCCATTATTATAATATATGGATTATTAACTTTTATCTGTACTATATCACTTAATATAGCTGGAATGTCATTATTTGAATCAATATGTCATGCAATGACTACTCTAGCAACTGGAGGATATTCAACCCAAAATAATTCTATAGGACATTATAATAATCTAGCTATAGAAATTATAATTATAGTAGGAATGATCTTAGCAAGTTTGCCTTTTATACTTTTTGTTAAAGCTTTAAATAATAATTTAAAAATAGTATTATTTGATTCTCAAGTAAAAAAATTCCTTCTCCTTATACTATCTGCAATATTCTTAATGACCATTTGGTTATATATAAATATAGATTTTAATCTATTAACTTCACTCAGAATATCAACATTTAATGTTATCTCTATAATTACTGGAACAGGATATTCTACAAATGACTTTTCTCAATGGGGTAGCTTCGCAATAGGGTTATTATTTATATTTATGTTTATTGGTGGTTGTACAGGCTCCACAACAGGTGGAATAAAAATATTTAGACTACAAATATTATTTAAAGTAATAGCACAACAAATAAAAAAAGTTTTTAGACCTCATCAAGTAATTAAAATATCTTATTCTCAGGCTACAATAGAAGATAAAACTGTTCTTAGTATTTTATCATTAATTTTCTTATTCATTGTGTCTACTTTAATCATTGCCTCAATATTGTGTTTCTTAGGCATAGACATATTATCTTCAATGTCAGCAGCTGCTACAGCGATCGCAGTAGTAGGGCCAGGACTAAGTACGGAAATTGGCCCTGCAGGAAACTTTAGTGATTTTCCTAATGCAGCTAAATGGACTTTAGCAATGGCAATGATTATAGGAAGATTAGAATTCTTTGCCATATTAATATTGTTTATGCCTTCTTTTTGGAAACAATAATAAAAATTAAATTATCATTATAGCGAATAATTTAAATCAATTTTTTCTGTATCTAAAAATTTATATTTATGCTTATTTACTACTATAACTTTATTATCAATTAAAGTTCTTATACTTCTCGATACATGTACAGAAGTTAAACCTAAAATATCAGCTATTTCTTCTTGAGTTAAAGGAATCTCTATATCTTTATCTACCATATTTGAAGAATTAAATTTATATACTTTTTGCCCTATATAATAAATAAAATATAATATTCTTTCTTGTGATTTTGTCCTTGTAATAGAAGTTAAAAAACTAGCCATTTTGTCTATATTTATAGATAATCTTTTTATTATTGAGCCAGCTAATATTGGATTTTTATTAATAAAATCAATTAAAGTATTATTATCAAATACACAAGTTTTTATGTTAGTAGCTGATATAAATATAGATTTATTGATAAAATTCTCATCTATATTAAATCCTATTAAATCTCCAGGAGTATAAATATTTACTATACATCTTTGACCATTTTCTAATACTCTATATTCTAAAACCCAACCACTCACTAGAGTCATTATATTATTTAACTTAATGTCATCATAATAAATAATTTCTTTCTTTTTATATTTCTTATCGTATCTTTTATAAGTGTTTAGAATATTGAATTGTAATTTTTCATCTTCTGATATACATACACATTCATCCAGAACTGGACATTTTTCACATTGATCTAATTTTATATTACTTTTTAGCATAAACAGTAAATATTTTAATAATTTTAATCCCTTTTAATATTAGTCTGATCATCTTTAATTGAGAACCATAACATGGGTATCATAAAAATCAAAAACGCTAAAATTACTATAATTAAATATAATTCCATTTGCTCTTTCCTTATATTAAAAATTTTTAAAACATCCTTTTTTATCGTGAAGACAAATCATGCATTTTTCTTTAAAATCACAATTTGATTTATTAGAAAAAGAATTATTTATTAGACTATCTATAAATTTTATAGCTTCTTTTTTATTTATATTCGTTTCTAAAAACATTAATAAATTTATAGCTATATTCCTCGCAGAGGCTTCATTCATATTTTTATCTTTTGCTGAGATATATGCATTAATAATAATTTTATTTTTTCCCTTAATATTCTTCATGATCCATATTGAAACAACATTTTGTTTCAACCCACTTAACACTACTACAAATATTTTTTTCACATTTAACTATTGCTTTAAATCTTGTACCATTAACAACTCTTCTTTTTTCAGTTTCAACTCCTAATTCTCCAACTTTACCAGTAGTTGAATTTGATCTATAACACGCTAAAAATCTCTCATATGTAAATACTTCCCAAACTTCAATTCTATTATCGAAATTACTTTTATTTGATAAAAAATTTGCATGCCATTCTTGAAGCATACAACCAAAAAAAAGAGAAGATTGATCAATTATCTTATGTTTGTGTGCACTTTCTAATACTTTCTTTTCCATACAAGGAAAAGAGCTATCACATTCCTCAGCTAACAAATTTTTATCAAATGATATAAAACAGATCATCAAAAAGCATGTTATTAAAATTTTGTTCAAACTATCTTCCTTATATTGGATAATCAGTTTAAACAATTTATTTTGATTAACCTTAACATAGGTTAATATCATCTTTTATTGGGAAATTCTTTTTCTCATTAATACATTTTTAATATCAATTTAACTTCAAATTTAAAATTCTTAAAAAACCTTCTTTGTTTATTCCTAAATTAATATTTTTATTAAATTTTACTTCAACTATTCCTGGCCTCTTTATAAACCCTTTTCTATCCCAAACTAAACCTGTACTTAAGTGAACAGGAGTAATAGGAATATTTAAATACTTATAAAAAGCATATATACCTGATTTTACGTCAACTTTAAGACCAGATTTAACTCTAGTACCATGAGGAAATATTATTACATTCATACCTAAATTAAAATTAGAACGTACTAAATTTAACATTTTATTTAAAGTTGTAGACTTGCCTTGCCTATCAATAATTATATGACCACATCTCCATACAAACAATCCATAAAATGGAACATATAACAATTCTTTTTTTACTATATATTTAACATTAGGAAAATAAGCTATGAATAATATTGTATCTAAAATTGATTCATGACGAATAGCTAAAACTAATTTTTTTTTATTCAATAAAAACTTTTCATCTATTTTTATTTCTATTTTACAAATAATTTTTAAAAAATATAGAGTAATTTTTGCCCAATAAGACGCCACAATAACAGTAATTTTCTTACTAATTAAAAAAGGAGAAAATAATATTCCTATAAAAAGGCTCAATAAAAAAAACAGTATATTAAAGATTAAAGACCTTAAAATAATCAATTTATTACCCAATAAAATAATATCTGAAAATGTGAAATAATATATTTTAGGTGTTCAACAAAAACAGTTATAAAAATTTTTGGTTTAACTAATAAATTATCCATATTAAAATTTATTGTTTCCAAAGCTAAAGGGGAAATAGATAAATTAGGCATAACACTTTTAAAAAATAATAATGCTCTCTGCATATGCCAATTATCTGTAAGTAAAATATAATTTTTTATATTATTTTCTTTTGCCCACTCCAAAGTCTCTAAAGCATTTTGAAAAGTATTTTTAGCTTTAAAACCTAAAGAAATATTTGCTAAATTGAATTTATTACTTTGCACCAAATCTGAGTACTTTACACCATTACCAACACCTGTAATTAACATTAATATATTAGAGTTTTCCTCTAATAACTTAAAACCTTCATCTAACCTTGCTTTTGAACCCGTTAAAATTACTATTGCTTCTATATCATTTGGCAATTTAGATTTAAAATTAATATCTGATATAAATCCCACAAAAGATAATATATATAATAATAATATTATTAATATAATCGTCATAAATTTTAATTTTAACAAATTAAGTTCCTAATAAATAGACAGTATATAACTATAATTCTATATAAAAATCTTTTAAATAATATTATAGTCTAATAGAATATAATTAATAAAATATTTATATATATACATTATAGGATATAAAATTTGATAGTAAAATGTCCAAACTGTAGCACCAAGTTTATAGTTAATGACGACTTAATTCCTGCTAATGGTAAAAAAGTCAAGTGTTCTAAGTGTGAGCAAATATGGAAGCAAGAAAAAAAATCTGAACTAATATCTAAATATAATATGTGTGTATTTTGGGTAATATCCCTTACAGTAACCTTCATACTCGTTTACATAGGATTAATCATTTTATTTGGAAACAAAATTCCAATTCCAAACCAATTAATATTATTTTTAGAAGAATTAGGAATTCCAATTAATGGTGGAAATTTATTTGGAAGATCTTTTACTAGATAATAACTAATACCAATCTAATAAACTATCCACATACTTACGTTCTATTGACCCTTCAATTGATTTTTCAGCTTTTTTATACAGTTCTTTTACAATTTCTTTAGACCTCGTAGTAGATTGTTTTTTAGGCAATCCAATATCTCCTCCAGGAGAATTACCTTGACCCGGTGGAACTCTACCTAATGGGTCTCTTTGATCACGGTTATTATTATTACTACTGTTACCCGCCATCTGACTAGGTCCATCACCTGAATGAATTTTATCCATTTTTTCTGCAGCTTTTTTTAATTCTTCTATAGCCCTTCCTTGAGCATTTTGAGCTCTATCAGGTCTTCCTCTTTGCAATTCTCTTTCAGCATGTCTCATTGCTCTTTCTGCTCTACCTAACTCTTCAGGTATTGGATTATCTGATTCACCTATCTCATGCATAACGTCTTCTAGCTGTTTTCTCAAAATTTCTTGTTTTTTCCCTGCATTAACCGGTCCAGATCCAGGCGTTTTTTGATCAGCCTGAGCAGCATTAAGAGATTGTTCAAAAGAATCTTCCATAAGGGCTTCTTGTTCTTGCATCATTTCTGAAATCTGTTGCATTGCCTGTGGCTGTGAATTTCCTTCATCTTCGCCCAAAGCTTCTCCTAAAGCCTCTCTATCTATAGCTTCAGTCATATCTTGCATTTTATCTAACTGCTCTTGTGCTTCATCTAGTGATCCAGAAACAGCCAAATCAGCTATTTCTTCAAGCTTTTCTTCTAGGTCTTCTCTTTCCTCATTTGATTGTGCTCCATTTTCTCCCCCTCTATCACCTGGGTTATCTGACTCTGAAACTTGTGGAGCATCAATATCCATGGGATTTTCAAGTTCATCTAAATACTTTTTTAAAGCTTCATCCAAATTAGAAACCATATCTTGTATCTCTTTTCCTTCATTCCCTTGAGAAAGCGCCTCCTGCAAGTCTTGCTGAGCTCTTCTTAGCTCATTCTCAGCAATTGCTAATTGTCCAGATTCAATAAATAAAGCTGTTTTCCATAATAAATCAATTACAAACTTGTGATCATTTGTTCCTAAAAATTGTTGTTCTTTATCTTTCATTAAAATAACTATAGATTCTTGCAACCAATCTCTAGCTAAAATTAATTCTTCTTGAAAAGAACTATCTAATGATATTTCTTTAATTATTTCTCCAACGATAAAAGGTTTTTCCTTACCTAAAGCCAATTTTTTTCTCTGGTTTACAACAGATAAAGCTATTAAATTTTTAAATTCTTTTTCTGGAAGAATGATCTCTAAAATTTCTGAACTACCTTTTTGCCCTATATAATCTTCAACAATCAAAGAAATTTTAACTGGCAAACCTGCCCATGGATGTTCTGTAAGGTCATGATAATATTGGCCAAAAGTTTGAAAAGCATCACTGATATTAAATGGAATATTAAAATTAATTTCTCCTATATTAGGTGTGGCTATAGGATTTTTTAAATTCACCTTAGCATAAAGCTTAGTAACTTCATAATCATCTGAAAAAACAAAATCTATATCTAATATACCTTTTATAGTAGATTGAGGTTTTTCTAAAAAATCTACTTTTGGTATTTCGTCCGGAATAGACAATATCGTTTTTTGAAATAAAATACTGTTATTTTGTTGTACTTTAACTTCTACATTATTTTGAATAATACTTTCTATAGAAGAATTTTCATCATCAATTATAATAAAATCTTTTATTCTATCATCAAAAATTAATTTAGATTTTCCTGATCCTCCAAACACTCTTCCTGAAAACACACTTGCAAAAGGAATACTCAAAGGTTTGTCACTTTCAACTAATAAAATAGGTTGCTTTTTAGTATATTCTGGAGGTGTAACCCAACCATTAAAAACACCATTATTAGCTATCCTAGTATTATTTTCTTGGGGTAAAATAGCCGCTTCAACCCTATCTATAACTAAATTATTAAACGAATAAATCGTTAAAAAAAATAAAAATAAAATAGGCAACCTAATAAATAAAGGATCTAAATTAGAATAAATAGACTTAGATTTAACTGCTCCTAAAGTATTACAAACTTCCAGCATATTATTATAGTGTTTTTTCCATAATACATTATCAACATTAATTCCAGGCTTATCAAAAAGAGTACTAAGGGGTCTATGTTCTGTATTATTATCTATTTCTATTCTTCTTATACAGGATATTTTAGATGGCCAATTAAAATTTCTTATTAAATTGATTATAATTAGTAAATATCCAATTACAAAAAGACTTAAAAATATTATATGTAGCCAATAATAAAGAATAGAAAAAAAATTAAAAACACTTAAAAATATAAAAAGCATCGAAATTAAAGATATATATATAACAGTCTTTGCCAAACTCTCCCATAACAATATAAATCTAGTTATAAATATATTTAATTTTAAATTAATCGGTAGATCTGTATTATAATCATTATGCATGTCGTTTTTAGCCTCTAATATTTCAACTAGGAATATTTTCAAAAGATATAAAATCTTCTACAGTAATTTTTTTTCTAATTATATTAAAAGCATTACCATTAACCATCACTTCAGGAATCAACGGTCTACTATTATAATTTGATGACATAACGGAACCATATGCACCTACATCTTTTATTATAATAAAATCGCCAGAACTTAAAATATTAGAAGAAAATAAATTTCCTAAAACATCACCTGTTTCACAAATAGGCCCAACAATTTTATAATTAATTTTTTCCTTATAATTATCATAATTTTTTAATGTTTTAATACTATGAAAAGCATCATATAAAGTTGGTCTAATAAAATCATTCATTGCCGCATCAATTATTAGAAAATTATTATTATAACTACTTTTACGTCTTATAATCTTAGATAATAAAATGCCAGCTGAGGCAGAAATACATCTTCCTGGTTCAAATATAAGTTTACTATCAACACCTTTAAAAATATTTTTAACTAAATCAGCATAATCATCTAATGAAAATAATGTTTTTTCATTCCCATAAGCAACTCCAATACCTCCTCCTAAATCTATGTTCTCTATCTTATATCCTAGGTTAATTAAATTTTTATAAAGTTCTAATATTTTTTCAAATGCTAATTGAAAAGGTTTTAAACTAGTTATTTGAGATCCAATATGGATATCAATACCAATTACATTAATACCTGGCAAACTCTTTGCAAATTCATATACTCCCATAGATTCTTGATAGGGAATTCCAAACTTAGTATCACTCCCACCAGTAGAAATTTTTTCATGACCTCCCGCATGAATATCAGGATTAATTCTTAAAGCTACAGGAGCTTTATAATTCTTAGAACTTGCAACTTCAGATAACAATTTTAACTCTTCCATTGATTCAACATTAAATTGATTAATATTTTTACCAATAGCAAATTCTATTTCTTCTAAAGTTTTTCCAACTCCAGAAAAAACAATATTTTCTCCTTTTATTCCTGCCTTTAAGGCTCTTTTTAATTCTCCTGCAGAAACAACATCCGCACCAGAACCTAATTTCTGTAAAGTATTAATCACTGCTATATTCGAATTAGATTTTACAGAATATGCAATTAATTTTTTAAAACCTTTCCCTAACTTATCTTCCAAAGCAAAATTAAATAAATTATAATTTTCTATTAATTTAGCTTCAGAATATATATAAGTAGGTGTTCCAACATTTACAGCAATTGATTCTAAAGAAACATCTTCTAAATACAAAACTTCATTCTTATAATTTAAAAAATTCATTTATAAAAACCCAAATTAATATTATTGAATCTATTCTATATTAGCAGGTTCTAAACCTTCTATTTTAGCAGGTCTTTCCAAATCAGCTCTTTTTCCACATCCAGCAACAATAATAAACGAAATTAAAAACAAATTAATAATTAAAAGATTAAAAAATTTATACATCATTTTTTAACCAAACTAACCTAGCCTTTTTAATAGCTTTTTTTACCATTTTAGGTGCCGTTCCTCCAAAACTATCCTTGCTTTCTAAAGAATTTTCCAAAGATAATCCTTTTAAAGCTTCAAGAGAGATTCTTTTATCTATTTTTTTAAGCTCATCTATATTTAATTCATCTAATCCTATTTTTTTAGATTCTGCTAATTTAACCACTTTTCCAGTAATAAAATATGCATCTCTAAAAGGGACATTACACTCTTGTACTAACCAATCAGCTAAATCAGTTGCAGTTAAGTATCCAATTTTAGCCATATTATACATATTTTCAGGTTTAAATTTTAATTCACTAATTAAACCTATAGCAACTTTTAAACAAATCTTTAAATTATCAAAAGCATCAAATACTGCCTCCTTATCTTCTTGCATATCTTTGGAATAAGAAAGAGGTAACCCTTTCAACATAGTTAAAATATTTAAAAATTCTCCCGCTACTCTTCCAGTTTTTCCTCTAATCAATTCTGCTGAATCCGGATTTCTTTTTTGAGGCATAATTGAAGAACCAGTTGAAAATGAATCTGGTAAAGTTATAAAATTAAATCCAGGTGATGACCAAATAATTATTTCTTCTGAAATTCTAGAGAGATGCACCATCACTATACTGATATTAGATAAACTTTCTAATACAAAATCTCTATCACTAACAGCATCTATTGAATTTACCATAGGAGCAATAAAACCTAAATCACTACTAGTTTGAAACCTATCAATAGGAAAGGAAGTTCCTGCCAAAGCAGCTGAACCTAAAGGACATTGTAATAATCTTTTTTTAGAATCAGAAATTCTTTCCCTATCTCTTCCTAACATTTCCACATAAGATAAAAGATGATGAGATAAACTAACGGGTTGTGCTGGTTGTAAATGAGTAAAACCAGGTAATATTGTTTTTATATGCATTTCGGCATGTTTAATAAAAGTTTCCTGTAACTTTTTCAAATCATCATTTATAAATTTTAATTCATCTCTAATCCACATTTTAAAAGATGTCGCAACTTGATCATTTCTAGATCTAGCAGTATGTAATTTTTTACCCGCAACCCCAACTAATGTTGTTAAACGAGATTCTATATGCATATGAATATCTTCTAATTTAGAGGTAAATTTAAACCTTTTTGTCAAAATTTCCTTTTCAATTATATTTAAACCTTTTTGAATAGCTTTATTTTCCGCTTTTAATATTATCTTATTTTTCGCTAACATACTAGCATGTGCTCTACTAAGCATTAAATCGTGCATAGCTAACCTTTTATCAAAATCAATTGAAGAATTAATTTCCTTCATGATATTTGAAGAATCTTTATCAAATCTCGCACCCCAAATCTTAGAGGACTTTTTATTATTAGACTTTGTATTGCTCATTTAATTCACCATCACTATATTAGTATTACCTATACAGTAAAAGAAAGAAAAGTATATGATAATTTCTATAAAAAAAATATGTAAATTATGCATTTATAATATCATAACTTTGACAATATTATATTCTCATATAGGAAATGCACAAAATATCACTGATACAAATAAAAAAATTTTTAAAGAAAAAACAATATCTATATTACCAAATATTCAATTGACTAATATTTTAGAAGAAAAAGTATATTTAAAAGATATAAATAAAAATAAATTATTATTGATAAATTTTTGGGCTACTTGGTGTTCTCCTTGTCTTAAAGAAATGCCAGATCTTAAAAATTTATCTAATGAATTAACACCCTTCGATATAAAAATAATTTACCTCAATCAAGATAATTTTAAAAACTTAAATAAAATATCTGCATTTCTTGAAAAAATAAAAATTGAAAAAAATAATGTTTTTATTGATCACAAAATGGAATTAGCCAAAAAATTTAAACTTAGAGGGCTACCTACTACCTTAGTAGTAAATAAATCAGGAAAAATTTTATGGCGAGTCGAGGGCATTATAAATTGGCAGAACAAAGATATTAAAAATTGGTTAAAATCAATTAATTAATCCATTTGTGTTAATAAAGAATATAATTCCTCATAATTATTGGTACTAGAAAATAATTTATACTGTTCAATTAAAAAATTAGGTGCTCTAAATAAAACTCCAATTTCTGCAGCTTCTAACATTCCTAAATCATTATAAGAATCGCCCGCCGCAGAAACAGAAAAACCTAAATTTTGAAATGCTTCTACAGTTTTTCTCTTTTGATCCTTTAATCTCAACTTGTATCCTTCCACAACACCTTTTTTTGAAATCTGCAAATGATGACAAAATACATTTGGGAAACCTAACTTTTGAAATAAAGGTTGAGCTATTTCATAAAATGTATCTGATAAGATTATTACTTGATAATCTTCAGTTAATTTATTTAAAAAAGATTTCGCTCCATCAAAAGGATCTAAAGTTTTTACCGAGTTATAAATATCTTCAATAGTTAAACCTTCCTTCTTTAAAATCTTTAACCTTAAAGACATCAATTCATCATAATCCTTAATATCACGAGTTGTTAAAAGAAAATCTTTTATTTGTGTCCTATGAGCTAAAGCAACCCAAATTTCTGGAACCAATACACCCTCTAAATCTAGACATACTATTCTCATTCATATTTCCAATATATTTAAGATAATTTTTCTGTAAATTCAGGAACAATTTGAAATAAATCCCCAACTAATCCAAAATCAGCTATTTGAAAAATAGGAGCATCTTCATCTTTATTAATTGCTACTATTACTTTAGAATCTTTCATCCCTGCTAAATGTTGAATTGCTCCAGAAATACCAATAGCTATGTATAATTCTGGCGCAACCACTTTACCAGTTTGACCAACTTGATAATCATTAGGAACATAGCCAGCATCTACTGCTGCTCTACTAGCACCTACTGCAGCTCCTAGTTTATCAGCAAGAGAATCTAAAATAGAAAAATTCTCTCTACTTCCTAAACCTCTTCCACCAGATACTACTATTTTTGCTGCATTTAATTCAGGTCTATCAGATTCTGAAAGTTCTCTACCACAGAATTTTACTTTATTAGTATCTACAATATTAGGTCCTTGTATGACCTCAGCCGAACCACCTTCTGTATCTGCTACCTGAAAAGCAGTAGCTCTAATAGTAATAAACTTTTTATCATCTAATGACTTAACTGTAGCCAATGCATTGCCCGCATATATAGGCCTAATAAATGTTTTATCATCTATTATTTCGTTAACATCAGAAATTTGCTGGCTATCACATAGCGCAGCTACTCTAGGCAAAATATTTTTTCCAAAAGTTCCTGCAGAACTAATAATATGTGAATAATTTTCACTTAAATTTGCTAAAACTGGAGCTAAATTTTCGGCAAGAGCTCCTTCTAGATAACCACTAGCACAAATAACTTTCTTTACTCCCATAATTTTTTTTGAAAATTCTAATACATCATTAGAATCGTCAAGCAATAATAAATCAACTTCATCACTTAACTTTTTAGCAGCTGTAACTGCAGATAAAGTTCCTCTATCTAATACTTTTCCATTAGACTCCGCCATAATTAATACTGACATTATATTACTCCTGCCTCATTCTTTAATACTTCAATTAATTCATCTACATTTTCTACTTTTCTACCCCCTATACGAATAGCTGGTTCCGCAACTCTTAAAACTTCTAAGCGATTTTTAATATCGACTCCTGTTTCTGATATATTCATTTTTAATATTTCTTTTTTCTTAGCTTTCATAATATTTGGCAAAGAAGCATATCTAGGTTCATTTAACCTTAAATCCGTTGTCACTACTGCAGGCAAACTCATTTCTAAAGTTTCTAACCCTCCATCAATTTCTCTAACAACTTTTAATTTATCTTCTTTAATTTCTAATTTAGAAGCAAATGTACCTTGTGGCCAATCCAGTAATGCAGCTAACATTTGTCCTGTTTGATTTGAATCATCATCAATAGCTTGTTTTCCTAAGATTACTAAATCTATATCCTCTTTAGAAACTATATTTTTTAAAACTTTTGCAACTACCAATGGTTCTGCCATACCATCATGAAGTATATGAATTCCTCTGTCTCCTCCCATTGCAAAAGCAGTTCTTATTGTCTCTTGTGAGCCTTGATCACCAATAGACACAATAATAATTTCTTTAGCGACTCCTGATTCCTTTAAGCGAACAGCTTCTTCTACTGCAATTTCATCAAAAGGATTCATAGACATTTTTACATTAGCAGTTTCAACTGCTGACTCATCATTATTAACTCTTATTTTAACATTATAATCTATAACTCTTTTTACAGGCACCAATATCTTCATTAAACTTCCTTTTATATTTTAATAATAAGTATTTGTAATTTATTTTTATTAAAAAACAAATATTTTTTTATCTACTTAAAAATAGCCCTAATAAAACAATCAAAAATACAGCAAAAGCTTGTAAAATAACTCTAGCTCTCATCAACTTATTTCCCCAGCGCTTATTAAACTCACCTCCTCTTAACATGGAAAATACTCCAAAAATTAACACTAATAGTACTGCGAACAATATAATCATTATTAAATATGGAAGAATTGATTGTAATATACTCAAGTTAAATCCTTTATTATTTTTTAATTTAAATAGACTATCTTACTAATTTCAATAGTGATAATATATTTTCTTTCCCAAATAAATCTATTACATCCTCTCTTTTATACCCTTTTGACTTTAAAGACTTTACAGTTTGAGCTCTATTCCTTTTAGACAAACGTTTCCCATTAGAATCCATAATTAATGGATGGTGCAAATACAATGGAGATTTCAACCCTAAAAGTAGTTGAAGAATTTTATGGATATGAGTAGATTCCACTAAATCCTCTCCTCTAGAAACAATTCCTACTCTTTGAAGATGATCGTCTAGGGTAACTGATAAATGATAAGAAGTAGGAATGTCTTTTCTTGCTAATATAACATCTCCTATAGTTCCTACTGGCACATTTTGATTACCTAACCTTAAATCTTTCCATAATAAATTACCTAATTTTTTAGCGGCAGCTCTTACATTTAATCTCCATGCATAGTTTTTTTCATTTTCTAATTTTTTATTACGCTCATCCATTGACAACCTTCTACATGTGCCAGGATAAAAAACATTTTCTCCTTCATGAGGAGCATTTCCAGCTCTCATAATTTCTGCCTTTATATCTGATCTAGAACAAAAGCAAGGATATATAAAACCTAATTTTTTTAATTCTCCTACTGCGGCTCTATAATCACCCATATGTTGCGACTGTCGTCTTACTTTTCTATCATACTTAATATTCAACCAATCTAAATCTTCATATATAGATTCTTCAAATAGATGATTAGATCTTTGTTGATCAATATCTTCTATTCTAAGAATAAATTTTCCTCCTAATTTTTTAGCTAATTCATAGGAAAAAATAGCAGAAAAAGCATGTCCAAGATGCATATGACCGCTCGGGCTAGGAGCAAAACGTGTATTATATAAACTTAAACTCTTTTTCATTTAATCATCTTAAAATAAAAATTTACTTTTTTCATTAGAATAACTTTTAGTATAGTATAAATAAATTTAATGAAAGATTTAATTATGGAATATGATAATTTAATTACAGGTCCTTATCTAAATTCTCAGGACAAAAATCCAGAAATGTTAATTATTTTTTTACATGGTTGGGGTTCTAATGGAAATGATTTAATACAATTAGCTCCTTTTTTTGCTCAAAGCTTTCCTAAAGCACACTTTTTAAGTCCACATGGTCCTGAAGAATGTCCTCAAAACCCTTTTGAAGGAAAACAATGGTTTGGCTTAGATTTTAATATGGATGGAACAATAAATAGAGATAATATGCCTCAAAAAGTTAAAAATGCGTCAGAACATGTAAAAAACTTTATAAATTATTGGCAAAAAGAATATAATATCGATAAAAATCAAACTTATCTTATTGGTTTTAGTCAAGGTTCAATGGTGGCATTAGAAATAGGAAGCAAAATAATATTAGGTGGATTATTATGCTATTCAGGCTCATTTATTAATAACAATTATCCATTATCAAAAGACAATAAAATAATGTTAATTCATGGAGAATTAGATGATACTATTCCTATTAATAATATGCAAAATGCTAAAAATTCTTTATTGACTTTAGGAGCAAATGTTGAAAGCTATATATGTAAAGATCTTGACCATAGTATTAATGAAGAAGGAATAAAAATCGGAATTGAGTTTTTAAAAAAATGTAATATATAAAAATATATAATTAAAATTTTAACTTTATTTAATAAATATTTTATTTTAATTTTAATTATAAGTTACAAAGGAAGACAATGAAAAACTATCCAGCTCTAGTTTTAAATGCAGATTATCAGCCAATTAGCTATTTTCCACTATCTTTATGGAGCTGGCAGGATTCAATAAAAGCAGTATTTTTAAACAGAGTTAATATAATTGCAGAATATAACTCTGAGGTCAGATCAACATCTTTTTCTATGAAAATACCTAGTGTAATAGCCTTAAAAAAATATATACCTATATCTAAACAACCTACTTTTACAAGATTTAACCTATTTTTAAGAGATCAGTTTAAATGCCAATACTGTGGAAATAATTTTAACACTAAATACTTAACTTTTGATCATATAATACCTAAATCAAAAGGAGGAAAAACAAAATGGGAAAACGTTGTAGCCGCTTGTTCTAAATGCAACTTAAAAAAAAGTAATTTATTATTATCAGAAGTAAATATGACATTAATTAAAAAGCCTTTTTCTCCTTCAAATTCCCAATTACATCTTATAGGAAAGAATTTTCCACCAAATTATTTACATAAAAGCTGGTTAGATTATTTATATTGGGATTCTGAGTTAGAAAATACATAAATTTAATTTTCATACCCTTCTAGCAACCAAACTTTATATTCTCTTACCTTATTAGAACCCATTGGTCTTATAAGACTTTTTATAAATGTTGTTTTTTTAAATGATGACTTAAAATGCAGGTTATCTACTTCAGAGGAAATTATTAGACCAATTTTTGAATCTAAATCAGCATGATTTGTAATAAGTTCATAATGGTCATGGATAATTCCATCAGCATTCCATCTAATCCATTTTTTTGGTTTAATATTCATATAGTAAAGGAGCTCAGCTAAAACTCTTCTATCATCTGTTACTAAGACTGCATCAGGATATAATCTATATATTTCATTTACTTGAGAACCTAAATCTGACCATCCTCTATTTTTTTTATATGGGTCTATACCAAAATTATAATAACCCGAAATTGGAATAAGAATCATTAAAAAGAATCCAATTAATGTATTAATTACAAATAATTTTTTTCCATTACTATTCCATATTTTTAAAATATACTGAGCAACTAATATGGTTCCTGAAACATAAGCTATAGCAGCCCAATTTGCATGAGCCCTAGACAAAAATGCTTGTATTAAGATAATAATAATAGGAGTAAACGTTAAAAACATTAACATTCTATTATGAAGTGATTGTTCATTATATTTTAATAATAACAATAATAATATAGTAAAAGTAATAGGGCCAAAAACTACAAATTGCTCTATAAAAAACTTAAATAAATTTAGTAAACCTTCCCACTCACCTCCAATATTAACATTAGCTAACGTATGCTGAGCAGTTATAAAATTGTTTTCATAATTCCATAATAAATGAGAAAAAATCAAAATAAAAAAAACTGAAATAAATAAAATTGCCCTTTGATAAGAAAAATAATATTTTAGATAATTTTTAATTTCTTTATCAAAGATTATTGCCAAAAATATCCCTATAAATAAGTATAATACTGCATATTTTGATAAAAAACCTAATGCAAAAAATATTGCTAGTAGCAAAATATATTTATTTATATTATCTAAATTTTTCTCCATTATAATTAAACTAAAAATCCATAGAATTAGAGAAGTAAAAAATAATAAAGGCACATCAGTACTTATAAACCCTGACGATAAACTCACTGCCGGTATTAAAAGCCAAATACTCGAGGCTATAATAAATATTTTTTTCTTATCTGCATTTTTATTTAAATTACTAGCAGATAAACCTATAAAAACAGCAATTAATGAATGTAGTATAGGGGAACTTATTCTAATACATACTTCTGAAGTTCCACAAATATTCGTAAAAAAATTTATTAGCCATGCTAAAAAAGGTGGCTTAGAAAAATAACCCCATTCAATATCTTTAGACCAACTATAATACTGAGCTTCATCAAAAGATAAATCTAAATCTACAAAATACCAGAGAAAAAATCTCAAACAAAAAATTATAAATATAATAAAAAATATAAAAGAATTGTAAATAGTATATTTTTCATTCATTTAACTATAGCTTTTCTTCTAATGATCTCTTTCTAATTAAATATAAATTCCTAGAATAAATAAATAATCCTGCCCCTTGACCAACAATAAAAACAGGGTCTTCCTTATAAATTGCATAAGCAAAAAGGGTAGCCCCTCCTAATAATGAAAAGTACCAAAATCCTATTGGAATAATACTTTGTCTCTTTAGTTCAGATTTAACCCATTGCAGAATAAATCTAGCAGAAAAAAAACCTTGTCCTGTAAAACCTATAATCATCCATATTATATTTTTATCCATAAACTATTCCTCCAATATCTATTCAGCATCATCTTCTTTAACCAAACTTACAGGAAAGGATGATCTTCTTATCAGCCATGATACTCCAAATAAATCAATTAAACCAACTCTAAAACGTTGAAAATTGCTATACTTAGATATGCCTGATACCCTTTCCCTATGGGAAACAGCTACTGAAATTACTTCTCCTCCTTGCCTTATTGTTAACGCTGGTAAAAACCTATGAATATGATCAAAATAAGGTAGACTTAAAAAAAGTTTCTTACTAAATACTTTTAAACCACAACCACTATCAGGGGTTGTATCTCTTAATATCATTCTTCTCATTCTATGAGCTAATCTAGAAGCAAATCGTCTAGACCAAATATCTTTTCTTTTTAATCTATTACCAATAACAAGAAGTAATTCATTATTACTATGTGCTTTCCAAGTTCTAAACATCTTTTTTATATCCAAAGGATTATTTTGACCATCACCATCTAAAGTTACTATTAAATCATATTGAGAATGTTTTATGCCTGTTAATAAACCCGCACTTTGCCCTGTCCTAAACTTATGTTGTACTACTTTAATTACTGTTTTACCTTTTTCCGAACTCTTATATATTTCATCTTTCGTATTATCTGTAGAAGCATCATCAACAAAAATTATTTCTCCTCCACCTAAATCGTTAATAACAGGTAATAATTCTTTTATTAAGACTGCAATATTACCAGATTCATTATAAACAGGGATCACAACCGAAAAATTTTGAATCATTATCTTTTCTCTATTTATCTTTTAATATTTCGTTCTTAATACTTTTTAGTTTATCTTCTACTAAATTATATTCTTTTGATTGTATTGGTAACTTTAATAATAACCTATTTAACAGAATTATTGCTTTCTTAACATTTTTTAATTTAATTTCTTCTTCAGATATGACCCATAATGCCAAGAGATTATTAGGATCATTAACAAGTATCTTATTAAATAAAACTATAATATCTTTATCTATACTTTGATTTTTATCTATATTTAAAAGTTTTGCTTCAGCTAGTCCTTTTAAAGATTCAAGATTATCCTTATCTAATAAGTAAGCTCTATTATAGGCCTGAACAGATTTATTAATTTCACCTAATACTAAAAAGGACCTTCCCAATTTTTGCCACTCTAAAATATCTATACTATCAGTCGCATATAACCTCTCTTCCAAGGCCTTAACCATCGATAAAATTTTATCATTGCTAAACGTTTCACTTTTATTATTTAAAAACCATTCTACTTGATCTTTTAAATTTTTTGCCCATATCACTTCATTAGGAATATTTTTTATTATATTATCCCATATTACTTTTGCTTCTAATAAATTACCATTTTGATAGAAATATAAGCCTTTATAAAACAAAGCCATAGCTCCTACTTCATTTGCAATATTAGATTTTTCAATTGCCTTTTCAAAAGCAATCAAAGCTTCCTTTGAGATTATTATCTTATCATTAGTTGTTAAAGATTCCTGCAGCAAAGACTCACCATAAGATAAATATATCTCAGGAGTAACATCATCTTCAAAAGAAGAAATAATATATTTCCACAAAGTCAAAGATTCATTATTTTTATCTAACAAAGATAAAGTATTAGCCTTTAATATATACAAATCAATATTATTAGAATTAATTTCTATTTTCTTATTTATATCCTTTAAAGCAATTTCATAAAAAATATTGGGAACCTGATCATTAATCCTTTGACTAAAAGGAAGATCTGGTAATTTAGGGTTTCCTTTAGACAAATAACTTATAAATGTTACAAATATTAGAATAGGTAAAATTATTAATATAGTATAAACATTTACCTTTCTTTTTATATTTTTTCCATTATCATTTTTCTCGCTTGTATAGTTTAAAACCCTTCTAGATAATTCAATTTTCATTAAATCATATTCTTCCTTTACAATTAAACCTCTTTTAAAGTCCATTTCTATCTCTTCAATTTGTTGTTTAAAAAAAAAAGAATTTGCTTCATTGCTGCTTACATTGCTAACAGATTTTTTTAAATAGAAATAAAAAAGACAACATACTAAAAATGTAATTATCAAAATAACAGCTAAAAAAATATTCATTACTTTATATCTTCATCTAAAATAGATTTAAGCTTACGTTTCTCAAGAACAGTTAATTTTTTACTATTCTTTAAATTTACAAATGGAAAATAATAAAATCTAAACGTAAGAAAAATGCCAAATATTAAAAATATTATTGGAGCAATCCATAACAATAAGTTTTTCAGAGAAAATGTAGGTTTAAATAATATAAATTCACCATATTTATCAACTAAAAATGATTTAACTTCTGCTTTAGTCTTACCTTTATTTAATTGCTCAATTACTATTGATTTTAAATCTTTTGCTAAAGGTGCATCAGATTCGCTAATAGACTGATTCTGACAAACCAAACATCTAAGTTCTTCGAATAATTCCTTAGCAATTAAACTCTCATCTCTTTCTTTTGAAATTACAGGAATAGAACAAAATAAAACTAAAAATATTATTAAACATTTATACAAATAAAATTATTCCTTTAAATTTTTTAAAATTGGCAAAATAACATTAAGCATATCATATTCTAAAATTGGTCCTACATGCCTGTATTTAATATATCCTGATTGGTCTATTATAAATGTTTCAGGAATACCATATACTCCTAAATTAATTACTTCTTTTCCCTTTCTATCCACCCCTATAATTGAAAACGGGTTACCATAATTTTCTATAAAATTTTTAGCATTTTCTATCTCATCCTTATAATTAATTCCAAATATAGGAACTTTATAAGTATTTCTTAATTTCATTAAATTTTCATGTTCAATTTTACATGGACCACACCAACTCGACCAAACATTAATTAAAAATGGTTTATCGTTAGAAAATAAATTTTCGTAAGGCATGAAAGAATAACCTTCTAATTTTTCTAATTCTATTAAAGGTAATTTTTTATTTAATAAAACAGATGGCAATTCAGAAGGACTTTGTTCTTCAAAAAGTTGTTTTAAAAAGAATACTAATAAAAAACAAAAACAGATAAAAGGTATATAATAATATAATTTTTTCATTTAACTAACTTTTTTAAAACCGGTATAACCCAGCCTATGTTTTCTGTCCGAAATAGAAAATATCCCTCCTAATACCATTAAAATAATACCAAACCAAATCCAATTTAATAAAGGAGAATAATATACTCTAATAGCATAGGAATTATTTTCAGTAATTTTTTCTCCTAATACCACATATAAATCTGAAAACACTCTAGACATTATAGCAGGCTCACTAGTGGTAACTTGAGAAGCAGGAAAAAATCGTCTTTCCGGATATAAAGAACCTATATTTATTTTATTTTTAAAAATAAAAAAAGTTCCTTTATCTGCCACCCAATTTGGTCCTTGAATTTTATCATAAGAAGAAAAAATTAATTTATAATTTTTAATAAAAATCTCATCTCCTAGAGAAATTGATTTTTCTATATCTTCTCTCCATGCACTAGAAACCGTCACACCTATTATAAAAACTGCTACTCCTAAATGAGCTAAACTCATTCCATATGTAGACCTAGGTAAATTAACAATTCTATTTAACACGATTTCTAATTTTTTCCCTATTCCAATCTTAAAAGCTATTTCATAAATTGTTCCAAGCATTAACCAAAAACCTAAAAATAATCCCAAAAAGGCTGTTGGAGAACCGTCATGAAGAAGGACTAATATTGAAGTGATTAATATTGATAATATGAATATAGCAATTATTCTCTCATATAAATTAGATATAATCGCTCTTTTCCACGAAAGCATTGGACTAAAGGCACATATTAAAATAGCAGGCACCATTAAAGGGATAAAAACAGATTCAAAATATGGAGGACCTACAGAAACTTTTGAATTAGAAAGTGCATCTATAAATAATGGATACAAAGTTCCAACTAACACTGTAGCAGCTGCTGAAGAAAAAATAATATTATTAATTATTAATGCTCCCTCTCTACTAATAGGTTGAAACATGCTTCCACTTTTTAAATCAGGAGATTTTTTTGCAAATAAAAAAAGCGCACCCCCTGTAAATAAAAATAATAATAAAAGAATATATAAGCCCCTTGAAGGATCAGCTGCAAATGAATGGACTGAAATTAAAACACCTGATCTAACTATAAAAGTACCTAATAAACTAAAAGAAAACGCTACAATTGCTAATAATATAGTCCATGCTTTTAATGTATCTCTCTTTTCAGCTACGATTGAAGAATGAAGTAGTGCAGTTGTAGCAAGCCATGGCATAAAAGAAGCGTTTTCCACTGGATCCCAAAACCACCAACCTCCCCAACCTAACTCTCTATATGCCCACCAAGAACCTAACGCTATACCTATTGTTAAAAATATCCATGCAATAAGAGCCCAAGGCCTTACCCATTTAACCCATAAAGTATCAACTTTTCCAATAAACAATGCTGCTATAGAAAATGAAAATGAAACAGATAAACCTACATACCCTAAATATAAGAATGGAGGATGTATTGCCAAACCAAAATCTTGTAATATAGGATTAAAACCTTCGCCTTCTATATTAGGATAAAATACTCTAATAAAGGGATTAGAAGTAAATAAAATAAAACTTATAAACGCTACAGCTATTAAACCTTGAATAGATAACACTAATGATACAAGCTTTAAAGGTAAACGCTTTCCTAAATACGATATTGCTGCACTATAAAAAGTTAAAATTAAAATCCATAACAAAAGCGAACCTTCATGATTTCCCCACAAACCTGATATTTTATAAATCAAAGGTTTTAATGAATGAGAATTTTTAGCTACTAAAGCAACAGAAAAGTCAGAAGTAATATAAGCCCACAATAAAGCTAAAAATGAAAATAAAACAAATATAAAACTTAAATATGCCGACAACGAAGCCGTTTTCATCATATTAATGGAATTAATCTTTACACCTATTGCCGGTATTAAAAATTGAATTAAACTTATAGACAATGACAATGCTAGTAGAAAATGTCCAAATTCTGTTACCAATTAAACTAATTCCTTTCCTTCCATTGATCTGTTTCTTTTAATTTATCTACTACTTCAGGCGGCATATAATTTTCATCGTGTTTTGCAAGGATCCTTTCGGCAATAAAATTTCCATTTGGGTCTAATTTTCCCTCACATATAACTCCTTGGCCCTCTCTAAATAAATCAGGTAAAACTCCTTCATACATTACCATTATATTATTTACGCCATCAGTCACCATAAACTGTACTTTTGTATTCACTATATATTCGAAACTTTCTTCAACTACTAACCCTCCTAATCTAAAAGTTTTACCTTCTATTACATTAATAGTTTTAACCTCCGAAGGACTATAAAAATAAATTAAAGAATCCCGTGATGCATTCAAGATTAAAAAGACTGAAATACTAATTGCAATAAAGCAAAACAATATTATCATAAATCTTCTTCTTCTTTTAATTTTTGCTATATTCATAATCTATTTTAAAAATTGTTATTTATATTTTTTTTTTTATAACTATGAAAAGTTAAATAAATTTTTAACCCAAGAATCATAAGCGCTAAAAAAGAAAACAAATATGCAGAAAAAACATACATAAAATGACTACTCATTAAATTTCCTCGAATTATTTAATATCTTATTTTTATGAATTTTTAGATTATTAATATATGTTTTTTTTAGTCTTTTCTTATATATTTCAGTTTGAGAATTAATTAATAAAAAAGATATATAATAAAATAAAAAAGCCAATGCCATAAAAATCAATGGAACCATCATATCAATATGAATACTGGGTCCACCTATTTTCATTACACTTGCTGGTTGGTGTAAAGTATTCCACCAATCTACTGAAAATTTTATAATGGGTAAATTAAATGCTCCTAATAAAGTTAAAATAGCTGCTGCTTTAGCTCCTTTAACTTCATCTTCAAAAACATTTACTAAAGCAATATGCCCCAAATATATTAAAAATAAAATAAATACAGAAGTTAATCTAGCATCCCAAACCCACCATGTTCCCCAAGTAGGTTTTCCCCATATTGAGCCTGTTACTAATGCAATCATAGTAAAAGTTGCTCCTATAGGTGCACTGCATTTAGTTAATAAATCTGCTAATGGATGTTTTAGAATTAAAGAAAATAAACTCAAAACAGTCATAGAAAAATATATCATAAGTGACATCCATGCAGCAGGAACATGAATATACATTATACGAACCGTCTCTCCTTGTTGATAATCTGGAGGTGAATTATACAAACCATACCATAAGCCTAAAATTATCATTATAAACATTATTAATAATGTATAAGGATAAACATTTTCGGCAAACTTCCTATATCTTGATGGGTTTGCTAAAAAATTAAAAAATAAAGACATATATTATTCCCACCCTAATCTAATAGCTTTAGAAGCTATAAAAGGAGAAATTAATAAAGATATAGGTAATATTGCTCCTAAAGCATACATATGTCTCAATCCTCCCATACCTAACAATTCCCCTTCTATTGCTCCCGCTCCAAAAATTAAAACAGGCAACATTAAAGGCAACATTATCATTACTGTTAATACTCCTCCTTTTCCTATTGCACAAGATAAAGCTGCAGGTGTAATTCCAATTAAAGTTAATGAAGGAGTTCCAATTAAAAGAGAAACTGACAATATCCATAAATAAGAACTATCTAAGCCAATAATAATAGATAAAATAGGTGATATAATAACTATAGGAAGACCATTAGTAATCCAATGAGAAAAACATTTAGCTAAAATTATTAACTCCATTGACATACCGGATAAAACCATTTGCTCTAACGAACCATCTTCAAAATCTGATCTTAATATCCTATCCAAAGACAATAAAGATGAAAATAAAGCAGCAATCCAAATTGCGCCTCCAGAAATTTTTGCTAAAATATTGGTATCTGTCCCAATAGATAAAGGAAAAACAACTATAGCTAATATATAAAATAATATTGCTGCTACTGTATCAGTAGAACCATTTATAGCTAATTTTAAATCACGCTTAACTAAAATATAAAAATTTTTCATAACATAACTTTATTAAATTACTAATTAAAAATCATCTAAACTAAGACTAATAAAACTTTTTAATTCCAAATTATCATGCGTAGCACAAACTATAGCTCCCCCATTTAAAACATGATCATCCATAATATTTATAAATAAATTTTTATTTTCATCATCTAAAAAAGTAGTAGGCTCATCTAATATCCAAACTTTTGCAGGACAAAATAAAAGTCTCACTAAACATAACTTTCTTTTTTCTCCGGCAGACAGCCAAGATGCAGGAAATTCGACATAATCACTAAAGGATAATAAATTTATAGCTTTTTCATAAATAGTCTTTTTTATAGACCATAAATTTGCATAAAATAGCAAATTTTCTTTTACACTTAATGAAGGTTTAATTGCATTAAAATGACCTAACCAGGCTACTAGTATTTTTTGAGGAAAATATGCAGGCAAGATATCTTCACCGTCCCATAATATTTTACCTTTCGTAATAGGATAAAACCCTGCCAAACATTTTAACAAGGAAGTTTTTCCAGAACCATTTCTTCCAGTTAAAATAATTACATTTCCTTCTTCTAAAGAAAAATTTATAGAAGAAAAAATTGTCCTTCCGCCTCTTTCAAAATGAATATTTTGAACTTCTAATAAAGGTTTTTTAATCAATTTCTTACCTTATTATTATTCATATGTTCTCGTATCTTCTATTACTAACCCATCGTTTGGCAAAGAACCCTTGTCAAATATTTCAACTTCTGATCTAAGTTTTAATTCAGCCTTTACCGAATCTTCTATTTCTTTTAACAAATCAGAAGTATTATTGAATAACTCTACTGCTAATTTTAAAGTATCTTTATGATCAACATTTCCGACAATTAATCTTGCTTTAGATATCCCTTCAATTGATTTAACAATATTAGAAACCTGCTCAGGCCTAACAAACATACCTCTCACTTTAGTAGTTTGATCTGCTCTTCCCATCCACCCCTTAATTCTCATTGCTGTCCTTCCACAACTACTTTTTTCTTTAATTACTGCAGACAAATCTCCTGTAGCAAATCTAAACAATGGATAATATTCATTCAAAGTTGTCACTACTAATTCCCCAACTTCACCATCAGGAAGAACTTCTTCTGATCCAGGTCTAACTATTTCTACTATTACTTCTTCATCACAAAACATACCTTCTATATCCCACACCTCATAGGCAACCAATCCTAAATCAGCCGTTCCATAAGACTGCAGTACAGGACAACCCAATTCAGTGAGAATAGATCTTAAAGAAGGTGGACATGCTTCTCCTCCCACTAAACCACTTTTTAAAAATGAAATATCAATATTTTTTTCTCTACTTAACTCTAAAAGAATTTTTAAGAAAGATGGTGTTCCAACATATCTATCGGGGCGTAAACTTTGTATAGCCGAAAGTTGTTGCTCGGTATTGCCTATACCTCCAGGTATAACAGACATCCCTATCTTATTTCCCCCTTGTTCCATCATCTCCCCAGCAGGAGTCAAATGATATGCAAAAGTATTATATAAAATTTCTCCCTCTTTAAAATTAGCGGCACGCATAGCTCGTGACATTCTCCAAAAATCATTTTCTCCTCCAGGCTCATAAATTGGCCCTGGTGAAACAAAAATATTTTTAAACTTATTTGCAGGTAAGGTTGTAAGTCCTCCAAATGGAGGGTTTTCTTTTTGAATATTAGATAATAAAGATTTTCTAGTTATTGGAATTTTACTTAAAGAATTTTTATTAGTTATTTCTTCTACATTTATATTTTTTAATATAGTTTTCCATCCTGTAGAGTTATTTTTTGAATTCTCTAATATACTTCGTAATTTTTTAAATTGTGATTCCTCACGTGCTTGAACTGATCTTTTTTCCAAATCTTCCATATAACATCTTCCTATATAAAATTAAATAAAATAACTATTAAATCTTATATAATACAAATCTTTGTTAATAAATCTATAAAACTTTTATGGATAAAATTAATTATAAGAAAATACTATGCTACACCTTTAACAAGTTTTCTTATAACGTAGTGAAGTATTCCACCATTTTTATAATACTCTAATTCATTAGAGGTATCTATTCTGCATAAACCTTGAATATTAATAATCTTTTTATTTTCATACTGTATTTCTAAGTTAAGAGTAGCACCTGGTTTTAAAGTATCCTTAAGATTTTTTACTGTTATTAATTCAGAGCCTTTCATTTCCAAAATTTTTGCAGATTCTTCATTTGTAAATTCCACAGGAAGAATTCCCATTCCTATTAAATTTGATCTATGTATTCTTTCAAAACTTTCTGCTAAAACCAAACGCACTCCTAGCAAAGCTGTTCCTTTAGCTGCCCAATCTCTTGATGAACCTGTGCCATATTCTTTTCCTGCCACTACTACTAAAGGAATATTACTATTTTTATAAAGCATTGCAGCATCATAAATTGACATAATTTTATTATCTGGAATAAATTTAGTATATCCACCTTCTTTTTCAGGCACCATTTTATTACGTATTCTTATATTGCCAAAAGTTCCTCTCATCATTACCTCATGATTTCCTCTTCTACTTCCATATGAATTAAAATTATTCTCAGAAACTTGATGAGTTAACAAATATTTTGCTGCAGGTCCGTCATTTTTTATAACCCCTGCAGGAGAAATATGATCTGTAGTGATAGAATCTCCCAAAAGAGCTAAAACTCTAGCTTTTTCTATTTCTTTTAAATCTTCCAATTCCATGTTCATATTTTCAAAATAAGGAGGATATCTTACATATGTAGAACTTATATCCCAATTATATGTAAGACCTTTTTTAGTTTCTATATTTGACCATTCCTCAGGGCCATCAAAAACATTTTTATATCTGTCTTCAAACATCTTTTTTTTCAGACATGAATTTAATAATTGTTTTATTTCATCTGTAGTTGGCCATATATCTGATAAATATAAAGGGTTATTATTTGCATCCATGCCTATAGATTCTTTTGTAATATCTTTTATCATAGTTCCAAAAATTGCATAGGCGACTACTAAAGGTGGCGAAGCTAACCAATTAGCTTTCACCAAAGGATTAATCCTTCCTTCAAAATTTCTATTTCCAGATAAAACCGCTGAAACAGATAAATTGTTTTTTTGAATTTGTTTACTTACATCATTATCTAAAGGACCAGAATTTCCAATACACGTTGTACATCCGTATCCTACAATATTAAAACCTAACTCTTCTAATGGCTTAATTAAATCTGCTTCTAATAAATAATCATTAACAACTTGACTTCCTGGAGCTAAAGAAGTTTTTACCCAAGGCTTTCTTTTTAAGCCTAATTGAACAGCCTTTTGTGCTAACAAACCTGCAGCCATCATTACTGAAGGGTTAGAAGTATTTGTACAGGAAGTAATTGCAGCTATTACCACATCTCCACTTTGTAGATTTCTATCTTCATCCAAATAATTATTTAATATATTATCTTCAATTTTATTATTTAAAAATTTAATTGTAGCAGAACTTACATTCTTTAAATCTACTCTATCTTGGGGTCTTTTTGGTCCTGCCATACTGGGTTTTATAGATTGCATATTTAAATAAATCATATCTGTAAAAATGGGGTCTTTAGTATTTTCATCTCTCCACATTCCCTGCAATTTGGCATATTTTTCAACTATTTTATATTCTCTACCTGTAAACTTAAGATACTCACAAGTCTCTTGATCAATAGGAAAAAACCCACAAGTCGCTCCATATTCGGGAGCCATATTAGCAATAGTAGCCCTGTCTGCTAGAGATAATTCCTCTATTCCTGGTCCAAAGAATTCTACAAATTTCCCAACTACACCTTTTCTTCTTAAGCTCTCAGTTATTGTTAATACTAGATCAGTTGCCGTAACCCCTTCAGGTAATTTTCCTTCTAATTTATAGCCTATTACTTCTGGTATTCTCATTGAAATTGGTTGCCCTAACATTACGGATTCTGCCTCGATACCACCAACACCCCAACCTAAAACTGCTAAACCATTCACCATTGTAGTATGACTATCTGTACCAACTAAAGTATCTGGAAAAGCATATGTTGTGTTGTTTTCTTTTTTAGTCCACACAACCTTAGATAAGTTTTCTAAATTAACTTGGTGACAAATTCCAGTCCCAGGTGGAACAACCCTAAAATTTTGAAAAGCACTTTGTCCCCATCTTAAAAACGAGTACCTTTCTTTATTTCTCATAAATTCTAATTTTACATTTTCATTAAAGGCATTATTAGTGCCAAATTTATCCACAGAAACAGAATGATCAATTACCAAATCAACAGGAGATAATGGGTTAATTTTTGATACATCTACACCAAAAGAGTTTACTGCTTGCCTCATAGCTGCTAAATCTACTACTGCAGGCACTCCAGTAAAATCTTGCATTAAAACTCTGGCCGGAGAATAAGCTAAATCAATATCGTGCTTTATATTTTTACAAGAATCTACTAAAGCAGTAATTTGTTTTTTATGTACTAATTTTCCATCATAATTACGTAATAGATTCTCTAAAATTACTTTTAAAGAAAAAGGCAACCTATCATTATTACCAAATTTATTTTTTGCCTTATCTAATGAAAAATAATTATATTTTTTTCCCTCTAAATCAAAATCATCAAGAAAATCATTACTAGATATATCTTCCATGCTTTTTTAATCTCCATTACTTAATAATATTTCTAGGATTGAATTGTCTCTATTAACTGTCCATCAGACTGGAATAATCCTACACAAATTGTTTCATTGCCTCCATCGAGAGTTACTCCATATTTTCCTGAAGTTATTCCGTTTTGTTTAGGATCGTATCCTCTAACCAATCTCAACATATCATTATATGGTTCATCTAAATCAGAGAATCCACCTCCCCACCATAATTCATCACTTTGAGCTTCTATAGGCCTATCTTTTGAAAGTCCTGCCGATACAAAAAGCAAAGTCTTTTCTTCATTAAATGCTAACCTTTTTAATGATGATAAATAATTTTCGTGTCCTGGGTTTTGATTTATTCTTAATCGTATTTCAGAAGATGCTCTAGATAAAGCTGCCGCACCATTTCTTGCAGCACCATCTAATAAATTATCTGGAATATTATAAGATTTCAGTACTTGATCTAGACCCTTACTATACATCCATTCTATTAATTCCAAAGGATTAGGAGACATATGAAGCTCTATAGATTTTTCTAATAATTCCTCAAAATATCCTCTTAAAAACACAATATCCGAAATATCAAAAAATTTATTACTCATAAATTTAGATCTTAATTTTAATGCAATATCAATTACCTTGGTTGACTCATTGATGTCGTCTAGATTAGAGCCTAATAAATTACCTGTAAATACTAAACGATCTAAAGGTATATATTTTTTAATAATTTTTTCACAAACTTTTTCAAATAAAGAAGCTTTTCCTCTCACGGCACCTATAACCCAAACCCTCTTAAAAGATCCTAAATTATGTATTTTAGAATCTTGTAATAACATTTTCTTTTCATAATCCGTATGGGCATTTAAACTATGAGTGCTCATAAAAACAATCTTTCATTTATCAATTTACCTTAAGGTTATCTTCAGTTTGCTTTATTGCCTCTTCTAAATCAATAACATGAACAGCTACCATCTCTCTAACAAACCTATCTAAAGCTTTTTCATAAAGTTGCCTCTCACTATAGGATTGTTCAGGGTCTCCTTCTCCTCTATATAAATCTCTCAAAACCTCTGCAACTGATACTGGGTCTCCTTTCTCTAATTTATCTTTATAGTCTTTTTCTCTTTTTGCCCACATTGTCTTTCTTATTCTTGCTTTACCTTTTAATGCCAACATTGCTTCTTTCATTTGGTCTTTATTTGAAATAGCTCTCAAACCTAACTCATCCAATTTTTTAACAGGAATCCTAAGAGTCATTCTTTCGTGCTCAAAAAATACTACTAAAAGTTTTACTTTTTCTTTTAAAACAGTTTGTGTTTCAAAATCAATTGCTTTTCCTAAGCCATGCTTAGGATATATCAACCAATCTCCTATCTTATGCTCCTGCACTCTATTATTCATATTATCTCCAACACTTATTATTACCCTGGCTTATCTGAATAAAATTGTTCAAATTTATTTTCTTTGCCTTGATATTCATCTGCATCAGCAGAAGGTTCTTTTTTCTCAGTTATATTTGGCCAAATATTAGCTTGTTGCGTATTTAAATCTAACCATTTTTCTCCTACAGGATCTGAATCCGGTAAAATAGCTTCTGCTGGGCATTCTGGTTCGCAAACACCACAATCTATGCATTCATCTGGATTGATTACCAACATGTTTTCACCTTCATAAAAACAATCTACAGGACAAACCTCAACACAATCAGTATACTTACATTTTATACAATTTTCAGTAACAACATATGTCATAATATATACCCCTTATTTTATTTATTTAGAACCCTTTGTTTTGCTAATACCCTGTCTCTATCTTCAACATGAATTAAACCTGCGATCCTTCTTATTAACATATCCTCTGCTGGATCCAGTTCTCCATCAACGTAAGCTACTTCCCACAACATCTCTAACATTCTTATTTTTTTATCTAAATTCCATGAATTCTTTAACACCTTTGTAAAACCGTACAATTCAGAAGAATCTTCTGCCAAAGTCCTTGCTTCCTCATAAAGTGATAAAGTAGAATCTTTATCGAGTGAAAATTGTTTTTGAATTAAATTAAGAATTAGTAACTTTTCTTTTTCATCAAAAGTACCATCCATTGAAGCAGCTTCACACAATATTGCTGCACAAGCTATCTGAAACTCTTCATCTGTTTTCTTAATTTCTACACCCTTATTTTTAAAAATATTTTTAAAAGCATCTATCATTAAAAATCCAAAATCAGAATTATTTTATAAAATAAGTACAAATAAACTTTAATGGCTCTTCTATTAACACAATATTAAAGTATTATCTATATAACTTTTTAAAATAATTAAAATTTAGCAAGAACTGCAAAAGGAGAATTTTTAGTATAATCTTTATTAAGCAATATATTAGATTTATAAAATTTATTCTGATTATAAAAATACTTCACAGGGTTCGTCTTATCTTTTTTAAAACCAATTTCTATTAATAAACTTCTTATTTGTTGATAAGAAAGATTATATTTTTTATTAATTAATTTAATATTTTTTTTATTTAAGTAAATTATATTTTTAATCATTAAAAAATTTTTTATAGATTTCATAATTCTTTCTATTAATTGAATATTATATATATAATTATCTATTAAAATTAATTCTCTCTTATTGAAAAGATTGAAAGGAATATTTTTACAACTAACTGGCTTATTAATATCAGGATAATTAAATTCTACTTTATATCCATTATCAATCTGCAATAACTTCCATAGAAATTCTGAATTTTTTTTATTAGTTATACTTTTAGACCAAATATAAAATTGTCCAATTTCAATTCCTAATTCACCAAGCATATTCTTTTCTCTAATAGAAAGCGCTACCACAAGATCTCTTACATTAGATATCTTTATAACCCCTAAAGATTCCTTTAATTGATACAATAATCCTTTTAGAGCTCCTTCTTCACACTTATTCATTAAATTATTAATAGGTGAAATAATATTTAAAATATATTTATGTAAAAATTTATACAACCTCTCCTTTAACATTAGTCTATCCTTATCATTTAATAATTCAGAAGAAACTAATAAAATTTTTGGCTTTAATATACTTTTGCCTTTATATAATTTTGCAATACAACAACCCTGCCAAAATACACATAAATTTTTGTCAAAACTTATCTCCTGATCATGACTATTAAGTATAATTCTTACTCTTTTACCTACCTCAGTAGCGATAACCTTTCTAACAATTTTAAAAATCTCTTTTTTATCATCTTGATTTTTTGAAACTTCATTTATAAAAGTTAATCCTTCTAATTTTCCTACAAAATACCCCTCGATCTTTACAGAATTATCCCTTGATATAAAGGATATTAAATCATTATTAACTTTTAAACTTTTTGAAAAACTAGCCATTTTATAATCGACAAATCTTTCAACTAACCCCTTATGCAATGCATCAGATAACCTATTTTCAATATATTTGGCTTTAGAACCCAATTCACTATCACTATGTATCCAATTTTTTTTATTAAAAATATAATTCCAGGTTCTAACATTTGCTAATCGTGTTGCAAGCAAATCTAATTCACCTTTTATATTATTTAAATTATTTAAGTTACTACTAGCCCAAATTTCTGGTAGTTCTCCATTTTCTCTTAATAACTTATATATATTTTCTAATAACAAAAAATGTGAATCATCATAGTTTTTTCCATAATCAGGTACCGAACAAACTTCCCATAAAAGACGAACATTTTCATTATCTACTTTCTTAGATAAAACTTTCAAAAACTTTTCATCATCGGCTTCTGAACTCATAATAAAATAATTTTTTTCCGATCTTTTGCTTAAACTTCTCAACAACGATTTTATAGATGAAAAATCTAATTTACTATTTCTCCACAAAATAGAATCTATTTCAGAAAAACTATGGTTTTCAATTGCATTTACCATTAATGGATTAAAATTATTACAACCTGCTGTAACCCCAAAAGTACCATCTTTTTTATACCTGCCAGCTCTACCAGCTATTTGTGCTGCCTCTGTACTGGTTAATGATCTTACATTTTTTCCATCATATTTAATTAATTTAGCAAAAGCTACATGATTAATATTCATATTTAATCCCATTCCAATTGCATCCGTTGCAACTAAATAATCTACTTCACCAGATTCATATAATTCTACTTGTGCATTTCGAGTCTTAGGACTCAATGCTCCTAAAACTACTGCAGTTCCTCCATGTCTTCTTTTTACTAACTCTGCAATTTCATATACCTCATTTACTGAAAAAGTAACTATTGCAGATCTTGGGGGCATTTTAGATAATTTAGAGCTACCTACATATTCCAAGCTTGAAAACCTTTTAAACTTTTTTACATAAATTTTAGGATATATTTTTTTTAATAAATTCTCTATATTATCAGAACCTAGAAACATTGTCTCCAAATTACCTCTTACATTTAATAATTTATCCGTAAAAACATGTCCTCTTTCACTATGTGCTGTTAACTGCACCTCATCTATTGCAACAAAATCTACATCTAAATTTTTGGGCATTGCTTCTACTGTACATACAAAATACTTAGCATTTGTAGGAACTATTTTTTCTTCACCTGTAATTAAGGCTATATTTAATATACCTCTTTTTTTTACCAACTTATCATAAATTTCTCTCGCCAATAATCGTAAAGGACATCCTATAATTCCTGAATCATATTTCAACATTTGTTCTATAGCATAATAAGTTTTACCTGTATTAGTAGGACCCAATACTGCTATAATGTTTTCCAAACTATTTATATCATTGTAATTTTTAGATTTATCTAAATTATGATAAAACATTTTTTAATCCATTTTAGTAATTAATAATAACATTATCTATGCAATAGAAAACAAATAAACTAAAATTATTATAAAAATATAAGGCAAAATATGCTAAAATTATATCCTAAAATAGAACCATATGAATATGGATTATTAGAAGTAGACGAACTGCATAAGATTTATTGGGAGAAATTAGGAAATAAAAACGGCATTCCCGTATTAGTTTTACATGGAGGGCCAGGAGCAGGCGGAAACAAGTCTCTAAGACAATTTTTTGATCCAGAATATTATAATATTGTGATATTTGATCAAAGGGGAAGTGGTAGATCAATCCCACCAGGAAATATAAAAAACAACTCTACACAGCATTTAATTGAAGATATAGAGAAACTCCGACGCTTTCTTAAAATAGATAAATGGCTAGTATTCGGAGGTAGTTGGGGATCAGCATTGGCACTAGCATATTCAGAAGAATATCCAAAAAATGTAAATGGAATAGTAGTGAGAGGAATATTCTTATGCAGAAAACAAGAAATAGATTGGTTTTTATATGGCATGAAAAATATATTTCCGGACTATTGGAAAAGATTTAATAATTTCCTTCCAGAAAACGAAAGAAAAAATTTATTAGAATCATATTATAAAAGACTTATCAGTAAAAATATAGAATCATGTACTGAAGCAGCTATTTCCTGGACAAGATATGAAGCAAACTGCTCCACTTTACTTCCTAACAATTCAATATTAGAAGAATTTTTAGATACACAAATGGCAATAAATTTAGCTAGAATAGAAGCACATTATTTTATTAACAATTTATTTTTAGAAGAAAACCAATTAATTCTAAATATTGATAAAATTAAAAATATTAAAGGATATATTATTCAAGGAAGATATGATGTTATCTGTCCACCAAAAAATGCCTATGACTTACATAAAGTATGGACAAATTCAGAAATAAAAATTGTAGAAAAAGCCGGACATAGTTCTCTAGAATCAGGAATAAAAGATGCAATATTAGAAACTATGGACCATATTAAAAAATTAACCTAAATTAACGACTATAAATAAGGAAATAGATAAGATGAATAATAATAAATATACAGAATTATTGGACAATTTAAACGTTGACGGAAAAAATATGAAAATTGTAAATTTAAATCCAATAATTAAAAACAATTTTAAAGAAGATAAAAATCATTTTTCTCTTTTTTGGAAAGCATGTATAGACTTTAATAAAACTATTAGTAAAAGAGAAGATAGAAAAGAACTTAGAAAGTATATCGAAAATTCAAAAAAAATATTTTTAGAAGAATATTCTCAACATATATATAATCTAATAACAAATAATCAAAAAAAATATATTCATATAGATGAATTAATTAATCTAGCAAATAACTACGTTCCTTTTTTAAATCCTTCAAAAGAAGAATTGCATAATGAAGATAAAAAAATGCTTAAAGATAAAGATGGCATCGAAACTGATCAAGGATTATTTTTATCTTCCATTCTAGCTCATCAAAAAGAAGGAGAACATCTTTGTCATACTATGTTGCTTCCAAGTAAATTAGCTCTAGAAAAAGAAGAAGAATTTAATAAAAATAAAAAAGTTCAGTTTGATGGAGCAAGTGTTGAAAAATTTGGAAAATATGTAGTAGTGACATTAGAAAACGAAGAATACTTAAATGCCGAAGATGAAAGAACTCTGTATCCATTAGAAGCGGCTATAGACCTCGCTATTTTAGATAGAAATTCCGAAATATGTGTGTTAAGAGGTGAAAAAAATAAACACCCTAAATATGCAAATAAAAGAACTTTTGGAGCAGGTATAAATTTAACTCATTTATATCAAGGAAAAATTTCTTTCCTTTGGTACATTAAAAGAGATATGGGTGCAGTAAATAAAGTTTTCAGAGGAATAGCAACTAAAGACCATAACCCAGAAAACCCTCTTTATCCACTTCAAGAAAAACCATGGATCGCCACTTTGGATACTTTTGCTATAGGAGGAGGGTGTCAATATCTTTTAGTTATGGATCATATAATGGCTGAAGATGGAAGTTATATGACTCTTCCAGCTAGAAAAGAAGGTATTATACCAGGTATGGCTAATATGAGGCTTTGGCGATTTACAGGCGATAGAATAGCAAGACGAGCAATTCAAAATGGATTAACTATCCATTCAAACTCACTTGAAGGAAAATTAATTTGTGACGAAATTATTAAAGACAATTCTATGGATGAAAGTCTTTTAAAAACTATAAATGCTTATACCAGTTCTGGAGTCGTTGGTTCTGGCAGCAATAGAAGGGCATTTAGAATTTCACAAGAACCTCTTGATATGTTTAGAAAATATATGAGTACTTATTGCCATGATCAAGCCTATTGTCATTTTAGTGATGCTTTAATTAAAAACCTAGAAAATTATTGGAACGCAGCTTCTAGGCCATTAAAATAAATATATGACAAATAATCTAAATACATTAATAAAAGAATCTAAAAATATTGTAATTTTTACTGGTGCAGGCATTAGTACAGAATCCGGTATACCTGATTTTAGAAGTCCAGGCGGAATATGGACAAAAATGAAACCTATAATGTTTCAAGATTTTATGTCTTCAAAATCTTGGCAGCTAGAATCTTGGAAACGAAAATTTGAAATTGATAAAAACATAAATATAGCAAAGCCCAATATAGGGCATAATGTCATCGCAAAACTAAACAATAAAAATAAAATTAGTTATATAATTACTCAAAATATAGATAATTTACATCAAGCTTCAGGAGTATCAAGTAAAAAAATTATCGAATTACATGGAAATGGCACTTATGCAAAATGTCTTGATTGTGAAAAACATTATTCATTAGACTATATTAAAAACTTTTTAATAAATAATAATTATACAGACCCCCCTAAATGTATTGAATGTGATGGAGTTATTAAATCTGCAACTATTTCATTTGGACAACCCATGCCTATAAAAGAAATGCAAATAGCTGAAAAAGCCTCAATAGATTGTGACTTATTTATAGCTATAGGTTCATCTTTAAAAGTTTACCCTGCTGCTGGTTTACCAATATTAGCTAAAAATAATGGAGCAAAATTAGTAATATTAAATAGAGAGCCTACCGAACTAGATTCTATTGCAAACAAGGTAATAAATAAAGAAATTGGAAAAACACTTTCTAAGTTAAATTTTTAGTTGATCATATTTGTTTGTTATTGTGAAATACCTATTCTATTTTTAATTGTGTATTTACTTTTTTATGTTAGATTGTGCCTATGAAAAATTTCCTTAAAAACAAATATATTTTAATTATTAAATTTATTTTTTTGGCTCTATTCCTAACCAATCTATCTTATGCTAGAGATGAATTTTCACCTATTACGTGGACACATTTGCTTCCTGAGAACGTTTTTGATTTTATTCCTGAGGGAGGAGTAAAAGCTGAAATGTGGAAAGATAGTGAATTCCTCCAAAAATTACGAGATTCTCGATTAGTTACAGTAGATGAATTAGAGGGTACAAAAGTCAAAATTACAGGTTTTATGGTGCCCTTAGAAGTAGACTATGATCAAATAGAAACTGTTAGCGAATTTGTACTAGTACCAAATGCTGGTATGTGTATTCATGTGCCTCCTCCTCCTCCAAATCAGATGGTTTTAGTTCAGTTGGAAGATCCAGTCAAAGTTAGATCTATGTATCAACCTATAGGAATAAGTGGAAAAATATCTATAAAATCTCCAAATGCAGACGTATATGATAGTGTTTATATCATGCACGTAGAAAAAGTCGAAGATGTTACTTTTGATGATCTAAATCTAGGAAGGTAGTTTCTTGTGAATAATTTAAGGAGTTGTATCAGATAGTGCAGAATTGAATAGGGTTAGAAAAGCATGGATCGTCATTTATTCAAGAGCATGTAAAGGTGCCTCTGCTAGGGAATTTTAATTTTAATAATTCTAACCTATTAGGCTCAAATTTAAAGAAGGCTATACTAAATAATACCAATTTTACTAATACTAACTTAAAAAGAGTAGATTTCAGGGGAGTAATTTAGAGGATGCAATTAATTTAGAAAGTATTATAAGTAACTAAAAATAGATTTGTAAACTCAAGTAACTTGGAAAGAAATGTCAAACAAATATATAGCAATACAAATATCTCTTTTAACAATATTTATAATTCTGATATACAAGACAAGTTTAGGGGGTAGTCAATATGAGGAATGTTTGGAATCGAGAAAGCATGAGATAACAAATGATATGACAGCAGGGATAATAATCTGGGAATGTAAGTATGGAAAAAAAACCGTAAATTCTCCTCCTTCTATAGAGTTAGATACCAAAAGCAATTCTTCTGAAAAAACAGAAGACTTAAATAACCTATAAATAATCATAAATTGGTGGGAACGAGAGGATTCGAACCTCCGACCTATTGATTAGGAAT
>CAYTZM010000003.1:17328-142541 GCA_964442655.1 uncultured Rhodospirillaceae bacterium | reverse complement strand
ATAAGCCGCCTTAGCTCAGGGGTAGAGCACGTCATTGGTAATGACGGGGCCGCAGGTTCGAATCTTGCAGGCGGCACCATTTTTATAATATACTTATAAACAATATTAATATTGTAAGGGAGAAATAAATTGTCAGATAATTCTTTTTCATGGGAAAATAAAGTAGTAGCTATTACTGGTGGAGCAAATGGAATTGGAAAAGCAATTGCTATAGCTGCAAAAAACAACGGTGCAAAAATATCAGTTTCTGATATTAATGAAAAAGATCTTGATACTGTAAAAAATGAACATAATTTCCTTACAACCATATCAGATGCTGGCAAAGAAGAAGATGTTTTAAGTTTTATAAAACATACAGAAGAGAACTTAGGTGAAATAGATATATTCTTTGCAAATGCTGGTGTGGCTAGAAGTGGAACTCTAGAAACATCAGACGAAGACTGGGACATATCACATAGAGTAAACGTTATGCACCATGTTTGGGCGGCAAGAAATGTTATACCTAAAATGAGAAAAAGAAATAATTGCCGTTTTATAACTACTGCTTCAGCTGCTGGATTATTATCAGAAATAAATTCAGCATCTTATTCATTAACAAAACATGCCGCTGTAGGTTTTGCGGAATGGTTATCGATAGTCTATGGAAAAGATGATGAAAGTGGAAATGCTGTAAATATTTCCTGTTTATGTCCCCAAGGTGTAAATACTGCAATGACTGCTAATATGGAGAATGGAGGAGTTGCTGGTATCGACGGCATGTTAGAACCTGGAGATGTGGCTAAAATAGTTATAGCTACCGTTACTCAAGGAGGTTTTTTAATTTTACCTCACCCTATAGTTGCTGAGTATATAAAAACAAAAACAGCAAATTACTCTCGATGGCTTGCAGGAATGAGAAAATTATACGCAAAATTCAAAAGTTCTTATTAGTTAAAAGCTCTTATAAAATAAGAAAAACATAGATTTCTTAATTAAATTACTATTTAATCTATTAAATTCTAAGTAGTTCAAATTTTACATATGTTATAGACGGAACTTTAGAAAACAATTATATAAAAATAGCTGAATAAGGTATGGAGCGAATATATGAATAAAAAAAATAAATTAACTAGAAGAGCTTTATTATCTGGAACTGCTATCTCCATAATTCCAATTGCATCAGCAGCAAAATCTATTAAGGAAGGTTCTCCATCTTGGATGACAGTACCTGGAAGATCTTTTACGGAATACGGATTTCCTTCTTCTCAAGAAGAAAACACCAAACGCGAAATATTTCAGCCATATGAAGAATATGCTCCGGGATCAGGAGTCGCTATGACTCCATTAGAAAAACTTGAAGGCATAATAACTCCTAACGGACTTCACTTTGAGAGAAGTCACAATGGTGTCCCTAATATAGATTCTAAGCAGCATGAACTTTTAATTCATGGTCTGGTAGATAAGCCTTTAGTATTTAAAGTTGAAGATCTTCTTAAATATCCAATGCAAACAAAAACCTATTTTATAGAATGTGGTGGCAATAGTTTTTATAACTCTAATGCTTTTCCAATTGCAATTGATAGAACTTGTGGAACAATTCATGGACTCATATCTACATCCGAATGGACCGGCGTTCCTTTAAAACTTCTTTTAAAAGAAGCAGGGGTTAAAAAAGAAGCTCTTTGGTTACTTGCAGAAGGTGCTGATGCTGCTGCAATGAGTAGAAGTATTCCGTTAGAAAAAGTATTTGATGATGTCCTTATAGCGCTATATCAGAATGGTGAACGTATTAGACCTGAACAAGGGTACCCTATGAGACTTGTTGTCCCTGGATGGGAAGGCAATATAAGCATCAAATGGTTAAGAAGAATAAAAGTGACAAAAAAACCTACATATACAAAAGATGAAACTTCAAAATATAGCGATTTATTAGTTAATGGAAAAACTTTACAATTTACATTCCCAATGGAAGTCAAATCAGTAATAACTCAACCAACAACCAACCCTATACCTTTAAAACAAGGGCCTATTCATATTACCGGCCTTGCCTGGTCAGGTCTTGGAAATATAAAAAAAGTAGAGATATCTACTAATAAAGGAAAAACCTGGAATGAAGCAAAATTAGAAGGAAGTAACGAACCTTTGTCCCCTGTTAGATTTCGTTATAATTGGGCTTGGAATGGAGAAGAATGCACAATTGCTAGCAGAGCAACAGATAGTAAAAATAATATCCAACCGCCAAGATCTGAGTGGTCAATAAAATATCAATTTGGACATTTATATCATAACAATTCTATTCAAATATGGAGAATATCTTCTAAAGGAAGAGTTTTTAATGAATATGATGATGTTGCGCAAAGCGAGCGCTGGTCGGAAAAATAACATAATCTTTGAAATTAAATTAGATATAAAAGGTAAACATTAATGAAAATTATTCAAAAATACATAATATTCATAATAACCTTTTTCTCTTTACTTTTTATTAACCCTCTTCAAGCTGAAGAAAACATAGAATTCAATTTAGGCAAAAATATTGACGAAAGAATTACTTCTAAAATTGATATTACTGTAGATAGCTCTGGCTCAAATTTGCCTAATGGAGCAGGAAGCCCAAAAGAAGGAAAAATAATATTTAATAATAAATGCATTTCCTGCCACCTAGAAAAAGATTTTTATAATACAGCAGATAATCGTAATAAAAATGAATTTAATTCTATTCCTATTAATTTAAATTGGATTTACCCTAAAACTTTATTTGATTACATAAGAAAAACTATGCCTTATGAAAAACCCCAATCTTTAACAGATGATGAAACTTACGCTTTAACATCTTACCTATTATTTAAAAATAACAAATTAAAATTTGAAGACATTTTAAATAAAGAAAAATTAATAAAAATAAGCATAATTAAAAAAGACACATTCCTAACAAAATGGAATGATGAAAAAAATAATATTCTTAACACTTCAAAATATAATAATAAATTTTTTAACTATGTATCTCAATTCTTTAATTCTGATGAAAATGAGCTTCAATGGTATAGTAATAAAGTTGACAAAAATTATTTAGACCAAAAAATTTTAACTGAAGATATTTCTATAAGTCCCATAGATATCAATTTACCCAAAGGAGAAGGTAATGCAATAATAGGAGAGAAAGTATATCAAGCAAAGTGCTTATCTTGTCACGGAACAGAAGGAAAAGCTGAAGAACTTTCTGTGGAGGTAGAAAGTATCAGAGGGAATCAAAATACATTTAGAATTATAGCTTTTGAATCTCTTTCTGGAGGTTTAGGAAGCTTAAGTTCCGAAATGCCAATAAAATCAATAGGATCTTTCTGGCCTCATGCTTCTACTTTATTTGACTATATTCGAAGAGCAATGCCATATTTTGAACCTCAATCTTTAACCAATGATGAAGCTTATGCTGTAACAGCATATATTTTATTTATAAATAATATTATAAATAAAGATGATGTTATTAATGATAAAACTCTTCAAAAAGTGAATATGCCTAATAAAGCTGGTTTTATAGATTCATGGGGGCCTGATTGGTGGAGAGAATGGCTACATCAAAAATACGGAATAATTTTTACCATTACTTTGTTGACAATTATTATTATTATAATTTTATTTGCACAAAAACTTACACAAAATTTAAATAATATTTCCTTAATTAAATTATTTTTAACAACCGTTATATTTTTATGGTTTGGAATTTATCAAAGCCTGCAAATAGGAACACAAAAATTATACCAGACATATAATTCATTAAAATTACATAACGGTATTTGGGAGAATGTTTTATTTGACCCTATTTATATTTTATTAGGGACATTTATAATAATCTCAACATTAATTTGGGGAAGAGGAATATTTTGTGGATGGATATGTCCATTTGGGACCATTCAAGACTTGCTATTTAAAGTTTCTAAAAAGATTAAATTAAATAAATTTGAAATACCTCAATATATTCATAATAAATTAATCTATTTAAAGTATATTATTTTAGGACTTATTATAGGAAGCACTCTTTATACAACAGGACATAATATATTTATAGAATTTGAGCCTTTTAATACGGTTATAGTAAAAAAATTTAATACTTCTACTATTTACCTATTATGGGCATTAACCATACTGACATTTGTATTTTTTATAGAAAGAGGATTTTGTCGTTATTTATGTCCGACAGGGGCAGCTCTTAGTATAATAGGAAGGTTTCAAGTAATAAATTGGTTATCTAATATAAAATCATGTGGCTCAGAATCTTGTGCAGCCTGTTCCCCGAATTGTCCAACGAAAGCTATAAAAAAAGATGGAACTATAAATACAAGAGAATGCATACAATGCTTATCCTGCCAAATCGTCTTTAATGATAAAAATATTAAATGTATAAATAAGAAATCTAAAAACTCTATTAGAATTAATAAAAATACAAAAAAGATTATAAGGACAGCTTAATTGTTAAATACACTTTTTAAAATTTTAATAATTTATTTTTTAATGAACCTTCATGTAGCTAAAGCTGATATGAATGACCCTCTTCAAAGCAGAATAAACTCAGGCATTGTTGCTAAATTATTTCCGCAATCAGAATCTTTAGGAGCTCCTATAGGAAACCCTCCATATATTCCTGTATATGGAACAGATGAAAATGTCGCGATAGATGAAACTGTTTTAGCAAAATGGAGAATTGAATTCTTGCAAGTAGAAGCAAGAGAACCGACAGAAGAAGAAACTAATGCAAAGATAACTTCTCTTAAAAAGAGTCAATTTGGTTTTAATGCCAAAACAGGGCTTAAAAAAGAAATAGGATTTTTATTTTCAACTTATGAAACAACTGGAGCAAAAGGGTATTCAGGAGATTATTTTGATATTATTGTTGGATTAAAACCGGATGGTAGGTTAGCGGGATCAGTAATTGTAGAATTACATGAACCTATGATATGTCCAACATGCGTTCCACAAACAAAACTTACTGCTCTTCATGCGACTTTCAAGGATGCTAATATAAACAGAAGAGTTAATTTAAATTCAGGTACAGGCGGCGGGCGAGGTTATGATGGGGTAACTGGCGCAACTATAAGTGCTACATTAACAACTAATGGGATTATTACAGCAGCAAAAAGAATTTTGAGACAAACAGGTTTAGGGTCTAATGAAGGTCCTTTTTATTTAAATATAGATGAATTCTTTGAACATAGTTGGCCTGAATTAGTTGAATGGGGAGCAGTAGTTGGAAAAAAATATACTAAATTAGAAATATTAAATGAATTAAATCCGGATAATGATGGTTATGTAAAAAATCCAGAAAAAATATTTACAAATATTTATGCAGGGTTAGCAAACCCAGCCTCTGTAGGAAAAAATATTTTTGGAAGCAAATGGTACTCTTATCATGTTTCTCAATTAGCAACAGGGGACAACTTATTAGTAGTATTAGGATCAGGAAAATATACCTGGAAAAAAAATCAGTACAATCTCGTAACATTAATTCAAAATAATAAAAAATGGAAATTTTCTACTAATGAAGTTTTAAAAGCTACAGCTTTACGGATCAAAGAAAAACCAAATCTTTCCCAAATAGGTTTACTTCGTATCCCTAAAGAATGGGGTTTTAAGCCTTTAGAAAAATGGACATTAGAATTTTCTATTAATGAAAAGTTTGCTAGTGGAACAATTTCTCTAAATTATGAACTTCCTATAAGATTAATAACTGGAGAACCATTAGCTTTAGAAGACGCTGGATTAAGACCAATACAAACAGCATTTCTTGGTCTTGTGAGAGAAAGTAAATTGAGCGGATGGCAGCTAGAATGGGCAAATCAAGATTATTCAATAATATTTTTATGTATATTACTCATAATTTTAACATTGATAATAATTTTTCAAAAGAAGCTGTCAAAAATAAGAAAAAGTCACTCCTATATTAGGTTAATATTTTTAACAATCACATTAACTTGGATAGGCTGGATTGCACAATCTCAATTAAGTATAGTAAATATTATTTCTTACGCCCAAGCACTTGTTTTAGGTAAAGGATTTACGCAATTTTTATTTGAACCTCTCATGGTAATTATTTTTATATACACACTTGTTTCCTTAATTTTACTTGGTAGAGGTTTATTTTGTGGCTGGTTATGTCCATTTGGAGCTTTACAAGAACTTTTATTTAAAATTGGAAGGTTTTTTAAATTACCTGAAATTCATATACCTTTTTGGATTAATGAAAGATTATGGGTTATCAAATATATAATTCTGATGATGATAGTTGGTACTACAATAATAGGAAGTAGCTATTCATATAATTTAATTGAAATAGAACCTTTTAAAACAGCCATAACTTCCTATTTTAGTAGAAGTCTACCGTATATTTTTTATAGTGTAATATTATTAGCTATAGCAATATTTTCAGAAAGATTTTTCTGTCGATTCGTCTGTCCATTAGGAGCAGTGTTAGCCTTTTTAGGAAAATTTCACATTTTAAAAATGATTCCTCGTAGACCTGAATGTGGAAACCCATGTCATCTTTGCGAAAAATCCTGTCCAGTTCAAGCAATAGAACCTAGTGGAAAAATAAATATGGATGAATGTTTTCAATGTCTGGATTGTGAGGTAGAATACTATGATGATAAACGCTGTCCACCATTAATATTTCAAAAGAAATTAAACTCTAGTAGTTGAAATTTATTAAACATAAAACACTCTTAACATACTACATATTGTGGTTTAATAAATATAAAACATATAAACTTTATTTTTTTTTAGAAATAGGTTGAACTTATTTAGAAAATAGGTTTTTCTTATAGATAGAGAGAGTCGTTCGTTTTGTATGGGCGACCAATTAGTCGTCGTACATACTCATAAAAGAGAATGAACGATATGTTATAACAATCTCTTCTTTAATTTTTTTAAAGAAGACTAAAAACAGGAGGATACCATATGTCAAAGATTTTGAAATATGGATTCGTGGCTGCAGTATTTGCAGCAACACTAAGCATGGTATCAGGCGCATTTGCGCAGGGTGTTGATGTTCTTAGAGGAGGAGGCGGTGCGCAACCTCACTATGTAACAGATGACATGCTTTTAAATGCAGACAATAATCCAATGGATTGGATGCATTATGGGAAAGATTATCAATCAACCCGTTACCATCAAGCAGCTCAAATTAACCAGTCTAATGCTGGTGACCTTGTTGCTAAATGGTATCTATCTTTTGGTGTGTTAGAAGGACAAGACAGTCAAGTTAATGTAGTTGGCGGTCAAGGTTATGTAACAACATCATTTAATCGTGTGATCTCAATGGACGTAGCAACTGGTGACATACTATGGAAATATGAACGTGAGCTTCCAGCTGACGTTTATCCAGAACTATGTTGTGACGTTGTTAACCGTGGAGCGACACCTTATGGCGATAGTGTATACTTAGCAACTCTTGATTCACACCTAGTGCGTCTTGCTAATCATAGTGGTGAAGTTCTTTTTGACGTAGCAGTGGGAGACTACACATATGCTGAAACTTCAACAATTATGCCTATGGCACTTAAAGGTACTTTAATTCAAGGTACTGCTGGTGCTGAATACGGTGTTCGTGGTTGGGTTCGTGCTTTATCAGCTGACGACGGAAGCGTTGTATGGAATACATACACAATTCCAGCTGAAGGTGAACCAAACGTTGACACTTGGGCAGGTGAATCATGGAAATATGGTGGTGGCTCAGGTTGGATTACTGGTTCATATGATAAAGATTTAAATCTTTTATATTGGCCAATTGGTAACCCAGGACCTGACTTTGACCGTCATGTTCGTCTAGGTGATAACCTATACAGTAACTCAACATTAGTTTTAGATCCTGATAATGGAGCTATTAAAGGCTGGTTCCAATATACTCCAAATGATCCATATGATTATGATGGTGTAAACGAAGTGATCTTAGCTGACATTGGTGGTAAAAAAGTATGGTTACACGGTGACAGAAATGGTCACTTATATTCAATCGATAGAACAAACAATCGTTGTAACTGGGTTGTTCCAATGGGTAAAATCAACTGGACACCAGGCTTCCGCGACAACTGTCGTCCAATTATGGCTTGGGAAGATGGGGGAGACCCTGCAATGGATGTTGTTTACGATCGTGTAACTCCAAACATTTATCCATCACTTGACGGTGGTAAAGAATGGCACCCAATGTGTTATTCTCCACGTACAAACGGTGTATACGTTCCGCTTTATAACTTCTCTATGGACTTACAAGCGAAGAAAATGGAATGGCGTCGTGGTGAGTGGTATCTAGGTGCGAAAGTTATTACTTTCAATTCTGGAAACGGCTCTATTAAAGCTTTTGATGCATCAAATGGTGACTTAATGTGGATGCGTCCACATAGTACTCCAGCTACAGGTGGTACATTATGTACTGCTGGTGGCCTAGTATTCTATGGTGATGCAGAAGGTTATTTCCACGCTGTACGCGACGACACTGGCGAAGAACTTTATCAGTTCAACGTTGGTACTGGTGTACACGGAAACCCAACAACATATACAGTTGACGGACAACAAATGGTGTCTGTAGTTGTAGGTGCTGGTGGTGGTGGAATTTGGCCACTTAGTTATGGTGAGTGGTTGAAAAAACACACTAAAGGTGGTGGAGTATTTACTTTTGGCTTACAATAAGTCGATACTTTAAATCTTTAGACCAAAAAATTAGGGGAGATGAATTTATTTCATCTTCCCTTTTTTTCTAACTACTTAAAGAAAATTATAGTAATTTCTAGCCAAAAATATAAAATTATATATATTATGTAACTTTATATATAGGTGTTTATGGAGTTTATAAAATGCGAAAATTTATATTATATGTAATAAATTATTTTTTATTTATATGTCTTACATGTATTTTATCTAAAAATATATTTGCTGGTGAAAACTTAGATAATATTAGGAAAACTCAAAAAATAATATTATGTGCAGGACCCTATGCGTGGCCATATACCTCTACAATGAATTATCCAAGAGGTTTTGACATAGACATAATGATAAAGATTGCTGCAAAAGAACAAGTCAATATGGATATATTTTGGGCTGAACAAAAAATGCGTGGAGGGCTAGGTAAAGCTTTAAGACATTCGATACAAAAGGATAGATGTGATATTTATATGGGTATTACCAATAGTGATAGTTCTAAAGATGAAATTGAAGAAAAAAATTTAGCCTTTACTATACCATATCTCGGAGTTGCATATGTTCCTATAGCAAACCCTGAATTTGAAGACTTTACTAATATAGAAGAAATTAAAGGAAGATCTAAACCTGGAGTAGCAATGTCTACTGCTATAGACGGATACTTTTTTTATAATGGCTATGACCGAGATCTTTATGCAAGAAAACCAACAGAGATTGATGCAGTGGCTAAACAAGAAATTCCTCTTGCTTTCATAATGTCTACACTGGTAGCTAAAGCAAGATTAAAATATAAAGATGCACCTTTTAGAGTAATTAAAACATTTGAACCACCTGCAGAATTGAGATGGAATGTTGCAGGCGTTATAAGGAGTGGAGATAAAGAATTATTAGATCTTTTAAATAAACATTTATCTGAAATGATTGAAGATGGCACCATTTCTGATATGGTTGAAAAATATAATGTTCCATACTTTAAGCCATTTCCTGAAGTTGCTAGCACATACACAGCTACGGATGCAGAATAAAAATTTTTATTAACCATGGGAGGAGTAATGATAAATTTAAAAAATCTTTCAATTAACATAATTTTTCTAATAGCTTTAACTATATTATTTACAAGTAATGTATTCATATCAAATTCATTTGCTAAGGATAAATTAGATAAATATGGGGACATGCTTGAAGACGATATGATTAACCCTTTCGAAGGGGATGCAGAAGCAATTGCAGCAGGTTATGAAAGATTTAATCAGCGTTGCTCTTATTGTCATGGTATGAGAGGTATAGGCGCTAAAGGTCCTCCTTTAACTAGAGGTTATTATAAAAAAAGTGGGGGAACTAATATAAATCTTTATTCTACAATTGCGTCCGGTTTAACAATAAATGGAAGACCAACCCAAATGGGTGCATTTGGAGCTACTATAAGTGATGATGATATATGGAAAATCATTGCATATATGAGACAAGAATATAAAGATAGAAAATCCGCTGGTAGTGATTTTAAATACGGAGTATATCCATAGAACTTTTTAATTTAATAAGCTAATCTCATATAATAATTCCATACTGAGATTAGCTTACTGGCATTCCTATTTCTCTTAATAATTTTTGTAATATCATTGCAGCATAATCTCTATAATCTTCAGCTATCATCACAAAACCACCTCTACCTCCTATAACTCCCCTTTCAAAATAGCCATCTAAAAAGGGCTCTTCATTAAGAATAACGAGACCATTAATTGTAATTCCTTGATCTATAGCAATATCCCTAATATTCATTGGGTGAATCCCATTATTAGCTCTTCCATCACCAGATACATCTATAACTTTTCTATTACTATTAATATTATTATTATTAATTTCATTTATAGAAAAAGACAGAGCACCAGCAATTGATGTTTGCCCTCCGGCTATAATTCTTGGGGATCTTTTTATTATTCTAGCGTACTGAGCAGCATCTGCTGCGTTCCTAATAATATGCCACCCGCCTACTAGAACTTGTTCCTCATTGTCAGACCATTGTACCATTGCAACGGCTAAACCATTACCTCCCGTTCCTTCTATAGCAGCTACAACATCTGGATGTCTAAATGCCGCAGCAACTCCTCTTACTTGTAATTGATATTCTTCTTCATCAACACTTGATGAAACATCTACTGCTAAAACCAACTCCAAATCTACAAAAACTTTTTGGGCAATAATTGTATCTTTATAAAAAAATAAACTAAGAAAAATTATAAAAATATATTTACTAATCTTCATTATCTGTAAATTCCCTTATATTTTTTATATTCTGAAGTTCATTAAGAGCCCATTTTACTGAAGAAGAAACATATTCATTTTTATCTTCTTTTAATATATTTAACGATTTCATTACCACGTCTGAAGGTTCTCCTATTTCTCCTAATGCTTCTGCTGCTAAAGCTCTGTATTCTGAGTTATTATGTTGCAATATTATTAAAATATTATCAATCGCACCTTCTGCATTATTACCTAATTCTGAAAACGTACGTAATATATTAGGAGTCAAGGAATCATCATCATACTCTAACATATAAATTAATTCCGGTATTACTTTTTTGCCTTTTTTTCTTAAAGCTTGGATAGCAGCCCACTGCACATTAGCATCAAAATCTGATAAAGCTGTTACCAAATCTGGAATAATATCATCAGCCTCATCTCCTAAATTTCCCAAAACATCTATTGCAACTCTTCGAATAACAGGAGTTCCACTATTCATATATTCAACTAACTTTTCTTTTGCAGGCAGTGCTTTATTACCAAAGTCTGCTAAACCTTTAATTGCAGCGTATTGTACTCTTACATCCGGATCAGAAGTTTTCTTTAATAATGTATTCACTACAGAAATAATGACCATTTGTTTTGCTTCTGAAAACATTAGAAAATTTCCTTCCATCTTTGGTCCAATTTTTGGCCAAATCATTTCATCTGGCTCAGCCAACCAACCTATTTCTCCTGGCATAGAATCATCGCCCCCTATTTTTCGTATAGCTATTACTGCCTCTAAACGCAAAACAGGATTTTCATGTTCAGAATTTTCTATTAAAAGAGGAACAGCTATCATAGCCTTTGCTCCTAATGCTCCAATTGATCTAATACAAACCAACCTCATATCTAATTGATCTTCAGCATAATCTAATGGTTTATTCACTTCTTCCATCATTGCGGCTACAGATATTGGTCCCATCTTTCCTAAAGTAGCTAATGCAGCATTTCTAACATATGGCTCAGGATCCCTTAATAAAACTACTAACTCAGGAACTGCCATAGCAGACTTTTTTCCAAATGTAGTTAAAGCTCCAGCTGCTGCCCATCTAATTTCCCAATTTTCATCAGATAAAACCTCTATTAAAGCAGGTACTGTAGAGTTTGCTTGTCCTCCTATTCTTTCTAAAGCTCTAATAATTTCAAATCTAACTTTTTCAGAATCATCATTTTTTAACGCTAGTATTAAATCTGGTATGGCTAAATTTGCATTAGAGGAAAGTCTTCCTAGTTCTTGAACAACAGTAATTCGATCTTTTTCGTCTCCTATTCGAATTTGATTTATTTTTTCTTTTACATATGAATAGTCGGCGGCAGTAGAAATGTTAACAATCATAAATATAAAAAATACATATAAATATTTATACCTCTTATTTTTCATAATTAAACCAACTATATTTTAAAAATCATAATTAAACTTATGAGATTTATCATATTTAAAAAATTATGAATACAAAATTAATATTTTCTAAAATGAAAAATTGTCATTTAATCAACTATAAATTAAAATAAAAAAAATTATAAGGACTGCTATATGTCTTCAATAAGAAAAATATTTGATGAACACCATGACATGTTCAGGGATACGGTACAAAAGTTTATAAAGAAACACGTTGTACCATACCATGAAGAATGGGAGACAAAAGGAGTTGTTTCTAGAGACTTTTGGCTTGAGGCTGGTGCAGCAGGCATACTTTGCCCTGATGTTCCTTCTGAATATGGTGGTGGTGGTGGTGATTTTAGACATAACATAATTGTTGTAGAAGAATTAATGAAAGTAGGAGCAACAGGCCCCGGCGTATCTGTGCATTCTGACATAGTTATCCCTTATATTCTTAATTATGGAACTAAAGAACAGAAAAAAAGCTGGTTACCAGGAATGTGTGAAGGTAGACTTGTTGGTGCAATAGCAATGACAGAACCAGGAACAGGAAGCGATTTACAAGCCGTAAAAACTACAGCTCATATTTCAAATGAAAAAATAACTCTAAATGGACAAAAAACTTTTATAACAAATGGGCAAACAGCAGACTTAATTATCGTCGTAGCTAAAACTAATCCAAAAGAAGGAGCAAAAGGCACTTCACTAGTTATGTGTGAAGGAGATAGAAATGGTTTTAAAAGAGGAAGAAATTTGGATAAAGTTGGTTTAAAAGCACAAGATACTTCAGAGCTATTTTTTGATAATGTCATATTACCTAAATTCAATCTTTTAGGAGAAAAAGGTAAAGGTTTTTACCATTTAATGGAAGAATTACCTCAAGAAAGACTATCCATAGCAGTGGCAGCAGTTGCAGCTAGTAAAGCCGCTCTAAATTGGACAATTGAATATGTAAACCAACGAAATGTATTTGGTAAAAAAATAGCAGAATTTCAAAATACTAAATTTAAATTAGCAGAACTTAAAACAGAATTAAACGTAGCCCAAATATATTTAGATGATTGTATTGATAAACACTTAAATAAAGAATTTGATGCCGCCGATGGAGCTATGGCAAAATTATGGACTACAGAATTACAATGTAAATTAGTTGATGTTTGTGTACAATTACATGGCGGCTATGGATATATGAGAGAATATCCAATAGCTCGAGCCTGGGAAGATGCAAGAGTGCAGAGAATATATGGTGGAACCAATGAAATTATGAAAGAAATAATTAGTAGAACATTAAAAATATAAAGGAAAACATTATGACCGAAGCAATAATATATGATGCTGTAAGAACACCAAGAGGTAAAGGAAAAAAAAGTGGAGCACTCAACGAAGTGCCTCCAGTACAACTAGCTTCACAAATATTAAAAGCTATTAAAGAAAGAAATAATTTAAATACTTCAGATGTAGACGATGTTGTTTTAGGCTGTGTACATCCTACCGGTGAACAAGGAGCTGATATAGCAAGGACAGCTGTTTTAGAAGCAAAATGGGATCAAACGGTTAGTGGTGTTCAGGTAGATAGATTTTGTGCTTCTGGCCTTGAAGCCGTAAATATTGCTGCTGGACAAATAATGAGTGGCCAAGCCGACCTATCTGTTGGCGGAGGAGTAGAATCTATGTCTAGAGTTCCCATGGGTAGCTCTGGCGGAGCTTGGATGGCAGACCCAACAGTGGCATATAACTCCTACTTCGTTCCTCAAGGAATATCTGCAGACTTGTTGGCTACAAAATATGGCTATTCAAGAACTGATGTTGATAGTTATGCAGTAGAATCTCAAAAAAGAGCCTCTAATGCATGGAAAGAAAAAAGATTTGGAAAATCTATTGTTTCTGTAAAAGATCAAAATAAACTTACAATTTTAGATAGAGATGAATATATGAGACCAGAAACTACTATGCAATCCCTGGCATCATTAGACCCTTCCTTTGCTCATGCAGGAGAAAAACATGGATTTAACGATGTAGCTATTTTAAAATATCCGGAAATTGAAGCCATTGAACATGTGCATCATGCAGGAAATTCTTCAGGTATCGTTGATGGAGCGGCAGGAGTACTTATTGGAAACAAAGAAATGGGTAAAAAATATGAATTAAAACCGAGAGCTAAAATCCGTTCATTTGCATCTATAGGTTCTGAGCCAACCATTATGCTAACTGGCCCTGCTGATTCTGCAGATAAAGCTTTAAAGAGAGCAAAAATGAATGCCTCTGATATAGATCTATTTGAAATGAATGAAGCTTTTGCTGCCGTAGTATTAAGATTTATGGAAGCTTTGGAAATTGACCATTCTATAGTAAACGTAAATGGAGGAGCAATATCTTTAGGCCATCCATTAGGAGCTACAGGAGCTATTATATTAGGAACAGTGCTAGATGAACTAGAAAGAAGAGACTTGTCTACTGGCTTAATCACTTTATGTGTAGGTGCAGGAATGGGAACTGCTACTATTATAGAAAGAATCTAATTATTAATGAATTTGGAAAATATAAAGTTAGATATAGATAAAAATAATATTTGCACCCTTATCTTTGATAACAAAAATAATATAAATAATATATTTAATAAATCTACAATAAATGATTTATGTAAAGCTACTGATTTTATAGTTGAAAATAAAAATATAAAAGGAATTATTATTTTATCTGCTAAAAAATCTTTTCATCATGGTTATGACTTAAAATATTTATATAATTTAAAATCTTCAAAAGAAATTTTTAATTCTCTTATTCTTTTAACCACTAATCTCAGAAAAATAGAAACATTAGGAAAACCAATAGTCAGCGCTATTTCAGGTGAAGTACAATTAGGTGGATTAGAATTAATTTTACACAGCCATTATAAAATTGCAGATAATTCTGAAAACACGAAAATTATTTTAAAAAATACAAAATATAATTTATGTCCTAATATAGGAGGGAGCCTAAGACTACCACTTACTATTGGAACATCGCAAAGTTTAAAATTATTACTTAAGGATACAATATTGTCTTCAGAAGAGGCTTTAAAAATAAATATAATAAATGAAATCACAAAAAAAGAAGATCTAATTAATCAATGTAAACAATATATTTTAAATAATTTAAGTTCTTACCAACCATGGGATAAAAAACAAAATTCATCCAAAAGCATGAACCCTTTCTTGGGTGAAAATTTAGGATTTTTTATTTCCCAAATTGCTACATTACATGGAAAAAATGGAGACCATTACCCTTCTATTAAAACTCTTATAAGCTGCATATTTGAAGGCTTAAATACTGATATAAACACAGGGTTAAAAATAGAAGCAAGACACTTTACTTGGCTAATAACTAAATCCAAAACAAGATCAATGGTATATACATTAAATTTTTACAAACCGAAAAATTGTAATTATATGAACGAGGAATTAACTTCTTATAAAAAATCATTTGTTGAAAATTATGCAGCAGAAGGTGTAAAATTACTTATGGATGGAGTATCTCCTCCAATGATTGAGAATGCCGGAAAAAGACTAGGATTTTTAACATCGCCATTAGAAACTGCAGATAAAATAGAATTACAATCTATTATATCACAACTAGACTCAAATGATGCCCCATGTGCAGCCTTAATTAGATCAATGCAGAAAAATAATAGAAAAGGTTGTTCAACAAATAAAGGGTTCTATGAGTATAAAGAAAAAAATAAGTTAAAAATTTGGAAAGGATTAACCGACCTCATTCCTTCAGAAAAAAAACAACCTGACATTATGGAAGTTGAAGAAAGGTTATTATTTAGCTCAATAAATAATTGTATTTTTAATTATTCTAAATTAACAAATAATATAGATAAAAATAAATTTGATTATATTGTAATTAAAGACTTTGGGTTACCTGAATGGACAGGAGGTCCTTTCACTTGGATCAAACAATATGACATAAAAAAGTTTATTAAAAATAATGAAAAATTTGCTAATAAACTAGGCTCAAGATTCATGATAGATAATAAAATATTAGAAAAAATTTAAATTTTCTATTTTTCTTCTATAAATTTTAAAACTACAGAATTTATACAATACCTTAAACCACTAGGTTGAGGGCCATCATTAAAAACATGTCCTAAATGAGCATCACATTCTTTACACTTTACTTCAATTCTTTCCATACCATGCGAATTATCTTGATAATTAGAAACAGCATTCTCATTATAAGGAGCGTAAAAAGCAGGCCAACCAGTTCCGCTATCGTATTTAGTTGATGAACTAAACAATTTGCTATCACATACTACACAAATATAATTTCCCTTCCTTTTTTCTGCATTATAGATTCCAGTAAAAGGTCCTTCAGTGTCACCTTCTATCGCTACAGAGAATTGTTCCTTAGTTAATTTATTTCTTTTAGACATTTATTACCCTCTATATAAAAATTCATAGAATAAAGTTTTACCTTATTATATAGTATATTAAAAAACCTTAATATAAATATATATGGAGAATTAAATGCTAACGTTAAACTCTATAGATGAATTATCAACATATATTGGAAAAATAACCGGAAAAAGTCCTTGGGTTAAAGTTACACAAGAAAAAATTAATGAATTTGCTAATTCTACTCAAGATTTCCAATGGATACATGTTGATGAAAAAAAAGCCCAAGAAGGACCTTTTGGTTCTACAATTGCACATGGTTTTCTAACTCTTTCTTTAACACCATGGATGAGCTATAACACATACGAAGTAAAAAATATTGCTCATTCTTTAAACTATGGCGTTGATAAAGTAAGATTTTTATCTCCTGTAAAAGCTGGTTCAAACTTAAGAGGATCTTTCAAATTATTAGAAGTTAATCCTACAAAAGGCGGAGGTTATAAAATTAAAAATGAATTAACTATAGAAATTGAAGACCAAGAAAGACCAGCATGCGTAGCAGAAACTCTTGGTGTGTTATATCCTGCTTAACCTTTTTATGGATATAAATATTCTTTCTTCCATTCATCATTATAGGCACTAAACAACACTCTTTCATGTAGTCTGTTTTTTCTTTCAGACCAAAACTCTATTTTTTCTGGTACTACTATTTTTCCTGCCCAATGTTTAGGTCTAGATATTTTGTTTCCTTTAAACTTATTTTTATAAAAAGCAAATTTTTTTATTAAGTTTTTATACCCTCCATCTATATAATTAGATTGATCACTAGCCCAAGACCCTATTTGACTATCTCTAGGTCTATTCGAAAAATATTCATCTGATTCTTTTAAGGGCAAATCCATTATAGTCCCATCAATCCGAACCTGCTTATTTAAAGATTTCCAATAAAAACATAAAGCGACTTTAACATTTTTATCAAACTCTTTCGCCTTCTTACTATTTAAATTAGTAAAAAATATAAATCCACGTTCATCAAAGCTTTTAAGTAAAATCATTCTAGCTGATGGCACACCCATTACATCAGAAGTTGCTAGACAAAAAGCATTATAATTCTTTTCTTCATGTTTTTTAGCATCTGCAATCCAATTAGAAAATAATTCTATTGGATCAAAAAACTCTATAAACTCTTCACTTTTCATCACAATCCTTATATATTTGTAATTATTATATAGAACATATTTCGTAATTCTATAATATAAATTAAATTTTTATTACAAATTTTACTCACATTGTATAGGAAAACACATGCAAAATAATGATTCTGAAATAAATAGTATTAAAGATACTAATATTATGAAAGATAAAATTGGTGTAGTCATGGGTGTTGCCAATGAAAGATCTTTAGCATGGGGAATTACTAAATCCTTAGCAGATAATGGAGCAAATGTTATTCTTACTTATCAAGGGGAAACACTTGAAAAACGAGTAAAACCTCTAGCAGAATCAATAAAATCTCCTAAAATATATGAATGTGATGTTTCAGATGAAAAATCTATAAAAAGCACTTTTGGTAATATTAATAAAGAATACGGGAAAATAGATTTTTTAGTTCATGCTATTGCTTATTCAGATAAAGAAGAATTAAAAGGAAAATATATAGAAACTTCACGAGAAAACTTTCTAAAGAGCATGGAAATATCATGTTATTCTTTTACTTGTGTTGCTAATTATGCTTCAAAAATAATGAGCAAAGATGGCAGCATGTTAACTTTATCATATTATGGGGCAGAAAAAGTTATACCTCATTATAATGTTATGGGAGTTGCAAAAGCAGCCTTAGAAGCAAGTGTTAAATATCTAGCTGCTGATTTAGGAGAAAATAATATAAGAGTAAATGCAATTTCAGCTGGACCAATGAGGACTTTAGCTTCTTCAGGCATAGGAGATTTTAGATATATATTAAAATGGAATGAATATAATTCACCTCTCAAAAGAAATATTAATTTAAATGATGTTGGAGGGGCAGGTTTATTTTTGTTATCTAATTTAGGATCTGGTACTACAGGTGAAGTTCTACATGTAGATTCAGGGTACCATGTAGTTGGAATGAAATCTCCAACGGCACCAGATATATCGGTGGTATAAATGGCAAGTAACTCATTTGGAAATATTTTAAAATACACAACATATGGGGAAAGTCATGGTCCTGAAATAGGTTGTATTATAGATGGTGTTCCTGCTGGAATAAAAATAAGTAAAGAGATAATTCAAAAAGATTTAGATAAAAGAAAACCAGGAAAGTCTAAGTTTGTTAGCCAAAGAAGAGAAAAAGATATTGTTAAAATAAATTCTGGAGTATTTGAAGGAATAAGTACAGGTTCTCCAATTGCATTAAGTATTATGAATCAAGATCATAGATCAAAAGATTATAAAAAAATTAAAGATATATATAGACCTGCACATGCGGATTACACTTATCAAGAAAAATATGGCATTAGGGATTACCGAGGTGGAGGAAGGTCCTCCGCTAGAGAGACTGCCATGCGAGTTGCCGCTGGTGCAATAGCAAAAAAAATTATAGAACATGTAGTAGGGAAAAAATTAAAAATTACAGGTGCTGTAATTCAAATTGGACCACATAAAATCAATAGAAATAATTGGAAAGAAAAAACTATAAACCAAAATGAATTTTTTTGTCCCGATTCGAAAACAGTAGAAATATGGAAAAATTATTTAACTAATGTGAGAAAAAAAGGTCTATCGTGTGGAGCTATTATTGAAATAATTGCTCACAATGTTCCTGTCGGACTTGGTGAACCTATTTATCAAAAATTAGACGCTAACATAGCAAGTGCATTAATGAGTATAAATGCCGTAAAAGGTGTTGAAATAGGAGATGGTTTTGATGTCGTAAACCTTACCGGTGAAACTAATGCAGATGAAATGAGAATAGGAAAATCTGGAAAAGTAAAATTTTTATCTAATCATGCCGGTGGAATTTTAGGAGGAATATCTAGCGGTCAAAATATTATTAGTCGTTTCGTAGTAAAACCAACTAGCTCAATACTAAAGCCTATAAAAACAATTGATAAAAATAATAAAGAAACTGAAATTGTTACTAAAGGAAGGCATGATCCTTGTGTCGGAATTAGAGCCGTCCCGGTAGGAGAAGCCATGATAGCCATAGTAATAGCTGATCATGCTCTCCAACATATCGCAATTTCGAGGAAACTTAAATAATGAAAAAAGAAAATTCTACAGATTATATATGGGATTTAGATATAAAGCCTAGATTCGAATTATTAGATAAAGAAATGAAAAGATATATGGAAGTTTGTAAGGAAAAACTAGGAATTATTCCTAACGTTATTATTGCAAATGCATCTGACCCTGATAGATTGAAAACCTTTGTTAATTTCTATAATAGATTAATGTTAGCAGATGGCAAACTCTCAAAATTAGAAAGAGAAATGATAGCTGTTGTGGTTTCAAGCTCTAATAAATGTTTTTATTGTACTGTTGCTCATGGAGCAGCAGTTAGACAATTATCAAAAAACCCAATTTTAGGAGATGAATTATCAATCAATTACAGATCAGCAAGTATTTCTAATAAACATAAGTTAATGTTAGACTTTGCTGCCAAACTCACTGAGTTTCCTGATAAAGTTGACAATGAAGATAGACAAAAATTAAGGGATTCGAATTTTGTAGATGAAGAGATTTTAGAAATAGTTGAGGTAGCTAGCTTTTTTAACATGTCAAATAGAATTGCTATTGGGACGGATATGAGACCAAATAAAGAATATCATACTATGGCAAGAAAATAATTACACATTAACTTCTATAAGATATTCTATATTTCCTTTTGGACCAGTTATAGGGCTTTTTATTATATTTTTTACTCTAAACCCAATTTCCTTCTCAAACCAACTTTTAATATCTTCACAACAATTCTTTCTAATTATTTCATCCTTTACAACCCCTCCTTTTGTTACATATTTCTTTCCAACTTCAAATTGAGGCTTAATAAGACAAACTAATATTGCTCCTTTAGCTAATAATTTTATTGGTTCTAAAAGAATTTTTTTTATACTTATAAAACTGACATCACACACTAGTATATCAATATCATCAGGCACATCTGCGCGAGATAAATAACGAGCATTTGTCCTTTCTTTCAAAACTATCTTTTTGTTATTCTTTAATTTTTCATGAAACTGTCCATAACCTACATCCACAGCATAAATTTTTTTTGCTCCTCTATCTAATAAAACATTACTAAACCCACCTGTAGAAGCTCCTAAATCCAATGCAATTTTATCTTTCACTAATATGTTAAATTTCTTAATAGCATAATCTAATTTTATTCCTCCTCTTGAAACCCATGGATGTAAAGGACCTTTATAAATTATTTCTGAATCTAAAGGAAGTGAATAACCAGGTTTAGATAACTTACTTTCATTAAGATAGATTTTGCCAGCCATAATTAATGACTGAGCTATAGATTTTGAATTTGCAAAGCCTTTTTGCATTACTAATTCATCAAGACGTATTTTATTAATTTTCATTTTTTTCTATTTAAAATATATTCTGTTAATTGATGAAGATTAAATCCTTTTTCTCCGTAGAGATCTATTATTTTTTTCGCGTCATTAATAGATTTTTTAGCAATTCTAGTTGCTCCATCTTTACCATAAATATCAATCAAGCTTATCTTCCCACTAGATCTATCTTTATTTACTCTTTTGCCAATAATTTCTTCAGTTCCACTTATATCAAGAATATCATCTGTGATTTGAAATGCTTTTCCAATTAAACCTCCATATTGAGACAAGTTATTCATATTAATTTCATCGGCTTTTCCTATAATTGCTCCAAATAATACAGAACATTTAATTAGCCCACCTGTCTTTAATTTATTCATAAATAAAATATCCTTTTCATTATTAGAAACAGGATATAAATCTAGAACTTGTCCTCCTACCATACCAGAGCCTCCAGCTAAATTAGATAAAATAGTAATTAATTTTATTGCAACTTTAGGGTCTTTATAAAACTTTGATATAATTTGAAAAGAATCAGTCAATAAAGCATCGCCTGCGAGTATAGCAGTAGCTTCATCAAATTTTTTATGTAAAGTTTTGTATCCTCTTCTAATGTCATCATCATCCATTGCAGGCAAATCATCATGTATTAAAGAATAACAATGTATCATTTCTATTGCTGTAGCAGCATAAACAGATTCTTTAAAAGGAATATTAAATAATTTAGCAACTTCACATACTAGAAAAGGTCGTATTCTTTTACCTCCAGTTAATGCAATATACTTCATACTCTCTAATAACGGTTTTGGGTAATTTTTATTAGTGATTAAATTATTAAATTTTTCATTAAATTCCACAGAAAAATTTTCTAAATATTCTTTAAAATCTTTGCCTAGCAAATTACTAATCAATCAGAGTCTATTAATTCTTTTGTAAATTCATCGTCCTTAGAAACTTCAATTTTTTCAATTCTAATTTTTGCTTCTTTAAGTTTTTTTTCACAATGTAACTTTAACTGGTTACCTTTTTCATATGCCTCTACAGCTTTATCTAAATCAATAGAACCTGAATCTAATTCTTGAACGATTTCTTCAAGAGCTTTTAAAGCCTCCTCAAAATTAAGTTTTTTAATATCTTCAACTAATTTTTTATTATCAGTCATAATGTAATCCATTTTTTTTAAAAAATAATATTATAATTATAATATATATGTATAATTCAAATCTTGATAATAAATATATAGGAAATTTTGATGAGATCAGTTTTGATTCAATTATTAATAGTTATTTTTGTTGCAATCGTTTCTTGGTTAATATGGAATAATTGGAGTTATATTACAGGATCTAATCAAAATACTAATACCATAAAAGCAGAAAGACCTCCTACTGCTGTGGACGCAAAATCTGTGAGAATAGATGATATTACAGTAAACATGGAAATCGTTGGAAACCTTAATGCTACTGATGCCATTGATATTACTTCAGAAGTTAGTGGGGTTATTAATTCTATTAAATTTACTGAAGGACAAACGGTAAAAAAAGGATCTATATTATTTACGCTTGATTCAAGAATAGAAAAAGCTGAAGTAAATAGATGGACAGCTTTACTAGAAAGAAGACAAAGGTTGTCTAACAGTGCAAAAAAGCTATCAGAAACTAATAATATTGCTAAAACAAAATTAGATCAATTATTAACTAATGAAACAGAAGCTGAAGCTGAATTAAAAATAGCTAAAGTCAAATTAAATAAAAAATCTATCCGTGCAGCGTTTGATGGAAGAATAGGTTTAAAAAATGCTAGTATTGGACAATATATAGAACCCGGCGAAAAAGTAACAACATTAGATTCTATTAATCCAATTCAATTAGATTTTGAAGTTCCTGAATCTGCTATATCTAAGCTCATTGTAGGCACAGAAATAAATACCTATACAAGAGCTTGGGAAAATGAGCTCTTTATTGGAACAATTCAATCTATTGATACTAGAGTAAATAAAAATTCAAGATCAATTACGGTCAGAGCAAATATTGATAATACAAACCTAAAATTAAAACCTGGAATGTTCATGATTGTAAAGCTTCCAATTATGACACGTAAAAATGCCATTATTGTTCCAGAAGAGTCTATTTTAACGGACGGCACTCAAAGAACAATTTACATAATAGATGAAGGTATTACAAAAGCAAAATCTGTAAAATTAGGACAAAGACTATCAGGAGAAGTAGAAATTTTAGAAGGTTTAGAAAACAATGCAATGGTAATTACCGGAGGAATACAAAAAGTAAGAGATGGTTCTAAAGTTACTATCAGATAAACCACTTAAATATTTATAATGGAAAATTAATTAATGACAAAAAAAGAAGAAAACAAAAGTGAACGATCTCTTTTATTATCTGATATTTCTATAAAAAGACCAATTTTTGCAACTGTAATCAGTTTAATTTTAGTTATTTTTGGACTTTCTTCAATGAAAGATCTTGCAGTAAGAGAGTATCCAGATATTGATGCTCCTATAGTATCAGTAATTACACTCTATAAAGGAGCACCAGCAACTATAATTGAAAGTCAAGTTACACAAATTATAGAAGAATCCGTAAGTGGAATAGAAGGTGTTAAACAAATTACATCAAAAAGCAGAGAAGAAAGATCAGAAGTTACTATTGAATTCGTAGTTTCAAGAGATATAGATGCTGCAGCAAGTGATGTTAGAGATAAAATCTCTGGAAGTATTGGCAACCTCCCTTTAGATACTGAATCCCCAATAGTATTAAAAACAGAAGCCGATGCAAGCCCTTTTATATGGATAGGGATGAAAAGTAAAGAATGGAATGCTATTCAACTTAGTGACTATGCTGACAGATATTTAGTAGATATTTTTTCTGTCGTTCCAGGTGTCGCAAAAGTAATGATTGGAGGAGAAAGAAAACCTGCCATGAGAATATGGTTAAACAGAAGGACTATGGCTGCATATAGTGTAACTGTTAGTGATATTGAAGACGCTTTATTAAAACAAAATATAGAACTACCATCTGGTAGAGTAGAATCTAATAAAAGAGAATTTGCAGTTCGAACTGATTCTGGATTAGTAACAGAAAAACAATTTGCAGATATAGTCATTTCTCAAAAAGAAAATTATTTAATTAGATTAAGTGATGTAGCCGAAATTAAATTAGGCACAGAAGAAGAAAGATATGAAGTTAGAGCAAATGGGGAACCAGCAATAGGGCTAGGTGTAATAAAACAATCAAAAGCTAATGAATTAGAAATATCTAATGGTATTAGAAATAAATTAACAGAATTACAAGAAAGTTTACCTGAACAAGTAGAATTATTTATAGCATATGATAGATCCAGATTTGTTGATGCATCAATAAAAGAAGTATTTAAGGCACTCGGTATAGCCATGTGTTTAGTAATTTTTGTTATATTTATATTTTTAAGATCATTTTGGGCAACACTTATTCCTGCTATAGCTATTCCTGTGTCTCTATTATCTTCATTTATTATATTAAATATATTTGGATTTTCTATAAACGTTTTAACACTTTTGGCTTATGTTCTTGCGGTAGGATTAGTTGTTGACGACGCTATCATAGTTTTAGAAAATATTCATAGAAGAATAGAAAATAAAGAACCTGTTCTTTTAGCCTCTATTCGAGGGTCTAGACAAATAGGATTTGCAGTTATTGCTACTACATTGTCTCTTATTGCCGTTTTTGTTCCAATTTCTATGATGGGAGGAAATACTGGTAGATTGTTTAGTGAATTTGGTATTTCTATAGCTGGTGCCGTATTATTTTCAAGCTTTGTAGCACTTACTTTAACGCCAATGATGTGTTCAAAAATACTAAGAGAATATAAATCTAAAAATATGTTTTATAAATCTAGTGAAAAAGTATTTTTAACTATAAATAATGGTTATAAATGGTTACTAAATAAGTCTTTATCATTTCCTATTATAATTTTAGCAATAGGAATAGCGTTTTCTGCAACCGCATATAACTTATATAAAGAAGTGCCTAAAGAGTTTGCACCGACAGAAGATAGAGGGGTATTTTTAGTGGTTCTAATGGCTCCAGAAGGGGCTACATTAAATTATACTAGAGATTATTTATTAGAAGTTGAGGATCAATTATCATCTATAGGTCCAAAAGGATCCAAAGAAATTGATACCTTATTTGGAGTTCTTGCTCCTGGATTAAGTAGACCAAGTCCTGTAAATTTTGCTATAGCTTTTGTTGTTTTAAAACCATGGGAAGAAAGAGAAAGAAGCCAACAAGCAATAGTTAAAGAATTTTTCCCAAAATTATTAAGCGTACCTGGAGCTAATGTCTTTGCTATAAACCCTCCTAGCCTCAATCAGCCAGGTAGAAAATCACCGGTTCAATTTGTATTAGGAGGTCCTAGCTACAATACTTTAAAAGATTGGAGTAAAACTATTATTAACAAAGCGAAAGAAGAAAACCCAAAATTATTAAGTATCGATGCAGACTATAAAGAAACTAAACCCGAATTAAAAGTTGATATTAATAGAAATAGAGCTGCCACATTAGAAGTACCAATATCAGACATAGGAAAAACTTTAGAAACTATGCTTGGCTCACGATTTGTAACTACATTAAATGACCGAGGGGTCCAATATAATGTAGTTCTTCAAGCAAGAAATAAAGACAGAGAAACTCCTAATGATTTAGAAAATATTTATATTAGAAATTCTAAAAATGCTTTAATTCCATTAAATAATTTAATTACTACAAAAGAAACAGCAGCCCCTAAAGAACTTAATAGATTTGACAGAATGCGTTCTGTTACTATATCTGCTTCTTTAGCGCCAGGATATAGTTTAGGTGAAGCTTTAGATTATTTAGATAATTTAGCAAAAACTAGTTTACCGTCAGAAGCAAGGATTTCCTATGCTGGACAATCACGAGAATTTAGAGATTCCTCTTCTTCTTTAATGTTAACTTTTGGATTAGCCCTTTTGATAGTATTTCTAGTATTAGCTGCTCAATTTGAAAGCTTTGTACACCCAATAATTATAATGCTTTCTGTTCCTTTAGCTATTACAGGGGCTTTAGCTACTTTATATTTAACTGGTATAACCCTTAATGTTTATAGTCAAATTGGCTTAGTAATGTTAATAGGTTTAGTAGCTAAAAATGCTATTTTAATTGTTGAATTTGCTAATCAATTAAGAGAACAAGGTAGATCTATTAAAGATGCTGTAGAAGAATCAGCAAATGCTAGATTACGACCAATACTAATGACTACAATTGCTACTGTATTTGGAGCTATGCCTTTGGCTCTAGCTAGCGGTGCTGGTGCAGAAAGTAGGTCTTCTATTGGCTGGGTAATAGTTGGAGGTGTAACATTTTCAACTTTATTAAGTCTATTTATAGTCCCTGTGTTATATAGTTTATTAGCTAAATTTACTAAACCCTCTAGTCATGTTGCTAATAAATTGCGAAGTTTAGAGGATGAATATAATAACAACAATATACAGATGGCAGAATAATATAGTATATTAGTGTAATGAATACAGACTTTATTATTATAGGCTCTGGAATAGCAGGCATGTCTGCTGCTTTTAGATTGTCTAATTATGGAAAAGTATTAGTGCTTGATAAAGAAGCACATCTCGGTTTTCATACGACAGGAAGGTCTGCAGCATTTTTTACCGAAAATTATGGTAATGACATTATTAGATCTCTTACAAAAGCTAGTAGGAACTTTCTAGAAAAACCTCCAGAATGTTTTAAAACAGAACCTCTAATGAATTTAAATGGAGGATCCTTATTTATAGCAAATAATTTACAAAATAATATTATCGACAAAGAATTAAAATACGCTCAAAAAACATCTTCAAATGTATTCGAAATATCTTCTAAAGAAGCATTAACAATTGTACCTGCAATTAAAGAAGGTTATATTCATAGAGCACTTCACGAGCCCCATTCAAAAGTTATGGATGTAGACCTAATACATCAGGGGTTTGCCAGAGGGACTAAAGAAAATGGTGGAACAATTCTATTTAATCAAGAAGTAAATAGTATATCTAAAAATAATTCTATATGGGAAATAAAAACACAAAAAGATGTTTTTACAGCGCCTATAATTATAAACGCAGCTGGAGCCTGGTGTGATGAAGTTGCTAAATTAGCCAACTGCAAACCTCTAGGTCTTAAACCTAAAAGAAGAACAGTTATTATTTTTGAAAATTTAAATAATTATATGATAAAAAATTGGCCAGTCGTAATTGACATAGAAGAAAAATTTTATTTTAAACCAGAAGCTGGAAAATTCCTAGCTTCTCCTGCAGATGAAACAGATAGTCCTCCATGTGATGCTCAACCCGAAGAAATCGATATAGCGTTGACTGTAGATAGAATACAAAAGTCCACAAATCTTAAAATAAATAAAATTGATCATAAATGGGCAGGACTAAGATCTTTTTTTTCTGATAGAACTCCGATTGTAGGTGAAGACATACATAATACAGGTTTTTATTGGTTAGCAGGTCAAGGAGGTTACGGCATTCAAACATCACCTGCTATTTCTAAAATAATCGAAAGTTTAATAACTGGAGAAAAATGGCCAGAAAAATTAAATGAATTTTCAATTACTCCAAAAACTCTCTCCCCTTTAAGGGATATTTCATAAAATTTAAGGCTGCGTAAGCTTTATTTCTATCCTTCTATTTTTTCTTAATGTCTCTTGATCATCTCCCACAGATAATGGCTGAAACTCTGCAAAACCAGCAACAGAAATTTTATTTGGATTAATACCTGAAGAAATAAGCACCCTACCTACCGAAATAGCTCTAGCAGAACTTAACTCCCAGTTAGAAGGATATAAAACTGTGCTTATAGGATTTTGGTCAGTATGACCTTGTATTTGCAAAACCCACGGAATATCACTTGGAATTTTATCAGTGATATCTATTAATATTTTAGATAACTGATTTAACTCATTAATACCATTTACACCTATATCAGCAGAACCAGATTCAAATAACACCTCAGATTGAAATATAAACCTATCTCCAACTATTTGAACATCTTTTCTATTACCCAATATCTCTCTAAGTCTTCCAAAAAATTCTGATTTATATTTAGTAAGCTCTCCCACTTTTACTGCTAACGCAGTATTAAGTTTTTTACCTAACTCTGCAATTTGCACGTCTTTTTTCTTTAATTCTTCTCTTCTTATATCTAGCAAAGACTCTATTGCGGCTAATTGTTCTCTTAAATCTGCTACTTGTATATTTAAGATAGTAACTTGATTTTTAGCTGCCTCCGATAATTCAATTTCCTCTTCTGCCTTATTCAACTTAACCTTAGTCGCGCTTAAAGTAGCTAATAATTCTCTAATCTTTAATTCCAAATTTTTATTATCTACATTTAAATTTTGAATATTTTTTATAATTTCATTCTTATTATTTTTTAAATCTGCTATTAAGTTAGTTAAATCAATATTTTTTTCTTTTAAATTACTAATCTCCATTGTCATTAAATCAGATGAAAAATTTACTGAATTTAATTTATTGTTTAAAGCAGAAATAGTATTAGACAAATCTTTATTTTCCTTTTTTTCAAGAGATAATAATTCTGAAAGTTGGAATATCTGCAAATTCAACCCTTCTAAAGCATCTTCTTTATTTGATAACATTTTTGAAAGAAAAAATTCAGAAGCTAAAAATAAAGATAATAAAAAGATTAAAACTAATAACAATGTTGAAATAGCATCAACAAAACCTGGCCAAATATCAGCAACTCTTCTATTACGATTTCTTAAGCCTGCCACTAATCATCCTTTTTAGAAGTTAAAACCTTAGTATTTTTATTTGAAGAACTTTTTTCTACTACTGCTGAAATAGTTTTAGCTAATAATTTAATTTCTGACCGAAGTTCTAAAACTAATTGTTTATTATTTTGATTGCTTTCTTCCACTAATCTTTTAATAGAAACATCCATACTTCTTATATGATCTTTAGTTGCATCATCAATACCACTAACATTTTCTTTAAATAAATTTGTTAAACCCGATAAATCTATTGGTTTAGCATTTATTTTCTGAAATTCTTTTTGATTGTTTTTAATTTGATCAGCCACTTCAGACATGTTATTTGCTAAATCCGAAAAATTATTGGCTAAATTTCGTCTTTCATCTTCTCCCCTACCTAAAATCCTTTGAAGGGAATCTACACTTTCAGCAGTTTGTTCTAGTAAAGCTTGCACATAAACAGGTACACCATCTTCTTGCAATTTTTTCTCACCACCTTTTCCTGTCTTACTTACTGCTATCAAACTCATTGATGATAACCATTCTTCAACATCATTATAAAACTGGTTTTGAGCTTGTGATGCTTGAAGATCTAAAAAACCTAAAATTAAAGAACCAGATAAACCAAATAAAGATGAAGAAAAAGCAGTACCCATACCATTTAGAGGTTGTTTTAACCCCTCTTTCAAGTTTAAAAACATTGTAGAAGTATCTGCGCTCGCCATATCCAAAGATGTGATTACTGATCCAACTGATTCAATAGTAATTAATAATCCCCAAAAAGTTCCTAATAAACCCAAGAAAACTAATAACCCTATCAAATACCTTGAAATTTCTCTAGTCTCATCTAAACGTAAATTTAAACTATCCAATAAAGACCTCATAGCTAATGAAGAAATTGAAAACCTCCCTTTATGCTCTTCCAACATACTAGCCATTGGTGCCAATAAACTTAACTTTTTAGAAGATACTGAAGAAGTTAAACCTTTTGATATATTTCTTTTATAAGCTTCTACCCATATAATTTCAGGTTTTAAAATAAAAACTTGTCTAAGTATTATTATTATTCCAAAAGCTAAGACACAAAAAATTAAACCATTAATATAAGGATTTGTTAAAAATGCAGTAATTAAAGAAGAGAATAAGAAAAAACCTATTAATAATGCTATTATTAAAAAAATAATCATTCTTTGCATAAATCTAATAGGACTATTCATATTTTTACCTCATAAAATAAAAAATATATATTAAAGTAAGTGAATTAGTAATTTTTTACAACTAATTGGTATTACTTAACTATTAACGATTTAATAATTTTTGAAGTGAAGTAACTATATTCATATTACCTGCTACAATATTTCCTGTCTTTAAAGGGTCCTCTTTATTATCAATTCCTACAGCAATACCACCCGCTTCCTTAACTAATATAATACCTGCTGCTATATCCCATGGGCTTAATCCAAACTCCCAAAAACCATCTATTCTTCCTGCTGCTACATAAGCTAAATCTAAAGATGCTGCACCAAATCTTCTTAAACCAGCTACCTTAGACATCACAGCTTCTTGTATTTTTATGTGTTTCTTATGATCTCCTCTTCCTAAAAATGGAATTCCTAAACCAATTAGAGAATTATCTAATTGTTTTTTATTTGTAACCCTTAATCTTTGATCATTTAAATAAGCTCCTATTCCTTCCTCTGCCCAATATAAATCATTGTGTATAGGATCAAAAATTATACCTGCTATTATTTTATTTTTACTATACACAGCGATAGATATTGCAAAATAAGGAACCCCATTCATAAAATTTAAAGTGCCATCAATTGGATCTACAATAAAAATATTTTTATTTTTATCGATTTTATCTTTATGATTTCCTTCTTCCATTAAAAAACCATAATCAGGTCTAGCCTTAGATAATTCTGAAAAAATTATATCTTGAGCTTTTGTATCAGCAATAGTAACAAAATCATTTTGCCCTTTAATAGACACTTGAAGTTTTTCTAATTCTCCAAAATCTCTCAAAATAGACTTTGCCGCTTTTCTAGCAGAAGACATCATTATATTTATATTTGCTGAAAATTTTTCCATTTAGACACCATAAAAAATTAATTTTTTTCTTTTCCTACATAAGTACAATCAATAGTAGCCACAGAAACTTTTGTTCCAACTGTAATATGTGGAGGAACCATAATCCTAAGTCCATTATCTAATATTGCAGGCTTATAAGAGGAAGAAGCTGTCTGACCTTTTACTACAGATTCAGTTTCTATAACTTCCTGTATAACTTGTTCTGGCAAATCTACGCCTATAGGCTTTCCATCAACAATTTCTAATGTTACTTCCATACCGTCTTGTAAAAATGATTTTTGATCTCCCACTAAAGTGACTGGCAATTCTATTTGTTCATATGTCTCTATATCCATAAAAGTTAACATATCATCAGCACCAAATAAAAATTGATATTTACGAGTATCAATATTTAACTTTTCTACTACCTCATTAGCTCTAAATCTTTCATTTAATTTAGATCCTGTTTCAAGATTTTTTAATTCTACCTGATTAAATGCTCCACCCTTTCCTGGTTTTACAGCTACACATTTTATAGCTCTCCATTGTTGATTTTGATGCTCTATAATATTACCAGGTCTTAAAGCATTACCATTTATTTTCATTTTTCATATCTCCAATAAACAAACTTATGAAATACTTTATAATAATATTAAAGTAAATAAGATATATTTTAATACAATAAGTTCTTAAAATCTTTCACTGCTTCTATAGGACTTTTTTTGGATTCCCAAATACTACTTATTACAGCCATATGATCTACTCCAACCTCGATAAGTTCCTTACAGTTAAGTGGCGTAATCCCACCAATTGCTACACAAGGAATATTACTAATAAAAAGCCAATCTTTTATAATTTCTATATGAGCGCTCGCTTTTGAAACTTTAGTATTAGTTTTAAAAAATGCACCAAATGCAACATAATTTGCACCATTTTCCGCCGCTTCCATCGCTAAATGTTTGGAATTATAACATGATGCCCCAATTATAAAATTGGAACCTAATAATTTTCTAGCTTTTTTAATTGATCCATCTTCTTCACCTAAATGAACACCATCAGCATTACAAATTTTAACTAAATCTACTCTATCATTTAAAATAAATGGAATATTATATTTCTTACATATAGGTAAAATTTTATTAGAAAGATTTATTATAGTTTTATCGTCATTGTCTTTCAACCTTAATTGAAAACAACTAATTACTCCAGATTTTAAAACCTCTTCAAGTAAAAAACAAAAAGTTATAGGATCAACTTGAGGTGGAGAAATAAGATATAGCTGTGTATTAAAATGAGACATATAAATAAGTTAATTTTTTCCTTTATATATATTTATTACCTTATTAAGCATGTCTAATGCTTCTTCTCTAGGTCTTTGAAATGAATTTCTTCCTATTATAGATCCATAACCTCCGCCATCTCTAATTTGTCTAATATCTTCTAATAATCCTTCCATATTAGTAAAAGCATTTCCTGAAAACACTACAATTTTTCTTCCATTAAAAGAGGATTTCATAACATGTGCTACTCTTTTACTTAAAGTAGAAATATCTAACCCTTTATAAGATGATGAAGCTTCTTTAAGCTCAATATGAGATGAAGGAGGTTTAACTTTTATAATATGGGCTCCTAATAAAGCAGCCATATGAGCGGCATATGCGCATATATCAATAGCTGTTTCTCCTTCTTTTGAAATATTTCCACCTCGAGGATACGACCAAACAACAACAGCTAAACCTACTGATTTAGCTTCAATTGCTAGCTCACGCAATTCTTCCATCATTTCAAATTGAAATTCAGAACCAGGGTATATTGTAAAACCTACCGCAGAACATCCCAATTTTAAAGCATCTTCTATAGAACCATGCACAGCTTGATCTTTTAATATCGATAAACTATTGGCACTATTTAATTTTAAAATAGTTGGTATTTGTCCTGCAAATGATTCTACTCCTGCTTCAAGCATGCCTAATGGAGCCGCATAGGCGTTTAACCCAGCATCTATAGCCAGTTTATAATGATAATGTGGATCATATGCATCAGGATTAGGTGCAAATGATCTTGCAGGCCCATGTTCATAGCCCTGATCAACAGGCAATATAACCAATTTTCCTGTCCCGGCTAACTTTCCTTGCATTAAAATTCTTACTAAATTAGTTTTCGTGCCTGGATTATCACTTTCATAATTACTTAAAATATTCTTTACCGTTTTAGTAACTTTCATTTTATTTCTCCTTTTATTATTTATTCAATACAGAAATACCTGGCAAAGTCTTACCTTCTATCCATTCTAAAAATGCACCTCCTGCCACAGATACATATGAGAAACCTCCAGATGCTTCAGCATTATTTAATGCTGAAACAGTATCTCCTCCACCTGCCACACTTACTAAACCACCAGCTCTAGTTAACATTGCAACTGTCAACGCGCAAGAAGAAGTACTATGATCAAAAGGAGGAACTTCAAACACTCCTAATGGTCCATTCCATAATAACGTTTTACTATTAGCGATTGCACTACATATTAAATCTATAGTTTTATTTCCAATATCCAAAATCATTTTATCAGAAGCAATATTATCTATATCTACCATTTCTGTATCCACACCATGTTCAATTTTATTTGCAACCACAGCATCTACAGGTAAAATAATCTCACAGCCTAACTTTTCTGCTTTTTTACATATTTGAAGAGCATCTTTAAGCATACTTTTTTCATAAAAAGACGCTCCTATATTAACACCTTTTGCTGCAAGAAATGTATTTGCCATTCCCCCTCCTATAGCAATATACTTCATTTTTTCCATTAAATTTCTTAACAAATTTAATTTAGTAGAAACCTTTGAACCTCCTACAATACCAATAGTTGGTGGTTCAGAACCTTTTAATACCTTTTCCAACATTTCAATCTCTAATTGAAGTGCTAAACCTGCATAAGATGGTAATAATTTTGATATTCCATAAACAGAAGCATGCTTTCTATGTGAAACAGAAAAAGCATCGTTTACAAAAATATCTCCTAAATTTGCTAAGTCATTGCAAAACTTTTTACTATTTAATTCTTCTCCTTTATAAAAACGTAGATTCTCTAAAAGAGCAATTCCACCTTCAGATAAATCTTGCAAAACTTGCTTTGCTACTCTCCCAATACAATCAGGAATAACTACTATTTCTTCAGCTTGAAATATCTCTGCCAAGTATTCAGAAACAAAACCTAAAGACAAGTTTTCATTAAATTTTCCATTTGGTCTTCCAAAATGTGACAGTAAAGCTATCTTTGCACCTCGGCTAGATAAAAATTTTACAGTAGGGATCAGCCTTTCTATTCTACTAATATCTGAAATTTCTCCATTTTCATCTATAGGAACATTTAAATCACATCGTAATAAAACAATCTTACCCGATAAATCAACATTTTCTATAGTCTTTAATCCCATATTTATTTACCCATTAATACTGCTACATCAGACATTCTATTTGAAAAACCCCACTCATTATCGTACCAAGATAAAATTCTTACTAATTTACCCTGCACAACTTGCGTTTGTGTAGAGTCAAAATTAGAAGAAGCTGGATTATGATTAAAATCAATAGAAACCAAAGGCTGGTCATTATAATTTAAAATTCCTTTTAATTCATTTTGCGCAGAATTCTTTATTGCAAGATTAATTTCGTCAATAGAAGTTTCTTTAGAAGAATAAAAAGTTAAATCTACCATTGATACATTTACTGTGGGAACTCTTACTGCTGTTCCATCTAGTTTTCCCAATAGTTCTGGTAACACCAAACCTACCGCTTTAGCAGCTCCAGTAGAAGTTGGAATCATTGAAGTTGAAGCAGCACGAGCTCTTCTCAAATCACTATGTAAAGTATCTAATACTGGTTGATCTCCTGTAAAAGCATGGACAGTAGTCATAAATCCACTCTCAATACCAACCAAATCATTTAATACCTTAGCAACTGGGGCCAAACAATTTGTAGTACAACTTGCATTTGATACTACTTTATGGTCTTTATTTAAGCCATTATGGTTAACACCATATACAACTGTATAATCTACTCCATTACCAGGCGCAGAAATTAATACCTTTTTTGCTCCTGCATGAACATGTTTAATAGCATCTTCATTTTTTGTAAATAAACCAGTACATTCTAAAGCGACATCTATATCTAATTCCTTCCATGGCAAATCCTCAGGGTTTCTTTCCGAAAACACCTTAATTAAATTATCAGCAGTTTTAATTGATCCATTTTCAACTGAAACTTCAGCATTTAACCTTCCATGCACACTATCATAACTTAACAAGTGTGCATTTGCTTCCACAGAGCCCAAATCATTAATAGCTATAACACAAATATCTTTTCTATTTGATTCCAATATAGCTCTTAAAACTAATCGACCTATTCTTCCAAACCCATTAATGGCTACTTTTACAGTCATTTAGTCCTCCTATTTATCTAATATTATTTTAACTGATTTTATAATTTCTTCTTTTGTTATTTTAAATTTTTTATACAAATCTTTTGCTGGAGCAGAAGAACCAAAACTTGACATGCCTATAAAAACATCCTCAGAAGACATTAGATGATCCCAACTTTGTCTAACACCAGCTTCTACTATTACTTTAGGCAAATTACCTATAACTTCATCCTTATATTTTTTATCTTGAATATAAAACCTATCTAAACAAGGAACAGAAATAATTCGAGTAGTTATTCCTTCATTATATAATTCTTCAGAAGCATCAATAATTAATTCTAATTCAGAACCAGAAGCAATTAAAGAAATCATAGCACTACTTTCTTCATTTAAAACATACGCACCTTTCAATGAAAGATTAATATCTATATTTTTAGTTCTGATTGGTTTTAAATTCTGTCTAGATAATGCTAATATACTCGGCGTATTTTTAGACTGTAATGCAGCTTGCCATACTTCAAGTGTTTCAATATTATCTGCAGGCCTCCAAACTTCTAAATTAGGAATAGCTCTTAATGATGACAAATGTTCTACAGGTTGATGAGTAGGACCATCTTCCCCAAGCCCAATAGAATCATGCGTCATAATATAAATTACTCTTAATTTTATTAAAGCAGACAAACGAATAGCTGGTCGACAATAATCCGTAAATACTAAAAACGTACCTCCATATGGAATTAAAATTCCATATAAAGCTATTCCATTCATAATTGCAGCCATAGCATGTTCTCGTACTCCATAATATATGTATGAACCAGAAAAATCATCAGCTGAAACAATCTTTTGACCCTTAGCCAAAGTATTGTTTGAGCCTGTCAAATCAGCCGAACCTCCTATTAAATTAGAAATTCTTGAAATTAATTCATTTAAAATATTCTCACTAGACTTTCTAGTTGCTAAAGCAACAGGATTTTCATACAAACTCCTTTTAAAATCACTTAATTGTTTATCCAAAGATTCTAAATTACTACCATTAATTAAGCTTTCAATTGTTTTTCTATGTTGCGAATCAGTATATATTTTTTCCCAATCATTTCTTTGTAGTCTTCCTCTAACTCCTATTTTCCTCCATGCATCTATAATATTTGCAGGGATATCAAACTCTATAAAATCCCAATTTAAATTTTCTCGAATCAAGCCTATTTCATCTTTACCCATAGGCGCACCATGACTTGAAGACTTACCTTCTTTATTTGGAGATCCAAATCCAATTCTTGTTTTGCAAGCAATTAGAGAAGGTCTTTCATCTTCTCCAGATTCTTTTAAAGCCACTTCTATCTCATCAAAAGAATGTCCATTACACTCTATTACATGCCAATTACTTGCTTTAAATCTATCTAATTGATTATCAGAAGTAGTCAAAGAAGTTGGTCCATCAATAGAAATACCATTATCATCAAATAATATTATAAGTTTACCTAGACCTAAATGACCTGCTAAAGAAATTGATTCTTGTGAAATACCTTCCATTAAGCATCCATCTCCAGCTAACACATAAGTTTTATGATCAAATAATTCTTTACCAAACCTATTAGCCATAATTTTTTCAGATATAGCCATCCCTACTGCATTAGCTATTCCTTGACCTAAAGGACCAGTTGTAGTTTCTATTCCCTTTAACTCACCATATTCAGGGTGACCAGCTGTTTTAGAACCTAACTGTCTAAACATTTTTATATCCTCTAGAGATATATCTTTATAACCAGTTAAATACAATAAAGAATACAATAACATGGACCCATGACCAGCACTTAAAACAAACCTATCTCTATTAATCCAATCTGGAGAACTGGAATCAAATTTTAAAAATTTTTTATAAAGCACGGTTGCCACATCAGCCATGCCCATTGGCATACCGGGATGCCCTGAATTAGCTTTTTCTACAGCATCAACTGATAATATTCTAATAGCATTAGAAAGCTCTGCATCATTTAAATTATCAATCATTAGGTTTTCTGGCATTCTAAAATAACTATCCTATTGAAGTTGTGTTATAAAATAATTTAATACCTTATTGCAAAAGTAAGTCAATTGATCTTAATGTGTTATAAGAAATTATTAAATAAAAATACAATGATATTTAATTTTTATAGACAATTTCTCTTTTTATTAGGAAAATATTTATATGAAAGATTTAAAAGCATCATTAGACAAATTTAATGAAGTAACTGAAAAAATGAATACTCTCATTAAAAATAGAAAAGGAAATAAAAATCTTAAAGTTGATGATATTTTACTTGAAGAAAATAAAATATTAAAAAATAAAAATGCTAACAATCTTAATAAATTAGAAAAAATTTTACTCAAAATAAATACGATAATAGAAAGTAAATAATTAAATATGCCTCAAGTTAATATAACAATTAATTCTAGACAACATGAAATTGCTTGTCAGGCAGGAGAAGAGAAAAGAGTAGAAGAATTAGCAAACCTGCTTAATTCTGAAGTTTTAAATATTGTAGATAATATAGGGCAAATTGGTGATGTTAAATTAATGGTTTTAGCCGCCATCACAATACTAGATAAGAACCAAGACATTTTAGATGAAGCAACAAAAACTGTCGAATCAAGCACCAAAAAGCTAGAAAAAATTTTAAAAATTTTAGAAGAAAATTATTAAATATAGTTTTGTCATACTTTATTGTATATTAATAACTTATATTCTATAATAGCTATGGAGTAATTGCTGCAGGATACGAAATATATGATATTACCCCAGGACCTTTCTAATCACTCGGGAATCTCCTCTGTCAAGACTGTGGTCTTGTTATGCGATGCCCACCTATTAACTTAGGATCCGTGGTGGTTATTCAAAAAAAACGATCAATGTGGCGTTACTCTAATTCCAATCATATAAAAAAAGTAAATATTAGAAAAAAAATTATTAATAAACGAAAATTATTTCATAAACAAAATTTAAATAAGGGAGATTCAATAGCTATTAATTTAATGAAATACATAGAATCTCAAGAATTACCCATTAAAAATTATAAAATAGCTTTATACTGGCCTATGGGTTCTGAAATTGACACAAAACCTTCTATAGCTTCGTTAAGCCAATTTACCAACAATATATTAATCGCCTCTACTGAAAATAATCAAATAAAATTTAGAAAATGGAAACCTAATATAACAATTGAAAGTAATAAGCTAGGAGTATTACTAAAAACAAAAGAATTTGTAAAACCTGATATAGTTATCTGCCCTTTAATTGCATTTGATAAATTTTGTAATCGTCTTGGACGAGGAGGAGGCTATTATGATAAAAAGTTATATAATTTAGAAAAAGTAATTAAAATTGGATTTGCCTATTCAATTCAAGAAGTCAAAAAAGTTCCCACGGATACTAATGATATAAAAATGAATGCAATAATTACTGAAAAATATATATATAATTATTAAAACATTAAGGAAGTTTGAATGAACATATTATTTTTAGGCGATGTAATGGGTAAATCAGGAAGAAAGGTTGTTCATAAAGAATTACCTAAATTAAAGCAGCTTCTTCAAATAGACACTGTAATATTAAATGGTGAAAATGCAGCAGGAGGCTACGGGATTACGCCCAAAATTTGCGAAGAATTTTATGAATTAGGTGTAAATATTATTACTACTGGAAATCACGTATGGGATCAAAGAGAAATAATACCGTATATATCTAAAGATAAAAACCTTCTCAGACCTCAGAATTATCCTTTAAATACTCCTGGTTCCGGTTATGTATTGCATAAAGACTCTTTAAACAGAAATATTTTAATAATAAATATTATGGGAAGAGTATTTATGGACCCGCTAAACGACCCAATTGAAACTATAAATAATATAATTGAACACCATATTTTAGGAGAAACTGTACATGGCATAATAATTGACATTCATGGAGAAGCCTCCTCAGAAAAAATGGCAATAGGCCATGCTTTTGATGGAAAAGTAAGTTTTATGGTAGGAACTCATACTCATATCCCTACTCTTGATGCTCACATCATGGAAAATGGTACAGCTTTCCAATCAGACGCAGGAATGTGTGGAGATTATGATTCGGTTATTGGTGGAGAAAAACAAGCTTGGGTAGCAAGATTTAAAAATAAAATGCCTACAGGGAGAATTCATGCTAGTTCAGGAGAAGCTACTTTATGTGGAATATTTGTTGAAATTAATGATAAATCAGGTCTAGCAAATAAAATAGAGCCTATAATTATAGGACCACTATTAATAAATAGAATCCCAAAAGGTTATAAAAATTAATTTTACTTTTGTAAAAATAAGTTTAATAAAATAAAGCTATGGTGAAATAAATGGCAGGTCATTCAAAGTTTAAAAATATTATGTACCGAAAAGGTGCTCAAGATGCCAAAAGAGCTAAGTTGTTTTCTAAAATGGCTAGGGAAATCACTGTTGCTGCTAAAACAGGTATTCCGGAACCAGAAAAGAATCCTAGACTTAGAAATGCTATCATAAGTGCTAGAGCCGAAAATATGCCTAAAGACAGAATTGAAAGGGCAATTCAAAAAGCTATTGGAGGCAATGATGATGCAAATTATGAGGAAATACGCTATGAAGGTTATGGCCCTGCTAGTGTAGCAATAATTATAGATGTTTTAACGGATAATCGAAACCGAACTGCATCTGAAATAAGATCAACCTTTAGTAAAAATGGTGGAACTCTTGGAGAAACAGGAAGTTTAAGTTATATCTTTTCAAGAAAAGGTGTAATTAAATTTAATACTGATTTATGTGGTGAAAATAAATTCTTTGATATTGCTGCCGATGCTGGAGCAGAAGATATTAATAGTCACACAAATGAACACGTAGCAATATGTCAATCAGAAAACTTTGGAACTGTCAGAGACCAATTAACTTCCAATATTGGAGACCCAATAAGTGCAAAATTGGAATGGGTTCCTCAGTCTTACCAAAAAATAACTGAAGAACATGCTGAAAAAATTATTAAATTAATAGATTTATTAGAAGATAATGACGATGTACAAAATGTATATAGTAATTGTGATATTTCTGATGAAATTATGGAGAATATTACTAATAAATAAGGAAAATTAATGCGTCTTTTAGGGGTAGACCCAGGATTATTAAATACAGGATGGGGAATTATAGATTCCATTCAAGACAGAATAACTTGGATTGCTAGTGGAAAAATATCCCCAAAATCAAATATGGAAATACCTGAAAGGCTCAAAACCATCCACGAAGGTTTAAATAATATTATAAATGAACATCAACCAACCTCAGCCGGAATAGAACAAATTTTTGTAAATCATAATGGACAATCAACTCTTAAGCTAGGAATGGCAAGAGGCGTAGCAGTAACATCATGTTCCTTGCATAATTTACAAGTCAAAGAATATTCTCCCACTACTGTAAAAAAAGCAGTTACAGGAACAGGAAAAGCAACAAAAGATCAAGTAGCAGCTATGGTTAAAATTTTATTACCAGGTTGTAAATATTCTAGCGAAGATGAATCAGATGCACTAGCTATTGCAATATGCCATACTCATTACTTTCAAGCTAACAAAAATATAATGGAAAATTATAATGATAGCTAAATTAAGAGGAATAATTGAACAAATCCATGAAAATTCTATAGTAATAGACGTATCAGGAGTAGGATATTTAGTACATTCCCCAATAAAAGTAATAAATAAGCTCGCCAATAAAGGAGAAATAGATTCCTTAATAATTGAAACCATAGTAAGAGAAGACCAGATTACTTTATATGGTTTTAAAGATGAACAAGAAAAATACTGGTTTAATTTGTTATTAAAAGTACAAGGAGTAGGTGCAAAGACTGCATTAAATACTTTATCTGTATTTACCCCGCAAGAATTAGAGAATATTATTACATTAGATAATAAATCAGCATTAACTCAAATTGCAGGAATTGGAATGCGAGGCGCAAGTAGAATTTGTTCTGAACTTAAAGATAAAACTATAAATATTATATCAAATAATGATGATCCCTCTAAAAATAAAAATATAGAAGATTTAATTAGTGCACTGGTTGGACTAGGTTACAGCCCACATGAAACATATGCCGTTATATCAAAAATGGATATTCAAGATAAAAATAAAAAAGTAGAAGAAATGATACAAATAACACTTAAAATGTTAGCTGAAAGAAAAAACAAATGACTTTAGAAAATGAAAAAAATAACAGTTTAGTTTCCGATTTAAAAAGAGAAAAACAAGACACATCATTAAGGCCAAAAAAATTAAATGAATTTATTGGACAAAATCATATTTGTAATAATCTGAAAATTTTCATGGAAGCTACAAAAAAAAGAGATGAATCACTTGACCATGTTCTATTATATGGTCCACCAGGTTTAGGAAAAACCACTTTAGCAAAAATTATTGCAAATGAATTAAATGTAAATTTTAGATCTACTTCAGGCCCAATAATTCAAAGACCTGGAGATCTGGCTGCTTTACTTACTGGATTAGAAAAATTTGATATCTTATTTATTGATGAAATACATCGTCTTAATACTACCGTAGAAGAAATATTATATCCAGCAATGGAAGATTTGCACTTAGATATTATGATAGGAGAAGGACCCTCAGCTCGATCTGTAAAAATTGATTTACAACCTTTTACATTAATTGGAGCTACTACAAGAGCAGGATTATTATCTAACCCTTTAAGAGATAGATTTGGCATACCAGCAAGATTAAATTTTTATGAAATACCTGAAATGAAAGAAATAGTTTTTAGAAATTCTAATTTACTTAATCTTAAATTAAATGATTCCGCTGCATTAGAAATAGCTAAACGAGCTAGAGGCACTCCAAGAGTTGCAGGAAGATTAGTAAGAAGACTAAGAGATATTTTTACTTCTGAAGGCTTAATAAATAATACAATTGATGATAAAATTGCTAACAAAGGACTTTTACAATTAGGTATAGATAAAAACGGTTTGGATCAAATAGATCAAGATTACTTATACCATTTAATAAATGACCATGACGGAGGACCTGTAGGTCTAGAAACATTAGCCGCACAAATGGGAGAACAGAAAGATTCAATTGAAGATGTAATTGAACCATACCTAATACAAAAAGGTTTTATCCAAAAAACTCCAAGAGGAAGAGTTGCTACAAAAAGTGCAATAAAAAATACACAAATAGATATAAATAAAAATGAAACAGAAAATAAATAAAATCTCAATATTTACTTTTATTAATAATGTTAGAGTTTACTATGAAGATACTGATGCCGGAGGTGTGGTGTACCATTCAAATTATTTAAAATTTGCTGAGAGAGCTAGAACAGAAATGCTAAGAAAAATTAATATAGAACAAGCTAAATTAAAACTAGAACATAATATACAATTTATAGTTAAAGAATTAAAAATTGAATTTACAAAACCAGCCAAATTAGATCAATTACTTACTTTAAAAAGCTATATATTAAAAATAGCAACAGCAAAAATTAAAATGAAACAAATTATATATAAAGATTCTGAACTACTCGCGAACATTGATATAACTTTAGGATCTGTAGATTCAAACGGCAAACCATCAAGACTGCCTAAATTTATACATAATAAATTAGAAGCAGTTTTATATAAAGAGGAGCAATAAATGGAAACAGAATTAATATCAGATATCCCACTTGATGTATCATTTTGGGGTCTCATAATACAGGCTGATCTAATAGTTAAAATAGTTATGTTAATTCTTTTAATTGCTAGTATATGGTCATGGAGTATTATTATTGAAAAAATTAAGAAATTTTATTCTTTAAAGAAACAAGCACAAATATTCGAAAATGCTTTTTGGTCAGGAGAATCACTAGAAGAACTCTATAAAGAACAAGAAGAAAACCCTGAACATCCCTTAGCAACAGTATTTGTAGCAGGAATGTATGAATGGACTATAGCAAGTAAAAATAATATTTTACCAAAAAAAAATATTCAGGCTGGTCTTCAAGAAAGAATTCATCAAGTAATGAATGTAGCAGTAACTAAAGAACTTGAAAAAATTGAAAGAAATATAGGGTTTCTTGCTACGGTAGGGTCTACTGCACCTTTTATAGGTTTATTTGGAACCGTATGGGGTATAATGAATAGTTTTCAATCTATTGCTGTAAGCAAAGATACTTCGCTTGCAGTAGTTGCACCAGGAATAGCTGAAGCATTACTAGCTACAGCTCTTGGTCTAGTAGCAGCTATTCCTGCAGTAATAGCTTATAATAAACTTTCAAATAACCTAAATACATATGCACTAAGATTACAAAATTTTGCTAGCGAATTTGAAGCATTATTATCTAGACACATGTCGGAACAGGACTCAGAATAATGATGGTAAATAATAAAAATAATAATAATTCAGCTTATCAACTTAAACCCATGTCAGAAATAAATGTTACGCCGTTAGTAGATGTAATGCTTGTATTATTAATTATTTTTATGATTACAGCACCTCTTCTTACTACAGGAGTTGCAGTAGACTTACCATCTACTGAATCACAGGCTCTTCCAGGACAAGATGAACCTATAACAATAACAATTACCAATAATGAAGATATTTTTATTGGAGAAAATCCTATAAAAAAAGACGCACTTATAGTTACATTAAATGCAATCGCAGGAATAAATAAAAAATCTAGAATATTTATCAGGGCAGATGAGAAACTAAAATATGGAAATGTAATGCAAATTATGACCATCATCACTAATTCTGGTTATTCTAAAGTTGCTTTAATAACAAAACAAAAAATAGAAAAATAATATCGTGAAAAAATCCCTTTACACATCTATCTTTATGCATATTACAATATTTTTGTTAATTACTGTTACACTTCCTGAAATTAAAACTAAAGAAATAGATTTTATTCCAGTGGAAATTATTGAAGAAAAAGAAATAATAGTAAAAGAAAAAGAAATAATAGTAAAAGAAAAAGAAATAGTAATAAAAGAAAAAAAAATAATTGAAAAAAAAAATATTGTTAAACCAAAACCAAAACCAAAAATAGTTGCTAATCCTGTTCCGCCCCAAAAAAAACCATCTAAATTAAACAAAGAAAATTTACAAATTACTCCAAAAGTACCAATGCAAAAACCTAAATATATAGTTAAAAAAAATAATGATGAAGTATTTGATGATATGTTAAAAAACCTTGCGGAAAACGAACCTCAAAAAGAGAACAAAGATGATTTTGATAAAATTGTAAATCAATTAGCAAAAAATGAACCCAACTTAAATAAAAAAACTGACTCAAGGAATATTAAAAAACCTACAATTGAAGCTATGAGAGCACTTGAAAGAAATATAGAAAATCAAATCAGAAAATACTATACTATTCCTCCTGGTTTAGATTCAGTTTTGTTAAATGATGTAACAGTTCCAATTACCATAAATATCAGAAGAGACGGAACAATTTCAAGAATAATTATTAATAAAAACGCTATAAAAAGAGCGCAATCTGATAATGTATATAGGTCATTCCTTGAAGCAGCAGAAAGAGCTGTAAAAAAACTAGAAAAATTCAAAAAATTGCCTCAAGATCTATATTCACATTGGGATAAAATAAGTATTAACTTTACACCAATTTAAAAAGATTAGATAAATAAATATGAAATATTTTACAAGATTAAAGCTTAATGAAAATACTATAAAATATTTTATATTTAATTTTATTATAGTATTTTTATTTACTGTATTTTCTTCAAACTATTCTCATTCTAATGAGGCCCCTCTTCAAATTGATATTATGGGAGGACGCGTTCAAGCTATGCCTATAGCTATATCTTACTTTTCTATAGATAAAGAAATTAATAATAATTCTAATTTAGAAAAAAAAATTCCTGATTTAATTGCTAAAAACCTTATTAACTCTGGTTTATTTAAATTATTAGATAGGAATGCATATATGCAAAAACCTGCACAATTAATTAATCCTCCTAAATTCAGGGATTGGAGAATAATTGATGCTCAAATATTAATATCGGGTAGCATAAAAAATGAAAGCAATAAAATAAAAGTAAGTGTGCAATTATGGGATATATATGGTGAAAAAAGAATGCTAGGAATTTCTTTATCATCTAAAATTAAATCATGGAAAAGAGTATCTCATATTATATCAGACAAAATATATGAAAGACTTACGGGAGAAGAAGGTTACTTTGATACTAGAATTGTATATGTGTCTGAATCAGGAAATCAAAAAAACAGAATTAAACGCCTAGCAATTATGGATCAAGACGGAGACAACCATAAATATTTAACTAATGGAAAATCTCTAGTCTTAACTCCCAGATTTTCTCCTACTCAACAAAAGATTACTTTTTTCTCATACAATGGCGTTAAGAGTGGCTTAAAACCAAGCGTCTATATATATGATCTAAAAACAGGAAATATAGAAATATTAGGTGAATTTGAAGGAATGTCATTTGCTCCAAGGTTTTCTCCTAATGGAAATAATTTAATAATGTCTCTTGCAAAAAATGGGGCCACAAACGTTTATATTATGAATTTAATAAATAAAAACTTAATTCAATTAACGAAAGGCCGATCAATAGATACCTCACCATCTTTTTCGCCAGACGGAAAATATATAGTTTTTAATTCTGACAGGTCTGGAGGACAACATTTATATATTATGAATAGAGACGGAAAAAACGTTAAAAGAATTAGTTTTGGAAGAGGTAGTTATGCTACACCTGTTTGGTCTCCTAGAGGAGATTATATAGCATTTACTAAATTTACTAGAGGAAGATTTTTTATTGGTTTGATGCATCCCAATGGAGACTCTGAAAGACTCATTGCTGAAGGATATCTTACAGAGGGACCTACATGGGCTCCTGGAGGACGTGTGCTAAGTTTTTTCCGTCAAACTCCACTTGAGGATGGAAATATGAAAACAAAATTATATGTCATAGATATCACAGGAAATAGAGAAAGAGAACTTAATACACCTGAGGATGGATCAGATCCAGCTTGGAGTCCCAAAAATATAAAATAATTTAACTATAAATAAATTTATACTATTTATTATTATGATAATGTAATATAGTTTACTAGTGTTTAAAGGCATCAATAAGGAGCTATAAAATGGTAAGATTAATAAAATATTTTTTAATTTTTATAGGTTTTTCTATTTTAATTTCATGTGCTGACAAAAATAAAGATAATTTATTATTGGATGCAGAAGGAGGAAATTCTGAAAATAATGAACAATCTACAGAAATAGAAGTTACAGATAATGAAGTTCAAGCTATTGAAATGGAAGAAATAGAACTTACTATAGAAGAAAAATTAGCTTCAGAATTAATTGATGTTGGAGACAGAGTTTTTTTTGAATATGATGAATCTACAATTTCCGCAGAGAACTCTGAAACCCTTAATAAACAATATCAATTTCTTTTAAAAAATCCAGATATCTCTATTACTATAACAGGACATTGCGATGAAAGAGGAACAAGAGAGTACAATTTAGCCTTAGGAGAAAGAAGAGCTAGCGCAGTAAAGAATTATATTGTATCACTCGGCATTGAACCTAGTAGAATTACTGTTATTTCCTATGGCAAAGAGAAACCAACAGTAGAAGGACACAATGATTGGGCTTGGGCACAAAATAGGGCTGCAATAACATATATTAACAATTGATCAATGTAATGAATCTAAACATTAAAAATTTTTTATTTATTTTTATATTTTTTAATATCTATACAAATTCTATAATATATGCTCAAGATAATAATAGTCTTATTATTAATAAACTTGAAAGTTTAGAAAGAGATATTAGAGACGTACAAAGAAAAGTATACCAATCTGAAGACAATAAAAATGAATCTCAACCTACAGCCAACAATAATAATTTTAAAGAAGGTAATGAGTCTACAGCTTCTAAAAGCATAGCAAACCATGAATTAAGATTGATGGAAATTGAAGAAAAATTTAGGAAAACAAATGGTTTAATTGAAGAATTAAATTTCAAAATCAAAAATCTAAGTGAAGAAAATATAGCTTTAAAAACAAACATTGAAAATTTACTCAATGAAGTAAATAAAAATATAAATTCCTTAAATAATGTTGCTATCAATCAAGAAATAACTAAATCTGATTCTACTATTACAAATAGTAATGATGATTCTACTGTAGAAGTTTTAGCAAGAATAAATCCAGATGGCTCAGACGAAATTATAGAAAATGACATTTCAACAAAAGATATTACAAATATGCCAAATAATAATATAAATAACACAAATCAACAAATTGCTATTAATCCTAAAACACCTGAGGATGTTTATCAAAGAGCATATAATATGTTATCAAAAGGTGAATATGAAGCAGCTGAAGCAGCATTTACTCAATTTATTCAGGATTATCCAGAAAACAAATTAAGTAGTAACGCCTATTATTGGTTAGGAGAAACATTTTATGTAAGGAAAAATTATCAACTATCAGCATATAATTTTGCTGCTGGATACAAAAAATTTCCTAAAGGAGCTAAAGCTGCAGATCAATTACTTAAATTAGGAATTTCACTTTCTTCATTAAACAAACCCTCTGAAGCATGTGCTACTTTAAAAAAATTATCAAAAGAGTTCCTTGAATTACCTGCCCGAATTTCAAATAGAGCTGACTCTTTCAAAGAAAGACTAGAATGTAAATAATATTGTGACTAATATAAAATCAATAGAAGTCAAATTTGAGGACTTTTTAAAAACCAATAAAAACATTATCAAAAACAAAAACATAGGTATAGCTATTTCAGGCGGACCAGATAGTATAGCTCTCACATTATTATTAAATAAATTTAAAAATAAATACTCATACAAACTTATTGCATTTACTGTAGATCATCAACTTAGAAAAGAATCTAATCAAGAAGCAAAAAATGTAAAAAATTTAATGGAAAAATTTTCCATTAAACACATAACTTTAGAATGGCAAAATTCTAAACCTAATACTAAAATTCTTGAATTAGCTAGAATAGCCAGATATAATCTGCTAGCAGAATCATCAAATATAAATAAAATCAATGTAATGATGCTAGGACATCATTTAGATGACCAAATAGAAACTTTTATTATTAGATTAGAAGCAAATAGTGGCTTAAATGGTTTAGCTTGCATGAGCGAATTAAGTAAAATAAAAACTGATTTTGGAAATTTAAATATTCTAAGACCTCTTTTACCATTTAAAAAGCAAGATTTAATTAATATTTGTAAAGAAAAACAAATGAAATGGAATGAAGACCCCACCAATTATAATATAAAATATAAAAGAGTTAGAGTTCGAAAAATTTTGTTAAACAGTAACTTACATAAAGACTTTAAACCTGTAATTGATGTTTATAATAAACTAAAATCCAATTTTGATAATATATTAATTTATATTATTAAAAACCATATAATCTTTAATAAAATTGGTATATGCCAAATTGATGAAAAAAAATTTCAAAAACTTCCTAATTTAATTAAAGAAAAAATACTTATTATTTTAATCAAAATTATTGGAGGTAAAAAATACCCAAGAAAAACTTCAAATATTAAACATTTAATAAATAAACTCTCTAAAAAAGAAAAAATTTATGCAACTCTCGGTGGTGTTTATATAGTAAAAAATAAAAATAAAATAACCTTATTGCGACAATTTGATTCTACGGTAAAAAACATTCCCATAAAATCAAAAAAAATAATATGGGATAGAAGATTTATAGTGGAAAATTTCAGCGAAATAAGCAACTTATATATTGGACCGCTTACTGAAAAAGATTATTTAAATATGATAAAATTAAAAAAAATAATAAGACCTAAGCTGCCTTTTTACGCTATAAAAACCATTCCAACAGTAAGAGTTCTTGACGAAATTGTTTCTATTCCCCATTTATTGTATAATAAAAACAAATTTTGGAAGAATAATATAATTTTAACTCATGTAGAAAATAACTTGTTAGATAGCTGCAAGAAGTTATATATATAATATTTAGGAGAATTAAATTGAATAAAATTGGAAAAAATCTAGCTGCTTGGATAATTATTATTTTATTTTTGCTTGCTATATTTAATCTATTTCAAGACAAAACGTCGCAGCAACAAAACATTAGTCTTCCATATTCAGAATTTCTTTCCCAAGTTAAATTAAACAATGTAAATGATGTTGTTATTCAAGAAAATAATATATATGGACATTTTCAATCTGGAGAAAAATTTACAACTTATGCTCCAAATGACCCCCAATTAATTGAAAAACTATCTGCTAGTGGCGTTAAAGTCACAGCTTCTCCAGTTAATGAAAGCGTGTCTCCTTTCTTAGGAATATTTTTAAATTGGTTACCAATGCTTTTATTTATAGGAGTATGGATATTCTTCATGAGACAGATGCAAGGAGGAAAAGGAGGGGCAATGGGATTTGGAAAATCCAAAGCACGACTTCTAACTGAAAAACAAGGAAAAATAACATTTCAAGATGTTGCAGGGGTAGATGAAGCTAAAGATGAATTAGAGGAAGTTATAGAATTTCTCAAAAACCCTCAAAAATTTCAAAAATTAGGTGGAAAAATTCCTAAAGGAGTCCTATTAGTTGGCCCACCTGGAACAGGAAAAACATTACTCGCTAGAGCTGTAGCAGGAGAAGCTAATGTTCCTTTTTTTACTATTTCTGGATCAGATTTTGTAGAAATGTTTGTTGGAGTAGGAGCAAGTAGAGTAAGAGACATGTTTGAGCAAGGAAAAAAGAACGCTCCTTGTATTATATTTATAGATGAAATAGATGCCGTAGGTAGACATAGAGGAGCAGGTTTAGGCGGAGGCAATGATGAAAGAGAACAAACATTAAATCAATTATTAGTTGAAATGGATGGCTTTGAAACTAATGAGGGAGTCATCTTAATTGCTGCAACTAATAGGCCAGATGTATTAGATCCTGCTTTACTTAGACCAGGTAGGTTTGATAGACAAGTTGTTGTACCTAATCCTGATATATTAGGAAGAGAAAAAATATTAAAAGTACATATGAAAAAAGTATCTTTGGCAAAAAATGTTGATCCAAGAATTATTGCGAGAGGGACTCCAGGATTTTCTGGTGCAGATTTAGCAAACCTAATAAACGAAGCAGCTCTTTTAGCAGCAAGAAAAAATAAACTTAATGTAGGCATGATAGAATTAGAACAAGCTAAAGATAAAGTAATGATGGGTGCTGAAAGACGTTCTATGGTAATGACAGAAGACGAAAAGAAAAAGACAGCTTATCATGAAGCAGGGCATGCTTTAGTTATGTTAAATGTAGAGGGACACGAACCTTTACATAAAGTAACAATTATACCTAGAGGAAGAGCATTAGGGGTTACAATGTGGCTTCCAGAAAGAGATAAACTTGCCCAAACAAGAACTGAATTAGAAGCATTAATAGCTTCAATGTTTGGTGGAAGAGTTGCAGAAGAATTAATATATGGTAAAAAGCATATTACTACTGGTGCTGGAAATGATATTCAACAAGCAACTAATTTAGCTAGAAAAATGGTAAAGGAATTTGGGTTCTCAGATAAACTTGGACCTTTAAGATATGAATCTAATCAAGAAGAAGTATTTTTAGGACATTCAGTGGCTCAACAAAGAAATATATCAGATGAAACAGCAAGAATAATTGATGAGGAAGTTAGAAAGATTATAGAAATTGGTGAAAAAACTGCAAGAAAAATAATAGAAGATAAAATTAAAGACTTACATAAACTTGCTAAAGGTTTACTTGAATATGAAACTTTATCTGCTGAAGAAATTGATAAAATTTTAAACAATGAAAATTTAAGTAAAAATAATATAGGCAACGTTGAAGATATTATAAAAGATTCTAAAAAGACTAATGATGCTAAAAATGATATTCAAAAAACTAGCCCAAACGAAACTTAAATATTATATTGTAATATAGTGAATCAATATAAAATTATACCTAGAGACCTATCCTATGGTAAAGAAGCAAAACACAACATTAAAAACAATATAGGTTTACCATTAGCATCTAATAATATTAGTTTTCAAAGATTTGAAATACAATCTAATAATAATTCAAAAATTAAATTTAAAACTTTTTCAATATCAGAACCTGATAATTGGAATCATAGATATTTATCAAAAACATCAATAAAAAATATTTTAAAAAAAATGAGTATAAAACCTAAAACATTTATGAATATGAAAAATAAAAGCTTTTACATTTTAGGTATTCTAAATTTAACTCCTGATAGTTTTTCAAATAAAAATAATAAAATTCCCTCTCACTTAGAATCTATAAAAAAAGCTATTAAAATGTGTGAAGATGGCGCAGATATAATAGATGTAGGGGGAGAATCATCAAAACCTGGAGCCATAAGCATTAATGAAAATGAAGAACAAAAAAGAATAATACCTGTTATAAGAGAATTGTCTAAAATGAATATAACTATATCTTGTGACACTAAAAATGCGAATACAATGAAAAAAGCTATTGATGCTGGAGCAAAAATTATAAATGATGTAACTGCACTTAAAGATAATAAAGCAGCAAACATTATATCTAAAAATAAAGTCGGAATTATATTGATGCATATGCAAGGAAAACCTCTTAATATGCAGACCAAACCAACATACAAAAATGTTTCCTTAGAAATTTTAAATTTTTTAGATAAAAAAAAAAGGTATGCTATTAATAATGGAATAAAAGAAAACCATATATTAATAGACCCAGGTATAGGATTTGGAAAAAATGATATGCATAATATAAAAATTTATAGAGACTTAAGCTTATTACATTCATTAAATTCTAATATTTTAATTGGAGCATCAAGAAAATCTATGATAGGAAGACTTACAAAGTCTAGTATAGAAAATAGATTACCAGGGTCAATTTCTTTAACAATATCTTCTATGATAAAAGGTGTAAAATTTTTTAGAGTTCATGATGTAAAAGAAACGTTTCAAGCTTTATCAATATGGGATAAAGTAATCAACAAATGAGAAAAAATGATTAAAAATAAAAGAAAATATTTTGGAACAGATGGCATAAGAGGAAGAGCAAATACACATCCTATGACAGGAGAAACTGCTCTCAAAGTGGGTATGGCAGCTGGGGAATATTTTACGAGAGGAAAACATAAACACAATGTAGTTATTGGAAAAGACACACGTTTATCAGGATACTTAATAGAACCTTCCTTAACAGCAGGCTTTATATCTATGGGTATGAATGTTTTCTTAGTTGGTCCTATGCCTACACCAGCTATATCGATGCTTACTAGATCAATGAGGTGTGATGTAGGTGTGATGATATCAGCTTCTCATAACTCATTTGAAGATAATGGTATAAAACTTTTTGACCCTAACGGACTCAAATTAAGTGATAAAACCGAATTAGAAATTGAGAAACTTATAGATCCTAATAAAAAAATTAAAAATAGTTTAGTTGACTCAAAAAAATTAGGTAGAGCAAAAAGAATTGAAGATGCTGCTGGCAGATATTTAGAATTTGTTAAATCTACATTTCCAAGAGAACTTTCACTTAAAAATTTAAAAATAGTTATAGATTGTGCCAATGGGGCAGCCTACCAAGTAGCTCCAACAGCTTTATGGGAATTAGGAGCAAAAGTTATTTCGATAGGGTGCAGCCCAAACGGCACGAATATCAACCACAAATGTGGGTCTACAAATCCTAAATTAATGGTAGAAACAGTTAAAAAACATAAAGCAGATATTGGAATAGCACTCGATGGCGATGCAGATAGATGTGTAATATGTGATGAAAATGGAAAATTTATTCATGGAGACAAATTAATTGGAATAATAGCAAAAAGATATTACGAAAAAAAATTACTGACAGGAAATTCTGTAATTGGGACACATATGTCAAATATAGGTTTAGAAATATTTATTAATAAACTAGGATTAAAATTTATACGCTCTAATGTAGGTGATAGATATGTAGTTGAAAAAATGAGACAACACAAATGTAATCTAGGTGGAGAACAATCAGGTCATATTATTATTGGGGAACATGGAAGTACTGGTGATGGTTTAGTTGCTTCTCTACAAATTATGGCGAATATGGTCGAAAAAAAATCTTCAGCATCATCTCTATTTAAAGGATTCAAACTATTGCCTCAACTCGTAGAAAATATTAATTTTAATCAGATAAAAGAAAAAAGAAAAATTAAGGAAGATTTTATTACTAAAAAATTACAAGATGCTGAACAAAAATTAGGCAAACACGGTAGAATTATATTAAGAGAATCAGGAACAGAAAATAAAATAAGGATAATGGGGGAGTCCAATAACAAAAGAATTTTATCTAAGGTTATAAAAAACTTAAAATACCAAATATCAAAATATATACATGAACAATAACACTAAACTATCAAAAATATTAACAATCGCTGGCTCAGATTCAGGTGGTGGAGCGGGAATACAAGCAGATATAAAAACCATTACAGCATTAGGAGGATATGCTTCAACTGTAATAACTGCTATAACGGCTCAAAATACACTTGGCGTAACTGACGTAATAAATCTTCCCATCAAAATAATCGAAAACCAATTTTCTGCTATTGCGAATGACATTGGAATAGATGCAATAAAAATAGGAATGTTATCAAATAACAAAACTATTAATTTAATCAAAAACAAATTAAAAAGTTTAAAAACAAATATTCCTATTGTATTAGATCCTGTGATGGTAGCTAAAGGTGGACACAAATTATTATTACCAGGAGCTGAACAAATTTTAGTTAAAGAATTAATACCTATATGTACCATTATTACTCCAAATATACCTGAAGCTGAATTAATAACTAAAAAAACTATTAAAACTGTTAAAGATATGGAAATTGCAGGTAAAATAATATTAAAAATGGGCATAAAAAATGTTTTAATGAAAGGAGGTCACTTAGATCACAACACCTTAACCGATGTACTTTTATCTGATAATAAAATAACTCATATTAAAACTAAAAAAATTAATACTAAAAATACACATGGAACTGGATGCACACTATCAAGCGCAATAGCTTGTAGTTTAGGACAAAGAATATCTCTTAATGAAGCTGTTTCAAGAGCACATAAATACGTTAACCATGCTATAAGGTACGCACCTAACATAGGCAAAGGTAATGGGCCATTAAATCACTTAATAAATATTTAAAATATTAAATTATATGATTGACATGTATCAAGACAATAATACATTGCAAATAAATAGATTTTCACAATTATAATGGAAAAATAATATGCCATCATTAAAACTACCTAATAATCCAAATTTTTCCTCAGGACCTTGTGCAAAAAGACCAGGCTGGGATGGTAAATTTATACATAAAGCTTTATTAGGAAAATCTCATAGAAACACTCAAAGTGTTCTTAGGATTCAAGCAGTTATTGAAAATATAAAAAGTTTATTAAATATACCTAATGAATATAAAGTAGCTATAGTTGGAGGTTCTGATACTGGTGCATTTGAAATGGCACTTTGGTCATTACTAGGAAATAAACCAATAAATATTCTTGCGTGGGAATCTTTTGGCAGAGACTGGGTGAAAGATGTTATCAACCAATTACAAATAAAAGATACAAAAATTATTGATGCAGATTATGGATATTTACCAGATCTTTCATCAGTAAACTTTAACAATGATGTAATATTTACGTGGAATGGCACCACATCAGGTGTAAAAGTTCCTAATGGAAAATGGATAAAAAATGATAGATCTGGTTTAACATTCTGTGATGCTACTTCTGCGGTATTCGCGATGGACTTACCTTGGAATAAATTAGATGTAACTAGTTTTTCTTGGCAAAAAGTATTGGGAGGAGAAGCCCAACATGGAGTAATAATTTTATCTCCAAATGCCATAAAAAGACTTGAGAATTATATACCTGAATGGCCAATACCAAAATTATTTAGGTTGGCAAGCAAAGGAAAAGTTCAAAATAAAATATTTAGTGGCAGCACTATTAATACTCCTTCTATGTTATGTATAGAAGATGCTCTTGATTCATTAGAGTGGGTAAAAAAAATAGGTGGTTTAAAAATTATGATTGAAAGAAGTCAAAATAACTTAAAAGTTGTAGAAAACTGGGTAAAAAATAAAAATTGGATTGATTTTCTGGCAAACCTTCCGGAAATTCGTTCATCTACATCTATTTGTTTAAAAATTACAGATAACTGGTTTCTGAATAAAGAAAAAGATAAACAAAAAGATATTTTAAACTCCTTCCATAAATTACTAGAAACCTATAATGCTGCTTATGATATAAATTCATATTCTAGTGCGCCAATGGGAATCAGAATTTGGGGGGGAGGAACTGTCCAAAAGAACGATATAGAATTGCTTTTACCATGGATAGATTGGGCCTGGGAAAAAATAAAAAATAATAATTCAAAAGATTAATTAACTATGGAGCAAAAAATGCCTAAAGTTTTAATTTCCGATAAATTAAGTAATCAAGCAAAAAAAATTTTTAAGCGATATGGAATTGAAGTAACTATTAACACAGAACTATCTTCTAATAACCTTAATAATATTATCAAAGATTATGATGGTCTTGCAATAAGATCAAACACTAAAGTAACTAAACAAGTAATTAATAATGCAAAAAATCTTAAAATAATAGGAAGAGCTGGAATTGGGGTAGATAATATAGATATAGCAGAAGCAACAAAAAATGGCATTGTAATAATGAATACTCCATACGGTAATTCTATTACAACAGCAGAACATACAATTGCAATGATTATGTCTCTTGCAAGAAATATTCCTCGAGCAAACCAATCTACTCACGAGGGAAAATGGGAAAAATCAAAATTTACAGGAAGTGAGCTTTATTCTAAAACATTAGGTTTAATAGGATGTGGTAATATAGGCTCAATAGTAGCCAATCGTGCTATAGGTTTAAAAATGCATGTAAAAGTATATGACCCTTATTTAACGCACGAAAAAGCTACAGAAATAGGAGTAGAAAAAATTAAAATTAACGAATTATTTAAAATATCTGATTTTATAACTCTTCATGTTCCTCTTACTAACTCTACTAAAGAAATTATTAATGCAAATTCGTTAAAAAAAATGAAAAAAGGAGTAAAAATAATTAATTGTGCTCGAGGGGGATTGGTAAATGAAAAAGACCTAGCAGAAGCAATTAGAAAAGGACATGTTTCAGGCGCTGCATTTGATGTATTTAGTAAAGAACCAGCTAAATCAAATGTTTTGTTTGGTCTAAAAGAAGTAATAGTTACTCCACATTTAGGAGCTTCAACAGAAGAAGCTCAAGAAAATGTAGCTATTCAAATTGCAGAACAAATGTCTAATTATTTAATTAATGGGGCAGTAACAAATGCTTTAAATCTACCTGCAATTTCATCAGAAGATGCTCCTAAATTAAAGCCTTATATGAAATTAGCAGAACAATTAGGAAGATTAGCCAGTCAAATAACAGAAACTAGTATAAAAAAAATCAAAATTGAATATGGAGGACAAATTGCATCTTTAAATACTAAACCAATTACAAGTGTTTTAATATCAGGATTATTATCTCCTAGTATGGAGGCAGTAAACATAGTTAATGCGCCAATTATTGCAAAAAATAGAAATATGCAAATAACTACTTCAATTAGAGAAAAAACAAAAGATTATATTACTGAAATTAGTTTAACTGTTGAAACAGAAAGAAGAACAAGAGAAGTCATTGGTACATTATTTGGAAGCAAACCTAGAATTGTGGGATTAATGAACACTAGAATAGAAGCAGAATTAGGAAAAAATATGCTATTTATTACTAACAAAGATAAACCTGGATTTATAGGTTCTTTAGGTTCAGTTTTAGCAAAAAATAATATAAATATAGCTACTTTTCATTTAGGAAGGAAAAAAGTTGGTGAAGATGCTCTAGCTCTAATTGAGGTTGACCAAGTAGTAACAACTGCAGTAGCAAAAACAATTAAATCAATTCCACAAGTAAAAAATGTAAAACTACTTACGTTTCCAGATAATATAATTTAATATAAGCAAAATATTAATTTTAAATTAGAAATACTATTATGAAAAAAAATATAAACTATCCTCCACTTCTTCCAGAAGGAGTATCTGATTTACTAGAAGAAAAAGCATTTCAAGAATCATTTTTATTAAATAGTTTAATGAAAAACTTTTTGCTTAATGGATATAAAAGAGTAAACCCACCTCTTATTGAATATGAAGAAAATTATAAATTATTTTTGGACACCACGAAAAATGAAAATATTTTCCGTATAGTTGATCCTATATCAAATAAACCAATGTTTATTAGAAATGACATTACTCCACAAATAGCGAGAATAGCATCAAATAAAAATACAGAAAAAAATAATTATCCCTTAAGATTATCATACACCGGCTATATTCTTAGACCTAAAGCCAATCAACTGCATCCAGATAGACAGATTAGACAAGCTGGAATAGAATTATTTGATAATCATAATAATCAAGCTGCTATAGAAGTTATTTCAGTTGGTTTAGAATCTCTAAAAAAAATAAAAATTAATAATTTAATTATAGATATTACTATACCTAATCTATCCAGTTTAATAATTGAAAAATGTAAACTAGATGCTCAAAAAACTAAAAATGCATACTCCTATTTAAGAATGAAAAATATTAGTAAAATTAAAACTATTCCTATATGCGGAATAATTCTTGCTAAGATAGCAGATGCTTCTGGGGAGCATAAACGCGCAATAAAAATATTAGAGAAAATTAATTTACCTATTAAAGCAAAAAATCTTATTAAAGAAGTAAAAATAATATGTAATGGAATAAAAAACTTACACAAAGATGTAACAATTACTATCGACCCCATTGAAAATAGGGGCTTTAATTATTACTCAGGCATAGGTTTTGCAATTTTTTCTGAAAACATTAAACGAGAATTATGCTTTGGCGGACAATATACCATTTTAAAAAATAAGAAATGTATAAATGGTATGGGCTTATCAATACTTTTTGATGGTTTACTTAAATCAACAATTATTAAACACAAAAATAGAACTATATTTATTCCTATCAATCATGATAAAAGTATACCACCTAATCTAAGAAAAAAAGGATGGATTACAATATTAAGTTATAAAAAATTAAAAAATTATACAGAAGAAGCAAAAAAGGCAAATTGCTCTCATATTTTAATAGGTAAAACTATCAAAAAAATTTAATTTTATAAAAGGATTCTATATGTCAAATGTAACCATAATTGGTTGTCAATGGGGAGATGAAGGAAAGGGTAAAATAGTTGATTGGCTATCTATTAAAGCAAATATGGTGGTCAGGTTCCAAGGCGGTAATAACGCAGGTCATACAATAGTTCTAAATAAAAAAATATTTAAACTTAGTCTTCTTCCTTCTGGTATTATAAGAAAAAAAATATCAATAATTGGAAATGGTGTAGTCATTAACCCTTTAGCTCTTATAAAAGAAATAAAAAAAGTAGAAAAACAAGGATTAAAAATAACACCTAAATTACTAAAAATTTCTAGTAAAGCTAATTTAATTTTATCATATCATCAAGAATTAGATGCGCTAAGAGAAAATACAGTAAAAAACAATAAAATAGGAACCACAGGAAGAGGAATTGGCCCTGCTTATGAAGATAAAATAGGAAGAAGAGCTATCAGAGTTTGTGATTTATATAATAAAGAAAGTAGAAAACAACAATTAAAGTCTGCTATTTCTCATCATAACTCAATATTAAAAGGTCTTGGCAAAAAACCAATTAAAACTTCTGATATAAACAAAATATTAAATAAAGTAGCAAGAATTCTAAAGCCTTATGTTACTAACACAATGGATTTAATTATAAGTGCTAATAAAATAAATAAAAATATATTATTTGAAGGTGCCCAAGGCACCATGCTTGATATTGACCATGGCACCTATCCATATGTAACTTCTTCTAATACTATTGCAGCCCAATCCGCCAATGGAACAGGTATAGGCCCATCTTTCATTAATTATGTATTAGGGATTACAAAAGCATATACAACAAGAGTGGGAAATGGACCCTTCCCGACAGAACAAAACAATAAAATAGGCGAATTATTAGGAAAAATTGGTAATGAATTTGGTGTAGTAACCGGAAGAAAAAGACGTTGTGGCTGGTTTGATGCAGTAATGGTAAAATACGCCGTTAACTTATCAGGGATAAATGGTATTGCGCTAACAAAATTAGACGTTTTAGATAAATTTAAAGAAATAAAGATTTGTATAGGATATAAAATAGGAAAAAAAATATTTAAAACAGTTCCAGATACATATAATCAATTAAACAAAATTAAACCCATCTATAAAACAGTTAAAGGTTGGCAATCCTCAACTCAAAAATGTAAAAAATTTAATAAACTTCCTACGAATGCAAAAATATACATCAAAACTATTGAAAAACTTATTGACTGCCCCATAACAATTATATCAACATCTCCTGATAGAGAAGACACAATACTAATTACAAACCCTTTTAAATAAGATTATTTAGTATGATTTGCTATAGACAGTTTCCCATCTGTTTTTGCAAGTTCTTTTATTAATTGTTGGACCTTACTAAACGCCTTAACTTCTATTTGCCTAACCCTCTCTCTACTAACTTTAAACTCTTTACTTAATTTCTCGAGAGTCTTCGGACTATCAGTTAATCGTCTATATGTAAAAATTTTTCTTTCTCTATCAGATAACTGAGAAAGAGCCACTCCAAGCATAGATTTTCTTTTATCTAATTCTTCTTTTTCAGAAACTACAGTTTCTTGATTTATAGCCTTTTCATCTACTAACACATCCTGCCAATCACCAGAATCTTCATTCGTTATTCTAGGAGCATTAAGTGAAAAATCTCCCCCTATTCTTTCATTCATAGAAATAACATCATCTTCATCAACAACTAATCTTTTTGATATTTTTTTTATATTTTCAGGAGACAACTGATTATCCTCAAAAACCTTTAATTCATTCTTAATTTTTCTCAAATTAAAAAATAATTTTTTTTGTGCTGCAGTAGTACCAATTTTCACTAAAGACCATGAATGTAATATATGTTCTTGAATAGAAGATTTAATCCACAATATTGCATAGGTAGCAAGTCTAAAGCCTTTATCTGGATCAAATCTTTTTACAGCTTTCATTAAACCAATATTTCCTTCACTTATAAGATCTGATATCGGCAAACCATATCCCCTATACCCCAAAGCTATTTTAGCAACCAAACGCAAATGGCTAGTTACTAACGTATGTGCAGAATCAATATCCTCATGTTCTATCCAATTCTTGGCTAAAGTATATTCTTCCTCTTTCCTCAAAATTGGAAATTGTGAAATTTCAGATAAATACCTCTTTAAACTCCCATCAGCAGAAATAGAAGGTAAAGTAGTTCTAGACATATATCACCTTATAAACAATTATTAATAATAAATAATCTTTCTAATATTTAAATTAATTATTATATAATACTTTCTAAATCTTTTTTCAATAATCTAATATCTTCCGGTAAGTGAGTATCAAATACCAACGTTTTTTTACTTATTGGATGTATAAAACTAATTTTTACTGAATGCAATGCTTGTCTACCAAAATTCTTTATGTATAGAGATAATTTATTAGAAACAGTTCTTCCTTTAGCATAAGATTTATCTCCTATTATAGGAGTACCTTTATAAGACAAATGTACTCTAATTTGGTGAGTTCTTCCTGTTTGTAGAGTACACTCTAACAAAGAGGCAACTTTATAACTTTCAATTAATTTATAATCAGTTATTGCAGACCTGCCTCCATTATTTACCACCTTCATTTTTTTTCTATCTACCGTATCTCTACCTATATTTAAATTTATTCTACCAGAATTATGTATAGGCTTTCCCCACACAAATGCATTATATATTCTTTTTACTTTCTTTAATGATATATCTTTTGCCAAAGCTCTATGAGAAAAATCATTTTTAGCCACCAAGATTAAACCAGAAGTATCTTTATCAAGTCTATGAACTATACCAGGTCTTAATACCCCCCCAATTCCTGACAAAGAATCCTTACAATGATATAATAGTGCATTTACCAAAGTATTATTATAATTTCCTGGACCAGGATGAACAACCATACCAGCACTTTTATTAATAACTAATAAATGCTTATCTTCAAATAATATATTTAATGGTAAATTTTGAGGTTCAGGCTTATCTTTTTTGACTGTTGGAAAAATAATTTTAATTTTTTCCCCTTTTGTTAATGAATATGAAGGATTATTAATTTTATATGAATTGATAAAAAGTGCTCCTTCAAGGATAATCTTTTTGATGTAAGAACGACTAATGGAATCAATTTTTGAAGCAATATAACTGTCTACTCGAACATTCTTATCGCTACTACTATATAAAAATTCAATTACTTTACTAGAATTATTCATTAAAAAAGCTTACTTATATATTAATAATAACTATATTAGGTGATAAATAATGAGAGGTCTAAAATTTTTAGTAATATTTATGGGTATACTAATAATACTTGGAACATCATTCTTGGTATTTACTATAATTAAAAGAGGAAGCGATATAGGTATATTGCAAAGTTCTAATTTAAACGATTCTTCTATAGAAATTAATTCTCCGGATAATATGAAATTAAAAAGAGTCACATCTAATAATCAAAACATAATTTTAAAATTTGAAGATGAAAAAAAATATATAATACAAATTATAACCCTTAAATCAGGTGAAGTAGTAAAACAAATTAAAATTAAGAAATAGGAAAATATATTGAATATAGTTTTACCTAATATAATTAGAAATAATATTTATAATTATGTAAAAAAAGAATATCCTAAAGAATGTTGTGGATTATTAATAGGACAAAAAAATAATAATGTTTTAATTTGTAAAGAATCTGTAAATACAAAAAATATTGCAAGGAACCCCTATCTATTTTTTGAAATAGATAATCAAGAAATAATTAATATTCAAAAATTATATAGAAAAAATAAATTTTATATTATAGGACATTATCATAGTCATCCTAATAGTGAGTTAAGATCTGAACCATCACAAAAAGACATAGAATCTATCTTTGATAGAAATTTATGTTGGCTCATAATAGGTATAAATGGAAATGCTATTGAACTTTCTGCTTATTTTCCCATAAAATATAAAAATAATTCTTATAATTTAAGAAAAATAAATATAAATTAAAATGTATTAGCTTTTAATTAAGAGGAATATTTAATGTTTGATAAAGAACTACATCCTGAGGCTTTATCTATTATAAATGATATAAGAGAAGCTGAAAAATCTGGAGAAAGAATTCCTATGTACAAAATGGATCATATTGAAGCCAGAAATGCTTATCTTGCAATGCGAAGTGCCTTATCTCCACCTACGCCTGATGTAAGTAAAATTTTGAATATTCAAATTCCTGTTAAAGGAAAGAATATTAATGCACGCTATTATAGAGGAATAAATAATAATAATGAAACATTACTTCCAGTAACAATCTTTTTTCATGGTGGAGGATGGGTCATTGGAGATCTAGATACTCATGACGTAGTTTGTAGACAATTAGCAAATGAAGGAAACTTTGATGTAATTTCTGTTGATTATCGTATGGGACCTGAATATAGATTTCCTACCGCTATAAATGACTCCATATATTCTATTAATTGGATAGCAAATAATGCAATAAATTTACCAATAGACAACAATAAGATTGCAGTTTGTGGAGACAGTGCTGGCGGTAATATTGCTGCAGTATGTTGTATAAATCAAAAAATAAACTCTACCACGCCAATCTCTTTTCAAGCGTTAATATATCCTTCCACTCATTTTGGTTCTAATTATCCTTCAAGAGAAAAATATGATGGATATATCTTATCTAAACTATTAATGAATTGGTTTGAAGAAAAATACATAGACAAAGATAAATTAAATGATTGGCGCGCAGCTCCTATACTTTTTAAAGATCTGAAAAATCTTTGTCCGTCTTTAATAGTAGTAGCTGAATGTGATCCTCTTAGAGATGAAGGAATAGCATATGGAGAAGCATTAAAAAAAGCCGGCAATGATGTAGAAATTAAAGTATTTGAAGGACAAATACACGGATTTTTAACTATGGGTGCAAGAATAAGTGATACCAATAAGTTAATAACTCTAGTTAGCAAAAAAATAAGTAACTCTTTTAAATAAAAATTTGTACATTTCAGTTATTAAAATATTTGAAAACTACTAAACTAACTTGACTCATTAAATTTTTTAAATAATTTTTATCTAATAATTTTTTTAAATCAGAATTATTAGATATAAATCCCATTTCAATCAATACAGATGGTATATCAGGAGCCTTTAAAACTGCAAATCCTGCTTGACGATGAGGGCTCCTCAATAATTTTAAACGATTTTCATTCAACACTAAAACAAATAATTCAGCAAATTCAATAGAACTATTTTTTGTTTCTCTTCGACTTAAATCAATTAATATGTTTGATACCTCTTCATCTATATCGTCTAGGTCTAGACCACCTATTAGATCTGATTTATTTTGTTTAGCTGCTAATTCTTTTGCTAATTTATCAGATGCTTTATCTGATAAAGAATAAATACTTATTCCCCTTGTCCTTTTATTCCTTGTTGAATCAGCATGAATAGAAATAAACAAATCTCCAGCATATTTTCTAGCAAATTTAACTCTATTTCTTAAACTAATATATTGATCTTTCTCTCTAGTTAAAAATACATCAAACCCCTTCTTTTTTAATTCTTTTTGTAAAATTTTTGCCGCCAATAATGTTAATTTTTTTTCTTTTGTGTTGCCTTTAATTGCTCCTGGGTCTTTCCCACCATGCCCAGGATCAACAATTATAATATAATTATTTATGTTTGATATATTGTTCGTATTAAGATCTATCACAATATTATTTTTATATTTATTAAAGCTAAATACTCTAGTTACAGCTATATTTTTAGGGTTAAAATCTATATCAAATACTAATCTACTACTATCTTTGGTTTTTGATGCTCTAATATCTTTTATATAATTAGACTTAATTTTTTGTTTAACAAACCTATCAATATCTTTAAAATCTATAACTAATCTTGAAGGATCTTTTAATAAGAATATTGATGAATCCAATTTATTTTCAGAAGACAAAATAAATCTTAAATTAGTGTTCACCTCACTTATTTGGATATCCACTGTATTAGCATAAGCCAACTTATATATGAAAAATAACGAAAAAATTATAAAGCTTTTATAACACATATAAATAATACTTCTTAAAATTTTGATATAATTTATTAAAAACAAATTACATCTATATGTTTTAATATTAAAGAAGATAATTTACAAATGGTTTACATTATTATAGATATATAAAGTATAAATAATTTATAAAATAAAAAAGAAGAATTTATAAAAAAAAATTTAATATATAAAAACTATTTCACAGGGTAGCACGATGATCTTAAATATAAAAGATAAGTACGTATATACATCTAAATCAATATATCAAAATGATTATTTCTATAATGCTACTTTTTATAAAAACAAAAACCCAAAGCTATAGAAACAGGGTAATAAAAATGGCTATAAATATGCACAATAATTTACAGAAAATAAGTATTATGTATAAAGTAGCTTGGAGTAACAAATTCAATGACAAAGCGTATGTTGATAGACGCCGAATATCTCGAAGAAACACGAGTGGTAATAACAAATGATAATGAAATCAATGATTTTGATCATGAAACAGCAAATAAGAAACAAATTAGAGGAAACTTATATTTAGCTAAAATAGCTAGAGTAGAGCCTTCCCTGCAAGCTGCTTTTGTTGATTATGGTAATGAAAAACACGGGTTTCTAGCATTTAGCGAAATTCATCCTGATTATTTTCAAATTCCTATCGCAGATAAAGAAATTCTTCTTAAAAAAGAGAAGGAAAGTGAAGATAGCGATATAGAAAATACAGATATATATGAAGAAAATAATACTTTTGACAAAAATACTTCTAATTCAAAACATAGAATCCTACATAAATATAAAATTCAAGAAGTAATAAAAAAAGGGCAAATTGTACTTATACAGGTTGTTAAAGAAGAAAGAGGAAATAAAGGAGCTGCTTTAACAACTTATATATCACTTGCTGGAAGGTATTGTGTATTAATGCCTAACACATTAAGAAAAGGAGGTATAAGTAGAAGAATTACAAATATAAATGATAGAAAAAAATTAAGAACAATTATTGAAGGCTTAAATATTGCTAATAATATGGCTATAATAATAAGAACTGCTGGCTCAAAAAGGTCAAAAGTAGAAATCAAGCGAGATTATAATTTTTTAAATAAAACTTGGGATAAAATTAAATCAATCACATTAAAATCTGTTGCTCCTATATTAGTTCATGAAGAAAACAATGTTATAAAAAGAAGTATTAGAGACTTATATAACACGGATATAGAAGAAATTTTAATTGAAGGAGAAGCTTCTTACAAAGCTGCACGCAATTATATGAAAACTTTGATACCAAATCAGGTAAAAAAAATAAAATTACATAATGAGAAAACACCACTATTACAAAAATTTGATATAGATAAAAAATTAGAAAAAATACATAGTCCTGTATCTTACTTACCAAGCGGAGGATATTTAGTAATAAACCAAACAGAAGCATTAGTGGCCGTAGATGTAAATTCCGGAAGAGCAACTAGAGAAAGAAATATTGAAGGAACAGCTGTACAAACAAATAAAGAAGCAGCAGAAGAGTTGGCTATTCAGTTAAGACTAAGAGACTTATCAGGTCTTATAGTAATCGATTTTATAGATATGCTTGCACCCAAGAATAATAGATTAATAGAAAATATTTTAAAACAAAGTTTATTTGGGGATAGAGCCAAAATACAAGTGGGTAATATTTCTTCATTTGGCCTACTAGAAATGTCTAGACAAAGATTAAGACCTAGCATATATGAAGCAGATTTTAGTAAATGTGAATATTGTAATGGCATTGGAAGAGTTAGGTCCATAGAGTCTCTCACTTTAAAAGCACTACATTATATTGAAGAAATAGCTTCTAATCATAAAACAAAAAAGCTAGAAGTAGAACTTCCTAAAAATACTGCAGTTCATATTCTTAATAATAAAAGAAAAGAAATTATAAACATAGAAGAGAAAAGAAAAATAAATATTAATATTGTTCCAAACTCATCACTCGAAACTACAGAAAAATTAAGTGATAACAGTAATAATACAAAATCTAAGGCGGAAAGTGAAAATCTCAAGCCTCAAAAACTAAAAAATATAAATAATAATAATAAAAAAAATAAGAATATTATTAATAAAAAAGTAATTAATAAAAATATCAAAAGAAAACCAATAAAAAAAACTTTTACAAGTAATAAAGTTAACGAAGAAAAAGATATTAAAAATAAAACACCCAAACCTAAAATTAAAACTAATAATGAAACTCTGTCTGAAAAAATAAAAACTAATAAGAAAAATATAAATAAAGAAAATAATAAAATGGAAAAATTAAAAGATACAAAAGTAAAAAATAAAAAAACCGTAAAACATAAAAAAAGAGGCCCTATTAAAAAAGGGTGGTGGAATAAAGAAAATATCTAAATATTTAAGTATTCTGTCTTACCCAATTAGTTATTCTCTTAGCAGCTTCCTTTATATTATTAAAATCTCCTCCATAAGAAAGTCTTATATATTTTTTTCCATTATCATAATCAAAATCATAACCAGGTGTGCAAGAGACTCCCACCTTATCCAACAATTCTAATGCTAAACTTTTAGAATCATTAGTAATTTTACTAACATCCAAATATAGATAAAATGCTCCATCCGCAGGTGAAAAGTTTGTTAATCCTACATTGGCAAACTCTTTTACAAGTAAATCTCTATTTTTTTTATAAATTAAAACATTTTTTTCTAAAATAGAATTATCATCTAAGACTTTTAATGCAATTAATTGAGATAAATTTGGAGGACATAAAAATAAAGACATAGAAAGTTTTTCTATAACATCTATATATTCTTTTGAAGCTACTATCCATCCTAATCTCCATCCCGTCATATTAAAATATTTAGAAAATGAATTTATTACAATACTATTTTTATTATGAGAAAACATAGTGTCTGATTTTTTTTCATATTCAATTCCATGATAAATTTCATCTGAAATAATTCTTATATTATTTTCTATACACCATTTTGCTATCAATATCATTTCACTTTTTTCTATTATACTACCAGTAGGATTTGCTGGCGAGGCAATAATAATTCCATTAATCTTATTTTGAATTCTTTTTAATTCCTTTAAAGTGGGTTGAAAGCTATGCTCCACCTCTCCTTTAATATATATTGTATTTAAACCTAAAGATTTTAATGTATTTACATATGCAGGATAGTACGGTGTCATTATGGCTACATTATCTCCCACATCAAACATTGCTATTAAAGATAAAATAAAAGCTCCAGAAGCTCCAGCTGTTAAAGCTACATTTGATGAATCTATTTTAGTCCCATACCATCTCTTATAATGTTGAGCAATTTTTTCTCTTAATAGTGGTATGCCTATTGACTCTGTATATCCTATATTTTCATTTTCTATTAAACCTTGAATATATTTTATTAAATAATTTGGAGTTTTAATACCCGGTTCTCCAACATCCATATTAATTATGCTTTTATCTTTTGATTTTTTTTGATTAGCCTTGGTAAGCATATCTATTGCCAAAAATGGCTTTATTACAGAGCGTTTTGATAGAAAATTAGTCATATAATAATCTTTCTAATTAAAAAAAAAAACTTATACTATATTTAATTCTACTGTTTATTTATATTAATAAATAATAAACTATAAGGATTAATATGTTTAATAAAATAATCCAAATATTAAAAATAAACATTATCTTCAGTAAAAAAATATTAATTTACTTAATTTTATTTACCTTCACCATAATTGCCCCAAGTTATGCACAAAATTTGAATTTAATTCAAGATGCTGAAATTGAAACAACCTTATTAAAATGGATAAAGCCCATACTTATAAAAGCAAAATTAAATCCAGAATCTATTAAAATCTTTATAGTTAATGATGATTCTATAAATGCTTTCGTAGCTGGTGGACAAAATATATTCATAAATACAGGACTTATTACCAAAGCAAATGATCATAATGCTCTTATAGGAGTGATGGCACATGAAATTGGACATATATCTGGAGGACACCTTATAAAAACCAATAAAGCTATTAATAGAGCTCAAAATACAGCAATAATTGCTACTATAATAACTGCAGGACTAATGGCAATATCACATGCAAATGATACTGATATTAAAGGAATTTCTAAACTAGCTACAATAGGACCTTCTTTAGCAGAAAGAAATTTTTTTAAATTTTCTAGAGATAATGAAAAATTTGCTGATTCTGCAGCTATAAGGTATTTAAGAGAAGTAAATAGGCCCTTAACTCCTTTAGCTAACTTATTAAATGAAATAGGAAAACAAGAATTACTCCACGAAAATAGACAAGATCCTTATTTGAGAACTCACCCTATATTCAGAGAAAGAATTAACCATATATTTAATGAAGCTAATATTAATAATGAAAAATCTATTGTTATTCCAAAATCTGAAAAAATAGAATATAAGAGAATAGTCGCGAAAATTGTAGCCTTTACTACAGCGCCTGGAAAAACCTTATTATTATATCCAAAAAATAACCTTTCAATTGAAGCTAGATACGCTAGAGCTATCGCTTACCTTAGACTCTCAAATTTTAAAAAAGGCACTAAAGAAATATCAACTCTAATAAAAGAAAATAATAATGACCCATTTTTTCCAGAACTATTAGGGCAAATGTTATTTGAAAATGGAAAAATTTATGAATCAATTAAAATGTATAAAAAATCTAATCAACTGTTACCTAATAATCCAATTATTTTATTAGCTTTATCAAAATCACAAGTAGAATATGGAGAAGAAATAGAAATAATTAATGCGAAAAAAAATTTAAAAACAATATTACAAAATCATCCTAAAAATATTGCAGCGTGGCAATTATTATCAATAACAGAAGCAAGATTAAATAATATAGAATTAGCACAATTATATTCAGCCGAAGCATACTTTTTACTAAATGACTATAATCTTGCTATAAACTTCGCAAAAAAGTCTAGATTACTATTTGAAAAAAACAGTCCTAATGATATAAGAGCTCAAGATATAATTTATTTTTCAAATGAACGTATAAAATTATTACAACAAAAGAATTAACAGGAAAAGAAAATGATTATTAAAAGGTATATATATATAATTTTATATTCGTTAATAATATATAATATATTTTTTATGCAAACTTCTGCTGAAGATTACTTATCTAAAGAAGAAATAGAAAAAATAATTCATGAATACATAATGAAAAACCCAGAAATTATTCTTAAATCTGTAGATAACTTAAGAAAAGAAATGGAAAAATCTTCTGTAGAAAATGACAATTATTTGAAAAAAGAATTTCAAAATTTTGCGAATCAAGATTATATACCTAGCTTTGGAAATAAAGATGCAAAAGTCATAATAATTGAATTTGTTGACTATAATTGTGGTTACTGCAAAAAATCTTTAGATGCTATTATAGCTCTTTTAGAATCTAATTTAGATTTAAAAATTTCATTCAGAGATTACCCTATTTTATCACCCACAAGCAGACTAGCAGCCAAAGCTGTACTCGCTGCCCACTATCAAAATAAATATTTTGAATTGCATGCTAAATTACTTTCCATGCGCGGAGGACTGACTGAAGAAATAATATTAAAAATAGCTAAAAATATAGAAATTGATGTAAATAAATTAAAAGTAGATATGCAAAACCCAAAAATAGATTTAATAATTCAAGAAAATGAATCTCTCGCTAGAAAATTAAATATTAGAGGTACTCCTACATTTATAATAAATGGAAAATTATATGCAGGAGCTCTTGAATTAGATAAATTTAAAACAATAATTAATAAAGCTTTATCAAAAAAAGTTAATTAAAAATTTAACAAACTATATTATTTTTAATAAAATTTAAGTAAATTTAAATATTAGAAAGAAAAAAATGTTTAGTAACTTGGGAACACTAATTACCACTATTTTTTTTGGAGAGAAAGTAGGACAAGACGAATTTAAAAATAAATATTATAACTCAAAAAATAAAAAAAAAAGATGGGTAATTTATTTTGGTAAAAACGATGCATCTTCAGTTCCTCCAGAATGGCAAGCCTGGTTAACAAAAACTGTAAATAACCTCCCCTCAAATACTACTAAAAAGCATAGTTGGTTAATTTCTCATAAACCTAATACCACTAAAAATATCAATATGAATGATAAATATGCTAATAATAATCATTCAAGCCATTTAACATACAAGCCTTGGAAACCAAAATAAAAAAGGATAAAATATTGAGTAATAAAAACAATTCATTTCTACCAAAATCTTGGAAAAGTCCTAAAGAAGGTACTATTTCTTGTACTGAAAAAATTAAATTATTAAATGAAAATGTAATAGAAATTAAAAGGATGGCTGATGATGCAATTGAAGATGCTATTCTTATGGGGGCAGATCCTAAGCAAGTTGTTGATATTTTAAAAAAATCATTTGAAAATTATGATAGTTAAACATTGCGTATAAAATATATACTTATAAATATAATTATTTGTTTTTGTTTTTGTAATACAAGTTCATCATCGGATTTTTCTCATATAACAATCAAGTTAATTAATAAAATAACAGGAAAAAATTATATATATACTGGTAAATTAAAAGAAAACTTCAAACATAAAAATTTAGAAATAACAGTAAATAAATGCATAAAAAATAGAGAATTCGCAGCATTTATTATTATAAATGAAAAAATAAAGAAAAGAATTTTATTTAAAGCATGGATCTTATCTAAAAATACAAGCATATCTCAATTTTTACATCCTATATATTCAATAAAACTAATCAATTGTGAATAAAGTTATTTAAAATTCTTGATTTTAGGATAAAAAGATTCATCTAAAGCTCCTACTGGTGACATTTTAAAAAAATTAGCTTTAATTTTTAAAGCATCTTTTAACATTTTTAAAAATTCTTTCTGATTAACTTCAATTGCACCAAATTTTTTTAAATGATCGGTAATAAACTGAGTATCTAAAATAGAAAAATTTCCTATTTTCAATCTTTCCATTAGATGGAGTAAAGAGATTTTACTAGCTTCAGGGGCAATACTAAACATACTTTCACCAAAAAATATTCCCCCCAATGATACACCATACAATCCTCCTACTAACAAATTATTAGAATAACATTCAACACTATGAGCATAACCTTGATAATGCAAATTAATATATGCATCCATAATACTAGAATTTATCCAAGTGTTTTCTCTTTTAGACCCTATACTTGCACAACCCTCTATTACACCAATAAAATCTGTATCTACCTTTAATATATATGTGTTTTTATTAATTAATTTTTTTAAATTTCTTCCAATAGATAATTTTTCAAGATTAATAACACCTCTTTTTTGGGGGCTAACCCAAAATATATCTTTACTATTCTTATCTTCTGCCATTGGAAAAATTCCAACCTTATAACCATTTATAATTTTGTCTACACTAATTGTTTTATATAAATTATTTGTATTATTCATTATCTATATTTAAAAAATTTTCTAACCACCTAATATCATAATTACCATTTAAAAATTCAGCAGTTTCAATAATTTTCTTATGTAACGGAAGAGTAGTTTTTATACCTTCTATTACATATTCTGATATAGCCCTATCTAATTTTAAAATTGCTTCTTCTCTAGTATTGGCATGAACTATTAGTTTTGAAATTAAACTATCATAGTGTGGCGGTATTTTATAACCAGAATATAAAGCAGAATCAACCCTAACACCCAAACCTCCAGGAGCATGATAATGCTTTAATGAACCCGCATTAGGAATAAAGGTTTCTGAGTCTTCTGAATTTATCCTACACTCTATTGAATGACCATTAAACTTTATATCTTTTTGCTTTATTGATAACTTTTTACCAGATGCAACATTAATTTGTTCTTTTACTAGATCAATACCAGATATCATTTCAGTTATAGGATGCTCTACTTGTATACGTGTATTCATTTCAATAAAATAAAATTTACCTTTTTCATATAGCATTTCAAAAGTACCCGCACCCAAATATCCTAATTTTTTTACAGCTTTAACTATTATCCTGCTTATCTTCACTCTTGCTGTATTGGTTATTGCTGGAGAAGGCGCTTCCTCTAAAACTTTTTGATGACGTCTTTGCAAAGAGCAATCTCTCTCTCCAAAATGAACTACATTTCCATAATTATCCGCAAATAATTGAAATTCTATATGTCTAGGATTAGCTAAATATTTTTCAAGATATACAGTATCATCGCCAAAACCTGACTTAGCTTCTGCCCTAGCCAAATTCCAAGCCTCCTGTATTTCATTCATATTCTTAGCTACTTTCATTCCTTTACCACCCCCACCAGAAGCAGCTTTTATTAAAACTGGAAAACCTATAGATTTTGCTACTACTTTTAATTTTTTTAAACTATTTACAGCTCCCTCTGAACCAGGAACTACAGGAATACCAAGTTTTTCCATAGCAACTCTAGCTGAAACTTTATCTCCCATTACTAAAATATGTTCAGGTTTAGGACCTATAAAAGTAATACCATGTTCATCTATTATTTCTGCAAACCTGGCATTTTCTGACAAAAAACCATAACCAGGATGAATTGCATCGGCACCAGTTACTTCTGCTGCCGCTATAATAGCAGATATATTTAGATAACTCTTTCTAGCAGGCGCCGGGCCAATACAAACACTTTCATCTGCCAACCTAACATGCATAGCATTTTCATCAGCAGTTGAATGAATAGCAACAGTTTGTATTTTCATTTCCCGACATGCTCTAAGAATTCTTAAAGCTATTTCACCTCTGTTAGCTATTAAAACTTTTTTAATCACTTTAAATTACTTTAAGATATTTCAATAGAAGCTAAGACTTCATCATATTCTACTGGTGCTTCATTTTTTACAATAATTTTTTTAATAATTCCATTATAAGGCGACTTCACCGGATTCATAGTCTTCATAGCTTCTATAATAAATAATTGATCTCCTTCTTTTACAGATTTACCAACTGAAATAAATGGTTTAGCATCTGGAGCCGATGCTAAATAAACTGTGCCTACCATAGGCGACTTAACTGCCCCTGCATCCTCTATATTTTCAACATCTTTATTATTGTTTTTGATCGTTTTTTTATCACCTTTTGATATTATCTCATAATCTATTATTCCTTCTGAACCAAATTGCCTTGCTACCTTTACAGAATGTCTTCCTTGTGTAACTGTAATTTCACTTAAATTATTTTTTTCTAGCAGATCTGATAAGTTTTTAATTAATTCTTTATCTAATGAAATTCTACTCATCTAATTCTCCAAAATTAAAATTTATTCTGATGTTATTAAATATATAATTGAATTTAAAGCAAGCTCATAACCCATCTCTCCTAGCCCGCATATACTACCATTAACTACATAAGAGACATACGAGTGGTTTCTAAATTTTTCTCTTGCATAAATATTACTCATATGAACTTCTATTACAGGGCCTTTAAATATCTTAAGAGCATCCATAATAGCTATAGAAGTATGAGAATATCCACCTGCATTTATGATAATACCTAAATATAATTTATAAGATTTTTGAATACAATTTATTATTTCTCCTTCAATATTACTCTGAAAACAATCAACTTTATAACTACTATCATTACCTATTTTAACTAATTTTTTTTCTATCTCTTTTAAAGTATAAGTTCCATAAATATTTTCTTCTCTATCACCCAAAAGGTTAAGGTTTGGTCCATTTATAACTAAAATTTTACTTAATTTATTCATAAAAAAGTCCTATAGTATCTATTTATAAAACATACATAACATATTTAGTAACATACATTATATTAAAATAACTAATAAATGATAATATTAAAAAATGAATACAATAAAAATAATAGTTAATGGTGAAAATAAAATAGTTAAAGTAGATAACTTAAATGATCTACTAAAATTTCTAAAAATTGATAAAAAAAATATTGCTATTGAAATTAATAGAGAAATAATAAACAAAACTGATTATATGAATTATAAACTAAAAAACAATGATAAAATAGAAATTGTTAATTTTATTGGAGGTGGGCAAATATCTAATATAAAAAAAGATAATTTTAAATTAGCTAACAAATATTTTAATTCCAGATTGATAATAGGAAGTGGTAAATTTAAAAGTTTTACTGAAAACCTTGCTGCCTTAAAAGCATCTGGTGCAAAGATTATTACTGTCGCAGTTAGAAGAGTAAATATATCTAAACCAAATATGCCAAAAATTACAGACGTTATCGACCCTAAAAAATATACTTACCTTCCAAATACAGCAGGATGCCATAATGCTGAAGAAGCTGTTAGAACTTTACAATTAGCAAGAGAAGCAGGAGGTTGGAATCTAGTAAAACTTGAAATAATAGGAAATAGTAAAAATTTATATCCAAATATGATAGAAACTTTAAAAGCTACTAAATTATTAGTAAGAGATAATTTTAAAGTTTTAGTTTATTGTTCGGACGATCCTATCCTTGCTCAAGAATTAGAAAATGAAGGATGTTCAGCAATTATGCCAATGGGCTCTCTAATAGGATCAGGTATCGGTATTCAAAATACATTTAATATAAAAATGATTATACAACAAAGCAAATTACCCATAATAGTTGATGCCGGAATTGGGACAGCTTCTGATGCGTGCATTGCAATGGAATTAGGATGTTCAGCTGTATTAGTAAATTCTGCAATAGCACTCGCTAAAGACCCAATATATATGGGAGAATCTATGAAATATGCAGTTAAAGCAGGAAGAAAAGCATATTTATCTGGTAGAATGAAAATTAATGAATTTGCTATAGCGAGTTCACCAAAAAAAGATTTTTAACTTATGAAAGGAATAATTATGACACAGATTAATAGACAAGTGATAATGAAAACTAGACCAATAGGTATGCCTACTTTAGAAAACTTTAAAATAATAGAATCCTCCTTGCCAGAGCTTAGACATGGAGAAGTGCTAATTAAAATAATATGGTTATCTTTAGATCCATATATGAGAGGGAGAATGAGTACAGCAAAAAGCTATGCTGCCTCTCTTAATGAAGGAGATGTTATATTAGGCGGAGCTGTTGGAAAAATAATAAATTCTAATACTGAACAATATAAAGAAGGTGACATAGTAGAGGGGTTTACTTTAGGCTGGCAAGAATACGCTATTGCTACACCTTCATCCATTAGGAAAATTGATCCTAACCTTGCTCCTATTCAAACAGCAGTAGGCGTACTTGGGATGCCTGGCATGACGGCATTTTTTGGTCTATTACACATAGGTAAGCCAATTCCTGGAGATACAGTAGTAGTTTCTGCTGCATCAGGGGCTGTAGGACAATTGGTTGGCCAAATAGCTAAAATAGCTGGCTGTCATGTTATAGGCATAGCAGGCGGAAAGAAAAAATGTTCTTTTATAACTGAAACACTTAATTTTGATGCAGCTATTGATTATAAAACTGAAAATATTGATAAAAAATTAGCAGAATATTGCCCTGATGGAATTAATGTTTATTTTGATAATGTAGGAGGAAAAATTACTGACTCAGTTATTAATCAACTCGCTAACTATGCGAGAGTAGCAGTTTGCGGTGTAATTTCTCAATATAATTTAACGAAACCTGAACCAGGATTAAGAACTCATCGATCCATGTTAACTAACCAAGCAACTACAGAAGGTTTTCTAGTGTTTCAATTTGCCCAAAAATACCATATAGCTGTTAAAAGAATGGCTAAATGGATAAAGGAAGAAAAAATTATATACAAAGAAGATATTATAGAAGGGTTAGAAAATGCACCAGATGCTTTTATAGGTTTAATGAATGGGAAAAATTTTGGCAAATTATTAATAAAAGTTTCTGAGTAATTTATTCTTCTCTTTTCAATTTATTAATTTTTAAAGCCAATTCCTTTAGTTGATCATCATCTACATCTGAAGGAGCATTCATTAATAAGTCTTGTGCTTGTTGGTTCATAGGAAACATTATAACCTCTCTAATATTAGGTTCATTAGCAAGTAGCATTATAATTCTATCAATTCCAGGTGCTATTCCTCCATGTGGAGGAGCTCCATACTTAAAAGCATTATAAAGAGCACCAAAACGCACTTTTAACTCCTCCTTATCATATCCAGCTATACTAAAAGCTTTTTCCATTATATCTGTTTTATGATTTCTAATTGCACCAGAAGATAATTCTATTCCATTACATATAATATCATATTGCCATGCAAGAATATCTAATGGGTTTTTTGTCTCGAGACTTTCCATGCCTCCTTGAGGCATTGAAAAAGGATTATGACTAAAGATAATCTTATCGGTTTTTTCATCTAATTCATACATTGGAAAATCAATAGTCCAACAAAATTTATATACATTCTTCTCAATAAGATCTAATTCTTCTGCTATTCGCATTCTAACTTTTCCCGCAAATAATGATGCCTCTACTTCTTTATTACATATAAAAAATAATGCATCTCCATCATTAGAACCTGCAATTTTTTTCATACTCTCTATACTTGATGAACTTAAAAACTTTGCTATAGGGCCTTTAGTCTCACTGTTAGAGAATAAAATATAACCTAACCCAGGTTGCCCCTGCTCTTGTGCCCAAGAATTTAACTTATCAAAAAACGATCTAGGTTTATCAACAACGGACGGAACATTTATAGCCCTTACTACTGAACCTTTTTCTATTTCACTTAAAAAGGCCTTAAAAATGACTCCATCCTTTAAAAATGATTCTGTTACATCACATATTTCTAAAGGGTTTCTTAGATCAGGTTTATCCGTTCCATATTTTAATAAAGCATCTTTATATTTTATTCTAGGAAATGGAATAGAAGTAATATCCCAATTAGAAAACTCTTTAAATAATCCATAAAGTACTGGCTCTATAACATTAAACACATCATCCTGAGTAGCAAAAGACATCTCCATATCTAATTGATAAAACTCTCCTGGGCTTCTATCCGCTCTAGCATCTTCATCCCTAAAACATGGAGCTATTTGAAAATATTTATCAAAACCTGAAGCCATTATTAATTGTTTAAACTGCTGAGGAGCTTGTGGTAAAGCATAAAATTTACCTTGGTTAAGTCTAGAAGGAACCAAAAAATCCCTTGCTCCCTCAGGAGAAGATGCTGTTAAGATGGGAGTTTGAAATTCATAAAAGCCTTTCTCAACCATTCTTTTTCTAATTGAATCAATAACTTTTGATCTTAATATCATATTTTTTTGCATCTTCGTTCGTCTTAAATCTAAAAATCTATTTTTTAACCTTTGTTCTTCACCTAAATCATGTTCTCCTGAGACAGGCATTGGCAAAATATCAGACGGTGATTCAACTTTAAATTGTTTTATATTTACTTCTATTTCACCAGTTTTTAGTTTCTTATTGATTAGATCATCTGAACGCTTAATTACATTTCCTTTTACTGTAATAACACTTTCAAGTTTTACTTGCTCACAACTATTAAAAAACTCACTATCATTATCAACTACTAATTGAATAAGACCAAAATGATCACGCAAATCTATAAATAATAAACCTCCATGATCTCTTTTTCTATCAACCCAACCAGACAATTTTACGTCTTCACCTATATTATTAGATGATAACTCTCCGCAGTTGTGTGAACGATAAAGATGCATAATAATATCCTTACCTTTATAATTATCTTAATTCAATATATATATTAATAATCTTTTAGAGAAAATAGAAAATAATACAAATCAAAATATTTACTTTTGTTGATAACTAACAAATCTAATGTTACTTTCATAAAATGTCACTTATAACAACCTCTAATGAAATTGCAAACCTCTGCAACAAATTAAAAAACGAAAAATTTATTTGTGTGGATACTGAATTTATTAGAGAAAAATATTACTATCCTAAATTATGTTTAATACAAATTGGAGATACCGAAGGAAATGGCTGGGCAATAGATCCTTTAATAAAAAATATTAATTTAAAACCTATATATAAACTTTTTATAAAAGAAAGTATGATAAAAGTATTCCATTCTCCCAGACAAGACTTTGAAATTATTTTTAATTTGATTAAAAAAGTCCCTAAGCCAATATTTGATACACAATCAGCTGCAATGGCCTGCGGTTATGGAGATTCTGTTAGCTATGAAAATCTGGTAAAGAATATTGTAGGAAAAAAAATAGATAAAAGTATTAGATTTACAAATTGGGAAAAAAGACCTTTATCAAATAACCAAATTAAATATGCTATATCTGATGTAACACATCTATCTAAAATATATTTAAATTTAGTAAAAACAATTAAAAAAAATAATCGGATTGAATGGATAAAAGAAGAATTAGAAAATTTTAAAAATAAAAATTTATATATTACTAAACCTTATGAAGCATGGAAAAAAATTAAATTTAACCATAATAATTTAAAAACTTTGTCTATAGTGAGAGAAATAAGTGCTTCAAGGGAGAAACTAGCTCAAAAATTAAATATTCCTAAAAATAAAATTATTCGAGACGAAATAATTTTAAAAATTGCAAAAAATCCTCCTAATTCCATTAAAAACTTTCAATATTTAAGGGGGGTTAACTTAAACAACATAGATAATAATACAAAAACAATAATATTAAAAAGTATTAATATTGCTAAAATCAAAGCAAATAAAACTTTTATTAATAATAAAAATGATAACGATATTAAAGTTTCTAAATCCTTATTAGAGATATTAAAAATTATTCTTTTAAATTCAGCAGAAAAAAATAATATATCAAGCCTTTTAATAGCTAATAAAGATGATATAAGAAATATAGCTTTAGGCAAAAAAAATGTAAAATCACTTAAAGGTTGGAGATATCAAATATTTGGTTCAGCAGCATTAAAATTCATTGAAGGAAAATCCTCAATAAAAAATATTAATGGTAAAATAATAATAGATTAAAACTATAAAGCATCAATTATATTTAATATGTTCCTGGATATGCTCCACCATCTAAAAGTAAATTTTGACCAGTTATATAACCTGCATGAATACTACACAGAAAAGTACAAGCAGCACCAAATTCTTCAGGAGTACCAAAGCGACCTGAAGGGTTTTCCAAAGCTCTAACATTTCTAATTTCTTCTATACTTTTTCCTGTCTTCTCTGATACAAATTTAAATCCACTCCTCAATCGATCTGTATCAAATGGTCCAGGTAAAATATTATTAATCGTTACATTATTTATAACCGTTTTTCTAGCTACTCCTGCTACAAAACCAGTTAAACCACTTCTCGCACCATTTGACAAACCCAATATATCAATTGGTGCTTTCACAGAACTAGATGTAATATTAATTATTCTTCCAAATTTTCTATTTACCATGCCATCCACATATATTTTTATTAATTCTATAGGGGTAAACATATTAGCAATACAAGCATTCATCCAATCGTCTCTATCCCAATCTCTAAAGTCTCCTGGAGGAGGTCCTCCAGCATTATTTACTAAAATATCTGGCTCTGAACATATTTCTAATAATTTACTTTGTGCATCTTGAGTAGTTATATCTGCACAATATTCTTTAACATTCACACCATATAATTTTCTTATTTCATGAGCCGTGTTAGATAAAACTTTCTCATCTCTACCATTAATTATTACATCAACTCCTTCAGAAGCTAGCGCTTTAGCACATCCTTTTCCCAAACCTCTACTAGAAGCACAAATAATTGCTGTTTTTCCTTTTAAACCCATATCCATTAATATTCTCCCAATTATTAATCCTTAATAAATTTTTTTACAAAAGGTATAGTAATTTTCCTTGATTTTTCTAAAGATTTAAAATCAATTTTCGATACAAGATCATATATTGAATCAAAAGACCTATCTACTCTTTTTAATAAAAATTTAACAACCTCTTTATCTATTTTTACACCTCTATCAAAAAACTGTTTTATAATTATATTATTCAATAAAATATCATCTGGAAAATTTATATTAACCGATGGCAATGATAATAACCTAGACTTTAAATCTAACAATTTAAAATTTATTAAAGTTACAGGAGTATTTGAAGTTATCATTATTTTATTATTATTCTCAACACACATATTATATAAATGAAAAAGTGCATTTTCTGACTTTAAAAGTTCTAAATCTTCAATTATTATACACTTTATTTTAAATAATTTAGCAATATTATTTTTATTAATATTTTTAGCAAATACTATTTTTCCTTTAGATACTCCTTTTAGAACTTCTGCTAAATGACTTTTTCCAGAACCTCTTTTACCATTAACTATTAATCCTAAAGAAGGCCAATTAGGCCACATATCAATCCAATTGACAGCATCTGCATTAGCTTTACTTACAAAATAATCATTTCTTCCCATAGCTGGAAAACTTCTTAAATCAAATATTAATTGCTCTTTTATAAACATACAAAAGTCACTATTTCTTAGAATCGAAAATAATAGAACATAAAACAGCTGTTAATGGAATAGCTAATAATATCCCTATTAACCCAAATGCTGCACCAGAAGCAATAATTACAAACATACTTAACAAAGGATGCAACCCTATATTTTTAGAAATATACCTAGGTGATAAGACATAACTTTCTAAAAATTGACCTAAAATAAAAACTAATAAAACATAAATTACTATGTTTATTGTTCCAAACTGAATCAAAGCAAAAGAAATAGATATTAAAATACCTACTATAAACCCTATATAAGGAAGGAATGATAAGATACCAATAAGCATTCCTATACTAAAACTACCCTCAATTTCAAGTAAAGTTAAAGTAATGGAATAATAAATTACTAATAAAAAAGCGACTATTAATTGTCCTCTAAAAAATGAAGATAAAACTTTATTAATTTTAATAATTTTTGGATTAATTTGAGAAATTATATTTTTTGATACGTTTTTATTAAGATAATTAAGTATTTTATTCCAGTCATTTAATGTAAAAAATACTACAATAGGTGTAATAAAAACTAATCCTATTATATTAATTATAGCAATTGATTTGTCCAAAGATATAGCTAAAAATTCAAATAAATATTTTATTAAATCTCCACTTTTGTTAGAAATAAAGTTTGAAATATACTTAGAATACTCTTCTTTTTCAATAAAACCTATATTACTAACATACTCAATTAAATAAAACTTCAATTTATCAAATACATAAGGTAATTTTTTCAAAATAATTTCTAATTGATCTATCAATATTGGAATTAAAAATAGAAAAGAACCAAAACAAAAAACAAAAGCTAACAATAATACCATTAAAACAGATAATAAATGATTTATTCCTGCTTTTTCCATTTTTACAACTAATGGATTCAAAATATATGCTATAATAATGCCAATAATAAAAGGCAATAATACTTCAGAAGCCAACACCAAAAATACTGACAGCAAAATTATTAAAAATATCAATAAGTAACTTTTTTTATACAATCAGCAACTCCAACTTAAACATTACTCTATAACAAGTATAGACTGGTTTTTATTAGTATTTTTTTCTATAATCTCAGAATTATTAATTATTATATTATTTTCAGACATAACATAAATATCATATTCATTGTTAAAATTCTTTTGCAGTCCTAACCTACTATTATTAAATATATTAAATAATTCAGATTCATTATTTATTGATATATGAGTATCTATTATAGCATTTTCTATAGTTAAAGATTTTACACTATAATCTAGTATTTCTTCCATATTACTAATTTTGTTTTGTATAATTAGCCAACTTTTATAATCTGAAAAGTTAGCATACAATCTTATATTAAATCTATTAACTATATAATGCTGTTCAAAATATTTTGTAACTTCTTCTAATACTATATTTTTACACTTTTTAATAAAAAAATTTATATTTTCATTTTTCGATGAAATTAATACTTTACTATCCATAAAATTAATCAAATTCCTGTTTATTAATAAATGAGCCCCATATTCAGCTTCATAAATTCCATTCGTTTTACCAATTAACTTAATAAATGGAATAAAAATATTATTTAAATTATACCTTTTAGAAAAATTATATACTTTATCTGTATTTAATTTATATAAATCATCATAAAATATGTAAGTTAAATCATCAACATCCCCATTAGGAAAAATAAAATTTTTAGAATATTTATTTTGTAATTTTTCTTGCCATAATTCACCCCATAAATTAGGCCCATCCCATAGATACTTTTTTTTATTAAATTCCATAATAGGTATAATTAAAATGTCAGTTATATTTTTTTCAATATAAAAAATATTATTTTTAGACAACCAATTTTTAATTTTATTTAAATCATAGAAAATGGAAAACTCAGCTCTATAACTAAAATTAGAGAACTTTTCATGATGAATTTTATACCCACTAACAAAATTCTTTAAAAAACCTTTCTGCTCATCAACAGTATTTAATATATTTTCTATATTCTCAAAATCATTTCGATTTAACTTCCAAGAAAGCAGTCTTTTAAAACCTACAACTATTGCTTTATGTGTAGCTATATCTCTTGCTGTGCTAATTTTCTCTGACATAATATCTACAGAGATATTATTAATTGTATAAAAATTTTCAGCTTTAATAGATGTATTAAATAATAAAAATAGTAATATTAAACTATAATATTTATATGATTTTTGTATATTTTTTAACATTTACAAACCATTACATTACAAAACTTGTGATTTAAAGTATCGTCATGTTAGAATATTTAAATATAGGATCATAATCAACCATGTCTAAAATAAAAACAAATAAATCTTCAAATAAACTTACCTATAAAGATGCAGGTGTAAATATTGAAAAGGGAAACAAATTTGTAAAAACAATTAAACCTATAGTAAATAATACTTATAGAAAAGGGGTTATAGGCAATATAGGTGGATTTGGTGGGTTATTTAATTTATCTAAATTTAAATATAAAAGTCCTATATTAGTATCTGCAACCGATGGTGTAGGAACTAAATTAATTATAGCTGAAGAAATGAATAAATTTGATACTATAGGAATAGATTTAGTAGCAATGTGTGTTAATGATATCATTGTCCAAGGAGCAGAACCTTTATTTTTCTTGGACTATTTGGCTACAGATAAACTTAATATAAAAAAAGCAAAATCAATTGTTGAAGGTATAGCATGTGGATTAAAAAAATCAAACTGTGCCTTAATAGGTGGCGAGACAGCTGAACTCCCAGATATATACAATAATAACTTTGACTTAGCAGGTTTTGCAGTAGGGATCGTAGATAAGAAAAAGATTTTACCTAAAAGTAATTTAAAAAGTGGAGATATAATTATTGGTTTAAAAAGCTCAGGAATACATTCAAATGGTTTTTCTTTAGTAAGAAAAATATTAAAAGAGAAAAAAATAAATTTGAGAGATAAAATAAAAAATTTTTCAAAAATTTCTATTGGTTACCATCTACTTACTCCAACTAAAATATATGTAAAACCTATTTTGAAAGAACACTCATTAAACAATATCAAAGCATGCGCACATATTACTGGAGGAGGATTAATTGATAACCTTCCCAGAATTATTCCTAAAAATTTATCTGCTATCATCTATGGTGAAAATATAAAACCAAATTTTATTTTTAACTGGCTTAAAGAATTGGGAAAAGTCAGTACAAACGAAATGTTAAAAACTTTTAATTGTGGAATAGGAATGTGTTTAATAATTAACAAAAATAATGCAAAAAAAGTTATTGAAAACTTTCAAAAATCTGGAGAAAAAGCTTTTATAATTGGTCATTTAGAAAATAATAAAAAATATCAAAAACTTATAATAAGTAATAAAAATAAAATTTGGGATAATTTATAAATTATCCTAAATTTTATTCTTATTAAAAAAGAAATTTACTTCTATAGCAGCATTTTCTGCACTATCTGAACCATGAACTGAATTTGCTTCTATAGATTTTCCAAATTGAGCTCTTATAGTACCTAGTTTTGCTTCCTTAGGGTTTGTTGCACCCATTATATCTCTATAATTTGATATAGCATCTTCACCTTCAAGAATTTGAACTACAACAGGACCAGAAGTAATAAAATTTATTAAATCTGGGAAAAAAGGTCTTTCTTTATGAACTCCATAAAAATTTTCAGCTTGTTCTTTTGAAAGGAGAATTTCTTTTTGAGCTATAATTTTAAGATTTGATTCTTCTATAATTGCGTTTATTTTTCCAGTTAGAGAGCGCTTAGTTGCATCTGGCTTAATTATTGATAATGTTCTTTCTATAGCCATAAAAATTCTCTTTCATATATCTTTATTATTATTCAATAAAATTTTGAATATAATTATTTAATAACCTTACACCAAAAGCTGTTCCCCCTTTAGGATACAAATCAGATGGCACCTTCGCCCATGTTACTCCAGCAATATCTAAATGAGCCCATGGAATATCTTGAACAAACTGTTGTATAAATTTAGCACCTGCTGTTGAACCGGCTCCTCTTCCTGATCCCACGTTATGCATATCTGCTATAGCAGATTTAATATCATCATTATATTCGTCACCCACAGGCATTCTCCACAGTTTTTCACCAGTTTTTTCTCCACAACTAAATAAATTATCTGCTAATTCATCATTATTGCTAAATAAACCAGCTCTTTGTGGTCCAAGACTTATAATTATTGCGCCAGTAAGAGTTGCTAAATCTATAATCTTTTTGGGTTTAAACTTTTTAATTGCATATGTAACAGCATCGGCTAAAACTAAACGTCCTTCAGCATCAGTATTTATTACCTCAATAGTATGTCCAGACGATGCGATTACAACATCTCCAGGTTTTTGTGCCTTTCCAGACGGCATATTTTCAACCAAACCAACTACAGCAGATATATTTACTTTAGCTTTTCTACCTGCTAAAGCTTTCATAAGCCCAATAACAACGCCAGAACCGCCCATGTCCCATTTCATATCTTCCATTCCTCCAGAAGGTTTTATTGAAATACCACCAGTATCAAATGTCACGCCTTTTCCTACAAAACATACCTCTGGTTTAGAATTTTTATTTTTAGTTCCATTCCAACTCATACTTACAACTCTTGGTTCATTCACACTCCCTTGCGCAACTCCCAGCAAAGCTCCCATTTTTAATTTTTTAATTTGTTGCAATTTTAAAACTTCAACTTTAATACCTAAAGATTTCAACTTGGAAGCTTCTTCAGCTAAAACTTTTGGAGTAAGAACATTAGCTGGTTCCGAGACTAAATTTCTAGTTAAATAAATTCCTTCTTTTAATGCTTCTAAAGGAGAATATGCCTTTTTAAATTTAGAAATATTTTTTGTAATAATTTCTATTTGTTTAAGATGCTTTTTATTTTTATTTCTAGTCTTAACCTTATATTTATTAAAACTATAAGACCTTAAAATAAAACCATGCATTATATTTGCCGCAAGCCCTTCATTGAAATATGAATTATTTTTATATAATTCACAAATAATTGAAATATTAGAAAATTTATCATTAAGAATTGAACATATTTTTCCACCTAATCTATCACTTTCTTCAATAATAATATCTTTTTTATCTCCAACAGAATAAAGCATTATCTGTTTAGGTTTAGTTTTACTATGAATAGTAAAAATTAAATAACTACCTTTTTTACTTTCAAACAAATCAGATTTTAAAGTTTTAGATATTTTTCCTTCATATTTAGTATCCAAACTTAAACTAGATTCTTTTAATCTTAGAGTATTATCTACTAGTATTATTAATAAATCTGTTTTAGAAGATGGCTTTGTATTAAATAAAGTTTTAATAATCATTTTTTTTCCTTTAAAATCTATAAATTTCTAATAATATTAAACTATTATATAATTTTAATTAAGTTATATAAAATAAACGGAAGTTGGTAAATTGAATTTATTTATAATATATATATCAAAACAATTACTAGGTCCGTTTTTATTATTTATGATTACCATGACTGGCGTTGCTTGGTTAACTCAATCTTTAAGATTTATTGAATTAATTATAATTAAAGGCTTGCCAATCAATTTATTTTTTTATCTTACTATTTTAATTATTCCAAAATTAATCGCTACAATAATTCCATTTCTAGCTTATCTTTCATCTTTAATAACCTATCTTAGATTAAGTACAGAATCCGAAATAATCGCTATGAGAACTGCTGGAATCAATAATTTTAAAATTATTTTACCTACAATTATTTTTGGACTATTTTTAGGTTGTATATCTATTTTTATAGAAAACTATATTTCACCATATTCTTTTAACAAATTTAAAGACTTACAATATAATATCAGAGATAATTATATTTCTGTTCTCTTTCAAGAAAAAGTATTTACACAACCAGTTTCAGACTTAACAGTATTTATAAAGGAAAAAGATAACTTAGGAAATTTTAAAGACATACTTATTCATGATGCAAGAGACAAAAATAAAGTTATTAGTGTAGTATCTGAAAATGGAAAAATTGAACAAACTATAAATGGAGCAAAATTTACACTTTTTAATGGAAATAGACAAGAAATCACAAGAACCAATACTTCTATATTATATTTTGAAAAGTACACTTTAAATATAAATAAGAGCCCTAAAAAAATTAATATTAGATTTAAAGAGGCCAATGAACGAAAATTATTTGAATTATTGAATCCAAACAACAATATTGATAATCTCTATAAAAAGGAATTTTTAGCAGAAGCTCATAAAAGAATTATGACACCGTTTATAATAATATTAATGGCTATCCTAGGAGCAATAAGCCCAATTTTAGGAAAATTTCAAAGAAAAGTATCTATTAAAAAAATTCTTTTTTCAGTAAGTTGTGCCATTTGCATTCAAATATATATTATAGCTGCACCACAATTAATTATTTCTTACTCAAATATTATTCCTATTCTTTACTTACCAATATTTTTTACTCTAATTACAATATTATTTTTATTATCAATTGATAATAAAAAATTAAAATATAAATTATTAAATAATAATAAAGGTTTATCTAATTGAATTATATATTATCCCCATTAATGCTTTATTTTTCAAGACATGCACTCCTATATTATTTTTTATCTTTATTTATTTTAAGTTTTATTGTTTGCCTTAGTGAATTAATAGAATATGAAAAATTAACTTCACACATATATAATAATTCACTTATATTTAGCTTAAAAATGACCCTACTAAAAATGCCTTTCAGAATTCAAAATTTGTTGCCTTATGCAATATTTTTTGGAAGCATTATTTCATTATTACGACTTTCTTATAACTCAGAACTAATTATAGCTAGATCATCAGGCTTAAATATATGGTATTGTTGTTTACCACATATAATTCTTGCATTCATAATAGGGCTCATTAGCATCACTATATTTAGTCCTATAACTTCAGTAACTCAAAAAAAATTAATTCAATTAGAAAATAAATATATAAATAAAAATAATAACAGTTTACAAATTTCAAATGGTGGCTTTTGGCTTTATCAAAAAGATAATAACAATACTGCTATAATTCATGCGGACAGTATTGACCCCAACAACATAGAATTAAAAAATGTCATTATATTCCGTTTTAATAACAATTATGAGTTTTATGAAAGAATTGATGGTAATAGTACACAATTACAAACAGGATATTGGAAAGTTAGAAATGGAATCAAGACTAATAATAACTTAGTTACTACAAAATTTGTTGAGCTTCAAATACCTACTAATTTTACAAACTCACAAATTAAAGAAAGTTTTGCACCTCCAGAAACGGTTTCGTTTTGGTCAATGTTAAGATTTATAGAAATTATTGAAAAATCAGGTTTTAGTTCAAGGAAACATAAGATATATTGGTATTCTATGCTTGCTACACCATTTTTATTAGTGGGAATGTCATTAATGGGAACTATTTTTGCTATAAAACCTTTAGGAAGACATGGAATAGGAAAAAGATTATTTGTTGCTACCATAGTTGCTTTTATAATTTTCTTTCTTAATGATGTTATAGCTGCTTTAGGGCAAGGATCAAACTCATCCCCTTTTATTTCTGCTTGGATTCCAAACCTAGCACCTATAATACTTTCTACATCTATAATTTTATACTTAGAAGATGGATAATATATTGAAAAATTTAATTTATATAAATATAATTCTTTTCTTAATAATTATATTTCCTAATTTATCTCAATCAGAAAATTTTCAGAACAAAAATAGTTTCTTAAGTGCCAATTCTATAGAACATCATGACAAAATTTCGTTAATATCTGCTATAGGAGATGTAGAAATAATAAATGGATCTGACATATTAAGAGCTGACAAAATAACTTATGACATTACTAATGATAAAATTTTAGCTGTAGGCAATGTAAGCTTAACGGATAAAGATGATAATATATATTTTTCTAACCAAATGGAGCTACAAGGAGATCTTAAAAAAGGAGTGATAAAGAATTTTTCATCTTTATTAAGTGATGGATCTAGACTATCTGCAAGTGTAATAATTAGAGATTCATACACAGGTGATAAATTAAAAAAAGTTACTTTTACTAGATGTGAGCCTTGTGAAGACAATAAAAAAGAAAGCCCTATATGGCAATTAAGAGCTTTAAAATCTGAAAGAAACATTGAAGATGGCATTATAGCTTATGAAAACGTTCTTTTAGATGTATATGGTATACCTATTATTTATATTCCTTATATTAGCCATGCTGATCCAACTATAAAAAAGAGGTCAGGATTACTAAGTCCTAAATTTAATTCTAATACAACTTTTGGATTATCTTACACTCAACCTTATTACTTTGCTCTTTCAAAACACTCAGATCTTACTATGAGCCCTACTATGACGAGTAATGAAGGTCCTATTTTAGAAACAAATTATAGAAAACTAAGAGCAAAAGGATCTACGTTTATTAACGGAAGCATCACTAGAGGTAGTCACACAAATATAGATGGAAAAGAGAGTAACAAAATAAGAGGTCATCTAGAAATAAAAACAGCAGAAAGAATTAATAAAAATTGGGTAGTTGGTGCAAATGCTATAAGAGCAAGTGATTTTTCATACATAGGAAGATATAGAATTAAAAATCTGGCAGAAAAAAATCTTTCTCAAAAAGCCTATATATCTGGAAGATACAACAACATCTATACTGATATTGAAACATATTATTTTCAACCTTTAGATGCTTTTAGCAGCAATAGACATGTTCCCTTAATATTTCCACAAGCAGAAATGATTTGGAATAAAAGATATAAAAATGGAATTAATAGAAAAATAAAATTGCATAGTGCCATAATTGCTAAAGCAAATGCATCAAACATGCAAAAGCTTTCTATAGAAAATCTATGGCAAAAGAATAATATATTTGATTCTGGACATATTTTGAATACTAATTTTTCATTACGTGGTGATTTCTATAGAAATAAAAAAACAGATAATTCAAAAACTGTGGGAAAAAAAGGGACACACAAAGTTATGCGTGCTATTCCAAAAATAAACTTACTTTGGAAGCTTCCAATGCAAGGACACATAAGTAATAAAATTCTATTTATAGAACCAATAATTCAAACAATTTTTATGCCCAAAGGAGGAAATCCAGATACTATTCATAATTTAGACAGTATGGATCTAGAAATAAGTGACGCCAATTTGTTTTCTTCTAATAGGTTTGCCGGACAAGATAAGATAGAAGAAGGTAGCAGAGTTAACTTTGGACTTAAAACAGAATTAATCTTTAAAAAATATGGAAGAATAAATACCTTAATTGGGAGATCGTATAACCCTTTAAATCCTCAGAAAGAAAAAATACAAGGAACAGGATTAAATAAAAAACTTTCAAACATTGTAGGTAATATTCTCTATGACTATAATAATATTATTAATCTATCATATAAATTTAGAAAAAAATCATGGATTTCTCAAAGAGATTCGTTAACTATGAATGTTTCTGCCAATCCTATATCCGCATTCATGAGTTATACTATGATAAAAGACGACCCTGTTCCTTCTCAAAACCTTATATCTGAACAACTTCATGTAGGTTTAAATTGGAAAATTTCAAATGAATGGAACACTAGCATCTCACAAAGAAGAGATCTAAGAGATTCAGACTTTGGTGATGCAATATATAGTAACAGTTCATTAACATACAAAAATGAATGTATAATAATTAGTTTGACTGCTCAAAGAAAACACGAAAATTTAGTTGATATACCTAACACTACAGAATATTCTTTAAATTTTAACTTAATTGGTTTCTAAAAAAAATGGAGATTTAATTGATACTGAAATTCTTAGTTATATTAATATTTTTTTTTATAATCGATATTAAAATATCTATCTCAGAAGAAATACAACTTATCAAAATAGTTGCTATCGTAAATGATGAACCTATTACAGAAACAGATTTATATGGTCGCTTACAATTAACTATAGTTTCTTCAAATTTACCTAACAATTCAACAACTAGACAAAGTCTTTCAGGACAAATACTTCAATCACTAATAAATGAAAAACTTCAAGAACAAGAAGCTCAAAAATTTAATATACGAATAAATGAAGAAGAAATATTAAATAATATAAAATTTATTGAAAGAAACAATAACCTTAAAGAAGGAGAACTTATTAATTCACTGTACAAAAATGGAGTACCAAAAGGTGCTTTAAAAAAAAGATTAAAGGCTAATTTAATTAATAAAAAATTACTTTCAAAAATTATAACACCTAAAATAGTTATAAGTGATGACGAAATTGAAAATGAATATAAAAACCTATTAATAAATGAAGGCAAAACAGAATTTAAATTATCTGAAATATTATTACAATATAACCAAATATCATCAAAAAAAGAAATACTAGAAATAGCAGAGAAATTAAGAAATCAAATTTTAGAAAATAATAATTTTGATAAATTAGCAAATCAAATGAATACTAACGGTAGCGCCAAATTTATACAAAGTAATAATTGGATAATTAGTGGAGAACTAAGCAATGAGCTTTTAACAAATTTAAATAAAATAAATAAAAATGAGATCACTAACCCTATTATAACAAACTCTGGAATATCTATTTATCGTTTAGAAGGCAAAAGAATTAACTCTATTCCAGACTTATCTCAATCTATCACAAATATAGGATTCATAAGTTATAATCTACCCATAAATATGAATAAAATAAATGAAGTTTTAACCAAAATAAAAATAGAAACTCAAAATATTTCATCCTGCGAAAAAATAGAAAATATGGGAAAAGAATTAGGAAATAAAAAAGGAAGAATTATAGGAAGAACACTTATAGCAAATTTGCCAAATTTATTTGTTGAAAATATAAAGAATTTAAATATATACGAAGCCAGCAAGCCAATTATAGCAGATGATGGAATATATATTATAATGATTTGTGGTAAAAATAAAGAATTAGACCAAGAATTTGCACTAAAAGAACTAGTAAAAAGAAAAATTTATAATAAATCTTCAAGAACACTTCAAAACAGATACCTATTAGATCTTAATAGAAAAGCACTAATCGATGTCAGGATATAATAAATGTCTAATAGCTTTCAAGAAAAGATTAAAAAGCTCTCAAGTATTTCAAGCATAATAAAAAAACATAATTTAAGTGCCAATAAAAAATTAGGCCAAAATTTTCTTTTAGATCTGAATTTAACTAATAAAATAGCTAAATCCGCAGGAAATCTTAAAAATATAGACATAATTGAAATAGGACCAGGGCCAGGAGGGTTAACTAGGTCTTTATTATATAACGATGCTAAAAGAGTAATAGCTATAGAAAAAGATCAAAGATTTATTAAAGCTCTTGATAGCCTCAAAAATATATCTAATAAAAAACTTATTTTATTAAACGATGATGCCCTTAAAATAAAATTAAGTGATATTATAAATAAACATAAAATTTCTAAAGCTTTTATTATTGCTAATTTACCTTATTCTATAGGAACAAAACTACTTTTAAACTGGATACCTATGCCTAACGAAATCAAGCAAATGACTTTAATGTTTCAAAAAGAATTTGCAGAAAGAATTATTGCTAAACCTGGTAGTAAAAAATATGGAAGGATATCAGTAATAATTGGTTTATTAACTAATGCAAAAATAATAATGAATATTTCTTCTAAAGCTTTTACACCACAACCAAAAATAAGTTCTGCAATAATTACATTTACTCCTAAACCAAATAAAAAAATTCTATTTAAAATTGAAATTTTAGAAGAAATTACAAGAGTATTATTTAATCAGAAAAGAAAAAAAATAAGATCCAAACTTAAATATTTTGGTGAACCTGATTTTTTATGTCAGAAAATAGGCATCGATCCTAGTATAAGAGCTGAAGAAATACCAATTGAAAAATACGAAAAGCTAGCAATTGAAATATCTAATTCTCAACACCAATAGAACGAGTGAATTCAGCAAGACCTATTTGCCTAATTCTCTTCATTCTTTCTGCTTTTAAAATATCCAACACACTAGTTACACTTTTATCTAAATCATAATTAATAACTACATAATCATATTCAGCCCAATGAGTTATCTCTGATGAAGCCTTACTCATCCTTTTTTTTACTACAGAAATTGAATCTTGACCTCTATTTCTTAAACGTTTCTCTAATTCATCTTTACTAGGAGGCAAAATAAATACAGATACCACATCTTCCCTCATTTCTGCCCTTAACTGTTGTGCTCCTTGCCAATCTATATCAAATAGAATATCTTTTCCTTTACTAATTGTTTTTTCTACCAAAAGTCTTTCAGTTCCATAATAATTTTCAAAAACTTTAGCATGCTCTAAAAAATATTTTTGTTTTAGTAATTTTATAAACCTTTTTTCGGTAACAAAATTATAATCATTACCTTCCTTCTCATTAGGTCTTTTTTTTCTAGTTGTAGTAGAAATAGACAAAGTAAGATTATTATCCAAAGATAATAAAGCTTTACATATAGAGCTTTTTCCTGCCCCAGATGGCGAAGATAAAACTAACATTAAACCTTTGTTTTTTTTTATAAATTTCATTACTATACTTTTTTGTTAATTAAATATGCACTATACTAATCTATTTTATTATTATTTTTCAAAATTTTTACATAATTTTGATGTTTATCATAATTTTCAGAAAAAAAATGTCCACCTTTACCATCTGCAACAAAATACAAATTATTTGTATCTTCAGGTTCTAATACTGCTTTTATTGAATCATATCCTACATTACATATAGGTGTAGGAGGAAGCCCATTAATTTTATAAGTATTCCAAGGATGATCTAATAAAATATCTTGTTTGGTAATTTTTCTATTTATATAAACAGATTTATTAATACCATATATAATTGTTGGATCTGATTGTAATTTCATTCCTAATTTAATCCTATTAAAAAAAACGGAAGCAATTTTTTTCTTTTCTTCTTTAATTTTAGCTTCTGCTTCTACCAATGAGGCCATTATTAATAATTCCTTATTACTCAAATTTATTTTACTCTTATTTTTTAATTCAGAAAAAGCTCTCTGCATTATATTTTTTGCTCTAACATTCATTATTTCAAGCATCTCTGACCTCTTAGTATCTCTAGAATAAAAATAAGTATCTGGAAAAAAATCCCCTTCTATATAATCTTTTTTTAATTCATCCAATATAAAAATATTATTATCAATTTTTTTATAAATCTGTTTATTAGAAAAACATTCTGGAATTGTAAGTTTGTATAAGAATACATCATTCTTAAATAATTTATTAACAACAATTTTATTATTTAAACCTGATTTAAAATTATACTCACCTGCTTTAAGCTTATCAGACTTTTTTAATAATATTGTATAAGCTATAAATACATATTTATTTTTAATAATATTATTTTCATATAAAATTAACGATATTTCATATATAGAAGAATGATTAGGAATGTTAACCATTATATCTGTTTCTATATCATTTTTTATATAAGAAATTTTACAAATTACACCTAAACTTAAAAAAAGAATTATAATGAATATGGATACATATAAATAAAAATGTTTAATTCTTCTAAGAATTAAATTTTTACTAAAAAAAATAATACTACCTATATAACATTGCCTACTATTAATGAAGCATTAGTACCACCAAATCCAAATGAATTAGATAAAGCCATATTTATTTTTGCTTCCTTAGCAGTAATTGGAACTAAATCAATTCCTTTTGAACCTTCACACGGTTTTTCTAAATTTAAAGTAGGAGGAACTATATTATTAACAACACTTAAAATCGAAAAAATTGCTTCCACAGCACCGGCAGCACCTAACATATGACCAACAGATGATTTAGTAGAACTCACAAACATTTTATTAATATTATCCTTAAACAACTTTTTTATAGCACCTAATTCAATTTCGTCACCTAAAGGGGTTGAAGTACCATGTGCATTAATATAATTAATATCTTCTATATCTATACCACCATTATTTAGTGCAGCTTGCATTGCTCTAAAACCTCCATCTCCATCAGATGATGGCGCTGTTATATGATATGCGTCAGCTGAAAGTCCATACCCAAGTATTTCAGCATATATTTTTGCACCTCTGTTTTTAGCATGTTCATACTCTTCTAAAATTACACAACCGGCTCCTTCTCCCATAACAAAACCATCTCTTCCTTCATCCCATGGACGAGAGGCCTTAGTTGGTTCATCATTATAATTTGTTGATAATGCTCTAGCTGCAGCAAAACCTGCTATTCCTAATCTAGTTATCGCAGCTTCAGAACCACCTGCCACCATTATATCTGCCTCTCCCGCTTTAATAAGCCTTGCAGCATCACCTATAGCATGTGCACCTGTAGAACACGCTGATACAACTGATAAATTAGGTCCTTTAAAATTGTACTTTATCGATATCTGCCCTGAGGCCAAATTTATTAAACATGAAGGAATAAAAAATGGACTCATTCTGCGAGGGCCTTTCTCCTTTAAAACTAATGTAGCAGTTTCTATTGAAGAAAGACCTCCAATTCCTGAGCCTACAAGAACACCTGCACGAACAGAATCAGCATCATTTTTTACTTCCCAACCACTGTCTTTAATTGCCTGATCCGCTGCATCTATTGCAAATAAAATAAATCTATCAACTTTTCTTTGTTCTTTAATTTCTAAACATCTATTTGGATCAAACCCTTCTTTAGATTCTGCATCTGGAACATGCCCTGCTATTTTTGCAGGCAGATCTTCTGTTTCAAATCCATATATTTTTTCTATTCCAGACTCTGAACCTATGAGCCTTTTCCATGATGTATTAACATTTCCTGCTAAAGGAGTAACTAATCCAAGACCAGTTACAACTACCCTTTTCATAACTATTATCCTTTAATTATTTTTATCAAGAATTTTGTTTCTCAATAAAATCAATAGCATCTTTTACTGTAGTTATTGTCTCTGCAGCATCATCTGCTATCTCAATACTAAACTCTTCCTCAAATGCCATTACTAATTCAACTGTATCTAAACTGTCTGCACCAAGATCATCAATAAAACTTGAATTCTCAGTCACTTTTTCCTTTTCAACACCAAGATGTTCTACAACTATATTTTTAACTCTATCGGAAATATCACTCATATATTTTTAATCCTTCTTTAATAATTAAATATTTAAATATGTTTTCACAAATTATTCCTACATATTCAAGTATTTTTTTAACAATATACTTACTAAACCTATATACCTAATATTTTTTAATTAAATCATGGCTAACCCTCCATTAACATGAAGAGTTGTACCATTAACATATGAAGCTTCGTCTGATGCTAAATACACTACGGCAGCGGCTACATCCATAGGTATGCCTAATTTTTTTGAAGGAATTTTATTTTCTAAATTAACTTTTTGTTCTTCACTTAATACATTAGTCATAGGAGTATCTATAAAACCAGGAGCAACACAATTAATTGTAATATTTCTACTCGCAACTTCCATTGCAAGAGCCTTAGACATACCTATTAAACCTGCCTTCGAAGTTACATAATTTACCTGACCTGGATTGCCAGTATGCCCTACTACAGAAGTAATTTGAATAATTCTACCAAACTTTCTTTTCATCATACCTTTAACCACCAACTTAGATAAAAAGAATGACGCAAAAAGATTAGTCTCAATCACCTTATCCCAATCATCATCTTGCATTCTAACGGCAAGCTGATCCTTATTTATACCGGCATTGTTAACTAGTATATCAATATGTCCTAATTTTTTTTCTGCCTCTTTAACTAAAATAGCTAGAGAAGATCTATCAGAAATATCACACACTAAAGATGAATATATATTACCTTCTGTTTTATTTAAATTTTCTAATTTTTCTGCATTAGTACCAGTAATACAAACTTTAACTCCCTGATTAAAAAGCGACCTTGAAATTTCAGCTCCTATTCCTCCAGAAGCACCTGTAACTAATGCTGTCTTATTTTTTAGATTAAACATTGCACTTTTATATATTAAAAATCTTTAATTCTCAAGATCATTAACTAAATTCTCAATATCTTCTATCGTTCCAACAGATGAAGCACTAGCAGATTTATTTATTCTTTTAACCAAACCCGAGAGAATATTACCTGAACCTAACTCAACAAATCTATCTACTCTTAAAGAAATCATTTTTTCAATACTCTCTCTCCATCTAACAGTTGATGTTATTTGTTTCACTAAACTATTTTTAATATTTATTGGTTTTAAAAGAATATCTGCATCAACATTATTTATTAGTGGAATAATAGGTTCTAAAACATTTAGTTCATTTATCGGTTCTTTCAATTTATTTGCCACCTCTTCCATCAAACTACAATGAAAAGGAGCACTAACAGGCAATTCTATTACTCTTTTAATATTTAATTCTTTATAATGCTCTACTACCTTATCTACAGCAGATTTATGACCTGAAACCACTATTTGTCCTGGAGAATTATCGTTACCTACATCTAATATTTCATTTTGCTTTAGAAATTTTTTCCTAATTTCATTAATTATATCTTTATCAACACCAATTAAAGCTGCCATAGAACCAATTCCTAAAGGAACGGTCTCTTGCATCAACTTTCCTCTTAGCCTCAATATTTTTGCAGTATCTGATAATGAAATTGAATTAACTGCTAATAATGCTGAGTATTCTCCTAACGAATGACCCGCCACAAAACTTCCTATTTGAGATATTTTTTTTTCCAACATTAATTCTAAAACTTTAACAACTGCATATGATACACACATTAAAGCTGGTTGAGCATTCTTAGTAAGCCTTAATTCTTCTTCATTCCCATTAAAAATTATTTTAGATAAATTTATGCTCAATGTATCATTGACTTCTTCAAAAACTTGTTTAGCCTCTGAGAAATTATTATACAATTCTGCACCCATACCAATTTTTTGAGATCCTTGCCCTGGAAAAATAAATGCCCTCATTATTTATATCCTTAATTAAATTTTCAATAATTAAGATTAATAATATATACTAATAAAATATATTTATAACTAATTTATAAGAATACTTGCTCAAAAATAGAAATTAGGGTAATAAGGCCCTCCATAATGTAAAATAAAAGTTTTAATTAAACATATTTTTTGGATGAAAAATGGCATTTTATGAAAGTATATTTATAACTCGACAAGAACTAACTGATTCAGATATTAAAAATACAATATCAAACTTTAAAAAAATTATAGAAGATAATAATTCAAAGCTTATTGATACTGAATCTTGGGGATTAAGGAATCTAGCCTATAAAATTGAAAAAAATAAAAAAGGTCATTATATAGTTTTAAAAATTGATGGAAATGGAGAAGCAATTAATGAATTGGAACGAAATATGAGGATAGATGAAAATATTATAAGATATCTATCAATTAAAACTAAAAGTATTAATGATGAACCATCTATTCTAGCAAAAAAGTCAGAAGAAAATAGGTAGGAGTATATAATTGTTAAAGAATGATGATAGTAAAGATTTAAACCAAAATTCTAAGCCTTTTTTTAGAAGAAGAAAATCTTGTCCGTTTACCGGCTCTCAAGCTATTCCTATTGACTTTAGAGATACTAAAACACTTACAAAATTCATATCTGAAAGAGGAAAGATCATACCTGCTAGAATCAGTGCTGTTTCTGCTCCTAAGCAAAGAAAATTAGCCCAAGCAATTAAAAGAGCAAGAGTCTTAGCCTTGATCTCATATGTAGAAAGCTAAATATTTGCTGTAAATGCTAATTAAAAAAAATATATTTGAGTCTATAATAGCCGGGGCAGTTTCTTCTTTAATAACAATAGGATTTCAAATATTTGGCCCTATTATTTTTCTACTTTCTTATTTCACACCACTACCATTTTTTTTCATTAGCCTAAAATATAAATTCTCAAATCTAATTATAAGTATATTAACTAGCATAACTATTCTAATTTTATTTTCCTCTGTATTAACATCAATACTGTTCTTTATAATAAATATTACACCAGCTATTCTTCTATCAATAGAAATACGAAAAAAAGAAAATTTTTCTTATGGAGATATAATCACTAGAATCACATTATTAAATTCAATTATATTTATATTAATATCGTTTTTATATTCAGAATCTTTATCAAATTTTTCCATAGAATTTAATAATCAAATACAAAGCCTAGTAAAAAGTAACATTTATATAGAACAAAATATTATTAATTTAATTCCTTCTTTAATTATTTCAAGTTGGACAATAATTTTAATCGTAAACCTTATTATTGCAAAAAATATATTTTTAAAATTTATAAACAAAACTGTTTATAAAGATAAAATTATAAATATGAAAATACCTAAATGGCTTAGCATATTATTTTTATCTTGTTTAATACCAAGTGTCATATTAGATAATAAAGCTATACAAATATTAAATTCACTAATAATTATTTACAGCGTCCCAATTACTCTACAAGGATTTATAGTAGTGCAAAAAATTATACATAGTTTCCAAATAAAAAATTTTATACTTTACAGCTTTTACGGTATTATATTTATTTTTCCTATAGGAATTGCATTAATTACAGCTTTAGGTGTGTTAGATACATTTTATAACTTTAAAAATTTAAATTTGAATAAAAAAAATCTTGAATAGGTTGGATTAGAAATAAAATTGGTATAGAGTTTGTTAAATTAATTATATGGAGTAATAAATATGGAAGTTATTCTTTTAGAAAGAATTGAAAAAATAGGAAAACTTGGTGATATAGTTAAAGTTAAAGACGGTTATGCCAGAAATTATCTATTACCACAAAACAAAGCTCTGCGTGCTAGTAAAGAAAATCTTTCCATATATGAAAAAGAAAAAACTAAATATGAGAAGTTAAATACTTCCAATCTAGAAAAAGCCGAAAAAATTGCTAATAAAATGCAAAATACAAGTATTGATATTATTAAACAAGCCAGTGACTCAGGACAATTATATGGCTCCGTAAGCACAAAAGACATTTCAGATGAATTAAATAATAAAGGTCATAAAATAGAAAAAAAACAAGTACAACTTAAATCAGTAATTAAAACGACGGGACAACATGAAGTTAGAATAGTTATACATCCTGAGCATATAATTAGTATAACTGTTAATATTGCTAGAACAATTGAAGAATTAACTATGCAAACAGAAGAAATTGAAAAAATTGAAGAAGAGAATAAGAAAAAAGAAGAAAATAAAGAAAAATTTTTAAATAGACAAAAAGAAATAAAGATACAAGATCAACAAGTATTAGAAACAAAAGAAGAAAACATAACAAAAGAAGAAAATGAAAAAATTATAGAAACGAAAGAAGAAGTAGCAAATGAAAAAAATAAAAAAATTATAAAAACAAAAAAAGAAAAAATAAAAGAAGAAAAAGAAAATAAAAAGCCAGAAAAATTAGAAACAAAAAAAGAAAAGACTACAAAAAAGAAAGATAAAATAGATAAAAAAACTGGTAAAGAAAAAAGTAAAGAATAAGAATTTTTCTATATTTTTATCCTCACTTTCCACTTAATTAACGTTATTCACAATATATAATACTTTTTTATTATGATATATTAACTTATGGTTGATAATAATGTTCAAAGCATAAAGTCTTTAGACTCTATTGAATTCAATGGAATTAAAGCAAATTCTTTACCTCATTCAATAGAAGCTGAAGAGGCACTATTAGGTTCTATCCTTCTTGATAACGAAATATACAATAAAATCATTTTTGATTTACCTTTAAAAAATAATCACTTTTTTGTACCTGTACATGGAAGAATATATGAAGCAATTCAAAAACTAATAAATAATGGACAAATTGCAGACCCTGTTACGTTATCTCAATATTTTGAAAAAGACCCTGCTCTCATAGAAATAAAAGGTAATAACCACCTAAAAACTCTCTCTGAATCGGCAGATAGTGTTGCTAATACAGAACATTACGCAAAACTTATATATGATCTATCTCTACGGAGAGATTTAATTAGACTATCCCAAAAAATAGCTATTCAAGCTGCTAACCCTAATGTTGAGGAAGATGCCTTCTCTCAAATAGAATTAGCTGAAAGCGATTTATTTTCACTTGCAGAAACTGGTGAAATAAATGAAGGACCAATAATTTTTGAGAATACAATAGCAGAAACTATTGCAAATGCTGAAATGGCTCATAAAAATGATGGCCAACTTTCAGGAATCCCTTCTGGGTTAAAGGCTATGGATGAATTACTTGGAGGATTTCATAAATCAGATCTAATAATAATTGCTGGCAGACCAAGTATGGGAAAAACTGCTTTAGCAACAAATATAGCTTTTAGTGCTACTAACAAATTAACAGACAAGGAAAATGAAGCAGTTTTATTTTTTTCTCTTGAAATGTCTAGTATACAACTAACTAATAGAATTTTAGCTGAACAAGCTAATATAGCATCAGATAAAATTAGAAGAGGGCAATTAAATAATAATCAATTTATAGATTTAGTAAGAGCGAGCCAAAGTATCTCTGACAAAAAATTATTTATAGATGAAACTCCAGCTTTGTCTGTGCCTCAATTAAGAACTAGAGCAAGAAGAATAAAAAGATTAAATGGCTTAAAATTAATAATACTAGATTATTTACAACTTATGAGTTCTATTACAAAATCTCCAAATAGAGTTCAAGAAATTTCTGAAATTACGCAAGGTCTTAAATCAGTTGCAAAAGAACTGGATGTTCCTATAATTGCTCTCAGCCAACTATCAAGAGCTGTGGAACAAAGAGAAGACAAGAGACCACAATTAGCAGACTTAAGAGAATCAGGTACTATTGAACAAGATTCTGATGTAGTTATGTTTGTATACAGACAATCTTATTATGAAGAACGAACTGAACCTAAAAAAAGCAGCACAGAAAATGATGAAAAATTTCAAAACCGTTATTTAAGTTGGAAAGAGACCCTTGAAAGGGTACAAAATACTGCAGATATAATAGTTGCAAAACAAAGACATGGTCCTATAGGTAATATTAAACTGCATTTTGAAGCAGCCATAACTAAATTCTCTGATTTAGCAGATGAACATAGATATGATAATGAAAACTAAATTATCTAAAAATAATAATATTATTAAAATTAAAAAAATTATTTCCCAAAATGGCGCTATTTTATTGGTAGACAAAGACAAAATAATAAAAAACTCTTATATAATAAAAAAAAAATTAAAAAATACTATAATTGCTCCAGTAATTAAAGCTGATGGATATGGGGTAGGAGCTAAAGCACTTATTGACATTTTAATAAACTGTAAATATAAAAATTTCTTTTTAGGAAATATAAATGAAGGAATTATTTTAAGAAAATATTATAAAAACATTAATTTATATATTTTAAATTGCGGTTTTCCATTTAATACAAATTTAATAAAAAAATATAATTTAATTCCTGTCTTAAATAATATTCAAGAGATAGAGCTATGGAATAAAAATAAAGAAAAACTTCCATGTGTTATTCATATTGATACTGGAATGAATAGATTAGGAATAAATTTAAAAGACATACAACTTTTAAAAAATAAAAATCTACTTAACCAACTAAACATAAAATTTATAATGAGCCATCTTGCTTGTGCCGAGAATAAAAATAATAGCAATAACAAGCAACAACTTGACTTATTAAAGAAATCCTCAAATTTAATAAAAAAACTTACTAAAAAAAATATAAAATCTAGTATATGTAATTCAGCAGGAATACTACTCGGTAAAAAATATCATTTAGATTTTGTTAGACCTGGAGCAGCTTTTTTAGGATTAAACCCTTTAGAATATAAAAAAAATATTTTTTACGAACCTTTAACTTTGTTAACACAAATTTATCAAATTAGAAATGTTTCTAAAGGAATGACAGTAGGGTATGGAGCAAGCTACAAAGTTAAAAAAGATAGTAAATTAGCCACAATTTCAATTGGTTACTCATATGGCCTATCAAGATTACTATCTAATATTGGAAGTGTATTTGTTAAAAATAAAGAAATAAAAATTGTTGGTAGAATTTCTATGGATTTAACAGTTATAGATATAAGTTATTTCAAACATAATGAAATACAGCCCGGTGAAATGGTAGAAATATTTGGAAACAATAGAAGTCTAGAAAACTTCGCAAAAAAAAATAATACTATTTCCTATGAAATAATATGTAAAATGGCTAAAAATATACCAAAAGTAATTTATTAAAATTTTAAAAAGAAATATTTAGATATGGATTTTAATAATATAACTATAAATTTGTGTGACATAATAATCTTATTAATTATTCTTGCATCAATTTTTATAGGTTACTCTAGAGGATTAGCAAAAGAGGCGCTTGCTCTACTAGGATGGATTATTTCCGGCTGGGCTACAATAAAATATTATAGTGTTATAAGTATTCTCATAAGAAATTATATTAGTCCACAAATTATAGCTGATGCCATAGCTTTTGGAATTTTATTTCTAGCAATTATAATGATGACAACAATAATCACACATATTATATCTAAAAATATTCAAAATTCTTTATTAAGCCCCATAAACAAAATTTTTGGTATAATATTTAGTATATGTAGAGCTATATTAATAATTTCAGTTATATCAATTTTTGCAAATCAAACGATTTGGAAAGAAAAAAGTATACCTTCTTGGTTCAAAGATTCGTATTCTTACCCTTTTATTAATAAAATAAATAAAATTATTATAAAGTTTATACCAAATGAAATATTTTCTTTTAATAAAGATTCTCTTAATTTAAATAAAATTTTAATTGAAGAAAAATTATTTTCTAATATACCTACTGATGACCTTACAAAACCTGAAGGTTCTTATACACCTTCAGAAACAGAGGAAATGAATAAATTAAATAATTCAGAATCAATAGAGACTAATGACAGTAATTAGGTTACTATGCGCTTAACAATATTTAGCCATAAATTTAAGAATGTTATAATAAATGCATAAAGGCAGTTTAAAAGAAGAATGCGGGGTTTTTGGAGTATTTGGCCACCCAGATGCAGCAGCTCTTACTGCATTGGGTCTACATGCACTACAACATAGAGGTCAGGAAAGTGCTGGAATAGTAACTTTTGATGGTAAACATTTTAATAATGAACCATATTTAGGTTTAGTAGGAGATCATTTTACAAAACCAACAGTTATTGAAAAATTACCGGGAGAAGCGGCACTGGGGCACGTAAGATATTCAACAACTGGGGAAACAACCTTAAAAAATGTACAACCATTATTTGCAGATTTACTTGGAGGAGGACTAGCCTGTGCACATAATGGCAATCTAACAAATGGAAGAGAGTTAAGACAAAAATTAGTTAAAAAAGGAGCTATTTTTCAGTCTACAACGGATACAGAAGCATTTATTCATCTTATAGCTCAAAGCAAAGAAACCTCAATTATTAAAAAAATTATAGATGCTCTCTACGAATTAGAAGGAGCTTTTAGTATTGGAGCTCTTACCAATAAAAAATTAATAGGTATTAGAGACCCTTTAGGTATAAGACCTTTAGTTTTAGGAGAACTAAATAGTGCCAAAATAATAGCTTCCGAAACTTGTGCATTAGATATTATTGGAGCAAAATTCATAAGAGAAATAGAAAATGGTGAAATAGTAGTTATAGATAAAAAAGGAATAAAATCTTATAAGCCATATAAACCTTTAAAAATTAGACCTTGTATATTTGAGTATATTTATTTTGCAAGACCAGATAGCGTTATGGGAGGAAAAAATGTTTATGAATGTAGAAAAGAAATGGGACGTCAATTATCAAAAGAGTGTAAAACTAATGCTGAAATAGTTATTCCTGTTCCTGATTCAGGTGTTCCTGCAGCTTTAGGATTTTCCGAAGCCTCTAAAATTCCTTTTAATTTAGGTATTATTAGAAATCATTATGTTGGACGAACGTTTATTGAACCAACTCAAACAATTAGACAATTAGGAATAAAATTAAAACACAATGCAAATAAAGATATTATTAAAGGCAGAAAAGTAGTTCTAATAGATGATTCAATAGTCAGAGGAACAACAGCCATTAAAATAGTTCAAATGATGAGAGATGCAGGAGCAAAAGAAGTACATATGAGAATATCAAGCCCTCCAATAAAATTTCCCGATTATTATGGTATAGACACTCCGGATCTAAGTGAACTAATAGCAGCTAATAAATCTATTACTGAAATTCAAAATCTTTTAAAACTAGACAGTCTTCACTTCTTATCATTAGATGGACTTTACCGTTCTATGGGATATAAAAAAAGAAATAAAGAAATTCCTCAATTTACAGACCATTGCTTTACTGGTGATTATCCTACTAGATTAATAGATAGAGATGTTGGATCACTTTCTAACCAACTATCCCTTCTCAGCGAAAAATAAGGTATCACAAAATGAATAATAATATAGCTCTAATTTTTGGGGCAACAGGACAATTAGGTAGAGAAATTACTAATGAACTTTCTAAATTAAACACTACTTTAATTCTTGTTGGAAAAAATCAAGAGAAACTAAAACAGATTAATGAAGATATTAAAAATAATTTAAAAAAAAACATTACCTTAGTTTCTACAGATTTAAGTCATACACGATCAATTGAAAAATTAGGAAATGAAATATTTAAGAGATTTGGCAAATTAGATGTTTTAATAAATTGTACATCTTTTTTTCCAAAACTTAGTCCTATCAATCACATTACTCCAAAGGACTTTAATAAAATTGTTAATATAAATATTATAGCTTCTTGGAATATTATTCGTTCCTTTGACCCTTTATTAAAATTATCTAAACAAGGGAGAGCTTATTTTATGATTTGTAAAAAATATAAAAAAAAACCATATTTTTCTTCTTATAATCTTGCTAATAGCGCAATTGAAACATTAATAAGTACATGGCAAGAAGAAAACAATAAATCTAATTTAAAAGTAGAAGCATATGATCCTGGAATTTTTGCAAGTCCGTTAAGATCACAAACATTTCCTGGAGAAAATAAAAATAAAATTATGACAGCTAATAAAGCTGCTAAAATATTTATAAAAAATTATAAAAATAATTATTAATTAGAAAACGGATTTTTGCTATTTTTATATAAAATCCTTATAGGAACACCATCCATACCAAATTCATCTCTAAAATTATTCAAAAGGTATCTTTGATAAGACTTTGAAAGCTCCGAATTCAAATTAGTAAAAAACACAAAAGTAGGAGGACGAGAACTTGTTTGTGTACAATATTTTAATTTTATTACTCTACCCGATTTTAAGGGAGGTGGATTTTGATCTTGAGCAAATTGTAACCATTTATTTAACTTAGCTGTAGAAATATTAATATTCCACTTATTATAAATTTCCTTAATATCTGACATTAATTTACTGATACCAGTTTTTTTCAATGCTGATAGTTCTACTAATTTAACTCCACGTAATTGAGACAATGTTCTCTCTAATCTAGTATTTAGTTCTAATTTAACTTCCATAGGTTGCTTTACTAAATCCCATTTATTTGCTGCAATAACTAACACTCTTCCTTCATTGACTACATGATTAGCTATAATCAAATCTTGGCGAGAAAGAGCTTCATTACAATCCAACACTAATACTACAATTTGAGCATATTTTACTGCATCAAGTGCAGCATCTACAGATAATTTTTCAATTTTATCAATCACTTTGCTTTTTTTTCTAATACCAGCCGTGTCAATCAACGTAAAATTTTCACCTTTCCATACAAAATTTAACATTACTGCATCCCTTGTTACACCTGGTTGATCACCAGTTAAAACATAGTTTTTTCCTAATAAAGTATTTATTAAAGTTGATTTTCCACTATTAGGTCTACCTACAATTGCCAACCTAATAGAAGTTGAATCTTCATAGTTTTCTAACTTCTTATTTAAACTACTAATAGAATCTTCTAATTTAACTTTTAAATTTTCAAAGCCTATAGAGTGTTCTGCAGACAAAATTAACGGTTCACCAAAACCTAATTTTATTCCTTCAAAGGATTTAGACTGATCTATATCAGATTCACATTTATTCATTACAGGTATAACTTTTCCAGATACTTTCCTTAAAATTTCTGCACAATTATAATCAAATGGAAGAACGCCTGTTTTGCCATCTAATAAAAATATTATTACATCTGCAATATTAATTATTTCATAAATATTTCTAATAATATCACGATTCAATACATTTTTTTCATTAAGTTTATCAAATCCTGCTGTATCATATAAAAGAAAATCAAAATTACCTAGACTAGCTTTTAATGCTTTATTATCTCTTGTTACCCCAGGAATATCAGCAACAATTGCAGCCTTTCTTCTAACTAATCTATTAAATAATGTTGATTTTCCTACATTGGGTCGCCCAAATATAATAATCTTAGGTAACATTTTATATCCTAACGGTAAGTTATTACTTCCGCCTCATTAGTATAAAAAATTATCATATCTTTTATAACAATTGGTGCAATACTAGATGAAGATCGTATTGTAAAGATGTCCTTTATTGATCCATCTGCAGTATCAATTTTTAATACTTGCTTATCATTACATACTATCCACAAAACATCCGCCGCCAAAAGAGGACCAGAACAAATTTTTTCATTTTCAGATTCGTTATCAACCTTGTCTTTTAAATCATTTATCCATCTAATTTTTCCTGAATTTCTTAAAAGATTTACTAACTTACCATCATCACTCAAAATAAAAACAGAATTGCCATTTATAACAGGAGTATTTGAGGTTTTAATCTTAACATCCCATATAATAGCGCCACTTAAAAAATCGATTGCTGCAAATACACCAGACATAGAAGAAGCAAAAATTAAATCATTATGAATTACAGGTCCAGAATCTATGTCAGTAAGCTCCAATGCTCCAGATATAACTCCTTCTATAACTAAGTTAGTATTCCAAATTAAAGTACCAGTGCTTTTATTCAAGGATATTAACTCTCCAGTATTACTTGGAAAAATTACAACTTTTTCATTAATTGCTGGAGAAGTTCCTCCATTAGAAATTGCAGAAACGAAAGATGCTGTATAACGCCAAACCTCTTTACCTGTATCAATATCATAAACAAAAATTTCATTGTATATTGTCATCTGATAAACATTATTTTCATAAATAGCAGGAGAACCTTGAGATGGCTTATTATTATTAATACTCCATTTAACTTTACCATTTTTAGCACTTAAATTAATAACAGCTCCATAAGAATTAGAAACAATTAAATTATCATTTTTTAATGCTAATCCCCCATCTATATTTGAATTCAAACTTTCAGAATCTGGAATAGTTTCAGTCTTCCATAATACTTCGCCATCTTCTAAATTTAAAGCTACCAAAAGACCTTCTGAATCTAATACAAATATACTATTTTCATTTCCTACTGGCTGGGAAAATATTTTATTATAACTCCCTTCTCCATCGCCTACTCTTTCTTTCCAATAAAATTTGGGATCTGGATTAATAAGAAAATTTCCTACAGAATGACTACTTGAATCACCTAGTTGTTCCCAGGACAAATTTAAAAACTTATCTTCTAGAATAATTTGTGTATTTTTTGCATCTTCATCAACAATTAAATCATTTTTAAAACGTATAATATCTAATCTTTTTCCTTCTATAACTACTTCTTCATCAGATGAAAAATAATCTAAAGTTCCACAGCCTAGTAGTGTAAAAAAAATTAAAATTAAAAAATACTTAGATAATAAAAACATATTATAGCCTTAATTATTAAAACATAGACAATATCTCTTTTGCTCTATTTTTCATCCCTTCAGAAGCAGAAGCGCTTTCAAAGAGTTCTTTAAAAATAATGCTGGCTTTTTGTAAATTTCCTCTTTTAATTTCTATATACCCTAAATACTCTTTAGCAATAAGTAATAACGGAGAAGAATTTAAAATTAAAATTTCTAATAAGTTCACAGCTTCATCTGTTTTATTCATAGAAATCAAGACTTCTGCAGATAATAACCTTGCATAATCACTATAAAAACTCTCCATATTTATATTAATTAGATTTTCATAAATTTCTAAAGCACCTGAAAAATCTTTTTCTTCTCTTCTTAGGGCTGCTTCTTTAAAACTAGATAAAACAACATTAAACTCAGAAGATTCTTTTTCTATGCTAGAAAATTCATTTAGCAATATTATAGCCTTCTTATTATCTTCATCTGCTAAAGCTATAGCATCAAAAAATTTTTCTGATCTTTCTGTTACTTCCTTAGAAGATTGTTGTTTCCAAAAAGCATTTAATGATACCCCCACAACTATTAATACAATAAATGAAATTATATAATTCCTATATCTTCGCCATATTGACTTATATTTTTCTTCTTTAATATCTTCTTCTACTTCTTGGAAAATATCACTCACTATTATCTCCTTATTAAAATATAATTTATATTTATAGATATCTTATAAAATGTTAAATTTAAATTGTTAAATAAAAAATTTATTTATATTAAAAAAAGCATAAAAATTGATTAAAAATAATACACTCAAAACACAAAAAAATAATTATTATATATATAATTATACTTCATATATTAACAAAAACGACTTTAATAAAATTATGTCATTATTCTCTCGAATGTTGTTAGCAAATCAATGGAAAGATTATAGCTTCACTAAAGAAAAAGATAAGGTAATATTTTGTTTTTATAGACATTCGTTCGAAACACCAATATGCAAAATAATATACCAAGTTAAATCAAACAAATTTAAACAGTGGATTACTTTCTATAGGGATAAAAAAATAAGGACAACTCCGTCTCTTCATAAAACTATTCACTGGATAGAATCCAGATATGCAAAAATTATATAAATATTTATTCGCAAGTAAGACTTTTAAGTAAATGAGTTCTATCAGGAGATTCCTCTGTTACCAAATTGGCTAAAAAAGACTTTACTTCAATTTTCCCTGCAATTCTCTTACCACAAATTATTACATTTTCAAATACTACCCCTTGAAAATCAATATTATTAAAAGTTACATCTGATATATCACTATTTATAAATTGAGCCCCATATAGAATTACATCCTCGAAACTAGATTTATTTAAATTACTCCCATTAAATATTACATTTTTTAAATTTGAACCCGAAAATTTTACAGCTAATAAGGTTGTTCCGGATAAATTAGCATTTTCTAAATTAGAGTTTATTATTTTTGTATTTTGTGAATTCATACCTAGAAAATTAACTGACTTTAAATCAGATTCATTTATAACAACATTTAGCATTTCAACTGCTTGTAAATTTGCTCCTCTTAAATCCACTCCAAAAAACTGTGATTCATTAAATGAAGCCCCTATAAAATTAGATGCTGTAAATCTACTTTCATGAAATGAAGCATAGTCTAATTTAGCACTCTGAAATTGTGCATTTATTGATATAGTATTTTTAAAAAATGATTTAGATAGATCTGCTCTCTGGAATATGGTCTTAGTAAGCTTACTATCCTTAAAATTGCTTCCTGTTAAAATATAATGGGATAAATTTGCTTTAGACAAATCAAAACTTGAAAAATCACAATTTTCACACATAGTCGTGTTTTTTAATTGATTCAAATGTTCTTCTGAACCAGAAAATGACAGTGAGTTGTAAAAAATCACTATTAAGAAAATTAAATATTTGAACATCTTTCATTTCCTCCCAATTTAATGCATAGTAAAATAATCACACATAAAATAATAAAGGACAATAATTATGAAAAACTATTCATGGTTAACTATAATAATAATTGTATTATTAGTTTCCCTCATATCTCTAAATTATTTTAAAAAAAGCCCAGCTAAATGGCAAACTTGTAAAGAGTCTTTATTAATACAAATTCTAAAAAATAAATGTACTAATTAGTATTAATAAAACTAAACAAACTCTATGTTTAACCCTAAAATTGTAATATTTTTTCCTAAATTTAACCTTGCCTCTGACGCTTTTAATTTTATTCCTATTAAATCACTAAAATTATCTTTAGCTTGAATAAAATTTATTTTAGCATTTTCTAATAATATGGTAGGAGAATCATCTTCAATTACTAAGTCACTATCTAAAACTTCAGACCAAAGCTTACTTAGTTTATTTGGCTCTTCCGCTGCAATTGTTGCCCCAAGAATACCACTAACATATTCTTCATTTATGTGTTTCCTCCAATTAACACCTGCAGGAGGCCAATCCGCATATTTTTCTTTATAATTAGTATTACTAACAGAATCTATTTCTAGTAATGATCCTGGTAAATCCTTTGGATGAAATTGATTATTAATAAAATTACCTTTATTTTCAAAAGCATTTAAAACTCTAATTCCTTTACCTTTTATAAAATTTCTTCTTTCAATTGAATCTTCACATTGAAAAATAGTCATATAACCCGCTGGTCCATTTTTCTTATCTATAAATCTTCCTGCAGTAGTATTAGTTGTAAATGGAGAAACTACTTCTAAAAATTCTCCTCCTATAGGGCATACTATGTTATTTAATCCATGCTTTTCTACTTCTTCATCTCTATATGCCGCTTTAATTTTTAATTCTTTATTAATTATTCTTTCTGCCTTATTTAAATTATAGCTAGCTATTGCAATTTGTCTTAATTTCATAATTTATTCCTATAAAATTTTAAGAAACATGGTTTACATTAATATAATTTAGACTAATTTAATAATAAATTTTAATAATAATTGAATTATTTGTTATGAAAAAACCAATACTAAAAAAAATTAAAGAAATTAAACAATGTCATGGAATTAAATGGGAAGATTATTATAGTTGGATCCATCAAAAAAATATTCTTGAAGTTTTAAAAGATAGTCAAAAATTAAATAAAAACGTTAGAAATTATCTTGAGGCAGAGAATAAATATACAAAATATCATTTAAACAAAACTAAAAATTTACAAAAGCAATTATTTAAAGAAATAAAAGGCAGAATTAAATTAGATGATAAATCTCTCTCATTTAAAGATGGTATATATGAATACTGGACCGAAACTACAAGTCAAGGAAACTACCGTAAAAGACTTAGAAAAAAAATTGGTACCAATAAAACAGAAATTATATGGGATGGAGATAAAGAGAAAAAAAAGATTGGATCAAAATTTTTTAGTGTGGGAGATTCAACTGTAAGTCATAATGATAAACTCCTTGCTTATTCGTTAGACACTCTCGGATCGGAGTATTATACAATTTACATAAGATCAATAAAATCAAAAAAGTATGTTACAAAAAAGATAGAAGAGACTTCTGGATCAATTTGTTTTAGTTTAGATGATAAATATATTTTCTACTCCAAACTTAATAAAAATAGAAAAGCAAAAAAAATATATCGACATGAAATAGGAACAAAAGTAAAAAACGATAAATTAATACTAAAAGAAAAAGATGAAGAATATAGTGTAGGCATAAGCGGACACACTTCAGATGAAAAATTTTTTTTATTAGTTAGTTCTAATGGTGTCTCGAATGAATATTACTATTTTTCCGTAGATGAAGAATTTCCTAAAGTAAAATTATTTAGAAAAAGAAAAAAAAACATCCTTTATTCTATAAATTCTTGGAACGGAAATTTCTATATACATACTAATGAAAATGCAGAAGATTTTAAAGTCTGCAAATGTTCACACAAAAATACACAAAAATGGAAAGATTTCATTCCTGCAAAAGAAGGAGTAATAATTGGAAACGTTTCTTTTCTTAAAAATTGGATGTTTAGAGGACAGTCTAAAAATGCATTAAGTGAAATATATATAAGGAATTTAAAAACTAATAAAGAAAAGCAGATTACAGTTTTAAAAGAAAAAATAGAAAATCTAGGCTTATCTCAATGCCAAAAAGATAAAAATACTGATCTTATATATTTATCTGTGGAATCTCCTAGAATACCTATCAAAACCTATCTTTATAACCTTAAAACTAACAAAAAAAAATTAATAAAAAAACAAGAAATACCTTCAGGATATAACCAAAACAATTACATCGTAGAAAGATTATATTGCACAGCACATGATGGAGAAAAAATTCCTATCACTATAACTAGGCACAAAAAAACAAAACTAAATGAAAAAACTAATCTATTTTTGTACGGATATGGTTCTTATGGAGCATCTACACCTACAAGTTTTTCTACTACCAGACTAAGCTTAATAGACAGAGATATAGTATGGGTTACAGCACATATAAGAGGTGGGATGGAAAAAGGAATGAAATGGTGGAGAAATGGTAAAATGCTTAAAAAGAAAAATACTTTTAAGGATTACATTTCTGTAGCAAATTTTTTGATTAAAAAAAAATATACAGGAAAAGGTAAAATAATTGGCTATGGAGGAAGTGCTGGAGGACTATTGATGGGAGCTGTAGCGAATCAAGCTCCTAAATTGTTTTTAGGAATGATCATGGCTGTACCATTTTTAGATTCTCTTACAACAAACCTAGACCACTCCTTGCCTTTAACTGCGGGTGAATTTAATGAATTTGGAAATGCTAAAAAGTATGTTAGTCATTTCAAATATATATATTCCTATGCTCCGTATAACAATATTAAAAAAATGGATTATCCTAATATTTTTATTACAACTAGCTTATCTGATTTCAGAGTATTATTCGATGAACCTGCCAAATTTACCGCAAAACTAAGAGAATATAAAACAGACAATAACCTTTTGTTGCTAAAAACAGAGATGAATGCTGGTCATGGTGGACAGTCTGGAAGAGATGGGCAAATTGAAGATATAGCAGTTGATTATGCGTTTGCTATAGGACTTACTTCAAACTTACTTCCATGAAGTTAAATAATTTGCAAAATCTATAAACTCTTTAGCTAATACAGTTGGATTTTCTAAAGCAGCAAAATGCCCCCCTTGTTCTTTTTTTGACCACTTTACTATATTCGTATAGGTTTTTTCTGCTAACAATCTTTTTGGCTTAAGCATTTCTTTTGGAAATTCACAATAACCTACAGGTGTGATAATTTTAGCTCCATCAGGAATAAACCATGGTCTATGATTACGGGCGTAGTAAGGCCAAAAAGAAGAGCCTATTGCCCCAGTAAACCAATATAAATTTATATTAGCTAGCATTCGATCAAATGAAATTGAATTTTCAGGAATTCCTTCGCAATCTGTCCATTCATAATATTTCTCACAAATCCAAGCAGCTAGTCCAGCTGGAGAATCCATTAAACCGTAAGCTAAAGTTTGAGGTCTTGAGCCTTGTATGGCTTGATAACCCATTCCTTCCGGTCTCCATTTTTTTACTTGATTGATATAGTCTTTTTCCTCAGCGGATATATTTTTATTCTTATCAAATTCTCTTCTTAATGATAACATATTCAAGTGAAGGCCTAATATATTATCAGGATACATATAAGACATCCTAGTACCTATCATAGAACCCCAATCTCCACCCTGAATAAAAAACTTTTCATAACCGAGCCTTAACATTAAATCTAATAAATTATCTGCTATTTCTTCTACTCCAAATCTTTTTTGATTAGCTTGGAAAGATAAACCAAACCCTGGTAAAGAAGGAGCGATAACAGTAAAAGATATATCAGAACCAATTTTAAACTTTACTGGATCATTTAGCATAGGAATTATATCAAGGAATTCAAAAATAGATCCTGGCCAACCATGTAAAAGTAATAGCGGAATAGTATTTTTTGTTTTTCCTTCTGATTTAATAAAATGAATATTTACGTCAGAAATATTCATTTTATATTGCAAGAATTGATTTAATTCTTTTTCAGATTTTTTCCAATTATAATGATTTTGCCAGTGATCTAATAAACTCTTAAACCAATTCAAATCAGTTCCTGTTACCCAAGGCTTAACAGGAGCTTGGTCTGGCAACCTTGTATTCTTTAAACGATATTTAAGATCATCTAAGTCTGTATCCGATATATCTAATTTAAATTCTTTCAAACCTGTCATTGATATTATTCCTTTAGTAATCACCTCTTATTTTTTCAATACATTTGCTATCATTATTAGCAGGATTATTTACATAAATATCTACAGGATATGTTTTAATTTTATTTTTATACATTTTTATATTTTTTTCCTCACCTCTAATCCAAATTTCTATATCTTCTCGTCTGAGTAACAATGGTTGCCTATGATGAATAAATTTTATATTTTTATCAGCCTCAGTAGTAACAATTGCGCAACCATTATTATTATAAATACCTGCCATATAAAAAATCTCAGAATCTATATAATGATAAAAAGGTATTTTAAAATTTTTTTTCTTTTTCCACTCATACCATCCATCCAAAACTATAGCACATCTTTTAACTTCAGCATAAGAAGGTTTAATATATAAATTTTCTAATCTAGCATTTATTAGATTCATTGGTATTTTAGCCCAATAAGGAGTAAACGCCCATTTAATGTATTGTTTCTTATCTTGCGCAATCATTAAAATATTTTGTGAAGGAGTAATATTATAATTAGGAATAATATCTATATTATGTAATTTCTTTACTTCTTTAGTATTTTTAAGTGTATATCTTCCACACATATTTATTATTCTCTCAATAAATACCCAATTATATAATGTTAATTTATAAAGCTTCTATTTCTTTTAATTTTGAATATTCTTTTAAACATTCCGGGTTAGATAAAGAATGTATATTAGGAACATCTTTCCCTTCTAATACCCACCTTGCTGCAGCTTCAACCTTTTTTCCATTCATCGTATAAGGAATTTCTTGAACCTCATATATTTTATTTGGAACATGTCTAGGAGATGCATTATCTCTAATAGTTTTTCTAAGCTTTTTTGAAAAATTAAGATCCAAACTATTATTATTTTTTAATTTAACACATAAAATAATTTCTTCATCATTATTAGTTTTCTCAGCAAATACTAAACAATCTTCTATTTCATTAAAAGTTTCACAAATATTATAAATTTCAGCTGTTCCTATTCTCACTCCACCTGGGTTTAAAGTATTATCAGTTCTTCCATAAATTATTCCTGACCCATATTGTGTAAGTTCTGCTAAATCACCATGTGTCCAAACTTCTACACGTTCTTTAAAATAAGTATCTTTGTACCTTTCATCTCCATTCTTGCCCCAGAATGTAATAGGCATTGAAGGAAAAGGTTCTGTACATACCAAATCTCCTGGCTTTCCTATAACAGGAACATTTTTATCATCAAAAATATTTACTCCCATACCTAATCCCTTTACTGTTAATTCTCCTCTACGAACTGGGTGCATAGGAGAACCTAGCATAAAACATCCCATTACTTCTGATCCACCAGAAATAGATGCAAAACCCATATCTTTCTTTATCGAATTATATATCCAATCAAACTGATGTGGAGCAACCGGAGAACCAGCAGACATTAACCATTTTAAATATTTAAACTCATAATGCTTATTAGGAATATAATTATTATCTTGTAAACTAGAAATATATTTTGGACTAATTCCCATATGTGTTAAACTAGTTTTTTCTGCAATTTCCCAAAGCAATGAATAATTAATTGAATTTTTTATACTAATTATTGGTGCACCATCATAAAGCACTAAAGTTGCTTCACTAGCCATACTAGATACAATCCAATGATACATCATCCAAGCAACATTAGTGTACCACATTACTCTATCATCTGGTTTAATGTCACAATGTATTTTGTGCTCTTTTAAATGCTGTAAAATTACACCTCCTACAGAATGAACAATAGCTTTAGGGGCTCCCGTTGTGCCAGAAGTATATAAAATATAAGAAGGATCAGAAAATGAAACTCTTTCATAAGAAAGAGAACTATCTTTACCAAAATTTATAAATAATTCAGATTCACAATTTAATTTAGAGTAAACAATATTATTATCTTCAGATAACACTAACACCTCTAAATTTTTTAATCCCTTACTTACTTCTAATATTCGACTTGAAAAATCATGATTCTTACCTGCATATCTATAATTAGAAGTAGAGAATAAAACTTTAGGATCAGTCTGACCAATTCTATCAATAATAGCTTTAGTTCCAAAATCTGGAGAACAAGAAGTCCATACAGCTCCAATCGATGCTGATGCTAACAAACTAATAAGACTTTCAATTCTATTAGGTAATATCGCTGCAACCCTGTCACCTGCTTTAACATCTAAATTTTTTAAACCATTAGCTGTTTTACCAACCATCAATTTAATTTCTTTAAGAGTATATTCTTTATAATTTCCACTTTCATCTGTTTCTACTACAGAAATTGAATCATCTTTTCCTCGTAATAAATTTTCAGCTAAATTCAATTTAGCTTCAGGAAAAAATTTAGCTCCTGTCATCCAAGCATTTTTATTCTCTTGAAAGTTAATTTTTCCTTTATCACCTATTACATTTGTAAAGTCCCAGATTTTACTCCAAAATTCCCCTTTATTTTTTATGGACCAAGAATGAAGTTGATCATAATTTTTATTATTAAGCCCTATAAAATCATATAATTTAAATAAATTAGAAGATTTAATTATATTCTCTGAAGGTTTCCAAATAATTCGTGATTTCATACTATTTACCTAATAATTATCATTCTTAAAAATATAATATATCAATATTTTATTTTGTAACGAATATAAAAAATATAGTATAGTATGTTTTTAGAATATGTTTATAGGTGAAATATGGTCTATGCTCTTAATGTTTTTAATATATTAGCTAATAAAGAAAATGATTATAAAGATTATTCTGTTAAAGCTGGTAAAATTATTTATGGTAAAGGAGGGCGTGTAATTTCATCAGGATGGAAACCAATTCGAAAATTACATGGCAACACTGAAAGAAAATATATGATAGTAGTTGAATTTCCAAGTGAAGAAATATTTCAGGAATTTCTAGATGAAGGAGAAAAGCAAAATATTCATCCATTAAGAGAAGATTCTTTAACTGATTATATTTGGACACTATATGAACCATGGAATATGAAAGAATGGGTTAATAATAATTAATTCTTATAAAAATGGGGATAAAATTTGAGTAGAACTGATAAAAACGGTCTTAAAGTTGACAATAAATTATTGAATTTTATAGAAAATGAAGCATTACCCGGTACTGAAGTTAGTTCAGAGCAATTTTGGAATGGTTTTTCTGAAATCGTAAACAGTTTAAATCCTAAAAATAGAGAATTAATTAATAAAAGAGAAATTATACAAAAACAAATTGATGAATGGCATAAAAAAAATAAAGGCAATATCCACAATACTGAGGAATATACTAATTTTCTACGTGAAATAAATTATATAGTACCTGAAGGCTCAGATTTTACAATTGATACTAGTAATGTTGATCCAGAAATTGCAGAAATTTGCGGACCTCAACTTGTAGTACCTATAATGAACGCACGATATGCACTCAACGCCGCTAATGCTAGATGGGGAAGTTTTTATGATGCCTTATATGGTACTGATGCTATGGGAGACCTTCCCCCTTCAGGAAGTTATAGTTCAGAAAGAGGTTCAAAAGTTATTAAATTTGCTAAAAATTATTTAAATAAAGTAGTTCCCTTAAATAATGCCAAATGGGAAGAAATTAATTCTATAAAAATAGAAGACAATGCATTAAAAATAACTTCTGATAAAGAAATAACATTAGAAAATTCAAATCAGTACATAGGATATATTAATGATGAAAACAGTAATTTAAAAGAAGTAATTTTTAAAAAAAATAATTTACATATTCGTATTCAAATTGATCCACTTCATACAATTGGAAAAGATGACCCAGCTAACATATCAGATATAATTCTTGAATCCGCACTTACAACTATTATGGATTGTGAAGATAGTGTTGCAGCAGTAGATAGTGAAGACAAAGTTCTAGCTTACCGAAATTGGTTAGGTCTTATGAAAGGAGACTTGTCAGAAGAGTTTAATAAAAATGGAAAAAATATTACTAGAACTTTAAACAAAGATATTAATTTTATTAGCAAAAATGGAAATAACAAAGTGCTAAAAGGACGCTCTTTAATGTTAAATAGGAATGTAGGACATTTAATGACCAACCCTTCTATTTTAGACAAAAATAATAATGAAATTAGTGAAGGTATAATGGATGCAATCTGCACTACATTAATAGCAAAGCATGATTTAAGTAAAAATGAAGGTGTACGTAACTCTGTAAAAAAATCTATATATATTGTTAAACCCAAAATGCATGGACCAGAAGAAGTTTCTTTTTCTGATGAAATCTTTACTAAAGTAGAACAAGTCTTAAACCTTCCTAAAAATACTGTTAAATTAGGTATTATGGATGAAGAAAGACGTACTAGTGCTAATCTAAAAGAATGCATTAGAGCTGCTAAATCTAGAGTTGCTTTTATTAATACTGGCTTCTTAGATAGAACTGGTGATGAAATACATACTTCAATGGAAGCAGGTCCTTTTCTTAAAAAAGGAGATATGAAAAAAACTAAATGGATAGAATCTTATGAAAAAAGAAATGTACAAATTGGACTTTCTTGTGGACTGCAAGGTAAAGCTCAAATTGGAAAAGGTATGTGGGCAATGCCAGACTTAATGCATGATATGTTAGAACAAAAATTAGGGCACCCGAAAGCTGGTGCTAATTGTGCCTGGGTACCAAGCCCAACTGCTGCTACTTTACATGCCACTCATTATCATGAAGTAAATGTTTTTGATATACAAAATAAAATAATTCAAGAACAAAATAACCCAAATATTAATGATTTACTAACTATTCCTATTGCAGATGGCGAAAATTGGTCTAGTGAAGAAATTAACCAAGAAATAGAAAATAATGCTCAAGGAATTTTAGGTTATGTAGTCCGTTGGATAGATCAAGGAATAGGGTGTTCTAAAGTTCCAGATATTCATGATATTGGTTTAATGGAAGATAGAGCTACTTGTAGAATTTCCTCGCAAGCATTAGCCAATTGGTTGCATCATGGAATTGTTACTAAAGAGCAGGTTGTATCTACTATGCAAAAAATGGCAAAAGTCGTTGATGAGCAAAATAAAGATGATAAAAAATATATCGCTATGGCACCTTCTTTTAATACTATTGCCTATAAAGCTGCTTGCGATTTAGTTTTTAAAGGAACAGAGCTTCCTTCTGGATATACTGAACCTGTGTTACATGAAAGAAGACAAGAACTAAAAGATTCTTAACAATATCTTTCAGGGCCTACCCATTGTACATCTGAATATCTGTCGCCATAAGCCCAACCTATAGGCAAAATACGTTCTATTTGTGAGACTATTTCATCAGTTAAATCAATATCCCTAGCCGCAGCTAATTGATTTAAATGATTCACAGAACGAGTTCCAGGAATAGGAATAATATGTTCACCTTGGTTTAATAACCAAGCAATTGCTAATGTAGCGGTTTTAAAACCAATATTTTTAGCATAAGACCTAAATTTCTCTGTTAGCCTTATATTTTCATGATAATTTTCTTTAATAAATCTAGGGTTATTTTTTGTAAAATCTAACTTTTGCCCACTTTCATATGATAGAGGAGTATCAGTTAAAAAAGACCTTCCTACAGGACTAAAAGCAACTAAAGCAGTGCCTAGTTCTTTACAATTTTGGACCAAACCCATTTCTGGAGACCTTGTAGATAAAGAATATTCTGATTGAACTGCAGCAATATGATGCACTTTAGATGCCTTTATTAAGGATGTAGGTGCAATCTCAGAAAAACCTATACTTTTAACTTTACCTTTTTCCACAAATTTTGCTAAATATTGTGTAACTTCTTCTATAGGTATTTTAAAATCTCTTCTGTGCACATAAAAAAGATCAATATAATCTACACCTAAACGATCTAAACTCTTATCTAATTCTTCCTCTAAATGTTTTTTACTATTATTGAATCCTCTGGCACCAGTTTCAGGGTCCTTATAAATTGCTGCTTTAGTTGCTAAAACAAAAAGTTCATTTTTTTGTTTACCTTGCTTTGCTAAAAAATCTCCTATTCTTCTTTCTGAAGTACCATTACCATATACATTTGAAGTATCAATATGATTTAAACCTAAATCTAAAGCAGTATTAAGAATATTATTTGCTTGTTCATCATTACATGGTCCATAAAAATCTGTAAATGACATAGCTCCAATACCTATAGGAGCAATATCTGGTCCAAATTTTCCTAATTTTCGACTACTATTATATTTCATAATCTAACTCTCCAGTGAATTCAAAAATAATTTTAAATTATCAACCTTGTAAAATAAATATTTATTCAATTAATTCTAAAAATTTTTCAAAATCTAAATATTTTTAAATTCAGTTTCAAATTTCTCTATTTCAACTCCATTTATTTCAAATTTCATAGCAACCTTAATTAAATTATTATTTTCTTTTAACTTTTCACTAATCTTGTTGTGAGAAGTAATACCAACTATTTTTAAAAATTTTCTTATTTGATTATTAACATCTTCTTCTTTACTTTTATCTTTATTCATATTAACTCCTTTTAACTATTTATAATTTTTTAAATCTAAATACCTTCTAATAATACCAATGTGCCTGTAGAATTTTCCTGTCTTAATTTCTTAATGGGTTTATATTCATCAGAATTCATCCATTCTAATGCAGATTCTTTATCAGGAAATTTTAACAAAACCATTCTTGTTGGATTCCAAAGCTTAGTTTCAACTGCCTCCATTGGGCCTCCTCTAGTCAAATATTTTCCACCAAATTTTTCAACTACAGGTTTTACTCTTTCCATATATATTTTATAGTTTTCTAAATTGTGAATATCTACATCAGCTACTATATACACAGGTTTTTTAGACATTTTATCTCTCCTACTTTTTTTCCATTAACCACAAACCATTATTACTTAAAAAAAATATTTTACCAGTCAAAGAATGAATTTGAATATCTCTTATTCTGCCAATTTGGTCCGAAAATATAACTCTCTCTTCAATATTTGCTAAATTTTTAAAATTTAATTTCCTTAAAGATCTATCTTTAAGTGAAGTTACTAATGCATCACCCTCCCACTCATTAAATTCTTCCCCTTTATAAATTGTAATAGCACTTACAGCTATTGAAGGAACCCAATAATAAATAGCTCTTGTAAAACCTTCTAACCACATCGGACCTATTTCTCTTCCTGAGTAATTAATACCGCCCCAACCTAAAATCTTCCAACCATAATTCTCAGACTTCTTTATCTCACCAAACCAATCTCCTCCTCTTGCTCCATGATTACTAGCATAAACCTTATTATCAAATGGTGACAAAGTTAAACCTTGAGGATTTCTCACCCCTATTTGAAAAATTTCAGGAAGCCAATCATTTTTACCAGTATATTTTGGATTATCTTTAGGTATCGTCCCATCAAGATAAATTCTAATTATACTTCCTGGGTGTTGAGTATAATCTTGGGCTATCATTCCCTTGCCTCTTTCCCCAATAGTAGCAAATAAATACTCATCTTTTATTGCTAACCTTGAACCAAAATGGTAGCCAGAATCTATTGGAGGTTCAGCTCTAAAAATATTTATAAAATTTATCCTACTCTTATTAAAAGTTCCTTTAGATATAGATGTACTCGTTTTTCCTGATCCCCTATCCTCTGAATAAGAAACCCAAACATTATTCCTTTGATAAATTATATCTAATAACCCTCCTTGTCCTTTAGATAATATTTTAAGATTATGCTCAATTTCGTTAATTTCATCAGTATACAAATTAATTAATAAAATCTTACCATCTTTTTCAGTCACCAATATTTGATTATCATCAATAAAACTCATACCCCATGGAGAACTTAAATTAATTAATTTTGAAAATTTTAAAGTTTGAGAGAAAACAGGAAATGAAAAAAAAATAAATATAATTAAATAATATAAAAAATTTTTCATTTCAAATTTGACTAAATTTTTTATATTACATTTTAATAAATTTCTCATTGCTTTCATCAAAATGATAAAGTTCACCACTTTCTATATCAAACCACCATCCATGTATATTTAATTTTTTATCCTCAACTAATTTGGATACCCAAGGAAAAGTCATTAAATTTTTAATTGAATTTATTATAGATTCTTTTTCAACTTCATGCTGCAAAATTTCTGAATTATCCTTTAAATCAAATTTTCTCATAATTGGAGCGGCAATATTCATCCAACTATCAATAAATTCTCTCTTCATATTTTTGAATGATGTATGATTTATAAGCTCTTTAGAGTTATTGCATAACTCTCTTATACCACTGCAATGAGCATGTCCCAAAATTATAATATCTTGTATTTTTAGATCAAGAACTCCAAATTCAATGGCTGCACTAACGCCATGATGTCCTTTATCTGGTGCATAAGGTGGAACTAAATTAGCAACATTTCTAACTGCAAAAATTTCACCAGGCTTTGTCTGAAACAATATAGCTGGATCTACTCTAGAATCAGAACAAGAAATAACCATTGTTTTAGGCTTTTGTCCGCTTTTCACTAGATTAGTAATATATGACTTATCATTATCATAATAATTTATCTTAAAATCTTTAAATCCTTCTATAAGAAACTTAATCATATTACTACTCACTAACCTTTCTAATACTTATCATTATAGTTTTACTTTCTTATTATTTTTTTATCAAAAAATACTGACTCACAACCGGAACCAGCTAAAAAATTATTTATAAAACTTTTATCCTTACCTTCTAATAAATTATATTGTTCTTTAATCCAATTTAAACATTTTGCTTGATATGGAAAAGGTTTTTGAGACCATAATTTTCCATTTATATCAGTTTCTACTTTATCCTGATTATCATAAACTGCATTATAATTCGCCAATAAAACTGGAACATAAGTATTTCCAATTTCACAAAAAATATTTCTGAATGTTTCGGAAATATTATCAGCATCTATCCAATCCATATTATTAATTTCCAAGCCAGATAAATCTTCCATAACCCCAACCCAAGCAACAATTCTAGACGCAATATTATCTGCAATCTTCATAGGAGTTGGATCAAACGTAGCTAGTTGAGTAAGCTGTCCATATAGTGCAAAATCACTTGAACTAGGTCTTTCTCCAAACATGTAAGGAGAGTTATTCATATGATTGTCCATTAGTTTTAAAATATTTTTATAACTATTCTCAATAATATTTGATGTAATTTTATTACTTCCTACAACATATAAACGAGAAATTTGTCGTTCAGAAATTTTATCTTTAATAGGTTTTATTTGCTCTTCATTATCTGTTAGCGACCTCCAACGTGATAATGTTGCGCCAGCTTTTTTAATATCTTCATCATATGACCATCTATAATGAAATGTAGCTTTTGTTAACCATTCATCAGCAAAATCTTCAAGAAAATAATCTAAAAATTTTAAAACTGCATTTTTTGGTATAACAGATCTAGCTAAATAAGATTTTTCTAATTTTCTCAAAATAAATGTAGAATCTACCATAGGTTCTAACTCTTTATTTTTATTTTCAAAGTAAAATGTAGGCATTAAATTTACCTTAGCTTTAGGCAAACTCTTTGTGTCCATTATACCCTGATCAAATAAACCACCAATTATAAAATTGTAAGGTATTCTTCTATATCTTAGTAAACTCAACATCTTTCTAGTATAAGGTGACCCTGGAGCACCCTTAACTATTAAGTTTTTCATTTTTAATATCACTCCGTTATAAATTTTATTTTTTTACATTCATACAAATACTGCTCTCCAGAAGAAAATTGCATATAAGCAGTCATGTTCTTAAGGTCTATTTCCCTTAACCATTCCATTTTCTTATTATATAATCTAATTAAATTTTCCTTAAAATCTATGTCCCAATCTTTTGCTACACCTTTTTGAGAAACCGACAATTCATACCATTTGGAGTTATAATACCAAAAAAATTCTGGTTTATTTATTTTAAATATATCTTGTCCGCCGGTTCCAGTTATCTCTAAACATTTTATTATTAAATCTTGATTTTTTACTAATGCTAAAAATGGCAAAGAAATCATTAGGGTAAATATAAAAATATAACTCTTATAAAATATATGCTTGAAAATTTTACTCCCACTCAAT
>CAYTZM010000003.1:0-17228 GCA_964442655.1 uncultured Rhodospirillaceae bacterium | reverse complement strand
TACTCCCACTCAATTGTGCCTGGTGGCTTAGAAGTCACATCATATGTAACCCTATTAATACCTTTTACTTCATTAACTATTCGTGTAGCAACTCTTGAAATAAAACTATTTTCAAAAGGGTAAGCATCTGCTGTCATTCCATCCACTGACGTCACAGCTCTAAGAACTAATGTATTATCATAAGACCGAGAATCTCCCATTACACCTACACTTTTTACAGGTAATAAAATACAAAATGCCTGCCAAATTTTATCATATAAACCTGCATTCCTAATTTCATCTATAAAAATATGATCCGCTTTCTGTAATACTTTAATTTTCTCTTTTGTTATATCTCCAGGTATTCTTATTGCTAACCCTGGACCGGGAAAAGGATGTCTATCAATTAAATAATCTGGAAGGTCTAAGTCTTTACCCAATACCCTAACTTCATCCTTAAATAATTCTCTTAAAGGTTCTACAAGTTTTAAATTCATTTTTGCAGGCAATCCTCCTACATTATGATGAGACTTAATAGTTACTGACGGTCCTCCTGAAAATGAAATAGACTCAATTACATCTGGATATAAAGTTCCTTGCGCTAAATATTCTACATTACCAATATTTTTTGCCTCTGTTTCAAAAACCTCAATAAATTTATTTCCTATTATCTTTCTTTTCATTTCCGGATCTTCTACGCCATCAAGAGCCCCTAAAAATAAATCTACTGCATTTATACTTAAAAACCTATTTCCTAGCCTTTTGCTAAAAATAGTATTAATTTCCTCTGATTCTCCATGCCTTAAAAGTCCATGATTAACAAACACGCAAACAAGTTGATCACCAATAGCCTTGTCCAATAAAGCAGCAGTTACAGACGAATCAACTCCTCCTGATAACCCACACAATACTTTCCCATCACCTATTTGTTTTTTTAATAATTCAATCTTATAATTTGAAAAAAATTTCATACTCCAAGTGTCTTTACAACCTGCAATATTTTTTACAAAATTTCTTATTAATTGCTTACCTTCTATCGTATGAATAACTTCAGGATGAAATTGCACCCCATACATTTGTTTTTCTTCATTTGCAATAAGAGCAAAATTTGCGCCTTCTGTTTGAGCTATAACAGAAAAACCTTCTGGAATCTTGATCACAGTATCCCCATGACTCATCCATACTTCATATTCTTTTCCTGTAAACCAAACATTCTTAGTAAAACTACAAACATCTATAATTTTTATTTTTGCTCTTCCAAATTCACTTTTATCGGAAGCTATAACTTTTCCTCCAAGCTGTTTTACTAGGGTTTGTTGCCCATAACAAATACCTAATATAGGTTTATTAGACTTTATAATATTTTCTGAAATCTTAGGTGTTTCTTGTTCTAAAACAGAAGCAGGCCCTCCCGACAAAATTATAGCCTTTGGATTATGGCTCTGCATATATTTTTCAGCCTTGTTATATGGAATAATCTGACAAAATACTTTTTCTTCTCTTATCCTTCTAGCAATCAATTGAGTATATTGACTACCAAAATCAACTACTAATATTCCCTCAGAACTAAATTTGTCAAAAATTTCACTTTCGTTATTTAACATTATTTGCCTCATACATTTTTATAGCATTATTTGCTTCTGTAAATTCTATGCATCCAAATAAACATAATAAATCTAAATAATCTCTATGCTCCCTAGCTTTATCTAATTTATCAATTTCTAAGTAGGCAATAATAATATAATGATGTGCTGCAATATACTCATTATTAATAAATAAAGCAGCTTTATAATAATTAATGGCAGATAAATAATTTTGAAGTTGTCTTTCCACATACCCTAAAAGATTAAGAGCATGTTCATCATTCTTATTATCTTTAATTTTTTCCATTAATATCTTTTTTGAATTTTCATAATCTCCTTTATTTATTAATTCTATAATAAATTCAATAGAATTATCTTTTGCCAAAACTTCATTTTCCTTAATATCCTCCGTCGGATTAGGACCATCTAAATTTGCAAGCAAAAAGGAAGGATATATTAATAAAAATAGAAAAATATATATAATTTTAAAGCAATTTTTCAAATCAACACCATTTATTTATTTTTACGTAATCTTGCAATAAAAAAACCATCACACTTATGAATATTAGGTAATAATTGAATATAACTATTATCATTCATCCAAACTTTTGATTTAATCATATTATTCCATGAATAATTCAAATCTACAATTTCAAATAAAGAATTATTTTTAAGAAACAACTCTATTTGATCATAATTTTCTTTTTTTATTAATGAACAAGTAATATAAACGAGTTCTCCTCCTACTTTTAGTAAACTTGCTCCTTTTTTTATAATGTTACTTTGTATTACTAATAACTCTTTAAACTTATTTTTTGTTAATCTAATTTTTTCTTCTGGTCTTCTCCTCCAAGCCCCACTTCCAGAACATGGGACATCACATATTACTCTATCGGCTTTTATATCAATGTTGTTATATTCATAATCTAGATCAATTTTATGAATATTTTTTTTCCATGACGGTCTATTTTTAATTTTATTTAACCTCTCTGGATCAATATCTGTTGCAATAATTTTAACATTTTTAGCTAATTCAGCTAAAAACAAGGATTTTCCTCCTACTCCAGCACACAAGTCAATTACTAATTCATTATCTTTTATTCCACTTAATAATGTTACTAGCTGACTTCCTTCGTCTTGAATTTCTATAAATTCATTCTTTAATTCAATAATATTATTTAATAAAATTCTCTTAGATAACCTTATTCCCAATGAAGAATAAGGAGTTTTTATTGCCGCTGGATCATATCTAAGCAACTTTTTAAGAACCTCATCTCTATTTGAATATCTACTTACTCTTAAATCTATATTAGAAGGATAAAGTAAACTATCAGATATATCTTTCGTTTTATCTCTATATGAACATAAAAACTCATCATACAACCAATTAGGCATCGAAAAATTAAAAAGATCCTGAGAGATATCTATATTTTTAACATCTTCTATATAACTTTCAATTTTGTCAGGTTTCTTTAAAGAATAAGGACCATCATCAAAATACTCTATAATTTTTTTCTGATTATCTTTAAATAATATATAATAAATAATTACTAATTGAACACATTTGTCATAATTATAAGAACTTAATTTATTAATAATAATTTTATTTAATATAAAATACCTTCGCAACATCCCATAAACGGAATCTGATATTTCTTTTCTATCTTTGGATCCTGCATATCTATTTTTTCTAAACCAAGTAATTAATATTTTATCTGGAGGCGTATTAGAACAAACAATACTATCCAAAACTTCTTTTAATATATTTGAAATAGATAATAATTTTGCGCCCGGGGTCAAGTATCGCCTGTTTTATAATTAGGTGCTTCTTTAGTTATAGCTATATCATGAATATGACTTTCTTTAACTCCTGCCGTAGTAATTCTTTGAAACACACATTTTGTTTGCATCTCTTTAATGTTTTTATTTCCAGTGTACCCCATTGCAGCTTTTAATCCCCCAATCAGCTGTAAAATAACAGATGATGCAAGTCCTTTAAATGGAACTCTACCTTCTACACCTTCAGGAACCAATTTCATTTGATCTATTATCTCTTGTTGAAAATATCTATCTGCTGAACCTCTTGCCATTGCTCCTAATGACCCCATACCCCTGTATGATTTAAATGTTCTACCCTGATATAAAAATGTTTCACCTGGCGCTTCCTCAGTTCCAGCTAATAATGAACCAATCATAACAGTATCAGCTCCTGCACCTATAGCTTTAGCTAAATCACCAGAAAACCTTATTCCACCATCTGCAATAACAGGAATCTTTTTATTTTTACATACACTTCTTGCCTCACAAATAGCTGAAAATTGTGGGACACCAACTCCAGCTACTATTCTCGTTGTGCATATTGAACCAGGACCTATGCCTATTTTTACAGCATCTACTCCCGCTTTTATTAAAGCTAATGCTCCTTCTTTTGTAGCAACATTCCCACCTATTATATCTACACTTTTAAATGTCTTCTTTATTTCTCTTATAGTATCTAATACTCCTTTAGAATGACCATGCGCGGTGTCAACTACTATAGCATCTACTCCTGCTTCTATTAAAGCTCTAGCCCTATTAATACCATCTTTACCTACACCTACAGCAGCAGCAACTCTTAAGCGTCCTTCCTTATCTTTTGTGGCTTCAGGGTTACGAGCACTTTTTTCTATATCTGATACGGTTATAAGACCAACACATCTATTTTTTTTATCAACAACTATTAATTTTTCAACTCTCGTCCTAGTAAGAGCCAAAATCGCATCATTTCTATTCACTGTATCTGGAACTGTAACTAAGTTTTTCTTAGTCATTAAATTTTTTACTAATTCATTTGATCGATCTGCAAAACGAACATCTCTATTTGTAATTATTCCTTGTAGAACTCCCTCATCATCTGTAACAGGAAAGCCAGATACACCATGTAATTCTTTTAAAGCTAATATATCTTTTAGTTTATCATTAGGATTAACAGTTATAGGGTTTACTACCATACCGGATTCAAAACGCTTTACTACTTCAACTTCTTTTACCTGATCTTCTATTCTATTATTCTTATGAATAACTCCAATGCCTCCTGATTGAGCTATCGCAATAGCTAATTTTGATTCAGTTACTGTGTCCATTGCTGAAGAAACAAGAGGTATATTTAATTTTATTCTTTTTGAAAAATTAGTTTTTGTATTTGCTTCGTTAGGCAAAACTGTAGAAGCAGCTGGTCTTATAAGTACATCATCAAAAGTAAAAGTTTCTACTAATTTCAATAATTATCTCTCTAATTTATTTAGAAAAAGAATATTAATTAAAGAATATACATAAATATTTAATTACGCCAAGCCCTGATGCATAAAATTTAAACCAATAATAAATATTTCTGCTGATTCTTTCCTACTCGATTTGGGTTTATATCGCTTAATTTCTTTAAAATATTGTCTCATTGTAGTAACTAATTCTTCTTCCCCCCTACCTCTAATCAACTTACAACAGAAATTTCCATTAATATTTAATAAATTAATAGCTACATCAAGTGCAATTTCCGCTAGCAATAATGACCTTGTCTGGTCTGTATTTTTATGACCAGAACTTGAAGGGGACATATCTGAAATGACGACATCCGTTTTATAAGGAAATTTATTTTTAATTATTTCTAAAGTCTTATCATCTAAAATATTTCCTTGAATACAGAATACTTCTTCCAAAGGCTCTATGGGATGAATATCTATTGTTACTATTATTTTCTTTTTAGATGAAATAATTTTATTAGATGCTACTTGGCTCCAACCCCCTGGTGCACCTCCCAAATCTAAAACACTTACTTTATTTTTAAAAATTTTATATTTTGAATCTATTTCAATTAATTTATATGCTGCACGAGAGCGATAACCTTCACTCTTTGCAGCTTTCACATATGGATCATTTAATTGCCTCTCTAACCAACGTCTTGAAGAAACACTTTTAGATCCTTTTTTCACCTTCTGTTTTATTCTTGAATTAATTTTCTTGCTAAGAGACATATTTATAAACTTTTAAGAAATATATTTTATTTTAAAATGATTTAATATTATATCTTCTACCAAATGACGCTGTACTTTTCCAGTGGTGCTTCTAGGAATATTTTTTTCTTCATAAAATAATATTTTTTTTGGTAATTTATAAGTAGCTAGATCTGCCTTACACATCTTAAATAAATCCTCTTTAATTTTATTTTGTAAATCATCTTTATAAACACTAACTAATGCAATAGGAGACTCTCCCCATTTTAAACTTTTTACTTTTATTACAACTGCCTCAGATACCAATTTATGTGTTAGCAATATACGTTCTATTTCGGCTGGATAAATATTTTCTCCACCTGATTTTATTAAGTATTTTGCTCTATCTACAAAATCAAACATACCTTGATTATTCTTTTTCATAAGATCTCCCATATGAAACCATCCATTTCTAAAATTATTTAAATTACTTTTATTAACATTCCAATATCCACTAAATAAAGTAGGACCTTTTACTAAACATTCTCCAACCTTTCCTGCTTCTGTTATTTCCCCTTTTTCATCTTGTAATTTTACTTCACAAAAACTACTTTGGCTTTTAGATAAATTAAACAATTTAGAACCAATAGGTATTAAACCTGCTGATGCAGGAGGCATTCCAGTTTCAGTTGAACCAAAGGAATTTAAATAAGGTGTTCTTAAAATTTTGGTTATCTCAGTTATCTGTTTTTTAGGAACTAAATCTGCCATAGCGCCCATTACTTTTATACTATTTACCTCAATTTTATCAGATTTAAGTTCTTTTAATAATCCTTCTATCATTCCTGGCATTAATACCAACCATGAAATTTTATAACTCTTTATTATATTTTTTATCTTTTTTGGTTTAAAACCATCTATAAAAGCTACACTCCCTCCTATTAATAAAGATCCAATGGCTAAATCAGTAGATGCCATATGAAACATAGGCGCCCATGCTGGAAATATATCTTCATTATTAATGTTATATTCATGTACAAAATATAAAGCCCGTGCAATAAAAGCACGATGAGAAATCATTGCTCCTTTAGGATCTCCTGTTGTTCCTGAAGTATACAAAATAATTAATACATCTTCTCCGCTTGCTAGAGATTTTCCTCTATAAGGTTTAGTTATTTTAATATTATGTTCGTAATTCTTATTATAAATCACAGTTTCATATTTTTTTTGTGAAGATAAAATACTAATTTTATTTTTATACCTTTCGGAAAAAAATAAAAATTTAGGTTTCACTAAATTAATGCAATACTTCATTTCTTTGTCAGACAATCTCCAATTAATAGCGGCTACAATAATTCCTACTTTTGCCGCTGCTATTTGTAATTCTAAATATTCCATTCTATTTTCTGATATTATAGCCACCCTATCACCAGGTTTTAATCCTTTTAATTTCAAAATAGAAGAAAGACTAAGTACTCTATTTAAAAAGTCCTTATACGAATATTTTTTCCCATTACTATCTATTACTGCTAAAGATTTTGGATTTTTAAGCACTTGAGTTTCAAACAATTCAGCCACTGATAATCCTGACGATTGTTGTACTAAAGTATTTACTTTAATCATAATTTCATTAATTAGAAGGTTTCATTGAAAAACTATTATCCATATATACTTTTATCTCAGTAATATCTTCAAATTTTGAAATCATGGGCAAAGAATTGTCTTTAGACCATTCAGCAATTGAAGATTCATACAATCTATTATTAGGATAATTTAATAATTCGGACATTACAAACCAAGATAAGGCACTCTCTAAACCTGCATTACAAAAAGAAACCATTCCTTCTTTTTTCGTTGCACCTGCATAATTGTAAATATCTTGCAATCTATCTTTATCTTGAAAATACAAAGTTTCATTTTTAAGTAACCATTTATTAGGAATATTAGCAGCATTAGGAATAGTCCCATTTCTTATAGCTGGAAAAGACATATTTATGCCTAAAAACATATCAGAAGGTCTAGCATCTACTATATATCCCGCATTATTTATAATATTTTTTATATCTTCTTTATTAGCTATAATATTGCTATTAACGTTTGCCATAAATTTTCCTTCTGAAGGAATTTTAATACCTATATCAAGATCTCTATCCCATTCTTTTATCCAACTCTTAAAACCTCCATCAAGAATAGAAATTTTATTATGTCCCAAATATTTAAATGTAAAATATAAAGCAGCAGTTTCTGCGGCATCATAAGTTCCTGTACCAGGAGCTGATAAAATTATATGATCAGAATTTGAGATTCCATGTCTTTCTATAACCTTAACTAATTTATTTATATCAGGTAACATTAATGGCATATCATTTCTTGTTTCTCTCCATCCACTTTCATAAAAATTTGTATAAACAGAACAAGGAATATGAGATAATTCAAATTCTTTTTTAGATCTATAAACCTCTAGAATAACATAACCTTTTTGACATACTTTATCTTCAAGCCATTCCGAATTAACCAAAGGAGCTGAATAAGCAATAGAATTAAACATAAAAACCATTAAAACAATGAAATATCTGCTAACCAATTTTAAAATCCTCATAGCTATAATTATTAAATAAAATTAACCTATAATGTATTATAGGAGTAAGCAATGTAAAGTATAGATTTGCAGAATAGTTATTTTCTGCTTTATTCTATCCCTTAGTCAGTAACATTTTATATGTTGCTTATGTTAACTAAAATAAGAAAGGGAGGATGTTCTTATGTGGAAATCTCCTGTAGTTCGCGAAGTAGCAGTAGGTCTTGAAATCAACTGTTATGCTTGCGCAGAAATCTAATCTTAAAAGATTAGTAAAATGAAATTCTCATCAGCTCCTGTTACCGAAGCTATAATTGGAGTACATTAATGTATATTCGAGTGCTCGGTGCAGCAGCTGGTGGGGGTTATCCTCAATGGAATTGTAATCATCCAAATAGTAGATTAGCTAGACAAAAAAGTCCTGAAGCTATCGCAAGAACGCAATCTTCTATTGCTGTAAGTCTTGATAAAAAAAAATGGTTTATTTTTAATGCTTCACCTGATTTAAGACAACAATTATGGAATAATCCTGAATTAATGCCATCAGAAAAACATCCTCTTAGATATAGTCCTATTATGGGAGTTTTACTTACTAATGCTGATGTAGATCATACAGCCGGTCTAATAAATTTAAGAGAATCACAAAGTTTTAATTTATATGGCACTGAAAGAGTACTAGGAGTATTAGAAAAAAACAGTATGTTTAATGTGCTAAACCCTAAATTTGTAAAGAGAAACCCTATAAAATTAAATGAAGAATTACGTTTAAAATATACTGACAATACTGAAAGCGGTATAACGGTTACACCTTTTGCTGTACCTGGAAAAGTAGCATTATGGCTAGAAGATGAATCTAAAGGAGATAATTTTGGTTCTGTTGAAGAAGACACTATAGCTCTCGAAGTTAAAGGTCCAGAAAATAATACAGAATTTTTTTATATACCAGGATGTGCAAGTATGCCTGATTGGCTTAAAGAAAAAGTTTCTAATTCTAATCTTATTTTATTTGATGGCACTTTATGGACTGACGATGAAATGATTAAAGATAATGTTGGTATTAAAACAGGCCAACGTATGGGACATATGAGCATGTCAGGAAAAGATGGATCAATTGAAGCCTTCAAGAAATTAAATATAAAAAGAAAAATTTTTATTCATATAAATACTACAAATCCTGCGTTATTAGAAAATTCTAATGAAAGAAAAATTGCTAATAAAGCTGGATGGGAAATTTCTCACGACACTATGGAGATAAAGATATGATTATGCCCGCACCTTTTTATCCTGGAACACATAATAGCGATATTAATAAACAAAACCCTATGAATCGAGAAGAATTTATAGATGCCTTAACTCAATTAGGAAAAGAAAGATACCATAGTTTGCATCCATTTCACAAATTACTACACTCAGGACAGTTATCTTTTCAACAAGTCCAAGCATGGGCATTAAATAGATTTTACTACCAATGGTGTATACCTAGAAAAGATTTAACATTAATGGCAAGGATTAATGATGTAGACCTCAGACTAGAATGGAGGTCAAGAGTAATTGACCATGAAGGTGATATTGATGGTAGTGGAGGTATAGCAAGATATCTACAACTCTGTGAAAGACTAAAATTAGATATTGATTATGTTAAATCCTGTAAAGGTTTATTACCTGCTACCAGATTTGCAGTTGATGCCTATGTCGATTTTGTTGAAGAAAAATCGCTATTAGAAGCTATTGCTTCCTCATTAACTGAAATCTATGCTCCTGCAATACATAAAGAAAGAATTGCAGGATTATCTAAACATTATGAATGGGCAGACGATTATGCTTTAGCTTATTTCAAGAAAAGAATTGGCCAAGCGAGAAAAGATGTTGAATTTGGACGAGAATGGGTAATAAATAATGCTATAACTAGAGCAGATCAAGAAGCAGTTTTAGGTGCAGTCAAATTCAAAACTGAAGTACTTTGGGCACAATTAGATGCATTATATTACGCATATGTAGAACCAGGGTATATTCCACCAGGAACATTTGTGCCAAAAGATTATAAAAACAAATAAAGGCTGAATTATGACGGATTTATTAACCCTAAATGAAGAACATATTCCAAAATTACCTCGGCATGCTAAATTAAGATATGATGAACCAAGAAAAAAATGGATAATTAATGCACCAGAAAGAGTATTTGAATTAGATGAAATAGCTGCAGAAATAATTCAATTAGTAAACGGAGAATTTTCTATAGAAATAATAATTAATGAATTAACTGAAAAATTTAACGGAGCACCTAGAGATGTAATCTCAAAAGATGTATTAGCAATGCTTCAATCACTTGCAGATAAAGGGTTTATAGTAATATGACTGAATTAAAAACAAAAGAAGAACCATCAAATATATCTGATTCTCATATACCTGGAAAAGAAAAATTACAAATTCCTTATGCAGTACTTTGTGAACTAACTCATAGATGTCCTTTATCTTGCCCTTATTGTTCAAATCCTGTTGAACTTGAAATGAAATCCAAAGAAATAGATACAGAAATATGGAAAAGAGCACTAAGTGAAGCTGTAAAAATAGGTATTTTACAAGCACACTTTTCTGGAGGAGAACCCACTGCTCGTAAAGACTTAGAAGAAATAGTGCAACATGCTTCATCAATAGGCCTTTATACTAATCTAATAACATCAGGAGTATTAATTAATGAAAATAGACTAAAAAAATTATATGATTGTGGATTAGATCATGTACAAGTCTCTATCCAAGATACAGATCCAGAAAACTCTAATAAAATAGCAGGGTTTAAAGGACACGATAAAAAGATACATACAGCAGGATTAATTAGAAAAGTAGGTTTACCATTAACAATTAATGCTGTTATGCATAGACAAAATTTACATAATCTTGATAAAATGATTGATTTAGCTGTTAAGCTTGATGCAGAAAGGTTAGAAGTAGCCCAGGTACAATATTATGGTTGGGCCCTTAAGAATCAAACCGCATTCTTACCTACAAAAGAACAATTAGATAAAGCAACAGAAATAGTAGAAGAAGCAAGAGTAAAACTAAAAGGTATTTTAGCCATAGATTATGTAGTTCCAGATTATTATGCTAAAAGACCCAAGTCATGCATGGGCGGTTGGGGAAGACAATTCCTTAATATTACACCAGCTGGTAAAGTATTACCATGTCATGCAGCTGAATCTCTCTCCTTTTTAAAATTTGACAATATAAAAGACAAAGCTCTTTCATGGATATGGGAAAACTCAGAAGCTTTTAACAAATTTAGGGGCACTTCATGGATGCCAGAACCATGTAAATCATGTGATAGAAAAGAAATTGATTGGGGCGGATGCCGATGTCAAACATTCGCCCTTACAGGGGACAAAAATGCTGCAGATCCAACATGTGAATTTTCTCCTTATAGAAATGTATTAGATGAGCCTTTATCTAAGGTAGGTCAAAAAGAAATACCAGAATTTATATATAGAAAAATAAAAGTTAAAAAAAATGTTATAGGAATTGGGCACAATTCAAGAAAGACATCAAAACATTAATCTAATTTGACTCTGAATCTGGCACTTTAAATATTTGTCCAGGATAAATTAAATGTGGATTTAATATTTGATCATTATTAGCCTTAAAAATTATTGTATATAAAATTCCTCTACCATAGAATCTTCTTGAAATTCTCCATAAACTATTTCCAGGTTGGACAACTACAGTTTGTTCTTTTAAGTCAACTTCTGATAAATCTGATTGTCTAATAGGTGTTTCTAAACTTGAAATAACTTCATCATTTTCTAATTGATGAAATCTTAATATATAATCTCCAGGCTTAACTGGATTTTCTAAATTCATAACCCAAAACCCATCATCTCCTGTTGTTGTACTTCCTACAAGTTTCCCATCAACATATGCCTCAACTATTGATTGAGGTTTTGCTTTTCCTGAAAGATTTAAAGTTCCTTCTTCTGAATAAGATAAAGCATCAAAAGTTAAATCCTTGGCTTCTGATGAAGCTTCTGCTGCACCTTGTATAACTTTTTTCACTTGTCCTTGTTCATCATTTAAAACTACTACTGGTTCTGAGTTACCAACACTGTCAAGAGCTATTTCGTCATTTAAAACTTCCACTGGTTCTGAGTTACCAACGCTGTCAGGAGCTATTTCATCATTTAAAACTTCCACTGGTTCTGAGTTACCAACACTGTTAGGAGCTATTTCGTCATTTAAAGCTACTACTGATTCTGAACTACCAACACTATCAGGAACTAAAATTGAAACTGTATCTAAAGATTTAATTCCATTTGATGATAATAAACTTAACTCATAATTTCCAGGTAACAAATCTTCAATAAATACAAACTCTCCATACTGATTAGTCTGCACCTCTCCTATCAAAACGTCTCCATTATAAATTTTTACAAAAGAATTTGGAGCTGCTCTCCCAGCAATTACAGCTTGTCCTTGTTCGTCTACATTTATTATATCAAAAGTAGGTTCGCCATCATATTTTTGTTTTACTTGTAGTTCTTTATCTTCCTTAATATTCGAAGGTTCATTAATAGATTTTAAATCCTCATTTTCATAATGAATTTTTTCTTCAACTTGAACTACTTCCTTTTTAGTAGGATCTAAAGGAACATATTGTATTATCAAGAATAACACAATGCCAGCTGATATTACTAAGCCTATACCCATCAAATATTGTTTAGTATTGTTTTCCAAAAAAAAATTCCTAACTTTTATTATATCCATACATTATATTCATACTTATGATAAATTATTTACATGTATAAATATATTAAATTTTATAATTATTAAAATAAATAAAAACTTATTATGAAAACTTTTAATTTTAAAAAGAATATTGGAATTTTTTGCGGTTCTAAATTTGGTAAAAATGATATATATAAAAAAGAAACTGAAACTATAATAAAAATTCTCATCAAACATGAATTTACAATAATTTATGGAGGTGGAAAAATTGGTTTAATGGGCATAATATATAGAACAGCAATCAAATTTAATGGCAAAATTATTGGAATTATACCTAAATCTCTCAATTTAAAACATATAAGACAAAATGACACTAAAAATTTATTAGTAGAAGAAACAATTAGTAAAAGAAAAAATTTAATGATTCAAAAATCTGACATCTTACTAATTCTGCCAGGTGCTTATGGAACATTAGATGAATTGTTTGATGTATTGACTTCCAATCAACTTAAAATTACTAAAAAACCTATAATTATTATAAATATTACAGATTATTGGCAGCCATTAAAAAATCTTTTAAATAAAATATCTAAAGAAGGGTTTTTATCTAAAAAGGATTTAAATAATATCCATTGGATTAATAAACCAGAAGATTTAATAAATAAAATTAAAACTTTTATTTAACAATTTGTCTTTATGAAAAAGATAGATTATATAACAATTATCTATGATTAATCATAGCAATTAATGAGGAGAAGTAATGAAAAAAATTAAGGTAAAAGCACCCATAGTAGAAATAGATGGTGATGAAATGGCTCGAATTATATGGGAGTTAATTAGAGAAAAACTAATAAAACCTTATTTAGATTTAGAAATATTATACTATGACCTAAGCATAGAAAACAGAGATAAAACTGACGACAAAATCACATTAGATGCAGCTAATGCAATTAAAAAATATGGGGTGGGTGTTAAATGTGCAACCATCACTCCAGACGAACAAAGAGTTGAAGAATTTAATTTAAAAAAAATGTGGCGTTCACCAAACGGCACTATAAGAAATATTCTTGATGGAACAGTATTTAGACAACCTATAATTTGCAATAACATTCCTAAATATATACCGGGCTGGACTAAACCCATTGTCATAGGAAGACATGCCTATGGAGATCAATATAGAGCAACTGATTTTCTAATCCCTGGCCCAGGAAAATTAATAATGAAATTTGTTCCAAAGAATGGAGAAGAAGCAAAAGAATACGAAGTTAACGAGTATGAAGGACCTGGGATAGCTATGAGCATGTTCAATTTAGATGAATCAATTAAAGGCTTTGCAAGAGCATGTTTTAATTATGGACTTAATCTAAGATGGCCAGTATATCTTTCCACAAAAAATACAATATTAAAAGCTTATGATGGTCGTTTTAAAGATATTTTCCAAGAAATATTTGATAAAGAATTTAAAGATAAATTTGAATCTAAAGGAATAAATTATGAACATAGACTTATAGACGATATGGTTGCTGCTTCTATCAAATGGGAAGGGGGATTTGTTTGGGCGTGTAAAAATTATGATGGAGATGTCCAATCTGACGTGATAGCACAAGGATTTGGATCTCTAGGTTTAATGACTTCAGTTTTAATGACACCCGACGGCAAAACTATTGAAGCCGAAGCAGCACATGGTACAGTCACCAGACATTATAGAGCTTATCAAAAAGGAGAGGCAACTTCTACTAATCCTATAGCTTCAATATTTGCATGGACAAGAGGTCTTTGGTATAGAGGAAAATTTGATAAAACAGAAAACTTACAAAAATTTGCAGAAAAATTAGAGTCAGTCTGTATTAGTACTATTGAAAATGGGAAAATGACAAAAGATCTAGCTCTTTTAGTAGGAAATAATAAAGAATGGATGGAAACTATAGAATTTTTAAATGAAATTGATAGTAATTTAAAAAAATCTATTAACTAACTATCCTTAACTTTATCTACAATTTTATTTATTGCATCCTCTGCTTTTAGATAATTTGGGCCTCCTCCTTGTGCTAAATCTGGTCTTCCTCCACCTCCTTGTCCTCCTAAAACTGACACCCCAACTTTAGTTAGATCTATAGCGCTATAATTATTAATTAATCCATTAGTAATGCCTACTACTAAAGAGGCTTTCTTATTTGTTATATTGATTAATACTACTATACCTTCCTTTATTTCTACCTTAAAAGAATCTATCAATCCTTTTAATTCCTTAGAAGGCGTATCATGAAATATTTTAGTTATTATTTTCACTCCATTAATATCCTTATATTCAGAATTTTTATTTGAGATACTTGATACATTAATATTTTTATTAAGATCAACGAGCTTTTTCTCTAAATTTCTTTTATCCATCATTAAAATATTAATCCTATCAAGAATCTTATTATTAGTAACTTTTAACTCTAAACTTAATTTTTCTAGAATGTTACTTTCTAATTGCGAATATTCAACAGCTGCGTCTCCAGCTACAGCTTCAATTCTTCTTACTCCAGATCCTAAAGAAGATTCAGAAATAATTTTAAATGTACCAATCTCTCCTAACTGATTCACATGTGTTCCTCCACATAATTCTGTAGAATATGCTTTAATTTTTTTAACACCCATACTAACAACTCTTACATTATCTCCATATTTTTCGCCAAATAACGCTAGAGCACCTAAATTTTGTGCTTTTTTAATATCCATTAATGATGTTGATACATTATAATTTTCTCTTATTTGATTATTTATTTCTTTTTCAACCAAATTTAATACTTCTTTTTTTATTGGCTTATTATGACTAATATCAAATCTTAATTTATCTGGAGCTACTAAACTACCTTTTTGACTAACATGATCTCCCAAATGTCTTCTTAAAGATTCATGTAATAAATGAGTTGCACTATGATGAATTTTAAGAGCATTTCTTCTCTTTATATCTATTAAAGCAGTAACACTATCATTTACTTTCAATATACCTTTAATTATTTTAATTTCATGAATAATTAAATCATCTATCTTTATAGTGTTTATCACTTTGGCAGAACCATTTTTCCATTCAAAAATACCATGATCACCCTGTTGGCCACCTGACTCACCATAAAAAGGTGTTTTATCTGTCAAAACGTAAATATCTTCATCTAAATTAGCTTTTTCTATTTCTATATTATTTTTAACAATACTAGTTATCTTAATTTGATCTGAAATTTTTTCATATCCAATAAAATCTACCGTTTTTTGTTGATCTTTCAATTTCATCCATATAGCATCAGTTTCTTTTTCTCCAGAACCGCTCCAAGCTTTACGTGCCCCTTCTTTTTGCTTTAACATGTTTTCTTCAAAACCTTTATAATCAACATCTCTTCCATGCCCCCTTAATATGTCGGCTGTTAAATCTAAAGGAAAACCATATGTATCATATAACTTAAATGCTATTTCACCTGATAACACTTGATTATTTTTTAAATTTTCTAAAGATTTATTTAAAAGACCCATTCCTCTTTCCAAAGTTTCTCTAAATTTTTCTTCTTCATCCCTTAACGTCTTTTCAATTAAAGATTGTGCTCTACTTAACTCAACAAAAAAATCTCCCATTGATTTTTGTAAACTTTTTACTAATCTATACATATGAATATCTTTAATACCTAATTTATGAACATGTCTCATGGCTCTTCTCATAATTCTTCTTAAAACATAACCTCTACCTTCATTAGAAGGTAATACACCATCTGCAATCAGAAAAGCAGATGCTCTCAAATGATCTGAAATAACCCTATGTGAAACTAATTTATCCGGAGATGCCTCTACCCCTGATAATTCTACAGAATCATTTATTAAAGTTTTAAATAAATCTATATCATAATTATTATTTACCCCTTGTAGTATAGCAGCCATCCTTTCTAACCCCATACCCGTATCAATAGAAGGTTTAGGTAAATTAACTCTAGTACCATCATTCAACATTTCAAATTGCATAAAAACTAAATTCCATATTTCTATATACCTATCTCCATCTTGATCTTTACTTCCAGGCACACCTCCTTTTAAATGCGAACCATGATCATAAAATATTTCCGAACAAGGTCCACATGGGCCTGTATCTCCCATAGACCAAAAATTATCAGATGTATTAATTTTAATTATTTTTTTCTCTTCCAAACCAGAAACTTTTTTCCAAATAGAATATGCTTCTTCATCTTCTTCATATACTGTCACTAATAAATCTTCTTTTTTAAGTCCATATGTTTTAGTTACTAAATTCCATGCATAATCTATAGCTGATTCCTTAAAATAATCTCCGAAACTAAAATTACCTAACATTTCAAAAAATGTATGATGTCTTGGTGTATAACCAACATTTTCTAAATCATTATGTTTTCCTCCTGCCCT
>CAYTZM010000002.1:0-217236 GCA_964442655.1 uncultured Rhodospirillaceae bacterium | reverse complement strand
AAAGTTGGGCAGTAATCTCTAAATTCTGGATGTTTTTTTAAAATATTAGCATGCATACTCTTTATTTCATCTAAATCAGAGTCTGATAGTTGATAATCTAGAATTGTAAATCCTTTTTCATCATATTCTTTTATTTTTTTATCAGAAAGCATGTTTACTCCAAAAATTTATTTTTTAAAAATACATAAAAAAAACAATTTAGTCCACTGTCATTGGTAAATTATTGTCTTTTGCCCATTCAGATAAAGAAGCGTCATAAACAGAAATATTGTTATATCCTAATGCCGTCAATACAAAAGCGATATTTGTTGCCGCAATCCCTCCACCACAGTAAGCTATAACTTTTTCTTTATTTAATATATTATAAAAATTATATATTTCTTTTAATTCTTCTAAAGTTTTATAACTTTTATCATTTTGATTTAACATTGTAGTGCTAGGAATATTAATACTGTTTTTTATGTGTCCTGGTCTTCCGTAATTAACTTTTTCTGAACCATTATGAAGTGTTTCTCTTAATGCATTTATAATTGTAATATTGTCTTTGTTTAGATTTTTTAAGACTTCCTCTTTATTGCAAAAATAGCCATTTTGATGAACGCCTTTAAAAGAATTTTTAGGGTACTTTACAGGAGAAGAAGATAAAGGTCTGTTTTCTAATTTCCATTTATCGAAACCTCCATTTAATATTGAAACATTGTTAAAGCTCATGGATTTTAACATCCACCATACTCTCGTCGCCCATTGTATATTTTCTCGACTATATAAAATTACATGTGTGTCAGAACCTATTCCCTTATTAGACATTACGTTATTAAAAGTTTCTTCATCAGGCATCATAAATGGGTACGGGCAATCTTTAATGGATATATCTTCTAATTTTAAAAAATCTGAGTTGGGAATATGTTCTTTATCGTAGTCTGGTTTGCCAGATATAATTTCATAAATTTTATCAGGTTGAGGTTTTAGCCAAACGGTACAATCAAATATCCTAAGATGAGATTGAGAATAATTTTTTGCTAACCATTCTGTACTAACAAGCATTAAATCTTTAAAATCATTAATCATTTACATATAAACCTTTTAATTATGAAAATTTAAAATTTTATTATAGTATAATTGTCTATTATAAAAAGTATTTAATATTTTATTTAAAGGGAGAGAGTGATGACTTTAGATGGTAAAGTGGCATTAGTTACTGGAGGAGGAACTGGAATAGGTAAGGCAATAGCAAAAGCTATTTCTGATGAAGGTGGTAAAGTTGTTATAGTAGGAAGAAAAGAGGAAAACTTAAAACAAGCACAAGGTGAAATAGGATCAAATATAGAAACAATGGTTTGTGATGTAACTCAAGAGTCTCAGGTGGTTGATGTTTTTAGTTCTGTTAAAGAAACTCATGGAAAATTAGATATATTAATTAATAATGCTGGTATGGCAGTTAAGGCTAAATCTCATGAATTAGAATATGAATTATGGAAAAAAGTTATTGATGTTAACTTAAATGGAGCTTTTTTATGTGCTAAAGAAGCAATGAAAATAATGGTAGAGCAAAAATCTGGACGTATTATTAATATTGGAAGTATTTCAGGGCAAATGAGTCGTCCGGAGAATGCTCCTTATACTTCAAGTAAATTTGGTTTAGAAGGTTTAACAAGGGCTTTTGCTTTGGATGGTAGAGACCATGGAGTAGCCGTAAGTATTATACACCCTGGAAATGTGGCCACGAATATCTGGAAAGGTAGAGAAGAAATTTCAGAAAGAGAAGGTTTAATTCCTTTGGAAGACATTGGGAAGTTAGCAGTTACAATGTTAACCATGTCACCTAATATTAATATTTTAGGGTCTGTTATTCTTCCTATTACTCAGCCTTATTTAGGGAGAGGTTAAACATATCGAATGACAAATCTAACTATAAATAAAATAACGTCATGCAGAAAAAATAAAATATTAATTCCTGATTTAAATGAATTGATGCCAAAAAATGTTGCTGAAGCTTATTTAATTCAGGAAAAAGTAGTTGAAAGTTTTGATTTAGATCCTATTGGTTGGAAAGTAGGGTGTACTACTGAAATGGCTCAAAAGTTTTCAGGAATGAGTGAACCGTTTTTTGGAATAATGTTTTCTGAAACTTCTTTTGTTAGTCCGGAGATTGATTTATCACTTTATATTAATAAGCCTATTATAGAGCCAGAATTATGTTTTGAGATTAATGGGGATATAAAAGATATAGGTGTGCATTATGATTCAAGTAATATTAATAAACACATTAAATCTATTTTTCCTGTAATAGAAATAGTAGATGCTAGATATGAAAAAGGATGGGATATAAAAGCGTTAGAAACAATATCGGATAATGGTGTGCATTGTTGTCTTATTAAAGGTAATCCTATAGTAGATTGGCAAAGCTATGATCGTTTAAACTCTGAGGTTAATCTATATATTAATGATAAGTTTGTATGTGGAGGGAGAGGAAGTAATGTTTTAAATGACCCAGTTAATTCAATTTCTTGGTTGGCTAATAAATTAATAGAAAGAGGAAAATATATTAAATCTGGTGATATTATTACCACTGGTAATACATGTGATAAACCTATTTTTGCGGAAAGAAACACTCATATAAAAGCGCTTTTTGATGGATTAGGTGAAGTAGAAATGAGTTTTTCTTAATTGCCTTTAAAATTAGGTTTTCTTTTGTTTTTAAAAGCTTCTACTCCTTCTTTAGCATCATTAGATAAAGCTAACATTTCTTGAGTAGAATCAAATTCTGAAACAGCGGCTTCTCTTCCAGATTCGAGAGCTAATTTAGAACTTTTAATAGTTTCTCTGACGGCAAGAGGGGCTGCAGATGCAATACTTTTGGCAATTTCTTTAGCACGAGTAAAGACTGCATTAGGATTAACAACTTCCTGTACTATATTCATTTTTAAGGCTTCTTCGCTATTAAATTCTAAACCGGTAAGTAAATATTTCATGGCATTACCCCATCCGGCTCTTTGGACAAACCTAATTGTAGCTCCTCCTGTAGGTATTATTCCTCTTAAAACTTCTAATTGTGAAAATCTACAGTTATCAGCAGCAATAGTTACATCGCATGCTAATGACAATTCTACTCCATAAGTAAAAGTAATTCCACGAACGGCACAAACTACAGGTTTAGTTCTAATTAAACCTCTAAGTCCAAGAGGATCAATTAAATTTTTGGGATGTAAATACTCTCTATTTCCTGATTTCATATAAGGAGCAATTTTAGGAAGATCTATGCCTGCTGTAAAATGCGGTCCATGTGAAAACACTACAGCACATAATGCTTTAGAATTATTTTCATAATTTGTGTAGGCTTTTGCTATTTGTTTAAACATTTCAGGTGTAAAGCCATTTAATTTCGTAGGTCTATCAATTCCTATATAGAATATATTATCAGTTAAAGTAGAAGTTATTCTTCCTATTTCTGGGTCTACATCAGGTGAAGGAGGAATAGGAGTTTCATCTAAATTCATAATCTAACTCTCAATTTTTTCTAAAGGATCATTTACGTCTTTAGGTAATGCTTTTTTAAAAGCTTCTCTACTTTTAAGTTTTTCATAATAATCTAATACATTTTTAAATTCAGCAATATTTATAAACATACTTCCCATATGAATACTATATCCAACGGCAGTATCAATTGCTGAAAATCCTGACTTTAGTAAGTAATCTCTTCCTTTAAGATGATTATTTAACACTTCTAAAGCTTTTTCTAGTCTACGGGATTCTAATTTTATTACTACTGGAGACCTAAATTCTTTAGCAATGATTATATTTTGTTGTACTAAGGATGCTCCATGCACTGCAATTGTTTCAGCGTAGTGTAACCATTGCAACCATTCAGTGTGCTCTTGATGATTGAGACTTCTGCCTAATTTATCTCCCTTATCAAAAATTTCGCACAAATATTGGCAAATGGCCCCAGATTCATACAATGTTATATCATTATGTATTAAACAGGGAACTCTTCCTAAGGGATGTACAGCTAAGTATTCTGGGGATCGTGTATATTTTTGATCAAAAGGCATTTCTATTAATTCAAATTCAACATCTAATTCATATAACAGCCAAAGTGATCTCATTGATCGTGCATTTGGACAATGATATAATTTTAACATTATAAAAACCTCTTTTATTTAAATACCTCTTATAATTCCTCTGTAGGCGGTTGTTCCATATATATCAAAGGATAGTAATCCAGCTTTAGCTAATGGTAAATTTGATAATTTATCTAAAGCATTATCTTCATTTTCAGCTTCTACTACACAAAGTGCTCCTTTCCCGTCAGTCCTGCTATATATTTCTCTGATAAAGCCATCTTTATATAATTTTAAAGCATAATCTGCCTCTGGATCCATGAGTGGTGCAAAATCTTCATCAGGTTTCTCCGGGTTTCTGGTCGCTACTACAAAAATTTTCATTATGTTTCTCCTATATTTATTACTTATTATATAAATTTAATTTACTTGAAAGATCAATAAAATTTGTAGCAGAAATATCTATATTTTTATCTGCTTCTAAGTCAAAATCTTGATTAGGACCATATTCGGTAGCTCTAAGTACAAATGCTGTTTTTAATCCATACTTTTTTGCTGCTAACAAATCTTGGTTATGAGCTGCAACCAGCATTACTTCTTCTGTGTTGAGAGAAAGTTTATTCACTGCCCCTAAGTAAGTCTCTGGATCAGGTTTGTAATGCATAAAGGTTTCAGCGGAAAATATATTATCCCAGGGTAAATTACTGTATTTAGCCATATTACTTAATAAGTTTATACCGCCATTAGAAAGTGTTGAAATAGAAAAGTTTTGTTTTAATAATTTTAGCCCTTCAACAGAATCTGGCCAAGGGTTTAGTCTGTGCCAAGCGAGATTTAAATTCTCAATATTAGTTTTTGAAAGGCCATTTATTTTTAATTCTTGTAAAATTGATATTAGTGATTCTTTATGTAAAGTATCTAAGTTTACCCAATCTCTTTTTTTATGCCTCACTTCGTTCATAGAAGGCATATATTTTTGTCTCCACATATCGGTAAGTTTTTCCCAATCTCCAGAAATATGAGTTTTTTTCTCTAACTTGAGACATTCTTTTATTACTGAAGACCTCCAGTCAACAACTGTTCCAAAAACATCAAATAATAAAGCTTTAATCATTTTTTCCTCATATATTTCTAGTTATTTGTTAGCTAATTCATTATAAAATGTTTCAAAATTAGAATTTATATAATTAGCCGTTTCTAATAATTCAGAAATATTATTCTTAGAATAAAGATAATCTCTACAATTATTTTTTGCAATATGAGCAACTACATTAATATTATTTATGATGTTTAAATATTTATTATCAAATTTTGCTACATTTCCTAATATATCTACTAAACTGTTTTCTGAAGCTGGCATAGGTCTTTCTTTTACCAAATTAGAATTAATTGCATGACATGTATGTTTTAAATGTCTAATTACATTCTCTTTGTCACTAGGATGATTTAAAGAATATTTACTATGTTCTTTTATAATAAAAATAATTTCTTTTAAATTTTTTAGTGTGGAGGTTTTTTTATTTACTTGTAATTTCGTCTTTGTCTTTTTGCATTTTCCTTCTACGCGAAAAATTGCGTTTAAACCTCTAAGAAGTAATTTTTTACTAGAATCAATATAATTAAGCCTTACAAATCTTCCTCCTTGGGCAGTTTGATTCCTCCACTTTCCATTCCCATGGAAGTCTAGATTGTTTTGTATGGAAATTCTTAAGTCTGCAGATCGCTTTTTATTATTATAAAATAAATCCAGGGTAGCTCTATTAGTATTAATAAAATTTATATCCCAATGAGCTACTGAATTTATATTTTTTGCTCGCAATACTCCTAGGCATTTAAAATTATAATAATCCATGTATTCCGCAACTGATTCACTAATAGGTAAAATAAAAAAAAATATAAGTAAAAAAAAATGTTTAAACATTTTATTATTTTTTAGTAAGAGCTAATTTAATTTGTTTATGAAAATGTTGTAATGCAGGTTCATTTTTTCCAAATATCAATTTTCTTTTTGGATCGGCATAAAAACCTTTTTGAATATTTTCTCCAAGAGGAAAATCTTCTTTTTCTACTGCTTTAATTGTTAGCTGAAAATTATTTTCCCAATGTCGTATAGCACTTTCTGTGTTGATAGCTTCCTTAGCATATAAAGAATATGACACTTCACATGTATTAACTTCATCTTTAGGAAGTATATGCCATACTTCTGTATGCTCTGGATGACAGACTACAATAGTACTAGGAAATAGTATATGTAGTTTTATTGTGTGAACATCAAATTCATTTTCATTTTTCAAAGCTCTATTTAGTTTAACTGCGGAATGTCTTGGTCCTATCATTCTTAAATTTTTGCCATAGCTATCAAATAGGCACATATCACTTTTAAGAATAGGAGCTAGGGATTTCGGGTGAAGATGATCAATATGATATAATTCTAAAAAAGTATCTACTGCTAACTTCCAATTTAATTTTGGATATATTTTATATGATTTATAGAGGTGATGCTTATTTATATCGTAGTTCTTAAGTAATTTATTTAAATGCTCAATATTACTTTTATATCTTTGTTCAGCTTTATTATTAAAAATCAGCCATAAAAATCCTTGGTGATTATGTAAGGTAATTTTATTTAAATTGCATTCATTTTTTTTAATTTGAGCAAAGGCATTTTCTCTCGGTCTTGCAGTTAATTCTCCATTTAAATTATAAACCCATGAATGATACGGGCATTTGAATGCATATACTTTTTTTCCATTACCCTCTGCTAATTTTGTACCTCGATGACTACATATGTTTAAATATGCACTAATTTCTGTTTTAGTGTTTCTTACAATTAAAATTGGTTTGTTATTTATTTCAGAGGTAAACCAATCTCCTTTATTAGGTATTAAAGCAGCTGTTCCAATACAAACAGGTGAATCTGTAAATATTTTTTTTTCTTCTATAACTGCTATTTTGGTATCTATATATTCTTTTACAGGGTTTCGATATATATTTTTGCTATACTCTGTCTCTTGGTTAATTATTAAATTTTGTAATCTATTTTTTATATCATTTGTGGAATCCATTTATTTATCTCATCTTTAAAATCGTTGATATTAAATATATCATAAATTATACTTACTTTTCTTGATTATGTAAGTATATTTTTTTAGGAGGCATTATGGATTCCAGACCAATTTGTTTGATTACAGGACTTGGAGAAGGCACAGGAGGTTACACTGCTAAAAGATTTGCTAAAGGTGGATATAGAATAGCTATGCTAGCAAGGTCCCAAGGTAGATTAGAGAGATATGAAAAAGAATTAGATGGCTCAAAAGGCTATGTATGCGATGTATCTAATTTAGAGCATCTTATAGAAACCTGTTCTGAAATTAAAAAAGATATAGGAGCACCTGAGGTTCTTATCCATAATGCTGTTAAAGGAAATTTTGAGACATTATTAGATGGTAAGCCTGAATGGTTAGAAGAAAACTTTAGAATAAATACAACATCTTTGATGTATTTAGCTCATGCTTTAATTCCAGATATGGTTAAAGCTAAAAAAGGAGTTATTATTGTTACGGGAAATACTGCTGCTAAAAGAGGAATTGCGAGTACGCCTTATTTTGCACCTACAAAAGCAGCACAAAGAATTTTAGCACAATCTTTAGCAAGAGATTTTGGCCCTAAGGGGATACATGTTGCATATTTGATGGTTGATGCATCCATAAATACTCCATGGACAAGAACAAGAATTAAAAAACAAATTAATCAACCAGATATTATCTTTGCTCAACCTAAAGATATAGCAGATGAAATATATCATATAGCTATGCAAGAAAGATCAGCATGGTCTTTTGATGTAGAGGTGCGCCCGGATATAGAAGAATGGTAGTTTTGTTATTTAATAAATAACGTGCGGGTAATTTAAAATGAAAAAAATTAATGTAGGAATATTAATATTTAATGATGTAGAAATTCTTGATTTTGCAGGTCCATATGAGGTTTTTTCACGAACTCGTACCATTAAAGGCGCAGAATCTAGACGCAATGATGGTACTGCTCCTTTTTTACCTTTTACAGTGGCTATGGAAGAAAAGCCTATAATTGCTACAGGTGGTTTAAAAGTAATTCCTGATTATACATTTGAGAATGTTCCTAAAATTAATATATTAGTTGTTCCAGGAGGATATGGAACTAGAACTTTATTAAATAATGAATATTTATTAAGCTGGATAAAATCTATATCTGATAAATCAGCTACAATAACGTCAGTTTGTAGTGGTTCACTTTTACTTGGTAAGGCAGGGTTACTAGAAGGGAAGAGAGCAACTACACATTGGGGAGCAATAGAAGCTTTAAAATCTATAAGTAAATCTATTAAAGTAATGAGTGATAGAAGAATAATAGATGATGAAATTATTACTTCTGCAGGAGTTTCATCAGGAATAGATATGGCGTTTATGATAGTAGAAAAGCATTTTGGCAATGAAGTAGCGTCAGATACTGCAAAGTATATTGAATTTCATAGATCAAAAACAAATGTTTAATTACACAGGAATATTTTTTCCTGCAACTGACTTCATTAATCTTTTAGCAATAGCCCATCTATGAACTTCTGAAGGACCATCATAAATTCTGAATGGACGAATTTCTCTAAACAATCTTTCTACTAAAGTGTCATCTGTTATGCCCATTCCTCCTAATGTTTGCATAGCTCTGTCCACTACTCTAAAAGCAGCTTCAGAGCAAAATATTTTAGACATACTAGATTCATTTCTCGCTTCTTCTCCTTGATCAAGGAGCCATGCCGTATTCCAAATAAATAATCTACTCATTTGAATATCTATTTCACTGTCTGTCAGTTGGAAAGCTAAACCTCCATGATCACCAATTTTTTTACCAAATGCATGTCTTTTATATGCATATGATGTTGCAATATCATGAGCTCTTTGAGCGGCTCCTAACCATCTCATGCAGTGAGTTAATCTAGCTGGAGCTAAACGAACTTGTGCGTACTTATATCCTTGTCCAACTTCTCCTAAAACTTGATCTTCCGATACTAATAAATCTTTAAATTTAATTTGACAATGACCTCCTGGAAATGATGATTCCATAGAGTTTTGTGTTCTAAGTTTTATGATTGCAGGATCATCGTTATCAACAAGAAATATTGTAGCACCAAATCCTTTTTCAATTTTTTCTGATGTTTTTGCCATAATAATATTTAATTTTGCTCCATTAAAACCTGTGATAAACCATTTTTCTCCATTTATAATCCAACCTTTACTTGTTTTTTTTGCAGTTGTTTTTAACATAGTAGGGTCCGACCCTGCACCTGGAGATGGTTCCGTCATAGAAAAACAAGATCTTATTTTAGCTTCTGCTAATGGTCTTAACCATTTTTCTTTTTGTTCTTTATTAGCTACTACTTCGAGCATATGCATATTACCTTCATCAGGAGCAGAACAATTCATTGCTTGAGGGCCTAATAAAGAATAACCAGATGCCTCAAATATTACTGACATATCTCTCATATTTAAACCTAATCCACCCCATTCTTTTCCAACACTTGGAGAAAGAATACCCATAGTTTTAGCTTCTTTATTAAGTTCTTTTCTAAGAGTATCATGCGGACCATGAGAGTCTTGCCGTGGATCTTTTTCTTTAGGTATTACATTTTCTAATATAAATTTTTGCGTTGTTTCTTTTAATTTTTCAATTTCTTTTGGAATTGTAAAGTCTATCATTTTTTATCTCTTTCAAATATAAACATTATTATTTAAAGCATGGATTCCTCTCTGATATGCAGCTTCTGCAACAATACCAAAGTTTTTATATTTTGTTTCTTTTATAGTACCCCTTGAATATTGAGCATATAATTGTTGAAAAACTACCCCAAGTTTAAGAAGAGATAAAGCATATATCCATTTAAAATCTTCAATACTTCTTCCTGAAAGTTTTTTATATAGATTTAATGCCTCTGTTCTAGAAATAAATCCTGCAGATGTAGATGGCATTTGTTTAATAAGAAGCATGTTGGAAGAGTCTTCAGAAAGTGTCCAATAAGATAGTAAAGTTGCGAGATCAAATAAAGGATGTCCTCTTGTAGCCTGATCCCAATCAATAATTGCTTGAGGAATAAATACATTTTTGTTTGTGGAGAATTTTAAAATTAAATTATCCAATTTAAAATCATTATGAAGAATTACAAATTCTTTTTCTTCAGGGATTTTATGAGAACAGAGAAATTTAAATAGCTTTGTCATGCTTTTCGATGAAACTTTATCATGAGCAATTATTCCTCTTTTGTGCCAACCTATTAGTTGTCTTTCTAAAAAACCTAATGGTTTTCCAAAGTTTTCTAAACCTACATCTTCGGGTTTAATTTTATGCAATTGAACCAATACTTGAATTAACATTTTACTTATGTTTTTTGCATCGTTTATTGATTGATAATATTTAGGAAGTTTGTCTCCATTTATAGTTATTCCTGCTTTAAAATCCATAATATGAAAAGGTGCTCCAAAAACATCTTCTTCTTCACATAGTAAAATTGAATTTGGAACGAGAGGAAATTGCTTACTTAAAGCATTCATAACTTTATGCTCTCTTTTCATGTCATTTGCTCCAGGAGGTATAGGACCTAGAGGAGGTCTTCGTATTACAAAAGGTTTATTGTTAATAAAAATTTTATAATTTAAATTACCCATACCATTAATAAATTTAGTAGGAGCAGGGTTTAATTCTAAATTTAAACTTTTAGAATTTAACCATGTTGATAAATTTTTCCAGTACTGTTTATCCATTAATGATTTGCATGCCCCGCATCAATGTTAATAATTGTCCCTGAAATATATGCACATCTTGGTGAAACTAAAAAAGTAGTTAAATCAGCAACTTCTTCAGCTTTTGCAGCTCTTTGAAAAGGCAAATCTTTAAATAATTCTTCCCACCTATTTTCGTCATTAAATTGTTCTTTTGCTTTTCCTTTCATCATAGTTATTAATCTATCAGAGGTAGTATATCCAGGATTAACACCTAACACTCTTATACCATTTGCAGTACTTCCATTTGATAAAGCTTTGGTAAAAGCCATAAGACTTGCATTAGCTGTAGTGCCTGCAATATAATTATACATATGCTTTACACCAGCAGATCCAATAATATTCAAAATTACTCCTTTTTTTACATTTTTCATTTTATTGTAAATTAATCGTGAAAGATTAATATATCCAAACACTTTTAAATCCCATGCTTCTCTCCATGTATCTTCATTAATATCTGATAGATTTCCAGGCGGAATTGCTCCTGCATTATTTATTAAAATATCAATTTCATCACAAAATTCTGTTACTTTTTCTACTGCATTTTTTTGAGACAAATCAATTGGAATTACTTCAACCGAAATATTATGCTTTTTTTGTAAATTAATTTTTAATTCATTTAACTTATCAGTACTTCTTGCTGTTAATACTAAATTACATCCTTCGTTTGCCATTGATTCAGCTATTGCCTTGCCAATTCCTTTTGATGCTCCAGTAATTAATGCAGTTTTATTATTTAAATTTAATTCCATGAAACTATCCTTTATTTAATATAAAATTCTTTTATGATTATATAATATATATGTGTCTAATAAATATATAATAAAAAATGAGATTATAATGAATATATTAGAAAATTGGAATATCCATAAAAATTCAATTAATTCCAAAGGTGGAGTAGTTGTAAGCCATCATTATGATGCTTCAAAAATAGGAATTGATATTCTAAATAGTGGAGGTAATGCTGTAGATGCTGCTGTATCAATGGGTTTGTCTTTAGGAATTATTGAACCTTGGATGAGTGGAATAGGTGGCTGTGGTTATATGATTTATTATGATTCTAAATCTCAAAAATCTTATGCAATAGATTTTGGTGTGAAATCACCTATTAATTTAGATGTTTCAAAATTTATTATATCCGATGGTTCAAAAGATATTGATTTATTTGGTTGGCCATTAGTAAAAGACAATCTAAATATTCACGGTCCCTTATCTATGGCTGTTCCGGGTTATATATCTGGTGTTTCTAATGCATTAAATAGTTTTGGTAGAATGTCTTGGAAAGAAGTAATTGAACCTGCATATCAATTATCTAAAAGAGGTTTGGCATTAGACTGGTATGCAACATTAAGAATTGCAATGGAAGCTAAATATTTAAGAGAATATAATAGTTCAAGCGATGTATTTTTAGATAATGGTTTGCCTCCTGTTAGCGAGGATCCTATAAATTTAAAGTTTATAAAAAATTTAAAATTAAGCAATTCTTATGAAATTTTAAAAGAAGAAGGTGCATCTAGTTTTTATTCAGGAGAATTATCTGAAATATTATTAAAAGATTTTAATTCTATTAATTCGGTAATTAATGAAAAAGATTTATCAGATTATCAATCTGAAAAGGTTGATACACAAAAAACTAATTATCGTAATGCGGAAATTCATGTAGCGCCTGGGTTAAACGCTGGCCCTTCATTATTGGATGCCTTAAATCATCTACAAAAATCTTGGTCTTCTAGTTCATCATTACCATCTTCATCTGATTACACTGCATATGTTAAATCCTTATTATTTTCATATGATAAACGTTTAAAATCTATGGGTTCAGAATTAGATAAAAGTTGTACCACGCACCTTTGTGTTGTTGATAAAGAAGGTAATATGGTATCATTGACACAAACATTATTATCAGTTTTTGGAAGTAGAGTAGTATTACCAGAATCAGGTATTTTGATGAATAATGGTATTATGTGGTTTAATCCTAGACCTGGAACCCCTAACTCATTGGGTGCAGCTAAAAAACCATTATCCAATATGTGTCCTACTTTAGTATTAGATAAATCAGGTAAAAAAATAGCATTAGGAGCATCTGGGGGAAGAAGAATATTTCCGGCTGTGTTTCAACTTATTTCTTTTTTGATAGATTATAATATGAGTTTAGAAGAGGCTTTTAATGCTCCTAGAATTGATTATAGCGGTGAAAAAAGAATATTAGTAAATAATGCTATAGATTCTAGTGATTTAAGTGCTTTAGATCAAAATCTTCCGTTACACAGTATTTCTGACTCTGTAGTATCACATTTATTTGCAGCGCCAAATGCAGTAATGGTTAATAATGATAATGAAAGATATGGAAATGCCTATATTCCTTCTCCATGGAGTATGGCATTATCCACAGATTAAATTTATTTTATATATTCTTCTATAATATTCATATTAGGTTCTATTCCTAATCCAGGTCCATTAGGAATAGATATTTTACCCTCATTGTTTATATTACTTGCTCCGTTATATATGTCAGCCTTTAAATCTACATATAGTCTTTCTATTTCACTATCTGGAGTTAAAGCTCCAATAACTTGGAGAGTTGCCATAAAACCGGGACCAAAATATGGAGAGTGCGGAACTATTCTACTACTATTAGTATCTAAGTTAGTAATTTTTATGATTTCTGAAATACCACCTACTTTTGTTACGCTAGGTTGTAATATGTCTGCTGCATTTTTAGAGATCATTTCTGCAAATTGATAGGAAGTACATAGATTTTCTCCTGATGCTATGGTCATTCCTTCTTCTCGTAATTGAAAAAGACCTGAAAAATTTTCTGGTGGCCATATAGGTTCTTCTAACCAGTATAAGTTTGTATTTTTTAAATCTTCAATAATATTATTCATTTCTTTTTCATTCCAAACACAATTAACATCTACCATTAAGTGTGTTTCCCCTATTGCATCACGGCTAGATTGGATTGGAGCTATTTTATTTTCGTGCAGCTTTATAATTTTATAACCTTCATTTTTGGCTTTTAATGATACTTTAGAGGTTGCATCTGCATTATCATAAAGGAATAGGCTTGCATATGCTGTTAAAGAATTTATTTTTAATCCACCTAATAGATTAGCAATAGATTTATTTTCTATTTTTCCAAGTATATCCCATAACGCTATATCTATTCCTGAAATAGCAAACATAGTTATTCCATATCTTCCAAAAATATGAAATTTTAAATGAAGCTCTTTGTTAATTTCATCTATATCATTTTTATTTTCTATAGATTTCCCTATTAGTTGGGGTATTATCATTGTGTGTAAAACACTTTTTGTAGATTCTATACAATTATAACCAAAAGATTCTCCCCACCCTATAATACCTTTATCTGTCTCTATTTTTATTAAAAGTGAATTTAAGATATTTTTTTCAGCAATAGCAAAAGATGATTTTGGTCCTGGATTTACAAAAGGTAAGCCTATAGTAATTGTCTCAATGTTTATAATTTTCATACTATAAGTTCACAAATTTTGGAGGGTGTATTTTGAATATTTCTTCATTTAGTTCAGCTCCCCATCCTGGTTTATTTGGCACAATTAAATTTCCATCTATTATTTCTGGTTTCCATGTAAGAATATCATCTTTCCAAGGAACATCGTCTGGGTCTATTTCCATTACTCTAAAATTGGGCACAGCTGCACAAAAATGTGTGCTCATAAGAGTTGAAAGGTTTCCATAAAAATTATGTGGAGCTACATTAGTTTCATATGCTTCTGCCATAGCTGCAATTTTCATCCCTAGCCATATCCCATTCCATGGTATATCGATAATAGCTACATCCATTGATGCATTTTCAAAAAAAGGTCTGAATTCTCTAACACCAAATAAGGATTCACAAGATGCTATTGGGGTTCTATTAGCATCTCTTATTCTTCTCAATCCTTCTGGATGATAAGAATCTATTTCAAACCATGTTAGGTTTAAGTCATCTAAAGCTCGTGTAATTTTCAGATACCCTTCTGTTTTAAAATTAAAATTTAGATCAAGATGAATTCCCATATTTTCACCTGCGCCACTTCGTAAAGCATCTATTTGTTTAGTTAAGTCATTAATAATATGATTATTAACATTTAATTCTGGCCATCCTTTTCCTTTAGCAAATCCTTGCATTTCTAATTTAGGAATGTCTTTAAAAGAAAAAATATTTGTTTTTAATCCTTTATAACCTGCGTCTTTTATATCTTTTCCTAATTCTTTTAGATCGTTAAGAGTACGGACAGGAGGTTTTTGCATAATTTTAGATAGTTCTTCAGATATTCTGTATGTTCCACAATGAGACCAATAAAGTTCTATTTTTTTTCTTATTGCTCCACCTAAGAGAGTATGAACTGGTACATTTAGTTTTTTTCCTTTTATATCCAAGAGGGCATTTTCAATTGCTGCTATAGCTTGTTGTGCTATTCCTCCAGGGGCTTGTCTAGAAGATGCGTATAAAAATTGATGAATCTTTTCATGATTAATAGGGTCTTCTCCAATAATTTTGGTCATAAATCTATCAATTATAATACTTAGTCCAGGGCTGCCATAACATTCATTGTATTCTGAGATACCCGATATATCTTCATCCGTAATAATTTGTAAAAAAGAGAAATCTCTCCAACCTGCATTACAGTGCATGATCTTAAAACTTGTTATTTTCATCTACTTTCCTTAAAAACTTAGTTATAGATCAAAAAATGATACTATAATCAATTTAATTTTTATATATTAAATTGAAATAAACTTGAATTTTAATTTTCTATAACCACTTAATATTTATTATTATTAAAAATTGGGAAGTTGTTTATGGCTAAAGAAACTTTTACATTCCAAGCAGAAGTTGGAAAAATATTAGATATAGTTGCGCATTCACTTTATAGTGAAAAAGAGGTATTTTTAAGAGAACTTATCTCTAATTCTTCTGATGCATGCGATAAATTAAGATATGCTTCTATTTCTAATTCAAAATTAAAAACTGATTCGAATGATTTTAAAATAGAGATAAATATCGATAAAAAAGAAAAAACAATTACCATTTTTGATAATGGAATAGGAATGAATAGAGATGAATTAGTCGAGTCTCTAGGTACTATTGCAAAATCTGGAACTCAAGCATTTATAGAAAGTTTAGAAGGGAAAGATGATAAGGATATTCAAGCTTCTCTTATTGGACAGTTTGGAGTAGGTTTTTATTCTGCATTTATGGTTGCAGATCATATTAATGTTATTAGTAAAAAAGCCGGATCTTCTGATGCTTGGTCATGGAAGTCTGATGGAAAAGGTTCATTTGAAATAGATGAAGCACAAAAAGGTACTGTAGGAACAGAAGTCATTTTGAATATCAGTGATAAAGATAAAGAATATTTAGATTCAGATAGAATAGAAACAATAGTAAAAAAATATTCAGATCATATATCACAACCCGTTATATTAAAATCTCAAAAAAAAGGAGAAGAAGAAAAAGTCTTAAATAGCGCTTCTGCTTTATGGTCAAGAGATAAAAAAGATATTACAGATGATCAGTATAAGGAGTTTTATCATCATGTAGGCATGGTATATGATGATCCATGGTTAATACTTCATAATAAAGCAGAAGGTCTTATTAGCTATACTAATCTTCTTTTTATTCCCACCACTAGACCTTTTGATATATTCAATCCGGATAGAAAATCTAATTTAAAGTTGTATGTAAGAAGAGTATTTATTACAGATGATTCTGAGGGTTTAATCCCTCCATATTTAAGGTTTGTTAAGGGGATTATTGATACAGATGATATAGACTTAAATGTTAGTAGAGAAATGCTACAAAATAATCCAGTAGTTGCTAAAATAAAAAGTGCGATAGTAAAAAGAATAATTTCTGAACTTAAGAAAAAATCTACTAAAGATGCTGAAGAGTATTATAAATTTTGGGAAACATTTGGAGCTGTTCTTAAGGAAGGGATTCATGAAGATTTTACTAATAGAGATAAATTATTAGAAATTTCATTATTTAAATCTTCTGAAGGAGATAAATATACTTCTTTAGAAGGATATATTTCTAGAATGAAAAAAGGTCAGGAAAAAATCTATTATATATCTGGTGAAGATGTTGAAAAATTAAGACAAAGCCCGCATTTAGAAGGTTTCAAGGCTAAAGGGATAGAAGTGTTGTTCATGACTGATCCTGTAGATGAATTTTGGTTGCCGAGTGTAGGAAAATATTCAGAAAAAGATTTTCAATCCGTAACTAAAGGAGGGGCTGATTTAGATAAAATTAAGTCAGGAAAAAAAGATAAAAAAGATGATAAGAAAAAAAGTAATAAGAATATTGATAAGTTAGTAGCCTCTATTAAAGTTTCTTTAGGAGAGGAAGTGAAAGAAGTTAGAACGTCAGAAAGGTTAACTGATAGTGCTGTTTGTTTAGTTGCAGGAGAAGGTGATATGGATATGCATCTTGAAAAATTACTAAAGCAACATCAGCAAATTGATAAAACTAGTCAAAAAATATTAGAAATTAATCCGAGCCATCCTTTAATAAAAGATCTATTAAAGATTTTAAATAATGAAAAAGAAAAAAAGTTACTTTTTGATGATGCTTCTTGGTTATTATTAGATCAGGCTAAAATAATTGAAGGCCAACCGGTTTCAGATCCTAATAAATTTGCTAAAAGAATGAATATGTTAATTCAAAGAGGAATATCTATTTAATAATAAAATAATTTTTGAAAACAAGAGTTATTCTTAACTAAATAATAAGATAGTTTTGCATTATGTTTCCTCCCAAGTAATATATGTTGAGCTATTACCCAAAGTTATTAATTTAACTTTGGGTTTTTTTTATTTCTTTAATTTTATCAATTAAATCTAAATAATCATGTAAAATATGGTCGGCTTGTAATTTTTTTACTGGTATTTTGCTATATCCAAAATTAACAACAATATTTTTGATGTTTGCCTTTTTTGCGCAGTCAATATCATTTTTACTATCACCAATCATAATAGCTTTGTTAACAGAATTTCCAGTTTTTAAAATTGTATTTATTAAATGTCTGGGATCAGGTTTTCTATATTTATAAGTATCTCCTCCAGTAATTGTGTCGAAGAACTTATTAGCTCCTAATCCATTAATAATAGTTTTAGCCATTTTTTCTGGTTTATTAGTACATATTGCAATTGAAAAGTTATTTTTTTTTAGGATTTTAATAGAATCTATTACATGAGGATAAAAAGTTGTTTTATCTAATAAGCATTCATTATAAATTTCTAAAAATCTTATTCTCAAATCTTCTGTATTAAAATTTTCTATTGAATTTGTTTTTGAAATTCCTCTTTTTATTAATTCTATGGCACCGTCTCCTAAATATCCCATTACTTCTTTTAAAGGTACTTCTGGAATATTAATTTCTTTTAGAGTGGTATTAAGAGCATAACATAGATCCGGTGCACTATTTATTAACGTACCATCTAGGTCAAATACTATTGTAGATATATCCTTATTCATAACTTTCCTTTGAAAAAATATTATATTAGTCTAAGTTCTTATATTAGTGTTTATATCAATTAGGGTCTAACATGCAAAAGATTTCCGTCTCATTTATTATATTAGCTGCTGGTATTGGTTCGAGAATGCAGAGTGCTAACCCTAAAGTTTTACATGAGGTTGCAAATAGATCTTTAATAAAACATTTATTGGATAAAATTTTTAAATTAAAAACTGAAATAGAATTAAATAAAATTATTATTGTTTTAGGGCATGAATTTAATTTAGTGAAAAGAATAATTCAGTTTACATATCCAGAAATTATTTTTGTTAAACAGAAAAAACAACTTGGTACGGCAGACGCAGTTTTATCTGTCAAAAAATATACTAAAGGTGATTTTGGTAAAACTATAATATTGTGTGGTGATGCACCTCTAATAAGTTCTAATTTATTAAAAAAATTAATAAATAATAGCAACTCTTGCGATATTGGAGTTGTAGGTTTTAAAACAGAAAACCCTTTTGGATATGGAAGAATTATTAAAGGAAAATTAGATTTTATTGAAAAAATTGTGGAACAAAATGAGGCTAATCTCGTAGAAAAAAAAATTAAGTTATGTAATAGTGGTATTTTGATAGGTAATACATCATTTTTAATGAATTTGGTTGCAAATATAGGTTATAATAAAAATAAAAAAGAGAAATACTTAACTGATATTGTTCAAATTGCTAGAAGTAAAAATAAAGTTGTTAAATTATTTGTTGGTAATGAGACTGAATGTATTGGAGTAAATACTAGGGAAGATTTAGCTATGGTTGAAAATGAAATACAGAAAGATTTAAGAAAAAAAGCTATGAAAAAAGGGGTTACTTTAATTTCTCCAGAAACAGTATTTTTTTCATATGATACTAAAATTTCTAAAGACGTTATTATTGGCCCTAATGTTGTGTTTGGTCCTAAAGTTAAAATTGAAGCGGATGTAACAATAGAGGCTTTTTGCCATTTAGAAGGGGTAACAATAAAAAAAGGTGCAAAAATTGGTCCTTTTGCACGTTTGAGACCAGGGACTTTAATTCAAGAAAATGCTAAAATTGGAAATTTTGTTGAAGTTAAAAAATCTGTTATAAAAAAAGGATCAAAGGTTAATCACTTATCTTATATTGGAGACTCTGAGGTAGGTGTGGATACAAATGTTGGGGCAGGGGTAATTACTTGCAACTATGATGGAGTTAATAAAAATAAAACTATTATTAAAGAAAAGGCGTTTATAGGCTCTAATGCTTCATTAGTAGCACCAGTAAAAATTGGAAGAGGTTCTATAGTAGGAGCAGGAAGTGTAATTACCAAAGATATTCCTGATAAAACTTTAGCAGTTGAAAGAAATAAACAAGTAAATATAAAAAAAAGATTAAAAAAGAATTAGTTATTAATTTTATTTTAAAAGGTATTTATTTATGTGTGGAATAATTGGTGTTATTGGAAAAAATAATGCTCAAAATTTACTATTAGATGGTTTGAAAAGACTTGCATATAGAGGTTATGATTCTTCTGGTATAGCTACTTTAATAAATAGTAAAATAGATAAAAGACGTGCAAAAGGTAAGATTTCTAATTTAGAAAAATTACTTATAAAAGATCCATTAGATGGTTCTATTGGGATAGCTCACACACGATGGGCAACTCATGGAGCACCAAATGAAATTAATGCACATCCACATACTAATGATAAAGTAGCTATAGTCCATAATGGGATAATAGAAAATTTCAAAGAATTAAGAGATGATTTAATTTTAAAAGGACATAACTTCACTACAGAAACAGATAGTGAAGTTATTGTCCATTTAATAACTCAATTTTTAGATGATGGTTTAGATGGTTTATTAGCAGTTAGAGAGTCATTAAAGAAACTACATGGTGCATTTGCTTTAGGTATATTGCTTGCAGGAAATGAAAATTTTTTGATTGCAGCTAGAAAAGGTAGTCCTTTAGCTATAGGTTATGGAGAAAATGAGATGTACTTAGGGTCAGATGCTTTAGCATTAGCACCTTTAACAAAAAGAATAGTTTATTTAGATAATTTAGATATGGCAGTAATAGATAATGAATCTGTAAAAATTTATAATGAAGAAATGAATTTGGTAAAAAGACAAGAAACTAAATCTTTAGTGTCAGATAAATCAGTAGAAAAAGGCGGATTTAAACATTTTATGCTAAAAGAAATTCATGAACAACCGACTGTTTTAGGAGAAACTTTAAAAAGCTTAATTGATCCTCATGATAGAAGTATTGTTTTTCCAGAAATGGATTTTGATTTTAAGAATATAAAAAAGCTAAGTATAGTTGCTTGTGGAACTTCTTGTTATGCTGCTATGGTAGCAAAACATTGGTTTGAAAAATATACAGGAATTTTAACTGAGGTTGATATAGCTTCAGAATATAGATATAGATCGCACCCAGTTGTTGATGAAGAAGCTATAATTGTCATCTCTCAATCTGGGGAGACAGCAGATACTTTAGCAGCATTGAATAATGCAAAAAAAAGAAAAATTAAGTCATTAGCGATAGTCAATGTTTTAGAAAGCTCTATTGCTCGTCTTGCGGATGCTCAATTATTAACTTTAGCAGGTCCTGAAATAGGGGTGGCTTCAACTAAAGCTTTTACTACTCAATTAGTAACTTTAGCGTGTTTAGTTATGTATACAGCAGAAATAAAAGAAACTAAATCTAAAAGTGAATTATCCAAAATGGTAGAAAGTTTATTAGAACTTCCAGCATTAATCTCAGAGGTCTTGTCTACAGAAAATTCATTAAATAAAATTGCTCAAGAATTAAAATCTGTAAGAGATGTTTTATATGTAGGTAGAGGTATGTCATTTCCCATAGCTTTAGAAGGAGCTCTTAAGTTAAAAGAAATAAGTTATATACATGCTGAAGCATATGCAGCAGGTGAGTTAAAACATGGTCCTATAGCATTGGTAGATGATGGAGTTCCTGTTGTAGCTTTAGCTCCTTCAGATGATTTATTTGTAAAGACAGCTTCAAATATTGAAGAAGTTGCTGCAAGAGGAGCAAAAATTATATTAATTTCAGACGAAGAAGGCATAAAAAAATTATCTAACATAGCAAATATAAGTCTTAAAATGCCTAAAACGAGTTTGTTTACTCTACCAATATTATATTCTATTCCAGTTCAAATGTTAGCTTATTATACGGCAGTAATAAAAGGTACAGATGTTGACCAACCAAGAAATTTGGCAAAATCAGTCACTGTAGAATAGCGTGTAATGATGCAAGTTTTTACTTTTCCTTGATTGTGTTATTATCAGATTATAAAAAAACTGGATTATTTGGAAATGATTGCTCAAAAAACAAATAATATTTGGGTAGAAATTACTTCATATTTTCATGAACATGGAGGTAGGGGTTGGAAACACTCTAAATATCTTTGGTAAAGTATAGAACAATAAAACTGATTTCTTTATTATTAATTATGTTGGGAATTTTTAGTATCTTTTTCCAATTTAATAAAAATTCTTTAAACACATTTCCACAAAGTGGAAATATAATAGACGTCATAGTTGGTAAGAAAACTCTTTTTGAGTCGAGAATTATTCAACAATTTATTATTAAAGATTCAAACTTAGGTTTTATAGACCTAGCAATTAGTTTTCCTAAAACTCTTCCAGATCATCCTGTTCCTATATTGTTTATACTAGGTGGATTAGAAACGGGTTTTAAAAGTGTGCGGTATGTTACAGATATAGGGGATAATATTTTAGTAGGCTACAACTGGCCTATAGATTCAAAGCTGCCCAGAGGAATAAATTTATTAATAGAGTCTCCTGCTATCTATCAAAAAATTTACAAAGCGCCTGCTCAAATCGCTACAGCAATTGAATGGGTAGAGAAGCAACCGTGGGCCGAAAAAGAAAGAGTTAGTTTACTTGGATTTTCTATAGGTGCCATAGTAGTTCCGGCAGTACAAAATATAATAGAAAGCAGAGGATTAGCAACAATAGAATGGACTGTACTTGCATATGGAGGAACTAACATAGGTCGAATAGTAAACTCGAACCCTTTTATTAGCCCAAAATGGACTAAACCATTTTTGGGCTACATTATTCAACTTCTATTTAATCCAATAGACCCTAAAGAACATTTAGAATATATTTCCGGAAATTTTCTTTTAATTAGTGGCAAAAATGATGAGTTTATTCCTAAAAAATCATCTTCATTAATGCAAGATTTAACTCCCCTTCCAAAGAAAATAGTTCTACTAGACGGCAGACATATGGGTGTTGGAGAAAAACAAAAGGAGCTTTTATCTTTAATTATTAAAGAAACAAGAATATGGTTAGAACAAAACGGCGCCATTAATCCTAATTTATTAAGTGAATAAAATTCTACTTTAAGTTTATTCTGCTACGGTGGAATAGTTTCCTTTTATGGTTCAAGTTCTAATAAAATTTAAAAATCTCTACTAAACTTACGTGATTTATCGTAATTTTAAATTATGAAAAAAAATCATTTAAAAGATGAACTTACAAAAAAAATTGGCGTTTTAATGCGTAGAGAAACTGAAGTGCGTATTCTTATTCCATTTTTACAAGATTTGTATGAAGAGTTTAGTAAAGAAAAAATTCTAAATGTTCTTGAGAAAACTATTAAGGAGATAGCAAAGACACAAGGAGAGGAATTGTCTAAAGAATATGGAAATAATGTTGATGCTTTTCTTGATACGTTGAAGTTCTGGACAAAAGATGATGCATTAGAAATAGATATATTAGAAAAATCAGAGTCAAAATTGAGTTTTAATGTTACTAGGTGTAAATATGCTGAGATGTATAATGCACTAGGAATTTCTGATTTAGGTGCTGTGCTCTCATGTAACCGAGATGCTTCTCTGATTAAGGGATTTAATCCGAAGGCATCCTTAGATAGAAAGAAGACTATTATGAGTGGTAGTAAATGTTGTACCTTTAGGTACAATTTTAAAAATTAGATAAAACTACTTCAACTTTACTCTGTTACTGTCGAATAACCCATTGATAGAAAGTTTATTCAAAGGAAATTCTAAAACTATAGACAATATTATGTAAGAACTATTAATATGTTTTTATGGTATATTATAAAGAACAAACACTTAATGAATTTAAAAAAATTATTGATGTTGTTTTGACTTATAAAGATAAAAATTTTTTAAGATGTTTACAGGATGACAGCTTAGATGAGCAATTTGTAATTGAAAAAAATAAACTGTTTAACAAATGTATAAAAAAAGTAATTGATGAAGTTTTAGAAAATCAAAAATGCTTAGGAATCCTTTCTTTTCTTGAAGAAAATAAAGAACTAAGGGTGTTTTTTGATGAGCATATAGATGATGTAATATAAGCTAGGTTATGTAAAATATTATTTTAAGGATAACTTTGATGTATATAGCAATGAACCGTTTTAAAATTGTCATAGGTCGAGAAAAAGATTTCGAGAGAATTTGGAAGGAACGTGAAACCCATTTGGATGATGTGTCAGGGTTTTTAGAATTTCATCTAGTTAAGGGAGGAACAGAAGAGACCCACACACTTTATGCATCACATAGTACTTGGAAATCACAGACTGATTTTTCCAATTGGACTAAATCTGAAGCATTTCGCCAGGCACATAAAGGAGCAGGTGAGCATAGTGACATTTACTTGGGTCACCCAGTTTTTGAAGGTTTTGAAGTCATTCCTTTATAAACCGAGTGTGTTAAACCCATCCAGTAGAACCTATTCCGTTACGGTGGAATAGTTTCCTTAGGAGTCTATTTCTCTAAAAATCAAAAATTTCTACAAAATTTCTATAATTTCTAAAAATAAATACGTTAGAATTTAGTTGTAACCAGCATATTTCCAATAGGTATCTTTGCGCGTAATCATTCCATCTTTGCGCAAAGACCAAAGATCGCAACCGAGCCAGTTTAATTGGTTACCATTTAACTCGTTACCAGTAACCGTCCATTCTGAACAACCTCTATCTCCTGAGACCCAGTGGTCATGAATTTTCCAGGACATGTCAGGTATCGAAGTAAATCGCTTGTGTAACATTTTACGGATCTCTTCTTTCCCAGTTAATCGACTTCCCTCAGGAGCTTTACCACGAGAAGTTAGCCAAAGGGCATCTTCCACAAATTTAGATAATATAGCTTCTATATCATGTTGATTAAACAATCTACAAACCTCTCTAATAATCAGAAGATTTCTTTTTTCATTTTCAGTCATATTTGTATTTTGATTCCTAAATTTTGAAACAACTACCATTTTCTAAGATTATTCTAATATTGCAATCTTTATATAAAACTCTTACTAAATAATAGATTATATAAGGTTGTTACGCAATCAATCGGTCAGGGTGGAATAGTTTCCTTAGGAGGTCTTTTTTCTCTAAAAATCAAAAATCTCTATTAAATTTGAGTGATTTATCTTAAATTTAAATTATACAAAAATTATAATAATTTTTTATGCTGGTTTTTGGTTGGGTGAAAATGAAAGTTACAGAATATAATAATATTAAAATTAAAAAAGTTTCTGGAGCTATAGGGGCTATAATTGAGAATATTCAACTAGATAAAAACTTAGATGGAAACACTTTAAATGAGATATATGATGCATTTTTAAAACATCAAGTAATTTTTTTTAGAGATCAAAATCTTAACCCAGAAAGTTTATTATCTTTTTCAAAAAAAATTAGTACACCAAGTATATATCCATTTATTAAAGGATTAGAAAATTTCCCTGAAATAATTCCTATTTTAAAGAAAGAAAAAGATGTTAATAACTTTGGCGGAATATGGCATAGCGATACCACTTATTTAAATGAACCTCCAAAAGGAACCATGTTGTACGCTGTAGAGGTTCCTGAATTTGGTGGGGATACAGAGTTTTCAAATCAATACCTTGCTTATGAAACTTTATCAGATGGTATGAAGATTTTTTTGGGAAAACAGAAAGCTTTAAATATATCTGGTAAAGAGAAAGCTTCATTAACAAGATCTGATGTATTAAAACATTCATCTGCAAATATAGAAAGTAATGAATTTGAAGCTATTCACCCAGTTATAAGAACGCATCCTGAAACAAGAAAAAAATCTTTGTACATAAATGAAGCTCATACAACCCATTTTATTGGAATGACAGAAGAGGAAAGCACACCTATTTTAAAATTTTTATTTAAACATCAAATAAAGTCTGAATTTACTTGTCGTTTTAAGTGGGAGAAAGGTTCAATAGCCATTTGGGACAATAGATGTGCAATGCACAATCCTATAAATGATTATCATGGCTATAGAAGGTTAATGCACAGAATTTCATTTAAAGGTGACAAACCATATTAAATTTATATCCAAATAATTGGCTATTGTTCAGAAAAACCATTTAAAAGAAATTATAGATAAAATTCAAGAAAAAATGATTGCCAGTCTCTGTAGAGGTTTTAATTTAAGTTAATGAACTTTTAAAAGAATATTTTAAAATTGCAGAACAAAGAATTACAGAAGTAGAGGACTTGTTTACAAGAAGTTAATAATGAAATATTGTAACTTTTTGAGAATTATAGTTAAATCGCCTAATTCTTTAATAACAAAATATAAAATAGTATATTGCAGGGTAAAATGGATAATTTGGATTCAGATATTGAGATTGCTAGAAATGCTAAACTTTTATCTATCAAAGAAGTATTAAAAGGAATAGGGATAGACGAAGAAAAAAATCATTATAGTCCTATTGGTAATTATATAGCTAAATTAGATTTAAATTATATTAATGGTTTAGAAAATAAAGATAGTAATTTAATTTTAGTGACAGCTATATCACCTACACCAGCTGGGGAAGGTAAAACAACAACGTCTATTGGTCTATGTGATGGATTAAATAAAATAGGTAAAAAGACAATAGTTTGCTTAAGAGAACCAAGTTTGGGACCTTCTTTTGGAATGAAAGGTGGGGCTGCAGGGGGAGGTAAGTCACAAGTATTACCTATGGAGCAGATTAATCTTCATTTTACAGGAGACTTTCATGCGATAACTACAGCTCATAATTTATTAGCGGCAATGATAGATAACCATATTTATTGGGGAAATAAATTAAATATTGATATTAGAAGAATTGTTTGGAGAAGGGTTGTAGATTTAAATGATAGAGCATTACGTGCAATAAATGTTAATTTAGGTGGAATTGGTAATGGTTTTCCTAGAGAAGATGGTTTTGATATTACTGTTGCCTCTGAAATAATGGCAATATTTTGTTTATCAAGAAATTATAAAGACTTAGAAAAAAAGATTGGAAATATAACTGTAGCATATACTACAGATAAAAAACCTGTATATGCCAAAGATTTAAAGGCTCATAAACCTATGACAGCACTATTAAAAGATGCAATAAAGCCTAATGTAGTTCAGACAATAGAAAATAATGCTGCAATTATACATGGAGGTCCTTTTGCTAATATAGCACATGGATGTAATTCTATAATTGCTACTCAAGCAGCATTAAAATTATCTGATTTTGTTGTCACTGAAGCAGGATTTGGAGCCGATTTAGGAGCTGAAAAATTTATAAATATTAAATGCAGAAAAGCTGGCATACAACCCAAGTGTGTTGTATTAGTGACTACTATTAGGGCATTAAAGATGCATGGAGGGAAAGATAAAAATAATTTAATAGTAGAGGATCTTAATGCTCTAAATAAAGGTTTACCAAATTTAGAAAGGCATATTAAAAATATAGAAAAATTTGGGTTAAAAGTAATAGTTGCTGTGAATCATTTTAATACTGATACAAATAAAGAAATTAGTTTGATTGAAAATTATTGTTCTGTGCTAGGAGTTAAAGTGAGTGTATGTAAGCATTGGCAAAAAGGAGGAAGTGGAATTATTGATTTAGCTAATAAAGTAGTGGAATTATGTGAAGCTGCAAATTTTAAAGACTTTAAATTTTTATATTCAAATGAAATAAGTTTATGGAAAAAAATAGAAAAAATTGCTATAGAAATTTATAGAGCAAAAGAAGTAATAGCAGATACTAAAATTCGTGATCAACTTAAAAAGATACAAGAAGATGGTTATTCTGATTTGCCTATATGTATAGCAAAGACTCAATATAGTTTTTCTACTGATCCCAATCTAAAAGGGGCGCCTAATGAACATACTCTTCCTATAAGGGAAATAAGATTATCTAGTGGTGTTGAATTTATTGTTGTTGTATGTGGTTCTATTATGACTATGCCAGGATTACCTAAAAACCCTGCTGCTGAGTTAATACAATTAAATAACCATGGAGAGATAGAGGGTTTATTTTAGTAACATTGTTTTACTTTGCCAAAATCTATAGAGTTAACTAAATTCAACAGAGATATATAAAAATTAAAGAATCACTGTAAACCGTTGAGAATTTGTGGGGTAATTGTTACGGTCAAAGGAACAGGATCCGTAACGGTGGAATAGTTTCCTTTTATGGCTCAAGTTCGAATAAAATCATAAATTTCTACTAAAATTGCGTGATTTATCGTAATTTTAAATTATGAAATACTTACTTATCCTATCCTGTCTTTTATTTACTTCCGTTGGTTGGAGTAAAGATGTCTCTATGGATGACTTGGAAGAAAGAGAGGGATTGTATTATGAGAAATTTAAAGGTGATCCATTTACTGGAAAAGTTACTGGTCAAAAACAAGGAAAAATAAGTAAGGGGAAAAAAGAAGGTGAATGGATATGGTATTATGAGAATGGTCAGTTATCTTCTAAAAGTAATTACAAAGACGGTAAAGAAGATGGTGAATGGTTATGGTATCATTCCAATGGTCAGTTACAAACAAAAGTTAATTATATAGACGGCAGAGAAGATGGTGAAGATTTACATTATTATGAGAGTGGTCAGTTACAAAATAAAAGTAATTACATAGATGGTAAATTAGAAGGTGAAGTATTAACTTATTATGAGAATGGTCAGTTATTTTCTAAAAAGAATCACAAATACGGTAAAAAAGAAGGTGAATTCTTATTATATTATGAGAATGGTCAATTATGGAAGAAAGGTAACTACAAAGAAGATAAACAAAACGGTGAATGGTTAGTATATTATAAGAATGGTCAGTTAAAAAATAAAAGTAATTACTAAGACGATAAGTTAATAGACACCATAACACCCTGAGACACCTTCCTAAAACCCTAATACTAATAGAATTTTACCTCACTAAAACTAACAGAGTTAACTAAGTACAACAGAGATATATTAAACGTAAAAATCTATTGTAAACCCTTGATTTAATTGCTAAATAAATACCCTATAGAGAAAACATTTAGTCACTGTGGAGTAGTTTTCTTCTACAGGATATTTTTTCTAAAAATCAAATATTAAGCATCAGTTACATTGAAATATCTTATGCTAGGTTCTCCAATAGTTGCATCTTTTATTGCATCTATAACACCAGTCTCAGTTCTCCAAGCGAGATATTTTTCATAATGCTCTCTTGTTTCCCAGCGTTCATAAGCAATAATAGAGTCTGGGTCGTCTTGGTTTTGAAGAGCAATTATGTCGATATTTCCTTCATAAGCACGTGTGTCTGGAAATGCACCTTTCATCATTTCAATAAGGTCATTTCCAGTGCCTTCTTTTGCTTTTAATTCTAATATAACAATTACCATCTTTCCCTCCTTAAAAAGTATGTAATTATATAACAAAAATAATAAAAACCAAAATTTCTACTATAAACCTTTGGAATTTGTGGTAATTTGTTACGGTCAAAGGAAAACAATCGGACACTGTGGAGTATTTATGCTAAATATTGGCGATTTAATAGAAAAAGATGGATTGTATTACGAGAGGAATTCTAATGAACCTTTCACAGGAGAAGTTACTGGACATTTAATAGGGAATTTTAAAAATGGCAAACCTCATGGAGATTTGGAAGAATATTATGAGAATGGCCAGTTGATGAGTAAAGGTAATTATAAAAATGGTAAATTAAATGGTGAATTTTTATATTATTATGAGAATGGCCAAATAAAAGAAAAAGCTAATTTGAAAAATGGTAAATGGGAAGGAGAATATTTAGAGTATTATAAAGAAGGTCAATTAAAATATAAAAGAAATTACAAAAATGATAAGGAAGAAGGAGAGTATTTTACTTATTATGATACTGGTGAGTTAAAGGAAAAAAGAAATTATAAAGGTGGTAAATTAGAAGGAGAAATTTTTTATTATTATAAGAATGGACAGTTATGGATTAAGAATAATTATGTAAATGGTAAATTAGAAGGTGAAAGGTTAGTATATTATGAGAATGGTCAGTTAGAAAAAACTGAGATCTACAAAGATGGCCTCAATTTATCAAGACCACATCATTAATAAACTATTATATTAATCTGCTAATTAATATTAAATTTTTTCTATCCATTTTTCTATAATATTACCTAGTGTTACCATTCTCACTACTTGGTGTTTTGATTTTACATAATTAGAAATTATGTTAATAGCTAGTTTATTTATATCATTATTAAGTTTTTTACTTTTTATTAAGATAATTCCATTATTATTTATATAATCTACTGTAATATTTAAAGATTGGTTAATTAGTCCATTTTCATTTAAAGGTTTTAAATTTTTATCAATTAATAATAAAAAATTAGGCCAAGGAGCTAAATGTCTCCATAAAGTAGCAACATGTGAGTTTAATCCATTACTTGTTCCATATAAATTTACGCGCTTAATAATTTTCCATGTTTCTTTTTTAATTTCATTTTTTCCTAGTAAATCTGGTAATTTATAATTTAAAGAACTGCGTTCTTTTTCTTTTATATCTATGTCATAACTAAAATTAACTTTAACTAATGCAGATAAGGTTATTAAATTCATTGTATTTGAGCGATTATAGACCTTTAATATATGTTTTATATTTTTTAAATCTTTTTGATTTAAGTTGTTTTTTTTTAATTCTTCAGGTCTTAATTCAGCAGGTGAGTAAAAGGATATTTGTTTAAACATATTTTTATAAATATATTCAGGTTCTCCGGTAAGATATATTGGCCTAGCTAAATTCCAAACTTTTTTTAGGCTATCATCTACTTCTGCTAAACCTCTCCAAATAGACGTTATTAATGGAATTCCCATAGTATTTCTTATATCTAAAAATATCTTAGCAATATCTTTAGGTGCTTTATTCTCATCTATTGCCGTTACTGGATTATATAAAAAATCGTTGTTTTTCAGTTTTATTTCCTTTTAAATATTATTTCATTTAATGTTAAATAATATATTAAAAAAGAGCAAATGGAGGTAATCATTTGCTCTTTTTTTAATAAAGAATTCTGGAGGTATTCAGCAATTTCTTTATTATATAGTAAGGTTAATAAGTTTTTTGGGAGGAAACTAGATTTTGCCTTACGAATAATATATAGAATATTTAACAACACATGTCAATGAGAATGACAATCATTCTCAAATTAAATGAGGATAATATGAAGAAAATATTTGTTATAGAAATTAATGATAATGATAAAAAATTAAAAGAAGAGAAAACAGTCAATACTTTAAATCAATTATTTAATAATATTGCTAAAGACATTAATGCTGAAAAAAGTATATATATAAAATTTAAAAGAATTGGTTCAACTTGGGATAATATATTAAAAAATATAAATACCCGTCCTGAAAAAAAGAATAACACTAAAAAAAATGGTAAAGACTATTTAAGGTTAGTAAATTAAATTATAAGTTTTATATATTTAGACATTATAATATTATAACTTTTAAAAGGAATTTCTATGAAAACTGTTTTAATATTATTAATATTTATAAGTTGCCCTCTTGTATTATTTTCTGAGGAAGTGCCTGCTGGGTATGTAGCGACTTGGGATATTGAAATTTTATCTGAGAGTGATTATGTAGATACTAATAAATTGGATTGCCAGTCATTAGCTTCAGTATTAAGAAATGGAAAAATTGAACAACCAGAGATAATTGGTATAAAAATAGTTAAAGATACTTTGGCTAATTTTATAAAAGGTTATAAAGATAAGGAGAATATCCTTTTTGATACAGTTATAATTTGGCCAAATTATGAACAATCTAATTGGTATGTTTTAATGTCTTATGAATCTTGTTTTGTGAGATGGATTGAAATACAACCTGATAATATTAATTCTATTATAGAGTATGGCAAGAATTTATAATAATTAAATCTTCCTTTATTAATTATAAAATTATATGTTTAGGTATGAAAAATAAAATAGCATTAATAACAGGTATTACTGGTCAAGATGGCGCTTATTTGTCTAAATTTTTATTAGATAAAGGATATATTGTACATGGTATCAAAAGAAGATCATCTTCATTTAATACTAGTAGAATAGATCAATTATATCAAGATCCACACTCAGATAATGTTAGGTTTCATCTTCATTACGGAGACATGACTGATGCAACTAATTTAATCAGTTTAATGCAAAAAATTAACCCTGATGAAGTGTATAACCTAGCTGCTCAAAGTCATGTAAAAGTAAGCTTTGAAACACCAGAATATACTGCTAATGCTGATGGCTTAGGGACTTTAAGATTATTAGAAGCTATTAAAATTCTTAATATTGAGAAAAATATTAGGTTTTACCAAGCTTCTACTTCTGAATTATATGGAAATAGTGATGTTATACCACAGAATGAAGTTACTGGTTTTTCACCGACTTCACCATATGCGGTAGCTAAGTTATATGCTTATTGGATAACAAAGAATTATCGATTAGCTTATAAAATATTTGCTTGTAATGGAATTTTATTTAACCATGAAAGTCCTATAAGAGGAGAAACTTTTGTAACTAGAAAAATTACACGTGCTGTAGCAGCAATTAAACTTGGTCTTCAAGATAAGTTATATATTGGTAATTTAGATGCAAAGAGGGATTGGGGTCATGCAAGAGATTATGTAGAAGGTATGTGGCTTATGATGCAACATTCTAAGCCAGATGATTTTGTACTTGCAACTGGAAAATCTCACTCTGTAAGGAAATTTATAGAATTAGCTTTTTTAGAAATTAATGAAAAAATTATATGGAAAGGGAAAGGTGTAAAAGAAGTAGGCTGTAGTGCATTAAATAATAAAATTTTAGTGGAAGTAGATTCAAGATATTTTAGACCGACAGATGTTAATTATTTAATTGGAGATTCAACTAAAGCAAAAAAAGAATTAAATTGGAAGGCAAAAATTACTTTTAATGATTTAGTTTCTGAAATGGTTAATGAGGATATTAAATTAGTTGAATTGGAACAAAAAACAAGACGTTTTGGAATACAAGATTGAGTAATTTTAGGAAATTAAAATACAACTTAATAGGAAAAAAAGTTTTTGTAGCAGGTCATACAGGTATGGTAGGTAGTGCTATAATAAGAAAACTAAAAAAGATAAATTGTGAATGTTTAACAGTAAGTTCGCATGAATTAGATCTTCGTAATATTGAAGCAGTCGATAATTGGTTTGAAAGATATAAACCTGACACAGTTTTTATGGCAGCTGCAAAAGTAGGAGGAATTTATGCAAATGACACTTATCCAGTTGATTTTTTACATGAGAATTTGTCTATACAAAATTCTATAATATCTAATGCTTATAAACATAATATAAAAAAATTAATGTTTTTAGGCTCTAGTTGTATATATCCTAAAAATGCAAAACAACCTCTTAAAGAAAGTTCTTTGCTCACTGGGCCTTTAGAAAATACTAATGAATCTTATGCTGTAGCTAAAATTGCTGGAGTAAAGCTTTGTCAAGCTTATAGGAAGCAATATAATTTAGACTATATATCTGTAATGCCTACAAATTTATATGGTATAGGGGATAATTTTCATCCTAAAAATAGTCATGTAGTAGCAGCTTTAATAGCAAAATTTTATAAAGCAGTAAAGGAAGGACATAAGGAAGTAGTTTTATGGGGTACAGGGAAACCATATAGAGATTTTCTTAATGTAGATGATCTAGCGGATGGCTTAGTTTTTATTATGGAGAATTATAGTAATGAGGAACCAATAAATATAGGAAGTGCTCAAGAAATATCTATTAAAGAATTTGCTGCAATTATAAAAAATATTTCTGGTTGGAGAGGAAAAATAATATTTGATAATAAATCTCCAGATGGTATGCCAAGAAAAGTTATGGATTTAAGTAAGATTAATAAATTAGGTTGGAAACATAGTATTAATTTAAATGACGGACTGGCAAGTGCTTATAAATGGTATAGCGACAATTATAATAATGTTAGACGGGTTTAGTAAAAATAGAGTTATATAATTTTTTTATGGATAAACAATGAATGAAAAATTATTATATCAAATAAGAGTTTATTTTTCTTCGGAGTTTAGTAAAATGTTTAATTCAACAATAGAAAATTCTCAGAAAATTTTATTAAATAATATTTTGGTAAAACATAAGGCTGAATTATTAAGTCAATATGATGGGTTTATGGGGTATGTAAGAGAAGCAGAAAAAAACGGAGTTGATAATTATCCTTTGTATAAATGGACTAAAGACTGTTTAGAGGATGAAAACAAAGTTCTAAAATATAAAAATTCTTATACTGTTTATATTAATAATGAGGCTGTTTATGCTAAGTGTGTTGCAGATAAAATTGAAAAAAATTTAAAAACTATTGTTGATAAAAATTTATTTATTAGGATATCAAAACATGATACAAACCCTATAAATAATCCTCAGATGCCCAAGAAATATGTTAAATAATTTTTCTTTAATAAATTGTGAGTGATTTTTGAATAAATTTATAAAAACTCAGTGTGGATTAGATAAGTATAACGAATTAAAATTAAAAAAGGGTTTATTAAATAAGATTAGGTATTATTGGTTCGTAATATTTGCTAGTCTAAGAGATTATTTTATTAAAACTTAAATTTTCATGGTTTAAAAGTTTTTTTTTTGTTTTAAGGCCGCCAAGTGCTGAAAATCCAGTTAATTTGTTAGTTACTGAAATAATTCTATGACAAGGGATAAATATTAATATTGGGTTTGTTCCGCATGCCTTTCCAACAGCTCTAGGTGAAGTGTTTAATTTTTTTGCGATATCTAAATAAGTACTAATAGAACCATATGGAATATTTATTAATGCATTCCATACTTTATTTTGAAATTGAGTGCCATTTGGATTAAGAGGAATATTAAATATTTTTCTTTTATTATTAAAATAATCATTAATTTGAGATTTTGCATTATTAAGTAGTTTATTATTAGAATGTCTTAAAGCCTTTTTTGTTAAATAAGTATTTGTTATTTTGTTTTTAGTTTCAACTATAAGAATATTACCAATTTTGGATTTGAATATGATGTAGGATTGATTACACATAGTCTTTATTTATCTTCACCAAAATATATAGCAGGATCACTTATATTCCATAATTTATTTTTATTCATAATTGATAAAAATACGTTCCATTCTATAAATCTATTTAACAATAATTTAATCTTGTTTAATTTTAGTTCATTATCAAACCAATTCATATTAGCTATTCTGAATTGTCTAATAAAAGGTAGTATTGCAATATCTAAATAACTTATTTTGTTTCCAGTTATCCATTCGTTTTTACTATTTAAGATTTCTTCAATTGTAATTAAATTTTTAATGCATTTGTCTCTATAATATTCTGGGGTTTTAATATCATTTTCATTAATATATCTTCTATGATATTTGTAGCGATCTAAATTAAATTTAAATTCGCTGTCAAAAGTGTTTAATAAAGATTTTATAGATTTTATATTTTTATTATTTAATATTTTTTTGTTATTTGTATTATTTTTTATTGCCCAATCCATAATATCAATACTCTCTTCAATTACTTTTCCATTTGGTAAGAATAAAACAGGCACAGTACCTTTTGGAGATATTTTTAACATTTCAGAATGAGGGGGGCTAAGTAGAACTTCTCTTAATTCAACTTTTATATTGCATAATTTTATTGATATTCTTGCTCTCATAGCATATGGACAACGCCTAAAAGAGTATAGTATTGGAAATTTATTCATTAATTAATCTTTCAGTTATTTTTATTCTGAATAACTTTTTTTCCTATGTGCTTTTCACCTCTTAACATAGCTAGATCTACTTGTTTTTGTCTATCTGCATATCTTTTTTTATGTTTAACACTTTTTTTATCATGACAGAATTTACAAGAAACTCCATGAATATAGGTTTTTAATAATTTATCTTCTTGTTTTAAAGGCATACGACAAGCATGGCACATTATATAATTTCCAGGTTTTAGATCATGAATTATTGAAACTCTTTGATCAAAGACAAAACATTCTCCATTCCAGAGACTTTTATCTTTTGGAATGTCTTTTAAATACTTTAATATTCCACCTTTTAAAAGATAAACATCTTTAAAACCATTTTTGACTGCGTATGAAGTTGATTTTTCGCATCTTATTCCACCAGTACAAAACATAGCTATTTTTTTGTTTTTTAACTTGTCCTTGTTTATTTCAAACCACTCAGGAAATTCTCTAAAACTTTTAGTATTAGGATTAATTGCATTTTTAAAGGTTCCTATGGAAACTTCATAATTATTTCTGGTATCAATTAATATTGTATCTGGGTCAGAAATAAATTTGTTCCAATCTAATGGATTTATATATTTACCTATATGTTTGTTAGGGTTAATTCTAGTATCGCCAATAGTAACAATTTCTTTCTTTATTCTTACTTTCATTCTATGAAAAGAATCTTTATCTGCGTAAGAAAATTTAGGTTCCAGATCTTTAAATCTTTTATCTTTACTTAGTGATTTTAAGAATGCATTAATATTTTTAGTTTTTCCTTCAATTGTGCCATTTATACCTTCTGGGGCTATCAATATAGTTCCTTTAATATTCAAATTTTTTGTTAATTTTTGTGTTTTTGCTTGTAATTGTTGTAAATTACTAATTTTAATAAATTTATAAAAAGCAATTATACAAATCTTTATATTCATTTTTTACACCTTAAAGCATTAATTACCTTCTAATATAGATTTTATATTTATAAATTATTAATAATTTTGTCTATTATTCATTTTTTATTAATACAATTTTTTTAATTTATATAAAAGATTTACAAACTCTGCTAGCATATATTATAGAAATACTTCTTGAATGGTCACCTAAATTTAATGAAATATGATTTTAATATAATAATAAAAAAAACTAATCGAATAAAGACGGTTTCTTTTTTAATTAAGAATCAGTCTGTAATTTTATCTGTTCCAAAATATATTTCATCTAATGAAATTGATAGTTTAATTGAATCAAAGATTCATTGGATTAAAAAAAAGCTATTTACTGAAAAAGAAAATAATTTGCAAAATAAAAGACTTTATTTAGAAGGAGAAATATTTTTATACCTTGGAAAAGAATTTCAATTAAAAATAAACAAAAATAAAACACCTAGTATTGTGATAAAAGAAAACGATTTATTGATAACTATGAATGAGCCTGTAAATTTATTCAAAATTAAACAAAATATTAGAGAATGGTATAAAAATAAATCAATTAATAAATTAAATATTGTTCATAAATATTATGAATCTTTAATGGGCTTAAAAGTTAATAATATAAAATTTGGAGAATATAAAAGTAAGTGGGGAAGTTGTAATTCTAATAAAGTAATATCTTATGACTGGAGAATAATAATGGCTCCTAATTCAGTAATTAATTATTTAGTTGTTCATGAAATCAGTCATTTATTACATCCAAATCATTCACAACATTTTTGGCTACATGTTGAAAAATTTATAAAAGATTATAGAGATCAGAGAAAATGGTTAAAGAATAATTCTAATAAATTAGTATTATAGCTTATATATTTTTTTATAAAAATATGATAATATGTTAATTGTATAAATTATTATTATAAAATTATGTGGAGCTGATTGATGGATATAGATTCAGGAAACTTAGTATTTCAATTAAAAGATAAAAATTTGTTTAAACAGCAATGTTTTATAAATGGGAAATGGGAAGATGCGGATAATAATGCTACTTTTGATGTAATTAACCCTTCTGATTCATCTTTAATTGGAACTATGCCAAACTCTTCAAAAAAAGAAACTAAAAAAGCGGTTAATGCAGCTAAAACAGCATGGAAAGAGTGGAAAAATTTAACAGGTAAAGATAGGTCTTTAATTATTAGAAAATGGCATGATTTAATTTTGGAAAATATAGACGATTTAGCTTTAATAATGACTTTAGAAAATGGAAAACCTCTTCCTGATGCACGAGGAGAAATTATTTATGCTTCTTGGTTTGTTGATTGGTTTGCAGAGGAATCTAAAAGAACATATGGCAAAACAATTCCACCTACTATGGCTGGTAGAAGAATATTAACTATTAAACAACCTATAGGAGTATGCGCCATTATAACTCCTTGGAATTTTCCAGCAGCTATGATTACGCGTAAAGTTGCCCCTGCATTAGCGGCAGGATGCCCAGTGGTAATAAAGCCTGCGGGTTCAACTCCTTTCTCAGCGACAGCTATGGTAGAATTAGCGCATCGAGCTGGTATACCAAATGGTGTCATTAATCTGGTATCTGTTTCTGAAGAAGATGTTGCTAATGTTGGAGATGAGCTTTGTTTAAATAATGATATCAGAAAATTATCTTTTACTGGTTCTACAGCAGTTGGTAAAGTTTTAATGGCTAAATCTTCTTCTACAGTTAAAAAGGTATCAATGGAATTAGGAGGAAATGCACCATTTATAGTTTTTGAAGATGCGGATTTAGATGAGGCTGTAGAAGGAGCAATGGCTAATAAATATCGTAATAGTGGGCAAGTATGTGTAAGTGCAAATAGAATATTTGTTCATGATAAAATTTATGATGAGTTTGCTAAAAAATTCTCAGAACGTTCGTCATCATTAAAAATTGCAGATGGTAGAGAAGATGGAGCACAGATTGGTCCTTTAATTACTATGGCGGCAGTAGAGAAGGTGCAGAGTCATGTTGGTGACGCTGTAGACAAAGGAGCTACTGTAACTACAGGTGGTGCAGTTGATAATGCAGGAAAACAATTTTACAAACCTACAGTAATGACGAATGTTACTAGGGATATGAGAGTGTTTTCAGAAGAAACATTTGGTCCTGTTGCTCCTTTAATTAAATTTTCTACGGAGGAAGAGGTAATAGATATGGCAAATGATACTAATTACGGCTTGGCAGGCTATTTTTATAGCCGTGACATTGGTAAAATTTGGAGAGTGGCAGAGGCTTTAGAATTTGGAATGGTAGGTGTTAATTCTGGAATTTTGTCAAATGAGGTGGCACCTTTTGGTGGAATAAAAGAATCTGGTATAGGAAGAGAAGGAGCTGCTGAGGGCATTGATGAGTACATGGAGACTAAGTACATATTGATGGCTGGCATAGATAACTAAATTTTATGTTAAAAAAAAATTTTTTGATTATTTCTTCAGATATATCTCCTGGAGGAATATCAGAAATGTTAGTAATTTATACTGTTGCGTTATTAAATCTTAATTATAAAGTAACATTAGTTCTACCGAATAATTCTGTTACAATTTTTAGAATTAAAACTGCTGTTAATTCTATTAAAATAGACAAAGACGCATTAAAAGTTATTCAATATAAAAAACATCAACTTTATTATGCAAGATTTGTTTTTAGTTCATTTTTTAAAAATATATTTTCAAATATTCATGGATGTTTTATTCATAATGCACGTTTAATTCCAACTGTTAGAAAATATACTAATAAAACTATATTTGCTGTTAATCATACTGGAAAAAAATCACAGTATAAATATTATAAAAAATCTAATTTAATTTTGTCTGTGAATAAAACTATAAATAATCAATTAATTAAATCAGGTATTGATAAAAGCAAATGTTTGGTATGTGTAAATTCATTATTAAGTTTACCAGATATTGATGCTATTAATGAATTAAAAGATAAAGAAGAAATTAAGATTGGAGTTATTGGAAGATTTGTTAAGAAAAAGGGATTTGAAGATTTTATTGAAGCAATAAAAATTCTTAAAAATAGAAAACATAAGATCATAGCATTTATGGCTGGTGATGGAGTGTTATCTAAAACTTTGCAAGAGAAAGCTAAGCCACATCCAGAAATTAAATTTTTAGGTTGGGTTAAAAATAAAGAAGAGTTTTATAGAAAAATTGATATTTTTTGTCAGCCTTCCTATTTTGAACCATTTGGATTAACTGTTATAGAAGCGATGTCTTATAGTTTGCCTGTAATTTCTACCAATTGTGATGGGCCTCGAGAAATTATTGGTAATGAAGAAAAAAATGGGTTTTTAGTGCCTATTGGAGATTCACAAAAGATGGCAAATTATATTGAGAAGTTAATTAATGATAAATCTAAAAGAATTGAAACGGGTATATGTGCCAGGAAACATATTGAAAAGCATTATACTCTAAATAGTTTACAGAATTTATTAAGTAGGTATATAGATGAAAATACTTAATTACACTTTAATTTAATATTATTATTTAAATCTAAAGAGTTCCAGTTTGCTCTGGCAGATTTTCCTTTTTTACATTTGCCCAATTCAGTTTTAATATTAATATTTATTTTTAATGGACAATTTTTTGTTTCAGTGGAAGTTAAAACAATTTTAATTTTTCCCTCTTCATCAGTCTTTTTATATTGCACTAAGTTTTTATTACAAATATTCATATATATATGTTTACTAGTATATAGAGTATTATTTAAATCATATAAAATTACCATAATTGGAGTATTTACTAATTTTCTTTTAATTTCTTTTAGACATTTGCTAGTTTTATATTTGTCATAACTTTCATCACATTTAAGTATTTTTTCTGCTTTTATTGTAAAAGGCAATATAAATAGGAAAATTATAAGGATCAGTTTCATTTCTTTACCAAATTAAAAATATTTATGTAAAAATAAATTAAAGTAATATATAGGGTATAATAATAATATATGGAACTATAAATAATATGGAATATGATTTAGTAGTAATAGGTGCTGGTTCTGGAGGAGTTAGAGCGGCTAGAATTGCATCAGAACATGGCGCAAAAGTTGCTATAATAGAAAGTGATAGAGTCGGAGGAACATGTGTTTTAAGAGGATGCGTACCTAAGAAATTATTGGTTTATGGGTCTCATATAGCTCATGACATTAAATCAGCAAAAGGATATGGATGGAGTTTTGAAAAAGCAGTTCATAATTGGTCTAAACTTATTAAAGAAAAAAATATTGAATTAGATAGGTTAAATAAAGTTTATTTAACCTCATTGAAAAACTCAAAAGTAAGTACTTTTTATGGAGTAGGAAAAATATTAAATAAGAATAAAATATCTATAAATGATAAAAATATAACAACAAATAATGTCTTAATAGCAGTTGGAGGTAAGTCTTTTATGCCAAACATTCCTGGCGTAGAGTTTTGTATCAATTCAGATCAAGCGTTAGATTTAAAAACATTTCCCAAAAAAATCATAATTAATGGTGGTGGATATATAGCTTTAGAATTTGCTGGAATTTTTCGTTCTTTAGGATCAGATGTGACTATTATTTATAGAGGTAAAAATATTTTAAGAGGTTTTGATCATGATATATCGAAAACTATAAAAAAGGAATATGAAAAACAAAATATAAAGATACTTACTGAAGTAAATTTATCGATGGTTGAAAAATCTAAAAATTATTTAAAAGCATTTTTATCTAATGGGTTAAATATTAAAGCCGATCAAGTTATGATGGCTACTGGTAGGATTCCTAATACCCAAAATATAGGTTTGAATAAAATGAATATTAAAGTGGGTAAAAGTGGTGAGGTTTGTGTCAACAAATTTAATAGGACTAATGTTGATAATATTTATGCTGTAGGGGATGTAACTAATAAAATAAATTTAACCCCAGTAGCAATCGCTGAAGGGCATGCTGTAGCAGATAACTTATTTGCAGGTATGAAGCGTTCTACGAATTATAATGATGTCCCATCAGCCGTATTTTCTCAACCAGCTATTGGAGTAGTAGGTCTGACAGAATTAGAAGCAAAGAAAAAATTTAAAAATTTGGGTGGTATTCAAGTTTATAAAACTATTTTTAAACCTATGAAAGAAACTTTAGGTAAAAAAGATACAAAAATATTTATAAAGATGATTGTTGCTAAAAGATCTAATAAAGTTATTGGTATTCATGGTATTGGAGATGATATGCCAGAAATTGCTCAAATATGTGGAGTGGCTATAAAAGCAGGAGCTAAAAAGAGTGATTTTGATAATACTATGGGTATACATCCAACCGCTGCAGAGGAACTTGTTACATTAAGATAATATAATAATTCTTGTAATTAAGGCTTACAAGCAGTATGCATAGTGTTCATTAATTTAATAATTTATTAGGCAATATAAAATGAGTGGTAATTGGACTATAGATTCTTGGAGAGAATTTCCTATTAAGCATCAGCCTGTATATAAGGATATGCAAAAATTAGAAAATACTGAAAATAGGTTAAAATCTTTACCTCCTTTGGTTTTTGCTGGTGAAGCGAGAACATTAAAAGATAATTTGGCTCAGGTATGTGAAGGGAAGGCTTTTTTACTTCAAGGTGGGGATTGTGCAGAGTCTTTCGCAGAGTTTAATGCCGACAATTTAAGAGATACGTTTAGAGTTATCTTACAGATGGCAGCAGTGTTAACTTATGGTTCGTCTTTGCCAATAGTAAAAGTAGGTAGATTAGCTGGGCAATTTGCTAAACCCAGATCTGAACCTACAGAGAAAAAAGATGGTAAGGAACTTCCTTCATATTTGGGTGATATTATTAATGGGATTGGTTTTAATTCTAATGAAAGAGAGCCTGATCCAGATAGAATGATACGTGCTTATAGTCAAGCTGCTTCTGCATTAAATTTATTACGAGCTTTTGCAACAGGAGGTTATGCAGATTTACATGAGGTACATAGGTGGAATTTAGAGTTTTTAGAAGGAAGTAAACAAGATGATAAATATAGAATTATTGCAGATAGGATAGGAGAGTGCTTAGATTTTATGAAGGCTTGTGGAATTAATAAGAATACTGCAGCTATCATTTCAAAAGTTGATTTTTTTACATCTCATGAAGCATTGCTATTGGGTTATGAACAAAGTTTAACCAGAATAGATAGTATTTCAGGAGAATATTATGATTGTTCATCACATATGTTATGGATTGGAGAGCGAACTAGGTCGTTAGAGGAAGCTCATGTAGAATTTATGAGAGGAATAGGGAACCCTATTGGAGTTAAAATAGGTTCAACTATGTCTAAAGAGGAAATTATTACTTTAATTACAAAATTAAATCCAGAAAATGAAGCAGGAAAATTAACTTTAATTTCAAGAATGGGACATGAAAAGATTGCAGATTTTTTGCCAAATTTAATTCGTGAGGTAAAAAAAGAAGGGATGAAAGTTATATGGTCATGTGATCCTATGCATGGAAATACATTTAAGGCTAAAAATGGTTATAAAACTAGGGCATTTGATAATATTTTGAATGAAGTCAAACAGTTTTTCCAAATTCATAGAGCAGAAGGCACATATGCTGGTGGAATACATTTAGAAATGACAGGTCAAGATGTTACGGAATGTGTAGGAGGATCCCAAGACATTACAGAAACAAATTTAGGTGATAGATACCATACCCATTGTGATCCTAGATTAAATGCAAATCAAGGATTAGAGTTAGCTTTTATATTATCTGAAGAATTAAGTAAATATAGAAAATAAGTTAGTTATTAATAATAAACTGGACTTCAGTAAAATTCTTAATTAGCTCGCTTCGAATCAAATTATTTGAAACAGCGTACGTTGTAGATAGGGCATCTGCCAATGTAGCAGTTTTAGCAATAACGGTTGTTTTTGAAGGTATATTTGTGGCCGAAGTTTTAATTATAGCATTGAATAAATGACTCATATTATTAGGTAGAATTGTACTATTAGCTTCACTCACGGAATATCCCTTATTTGTAATATCTATAATGTTGTTATTAACATTTAAATTCCACTTGTTTTTGTTAGGAGATATCCATGAAGCTTTGCCTTCACCAAAATTAATTAAATGATTTTCTATTCCAGAGTTTAATAATATTTCATGTATCCTATCAGTCAATATACCTTGTGCTAAGGAATTAAGAGTAATTTCAGTATTATTATTTAAAAGCCTTATTTTTTGTTTAGATATATCTATATTATTAAAGTTAATTCCATCAAGTATAACTTTTTTACCAGAAGAATATTTGTTCCATAATGGTTGTATTGTTATATCATATGATCCTTTACTAAATTTATAGAATTTTTCTGAAAGATAAATAGCATTTATTAATTCTCTTTCTGCGTTAACTAAAACTTTATTTTGGTTTAGTTGATTAATATTACTAGATGCATTTTGTAAATAAAAAATATTGTCTATTCTTTTAATTTCAGAATTAACCAAAAAAAATATTTTTTCTAAATGATTTTTATTTTTTGCAAATATTTTCATTTCTACTGGATTGCCTAGGGCTATACCATTCCAATGGTAATGATATATATTTTTGTTTGCCCTCAATGGAATAGGAAACATTGCTATAGCACTGGCTAAAATTTGAATTGTTTTTCTTCTGGATATAATATTTTTCATGTTAGCCTAATTTTTTGTTTTTGTAATTTAATTAATGGAGGACATCGAGTATTATCTACGTATTCTAATTGGCAGTCTAAACATCTAAAGCATTCACTCATAATTATTTTTCCCTTATTTATGCCAGTTGTAGGTATGGCTTTTACAGGGCAAGAAGTAGAGCATAAATTGCATGGATTTCCACATGCTTCTCTTCTATTAAGATGATTTGTAATTCTAAATTTACCAATAATAGCTATACTTGCTCCTAAAGGACATATAAATCTACAAAAACTTCTTTCCATAATAACACTAAACATTAGTAAAATTATTGCATAACTTACATACGGTATTCCCCTATTGAAATGTCGCATAATAGAAGTTTTAAAAGGCTCTATTTCGGCTATTGCTGATGCTGTTTCCATAGAAATAAAAGATGTTCCAACAATAGTAATTAATATAAAGTATTTTATAGTCCATAATTTTTTATGATATTTTTCATGTATTTCTTTTTTCTTAATACCAATTAATTTTGAAATATAACTTATCAATTCTTGTAATGCTCCAAAAGGGCATAGCCATCCACAAAACAAACCTCTTCCTAGTATTAAAGACGATATAATTGTGAATATAAGAATTATAAAGATTAAAGGGTCAATTAAGAAGTAAGTTAAATCTGCACCAGTAATTGGAATTCTAACTAAAGATAAAATATTGAAGATAGATAGTTGAGCACCAGTATACCAGCCAATCCATAATAAAGTAAAACTTAAATAAGATATTCTAATGTATCTATATATATTTTTATATTTACTTATTTTATCTTGAAATATAGTAATAAAAGTTAAAATTGTTAAAGCAATTAATAGAATAATAATTCTAAATTTTGAGTCTAACCATACATTTAACCAGATTGGTAATGGTTTATTTTTATAAATAATTAATTCATCATTTATTAAATATGGAATAATTATATTATTAGAACCATTTTGTCTGTTACTTGTATTTATAAATTCTAAATACCAGGGCTTTGTAGGGTCAAAATTATATTTAGTACTTATTTTAAAAATAGATACTTCCTTAAATTTTGGAGCATTTTTTGCTTGAATTTTAGATATTCTAGTATGGTCAGATGCTTTAAATAATATAATATTTTCACCTTGCACTATTCTAAATCTGTCAAATACTTTTGTGTTTCTCCACTTATCTCCTTTGAAAGAATAACCATTTCCAGCTAACAATATTGCGTTATCTTGCGCATTTAAATTTGCCATTAATTTATCATGAGTTTTTTTCTTTAAAACATTGTATCCGATTAAACGAGGTTTTATTAAAGTTATTACTATTTCTGTATTTTTATCATTAATTATAAAATTCTTCTTATGGACAACATATTTTTTATTAACTAATTCGCTCCAAGACATATTTACTTCTTTGATATAGTTTAATCTAGTTAAATTGCTTGCTTGAAATAAACCAATTGATAAAGATACATTTCTTGCTGATTTAAATATAGCCGCATGCATTAAATTTGATGATATTGTTCCTCTATGAACTGTATCAGGTCTTATAGGTTTATCTCTAGATGCTCTTGACATTCCGTTTACTATATTTATATCTTTTGTTCTCTCAACATATTTTAAAAGATCGGATTCATTTATATCAGCAGAAAAAAGAGGCTCATTATGATAAGTTAATTTTGCTCCTGCGATTGTTCCTGATGTATTTAAACCTACAATTATTTCATATGGTTGACGATCATACCCGAGAGATTTAACCATATCCCAAGTAGAAAAGATATAGCCTAATAAATTGTTATTATTTTTAATTTCTAAAATTCGGTCGTCTATTAAATTTAGACTAGTATTATCATAATTTGGAAAGTATTCTTTTATTAAAGATTTTTCTAGCCTGTCGGTTAAATGGCCATTAATTTGTGCAATACATATGTTTATATTAATAAAAATAAAAGTTAATATAAGTAGAATAGTTTTTTTCATGAAGAAACTTATAAAGTTAATTTTAAAAATAAACTATTAACACATAAACACATAAAGTATAGTTTTATATTATAATTTAAGAATGGAAGTAATTTGTCTAATTTTGAAAATGATATTGAGTTAAGAACTGATCATTATTTTAAACTGACTAAATCAGTTGTGGAAAAGCATGGAGACGTCAAGGTTACATATGCAGTGTTTATGCGAAGACCTGTTATTTATTGCCCAAAACTTGCTATAGAATGGATTAAATTAGTAACTAATTCCAGAGGTAATAAGGTAAAGGTTGATGAGTGTTTTGAAGAAGGAGCTTGGGTAGGGGCCGGAGAGGTATTAATGTATTTGTCAGGAAGCTTAATGCATTTAGTAGATCTAGAAACAATATTTTTACAAAAATTAGGTGGACCCTGTGTCGCAGCATATAATACTTTTGGTATGGTAAGTGATTTACCTAAAGTAGGATTTATAGCTATGGATGCTCGCCATTGTGCTGGAACTGAAATGCAAGAGTTAATGGCTTATGGAGCATCTGTTGGTTCTAAAAAAGGGCAAAAAGAACTTGGAGCAATTGGATTTGTAGGAAGTGCAAATGATATAACTTCTCATTTTTTTGGGAAAAAAAAAGGTGTTGGTACTATGCCTCATGCTTTAGTAGGATATGCAGGAACAACTGTTAATGCAGCAAAAATTTTTTCTAATACTTATCCTAAGGAGCCAATAACTGTACTAATAGATTATTTTGGAAGAGAAATTTCTGATTCTTTACAAGTTTGTAAAGAATTTAAAAATTTAGCTAAAAAAGGAATGTTGTCTTTAAGATTAGATACTCATGGAGGTAGGTTTGTAGAAGGGTTAGATACGTCTAAATCTTATGAATTATTAGATAAATATGATCCTCACTGTATAAGAACATATAGAACAGAGCAAGAATTGAAATGGTTAGTGGGCACAGGTGTAAGTGCTGCAGCAATAATATATTTAAGAAAATCTTTAGATAATGCAGGATGGAATAAAGTAAAAATTGTAGTTTCAAGTGGCTTTAGTCCAGAAAAATGCAAATTGATGTCTAGTATTAAAGCTCCAATAGATTTTATAGGTACAGGATCCTATTTGCCAGAAAGCTGGTCGGAAACTTATGCTACTGCAGATATAATTGAATACGATGGTGTAGAGAGAGTAAAAATGGGTCGAGAATTTTTATTACCTAATAATGAAGATTAATTTTAGCTGGAAATAAATTGAGTATAAAAATTAAAATTTCAATGTGTCAGATTAATTTCCATGTAGGAAATTTAGAAAAAAATTACGATCTTATTTTTTCTATAAGAGAAAAATCTAGAAAGGAAAATGTTGATTTATGTGTTTTCTCCGAATTATGTATGACAGGCTACCCTCCTGAAGATTTAGTGTTACGACCTTCATTGATTGATGCTGTTTCTATACAAATTGATAAACTTATTGAGCTTACAAAAGATGGAGGACCTGCAGTTATAGTTGGTTATCCAAGAAATGATAAAAATATATTAAGAAACTCCGCAGCATTAATTTATAAAGGTGAAATATCAACAATAGATAAACATCATTTACCTAATTATGGTGTTTTTGATGAATCGAGAGTATTTAATTCAGGAAGGATTTCTGGTCCTATTTCTTTTAAGGGAATCAGGATTGGTTTGATGATATGCGAAGATATGTGGCATAACGATGTAACTGAGACTTTAGTGGAATCTGGAGCACAAGTATTGGTTGTGATAAATGGGTCACCTTTTGATCAAAATAAAGAAGATGAAAGATTGTCTGTAGCTGTAGCAAGAGTAACTGAAACTAAACTACCATTAATTTATGTAAACCAGATAGGAGGGCAGGATGAATTGGTTTTTGATGGAGGGTCTTTTGCTTTAGATAATAATTCAAAATTACGTATTCAAATTGCTGATTGGTTTGAAGGGATGAGTGTATGTAATTTAGTATTAATCAATGATCAAATTCAAATACAAAATGAAAATATAAATCAAATTTCTTCAGGTTATGAAGCAAAATACTTAGCAATGGTTATAGGTCTACGAGATTATGTGATTAAAAATAATTTTAAAGGAGTAATATTAGGTTTGTCAGGGGGAATTGACTCTGCTTTAAGTTGTACAATAGCTGTAGATGCCTTAGGGAAAGAGATGGTAAAGGGAGTTAGAATGCCTTCAAAGTTTTCATCACAAGGCTCACTTGATGATGCAATGGAATTATCTAAATTATTAAGTATAAAAATGGATACGATAAATATAGATGAAGTAAATGAATTATTCTTAAAAGAATTAACGTCTTCTTTTAAAGGTTTAAAAGAAGATACAACTGAAGAAAATATTCAATCTAGAATTAGAGGAGTCTTGTTAATGGCTTTATCTAATAAATTTGGTTATATGGTTCTTTCTACTGGAAATAAAAGCGAAATTAGTGTTGGTTACACAACTATTTATGGGGATATGAATGGAGGTTTTACTGTTTTAAAAGATGCTTATAAGACGGATGTATACGAAATAGCAAAATGGCGTAATAATAATTTTTGTGATAGTTTATTAGGGCCTAAGGGAATTGTAGTTCCTATAAATAGTATTAATAAAGAACCATCTGCGGAATTAAATATCAATCAAAAAGATCAAGATATATTACCTTCATATGAACTTTTAGACGAGATTTTAAAAAAGATTATTGAAAAAGAATATTCATTAATTGATTTAATAAAAGATGGATATAGTAAAATTTTAGTAAAAAGAATTTATAAATTATTATTACTATCTGAATATAAAAGAAGACAATCTGCACCAGGCGTTAAACTTACAGCCAGATCTTTTGGTAAGGAGAGACGTTATCCTATAACTAATGCTTTTTTAGATGACAAATAAAATTATAAGATATCCTAAAATAATTTTAATTGAACCTCAACTTGGAGAAAATATTGGCTCATCTGCTCGAGCTATGTTGAATTTTGGGTTTACAGATTTAGCAATTGTTAGACCAAGAGAAGATTGGCCTAATAAAAAAGCAATAGCAACTTCCGCTGGAGCTCTACAAGATAAAAATTTTAATGTTAAAATTTTTAATAATATTAAATCTGCTACAAAAAATGTTTCATATTTACTAGCAACAACTGCTAGAGAAAGAGATATAAATAAGCCTGTATTTAATATAATAGAGGCTGTTAAAATTTTACTAGATCATAATATTAATTCAACAACTGGAATAATTTTTGGCGGTGAAAAGTCTGGTTTAGAGAATAAGGATGTAGTGAAGGCTGATGCAATAGCTAACATAGAATGCAACAAAAATTTTAATTCAATAAACTTATCAATGTCAGTTTTTTCTTTTTGTTATCAATGGTTTATTGAAAATAATAAGAGAGATTCAATAAGTTACACTCAAAGTCAAACCAGAATAAATAAAATTGCTAATAAATCAGAATTAAATTATCTGTTAGAACGTTTAGTTGCTCAACTTGATAAAAATAAATTTTTTGTACCGATAGATAAAAAAGATAGTATGATTAAAAATATAGAAGCAATTTTTACAAGAAATAGTCTTACTGATCAGGAAATAAAAATTTTGCATGGAATAATATCATCTTTCATTAAAGGATAATTAAAAGTTCATAGTTGACAGTATATAATTCAGCTGTATATTCCATAAGATTGTTTTAATTTCTTAAATCTGGAAATATTAAAGTATGAGTAAAAGAAGTGAGCCCCATTATAAAATTGATAGACGTTTAGGGTGTAATTTATGGGGTAGACCAAAAAGTCCTTTTAACAAAAGAGAATATGGACCTGGTGAACATGGTCAAAGACGAGGAAAAGTTTCTGATTTTGGAATACAATTAAGAGCTAAACAAAAACTTAAAGGTTATTACGGTAATCTTTCTGAAAAACAATTTAGAAGTTATTATAAGACTGCTGCATCTCTTAAAGGTGATACAGGAGAACTATTAGTAGGTCTTTTAGAACGAAGATTAGATGCTATAGTTTACAGGTTAAATTTAGTTCCAACAATATTTTCTGCGAGACAATTAATTAATCATGGACATGTAAGAGTAAATGGTAAGAGGGTTACTATAAGATCTTACTTATGCACTGTAGGAGATGTTATTTCTATAAAAGATACTTCAAAAAGCCATCCTTTAGTTGTAGAAGCTTCACAATCACAAGTAAGAGAAATTCCTGATTATATAAAGCCTAATTTAGAAAAGTTAGAAGGGACATTTAATCGTGTACCTATATTATCTGATATCCCTTACCCAGTGCAAATGGAGCCAAATTTAGTAGTAGAGTTCTATTCAAGGTAGTTTTATTTGGGAAATAATTCTTGAAGTTCTCCATTTTCATACATTTCTTTGACAATATCACATCCCCCTATAAATTTACCCTTAACATATAGTTGTGGAATAGTAGGCCAGTCACTAAATTCCTTAATTCCTTCTCTTAGAGTTGGTTCAGCAAGTACATCAACGCCTTTAAATTCTACCCCTATATGATTTAAAACTTGAGAGACCATAGAAGAGAAGCCGCATTGTGGAAATATAGGTGTTCCTTTCATGAATAATACTACATCATTAGAACTAATTTCTTTCTCAATTCTATCTTTTACTCCATCATCTATATTAGTCATTTATATCTCCTTATTATTTTATTATTGAGCACTAGTTTTAAGTGCTAAAGCATGAAGTTGCTGTCCCATTTTTCCCTTAAGTGCTTTATATACCATTTGATGTTGCTGAATTTTAGATTTACCACTAAAGAGGGTAGAGATTACTTGAGCAGAATAATGATCACCATCTCCTCTCAGATCTTCAATAATAACTTGAGCATCCGGCATTGCTTCTTTTATCATTTTTTCTATTTCATCTGAACTCATAGCCATAATTATACCTCATACCTATATTTTCGTTGAAAAGTAATTTTCAAACCAATTATTTCTTAAATTATATAATTTTTCAATAGAAATTTTTTTGATCTCGCTTTTAAAGTCTTTTACTTCAAAGTTTTCGCCTTGGAGTTTTCCAATATAATCTATTGTTACTTGTTTTTGATTAGCAGCAGAAATAATATCTTTTGTATTAGATTTATTGCAAATTATTATATATCTTGCCTGATCTTCTCCAAAAAGCCATGCATCAATATTTAGCTTATTTTTTTGAGTTATTTTGCAACCTATTGAGCTCATAGTACATATTTCAGTTAGAGCTATAGCAATCCCACCATCAGATATATCCTTACATGAATTAATCATATCTTTTGATATTAATTCTAATATAAACTGTCCATTTTTGAATTCTTCATCTAGATTCACATTTGGAGGTAAGCCATTTTCATTTTTACTAATTTCTTTAGCATAAATAGAACATTCAAGATGTCCTAAAGTTTTACCAATAATTAAAATATCGTTATCTAAGCTATTTTCTATTTTATTATTAATAATTTTACTAGTGTCTTTAATAATACCTACAGCGCCGATTTGAGGGGTAGGTGGAATACTTTCTCCATCTGTTTCATTGTATAAACTTACATTACCAGCTATAACAGGCATAGAAAGTTTCTTACATGCTTCTCCTATGCCATTAATAGCATTAATAATTTGACCCATAACAATAGAATTTTCAGGATTTCCAAAATTTAAACAATCTGTTATAGCCAAAGCGGTTGCTCCAACTGAGCAAAGGTTTCTATAAGATTCAGCTACAGCTTGTTTTCCTCCCATTTCAGCATCTGCTTTACAATATCTTGGAGTGCAGTCAGTGGTAATTGCAAGAGCTTCATTGGTGCCATGTATTCTAACGATACTAGCTTCAGATCCAGGCATGCCTATCGTGTCTCCCATAACCATATGGTCATATTGTTCCCATATCCATCTTCGTGAACATAAGTCAGGATTATTCATGAGTTTTTGTAAAGAAATGTCCCAGTTATTATTAGTATTTACTATTGTCTTATTTTTTGATTTGTTAATTTTGTAAGGTCTATTATATATTAATCCATTAGCTAGAGGTTCTAAAGGAATATTTGCAACACTTATATTATTGGAAATTAGTTCTATATGTTTGGAGTCAGTCACTTCACCAATTACACTAAAATCTAATTCCCATTTATTAAATATTTTTTTAGCTTTTTGTTCGGAATTAGGTTTTATAACCATTAGCATTCTTTCTTGGCTTTCAGAAAGCATAATCTCAAAAGGGGTCATTTTAGTTTCTCTGACAGGTACTTTATCTAAATTTATTTTTATACCATTATTGTCTTTAGCAGCCATTTCTACTGCTGAAGATGTTAAACCTGCGGCACCCATATCTTGAATTCCAATAATACAATCGGTACGCATTAACTCTAAACAAGATTCTAATAATAGTTTTTCTGTAAATGGGTCTCCAACTTGAACTGTTGGTCTTTTATTTTCGGAATCTTCGTCAAAAGAGGTAGATGCCATAGAGGCTCCATGAATACCATCTCTTCCAGTTTTTGCACCTACATAAACTACTTTACTGCCTGGTTTTCCAGCTTTAGCATAAAAAATACTTTTTTGTTCTACTATTCCTATTGTCATTGCGTTTACTAAAATATTTCCATTATAACCCTTGTCGAAACTGCATTCTCCTCCAATAGTCGGAACTCCCATACAGTTACCATAGTCACCAATTCCAGATACAACTCCAGATAATAAATGTTTTGTCTTATGGTGATGGACACTTCCAAATCTCAAACAATTCATATTAGCTACTGGTCTTGCTCCCATAGTAAAAACATCTCGCATAATACCTCCTACACCAGTAGCAGCACCTTGATATGGTTCTATAAATGAGGGATGATTATGACTTTCCATTTTAAATACAGCAGCTAATCCATTTCCAATATCTATTACTCCGGCATTTTCTCCAGGACCTTGAATCACCCAGTCAGCATTGGTAGGAAGATTCTTTAACCATTTCCGGGATGATTTATAAGAGCAATGCTCACTCCACATAGCAGAAAATATACCTAATTCAGTAATATTGGGAACACGATCAAGATAATTAATAATTTTTTCGTACTCACTTTTATTTAGCCCCAACTCTAGGGCTTGATCTAAAGTGGTCATTATAAATTTCCTATATTATTAAAAAAGTTTTCAAAGAAAGATATTCCATCATTGCCACCTAGATTTTTACTAATAGCCCGTTCTGGATGTGGCATCATACCTAATACATTTCCATTTTTATTTGTAATTCCGGCAATATTATATAATGAGCCATTTATGTTATTTTCTTCACTAATTATTCCTGTTGCAGAACAATACTGAAAAACAATTCTATTATTTGCTTTTAGGTTATTTAATTCATCTTTGTTACAAAAATAATTACCATCATGGTGCGCCACAGGATATGAAATGACTTTATTAATTTCTTTTTTATTAACCCATTTATTTTCATTATTAGAAATTAAATATGTATATTTACATATAAATTGCATATTTTTATTTCTCATTAATACTCCAGGTAATAATTCGCATTCAGTAAGAATTTGAAATCCATTACAAATGCCTAAAATAGGAGTGCCGTTATTTGCTAGTTTAATAACTTCTTTCATTATGGGAGCACGTGAGGCTATTGATCCTGATCTTAAATAGTCCCCATGGGAAAAACCGCCAGGTAATACAATTAAGTCTGCTTTATTTAAAGAGGTCTCTTTATGCCAAACCATATTAGGTTCAGTATTGCTCACATTTCTTATGGCTACAGCAATATCTCTATCACAATTTGATCCTGGAAAAACTATTATAGATGTATTCATATTAATAAAATCTTTATAAGTTATTAGGTTGGAAGCACTTTTACTGTGAAATCTTCTATAACCATGTTTGCCAATAATGATTTGCATATATTATTAGCAATTTCTTCAGCTTTTACAGGATCAATAGTATCAATTTCAATATCAAATAGTTTTCCTTGTCTTATCTTATTTATTTGATCGTATCCTAAATTTTTTAAAGCAGATTCTACTGCTTTTCCTTGAGGATCTAAAACTCCTTCTTTTAGTCTTGTATGTACTTCAACTTTCATATTAACCTCTATTATTTATTTGATAATTCCTAATCTTTGCGCTACTTCATTATAAGCATCTATTATATTTCCTAGATCTTCTCTGAAAATATCTTTATCTAGTTTTTTATTAGTTTTAATATCCCATAGCCTAAAGTTGTCAGGACTCAACTCATCTGCTAACACTAAAATATGTTTATTATTTTTTGATAGTCTTCCAAATTCTAATTTAAAGTCTATTACCTTTATTCCAACATTTAAAAAAAGTTTTACTAAGAAATCATTTATTTTTATGGACATATTATATATTTGTTTTAGTTCATCTAAGCTAGCCCACTTAAAAGCGGTAATATGTTCTTCGGAGATCATTGGATCATTTAATTCGTCACATTTATAATAATACTCTATTAGTGTTCTCGGAAGCAATTCTCCTTCTTTTAGATTGAATCTTTTACATATAGATCCTGCAGCAATATTTCTAATAACAAATTCTACAGGTATAATTTCAACATTATAAACTAACTGTTCTCGTGTATTTATTTTTTTAATAAAGTGTGTAGGAATATCTATATTTATTAATTTTTCCATTAAAAATGCTGAAATTTTATTATTTAATACACCTTTGCCTTCAATTATTGCAAATTTCTTATTATTAAATGCAGTTGTATGATCTTTAAAGTATTGAACAATGGTATTAGGTTCTTGACCTTTATAGAGTATTTTAGCTTTTCCTTCGTATAGAATTTTTCTATTCTTTTTTTCCATAATATCCTTAGTAATTTATATTTAATATAGCAATTATTAATATTAGAGCAATCTATAAAGTTTTGATTTGATAAAAATTTTTATTCTTTTTTAAGTGATTTTTAAATAAAAAGACTGTTTTTAATTTATTCGAATTTGGAAGAGCCACAAAATTTGTACATAAAGTACCATAATTGTTTTTATTGTTTTTTATATTAATAGCTGAAAGGGGTTGATCATTAGAATGTTGGTCATTTAGAAAAAATTTTTTCCAGGAAATCCATGAATTTTTATCTGGATTTGGTGTTTTTAAATTTTTAAAAAGTTTTAAATTGTAATTAAATTTTGGAGATTTTAAACTATTTAAGTCATAACTATCTAAGAAATGCATTCCTGGAGTAATATTATTTAATATTATTTTATTATTATTGGTTCCTTTGGCCCAAAATGCCTTTTGATTGTTTCCGAAAAATAAATTAAATGGTTTATAGTTCTGAGTATTAATATTTTTAACATAATTTATAGCTTCTTCTATATTATCTTTATTTAATATATCAATTGGAATAATTCCTCTGCTTTTTTTATTTTTATCATTCCCTAAACTATTTATTCTATTTAATACCGATGCAACCATTCCTTGATTATTTATTCCAAACCATGTACCTCCTGCAAGAATATCTTTACCTGCACATATCTTATTGCTCCAATGATTAGCTGGTTCTAGCCATGGACGATTAACCATCTCATCTCTGTTTCCTCCAACCAATAATGGCCATTTATCATTTGGACGATATAAAATTATAAGTGTGCACATTTGTTTAGTTTATTTATTATTGAAAACTCTATTAAAAATATAAGAAACATTTTTTATATGTTTGTTAATATTAAATAATTTCTCAATTTGCTTTGAATTTAAATATTTTTTAACTTCATTATCTTGAATAAGTAAAGTTTTAAAATCTTCTTTATTATCCCATACTTTCATTGCGCATTTTTGAACAATATTATAGGCTTTTTCTCTGCTCATTCCAGCTTGGGTAAGTTCTAATAAAATTCCTTGACTAAAATGAAGGCCCCCAAGATGATTAAGATTTTTCTGCATGTTTTGCGGATAAAGAACTAAATTTTCTATTACATTAGCTAAGCGATGTATAGCAAAGTCTAGTGTAATTGTTGAATCTGGTCCTATTACTCTTTCTACTGAAGAATGAGAAATATCTCTTTCATGCCATAACGCGATATTTTCTTGAGCTGGTATAACTGATGATCTTACTAATCTAGCAAGGCCTGTAATGTTTTCTGTTAATATAGGGTTTCTTTTATGAGGCATAGCAGAACTTCCTTTTTGTCCTATACTAAACATTTCTTCTGCCTCTCTTACCTCTGTTCTTTGTAAATGTCTTATTTCTATTGCTAATCTCTCTATTGAACTAGCTATTATACCTAGTACGGAAAAAAACATTGCATGTCTGTCTCTAGGAGAGATTTGTGTAGAAATTGTTTCAACTTTAAGTTTCATTTTTTTTGCCACGTATTCTTCAACTTTTGGATTAATATTTGCAAAAGTGCCTACAGCCCCAGATATTTTACAAGTTGAAATTTCAGAATTAGCTATTTTTAATCTTTCTTTACATCTGTTAAATTCTGCGTATGCGTAGGCAAATTTTAGGCCCATAGTGGTTGGTTCGGCATGAACTCCATGACTTCTACCAATGCAAATCATGTTTTTGCTTTTATAAGCTTTTTTTCTTAAGGCTTTGAGTAACCTTGTTAAACCTTTATCTAGAAGTTCACTAGATTTTTTGAGTTGGATATTAAAACAGGTATCTAATACATCTGAAGAAGTCATACCTTGGTGAATAAATCTTGCTTTAGGACCTACATGTTCTGCTAAATTAGTTAGAAAGGCTATAACATCATGTTTTACTTTTTTTTCAAGTTTATCTATTTTTTTAATTTCAAACTTACCTTTCTTTTCTATTTGTTTAGATATACCTTTAGGAATTACTCCTAGTTTTTCCTGGGCTTCACAAGCATATTTTTCAATTTCTAGCCAGGTTTGGAATTTATTTTGTTGGCTCCATATATTTGTCATTTCGGGACGACTATATCTTGGGATCATTTTAATAAACCTTAAAAATTGTTATATAATGTATAAGTTTCATTTATATGTATATATAATGCTAGACAAGCTTTCAAATACATTATGTATTTATATTAAAAAGGGTAAAATATTGTTAATTAATGGAAGTAATAAAAGAGCAATAGAATATAAGAAAGATTATACAGTATCTATTATAGATCAGACGTTATTACCGCATAATCTTGAATATAAAATATTAAGTAATATTTCTGATGTAACAAAAGCTATAAAGAACATGTTAGTTAGGGGTGCACCACTTATAGGAGTAACAGCTAGTTATGGTATGTGCTTTGCAATAAAAGAAGATCCTTCTATAAAAAGTATTAATAATGCATTTAATATTTTGGTTAAAACTAGGCCTACAGCAGTAGATTTAAGATGGGCTTTGGAGAATTTTGTTAAGGAAATACTTAATTTTAAGGAAGCAGATAGGTTTATATGTGCATGGAAAATATCAAATGCATTATTAGAGAACTCTGTCAAACAATGTTCTGATATTGGTGATAATGGGTTAAATTTAATTAACAAAATATACAAATCAAAAACAACATTAAATATTTTAACTCATTGTAATGCAGGGTGGTTGGCATGTGTAGATTGGGGAACAGCTTTAGCCCCTATTTATAAAGCATTTAATTCAGGTATTGATATACATGTTTGGGTAGATGAAACTCGCCCAAGATATCAAGGGGCTTCGTTAACTTGTTGGGAATTAAGTCAACATGGTGTTCCAAATACTTTAATAGTTGATAATGCTGGCGGACATTTAATGCAAAAAGGAATGGTAGATATGTGCATTGTTGGATCAGATAGAACTGCTAGTAATGGAGATGTTTGTAATAAAATAGGAACATACATGAAGGCTCTATGTGCGTTTGATAATAATATTCCTTTTTATGTTGCTTTGCCTGAATCTACCATAGACTTCAATCTAAAATCTGGGGTTAATAATATTGAAATAGAAGAAAGGTCAAAAAAAGAGGTTACTCATATAACAGGATTAGATAAAGAAGGCGAGTTAAATTCTGTAAAAATAGTTGGCAATGAGTGTATAGTTTGTAATCCTGGTTTTGATGTTACACCATCAAAACTAGTTACTAAGCTCATAACTAATCGAGGAGTATGTAATGCAAGCATTAAAGGAATTAAAGATTTGTTTAAATAATTATAAATAAGGTATAAGTAATGAAAAATGAATGGTCAGAAAAAGTAGCAAATTCTTATATAAATTTATATGCTAAATATAATATATCAAAAGATTTAATATTAAGAGTTTATTCATCTCGCTTATTAGGTAGTAACCCTAAACTAGTCATGCATGGAGGAGGAAATACTTCTTTAAAATCTATAGACGAGTTTGATAATGAAATAATTCATGTTAAAGGTTCAGGTTGGGATCTGGCAAATATTGAGCCAGAAGGATTACCAGCTATGTATTTAAATCCATTAAGGAAATTAATAAAATTAAAAATACTTAAAGATGAAGATATGGTTAGGATACAAAGAGAGCAATTATTAAATATAAAATCTCCAAATCCATCAGTAGAAACATTACTGCATGCTTTTTTACCTCATAAGTATATTGACCATACTCATTCAAATGCAATTTTATCATTAACAGATCAAAGTAACGCGAGATCATTAATAAAAAGTATCTATGGAGATAAAGTTGGGATAATTGATTATGTCATGCCAGGGTTTGATTTGGCAAAGGCTTGTGGAAAAATATATTCAAATAATCCAAATGTTAAAGGTTTAATTTTATTAAAGCATGGTATTTTTACTTTTGGAGATACTGCAAAAGAATCATATGGAAGAATGATAGACTTGGTTTCTAAAGCAGAAAGCTACATAAAAAAAGGAAATAATATTCCATTTTCTAATAATAAAAAATTTGATAGCTTAAATATAATAAATATATCATCTATAATTAGAGGTGAAGTATCAAAAATAGCAAATAAGAAGATGCTCACTTGTTTTGTAAAAAGTAAGTATGTAAAAAAAATGTCTGCTGGAAAAGATGTTAATAGGTATGCTTTATCTGGTCCAGTTACGCCAGATCATGCTATTAGAATTAAACCATTTCCATTAATAATAGATGAATTAAATTCAAATACTAAAAATCTTAAAAGTATAATTTTAAAAAATCTAAAAAATTATGAAAAGAAGTATAATTCATATTTTTTAAAATATAAACACAGAAGTGGAGGAAAAATTAAAAAATTAGATGCTTCTCCGAGAATAATATTTGTTAAAGGTTATGGAGCATTTGTAGTGGGAGAAAATTTTAAATCTTTAAATATAGCTAAGGATTTGTTAGAGACTACAGCAGAAACAATTTATAATGCAGAAAAGATTGGACATTTTAAAAGTATTTCTAGGGCTGATCAATTTGACATAGAATATTGGTCATTAGAACAAGCAAAATTAAATAGTACTAAACCAAAAACTTTAGAGGGCAATATAGTTGTAATAACAGGTGGTGCAGGTACTATAGGCCTTGCGACAGCAATAGAATTTAAAGAATTGGGAGCTGAAGTAATAATACTTGATAATGATATAAAAGGAATTGAAAGAGTTAGAAGCAAATATAATATTATAGGTTATTACTGTGATTTAAAAAATATAAAAAATATAGAAGGAGTTTTTAATAAAATATCTGAGAAATATGGAGGTTTAGATATTTTAATCTCTAATGCAGGAATGGCGGAACAAGGAAAAATAGGAACTGTTGATGAAAAATTATTTAAAGATAGTTTTGAAATTAATTTTTGGGCTCATCAACGTGTAAGTAAATATGCAATAAATATTATGTCAAAACAAAATATGGGAGGCGTATTATTATTTAATGTTTCTAAACAGGCATTAAATCCTGGAGTAAATTTTGGTCCATATGGCATACCTAAGTCAGCAACATTATCTTTAATGCGTCAATACGCAATTGATTATGCCAGTATTAAAATTAGATCAAATGCAATAAATGCAGATCGTATTAGATCAGGCTTACTAACAAAAAATATGGTTAAAGAACGATCAAAAGCTAGAGGAGTTAATGAAGAACAATATATGTCTGGTAATTTACTTGGATTAGAAGTAAGAGCTAAAGATGTTGCAAAGGCTTTTGTGTCATTAGCTTTGGCAGAAAGAACTACAGGTGTAATAATGACTGTGGACGGTGGAAATATAGCAGCTTCCCCAAGATAAAAAGGAATTTATATGAGAATATGGGAACTTAATAATTTTAATATTGAAAATTTAAAAAGTGTAAATAAAGATTCACCTAAAATTTTGTCTGAAAATGAAGTTTTAGTTGAAATGAAAGCTGCTAGTTTAAATTTTAGGGATTTAATTATGATAGATGGAGGTTATGGGGAAACTGGAGGAAAACCTCCATTCATTCCTATTTCTGATGGCGCAGGAATTATTGTAGAAGTAGGTAAAAACATAAAAAACTTTACAAAAGGTGATATTGTTATTCCTCCTTTTTTCAAAGGATGGGATTCAGGAAGTATCGAAGAAAATACTATCTTATTATCTCTTGGAGGTAAGATAGATGGGGTAATGCAGGAATATATGGTTTTTGAGGAGAATAATATCGTTCATGCTCCTAAAAATTGGAATTGTGTAGAAGCAGCTACTTTGCCTTGTGCTGCTTTAACAGCTTGGCGAACAATTGTTACCGAAGGAAAAGTCAACAAAAATTCTATTGTTTTAGTACAAGGATTAGGGGGAGTTTCTATTTTTGCTATTCAGATAGCTAAATTATTTGACGCTAAAGTAGTTGCTACAACATCAAGTGAAGAAAGAATGGAGGTAGCTAAGGATATTGGTGCAGATTTTGTAATAAATTATAATAAAAATAAAGATTGGTGGAAGAAAGTTCTAGATGTTACAAATAAAAAAGGGGTTGATATTGTTGTTGAGGTAGGAGGAAGCAAAACGCTTGAGCAGTCAATCAAGTGTTCTAGAGTAGGGGCTGTAATTGGAATAATTGGTGTATTGTCGGGAGGAATAGCAGAATTGCCTATAGGAAGGGTGATTTATAAAGCTTCAAGGTTAATTGGAATTACTTGTGGTAATAAAGAAGAATTAATAAATATGATAGATAAGTTTAATACATCTGAAGTTAAACCAATTATAGATTCAACTTTTAAGTTTAAAGATTTACCTGATGCTTTGTCATATATGCAAAAAGGAACTCATTTAGGAAAAATTACAATAGATTTCGATTTGGAGTAAATAGAATATGGTTAGTATTGTAATAATTGAGGATGATAAAGTATGGATAGACTTATTAAAGGAAGAACTTGAAGAAAAAATACATGGATGTGAAATATTTATTATTTATTTTGAGTCAAATGCTTATCAAGAAACCATATATAAATTGAATAAAATACAACCTGTACTAACTATTATTGATATAAATATGGGAGGTAATTCGAAGGCTGGCATTAAGTTAGCTAACAGAATTAATAAGGAAATACCTACATTAAACTATGTATTTTTGACATCTCAAAAGAATCAAGATCCATTTATTATGAAGGAGGCGTCTTATACAAATGCCAAGGCTTTCTTTGATAAGGATGATTTTATGAATGATATTGATAGTCTTGCAAATTATATTAAAAATAATATTTCCGTTACTGAAAGTGACTCCAATTTATTAGAACTTTTACCATTAAAAATAAATTTTGATTCTCGTATGATAATTTTAAATGATGAAGAAATTCATTTTACAAAAATGGAATTTGAAATTTTATCCTATTTAGCGAAGAATCAAAATAAAGTGTTTTCGAAGTATCAACTGTATAGATATGCAGCTGACGAAAATGTTCAAGAAGATACATTCGAAAACACTATTGTGAGCCATATAAAGGCTATTAGAGATAAATTAAAAAAAGTAGATAAAAACTTTAATCCAATTAAAACAGTGCAATCATTTGGCTATAAATATGATTATAAGCGGGATACTTGACTTTCCTTATTGTTTATAAAAATTTCTACTCTTCTATTAATTTTTTCTTTAACACCATCTGCAGTTATTAATTTTGGTTTTGTTTCACCATAATAATAAGTGCTTACATTAAATTCTGATACACCTTTTGATAAAAGATGCTGTCTTACAGAATTTGCACGTAATTTTGATAGTATTAAGTTATATTCTTCAGGACCTGATCTATCAGCATGTCCAATAATTTCTATTATAGTTTCTTTTTTAGTATTGTAATTTGTTAAAATGTTATTGATCATGTTTTTCATTTTTAAGTTTAATTTAAAAACATCATGATCAAAATATAATTCAAATTTTTGCTTAACATTAGTATTTTCTACTTTTTTAATCTCTTTTACATCTTTGATTTGGGTTATTTCTAAATCTGTTACTTTTGATTTTTGCTTAATATTTTCAATCTTGGTAATTTTTTTATTAGAAGAAGATGTTTCGTTAGAAACAGTTTGCATATTACTATTCATCATATTGTAACATTTTGCAATATCTTCCGTTTGCCAATTTTCTTCAAGTTGTTCAAGCCAACAGTCAAATCCTAGTTGTGCTCTTGCTGTTAAAATTGGAAATTTTTTTGCTCTATCTGAATTAATAATCTTAAGCAACTCACTACGTTTAAGATTGACTTCTTGCAGATATTTTTTATCTATTTTCCAATTATTTACTTTTTCCGGTAAAACTTTTTGCCCTAATTTTGCATTTATTCCTTTATTTGCAAAGTAAGCGGCGTCTACTTCATCGTGCATATCATTCATTTCACTAAGAGCAAACTCTAAGTATGCATCAGATAAAGCTTTTGAAAAGTTATTTACATTATCAGGCATTTCTTTTAATTTTTCTATTTTATGGTATGCACAGCCACTACTTAAAAGTAATATGATAAAAATAATATTGGTTGTTATATTTTTTATAATAAGTGTCAACTTACAAGCTCCTTTATTTAATTATTAATTATTTAAATATGCAAGGTTGATATAAAGATGAACTATTAAATTTATGTATATTTTATGTAGAAATATTTTTTGGGTTATAAAATGAATTATGGAGAAAAGATTAGAATATTCTTAGTATTATTATCTTCTACAATAGTTTTATCATTAGGAATTTTTTCGACTATTATAATTAGTGGCCTTTTTTTAAGTCCTATAGGAAGAGATTTTTCAAAAGAAACTATTCAAATTTATAATAATTTTTTAAAAAATGATGTGTCTACTTTATCAGATATTTTGCAAGATCAATTAATTGATGAATATGAAAGAATTGAAATTAAAAAATTAAATTTTTTAAATTATAATTTTGGAAAAATTAAAATTATTTCTAGCACTTATCGTACTGTTGAACATTCTGAAGGCGTTATTTTTATAAATGAATATATTGAGAATCCTTTTGAGAAAAATATTGGAAATTTAGCTATTAAAGTTGCAGTTTTTATTAAGGAAATTTTTTTAAATAACGAGGAAGTCACTTGTATAGATTTACCTTATATAGCATTTAATGAAGAAAATATTGGATCTCAGTTTTCATGTGCTAATAAAAACATAGCGACATTACGAGTTTATGCTTCTAATGATAAAGACCATAATTTTATTATCTCTACAGTTATTCCTATTAAAAATTTTGATAATAATGTACTAGGATTTTTTCAGGTTCTTTCTGATGCTCATATTTTGGAGATGAAATTGGGAAAAGTATTAATATCTATTTTATCTCCTATTTTAATTAGTATATTTTTAGTTTCTATTTTTATATATTATCTTCAGTTTTTTTTAAGTAATAAGGCTAATTTAAATTGGTTAAATGCAAAAAATATTGCACATAATTTAAAAAATAAAACGAATGCAATACGTTATTATACTAATAAGAATATAGAATCTTTAGAAGATGCTAAATTGTTATTGTCTAGAATTGTAAAGGTTTTAGATAATTTAGACGATTTTATTGCATCAACTTTATCTGAAGCTAGTCAAGAACATTATGGTTATAATAAAAAGATTAATAACGTTACGAACTTAAAAGATGTATTTAAAGTTATTGAGGATTTATATGTTTCCGATAATTTTGTCGTCTTAGGTGATACAAATTTTAGGGTTATAGGTGATAAAAATAAATTAATTGATGCTATTACGGCAATAATTGATAATAGTATTTACTGGAATTCTAATAAAGAAAATGTTGAAGCCAAATTATTTAAAAATAATGGTTATATTGAGATAAATATATTAGATAATGGTCCAGGTTTATCAGAGGTTGATATAGATAAAATATTTAATAAAGGTTTTAGTAAATCAAAAGGTAATGGGATAGGTTTGTTTGTAGCTATGAATATTATCAAAGCTTATGATGGAGATATATTACCTAAGAATAGAGTAGAGGGGGGATTATGTATGATAGTTAAATTAAGGATATATAATAAGTGATCAAGCTAATTTTAAAAATATTATTAGTTTTATGTATTTTTATAGAAACTTTTTCTACTTTTGCAGCGGAGGCTCCTCCTTTTAGAGCAAGATGGCCTATGATTAATCAAGAAATTGAAATAGGAACAAGAGGCTTCAAAACTTTTGATGATGAAAAAAGTATGGATGGTGCTACAAAAGAAAGGTATGGTTTTGGAATGGGTGTTACGGATAGTTTTTTTTTTGAAATTGAAGGTGAATATGAAAGAGAGGCTGAAGAAAAGAGAAAATTTACAACTTATGAAATTGATACGAGATATGAATTAACTAAGACTAAAGGCTGGAATGAAAAGCCTAATGATATTGATATTGGTATATCTTTAGGAGTTTCTTTTCCTGATAATAGTAAAGATGCCTATGAAATTGAATCTAGGTTATTATTATATAAAAATTTTGGAGTATGGAGGTCTACAGGAAATATTATTCTTGAACAGGAATTTGAAAATTCAAGCGAGAGTGGATTAGAAATTGCTTATGCGGGGCAATTACGGTATCGCTTAACACCAAATATTCAGCCAGGCGTAGAGGCTTTTGGAAGGTTTGGAGAACTTGATGATATTGCTATAGGAAATGAACAACATCAAATTGGTCCAGGAGTTTTTGGTTTTGTTGAATTTGATGATAATTATGGTTTTAAATATGAACTAGGTTGGTTATTTGGTTATACCGACTCAACTCCAGACAATACGTTGAAATTTTTAATTGAATTTGAATATAAATATTGATGATTTATATTAATATAATTTTTAGGCAGCTGTTTGGTAAAGTTTTTCTGTATTTTTAACGATATTAGTTAATTCCTTATATGGTAAATTGTTATTAGATATTTCATTAAGTTGTTGTTTCCAATATTTGCTTCCTGGAGATGCATAGAAAATATTAAATAAAGGTTTAACCAATCTTCTTAGACTATGTCCTTGCTTAAGATATTTTAAAGAGTAATTAACGTATTTTTGGATAATTTCACTTCTACTGATTGACTTATAATCTTGGTTGTAAAATAAATGATCTACATCTTTAAATCTCCAAGGGTTATCCCAAGCGTAACGGCCAATCATTACACCATTATATGTTTTTAACAAAGATTTGGCGTCATAAATATCTGTGATGCCACCATTAAGAATTATATCTATATTTTTAAAGGACTTTTGTATAAATTTAACGCGTTCATAATTTAAAGGTGGAATAGTTCTATTTTCGTGTGGAGTAAGTCCTTTGAGAATTGCTTTTCTGGCATGAATAATAATTTTTTTTACGTTAACTTTATTTAATTCTTCAATAAAATCATATAAAAATTCTTTGCTATCGATATTATCAATTCCTATCCGTGCTTTAACGGTAACAGGTATGCTAGTGTATTCTTTTATTGAATGTACAATTTGTGCTACTAATTTGGGTTTGCTCATTAAAATAGCTCCAAAATCACCATTTATAACTTTGTTTGAAGGACAACCACAATTAATATTAATTTCATCAAAAGCATAATTTTTAATTTTTTTTGCAAATTTAGTTGCTTCTTTTGGGTCTGAGCAGCCTATTTGTATTGCATTCGGTCCATCACAGTTTTGCTCAATATCAAACCGATTATTTTTGTCATGAATTATTGCATTAGCATGAATCATTTCAGTGTATAAAAGAGTACGCTGTGTTATTAAACGAATAAAATTTCTAAAGTGCAAATCGGTTCTATCCATCATGGGAGCTATAGATAATGAGTTTTTCATATTATTTTGATTTACCTGTTACTTAAAATTTTTGCAACTTCTAATGCAAAATAAGTAAGAATACCATTTGCTCCAGCTCTTTTAAAACATGTTAGAGATTCTATGATAGTTTCTTGTTCTGATAAAAAATTATTTTTAATAGCATTAGCTATCATGGAATATTCACCGGATACTTGATAAGCATAAGTTGGCATATTAAATTCAGATTTAATTCTATAAATTATATCTAGATAAGGCATGCCAGGTTTAACCATTATCATATCGGCTCCTTCAGAAATATCCAATTGCACTTCTTTCAGAGCTTCATCAGAATTAGAGTAATCCATTTGATAACTTTTTTTAGATTTATTGCTTAAATTTTTTTCAGAACCAATAGCATTTCTAAATGGACCGTAAAAGTTAGATGCGTATTTTGCAGCATAAGACATTATTTGTGTATTTTTAAAACCGTTTTTATCAAGTTCATTTCTTATATGTTGAATTCTACCATCCATCATATCGCTTGGAGCTATGATATCAGCCCCAGCTTTAGTTTGATTTAGTGCTTGTTTTCCTAATATTTCTAATGTTTCGTCATTTAGTATTTCATTATTCTTTATAATTCCGTCATGACCATGACTAGTGTATGGGTCAAGAGCAACATCCGTAATAATTCCTATAGATTTATGTTGTTTTTTTATAAGTTTAGTAGCTTCACATATGATATTATTTGAGTTTAATGCTTCTGATCCATTATCGTCTTTAATGTTTGTATCGGTATGTGGAAATAATGCTATCGCTGGAATTCCATAGTTTTGAGCCTCTCCCACAGTATCTGCTATTTCCGATAGAGGTATTCTATATACACCAGGCATAGAATTTATTTCTGTTTTATTATTCTTGGTTACAAAAATAGGCCAAATTAAATCATCAACAGATAGTTTATTTTCTTTAATTAACCTTCTGCTCCAATCATGTAGCCTATTTCTTCTCATTCTGGTAGAAGGAAATGAAGGATACGTGTTATACTTCTTTTGATTATTAGCCATAAAATATTTCCTAATAATTTTATTTACTATATTATAATAGTATATATTTACAAAATTCTTGTATATTATTAGACATTTAAGTCAAGATATTATGAGTGTGTTAATCTAGGTTTTGGAGTAGAATATGCAATTTTCTCTTAGTAATGATCAAATAGTATTTACTAATACAGTGAGGACTTTTGCTAATAATAAAATGGCTCCTTATGCTAATAAATGGGATTTAGAAAAAACCTTACCAGTTGATGTGTTAAAAGATGCTGCAGCTTTAGGTTTGGCAGCAATTTATATTGATGAAAAATTAGGAGGCACTGGTTTAGGGAGGTTGGATGCGGCATTGATTTTTGAAGAATTGTCAACAGCTTGTCCTTCAACAGCAGCGTTTTTGTCTATACATAATATGGCAGCTTGGATGATATCTAAATATGGCAATAAATTTCATCATGAAAATATATTAAAAAAATTAATATCAATGGATTATATTGCATCTTATTGTCTTACAGAACCTGGTTCAGGATCAGATGCGAGTTCTCTTTCCACTACAGCAATAAAGGATGGTGATTATTATATCTTAAATGGTACTAAATCTTTTATTTCAGGAGCAGGTTTGTCTGATGTGTATTTAACTATGGTAAGAACGGGAGACAAAGGATCCAGTGGTATATCATGTCTTATTATAGAGAAAGGGTCTGAAGGATTATCATTTGGTAAATTAGAACAAAAGATGGGGTGGAATTCTCAACCTACAGCTCAGGTGATTTTTGAAGATTGTAAAGTCCCAATTAAGAATTTAATTGGAAAGGAAGGAGATGGATTTAAAATTGCAATGCAAGGTTTAGATGGAGGAAGAATTAATATTGCTTCTTGCTCTTTAGGAGCTGCGAAAGTTTGTTTAGAAAAATCATTAAATTATGTAAAAGAAAGAAGTCAATTTGGAAAGAAAATTTCTGATTTCCAGGCTACTCAATTTAAATTAGCTGATATGTCTACACAATTAGAAGCTGCAAAACTGATGGTGTTAAAAGCAGCATATGAGTTAGATAATCAAGGTCAAAATACTACAAAATCATGCGCTATGGCAAAACGTTTCGCTACAGATGTTGGTTTTGAAGTATGTAATCAAGCTCTTCAGTTGCATGGGGGTTATGGATATTTATCAGAATATCAGATTGAAAGGTACGTAAGAGATATAAGAGTTCATCAAATATTGGAAGGCACCAATGAGATAATGAGAGTTATTATAGCTAGAAAATTATTAGAAAACAGGAAATAATAATGGGCATAAATTATTATGAAAAAGGAAATGCAGCAGTTATAGTATTAAATAGGCCTAATTATTTAAATACTCTTACTTTTGATATGGTGGAAGAAATAGATAAAATTTTAGATGCTATATCTATAAATGATAAAATTAATCTTGTTATATTTACTGGAGAAGGAGATAAGGCTTTTTGTGCGGGAGGTGATGTAAAAAGTTTTTATGAAGAAAAATTTTCAGAATCAAATGAATTGAGAAAAAAATTTTTTTATTTTGAATATAAATTAAATTATAAAATTAATACTTTTAACAAACCTATCATTTCTTTAATACACGGTATTTGTATGGGTGGAGGTGTAGGTTTAGCGATGCATAAGAATATAGTTGTAGTCTCTGAAAATGTTACTTTTGCAATGCCTGAGACTGCAATAGGTTTGTTTCCTGATGTGGGAGCGGGAAAAATTTTAACGGAATTAGAAGGTAATGTTGGTACTTATTTAGCATTAACTGGTAAGAGAGTAAAAACTCCAGATTTATTAACTTTAGGATTAGCTACTAAATGCGTAAAAAGAGAAATGTTTGCTGATTTATTACAAGAGTTATCTTTAACTAGAGATAAAAAAGATATTTTAAAAGTCATAGATAGTTGTAGCATTAATTTAGAACCAACAAATTTTGCTAATTTAATCACTGAGATTAGTGAATGTTTTAAGTTTGATTCTATAGAAGAAATTTTAGATGTTTTGAAAAATAATAATTCTGATTGGGCAAAGGAAGCAATTGATTCTATTAATAAAATGTCACCAACTAGTTTAAAAATTACTTTACGGCAATTAAGGTTAGCTGAGAATATGTCGTTAGCAGAAGATTTAATTATGGAATATAGGTTATCTCAAGGTTGTATGAGAGGACATGATTTTTATGAGGGAGTAAGAGCAGTTCTAGTAGATAAAGATCATAACCCTAATTGGAATCCAGATAGTTTAGAAAAAGTAAATAATGAGATAGTATTAGATCATTTTAAACCATTAGGTGAAGGTGATTTAAATTTGAATTAACTAAAGGAATAATTATGAAAATTGCTTTTATTGGATTAGGAAATATGGGAATAGGGATGGCCAATAATTTGGTTAAGGCTAATTATGAAGTAAATGTGTATGACATAAATAAAAATATTTTAGAAAGTATAAAAAATAAAGGTTTTATAATTCATAATAGTATTGCTAGTGCAGTAAAGGATGTAAATGTAGTTATTACAATGTTACCCGAGGGGCAACATGTTAGAGAAGTTTATATTAGTAATGATGGGGTAATCAATAATGTTAAGAATAATACTCTTTTAATTGATTGTTCAACAATAGATATAGCAAGTATTAAAGAAGTTGAAAAGAAAGCTAATGTAAAAGATCTTCTATTAATTGATGCTCCGGTTTCAGGTGGAGTAGTTGGTGCTGATAAAGGAACATTAACTTTCATGGTAGGAGGAAATAAAAAAAGTTTTAAAATATCACTGCCTATCTTAGAAAAAATGGGAAAAAAAGTAGTTCATGCAGGAGAACTAGGGTCAGGACAAGCAGCTAAAATTTGCAATAATATGATACTTGGAACAACCATGATTGCTTTAAGTGAATCTTTCACTATGGCAAAAAAATTAGGCTTAGATCAAAAAACATTTTTTGAAATTAGTTCTAAAGCTACTGGTATGTCTTGGGCAATGCTTAATCATTTACCTGTAGCAAATATAATAGAAACAGCTGCAGCTAATAATAATTTTAAACCTGGTTTTGCAGCAAAAATGATGGTTAAGGATTTGTCTTTAGCACAATCTGCAGCATCTTCTGTGAATTTAAATACACCTTTAGGAAGGTTAGTTTTAGATATGTATAAGGATTTTATAGAGGAAGGACATGGAGAATTAGATTATACTGCTATTATTAAGAAATTTGACAAAAATTAATATTAAAAAGCTGCAATTCCTGTTTGAGACCTCCCTAGTATAAGAGCATGTATATCATGTGTTCCTTCATAGGTATTTACAGCCTCTAAATTCATTACATGTCTAATAATATGATATTCATCGCTTACACCGTTAGCTCCATGCATATCTCTTGACATTCTTGCTATTTCTAAGGCTTTACCTGTGCTATTTCGTTTAATGAGAGAAACCATATCTGGTGTAGATTTTCCTACATCTTTTAATCTTCCTACTCTCAGACTTCCTTGAAGGGCTAAACTAATTTCAGTTTGCATATCTGCTAATTTTTTTTGTATTAACTGATTGGAAGCTAAAGGTTTTTTAAATTGATTTCTATCTAATGTGTATTGTAAAGCAGCATGCCAGCAAAATTCTGCTGCACCTAATGCCCCCCAGGCAATTCCATATCTAGCAGAATCTAAACAAGAGAAGGGTCCTTTAAAAGATTGTGTTTCAGGCAATACATTTTCTTTAGGAACAAAAACATCTGTTAAATGTATCATACCAGTTGTAGAAGCTCTTAATGAAAATTTTCCTTTTATAGCTGGGGTTTCTAGACCTTTAAAATTTCTTTCTACTATAAAACCACGTAAAATATTATTTTCGTCCTTTGCCCATATAATTAAAATATCTGCGATAGGTGAATTAGTAATCCAATTTTTAGACCCATTTAAAATATAACCACCATTTGTAGAATTTGCTTTAGTTTCCATGTTGCCTGGATCAGAACCATGGTTAGGTTCTGTTAACCCAAAGGCTCCTATTAGTTCACCTGAAGCTAGATTAGGAAGAAAGCGTTGTTTTTGTTCTTCAGAACCAAAGGTAAATATAGGATGCATTACTAGACTTGATTGAACACTCATACAAGATCTGTAACTTGAATCTACTCTTTCAATTTCTCTAGCAATTAGTCCATAGGATACATAGGATACTCCAGGGCAATTATAACCTTTTATTGTAGCTCCTAATAAACCTAAGCTACCCATTTCTTTAAATATGTTTTTATCAAAGCTTTCATTTCTATTATTATCTAAAACTCTGGACATAAGCTTGTCATGTGCATATGCACTTGCAGTTTCCTGTATCATGTTTTCTTCTTCTGTAAGCTGATCTTTTAATAAAAAAATATCAGACCACTCTGATGTTCTGTGGTCACCTTTATTTATGTTTTTTAAATTATTATTTAATGAAGGCATTTTAGTTTTCCTTATTACTTAAGTTCAAATGTATCAGCGATATCCAATATATTTCTAAAACGTAAATTATTCAATGAACTAATTGCTGTGTAATAATGTATATCGTTTATTTTCTGAAGTCTCATGGCAAAATAGTATTTAAACATTCCTAAAGGGAAGATACAGTATAATTGATAATACATTCCCTCTTTATTATAAGATTTTTTAAGGTGTTCACAAAACCACATTGGTTCAAAAGATGCTTTTTTAATTGTTTCATCAATTAAAGGTAATGAAGACTTTGCATAATCAAACACACTGTCCTTTAACGGACTATCAATACTCCTTAAAACTCTTTCAATATTTCCTATCTGTTTTATTTCATGCTCTAATCTACTTTCCAACCATTCACCAGATTTAATATTATTCTGTTTTGTTTTATATAGTTTTAATGAATTATATTTTCCAAATATATGATTAAGGGAAGTAATTTCAATTATACCAATTAAAGATTCATTATAGTTGGTTACTAAAGGCATTTCTTTAAATTCTTTTGAATAATAAAATTTTTCATATGTATCATTAGCATAAGTTGGTGAGCATATTATTATATTTAAAATTATTAAATAAAAAAGATTGGAAACATTTTTATAAATCATATTATGTTCTTTCAAATTCAATAGCTTTTCCTAAAGGTTTTCCTATAACTTTACCATTCTTCATTACTAGAATTCCATTAACTATTGTCATAATAGGCCATCCTTTTACTTTAAAATTATCAAAAGGTGTCCATTTTGATTTATTTACCATAATTTCATTTTTAATAGTAATTTGTTTATTTAAATCAATTATTGTTAAATCAGCGTCATAATTTAATTTTATCTCTCCTTTAGATTTAACATTATATAATTTTGCAGGATTTGTTGAAATGAGTTTGCAAAGTTTATGTATGCTTAATTTACCATTATTTACATGATTAAGCATTACCGGAAGAAGTGTTTGTACACCAGGCATTCCTGAAGGCGTATCTGGATAAGGCTTTAATTTTTCTTCTATTGTGTGTGGTGCGTGATCAGAACCTATAACATCTACTATATTTGCTTTTATAGCATTCCAAAGGGCATTATGGTGTTTTTTACCTCGTATAGGAGGATTCATTTGGGCAAAAGATCCAAGTTTATTGTAACAATCGGGGGCATACAATGTTAGATGTTGAGGAGTAACTTCCATGCTTACATATTTTTTATTATTTTTAATTATCTCGACTTCTTCTTTAGTTGTAACATGAAGTATATGAATAGGTAATTTTGATTTTTTTGCAGCTTTAATAATTCTTTTAGTTGCTTTGATTGCTGTTAATTCATCTCGCCAAATAGGATGATATTTAACGTCAGAATCTTTTATTAGTTTCTTTCTTTTTATAAGTCTAGGTTCATCTTCTGCATGTATAGCTGTTCTGTAATTTCTATTTGAAAGCACATTTGTTAAAGTTTCATCATCTGGAACAAGTAAATTACCGGTTGATGATCCCATAAAAATTTTTATTCCAACACATCCTGGGTGTTTTTCTAAAGAGGCTAGATTTTTTATGTTTTTTCCTGTTGCTCCTGCAAAAAAAGCGTAATTAGTCCACATGCGAGTTTTTGCTAATTTTAGTTTTTCTTTTAATAGTTTTTCTGTTGCTGTAGGTGGGTTAGTATTAGGCATTTCAAAAATACTTGTAACACCACCTAAGATAGCTCCTTTTGTGCCAGTATACATGTTTTCTTTGTGTTCAGAACCAGGTTCTCTGAAATGTACTTGGCTATCAATTACTCCAGGTAGAATAGTTAGGTTCTTTGCGTTGATGATTTTAGATGCTTTATGATTGGTAGATGTAGTAAGTAATTTAATTTTATTTTTTTTTATTCCAATATTTAATTTTTCTATTTTATCGCCAACTACAATCTCTCCATTTTTAATAAAAATATCATATTTTTCATGCATATTAATAACCATTCATATAAAGTGATAAAATAATTTTTAAAATATTATTTAATAGATATAAAATGAATAAAAATTATTATATATATTCAACTTCATTAGCTTTAACTTTTTCTTGAATAAACTGTAGTCTTTTTTCCGAATTTTTACCCATTACATTATCAACAAAATTATTTGCTTGAGGAATGTTTTCATTAGGTAAATCAATTTTTATTAAAGTTCTCTTTTCTGAATCCATAGTTGTTTCTTTAAGTTGTTTTGCAGGCATTTCGCCTAAACCTTTAAATCTGCTTATATCTAATTTTTGATTTGGTTTAAAATTATTTTTAATTAGGTGGTCTTTATGATCATCATCACTAGCATATATAGTTACATCTTTATGCGTTATTCTGTACAAAGGGGGTTGAGCGAGAAATAATTTTCCCGAAGCTATTAATTCAGGCATTTCTTGAAAAAAGAATGTTAATAGTAATGATGTTATATGAGCTCCATCTATCATAATTATAATTTTTTCATATCTTAAATTATTTAAATTAAAATTTTCTCTGGTACCGCATCCTAATGTTTTTTTTAAATCTGTAAGTTCTTTATTTTGATTCATTTTATCTGTACTAGCTGATGCAACATTTAATATTTTTCCTCTTAAAGCTAATATAGCTTGATTTTCTCTTTTTCTTGCCTGTTTAGCAGATCCTCCAGCTGAGTCTCCCTCTACAATAAACAATTCAGAACCAATAGCTTCTTTTTTGCTACAGTCTGCTAATTTTCCAGGTAAATTTATTTTTTTTATTATGTTTTCTTTGTTAAGTTCTTTTTCTTTTTTTCTTCTAATTCTCTCTTCAGAGCGTCCAATTGCTTCATTAAGAATATATTTGCCAATTTCTAAATTATTATTTAGCCAAAGTTCAAAATGGTCTTTTAAATGTGTTTCAATAATTTTTTGAGTTGTTGGAGATGATAACTTTTCTTTTGTTTGTCCTTGAAATTGAGGGTTTTTAATAAATATAGATATTACAGCAAAAGATCTACCTAAGAGATCTTCTGATGTAATTTTAGATGTTTTTTTAATATTATTTATTTCCCCAAATAGTCTTATTGCTTTTGTTAAACCTCCTTTGAATCCGTTTTCATGACTTCCTCCTTCAATAGTAGGTATAGTGTTACAAAAACTATAAAGTTTATTATCAATTTGTGCAGGCCAACACAATGCCCATTCAATTATTTGGTCTTTAGATTCTAAATGTGTATTTCCATAAAAAATTTCTTCTACTAAAAGTGGAATACCATTTATTTTATTTAATAAGAAGTCTTTTAAACCTCCTGGAAATTTAAAAGTATGTTGCTCATTTTCTTCTTTATTTTTTTTATTGACTTTCCAATTTATAGTTATTCCTTTAAATAAATAGGCTTTCGATTCAGCCATTTCTTTTAATATTTTAGAATCAAAATTAATCTCGTCGCTAAAAATTTCTTTATCAGGAGTAAATTGAATAAATGTTCCTTTTTTATGACTTTCTTTTAATTTTTTTATTTTAGAGGAGGCTATACCTCTTGAGTAATTTTGTTGCCATAAATGTCCATCTCTAGATACTTCAATTATTAAACTTGATGATAATGCATTAACTACTGACAATCCTACTCCATGAAGCCCTCCAGAAGTATTATAAGATTTTGAATTAAACTTTCCTCCTGAATGCAAAGTAGTACATATAACTTCTAAAGTTGAAAACCCTGGTCTTTTTGGGTGTTCAGCAACAGGTATGCCTCGTCCATTATCTTTAATTGATAATTTATTATCATCTTCTAATGTGATATCTATTGTTGTTGCATAACCTGCCACTGCTTCATCCATAGAATTATCAATTATTTCTGAGGCTAAATGGTGAAGGGCTCTTTTATCAGTTCCTCCTATATACATTCCAGGTCTTTGTCTAACAGGTTCTAAACCTTCTAAAAGCTCAATATCTTTTGCCTCATATGAGGTTATATTTTTAGGTTTTTTATCGAATAGGTCGAGCATACCTTAACATAATGTTCTATTATCTATTCATCAAGGAATATTTAGTATTTTATTACAACAAAAATACTATATATAGAGAAAAGCTGTAAATAATTATAATACTATATACAGCTTAATCTATTTATATAGAGTAATATAGATCAAACTCCACAGGGTGAGGCGTATAGTCTACTTTTTGTGCTTCTTCTTTTTTAAGCTCTATGTAACCATCAATTTGATCATTACTAAAAACATCTCCCTTAAGTAAATAGTCTCTATCTATGTCAAGTGCTGTTAAGGCTTCAGATAAACTCGCTGAAACTTGAGGAATTTTAGATATATCTTTGTCAGATAAACTGTAGAGGTCTTTTTCTAAAGGAGCTCCTGGATCAATTTTATTTTTAATTCCGTCTAATCCAGCCATTAACATTGCAGAAAATGCTAAATAAGGATTTGCAGAAGGATCTGGGAATCTAACTTCTACGCGTTTCGCATTTTTACTGGTTCCATAAGGGATGCGGCATGATGCTGAGCGATTTCTAGCTGAATATACCAGTAATGTAGGTGCCTCAAAACCAGGAACTAATCTCTTATAAGAGTTTGTGCTAGCATTAGTAAATGCATTTAATGATTTTGCGTGTTTTATTATACCTCCTATGTAATACAAACATTCTTTGCTTAAGCCGGCATAACCACTGCCAGCGAATAAAGGTTTATTTCCTTTCCAAATTGATTGATGGCAATGCATTCCTGAACCATTATCATCTACTACTGGTTTTGGCATAAAAGTAGCTGTTTTACCATATGAATGTGCAACCATGTGAACACAATATTTGTATATTTGTAGCCAATCAGCAGTTTTAACCATCGGGCCAAATTTAAAACCGAGCTCATTTTGAGAAGGGGCTACTTCATGATGATGTTTTTCCATTGGCAACCCCATCTCCATCATAGAAGTTACCATTTCCGCTCTTATATCAGTCATAGAATCTACAGGAGGAACTGGGAAATATCCTCCTTTAATTGATGGTCTATGACCTACATTACCACCATCAAATTCAGCATTTGAATTATAAGGACCTTCTTCAGAATCTATCTGATATCCAGTATTATTTTGGGATACATCCCATTTTACATCGTCAAATACAAAAAATTCAGCTTCTGGTCCAAAATAAACTTGATCACCAATTTTTGAGTTTGATAAGTGTTCTTCAGCTCTGATAGCAGTGGATCTTGGGTCTCTATCATAGCGTTTGCCAGTGCTAGGTTCAATTATGTCGCAAAATAAGATTAAGCTAGGCTGAGCTGTAAAAGGGTCTAATACTGCACTATTAATATCAGGCTTTAAAATCATATCTGACTCATTTATAGCTTTCCAGCCAGCTATTGAAGAACCATCAAACATAATACCTTCATTTAATACTTCTTCGTTAATAGAGTCAGCAGTTTGTGCTGTATGTTGCCACTTTCCTCTAGGGTCTGTAAATCTAAAATCAACAAATGCAATATCTTTGTCTGAAATCATTTTGATTATAGATTTAGCAGTATTTTTAGAGGGTTTTGAATTTTTTTTAGCCATTTTTCTTATTTCCTTATTATTTAGTTATATTGCAGTATCGCCTGTTTCTCCAGTACGAATCCTGATTGCTTGTTCGATATTAGTTACAAAAATTTTACCATCTCCAATCCTACCTGTATGAGCCGCTTTTTGAATAGATTCAACAGCTTGTTCCAGTAGTTTATCTGCTACTATAATATCAATTTTTAATTTAGGTAAAAAATCAACAACATATTCAGCACCTCTATAAAGTTCAGTATGTCCTTTTTGTCTACCAAATCCTTTTGCTTCAGTAACAGTAATTCCACTTACTCCAACTTCTTGAAGTGCATCTTTTACTTCATCTAATTTAAATGGTTTGATTATTGCTTCTATTCTTTTCATATTTTTACTCCCTATTTTTTTAGTTATATTACTATTTTTATAAGCATGTTTTATGCCAAAAAATAAAGGGCTATATACAATCAAAAATCGTACCATATGTTATCATAAAAAATATATATTGTCGCAAAAATAATCAGCATTGCATATATTTTAATCATTTAAATAAAAATTATTGTTTATTTTTAATTAATTTAGTATTTATTTACAATAAAGTTTATGGCGGGTGTAGCTCAGTTGGTTAGAGCATCTGTTTGTGGTACAGAGGGTCGCGAGTTCAAATCTCGTCACTCGCCCCATATTTTTTAATAAGTATATCTCTAGTTTTATTGTCAATATTATAAGATTTTTTTTCAATTATATCAGCATATGCAAGAGTGCTTATTGCTGTAGATTTGCATATATTATTTACAAATAATGCTTGGGTAAAAGTAATTGATTTATTTCCTATCCTTGTTAATGAAGATCCAATCTGTAGAAGGCTAGGGTAAAAGATTTGATCAATATAGTTAATTTCAAAGTTTACAAGAACAAAACTATACTTTTCTGTTTCTAAGTTCCTAATAATATTGACTCTAGCACTTTCAAAATATCTAGATATTGAGACATTGTTTACATGATTGTAGCCGTCAGTATCTCCCCATCTAACTTTTTCATCAAATATGTTTCTAAAAAGTTTTATGTTTATAGGTAATTTATTTTTATCTAACATTATTTATCCTTATTTTTAAATAATAAAAAAAATGGAAAAAATATCAATGGTAATAAGGCAAGTAAAATAAATATATTTATTAAGGTAATCATATGAGATTGTTGTAATACAATATTTATAAAATAATTTAAATTGTCAATATTTAAAGGATTTAATGGATAGGAACGATTTAATGAGTCATTATTTTGATATGTAGAGGTTATTCTAGAGCTCAGTTCGTAATTATTTATTTTTGTGTATCGATCCATAACAACAACTATTATCGCTATAGTAATAGCTGAGCCAGCATTTCTAGTAAATTGGAATAAACTTGTTCCATGATCTCTTAGATTAGCAGGTAGAGTAGTATAGGTAGCTGTTGCCATAGCTGGATAGAAAAAACCTATACCAATTCCTCTTATTATTCCATTTGTCATCATATTAAAAGTACTTATATCAGCAGTCCATAATGACATATGATATTGGCCAAACATATATATTAACAAACCAAAAATCATAAAAGTTTTATAATAAGAATATCTTAAAACTCTTGTGGATATTAAAGATCCTATTAAGCCTCCTACACCACTATATGTTAGTATTAAACCAATTTTATCTACAGGATATCCTCCTAAGGAGAACAAAAAGTCAGGCATAAGAATAAAAGGAGGCACTAAAATTATTCCGAATAAAAATACAAAAATTAGACCAGCTATATAATTGGAATCAAAAAAGAGTTCTTTAGGGAATAAATTCTTACTTGTTTTTCTAAAAAATAAGCATATAAAAAATATTAGAAATAATATAGCTGAAATTGTTAAATAAATAATAAAATTAGAATTAAACCAATCTAATATTTGTCCTCTATCGAGAACGATTTGCATACAAGAGGCTCCAATAGCTAAGAATATAAAGCTTAAAAAAGGAAATGAAGTTTTATTAGTGGTTTTATTTTCCTCTAAGCTTAGAATACATCCAATTAATGAAATTATTCCTATAGGGGCATTTATAAAAAACACCCATCTCCAATTATAATTTTCTGTTAAATATCCACCTAATATAGGACCCATTAATGGACCAATTAATAAACCCATGGTCCACCATGAAATAGCCTTCCCTCTTTCTTTTTCTGGAAAAGAATCAATAATAATTGATTGACTTAATGCAACTAAAGGTGCGCTAAATACGCCTTGTAATGTTCTAAAGATTAATATTTGATCGAGATTTTGAGACATTCCTGAGAGAGCGCAAAAAATTGTAAAGCCAATTATACCTATTATGTATATTTTCTTTCTTCCTATCTTTGCAGACAAATAGCCAAGAGTTGGAATGCAGATAGCTGTGGAAATAGAATAAACGGTTATTATCCAGGCTATTTCTATTTTAGTAGCAGAAAAATAGCCTAACATTTTTGGTAGAGCAACAGAAATACAAGCTAAGTCTATAGTTACAAGGGCTGTTGCTATACTAGCAAAAAATAAAATATATGTTTTATTGCCACGAAACTTTTTATGCATTTTAGTTATTAGTTAATTGTTTTAAAATAAACATAGTATATACCTTAAAATATCAATGCTTTTTTTATATCTTCTGCTAAGTATTTTTTGTAGTATTATTATTCGATACCAGATATGTAAGGAAATAGGTCTATATCAATAACTGAAATTGGATAATGAATGAAAAATTGTAAAAAATTTATTATAGCTTTTATTTCTACATTCATATTAAATTTTTCTCTAGTTATAGGTGAGAATGATCTTGATTTAGCAAATAGTTTATATAATGAAGGAAAATTTATAGAAGCTGTAAATATTGCTTCTAAATTAAATTCTATAGAATCAAAAATTTTTTCAGCAAGAACATTAGCTACATATGGGCATTTTCTTTTAAAAGGAGATGAAGCTATAGAGGTTTTTATGAAAGCGAGAGTGATAGCAGAAGAAGCGGTTGAAATGGATCCCAATAATGATGAAGCGCACGTTGAAGCAGCTCATTCAATGGGAAGATATAGTCAATTAATTGGAGTGGTGACTGCATTAAAGGAAGGGTTTGCGGAAAGGATTGCTTTCCATTTAGATACAGCAATCACAATAAACCCTAAAAATGTTAATGCTCAAATAGCAAAAGGCTCTTGGAATGCAGAAATTGTAGATAAAGCCGGGTTTATGGCTAACATTTTGTATGGTGCTACTTCTGATCAGGCGAGAGATCATTATAATAAAGCTTTAGATCTTAAAGGTAATGAAATCGGGGTGCTGTATGAAGTTGCATATGGGCTTTCTCTTTTAGGAAAAAAGAAAGATATAGTAATGGCTAAAGGGTTATTAACTTTAGCTTTGAAAATACAACCTAAAAACTATTTAGACTCATTATATTTAAATAAAATAGATACTTTATTAGGAGATTTATAATTTAATTTAACCCATATCCTCTGGCATCTATGTTCCATGATGCAACTATTTTATCTTTTTTAAGTATATTACATTTTTCATATAGGTTTATTGTAGGGTCGCAATGTGGAGGATATAAAAAGATGGTGTCACTAATAGATAATTTTTGCTTTGAATTCTTAGGAAGAATTATCATTCCATGTTCATCTCCCATAAATTTATATTGCGTATTTTTAGGAATTTTCCCAAAAGGCAAAGGAAGATACTTAGAATCGGTAGAAAATGCCTTTAAACCTGCATTAACTATGTATTTATATTGATTTACTTTACTGATAATAGATGATGCTACAAACAAAGAATGGTCAAATTTCGATATTTTTGCATTATAAATTGATACATTACTATATTCTACATCATTAAACACATAGCTCCCAGGTTGAATTTCAGTATAAATGCTACTCTTAGCATCTATATCGTGAGATCCAGTTCCTCCACCAGACACAATAAGTGGGGGAAGGTTTGCCTTATTTAATGAATTAATTATATCTTTTAAGTATTTGTTTCTTAATAAAATTTCTTTATAACGCTTATGGTAATTGCTTATATGTTGAACGTCTCCAGCATAAGCTGTTATACCTTTATAATTTAAATATTTATTGTTATTTATTAATTTGGCTAATTTGACTATTTCTTTAATAGATCTAGCTCCTGTTCTAGAAATTTTATTTTTTCCAATTCTCATAATATCACAATCAATTAAGACACTTAGTTTTAAATTTTTTGGCTTACAGACATTATTCAGGTAATTAATAGAAAATTCATTATCTATTACTAATGAAAAACCTTTAGATTGTTTTATGAGATTTTTTAGACGTCCTACATCATGATTATTTGAAATTGGTGAAGTTAAAAGTATGCCTGGAATATTATTTTTTACCATTATTTCGGCTTCATGTAATGTAGCTACACAGATTCCTACTGCCCCATTTTTAATTTGTATTTTTGCCAAATTTGACATTTTGTGTGATTTTGCATGAGGTCTAATTTTTATATTATTTTTAATGCAGTATTTAGACATTTTGATAATATTTTTTTCTAGTTTATTCACATCTAATATTAAAGAAGGTGTACTTAGATTCATTGTTTTGTTTTTCATTTGTAATCTTTACTTACGATTTATAGAAATTATATTTAAGTTTTGCGGTAGATGTTGCTGTAGCAATAATGTTATTTTTTGTATCTTCTAATTTTCCTTCTAAAAAAGCAATAGACTTTGTATTTTTTATTACTTTTGCTGTTGAAATCAATTTTCCTATCTTGGCTGAGTTTAAAAAATTGACTTTTATTTCTAATGAAAGCACAAGCACATCTGGTCCACATTTAGCCATGCAAGCTAAAGCCATGACGGCATCTAACCATCCCGTAACAAAGCCTCCTTGTACTATTCCTCCTGAATGACACATTTTAGTCGTTGCTGAATATTTTACGGAAGCAATTCCATTTATTGTATCCAGGTATAGAATTTCTTTGATGCCAAGAGTGGTTTGAGGAATGCCAGAAAACATTTTTTTTAATTTTTTAATATTTTCTGGGCTACCTTTATCCATTTTTATATCCTACAAAAAATGCCATGCTTTAATCATCGCATGGCACTTAATAAAATAGATTAGATTTAATCTATAAATCCAATATCTTTCCATGTTTTATAACTTTTTCTGAATTCACTTAATGAAGCCCAAACTCTAGCAAAGTCTTCATCCTTTGCTGATTGTTCTTCTACAACTTCATGCCAAGCATTTTCTAATTCTTGTAAAACTTCATCAGACCATCTATGAAGTATAACTCCTTTAGCTTGAAGTTCTTCTAATGCTTTAGGTTGTCTTGATTCAGCCATTGCTAATGATTTAACAACATTTTCAGTGCAGGTAGCCTCAATTTGTGCTTGTTGGCTCTCAGATAAAGCATTCCATTTTTCAAGATTAATAAGAAACTCTAAAGCAGAGGCTGGTTGATGCCATCCAGGAAAATAATAGTGTTTAGCTATTTGATAAAATCCTAAATCAAGATCAATTGAAGGCATAGCAAACTCTGTAGCGTCTATTGTTCCTAATTCTAAGGCTGGATAGATATCACCACCGGCTAACAATTGAGTAGATACTCCAATTTTGTCCATTACCTTTGCTCCTAGTCCAAAGAAACGCATCTTTAATCCTTTTAAATCTTCTATACTAGTAATTTCTTTTCTAAACCATCCAGATGCTTCTGGAGATATAATTTCACATTGTACAGGTCTTAAATTATGTCGTGCATAAATTTCTTCCCATAGTTGTCTGCCTCCACCTTCGTGATACCATGCTAGAAATTCACTTGCATTTGGACCAAAAGGAACTGCTGTAAAGAATTGAACAGCTGGAATTTTACCTGCCCAATATCCAGCAGTTGACCATCCTGCATCTACTGCTCCAGTCGAAACGGCATCAAATACTTCTAATGGAGGTACCAATGCGCCAGGCTCAAAATATTTAATTTTAATTGTTCCGTTAGAAACGGTATTAATTCTATTAATAAAATTTATTCCACCTTCACCGATTATATTTAAATTGCTTGGGAAAGTTGAAGCCATTTTCCATCTTACTGTTGAATCTTTTTTCTCGCTGGATTTATCAGTGTTTGAAGTATTGTCACAGCCTGATAAAAGTATTATTGATAATATTGCTATTACAGAAGTTAATATAAATTTTTTCATTAATTGCCCCTCTAAATAAATTTAAGTTCTATTATTCTTAAATTTTAAAATTTATAATGCAACCATTTTTGCAAATAATAATTCATTATTTTAAAAAGTAGGAGTATATATATTTTTTTATATGATAAGTAATTAAGAGGTTATTATGCAAAAAATTATTAAAATTAAAGGCCAAGAGCTAAGGAATATTGATGAAGGTATTTTTATTACTGGTCAAATATTTGAAGATATGATGCAAGAAATTAAAAATGAGAATTTTTGTATGATAATAAATAATAGACCAGATTATGAAGAAATTAACCAAATTAAAAATGAAGATTTAAAATATTTGGCCGAGAGTTTGGGTGTTAATTATTATAGTATCCCTTTTTCTGGAAATAATTTGCAAAATAATCAAATAAAAGAATTTGCGAATTTAGTACAAGATTATGATAAAAAGGCATTAATTTTTTGTCGTTCTGGTGCTAGATCTTCACTTATATGGGGTTTAGCATCAATAATGTATTTAGGCGTAAATGAAGATGAAGTTATAAAAAAAATAACAAATATTGGTTATGATGCTAGCATAATACCAAAAATGGTAGAGCATTTTTCTTAACCTATAGTTTTTTGTGGAAGTGTAATTTGTTTATAGTAATGATGGATCAAGATTCAGAATTTAATGGCGAAACGGCTAAAGTTTCTCCTCTAGGAGGCACTGAGTCTGCATTTGTTTCATTAGCTGAGGCATTTGCGAAATTAGGGCACGACGTAGTCGCTATGACAAAAAGTACTAAAGACTTCGTTTATGAGGGTGTCCACTGGCAATCAATAAATTCCAGTATTAATAAATGTGATTTGTCTATAGTTAATAGGGCTCCAGAATTGTTAGATAGAATACCTACTGCAAGTAAATCTATACTATGGTTGCATAATCCAGCTAATTATTTGTCTAAATTAAGAAATTTTAGAAGATTATTTTTTAAAAGAATTACAGTTATTTGTTCTGGCAAATATCATTTTGATACATTACCAAGTTGGATAAAATCTAGAGCGGTAATTTTGCCATTAGGGATTACAGATGAATTATTTTTATGCGAAACAACTCCAGAAAAAGCTCCTGATCCAGAAGTAATTTTTACTTCTAACCCAGAAAGAGGTTTAGCTCGGCTTGTTGATATTTGGCATAACAAAATTATTACTGCCGTACCTAATGCAAAATTAAATGTTTATTCAGGATCAAAGACATATGGTGGAAGACATGAAGATTTAATGACTAATATTTTAAATGATATTACTAATCTTAAAGAGGAAAGTATTAAGGTTTTTGAGCCTATTGAGAAAAAATATTTGTTTAAAAAAATATCTGAATCACGAGCTATGTTGTATCTAGGAGATAAAGGAGAGACTTTTTGCTTAGCTGTAGCTGAGGCTCAAGCTTTGGGATTGCCTTGTATAGTAAAGCCTATTGGATGTTTAGCTGAAAGAGTAAAACATAACTTAACAGGAGAAGTAATAATGGATGATACAAGTTTTGTAAATTCAGCTATTAATATTTTAACGAATGATAAAGATTGGTCATTTTATAGAGATAATTGCATTAAATTGCAGCGTGATTTTAAATGGGAAAATATTGCCAAAAAATATTTAAATTTAATAAATTAATATTTTGGTGTATTGTCATCATTTTCTAAATCAGCTTTAATATAACTAATTAAAACAAATAAAGATGCAAATACAGCATTTAAAAATCCCCAGCCTCTTTCCTTGAACCCTTTTCTTGTTATATAACATTTATAAAATCTAGTTAGAGCTCTCCTAATAGTTATCCATAAAGGAGGAATATTTTTATTAGAATTTCTTATTTCTATTGCTTTTACAGTAGTATATCTATCTAGTCTCATAATCATATCTGATATATTTTCATCTACGTAATGCTCTATTCTATTTTCTAAAAATCCTAATTTATTTTTTAAAGTAACTTTAGGATGAATAGTTTCATTACCCCATACTTTACTGTTTTTATGAAATAAACATGGTTTTGCAGAAACCCCCCATGAAGCTCCCCAGCCATAACGAACTCTTTTTTTTCCTATAAAATTATCAAATGGTATTAAATAATACCCTTCTGTACTAGGAGTTATTGTGTTTATTTTGTGAGTTATTTCTTCTACTAATTCTTTGTTAGCTCTTTCGTCAGCATCTATTTCAAAAATCCAATTATTATTGCATTTTGATATACCTAAGTTTCTTCTTTCGCCCTCAGAAGTCCAACTACCTTCATATATTATAGCGTTATATTTTTTAGCTATATTTATTGAATTATCAGTAGTTCTGTCTAGAACAACAACAATTTCATTAATTGTTAGAAGGGTTTTTAGACAGCTGTCTAAGTTTTTTTCTTCATTTCTAGCTATTATTAAAGCGGATAATTTAATTTTATTATTAGAGTTCATATTGATCCATAAATACTATATAAATATAAGTTATGACAAATATTAATTAAAGTAAGTTAAACAAATACTATCATACTTTTTATTGGATATATAATTGTGAATAAAAATAAATATATAATTTTAGTTACAGGCGCTTCCGGCTTTATTGGTAAGGAATTAATTAAGAAATTACTAGCAGAAGGACATAAAGTAATAGGATTAGTTAGAAAAAATATAAACATATTCAATTCAAAATCTTATGAAAATTTATTAGTTAATGATATTTCTCAAGGTGTTAGTATTTCACATATACAAAAAATAGATATTGTTATTCATTTAGCTGCAAAAACTCATTCTCAAAATAATAATTATAAAGATTACTATAAGACTAATGTTCTTGGTACAGAAAATATTATAAATCTTGCTGTTAAAAAGAATGTTAAGTTTATATTAATGCTTTCTTCAATTAAGGTTAATGGAGAAGGTTTCAGCAATAATAAAATTGAGTATACAGAAAAATCTGAGACTTTACCAAAAGACGCCTATGGTATTTCCAAGTTGGAATCAGAAAACATCTTGATTAAAGACTCTATTAAAAACAATATTTCTTATGTGGTACTTAGGCCACCACTTATATATGGAAAAGGAGCAAAGGGAAATTTATTAAAATTAATTAAGCATGTTGAAAAAGGTCTACCATTACCATCTATTAGTGGAGAGAATAAAAGGTCAATTTTATCGTTAAATAATTTAATAGATGCAATAATTAGAATTTTATATAATAAAAACTCACATAATAATGTTTATTTAATATCCGACGATATTCCTGTTAATCCTGAAGATTTATATAGCGTTATAGCGAATAAATTAAATAAGAAGTTAGTGAAAATTAAAGTTAATAAAAAATTGTTACAAATATTATTATGGCCTATTGGAAAATCTAGAATGGCAGAAAAGATATTTAATTCACTGATAATTGATAATAGTAAAATAAAAAGAACGTTGGGTTGGAAGCCAAGAATAACATTGGATGATGATATTCATAATATGGTAAAGGGATATAAAAATTTTAATGAAGAATGAAATACAAGTTTTTGATTATGTCATTATTGGGGCGGGTTCTGCGGGTTCTGTTATAGCAAATCGTTTATCAGAAAATTCTAAAAATTCTGTTTTATTAATAGAGGCGGGTAGAGGAGAGCATCCTTTTGCGCAAATGCCAATGAGTTTTGGTCTTTTTATTAACAAGCCAGGAGTCAATTGGAGGTATAGATCCGCTCCTGAAGAGGGAACGGCTAATAGAAATATTCCAATTCCTCGAGGGAAAATGTTAGGAGGTTCTAGTTCTATAAATGGGCTAGTTTATGTTAGAGGTCAAAGTCTAGATTATGATACTTGGTCTCAGTATGGTAATAAAGGTTGGAGCTGGGAAGAAGTTTCAAAAGTATTTAAAAAGATAGAAAATTATAAAAATAGTACCAATGATTATAGAGGGTCTTCAGGTCTCTTAGGAATAAGTGAATTAAATGATGAAAATCCTCTTTATGAGGCTTTGTTTAAATCGGCTGAGTCGTTAGGCTACATTAGAAATAAAGATTATAATGGTTTTGATCAAGAGGGTATTGCTAGAATTCAAGCTACTATTAGTAATGGTAGGAGGATGAGTACAAATCAATGTTATTTGAAACCTATTTTAAAAAGAAAAAATCTTACTATTTTAACAGAAGCAATGACTCAAAAGTTATTACTTAAAAATAAAAAATGTTATGGGGTTACCTATAAAAAGAATAATTTTTTAATTCATGTTCACTGTAATAAGGAGGTAATTTTATCTGCAGGTGCTGTTTCTTCTCCACAAGTTTTAGAACTTTCTGGAATTGGAAACTCTGAAATATTAAAGAAATATGGGATAGAAGTAAATCATGATCTTCCTGCTGTCGGGGAAAATTTTCAGGATCATTTTATGGCTAGAATTCAATGGAAACTTAAGATGCGAAATGCTTCATATAATCATAAAGGAAGAGGTATAAAGAGAATAGGCGAAATCATAAAGTATGCAACTATGCGAAAAGGTTTGTTTAGCATGCCTGCTGCGTCAGTAATAGCATTTTTAAAAACACAGAAAAATCTTGAAACACCAGATATACAAATACAATATATTCCATTCTCAGTTGGAAGTTTAAAGAAAAGAGTTTTTCACGATTTTCCTGGTATGGCTGCAGCTTGTTATCAATTACGCCCTAATAGCATGGGGTCAATTCATATTTCTTCTAATAAGCCTGAAATGCATCCTAAAATAAAGTTTAATTTTTTTAGTGATGAAAGAGATAAAAAAGTTTTAATAGATGCTGTTAAAATTATGAGAAAGATAGTTGAAGCTAAACCCATGGATCATATCAGAGACTATGAACATGCTCCTGGAGAAAAAATTTCTACTGATGATGAAATCGAAAATTTTATAAGAGAAAATGCAGAAACTGGATTTCATCCATCTGGCACTTGTAGAATGGGTTCTGGATCTAATACAGTAGTAAATGATCAATTAAAAGTACATGGCATTACTAATCTTAGAGTAGCAGATGCCTCGATATTTCCTACTATTCCTTCTGGAAATATAAATGCCGCTTGTATTATGGTAGGAGAAAAAGTATCTGAATTTATAAAAAACAATACTTAATATTTTTTACCGACATTCTTTCTTCTAAAATTTATAAGTTTTATTATACAAAGACGACTATTTATGCTTAAAATTAATGTACTTTTATATATTTTAAGGGGAGAGATTTTATGAAGTATATATTTACAACAATATTCTTGACTTTATTTGCCTCTGTAGTGTTTGCGGACACAACAGACCAAAAGTGGATGAATAAGGTCGAAGTAACTAAAAAAGGGGCTCATTGTATAGATGACGCTAATTGTTTTAATAGGTATCATCCGGCAATACCTATGGTGGCTAAGGCAAATCCAGGAGATATTATTATTTTACATTCTAGAGATGCGTTAGATAGTCAATTTACTCTTGATTCTATAGCAGATGATTTATCTACTGTAGATTTGGGCTTGGTGCATCCTATGACCGGTCCAGTTCATATAAATGGAGCGAAAAGAGGTGACGCGTTAGAAGTAGAAGTAGTTGATATTATTCCTGATGAATATGGATATACGGTAATAGCACCTGGTTTTGGGTTTTTAAGAGATTTATTTCCAGATCCATATATTGTAAATTGGAAATTAACTAGAATTGGCGCTGTATCAGATGGAATGCCAGGAATTACAGTTCCTTTTGAAGCGTTTCCAGGATCTATTGGTGTTTTACCAGGATTACCTGAAGTTGTGGCTTGGAAGGCTCGTGAAGCAGATTTAGCTGTTGCTGGTGGTGTTGTTCTTGGTCCATCAACAGGAGGGGCTTTGCCTGCGGCTGTTTGTGGAGAAGGAGGTAGTCACGCTGATGATTGTTTAAGAACCATTCCTCCAAGAGAAAATGGTGGCAACATGGATGTACAACAGATGCAAATTGGGACTAAAATTATATTTCCTTGCTTTATAGATGGATGTGGAATTTTTACAGGCGATGTTCATTATGCACAAGGTGACGGTGAAGTTTCCGGTACAGCTATAGAAATGGGAGCTATTAATGTCTTAAGGACTAGAATTATCAAAGGCGGCGGCAAAAATATGGATATGCCTGTTACCGTAGGTAATGATGAGATAAGAGATATTGAGCCTACTCGTTTTTATCAAACTGTTGGTATTCCGCTAAAAGGTAAAGGAGTTAGTCTTCCTTATCATGGGTATTTAGGTTCTGAAAAAATAACGAACTTAGATAATTTATCTGAAGATTTAACTGCAGCTGCTCGTCATGCATTAATTCAAATGATAGATTATATTGTAAGAGAACATGGCTTAACTAGAGAACAAGCTTATATATTATGTTCTGTTGCAGTAGATTTAAGAGTGGGACAGGTTGTGGATGTTCCTAATTTTGTTGTTACGGCAGTCTTAAACTTGGATGTTTTTAACAAATACCGCAATTAAATACTTAATTTTTTAGAGAGGTATATTATTTATACCTCTCTAATTAAAGATTTTTTTGATATGATTAATCGTCGAATATTTTTTAATGTGGGTTTGTTTTTATCTTCTTTATTTTTGATGGGTCATGCGCCCTGGGGACAATGGCAAGTCTATAGAATGAGGCATATGCTTATCTTAAGTGTTATTGAAGACGAAGAAAGCTATCCATTTTCTAAAAAGATAATTGATTCACTTGAACAAACTTTACCTGAATCAAGAGCAAGACCAGCAAGGGCAAGAGGGTTTAGAAGGGTATATAATTTACTATCAACTGACCAAATGCCTCTAGTAGTTTTATCTAAAGATGTTGCTATATCTTTACTTTATGGAACAGGAGTATTTAGTGAATTTTCTCCAGTTAGTGTGAATATAGTTTATGATTTTGGTGATATGTTACTTATGGCTCGACCTAAAATGCCAGATAGCCATACTTGGAGAATAACTGATGCATTAATTAGGTCTGGTAAGTTTGATAGCATAATTAATAATACTGAAATACCAGTTCATAATGGGTCAAAAATTAGATTTATGAACCTTCCTATGCCTGAAGAACCAAAAAAAGATGATGAAGTAGAAGATGATCCTATTTTATAATATAGTCTGATATTATAGTTTATCAGACTATATTATATTAAAAATATTAAGCGGCTTTAATATATTTATTTGCTTTATTTAAGGCATTATCGATATCGTTTATTATGTCATCGATGTGCTCTATTCCTATAGATAATCTAATATAAGAATTATTTACTCCAGCTCTTAGTTTATCTTCTTCGCTTAATTGTGAATGAGTAGTTGATGCTGGATGTATTGCAAGACTTCTTGAGTCTCCTATATTTGCTACATGGTAAAATAGTTTTAATGAATCAATAAATTTTTTACCAGTTTCAATGCCTCCATCAATTTCAAACCCAACAAGAGCACCGAAACCATTATCAAGGTATGAATCAACTCTTTTTTTATTTTCACCAGTGAATAAGCTCGGATAAATTACTTTACTTACTGATTTTGATAAAGATAAATGTTCTGCAACCAATTTTGCATTTTTACATTGCTCTCTAATTCTTAACGGTAAAGTTTCTAATCCTTGAATAAATTGAAAAGCATTAAATGGGCTCATAGCACCACCTATATCTCTAAGGAGAGTTACTCTAGCCTTAAGTATATATGCTATAGGTCCAAGAGGTTTAGCGGCCTCGGTCCATATAGCTCCATGATAGCTAGGGTCTGGGTTATTAAGTAAAGGTTGTCTTTCTTTAAATTCTTCCCATTTAAAAGTGCCGCTATCAATGATTACTCCACCTATACTGGTTCCATGGCCTCCTATATATTTAGTAGTAGAATGAACTACTACACTTGCTCCGTGGGTTATTGGTTTTATTATAATAGGAGCTGCAGTATTATCAATTATTAAGGGTATTCCTATTTTTCTTCCAATATCTGCAACTTCTGTAATTGGGAAAATATTTAGTTTAGGGTTAGGAAGTGTTTCGCCAAAATAAGCTCTTGTATTTTCATCTGTTGCATCTAAAAAATTATTAGGTTCAGATGGGTCTACAAAACGAACTTCAATACCTTGATCTTTTAATGTATTGGCGAATAAATTCCATGTACCTCCATATATATCTGTTGAACTTATAATATTATCTCCACTTTTTGCAATATTTTGAATTGCAATTGCGGTTGCAGATTGTCCTGATGAAGTTGCTAACGCGGCTACTCCTCCTTCTAATTGTGCAATCCTTTTTTCTAAAACATCTGTAGTAGGATTCATTATTCTAGTGTATATGTTGCCAAGTTCTGATAATGCAAATAGATTTGCAGCATGGTCCGTATCATCAAACTGAAAAGAAGTAGTTTGATGAATTGGAACAGCTACAGACCCAGTAGTTGGATCAGACCTCCATCCGGTATGTAGAGCTATAGTTTCTGGTTTTGTATAATTAGTCATATTAATCTCCTTCCCATTAAACTGGGTATAAATATAACTCCAGCTTATTTATGGAAAGGTTTCCAAAGAAATAAAAAAACCACTCAAATTTCTTTGGTGGTTTCCTAACCACCTCTTTAGCAGTATTTGTATAGCGCTCGCAAGCTGGAGCTCAAATCAGCGCTTTATAAAGCTTAAACTATATATTATTTTTTGTAAACTTCTTTAAGAATTTATTATTATACTATAGATTAAGTTAAAAATTTTTGGTGAATGTAATGGTTGATTATCCTGTTGGCATTAGATCTAGAGTTATTAAAAATATTAATGGTCTTTCAATGCATATATTAGAATCTGGGTATGAGGATAATATTAATAAACCTTGCATTGTCTTACTGCACGGTTTTCCCGAGTTAGCTTATAGTTGGAGAAAAATATTAAAACCGTTATCAGATGCAGGTTATTATGTAATTGCTCCTGACCAAAGGGGTTATGGCTATACAAAAGGATGGAATAATAATTTTGAAGGTGATATTTCAGAATATGAAATATCTAATTTAATTACTGATATTATTTCTTTGGTTTACTCACTAGAAAAGCAATCTATTGATTGCCTTGTGGGTCATGATTTTGGATCAATTGTGGCAGCACATGCAGCAGTTATTAGGCCTGATATATTTAAGTCAGTTGTATTAATGAGTGCTCCTTTTAATGGTATGCCATCTATAGAGTCAAGTAATATAGAAGCACAATCTGATATACACAGAGATTTAAAAAATTTAGACCGACCTAGGAAGCATTATCAATGGTATTATTCTTCTAAAATAGCAAATGATGATATGTGTAAATCAGATCAAGGAATGAAAAATTTTCTTAGAGCTTATTATCATGTAAAAAGTGGAGATTGGATAGCTAATAAACCTTTTAAACTAAACGCATGGAATGCTTCTGAATTAGAAAAAATGCCTGGATATTATATTATGGATTACTCTTTAGGCATGGCAGAACAAGTGAACTTAGAAATGCCAACTGATGAAGAAATAGATAATTGTAAATGGTTAACTAATAAAGAATTAATGTATTATGTTGAAGTTTTTAATAATACTCAATTTCAAGGTGGGCTCAACTGGTATAGGTGTATGATTGATAATAAAGTTCAATCAAATTTGAGGATTTATAGCGACAGTAAAATCAATATTCCGTCTATGTTTATTGCTGGAAAAAAGGATTGGGGAATTTACCAAAAACCTGATGCGTTAGAAAACATGCAATCTAAAGCTTGCAATAATATGAAGTCCTTCTTCTTGATAGAAGCTGCAGGTCATTGGGTGCAACAAGAAAAACCAAAAGAAGTCACAAAACTATTATTGAATTTTTTATCTGAATTATAATTATATTTTAACTATTGCTTTGCCTATAATTTTCCTATCCGCTATTGCCTGCATTGCATCAAGAGTATTTTCTAATGGCACTTTCATAGAAATTTTTGGTTTGATATAACCTTCTTCAATCCATTGATATAATTTATCAAAATTTTGTAAATTTACATGTGGTGTTCTTTCTACAAAAGCACCCCAAAACACACCGACAATGTCGCAAGATTTTAGTAATGCTAAGTTGGCTGGTGCAGAAGGTATTCTTCCCGAAGTAAATCCAATAACAAGTAATCTTCCTTCCCATGCAATACATCTTAAAGATTGGTCAAATACATCACCACCAACTGGATCATATATAACGTCAGCACCTTTTCCGTCTGTCATAGTTTTGACTGTATCTTTAAATTCTCCATTAGAATAATTTATAATTTCATCTGCGCCGTGTTCTTTAGCCACATTGCATTTTTCATCTGTACTTGCAGTAGCAATAACTTTTGCTCCCATAGCTTTTCCTATTTCTACTGCAGCTAATCCAACTCCCCCTGCAGCTCCGTGTACTAATAATGTTTCATTAGCTTTAAGTTTTCCTCTTTGAATTAATGCGTGAGCAGAGGTTCCATAAACCATGGGCAATATTGATGCAGTTTCATAATCAACTTGATCATTTAAAGGAATGAGTTTTTTTGCTGGTGATTTGCAAACTTCAGCAAATGCACCATGTCCAGGCATGGCAATTACTCTTTGTCCAATTTTAAAATCTTTAACATTTTTTCCTAGTGATAAAATTTCGCCTGCGGTCTCAGCGCCTGGAGCAAAAGGAAATTCTGGTTTAAATTGATATTTTCCTTCTACAATCAATATATCAGGAAAGTTTATTCCTGAGGCATGTACTTTTATACAAACATCATCTGGTCCTGGTTTAGGTTCCTCAATTTCTTCTACTTTTAAATTTTGGGCAGGGCCAAATTCTTTACATAATAAAGCTTTCACAGATTGTTCTCCTTAAGAGTCATTTAAAATTGTTATTTTAAACTAAGATAAATAGTTATGGCAATATTAAGTTTGCATTAAGCCTAACAAAAAAGGAACCAATAATTAGAGGTATTTTTACTTCTGAAGGAAATAAAAATTGTTTTGTTCCTGGAAGTTTTGTTAAGAATATTGTTCCGTTTTTTGGATGTTTTTTTAATTCTTTTTTGCTATATCCTGCAATTCTATTTATTTTTAATTCACATTTATAGTTATGTTCTATTTTTTCAATACTTTTATAATTTAAATCAAAACGTCTTCTTCCATCAAATATTGGAATTGTTGTGTCACAATTTTTATTTATATGACTCAATAAACCCAGAATAATTATGGAAGTTACAGGATCAAAAGAATCTTTAATTAAAGTGATAGGAACAGTTTTTCTTCGTGTATCGTCTTTTGGGTCAGGTTTTGCAGATATAATTTTAGGTGTATTATTTATATATTCTATATGCATATGTCCTTTTTTATTATTATCTCTAAGATCTTGGATTTTATATTTTAGTGGTACAATTTTATTATTTAAGATGTTTCCTGAAATTAAAATATTTTGTTCCCAGGGGTATATAAACTTCGTAATACCTGTAGTAGAAGAATTCATATATAAATTATATGAATTTGTATCTAATTCGAATTTTCCATGTGATTCTCCTACTTTAAAACCAGCCAGATAGCCTATAGCAGAAATATTCCATTCTTCAGTCCTGGTTATAGAAGGAATAAAAATGAATTGAATTAATAGTAAAAATAATAAAATATATTTAATAACGTTTTCCTAAATTTTAAATGAATTTATCCATTGCTGCCTCACAAAAAATAATTTATTACTTGTAATTGATTATCATATAATTGAAATCTAATAAATTATTTTATAGATCAAATATATTTATATGAGGTGGTTTTGAAGAAAGATTCAGCGATAGTATTGTTTTCTGGAGGGCAGGATAGCACCGTATGTTTATTATGGGCCTGTAATAATTTTAAAAAAGTTGAGACCGTTGGTTTTAACTATAATCAAAGACATGTTGTAGAGATGGACTGTCGATTAGATATTTTACTAAAAATTAAATCTAATCATAAAAATATAGCGCAAGTAATCGGAGATGACCATATAATAGATATAGCTTCCTTGGGAAAATTATCAGAAACTTCCTTAACAAGGGATTCAAAGATTCTTATTGAAAAGAGTGGTTTACCAAATACATTTGTTCCTGGAAGGAACTTATTGTTTTTAACTATGGCTAGCGCTCTTGGTTGGCGAAGAAATATATTTAATTTGGTGGGAGGTATGTGCCAAACTGATTATTCTGGGTATCCGGATTGTAGAAAAGATACAATTAATGCACAGGAAAAAACATTATCATTAGGTTTGGATAAAAAAGTAAAAATATATACACCTTTAATGTATTTAAATAAGAAAGAAATATGGCAGTTAGCAAAAGAAATAGGAGGAGATGATTTTATTGAATTAATTATAAATAATACTCATAGCTGTTATTTAGGAGATAGGTCGAAATTAAATCGATGGGGTTTTGGATGTGGAAGTTGTCCTTCCTGTATATTAAGAAGTAAAGGCTATGATGATTGGATAGAAAAATGACTTATTCAGTAAAAGAAATATATTATACAATCCAAGGCGAAGGAGTGCATACAGGACGGCCAGCTGTTTTTTGTAGGTTTTCTGGATGTAATTTATGGTCTGGTAATGAAAAGGATAGATATAAAGCTAAGTGTAATTTTTGTGATACAGATTTTGTTGGGATAGATGGAGAAAATGGTAGAAAATATGAAAATGCAAAAGATCTTGTATATAAGATAATCTCTAGTTGGCCAAATGATGAATTTCCTTTTGTAGTATTAACAGGAGGAGAACCAATGCTTCAGGTTGATAGTATGCTCATAGCAGAATTAAAAAAAGAAAATTGCGAAATAGCTATTGAAACAAATGGTACATTAAAAGTAGCAGAAAATATTGATTGGATATGTGTAAGTCCAAAGATTGGAAATAAATTACTTCAAACAAATGGGAATGAACTTAAATTAGTTTACCCTCAAAAAAATATTAATCCACATGATTATGAAAAATATGATTTTAAGTATTTTAGTCTACAGCCATTGGATGATAAAGATCAAAATTTAAATACTGAATTAACTATAAAATATTGTAGTAAAAATCCAAAATGGAGAGTATCTTTGCAAACACATAAAATTATAGGAATTAGATAAAGAAATGATAGTTTATAGAGATTTTACTTTTGAGGCTGCTCATGTTTTAGATGGGTATTCAAAGCGTCATCCTTATGGAAGAATTCATGGTCATTCTTTTCGTTCAAGAATTTGGATTGAAGGTCATAAAGCTAAAAATAATAATATGGTTGTTGATTTAGGTAAAATTTCTAAGGAATGTGATAACTTAAAACAATTATTAGATCATCAAACATTAAATAATGTAGAGGGTTTGGTTGCTCCTACACTTGAAGGTTTGTGTGTTTTTATTTGGGATAAGTTAATCATTAAGTTCCCTCGTTTAAAAAAAGTTGAAGTGCATCGAGATCAAATAGGTGAAGGTTGTGTTTATGAAGGGAACAAAATTAATGAATAAAGGTTTAAAGCAATTAGGTAATAAAGTTTCTATTGGTAAAGATCCCAAAAAGGTTGTTTTAGAAAAACTTAATAATCCACATAATAAAGAAAAGTATGTAATTAGATTTAGTATTCCAGAATTTACCTCTTTATGTCCCGTTACAGGACAGCCAGATTTTGCAAAAATTTATATTGATTATGTTCCAAAAAATTGGATAGTTGAATCTAAGTCATTAAAATTATATATGCAAAGTTATAGAAATGTAGGAATTTTTCATGAAGATGTTATTGTTTCAATTGGAAAAAAATTATTAAAGGAAATAAAGCCTATTTGGATTAGAATTGGAGGGTATTTTTATCCTAGAGGAGGCATACCTATTGATGTTTTTTGGCAGAGCGGAAAAACTCCTGCTTTTTTATGGATACCAGATCAAAATGTAAATATTTATAGTGGTAGAGGAAATTAATATTTAATTTAAGATAACTTCTTCTTTATAACTTTCTATATCTCCTGCAACAGTTGTTCTATGCATTATTCTTCTATATTTGGCTTCATTAAATCCAGTTCCTCTATGTTGAACCCTTCTATTATCCCAAATAACAATTTCATTATTACTCCATTTATGACTTGCTATTTCTCCTGCATTTATTATCCATTTATTAATATTCTTAATCAATTCTCTGCTTTCTTCTATATCCCATCCAATTATATGACTACAATGACTCCCAGCAAAAAAAGCATTACGTTTAGTAAAGGGATGAGTTCTAATTAGGCGCTGCTTAACAAATGGCATTTCTGCTTTAAAATTTTTGTCAAAAATATCTCCAGTATTTATCATTCTTGAGTATACTAATGAATGTTTACAAAGGCATTCTTTTATATTTTTTAAGTTGTACTTATTGTTATTAAGATGCCATGTTTCTAATGCATGACTTGCATCTATAAACTCTGTTCCTCCACCTTCTTTTGGTATTTCTCTTGCACTTAGTATGGAAAATTTGGCAGGTATATGTTTGAATGAAGAGTCAGAATGCCAATAATTATTACCTCTATCATAAATTATTTTTTCATGTTTAATTTCAAGTTTCTTATCATTAAGACCAACATTTGATATTCTCGTTATTTCTGGAGCAATACCTTTTAATATGTCTTTTTTTAAAGGAGTTTCTAATTTTCCAAACTTTTTAGAAAATTTTATTTGTTGCTCATCATTAAGTGGTTGATCTTTAATCACAGTTACTCCATAGGTCTCGATAATATTTTGTATCTTGTTAAATTCTTTATTAGAAATTTTGGTAATATCTACATTGGAAATATGTGCAAAAAATTTTTGATTAGGATATATTACCTCTAACTTCATATTAAAACCTTATAATTTCACTTTTTATAATGTATACATGTATCATTATTTAATTATAAGTTATATAATATAAGTTAATTTTATAGGAAGTGTCTAAGCTTATGGATAAAAAAAGTATTGAAGATGCATTTGAAAAATATATAGCCGAATATTCAGACTGCTTAACTAAATTAAAAGATAATAAAACAATACTATTTAAGATAGTAGACCAAATTAATACATGTTTTAAATTAGGAGGGAAGATATTATTTTTTGGTAATGGAGGCTCAGCTGCAGATAGTCAACATTTAGCTGCTGAATTTGTAGGAAGATATAAAAGAAATAGATTACCTCTTCCTGCTATTGCTTTAACTGCCGATACATCTGTACTTACAGCTATAGGTAATGATATGGGGTATGAGAAAATTTTTGAGCGTCAAGTTAGAGCTCTTGCAAAAGAAAATGATATTTTATTTGCTATATCTACAAGTGGAGAAAGTGCAAATATTATTGAAGCAGTGAAGGCTGGAAATGAAATGGGTATATATTCTATATCTTTGACAGGAGTTAAAGATAATTCTTTAGCAAAAATATCAAATATTTCAGTGGATGTTCCTACTACCCCCGTTAATCATGTACAAGAAATGCATATTTTAGTTGGGCATTTTATATGTGAAATGGTAGAGAATTCTCTATAAACTATTTTAATATTATTTAAGGGTGCATTTAGCTGAAGCAATTAATTTCATTTCATGAATTTTTCTTCTCATTTGTCTTATAGTTAAATACATTTTTCCTCCAGGTGGAGTTATGTAATTTTCGCCATACGCTAGAATTTCCTCCTCTTCACTTAACAATATACAACTAACTAATTGTTTTTCAGTATTATCAAATTCTATTTCTATTTCCATTAATCTTGGACATAATAAAATATTATTATTTTTTAAAACGCTGCATTTCGGAGGAAAAACTTTTATTACTTTAAGCTCTTCATTTGCTAATAAAATTGTGTTAATTAGTGTTATAAACATCAGTATTATCAAAAGTTTATTAAGAAAATTTAATATTGGTCTGAAGAACATTTTGCACCTGCTATTAAGGTCATTCCATGTATTCTGCTTCGAGTTCTAAGTGTTAAAAAAAGTTTTCCTCCAGGTTTATTTATAAATCCTTCTCCAAAAGCTAATATTTCTTCTTCTTCACTAAATAGTGTGCATCTTATAAGATGTTTATCTTTTCCATTAACTGTAACGTCTATTTCTAAAATTCTAGGGCATAAAAGTGAATTTGTTTCCTTTATTAAAGAACATTTTGGAGGATGAACTGTTTTTACTATTACTTTATCTTTTGCATAGGCAATAAATGGGGTAATCATTATAAAAAGAAGAAAAATTAATACTTTAGTAGTGTATATATTCATGGCGCTAACCATTTCATAGTAGTTTTATTTTCTTCATAAATAAATTTTGCTCTTCTATGTCCAGAATGTCTTAGATATAACCAATCAATATGTTTAATTTTTATTTCTATTCTTCCAAAATTAACTTTATATTTGTCTAATTTCTTTTTATTTAATTGGGAAAAGGTGTCATCAATTATTTGTGGTTTATCAATAAATGTGCTTGGAGCATAAGGAGAAGAGTAACATTCGCGACTCATATTTTTTGTATTTTTCCATGCTTCATTCCATTCACTATTATTATAATGAAGTTTAGGCTTTCCATAAATTCTTAATTGAGTTTTTAATTTATTGTCATAAAAATGAACAGTAATTAAGGAACTATTTTGTATTTCTTTCCATTTTTGAGACCTAATATCAGTATTGAAAAATAATTTATAATTTATTTTATCAATTTTTCTAAGCACTACTGTTCTAACACTTGGGTATCCTTGATTATTTATTGTGCAAACATTAGGGTAATGAAAGGCTGATGTAGAATTTTCTATGCCTATAGATAAATTGTTCCAAATTTGTTTATGTATTTTTTTTAAATTAAAAATTTCCATTCTATAATATAAAATAATTGAGTTAGAAAATCTATGATTTTAAAAGTATTAATTTATATAGTTTTAATTTAAATTAATATTATATATATTTGAGCTTTATATTGAATGATAAGTAATAAATAGGAGATATGTCATGTCTGAGAAAATGGTTATTTTAACCAAAGAAGATAAAGTGGCTACTGTTACTTTAAATAGGCCAGAATTCAATAACGCTATAGATTTAAATTTAGTAAAAGATTTATATGATGCATTTAAGGATTGCCACCATGATTCTAGTATAAGATCAGTAATATTTACTGGAAACGGGACTATGTTTAGTGCTGGTGGTGATTTAAGCCTATTTAAAAAGAATGCTGATAATTTAGGACCTTTAGTTACTGATATGACAGCTTATTTTCATCAGGCAATAACGTTAATGCATAGGATGGAAAAACCAATAATTACGGCTATAAATGGTACTGCTGCAGGAGGTGGCTTGAGTTTGGCAATTTCAGGAGATATTGTTATTTCTTCTGACCAAGCTAAGTTTTCATGTGCGTATACTGCTGCCGGCTTGTCACCAGATGGTTCTATGACTTATATTCTTCCAAGACTAATAGGTATGAAAAAAACTAAAGAATTAATGATTACAAATCGTAGGTTTTTACCTGATGAGGCATTAAATATGGGAATGATAGATGAAGTAGTCAAACATGATCAATTAAATAAAACAGCATTAGACATGGCTACGACTTTAGCTAATGGAGCTACAAAAGCATATGGAGCAGTTAAATCTTTATTGGCAGAAACTTTTTCTTCAAGTCTTGAAAGTCACTTAGAACAAGAAGCTAGATTTTTAAATATTAGAGCTCAAAGTAAAGATGGTAAAGAAGGAGTTAAAGCTTTTATAGAAAAAAGAAAACCTAATTTTGTTGCCGATTAAATAAAGAAAAGGAGAAATTATGAATTATAAAGAACATAATAAAAGTAAGGTCTCTGTATTTAATAAAAATATGTCTTATGTAGAGATGGGTGAAGGGGAAACAATACTTTTTTTGCATGGAAATCCTACATCATCTTATTTATGGAGAAATATTATGCCATATATGAAAGAAAAAGGACGATGTATAGCTCCAGATTTAATAGGTATGGGGGATTCCGATAAATTAGATTCTAATTCTCCTGGCACTTATACATTTGTTGAACACAGAAAATGGTTAAATGAATTATTAGATATTTTGAATATAGGTAATAAGGTAATTTTAGTTATTCATGATTGGGGTTCTGCATTAGGTTTTGATTGGTCAATGAGAAACATTGAGAGAGTTGCAGGTATAGTTTATATGGAAGGAATAGTACGTCCTATAAGTTGGGATGAATGGCCAAAATCTTCTGCTCCTCTTTTTCAAGGTTTTCGGTCCAATGCAGGAGAAAAAATGGTTATTGAAAATAATATATTTGTTGAGAAAGTTCTTCCGGGCTCAGTTTTAAGAGGGTTAACGGATGAGGAAATGCTAGTTTATAAACGTCCTTTTATAAATTCTAAACATAGAAGACCTACTTTAGATTGGCCAAATCAAATACCTATTGATGGTGAACCTAAAGATGTTACAGAAATTGTTAAAAATTATTCAGAATTTTTTTCTAATAATGATATTCCTAAACTTTTTGTTAATGCTGATCCTGGAGCTATTTTAGTTGGAGAACAAAGAGAATTTTGTAGATCTTGGGCTAATCAAAAAGAAATTACCGTTCCGGGTAGTCATTTTATTCAAGAAGATTCTCCAGATTTAATAGGGAAGGGCATTTCAGATTGGTTAGAAGAAATCAATTTTTAATTTTATTATTTTTATTTTTTATAGGTACAAATAATTCTTTTTCTATAGAATCGGCAGCTCATGAAGCTGAGATAGCAAAATGTATAGGAATTCTAATGACAATTAAAAATAATAATTATGATCAGAATCTTAAATTAAAATCTAAAGATATTATGCATCACTATTTTAAAAAGATAACTAGTATAAATCATAATAGTATGACAAAAGAAATGAGCGAAAAAGGAGCTAAATTAGTTCAAAGTTTAGAAAAAAAAGAGCACTACGATAAGGTGCTAAATATTATTAATAGTTGTGTTATGACTTTTAGAGTGGGTAATTAATTTCTAATAGAACTTGCATCAACAGTTATTTCATTTCTATAAATCCAGCATGATTCATAGTTGCCTGTCCAACCTCTACCTTCTTTACGTAAGTTGTCAAATCTAACTTTTCTAAACCCTCCATGACATCTTCCACAAGATAAAGCTAGCATACATACAGATCTTTGAATTTTTGTGGTTTCTTCAGAAACAAATGATTTGTTTAAATTTTCAGAAGCTATCACAGCATCGGTATAATACCTTTTAAATGCTTCAGGAATTAACCATATTAAAGTTTCTGCATTAGTGTATTTTACATGGTATATACTAGTGTTGTCTTTCCAAAAATTCTCTACTTGTGAAAGTAAATTAGAAATTTCTAACGCATCCTGTTTAGCTTCTCTTCCATGAACTAAAGCATAGTATTCAGTAGGTTTTGTATTATTTTGGTCTCCAATGACAATTGTGCTTCCGTCTGATGATGTTACTATATCTCCGGGTTGGGCAATTAATGTAGAAAGTCTATCTAGTCTAGCCCACATAGCTTGCATAGCAGCTTGTCTTACATCAACAATGTTTGTATTGTCTGCATCTTGTGCAAAACTTAAATTCATGGATAATAAGTAAATAAAAAAAATAAACAGAAATTTTATTAAGTTTTGCATTGTGTTACCTCATAATTATTAATATACCGTTTAATACAATATATAAACTTCTTTTATGCTTAATCAAGTATTGATTAAGAAAATTATGGTCTAGGATGAAAAATTATTATTATATGATTGTAATGCTATTTAATTTTTTTTTATATAATAGCTTTACCTTTGCTAATTATGAATCTGCTATATTAGCCTATAAAGATAAAGATTGGAATAAAGTAAAGGTTGAATGTAAAAATAATGATGATGACAGATGTCTTAATTTATTAGGTATTTTATATTTGAGAGGTTTAGGGGTAGAAATTAATTATAAAAAGTCTATGGAATTGTTTCTAAAAGCTGAAAGAATGGATAATAAAAATGCTATGCATAACATTGGAATAATGTATATGAAAGGTTTTGGACGAGAGCAAGATTTAGAATTGGCATCTCAATATTTTAATAAAGTTTATTTGGATAAGAGTGTTTATCAGAAAAATAAACAAAATATTGAAGCCATTGATTCAGAAAAAACCCTATTAAAATTATCGAGTAATAGTATTTTAGCAAAGTATGCAGTATTTTATACAAATTATCTAAAATATAAAGTTTTGAAGGAGTCTAAATTTAATAAAAGATATTTAAGTAGTGATGATATCAATTTTGTAGAAAATAAGTATATAGATATTAAAAAAAGGTTATTTGCAATTGATATAAAAATAGATCAATTAAATTCACAAATTTTGGATGAGCAAAAAATAATTATTATGTTATATGAACCTATTATTAAGGATATTGATAATTATATGTTTGAAAAAAATAAAATATTACATTTTATTAAAACGTTTGAGTTCGATTAAATATTAATAATTTTTATTCATAAATTTCAAATTTTGGAATAGTTAATTCTTCAGTTTGTTTTACAAAGACAACTTTTACTTTTATTCCTATTGCAATTTTAGATAAATCTGAATTAACAATATTGGAAATAATTCTTGCTCCTTCCTTGAGTTGAATGGAAGCAACTACGTAAGGTGTATCTTCTTTAAATGATGGCTCAGCAGGGACGTGTATTATGCTATAAGAGTATATTGTTCCTTTTCCACTAACTTCTTTCCATTCAATTTCACTATCGTCAATATTATTTATTAATTGTTTTGAGTATAAAAAGTACTCATCACTATTTTTTGAATATTGAATAACTAGTTTATTATTTTTTGCTGATTCCCAGTAATTTCTTGAGTCGTCATCAATTATAGGTTTAGGCTTAGCATATTCCATTTTATTCTTTCTCATTTGATAATATTAAAGTGGTAGAGCTAGAAAGAACTCCTCCAGTACCATGACATAAAGCTGTTTTTGGGTTAATAATTTGTCGTTTACCGCATATTCCCCATAGTTGTTTAACTGACTCTATTATTGTAAAAATTCCGTACATGCCTGGGTGGCAATAACTTAACCCTCCTCCGTTTGTATTTAATGGAAAGTCTCCATTCGGTGCAGTTCTTTGATTTTTTAAAAAATCTTTTCCTTCTCCATACTCGCAAAAACCTATTGCTTCTAATGTAAGTAGTACTGTAATAGTAAAAGAATCATAAATCATAGCTAAATCAACATCTTTAGGGATTAGTTTTGCATTTTTAAAAGCTTTTTTGCTTGAATGTTCGGCAATTTCCAATTTTTCCATATTTGGCATATAATTAATACTAGAGTGGCTATTACATTCTCCAAAACCTCTAATAAATATGGGTTTTGTCTTTAGATCTTTAGTTTTTTCATGTGTAGTAATAACTATTGCGCCTCCGCCATCAGTTACTAAACAACAGTCAGATCTATGTAATGGGGTAGCTATAGGTTTTGTAGCTAAGACATCATCTATTGTTAGAACGTCTTTAAAAGATGCATTTTCATTCATACTTGCCCATGCTCTAGTTGAAACAGCTATTTCTGCAAGAGTTTCTCTTGTACTTCCATATGTATGCATATGTCTTTGAGCCGCAAGAGCATAAGCACCTACAGGTAATGGCAAACCACTTACTACTTCAAATTGTGTGCTAAGTGAAGCTGGCCTATCACCTAAATTTCTAGACATATTTGTTTTTTGAAGACTGCCATATAAAATTAAAACTGTATCACAAAGTCCTGAACTTATTGCCTGATAGGCATGATTAACATGTAATAAAAAAGTAGAACCTCCAATATTAGTTCCTTCTATCCAACTTGGATATTTGATTCCTAAATATTCAACCATTACATTCGGTTGCATTAAACCAGGACCAGGTAATCCCCATATACCAGCAACAGCAATTCCGTCTACATCAGACATCTTTAAGCCTGATTGAGAAAGTGCCTTTTCAGCACAATACTTTTGTATAGATAATTCCGAATATCCTTTTTTAGCTCTCCCTTTATTTTCAATAGGAAAATCTGCAACTCCTACTATACATGGCTCTCTATTCATTATTTATCCTTTTAGTAAGATCAAAGTTAAAAGTTATTAGTGCAAGCCCATAAGACTAATAAAATTGTTCTCATTGTTTTTTCCTATTTTAAGGTCTGCAAGAATACGTTCTATGCCTATAAATCATTATAATATTCATTTAAAACAAAATCTAAATTATATTTCTTACCATTGTTATATCTTAAGAAAAAAATATATGGTGCACTATTGCATCTGAAACTCATTAAATTCTTCTACTAATGATTTTCTAATTTCATCAGAAACTATAGTTAAATGCCCATATGAATCATGCTCTATACCTATTTGAATTAAATTTTTATAATTTTTAAATTTTTCTATGAGTTCATTAGTAAATTTAAAATGCAAAAAATGAACAGCGCTGGTTTTTCCATCTGCAGTAGTTCTGTCTATGTCTTTTTCTGCTTCAGCAAACAATATACTATCAGCAATTGTAATTTTTACTTTTTCTTCTATACCAGCTAAACGAGATAAAAAATTCTTACGTCTTAAAGGATCATCTATTTCAATCATCATTGTGGCAATTAATTCTTTTCCATTTGGAACTAAAGGATTATAAGAATCCAATTCAATCTGTAATTCTTTATTTGAAATTTGTTCTACAAATGCCATTTCTTGTATTTGATACAACATAGTTGATCTACTTTCAAAATATAAGCTTACAACTGGCCCTATATCCAATCGTCTATTTTTTTTAAAAATAATCATTTCTTTTCTTCTATTTTTTCTATGTTTTCCATACTCTTCATTTGGAATAATCTCATTTATTTTAATTTCTCTATTATTCATTTATTTATCCGTTACTTTAAGCCATATGAAAGTGCTAACAATTCTATAGGGTGATAGGCTTTATCTAGACTATTTAAATCTTTATTTTCTTCTTTCTCAGAAATTTGCTTTATATGTTCACCGGCTAATGGACATGTAGATGCAAAATAATTAGCATCAAATTTCATTGAATTTTTAGTAGGAATTTTTCCAATTTTTAAAGCTGTATGAAAATTATCTTTTTTTACGCCCCAAGAACCTCCATGACCAGAGCATCTATCCACTACATTAATGGTTGAATTAGGAATAAGCTTTAGCATTTGGGCTGATTTTTGTCCTATATTTTGAGCTCTGCTATGACAAGACAAGTGAACAGTTATACTGTCTCCTTCTAGAGCTTGCAAACCTTCTACTAAGTTATTTTTTTTCTCTAAGTTAATTATATATTCATCAATATCCTGGGTAGATTCAGCTAACTTAATTACGTTTTTGTCTGACTGTAATATTAATGGCCACTCAGACTTAAGCATAAGTGCACAACTTGGAATAGGAGCAATTATAGTTTTTCCTTCTTCTATATACTTAATTAAATCTTTAGCAATATTTTTAGCTTGTTTAGCTACTCTTTTAATATTTCCTTGCTCTAGTTGCGGCATACCGCAACATCCCTCATAATATAAGGAAACCTCTATGCCATTATGTTTTAGTACATTATAAGTTGCTTCAATTATTTCTGAATTATGGTAGGTGCCATAGCAAGAGGAAAACAAAATGACCTCTTTTCCAAAACTAGGAGCATTTTGATTTACAGTCATTTCTGATTTAAAGCCAGTAGAAAACTTAGGCAATTTAGCTTTTCTATCTATATTTAATGTTTTCTCTAAAATATATCTGGATGGCTTGTTTTTTAAGGAAGTAATTGCATTAGCAAAAGCTTTTACTTTTGTACCTAATTTTCCATTTCTATCAATTTCTGCAATTGCTTTATCTTTAAAGTTAACTTTCCCTTCTTCAAAATTAATCGCACGATGCCTTAACATAAGTTTTGGTATATCAATTGCAAACTCATGTGGAGGAACATAAGGACAAGTAACCATAAAGCACATATCACATAAAGTACAAGCATCAATTATAGGCTTAAAATCATTACTGTTTACAGAATCTAATTCATAGGTTTCGCTTTCATCAATTAAATCAAATAACTTAGGAAAGCTATCACAAAGATTAAAGCATCTTCTACAGCCATGACAAACGTCAAATTGTCGTCTAGTCTCTTCGTCTAATTTATTTAAATCCCAATAATCATCTTCTTCCCATGATATAACGGCTCGCTCTGGAGCTCTAAGACCACCCTCATTAGAGTTACTCATTTATTAAACTTCCAATTTATAAAACATAAACACCCATGTAAATTATATAGGTGTCTATGTAAATTATTAATCGTTAAGATTTTCTAAAGCTTTTTGGAATCTTCCAGCATGGCTTTTTTCAGCTTTTGCTAAAGTCTCGAACCAATCTGCAATTTCATCATAACCTTCTTCTCTTGCAGTTTTTGCCATTCCAGGATACATATCAGTATATTCATGAGTTTCTCCCGCGATAGCTGATTTTAAATTAGACGCAGTATCTCCAATTGGCTCTCCAGTTGCTGGATCTCCAACATCAGCCATAAATTCTAAATGACCAAATGCATGACCTGTTTCACCTTCAGCAGTTGATCTAAATACAGATGAGGCATCATTATAGCCTTCCACATCTGCTTTTGACGCAAAATATAAATAACGACGATTGGCTTGAGATTCTCCTGCGAAAGCAGCTTTTAAGTTTTCTAATGTTTTAGAATCAGATAAAGACATATTACCTCCTTAGTTAATTTATTACCTTCAAGAAACAATATGAGCAAATAAAAACACTGTCAAGTAGTTTAGAACGATTCTAAACAAAAAAATATTTATTTATTTTTTATTGAAATAATTACTTCTACTTCAGAAATTTTTTTATTTTCTGGAGGTAAGGGAATATCTTTAATATTAATTTTTTCTTTGGAAATATCTATTAAAGAATTATTGCTCTCATCATAAAAATGGTGATGAGCATCAATATTAGTATCAAAATAATTTTGATTAGAATTTACTTTGACGTGTCTCAATAAACCTACTTTTGTCAAATCATGTAATGTATTATAAACAGTTGCTAAAGAAACTTTTACACCATTATCGGTCATTTCATTATGAAGACTGTCCGCATTAATATGTCTATTACCAAACTTAAAAATATTTGATACTAATGATATTCTTTGTTTAGTTAATCTAAGTTTATTAATTTTTAAAATCTTTAAGGCTTTATCTGCTATCATTTTTTATTTCTAATATAGTTACATATTCACCTAACTACTATAATATATTTGTTCATATTGTCCACTAATTGTCCACTAAGACGCTGTAATCGTTTATTGTCTTAAATGGAGGCCCGGGACGGAATCGAACCGCCGTACGGGGATTTGCAGTCCTCTACATAACCACTCTGACACCGGGCCAATAAAAATAAATATATAAAATAACAATTTAATAAATTAAAGAAAAATAATTATTTATTTTTAAAAATTAAATTTACAAAGATATACTCTATTATAATTATTAGGTAAAATATTATTATTTAGTTACTATATTTAAAGTTAATAAATATTATAGATTTATTTTTAAGAGGGTGGTTTGGATTTTAAAAATTTATATAGCAAGTATATATTTAATAACTCAAAATTACTTCTTTTATTTATTACAGCTATAGTAATTATATTCGCTTTTCAAATTAGAAATATAGTTATAGATGCTTCTACAGATACTTTGATTTTAGAAGGTGATAAAGATTTAGCTTATACTCAGTTAATAAATAAAAGATATTATTCTCCTGATTTTTTAATACTGGCTTATACGCCAAAGGCTGATTTGTTTTCTAAAAATACTTTAAATAATATTAAGTTGATTTCTGAAAACTTAATAAAATTAGATGAGGTAAGCTCAGTTATAAGTATTTTAAATGTTCCGCTACTTCAAAGCCCACCTAAGCCAATAGTAGAATTGTTAGAAGATGTTCCTACAATGCAGAGTGAAAATATTGATTTAGAACTTGTTAAAGAAGAGTTTTTATCAAGTCCTATTTATAGGAATAACTTGGTAAGCAGTGATTTTAAAACTACAGCGCTAATAATTAATATGAAAGAAGATATTCAGCTCAATAGTTTAGTAAATGAACGAAAAGAATTAAAAGAAAAATTAAAAAATAATTTATTAGTAGAATCTGAAAAAGATAGGCTTAATATTGTAAACGTTCAATATAATTACTTAAGAAAAATCTCTATAAAAAAGAATGAATTAACTATAAATGAAATAAGAAAAATTATTTCTTTTTATAATGAAGAGGAAAAAATATTTCTTGGTGGTTTATCTATGATTTCAAATGATGTCATAAATTTTGTAAAAAGTGACCTTAAAGTCTTTGGTGTTTCTATATTTATTTTTCTCATAATAGCACTTTCAATTATTTTTAGACAAGTTAGGTGGATATTAATCCCTATGATAACTTGTTTGTGTTCAGTTATAATTACTGCGGGTTTATTATCTTTTTGTGGTTGGAAGATAACTGTAATTTCTTCAAATTTTATTTCTTTGCAATTAATTTTTACAATGGCAATAATTGTTCATTTAACAGTTAAATATAGAGAGTTATACGTTAAAAATCCAGATTACTCACAACAAAAATTGTTAATAGAGGCAGTGTCAACAATGATTAAGCCATGTTTTTTTACAGTATTAACTACTATAGCGGGTTTTTCATCTTTAGTATTTTCCGGACTCTTACCTGTAATAAATTTTGGATGGATGATGAGTATAGGTATAACAATTTCATTAATTTTATCATTTTTATTGTTTCCTTTGTTACAAGTTAATTTAAATAAAGTGAAGCCTAATTATACTTTTGAACAAATATTTCCTTTGCCATTACTTTTTTCAAAACTTTCTAAAGTGATTGGAAAAAAAATTATTTGGATTTCTGGTATAATATTACTTTTATCAATATTAGGTATTTCTTATTTAGAGGTTGAAAATAGTTTTATTGATTATTTTAAGAAAAATACTGAAATATATAAAGGCATGAAAGTTATAGATGAACAATTAGGAGGGACAACATTATTAGATATTACTTTAGATTTAGATATTGATAATTTAGAGGGTGAATTTTCTAATAATGAATTTTCTGATGGTGAATTTTCTGATGATGAATTTGATTTTTTAAATGAGGAAGAGATTCATGTAGATAAATCTAAATTATTTTTTACTAAATATAAGATGAATATTATAAATAGGGTTCATGATTATTTAGATGATATTGATGAAATAGGTAAGGTTACATCTTTTGCGACATTGTTAAAAGTGGGTAAAGTTTTAAATAATGGTAATGACTTAGACATTATTCAATTAGCTCTTATATATTCAGAATTGTCAGAAGAGTATAAGAATATAATTGTTTCTCCATACATCTCAATTGAAAATGATCAAGCTAGAATAGTTACTCGTGTTATTGATTCTCTTCCTGATTTAAGAAGGAATGATTTAATTGAAAAATTAATAAAAGAAATTCCTGATGTCGCGGGGCTTCCATCAGAAAAAGTACATTTAAGTAATGTCCTTATTTTGTATAACAATATGTTACAAAGTTTATTTAAGTCACAAATTTTAACATTAGGCACTGTTGTAGTATTATTATTTTTTATGTTTCTCATTTTATTTCGGTCTTTTATGATTTCTTTAATAGCATTATTTCCTAATATTATATCTATCACTTTTGTTCTGGGTTTTATGGGTTGGTTTAATATTCGTTTAGACTTAATGACTATTACTATAGCTGCTATAAGCATGGGTATAGCTGTCGATAATACAATACACTATATTTATCGCTTTAAGACCGAGTTGTTTAAAGATAATAATTATTTAGAATCAATGCAGAGAACTCATGAAAGTATTGGTTTTGCAATGTATTATACTTCTGTAACTATAATAGTAGGTTTTTCTATATTGGTTTTTTCTAGTTTTATTCCAAGTATTTATTTTGGTTTGCTAACTAGTATGGCAATGATAATAGCACTTATTTCTTCTTTAATCCTTTTACCTCAGTTATTAATAATGTTTAAACCATTCAAAGTATAATTATTTGAGTATAAAAATACCTTAACATTCTTTTGTATTTCATATATGTAAATAGACTTAATATTTAGGGAGTAATTGTAATTGGTTGTGTCATTAGAAATCATGAAAAAAAATATGATCAATAATCAATTAAAGCCTTCAGGAATTAATGATGATAAGTTGTTGCAAATATTTGATTCTATTCCTAAAGAGCTTTTTTTAGATGATGAAAAAAAATCTATTTCATATCATGATGGAAATATAGAAGTGAAAAAAGGAAGATGGCTTTTATCTAATGTAACTATAGCAAAAATGATTGATTCTGTTAATTTTTCAAAGGATGATGTAATTCTTGAAATAGGAGCTGGATGTGGGTATACAACAGCTATTTTAGAGTCATTAGCTTCTATTGTGGTGGGAATTGAATCTGATATTGCGTTACGAGAGAAAGCCAATAAAATTATTACTCAAATTGGATTAGATAGTGCAATAATTATTAATGGAGATCACAATAAAGGACATTTAAAAAGTGCACCTTATGACAAAATATTTATTTTTGGATCTGTCTCATGTGTACCTGATTGTTTATTTGACCAGTTAGCGGAAAATGGTAAACTTTTGTGTGGTGTAAAGAATTCTAGTGATAATTCTTATGGTAAAGCATTTGTGTTTAGTAAAAATAGGAGTATAATTAATAGTTCAGTTATTTTTGAAGGTAATATTCCTGAAGTTCCAGGTTTTGAAAAGCAAGAGAACTTTGAATTTTAGTCTAATTTAGGAAAGTAGTAATATGAATATGTATTTTATTAAAAATTTTGTAAAATTTTTAAACATTATAAAAATTGTGTTTTTTATTTTAGTATTAAGCACAAGTAAATTATATGCTCAAAGTTTTGAGGTTGCTTTAGCAAATGCTTATTCTAATCATCCTTTATTATTTTCTGAAAGAATAGAAGGAAAAGTGGTAACTGAAGAGGTTGCAGATGCTCTTTCAGGTTGGGAGCCAAAAGTATATTTAGATGGTTCTCTCGGAAAAAGATTGGTTACTACTAAGGTTAAATCTGCGTCATCTAATACTAAAAATAATGTGCCGATTTCAATGGGTTTGGTAGTTTCCAAAAAGCTATATGATGGAGGTAAGACAGCACAAAGTGTTAAAATTGCAGATGCAAAGTTTAAATTATCTCAGTCAAGATTACTGTTAATTGAAAATGAAGTTTTACTAAATGCGGCTAAATCATATTTTAATTTAATTGAAGAATTTTCTTTATTAGACATAGCAATAAAAAATAATGAGGTTATAAAAAGGCAACTTGAGGCGACAAGAGACAGATATGAAGTAGGAGATTTAACGGTTACTGATGTGTCTCAGGCAGAAGCTAGGTTTTCTGATGCTAATGCTAATTTAGTAAAAGCAAAGGCAGATTTAGATATCGCTAAGGCTTCATTTTTTTCGGATATTGGAATAGAATCTGAAAAAGTTTTTTATCCTGAAAATTTGCCAATTTTACCTGAAAGTTTAGAAGTTTTTATGAATAATATTTCTAAATCTAATCCGAATATTATATTAGCTAATAATGCTAGGTTTTTAGCACAACAAGAGTTGGATTTAGCATTAAAGGAAATGAAACCTTCTGTAGATTTAGAAGCTAGCGCAAACCAAGCTTGGGATCCTAATACCTTTTTTGAAGAACAAAGATATTTTGATATATCAGCTAATTTATCATGGCCATTATACAAAGGTGGAGAAGAAGAATCCTTAATTAGAAAATATAACCAAAAGCTTATTAAGAGCAGAACTGAAATAGATAATTCAATTAGAATTACGGCAGAACAAGCTATGATAATATGGAATACAATTGAAAGCTTAAAATCACAAATGACAGCTTTTAAAGCGTCTATTCATGCAAATGAGGTGGCTTTAGAAGGTGTTATTCAGGAAGAAAATGTTGGAGCTAGAACAGTAATAGATGTTCTAGATGCAGAAAATGAATTGTTTAGAGCAAGAGCTAATTTAATTAAAGTAAATACTGAATTATATATTGCTAATTATGAATGGTTAGCTTTATCTGGAAAGATGACTGCTAGAAGTTTAAATTTACCGGTAGAAAATTTTTATAATAATTTAGATTATTATAATAGTATTAAAGGTGGTTCAAATAATAATAAATCTTTATTAGATTTACTTAAATAGCAATTCAATAAAAATTAATGAATAAATCAAAAAATAAAAATGTTAAAGAAGTAGATAAAGCACTAGCAGACGTAAGAAAAGCTATTTTAAAAACAGATAAAAAAGATACTGGTAAAAAGACTGTAACTAGAAAAAAAATAAATAAATCTAAAAAAAAAGAAGCCGATGTATTATTATTAACGGAAGTATATACTGAATCTTCAAATACAAGAAATTCTGAAGAAGAGAAATTAATTTACAAGAAAAACATTAAAAACTTAATACGTGTAGATATTGAAAAATGGTTTGAAAAAAATTTCTCATCGATTGCAAAAGACTATACAAGAGATACAATAAAATCATTAAACAATAAGAACTATTAGTTTTTATAAATTTTAATTTTATGGGGTATAAATAAATATGTCTTATAAGAGTAATAAAAATAGTTCTAGTAATAATCACTATACAGAAATTGAAAATTATTCTAATAAAATTTGGGATAAAAATAATATTAATTCTGTAAGTAGTAAATCAGAAAAAGAACCTTTTACTATAATGATGCCACCTCCTAATGTAACAGGAAGTCTCCATATTGGTCACGCACTTAACATGACTTTACAAGATATATTAAGTCGATTTTGGAGATTGAATAATAAAAATGTATTATGGCAACCAGGAACTGATCACGCAGGAATAGCTACACAAATGTTAGTAGAAAGGAAGATGGTTTCTGATGGAGAATTGGGTAGGAGAGAAATTGGTAGAGAAAATTTTTTAGCTAAGGTATGGGAATGGAAAGAACAATCTGGCGGAAATATATTAAATCAGTTAAGAAGGTTAGGAGCCTCTGCAGATTGGAATAGAGAGAGGTTTACTCTAGATCAAGGCTTATCTGAAGCCGTGAAAGAGGTATTTATTACATTATATGAAGAAGGTTTGATATATAGAGATAAGCGTTTAGTTAATTGGGATACTAAGCTTCAAACAGCAATATCTGATTTAGAAGTTATTCAAAAAGAAGTTAAGGGTCATTATTGGCACTTTAAATACCCAGTTGTTAACTCAAAAGCGTATTTAATTATAGCTACTACAAGACCAGAAACTATGCTTGGGGATACTGCTGTTGCTGTGCATCCTGAAGATACTAGGTATAAAAAATTGATAGGTAAAAAAGTGCTTTTACCTATAGTTAATAAAGAAATTGATATTATAGCAGATGATTATGCAGATCCAGATAAAGGTACTGGTGCAGTAAAAATAACTCCTGCTCATGATTTTAATGATTTTTTGGTAGGAAAAAGAAACAATTTAGAGGTTTTAAATATACTGACGGCTGAAGGTAAGTTAAATAATAATGTTCCAAAAGAATATAGAAATTTATCTATTTTTAACGCTAGGCAAAAAGTTATAAATGATATGGATAGCTTGGGATTGATAGATAAAATTGAAGAGACGATTCATGTGGTTCCTTATGGAGACAGGTCAGACACTGTAATAGAGCCTTATTTAACTGACCAATGGTTTGTGGATGCAAAAAAATTAGCTGGTCCTGCCATAGACGCTGTAAAAACTGGGGAAACTGTTTTTATTCCCAAGTCTTGGGAAAATACTTTTTTTGATTGGATGAATAATATTGAGCCATGGTGTATATCAAGACAATTGTGGTGGGGACATAGAATTCCAGCATGGTATTCTGAAAAAGGAGATATTTTTGTAGCTAAGACATATGAAGAAGCCATTATTAAAGCAAAAGCTAAATATGAAAAAGAGGTAGAACTGAAACAAGATGAAGATGTTTTAGATACTTGGTTCTCATCTGGATTATGGCCTTTTTCGACATTAGATTGGCCAAAAAAGAATAATTATTTATTAAATCATTATCCTGGTGATATTTTGGTTACTGGTTTTGATATAATTTTCTTTTGGGTTGCTAGAATGATGATGTTAGGAATTCATTTTATGAATAAATCTCCATTTAAGGAAGTTTATGTACATGCTTTAGTTAGGGATTCAAAAGGGGATAAAATGTCTAAATCTAAAGGTAATGCAGTAGATCCTTTGAAGTTAATGGGTAAATATGGAACAGATTCTATAAGATTTACACTTGCTGCTCTCGCTACACAAGGGAGGGACATTAAATTATCAGAAGATAGAATAGTAGGGTATCGTAATTTTTTAACTAAGATTAATAATGTTTCTAGGTTTTTAGAAATAAATCGTTGTAAATTAGATGACAATTTTGATTTTTCTAATGTAAAATTGTCTGTAAATCATTGGATATTAAATTTATTAGATGATTTTACTGATAAAGTTTATAAGGATATAACTTCGTATAGGTTTAATGAAGCAGCTAACAATTTATATCAGTTTGTTTGGCATTATTATTGTGACTGGTATATAGAGTTTGTAAAAATTATTATTAATAAAAAAGATAGTGAAGAAGTTAAAAATGTTGCTGCTTATGTATTTAAAAAAATATTAATTTTATTACACCCTTTAGTTCCATTTAGTACAGAATATTTGTATTCTAAAAAACATAAATTTGGTTCAGTTTTAGCATTAGAGAAATGGTCTAAAGATGATGTAGATTTAAGAGTATCCAAAGAAAATTTAGTTGAAGTAAATTGGATAATTAAACTAATATCTGAAATTAGATCATTAAGAAATATATTAAATATTGAGTTTAAATCTTTGATAAATTTAAATTTTATTGAGTTAGACTCTTTAAAAATTAATTATATTAGCAATAATGAATATGTGATTAAGGATATAGCTAAAGTTGGGGAAATAAAGCAGATAGCTAATGAAGAAAACGATGTTGCACAAATTTTAGTAGATAATGCGACATTTTATATACCTCTTAAGGGTTTAATTGATATTGATAAAGAATATGACCGTTTAAATATTGATTTAACAAAATTAAAAAATGATATATTTATAATAGATAAAAAATTAAATAATAAAGATTTTTTAAAACGTGCGCCTGAAGAGATTATAAATGAGCAAAAAGATAGGAAGTTAAGATTAGTAGGCTCTGTTGAGAAAATTAATATGGCTTTGGAAAAAATTTCAAAATAGCATTAAATTTAATGAATTGGGAGATTTAAATTGAAAAAAATTAATAAAGAAAACTTGCCAAGTAGACATGTGACGGAAGGGCCAGGAAGAGCTCCGCATAGGTCTTTTTATTATGCAATGGATTTAACAACAGAACAAATTCATCAACCATTTATTGGAGTTGCCACAACATGGAATGAGTCTGCTCCCTGTAATATTACCTTAAGACGACAGGCGCAATCAGTTAAAAAGGGTGTTTCCTTAGAGAAAGGTACTCCAAGAGAATTTACAACAATTACTGTTACAGATGGCTTAGCCATGGGACATCAAGGAATGAAAGCGTCATTGGCTAGTAGAGAGGCAATTGCTGATACAATAGAACTTTCTGTTAGAGGACATTGTTATGATGGTTTGGTTGGTGTTGCAGGTTGTGATAAGTCTTTACCAGGCGTTATGATGTCCATGTTAAGACTAAATATTCCAAGTGTATTTATTTATGGAGGATCAATTATGCCCGGATCTCATAAGGGAAAAGATCTTACAGTTCAAGACGTATATGAAGCAGTAGGTCAAAATGATGCAGGAATTATAGATGCTGAAGAATTGGATTTAATTGAAAGGGCGGCTTGTCCTTCAGCTGGTTCTTGTGGTGGACAATTTACTGCTAATACTATGGCATGTGTTAGTGAAGCTATTGGTTTAGCTTTACCTAATAGTACGGGAGCTCCTGCACCTTATGAGTCTAGAGATGAATATGCATTAGCAGCAGGAAAACAAGTTATGGAACTAATTAAATTAAATTTAAGACCTCGAGACATTGTTACATTGAAATCATTTGAAAATGCAGCAAGAGTGGTTGCTGCTTCAGGTGGTTCAACAAATGCTGCATTACATCTTCCAGCTATGGCAAATGAAGCAGGTATAGATTTTGATTTATTTGCAGTTGCAGAAATATTTAAATCTACCCCATATATTGCTGATTTAAAACCAGGAGGTAAATATGTTGCAAAGGATTTATATGAAGCAGGAGGTGTACAAGTTATCTTAAAAGTTTTATATGATGCAGGTTTTATACATGGAGATTGTATGACGGTCACAGGAAAAACCATTGAAGATAATTTAAAAGATATATCATTTCCTGAGGGTCAAGATGTTATTTATAAAGTTCATGATGCTATTACTCCAACTGGAGGTGTAGTGGGTCTCAGAGGCAATCTGGCTGAGGAGGGAGCAATAGTTAAAGTTGCAGGAATGGAAAGAAGTAGACATGTAGGGCCTGCGATAGTTTTTGATTGTGAGGAAGATGCTTACAAGGCAGTTAATGAGAGAAATTATAAAGAAAATGACGTTTTTGTAATAAGATATGAAGGACCTAAAGGTGGTCCTGGTATGAGAGAAATGTTGTCTACAACAGCTGCTATATATGGGCAAGGAATGGGGGAAAAAGTTGCTCTTATTACTGATGGTAGGTTCTCAGGAGCTACGAGAGGTTTTTGTGTAGGTCATGTAGGTCCAGAAGCGGCGGTCGGAGGGGTAATAGCTTTAGTTAAAAATGGGGATATTATAACGATTGATTCAGAAACAGGAGAACTAAGTGTTGATTTAAGTAAAGAAGAAATTGAAAAAAGAAGAAAGGCTTGGAAGCCTCGCGAACATGAATATGGTTCTGGGGAAATATGGAAATATTCACAATTAGTTGGTTCTGCATTAAAAGGAGCAGTTACTCATCCAGGAGCAAAGTCTGAAAAACAATGTTATGCTGATATATAATAATATGTTTTAATTTATGTATAGAATTATTTATAATCCAGTACTTATTTGTTGTTTTATATTTTTATTAACAGTAATAGCTTGCGTTAAAAATGATGCTACAGGCAATAGGCAGTTAGTAATTTTATCTCAAGAAGAAGAGAACAATATTGGAGCTAGAGAACATCCAAAAGTAATTAAAGCTTTTGGTGGAGTTTATAATAATAAAATTGTTCAAAACTATATAGATAGTATTGGTAAAAAAGTAGCTTTAAATTCTGAACTTCCAAATATTAGATGGACTTTTACTATTTTAGATACACCTATAGTGAATGCTTTTGCTTTACCAGGTGGGTATATATATATAACTCGAGGGTTGTTGTCATTAGCTAATGATGAAGCTGAAGTAGCAAGTGTATTGGGACATGAAATAGGCCATGTAACAGCTAGACATACGGCTGAGAGACACGCAAAAGCTACATTTTCTAATATAGGCTTACAGGTTTTAGATATAATAGTAGGACAGCCAATAGTATCTAATTTAGCTAATATTGGTTTACAAGGTGTTTTGTCCTCATTTAGTAGATCACAAGAATTGGAAGCAGATAAATTAGGTATAAGGTATATAAGAAAGTCTCAATATGATCCATATGGTTCAGTACGCTTTTTAAAAAGATTAGATTCTTTAGTTAAAATTTCTTCTGAAGATAATAAAAATTTTATTAATTCAATTTTTGCTACTCACCCCAAGACTCTTGATAGAGCAGAATACACAAAATTTTTATCAGATAATTCAAGTGATAATAAAATTAGCAAGAATAGAGAAAATTATTTAAATGCTATTGATGGGATGATTTATGGAGATAGTTCTAAGCATGGATTAGTAAAAAATAATCAATTTTTACATTTGGATTTAAATTTTACTTTTAGTGTGCCTGAGGGGTATTCATTAATAAATAAAGATAATGCAGTAATTTCACATAATTCAGACAATGACGTAGTAGTTATTTTTGATGGAATGAATAATGAAGAGGGCATTACTTTAAGAGAAATTATTGAAGCTAATATAGGCAGGTCTAGAATAATTAATTATGAAGAATTACTTATTAATAATAGATTAGCTATTAGCGTAGAAGATAAAAATCTAGTTAATTATGATGGAAATAAATTCTATAGAAAGATTTTTCTAATAAAATGGAATGAAGTACAAGTATGGAGGTTTTCTATTTTAATAACACCAAACTTAAAAGATACATATACATTAGAATCTGATAGCATTCCTAAAAGTTTAAATTCTTTATCTGTAAAAGAAATAAAAATGGCACAACCTAAGTATATTAGAATACTTAAAGTAGAGGGATCAGATACAATTGAATTACTATCAAAGCAAATGGTTGTATTAAAAAATAAAAAAGAATTATTTTGTTTAATTAATGGATTAGATTGTAATGATGAGGGTAATGCTTTGAAAAATGGTTCATTAATTAAAATGATATCTGATTAAATTACTATATTAATTACTATTTATCCTATAATTTTTATCTTTTCATTTGGTAGTAAAGTAGACAGTATTTCTATAAAGTCATCTTTTTTTAGAGTAATACAACCCTGAGTGGGGTTGTAATTATTATTTTCAATATGAATGAAAATAGCGCTTCCCTTGTAAGGTATAGTTGGATTGATATTATAGTTAATTACTAAAATTAGATCATATATATGATCTTTTCTATACATTTTTTCTTGATGTTCTTTTGAAGTATTTATTTGTTTATTATAATTTTGATTTTTCGGATCGTCTGACCATGCCATTGTTTTTGTTATATGTTGATATTTAAAATTAGTTTTAATGTCTTTTATTCTATCAATTCTTATATAAAGTTTTCCTAAAGAAAATATACCAATAGGTGTACATTCATCACCTTCTATTTTGTTTTTAACTAAACCATTTTTCCCGTATGCACATCTGTAAAACTTATTTTTGTAAGTAAGAATTCTTTTATTATTAACTAGAAGCATGATTAATATCTATTATCATTTATATTTGTTTGAGTTAGAAATATTTATTATTATTGGTGCGTGATCAGAAGGTTTTTCAAGAGCGCGGAAATATTTATCTATTTCTATAGATTCTAGTTTATCTAGTGCTTGCGGTGATAATAAAAAATGATCTATTCTGAGACCTTTATTTTGCTCGAATGCACGTCCATAATCCCAATAAGTCCATTCACGATTATTGGAATTAATCTTTTCCCATGCATCAAAATACCCTAAATTTATAATTTCTCTAAATTTACACCTTGTTTCAGGTTGAAATAAAGCATCATTTTTCATGTTTTCAGGGTTTGATGCATCTATATCTTCAGGGCAAACATTAAAATCTCCTCCTAAAATAATAGGTTCTTCTAGTGTAAGTAGGTTTTTTGCATGTATCTTTAATTGTTCCATCCATTTAATTTTGTAATCAAACTTTTCTGAATTTATAGGGTTTCCATTTGGTAGGTATATAGAGGCTACCCTAATTCCATTTTCTTTATTATCTATCCAACATTCAATGTAGCGAGCTTGTTCATCTTTATTGTTTTCATAAAGAGATTTTTTTATGTCTTGAATCGTATGTTTTGATAAGATGGCAACACCATTGTAACTTTTTTGACCTTTAAATATAAAATTATATCCTAGATTTTCAATTTCTTCTTTTGGTATATCGTGATCTTGTGCTTTTAATTCTTGTAGAAGCATAACATCAGGAGAATGTTTTTTAATGAACTCTAATATATGATTCAATCTAACTCTAATAGAGTTAACATTCCAGGAAGCGATTCTCATAAATTAGTTTACCGAAAAAGAGGTTCCACATCCACAACTAGAAGTAGCATTAGGATTGTCTATTGTGAAAGCTGAGCCGTTTAAGTCGTCATTCCACGTAATTTTTGATCCTTCCAAGTAAATTAAAGATGTGTTATCTGTAACTAATGCAGGATTCCCCTTTTTATCTTTAATTGCAATAATATCGTCATTTTTTGTTGAATTATCAAAAGAAAAAGTATAGGAAAAGCCTGAACAACCACCACCATCGACTGTTATTCTTAAAAAACCGCCCCCTTCATTCTCTTGAACGTATTTAATTCTATTAATAGCATCATCCGTTATTGAAAGGTTATGTTTATTATTTTTATTTAAAGTACTATTATTCATAATATATATAATGTTAGTTCAAATTTATATAATTTCAAGTTATGTATAAGTATATTTATTATTTTTTGAAAGAATTTTGTTAAAAATGTTTAATAAAAAAAATTATAGAACTGATTATTTAAAAACTAAAGGAAGAATTTTTAAAGAAGAAGAATCATCTTATAGAAGTCCTTACATGAGAGATCGGGATAGATTGATTCATTCTGCAGCCTTTAGAAGACTTGAACATAAAACTCAAGTTTTTGTTAAGCATGAAGGAGATAATTTTAGATCAAGATTGACTCATACTATTGAAGTGGCTCAAATAGCAAGAACTATAGCATTAAGATTAGGATTAGATGTTGATTTAGCAGAAACAATAGCTTTAGCCCATGATTTAGGGCACACCCCATTTGGTCATGTAGGTGAAGAAACATTAAATATATTAATGAAATCTGTAGGAGGTTTTGATCATAATGCACAAACTTTAAGAATAGTTACAAAATTAGAAAAAAAATATGCTGAATTTGATGGTTTAAATTTAACTTGGGAGTCTCTTGAAGGAATTGTCAAACATAATGGGCCAATTAATAAAAATATTCCAGTCGTAATAAAGGATCATCAAAAATTTATTTTGAAACACAAACCTAGTCATAATTTAAATTTAAAAAAATATGCTGGATTAGAAGCACAAGTTGCGGCAATTGCTGATGATATAGCGTATTGTAACCATGATATTGATGATGGTATAAGAGCTGGATTATTTAGTTTGAGATCTATAGAAGAAATTGATCATATAGGGTCTATAGTTAACAAAATTAGAAATAAATGGGCTGATATTGATGAAAAAAGGTTAATTCATGAAACTATTAGATGGTTAATAAATTATATGGTTAATGATGTTGTATCGGAAGCTATGAGAATCATTCATAAAGAAAAATTTCATAATGTAGAAAGTATCAGAAATTATAATAATCTTGTAGTAAATTTTTCTACTAAAATGTTTAAAGATAATCAAAAACTTAGAAAATTTCTACATGAGAAGATGTATAGGCATACAATAGTTAATAGAATGACTTTAAAAGCTAAAAAAATAATTAGTGATTTGTATGAAACGTTTGCAAATGACTTATCTGTTCTGCCAACTGACTGGCGTATTATTGCTGAAAAAGAAAAGTTGGATTTATATAAATATCGCATAATTGCAGATTATATTGCAGGAATGACTGATAGGTATGCTGTAATGGAACATAAAAGATTGTTTGATTTTCATGGAGGCTGGTCAGGAACTTCATTATACGATAAACGTGATAGATAAAAATAATGAGTAATAATGTGAATATATTTGATGATGTTAAAAAAATAATAATTGAAACTTCCTCATCAATAGGTGTGAAGGATAAATCTTTATTAGATAAAATTTCTATTGAACCGCCTAGAGAAAAATTGCATGGCGATATATCAACAAATATTTCAATGATAGTAAGTAAGTCTTTAAAAAAATCACCGATACATATAGCAAAAATTGTAAAGTCTAAATTATTAAAATTTGATTTTATTAAGGAAGTAGATATTGCAGGCCCAGGTTTTATAAATTTAAAATTAGATACTTCTGTTTGGTATAACTGTTGTAAGCATATACTTAGTTATGGAGATAAATTTGGAAGATGTAATTTAGGTAAAAACAAAACTATTAATATTGAATTTGTATCTGCAAATCCAACTGGGCCAATTCATATTGGACATGCACGTGGTGCAGTATTTGGAGATTCTTTGGCAAATCTCATGGAATTTTCAGGTTATAATGTAACCAGGGAATTTTATATAAATGATGCAGGTGAACAAGTAAATAATTTAGCGAAATCGGTTTATATAAGATATTTAGAAATTTTGAATAAGAAAACTTCTGCTTTTGGGGAAAACTTATATCCTGGCGAATATTTAATCCCAGTTGCAAAAGCTATCATTAATGCTCATGGAAATAAATATATTGATGCAAAAGAATCTGAGTGGCTTCCTTTATTCAGAAAAATAAGTATAGAATCTATGTTAAGTTTGATAAAGAAAGATTTATTATTAATTGATGTTAAGCATGACATTTTTACTTCTGAATTAGATATTCATAATGAAGGAAAAATTGAAAAAGTTATAAATTTTCTTAATAAGAAATCTCTATTATATGAAGGGGTATTAGAGCCACCGAAAGGGAAATTGAAAGAAGATTGGGTAAGTCGTCCACAATTATTATTTAAATCAACTAGATTTGGTGATGATATAGATAGGGCAATGAAGAAAGCAGATGATAGTTGGACTTATTTTGCTGCAGATGCTGCATATCACTATGATAAGTATTTAAGAAATTATTCTAAAGTTGTTAATATTTGGGGAGCAGATCATGGAGGGTATATCAAAAGATTAGAAGGGGTGTTGAGTGCTATATCAGATAATAAGATAGATTTTGATGTTAAACTTTGCCAATTGGTTAATTTAAGTAAAGATGGAAAACCTATTAAGATGTCTAAAAGGGCAGACAATTTTATTACTATGAAAAGTGTTATCGATGCTGTTGGTTCTGATATTTTAAGATTTATTATGCTAACTAGAAGAAACGATGCTTCTATAGATTTTGACTTAGCAAAGGTTAAAGAAGAATCTAAGGAAAATCCAGTTTATTATGTTCAATATGCATACGCTAGAATAAATTCTCTATTTGAAAATGCAAAAAGTTTAAAAATTAATATTGGAAAAGATGTTGATTTAACAGTTTTAGTTCAAAAAGAAGAAATAAATATATTGAAATTATTAGCCTCCTGGCCGAGATTTGTTGAAGCTGCTGCTAAAGCTCAAGAACCTCATAGAATAACTATTTTTTTGAATGATCTTGCAAGTGCCTTTCATTCTTTATGGGCTAAAGGAAATGAAGAGCAAAATCTCAGATATATTATTGAAGATGATTTAGTTCTCACTTCGGCTCGTTTGTCTATGATAAAAGCTATTCAAATAGTTATTGGTGTGGGGTTTAAATTAATAGGTATTAAACCAAAAGAAAAACTTAAATAGTTAATAAAGGTTGAAATTTGTCATTAGTTAAAATTGTATTATTATTAATTCTATTACTATTAATATTTGCCTTAATATTTAATAAAAATATTTTTAACTTACTAGAAAATAAATCTACTATAGTTATTATTAAAGAAAATAATAATAAATATAAATTTAAACCTGTTGAGGTAGACGGAAAAATTTTTTCTGGCGAAAACTTGGAAGTGTATGAAGTGACAAGAGATAAAGACTTGTCAAGGACTGTGAAAGAGGATCAAAATATTCCTTCTGATAAAATAAATAAGGTAAATAAAATTAAGAGCTTTTATATTCAATTATATTCATATAAGAACTCGGATATTGCCTTAGAGAAACTTCAAGAATATGAAAATTCTCCTATTAAAGAGATTTCAAATTTAAATTTTTCTATTTCAGAAATAGACATTATTGGTAAAGGTATATTTTATAGGTTAAGAACAGGTCCTTTTGCTTCTTTGAAAAATGCATATGATACATGTATGATTTTTAAAATTCAAAAAACTAAATGTTTAATTTTGGAGGATGTTTTAAATAATTAATAATAATTTAAAATCCGTAATAATTGGTTTGTCTGGAACATCTTTAAGTAAAGATGAAATAGAACTATTAAAAGATATTAAACCTTTTGGTTTCATTTTATTTAGCAGAAATATTGTTAGTATACACCAACTTAAAAAATTAATAAAAGATATTAGAAATATAGTAAAATGGGAATGTCCAATTCTTATAGATCAAGAAGGGGGACGTGTTCAGAGATTAGTTAAACCAAATGCCTTGTCTTATCCTCCATCTAGACTTTTTGGAAATATAGCAAAATATAATTTAATAGATGCTGAAAAAGCAGTTTTTTTAAATTATAAATTAATTGGCAGTGATTTAATAAATATTGGTATTAATGTCAATTGTGCTCCATGTATAGATGTAACATCAAAATTAACACACTCTGTTATAGGTGATAGAGCATTTTCTAGTGATGCAAAAATTGTAGCTAGATTAGGACAACAAGCATGTAAGGGCCTTTTAAATCTGGGAGTTATACCTATAATAAAGCATATTCCAGGTCACGGTAGAGCTACAAGTGATAGTCATAAGGTCTTACCGATAATAAAAGATAAAATTTATTCTTTAAATAATAAAGATTTTTATCCATTTAAATATCTATGTAATATGCCAATAGCAATGACGGCTCACATTATTTATAAGCATATAGATAATAAGTACCCAATATCTACTTCTAAAAAAGCATATAATTTTATTAGAAATCAAATAAAATTTAAAGGTATTATTGTTTCAGATGATATAGGTATGAAAGCTTTGTCTGGGTCAATAGAAGAGAAGATAGGTAATATAAATAGTGCTGGTTATGATATTGTTTTACATTGTTCTGGAAAAATTAAAGAGATTAAAAAAGTGTTAATGTGTTCACAAAAAATTGACAAAGATGTAATAAGAAAATGGTCAGTTATAATTAAAAATAATAAAAGTATTAAAATTCAAAACACTCAATTAATAAAATCTGCAATAAATAAAATTTTAAAAGACAATTTAAATACTAAATGGAATTTTTAATTTTATATTTCTATATATAGTAACTTTTGTTAGTAATTTAATATATGTTGTGTTATCTATTAAGAAATAATTTTTAATAGGTGAATATGGACGAGTTACAAAACAATTTGAATATTAATAGTAATGTTCATTTTGACGATGAATTCCAAGATGCAAATAAGGAAGGCTTTTTATTAAGTATAGATGGATACGATGGCCCTATTGATTTACTTCTAGATTTAGCAAAGTCACAAAAAGTTGATTTATTAAATATATCAATTTTAGAATTAGCGGAACAATATATTTCTTATATTAAAAATGCTCAAAAGTTAAATATAGAAATTGCTTCTGAGTATCTAGTTATGGCAGCATGGATAGCTTTTTTAAAATCAAAAATTTTATTACCTGAAGATGAAGAGGAAGAATTCTCTTCTGAAGAAATTTCTGATGCATTGGTTTTTCAGCTTAAGCGTTTAGAAGCAATCAGAAGATCAGGAAACAAGTTGTTTGAATTGAATTTATTAAATGAAAGTAGATTTCCTAGAGGCTGTGAAGTTGAAGAAAAAGAAATTATTAACTTTGAAGATAGTACGTTACTTAAAGATTTAATTATTTCATATAGTGGAGTTATTCGTTCAAAGGATTTAAAGTATTATGTTCCTAAAATGCAAAAGTTAGAAAATATTGAGGACGCACTTATTAGATTGAATAGAATGTTAGGGCAAAATAATGATTGGAGACAATTATCTCTGTTTTTACCTGATGGTTTAGATATATGTAAAAGCGTCTTTGATAGTTCTGTTTTAGCTGTTACTTTTTCAGCCTCATTAGAGCTTGCTAAAAAAGGAGAAATAGAAATAAAACAATCTAAACCTTTTGGAGATATATTCATAAGGTCAAGAAATAAAGGAGGAGAGTGATTAATAATTTATATGCAAATATCATAGAGGCAATTATATTTTCTAGTGATAGGCCTGTAAGTAATAGGGTTCTTCAAAATAAGTTACCCAAAGAAGTTGATATTAATGATATAACGGAATATTTGTTAAAAAAATATAAAAATAGTGGTGTATTATTGAATAAAATAGGAGATTCCTGGTCATTTAGAACCTCTCCTGAAGTATCGGACTACCTAATTGTTGAAAAAACTATACAAAAAAAATTATCAAAGGCGGCATTGGAAATACTTTCTATTATTGCTTATCATCAACCTGTTACAAGAGCAGAAATAGAAGATATGAGGGGTGTTAGTGTTAGTCAAGGGTCTATTGAAATACTGTTTGAGGCAAATTGGATTGAACCTAAAGGTTATAAAGATGTTCCAGGTAGACCGTCAACGTGGAGAACAACAAAATATTTTTTAGACCATTTTGGTTTAGAATCATTGAAAGATTTGCCAGGTTTAGCTGAGTTAAAGGCTTCAGGATTATTAGCTATAAATACTGGTCCTTCATACTTAAATAGTGAAAATATTAAAAATTAGATTATAAAGTTTTTTTAAATTTTTCTTATTAATTTATTGGATTGACTTTAAAATATATAATTATATTATAATGTTATTGAGAATGAGAGTTAATATCATTAATATTATAAAATTATTTGCATTAATATGAAAAACTTTATCAAAATTATTACGTTATTATTACTAGTAACATTTACATTTAAAGCAATTTCAGAAGAAATAAATTTATATTCTGCACGTAAAGAACATTTAATAAAGCCTTTAACTGACAAATTTACAAAAAAAACTGGAATAAAAGTTAATATAATTACTGCAAAAGCACCACAATTACATCAAAGAATTATACGTGAAGGTAAAAACTCCCAAGCAGATGTATTATTGACTACTGACGCGGCAAATTTATGGAAAGCTTCCAATGAAAACTTATTTCAAGGAATTAATTCTAACTTTTTAATAAATAAGGTTCCTGAAAAATACAGAGATATTAATAATGAGTGGTTCGGTCTTAGCTTAAGAGCTAGAATAATTGTTTATTCTTTAGACAGAGTTTCTTTAGATGAATTAAGAGGTTATAGGTATTTATCAGATCCAGTATTTAAAAATAGAATACTTATTAGATCTTCAAGTAATATTTATAATCAATCATTAATTGCTCATATGATATCGAAGTATGGTGTTGATGCTACTGAAGTGTGGGCTTTAGGTTTAGTTAAAAACTTTTCTAGGGAACCCGCAGGAGGTGATAGAGATCAAATTAAAGGAGTAGCTGCTGGAGAAGGGGACATAGCTGTAGTAAATTCATATTATATAGCAAAAATGTTAAATTCAGATAATAAATCTTTATTTGATAAGCTTGGTATTTATTTTCCATCTGATGAAACAATGGGAGTTCATTTAAATATTAGTGGGGCCGGTGTATTAAAACACTCTCCTAACTCTATAAATGCTATTAAATTTATAGAATTTTTAGTTTCGGATGAGGCACAATTAATATATGCAAATACTAATTATGAATATCCCGTTGTAAGTGAAATGGAAATATCTTATTTATTACAAAGTTTTGGTAAATATATTGAAGATAATGTCATAATATCTGAATATGGTCGTTTAGGTTCAGAAGCAATTAAATTAGCTGATAGAGTTGGGTGGAAATAAAAAAATATATTTTCTTTTATATATTTCATATAGTTAACAAATGTTTAGATCTTTAAGAGATGGTTGGGTATTATTAGCAATTATATTTAGTTTGATTGTTATAGTACCAATATTTGTTATTGTTTCTTTCGTATTTACGCCACAAAATGATACTTGGTCTCATCTTACTTCGACTGTACTAAATAGTTATATTATTAACTCTATTAAAATTGCTATTTATGTTTTTTTCACTACTGTAATTATAGGTACTGTAACTGCTTGGATTGTTAGTGTATATAATTTTCCTTTTAGAAAATATTTTGAGTGGTTATTGATATTGCCTTTGGCAATTCCTTCATATGCTCTTTGTTATGTATATGCAGAAATATTAGGATTTAATGGGTATATAAATACCTTATTAATAAATGTTGTAAGCATTAATACAAATTTATTAAATTTTTACTCTATTAAAGGAGCTATTTTTGTTTTTACCTTTAGTTTATATCCTTATGTATATATATTAGCACGACAAGCATTTAAAGACCAATCAGCAAGTTATTTAGAGATAGCACAAATATCAGGATATAGCCTGTTTAGTATCTTTTATAAAACATCTATACCACTTGCAAGGCCAGCAATTATAGGAGGAGCTACATTAGTCATTATGGAAACTTTAGCTGATTATGGTGTTGCAGATTATTTAGGTATAGATACTTTTACCAAAGGTATTTATAGAACTTGGTTTAATTTAGGAGATATATCTTCAGCAGGTAAATTATCTTTTTTATTATTATTAACAGTGTTTATTATTATTTTTATTGAAAAGTTTTTTAGAAGAGGAGCAAAATATAATAAAAATATAAGAAGGGATAAGCCCTTTATTAGGAAAAATTTAAATAGTTTTTACTCATTTTTAATGTTTTTTATTTGTTTATTTCCAATAATTATAGGATTTATTATTCCTTTTATTGCTTTATTAAGCTGGTCTCATATAGGATTTAATTATTGGGATTTAAATACTTTTATTAAAATAATACTTTCATCATTTAGCCTTGCTTTTTTTGCTGCTTTTATATGTATAATTTTTGCTATAATTATTGTGTATGGATTAAGAATAAATTATAAAACGGTTAGTCCGTTTGCTAGACTAGCAAGTATGGGATATTCAATTCCAGGAGCCGTGGCTGCCATAGGAATTTTAATTCCAGTTATTTGGTTAGATAATTTAATAGATTATGTAAGTGTTAAATTTTTTGGTTATTCTACAGGTTTATTAATTTCTGGAACCTGGGCTGCTTTGTTATTTGCTTATGTAGTAAGATTTTTAGCTTTATCTATTCAGTCTGTTGAAAACTCTTTTTTGCGCATATCAAATTCTTTAGATTATGCAGCAAAAGTATTAGGTTCTTCAGGAAAAGATATAATAAAGAATATTCATTTAAAATTAAATATAGGAGGTATATGCTTCGGAGTCTTAATTGTTTTTGTAGATGTATTAAAAGAACTTCCTGCTACAATGATATTACGTCCATATGATTTGTCTACTTTAGCAATAAGAGCGCATGAATTGGCAATGGATGAAAGGCTGTATGATGCTTCTTTGCCACTAGTTACTATAATTATTGTATGTTTATTGCCATTATTTATAGTAAATAAAGTTATACTTAGTGATAAAAGGATAAATTAAAATTATGGCAGATTTTAAAGGGCTTAAAATAAATGATATTAATCATTTTTATAACAAGAATCAGTCAATAAAAAATTTTAGTTTGACTGTAAATTCAGGAGAAATTGTTTGTATTTTAGGCCCAAGTGGGTGTGGAAAAACAACTCTTTTAAGACTTATATCAGGCTTCGAAGATCCATCATCAGGGCAAATAGAGATAGGTAATAAAGTCGTATTTGGCAAAGAATATATACCTACTGAAAAAAGAGGTGTAGGTATGTTATTTCAAGATATTGCTTTATTTCCTCATTTAACTGTTAAAGATAATATTAATTTTTCTATTAAAAAAAATAAATATAATAAAGATTTAGTGATTAATTTGTTAAGGAAAGTTGGTCTTGAGAAATTAATGTATAGGTATCCTGATACTATTTCTGGAGGAGAACAGCAAAGGGTAGCTTTAGCAAGAGCTTTAGCTAGAAAACCAGAGCTAATGCTTTTAGATGAGCCTTTTGCCTCTTTAGATTCATGGTCTAAGTATGATATTGGCAGTGATGTAATAAGTATTTTAAAATCAACAGATACTGCGACTTTAATGGTTACTCATGATCCTCAGGAGGCTATGAGATTAAGTGATAGAATTTTAGTGATGCTTGATGGATCAATAATAGACGAGGGAAATCCTTATGATCTTTATAAAAAATCTCAACATTCATTTACAGCACGTTTATTAGGATCTTTATCAAGTTTTTCTATTATTGTTAAAAATAAGAAAATTACAGGGGCTTTATCAGAGCATTTATTAGGAGATAAGATGCTTGATGGGAAATACGAAGTTTTAATTAGGCCGGATGCATTTAGTATACCTTTAGGTTCAGATGGGTTTAGTGTTGAAATATTAAAGTTTAAAAGTATGGGAAGTATAACTGAGGTTGAAATTGGTGTAGGAAAAGAAAATAATGTTTCAAAAATTCTAATTTATACCAATATTTTGAAAGACTTAATAAAAACGAAAAGATTATTATTTAATAAAGATTGGGCTTTTGTGTTTCCTAAAAATTAAAATATGTATATAAACTATAAATTATAAGGTAATATGTTATTTTATAATATAATTTAAGAGGAGATATATTATGAGTATTGGTATTTGGCAAATAGTACTAATTTTAGCAATAGTGCTAATTTTATTTGGTGCAGGTAAATTACCACGTGTTATGGGTGATGTAGCAAAAGGAATAAAAAATTTTAAAACTGGTATGAAAGAAGAAGCTTCTGAAGATGATAGTAAAGAAGAAGCTGTAGCAGTTAAGAAAACAGAATCTAAAAAAGAGTCAAAGTCTAATTAAGTCTATCTTAGAAAGGAGCTATTATGCTTGATATAGGATGGACAGAAATATTGGTAATAACAGTAATTGCTCTGTTTGTAGTGGGTCCAAAAGATATTCCAAAAGTTTTACGTACGATTGGTATATGGATAGGAAAATTTAAATCTATTACAAGAGATTTTCAAAAAACAGTACAGGATGTAGTTAAAGAAGCAGAATTGGATGAAGTAAAAAAACAAATAGAATCTGCTAAAACAGGATTTACTAAAGAAATGTCTGACACAATAGATTCTGAGGGAGAATTAACAGAAATGCTTAGAGGCGTTGATGTGATTGAAAATCAAGATACAAATAATTCATCAGCAAAGCCTTCTTCAGCTTGGCCTATTTCATTAAATAAAAACAAAGATGAAAACATCAAAGAAGAAGTTAAAATAGATAAAGATAGTACTAAAGTTGATAATGATACGAATAATTCTAATGAAAAAATTCATAAAACTAATTCATAACTTTTAGTGTATAGTAATGGCAGATAATATAAAAGATAATTCAGATATTGAAGGTTCTAAAGCACCATTGGTATCACATTTAATTGAATTAAGAGACCGATTAAAATGGGCAGCGATTGCATTTTTTATAGCATTTCTTTGTTCGTACTTTGTTGCAGATCATATTTACAGTTTTTTAGTTAAACCTTTAGAACTTACATACAAAGATATGGGTTATGAAAATCCTAGAATGATATATACAGGGCTTACTGAGGCCTTTTTTACTTATTTGAAGGTATCATTTTATACTGCGTTATTTATATCTTTTCCTGTAATTGCAACGCAAATTTATAAATTTGCTGCTCCGGGTTTATATAAAAATGAACGAAAAGCTTTTTACCCATTTTTAATAGCTACTCCAGTTTTATTTGCTTTAGGTGCAGCCTTAGTTTACTTTTTTATTTTTCCTCTAGCATGGAAATTTTTTCTAGGATTTCAAACTACAGGTATAGAGACAGGACTTGCAATAGAGTTAGAAGCAAAAATTAATGAATATTTATCCTTAGTTTTAAAATTAATGTTTGCTTTTGGTTTAGCCTTTCAATTGCCAGTAGCTATTTCATTATTGGCTAGGGCAGGCCTTGTAAGTGCCAAAGGCATGAAATCAAAAAGAAAATATGCATTTGTTGGTGCTTTTGGTGCTGCAGCTATTTTAACTCCACCAGATTTAATTAGTCAAATAGGTTTGGGAATTCCTATTATTATTTTATATGAAATTTCTATACATTTAGCTTCAATAATGGAAAGGAAAAGACAAACTGCTAATGAAGAAAGTGATGAGGGTTTAAATGATGAAAATGGTAATGATAAAAATAATGATGATGAATTATCTGAAACAGATTATGATGAAGAATAATATTTGTTTTTTAGGGAAAATTACTTTTGTATGATTTTAAATGGATAAAGGATAATAAATCTTTATTTGATGAAGGCCTTAAAAGAAGAGGGGTGAATTTTAATTCAAGTCATATAATAGATTTATATACCAAATATGTTGAAATCTTGGCACAGTTACAACATTTTCAAAATGAAAGAAATGTAGCCTCTAAAAATATAGGCTTAAAAAAAAGTAAAGGAGAAGAAGCATCTGCAGAAATAAATGTTATTTCAGATTTAAAAGAGAAAATTTCTAATTTACAAAATAGAAGTGATAAATTATTCAATGACTTAAAAAAATTAGTTGAAATAATACCGAATATTCCTGCTATTGATGTACCTGATGGAGATAATGAATCTTTTAACAGGATAATAAGAACTTATGGAACCAAGACTGAGTTTTCATTTAAACCTAAATCTCATGATGAATTAGGCATAAATTTAGGAATGATGGACTTTGAAAAATCTGCAGAGATGTCTGGATCTAGATTCGTGATTTTGAAAAGTAAATTAGCTAAATTAGAAAGAGCTCTTTCTGAATTTATGTTAAATATTCATACTGAGAACAATGGTTATACCGAAATAAATCCTCCTAGTATGGTTAAAGATAGCGCTTTGTATGGCACTGGTCAACTGCCTAAATTTTCTGAAGATTTGTTTAAAACGACCTCAGATCATTGGCTAATACCTACAGCAGAAGTTCCACTTACTAATCTTGTTTCAAATGCTATTGTCGATTATAAAGATTTGCCATTAAGGTATACGGCATTAACAAATTGTTTTAGATCTGAAGCTGGTTCAGCAGGAAAAGATGCTAAAGGTATGATGCGTTTACATGAATTTAAAAAAGTAGAATTAGTTTCTATATCTAGTCCTGAAGAGTCTGAGAAAGAACATAATAGAATGTTAGACAATGCGGAATTAGTCTTAAAAAAACTTAATTTACCTTATCAAATAGTTAATTTATGCACTGGAGATTTAGGATTTTCATCTTCTAAGACTTACGATATAGAAGTTTGGGTTCCATCTCAAAGCAAATATAGAGAAATATCTAGTTGTTCTAATTGTAAAAGTTTTCAAGCAAAAAGAATGAATGCTCGTATGAGAAACACTGATAAATCAATTGTTTCTCTTCATACTTTGAATGGATCAGGTGTTGCAGTAGGTAGGGCTTTATTGGCTATTATGGAAAATTATCAATTGGAAGATGGATCAATTGAAATTCCTAAAGTATTGCTTCCTTACATGGGAGGCATAAAAAAAATTTCAACTAATGATTAAAACACATAAAGAACCATTTATAATAATTACTAATGATGATGGAATAAATTCAGTAGGTTTAAAAAAAGCCGTCACTCTTGTTAAAAAGTTTACTTCAAATTTTATAGTTGTTGCCCCTGAGGGAAATTGTTCAGGATTTTCTCATTCTATTACATTATCTAAGCCTGTACGCTTAACTAAAATTTCTAATAGGTATTATACATGTGATGGCACACCAACGGATTGTATAATGCTTTGTTTATCAGAATTATTAAAAAAACGTAAACCTGATTTGATTATTTCTGGAATAAATATAGGAGAAAATTTAGGGGATGATGTAATTTATTCCGGCACAGTAGGTGCTGCTTTAGAGGGGGCTTTATCTGGTATAAAATCTATTTCAATATCTAAATTACGTTCTATTGATGGAGAAAGAGATTATTGGTCATCAGCTAACAAATATTTAATTAAAATTATAAAATTGTTTTTTAATTCTAAGTCTCAAAACTTTTGTTTGAATATAAACGTTCCTAATCTAAGGTATAAAGATATAAGAGGTGTTAAATTAGTAAAGTTAGCTAGAAGAAAACCTATAGGGAAGTATATAGTTAGAAAAGATTCTAAAGGTATACCTTATTATTGGTTGACCACAGATAGGACAATCAAAAAAATTGAAGATGATACCGATTTATGGGCTATAAATAAAAATTTTATTTCAATTACACCTATTGATATAGATATGACCAATTATAAATTTATTAATAAGAAAGATGATGAAAATTACTAATAATTTAGATGAGAGAATACTTAAAATGATTCTAGAGCTTAGAAAGTCAGGTATTCTTGATGATAGAATATATAATGCTTTGACTAGTGTATCTAGAATAAATTTTTTACCTAAAAATTTAATTGGTTTAGTAAATGAAGATGTAAATATAGAAATTTTCGATGGAGTAATTGCAAGCAAAACCTCTGATATAGCTAAAATGCTGGATATAGGATTAAGAACAAATCCCAACACAAAAAATGTATTAGAAATTGGAACTGGCTCAGGTTGGCAAACAGCAATTTTATCTATGATATATGAAAGAGTATATACTGTAGAAATAAATGAGGAAGCTTATTTATTCTCTAGTAATAATTTGGAGTCATTAGATAAACGTATTTTTAATAGATTATCTGATGGAAAAAAAGGATGGATAGAATCTTCACCATTTGATGTTATCTATATAGATGCTTGCTGTAAAAATATTCCAGATTCATTAATTGGACAATTGTGTAAAAATTCTGGAACAATTGTTTTTGTGAAAGAATATGACAAAAAACATTTCTTTCATTCTTTATCGACAAGTGATAATTTGGAAATAATTCGTTCAGTTTATGAAGTACAGCGAAGCAAATTAATATAGAAATGTTTTATTTATGCTACATTTTTTTATAAACATTAATACAAATTATAAATTCTTATTATTGCTATTATTACTTATTAATGCATGTGGAAAAAGTAATTATTTGGCTCCAGTAGTTTTTAAAGGGCAATCTAGTATCTCAAACAATCAAGAATTTAAAACGATTACTGTCAGAGAGGGAAGTACTTTATACTCGATATCAAGAATGGAAAAAGTTTCAGTAAGGTCTCTTATAAAAGTAAATAATTTAAAACCCCCATTTATCTTATATAAGGGCGATAAGTTAATTGTACCATCTGCAATTATTCATGTAGTTAATAAAGGAGATACTTTGTGGGAAATTTCAAAATGCTACAATGTAGATATTACAGATATTATTAATAATAATAATTTGAGTAATAATGAATTAAGTATAGGTGAAAAGTTAGTTATACCGGCAAGAAATTATAATAGAGCAGACAGATGCAAAAGTTTAAGTAAAGAAGAATACATAGTTGAAGTAAATATAAATGAGACAAAAAAAGATAATGTTAATATAGATAATACTTTAAAATCTAATTATATTTGGCCGGTAAAAGGAAAAATATTAAGTAAATTCGGAAAACAAAAAAAGGGTCTGAGAAATGATGGAGTAAATATAGTTGCTAATAAAGGCCATCCAGTATTAGCTATACAAGATGGTAAAGTTGTGTATTCCGGTAATGAAATTCAAGCTTTTGGAAATTTAATATTAATTAAACACTCCAATAATAAAACGAGTGCTTACGCACATTTAGAAGAAGTTAAAGTAATTAGGGGGCAATTGGTTAAAAAAGGAGAATTAATAGCAAAAGTTGGTAGTACTGGAAAAGTCGATAAACCTCAATTGCATTTTGAAATTAGAGATAAATCAGGTCCTTTGGATCCATTAAAGTTTTTACCTTCAAGAAAATTATAAGTTATAATTTTTTTTCCATTTTGCCAGCAAGATCTTGTATAAATTGCCATGCTACTCGTCCAGACCTGGATCCTCTTGTAATAGACCATTCTATTGCTAATTCTTTAGCTTTTAAACTATCTATATTTATATTGTATGTTTTAATATATGTTTGAACCATTGATAAATATTGTTCTTGTGAACATTGGTAAAAACCTAGCCAAAGTCCAAATCTATCTGACAATGATACTTTTTCCTCAACTGTTTCGTGTGGTATAATATCCGTAGAATTTTCGTTTTCATTCATATTTCTTGAAATTAAATGTCTTCTATTAGAGGTTGCATAAAAAATAATGTTATTTGACTTTCCTGCTAAACCACCCTCTAAAATGCTCTTTAATGATTTGTAACTTGTTTCATTTTTATCAAATGATAAATCGTCACAAAATAAGATAAATTGATGTTTAATATTTGAAATTTTTTTAGTTAGGATTGGAATTGATTTTATATCTTCTCTATTTATTTCAATTAATATTAATCTTTCTACATTATTTTTGTTTGTAACATTTTTAAAAACGGACTTAACGAGAGAAGATTTTCCCATACCACGAGCGCCCCAAAGCAATACATTATTAGCGGGTAGGCTTTTTGAAAATTGTATTGTATTATCTAAAAGCAGTTTTTTATTATGTTCAATACCTTTTAAAAGATCTAGTTTTAAGTAATTTAACTTTTTAATGGGTTCAAGTGAAAAACTTTCAGGATCCCATATATAGCTATCTTCATCTGTGATTTTAATTTTAAAGTTTTTATTGCCAGCAATAGACTCCAATGCATCAGTGGCTCTTTTTAAAAATCTTAATATTTCATCATTTTTATTCATTATGAATCCTTAGTTATTGTAAATAAGTAGAATAGTTTTTATTGTAAATATTAAATAATTACTATTAATTATTGTAAACCTTGATTATATAGTTTGCAATAATGCTTTAAGGAGTTATATATATTTTTTATTATTAAGGAGAAAACATGTTTATTAATCAAGCTTTAGCACAAGGAGTGTCAGCAGGTGGTGGTTCAGGATTTTTAATTCAAATTGCCCCTTTAGTATTAATATTTGCCGTTTTTTATTTTCTATTAATTAGGCCTCAGCAAAAGAAAATGAAAGATCATAGAGCTATGGTTGGAGCTTTATCAAAAGGAGATAAAGTAATTACTGCGGGAGGTTTAATGGGTACAATTACAAAAATAGAAGATGAAAAAATAGCATTAGTAGAAATTTCAGAGAATGTTAATGTTAAAGTGGTAAGATCTACTATTACTGAAGTAATAAAAAATAAATAAATTAATAAATTCTATTATTAAATATTGGGTATAAAATGCTTGTCTTTGAAAATTGGAAAAAAATATTAGTACTTTTTATAAGTATTTTTGCTATAATTTTTGTAATACCAAATTTTGTTTCTGATAATTTTAAAAACAATACAATGCCTAATTTTATTAATATTGGTGAAATAAGATTAGGGCTAGATCTTCAAGGCGGGTCATATTTACTTTTAAAAGTTGAGTCTGAAAAGTTAGAAAGAGATAGATTGAATAATCTTTCCTCTGATTTAAGAACTGCGATGAGAAAAGCAAATCCAAAAATTGGATATAAAAATTTAAATGTAGAATCAAATGAATTAAAATTCAACTTAGTTAATGTGAGCGAGTTTGATAGAGCACGGAAATTAATTTCGGATATAGACAATACATTGATTGTTAATATAGATGAATCCCTTATTAATATTGTGCTTTCAGAAGAAAAGAAAAAAGATATAAAAGATTATGCAATACTTCAGTCAATTGAAATTATTAGAAGAAGAATTGATGAAGTTGGAACTAATGAACCAATAATTCAAAGACAGGGAAATGATAGAATTCTTGTACAATTACCTGGATTAGATGATCCAGAGCGTATTAAAAGATTATTAGGAAAAACTGCAAGAATGAATTTTAGAATGGTAAACGAAACATCTAGCGTGGATGAAGCTATATCTGGAAGAATTCCGCCTGGTTCCGATTTATTATATGAATTAGATAAAAATACTGGTAATAAAACGGTTCCTTATTTAGTTTATAAAAGAATAGGTGTGTCAGGAGATGAGTTAGTTGATGCAAATCCAACTATAGATCAAAATAATCAACCTGTCGTAAGCTTAAGATTTGATTCTTCAGGTGCGCGTAAGTTTGGAGATTTAACTTCAAAAAATGTTGGTAAAAGGTTTGCAATAGTATTAGATGATGAGGTTATCAGTGCCCCTGTAATTAGAGAGGCAATCACTGGCGGAAGCGGCCAAATTTCTGGTAATTTTACATTTGAGACAGCAAGTGATTTAGCGGTTTTATTAAGAGCAGGGGCTTTACCAGCACCGTTAACTATTCTAGAGGAAAGATCTGTGGGTCCATCTTTAGGAAAAGATTCAATAAATGCAGGAATGTATGCGGCAATGGTTGCTTGCTTATTAGTGGTCATCTATATGTTTATTATTTATGGTTTTAATTTTGGTTTGGCAGCTAATCTTTCTCTATTGATTAATTTAATATTAATTTTGTCTTTAATTGGTGTGTTAGATGCAACACTAACGTTGCCAGGTTTAGCAGGAATCGCTTTAACGGTTGGAATGGCAGTTGATGCTAATGTATTGATTTTTGAAAGAATAAGAGAAGAATCTCGTTCAGGCAGGTCTAATATTAGTGCTATAGATAATGGTTTTAAAGAAGCTTTTAGAACAATTGTTGATGCAAATATTACAACACTATTAGCTGCAATAATATTATTCCAGTTTGGTTCTGGACCCGTGAAGGGATTTGCAGTTACTTTAGCATTAGGGGTTTTGACCACAATGTTTACTGCTTTATTATTAAGCAGGGGGTTAATAACTTTTTGGTTTAATAAATTTAAACCATCTAATTTAAATATTTAATTTTGGAGTTGTATTTTGTTACGATTAATTTCTGATAATACTAATATAAATTTTATAAAACTTAAAAAGTTAGCATTCTCTTTTTCGTCAATTTTTTCATTATTGTCTTTACTTTTAGTTTTATTTATTGGGTTAAATTTTGGAATTGATTTTAAAGGAGGAATTTTAATAGAAGTTAGAACTTCAGATGAAATAGGAATTTCTGAAATTCGTGATAATGTCAGCAATTTAAATATAGGTGAAGTATCTATTCAAGAGTTTGGTGTTGCAACAGATTATTTAATTAGAGTAGAAAGACAGAAAGGTGGAGATAATGCCCAACAAGAGGCTATAAATTTAATAAAATCTTCATTAAGTACTTCATTCATGGATAAAATTGATTATAGACGCTTAGAATTTGTAGGTCCTACTGTTAGTAAAGATTTGGTATCTGACGGTGTTATGGCAATTGTATGTGCTATTATAGCAATGTTGGCTTATATTTGGTTTAGATTTGAACTTCCTTTTGCATTAGGAGCAATTGTAGCTCTTGTGCATGATATAGTATTAACTATGGGTGTGTTTGCTGCTTTAGGATTAGAATTTAATTTGGCAACTGTTGCAGCAATCTTATTAATAATTGGTTATTCAATGAATGATACTGTGGTAGTTTATGATCGTATAAGGGAAAACTTAAGAAAGTTTAAAAGAATGCCGTTAAATGAATTATTAAATAAAAGTATAAATCAAACGCTTTCAAGAACAATTAATACAACAGTTACTACAATTTTAGCATTAGGAGCATTATACTTTATTGGTGGACAAATTATTGCGGATTTTGCTTTTGCTATGTTGTGGGGAATTGTTGTAGGAACTTATTCTTCCATTTTTATTGCTTCTACAATATTAACCTTTTTAAATGTTAGAATAAGCCCTGATCAAGATAGTAAATAATAAATATGGAATTAGAATTACATTCAACATCTAGAGGCCCTATTGTTAATGGTTATGGTGAAAATTATATAACTATATCAGGTAAAAGAGTAAAAAATACTTTTCTTTTATTTCCTGATAAATTACATGAAATTAAAAATAAATCAGATGATGCAATAATAAATATTGTAAAAGAATATAAAAATAAAATTGATTTGCTTTTATATGGTTTCTCAAGTCAAAATTTAAATAAAGATGTTTTAAATAAAATTAAAAATATAAAGTTATCTGTTGAAGTAATGAATAATTTAGCTGCCTGCAGAACGTGGTCAGTTTTGGTGGGAGAAGGCAGGGCTGTAGGAGCTTTAATCTTTATAAAATAATTCATAAATTGATATGTTTTTTTAAATAAAAGCCTGTATAGCTTTTTTTTATTTTCATAACATCTTCTGGCGTTCCTTCTGCTATTATATTTCCGCCTTTATCACCACCATCAGGACCAAGGTCTATTATCCAGTCAGATGATTTAATAACCTCTAAGTTGTGTTCAATAATTATTACAGTGTTTCCATTATTAACTAAGGTGTTTAAAACATTTAATAATTTTTTTACATCTTCAAAATGTAGTCCTGTTGTGGGTTCATCTAAAATATATATAGTATTACCCGTGGATCTTTTAGATAATTCTTTTGAAAGTTTAATTCTTTGTGCTTCTCCTCCAGATAGAGTAGTAGCAGCTTGTCCTAATTTAATGTAGCCAAGGCCAACTTCAGATAAAGTTTTAATTTTATTAAATATAGTAGGTATATTTTTAAAAAATACTTTAGATTCTTCTATAGTCATATTAAGAATGTCATATATAGTATTGTTTTTAAACAAAATTTCTAAAGTTTCTCTGTTGTATCTTTTTCCTTTGCATTGTTCACATTTAACATAAACATCAGGTAAAAAATGCATTTCTATTTTTACAATTCCATCTCCTTGACATGCTTCACATCTTCCACCTTTAACATTAAATGAAAAACGGCCAGGTTTGTATCCTCTAATTTTAGAATCTGTTGTTTGCGCAAACCATTCTCTTATTGGAGTAAAAGCACCGGTATAAGTTGCTGGATTAGATCTTGGAGTTCTACCTATTGGTGATTGATTAATTTCAACAATTTTATCTATATTATCTATTCCTTTTAAATCATTAAATTTTCCTAATTTTACTTTTATTTTATTATTAATTTGATTTTCTAAGGCAGGTAGTAAAGTTTCTATTATTAATGAAGATTTTCCACTTCCTGATACGCCAGTTACAGAAGTAAAAGTGCCTAAAGGAATTTTTAAATTTATATTTTTTAAATTATTGGAATTTGCATTACTTAAATTTAAATATTGTTTATTTTTAGCTTTTCTTCTTGTATTTGGTATAGAAATTTTTTTAGTACCAGATAAATATTTTCCAGTTATACTATTAGTGTTTTTAGTAACTTGAGCAGGTGTCCCTTTTGCAATTATATATCCTCCATTTATTCCTGCTCCTGGCCCTATATCTATGAGGTAGTCAGCCGCAAGCATAGCTTCTTCATCATGTTCTACAACTATCACTGTATTACCTAAATCTCTAAGATTTTTAAGTGTATTAATTAATTTTAAATTATCTTTTTGATGTAATCCTATGGAAGGTTCATCTAATACATATAATATACCAGTTAATCCTGACCCTATTTGTGAGGCGAGCCTTATTCTTTGGCTTTCTCCTCCAGATAGTGTGTTTGATTTTCTATTTAATGTTAAATAGTCTAAACCTACATTTTTTAGAAATTTTAAACGTTCAGAAATTTCTTTAATTATTGGTTCTGCAATTTCAACTGATTGTTTAGGTAGTTTATTTATTGCTATTTCTATCCATTCATAAATATTATTAATAGTTAAGTTTGTAATCTCCCCAATATGTTTGTTGTCAATTTTAATACATAATGCTTTTTCATTAAGCCTATAACCAGAACATTTTTCACATTCTCTTATAGATTGGTATTTTGTAAATTCTTCTCTGAGCCAAGGATCATTTGATTCTATTAATCTTTTATTTAATGATGGGATAACTCCTATAAAAGGTTTATCAATTTTTATAGAATTACTATTATTGGTAAAATTAATTTGTATATTATTGTCTCCAGTTCCATATAAAATTTGATTAATAAATTCTATTTTTAATTTTTTCCAAGGTGTGTCTAATGACATTCCATTATATGCAGCTAAGCCCTGTATTGCTTGCATATAATAATCTTTACCTTTGCCTGACCAAGGTTTAATGGCATTTTCATTTATAGATAAATTTGGATTGGGTATAATAAGTTTGGAATCAAAATAACTTTGTTCACTTAATCCGTCACATTTTTCACAAGCTCCAGCTGGGTTATTAAATGAAAAAAGTCTTGGTTCAATTTCTTCAATTGTGAAACCAGAAACAGGGCAGGCAAATTTTGAAGAATATGTAGTAATCTTATTGTTTTCTAATTCTTCAATATTTATAAGTCCATCAGAAATATTTAGTGCAGCTTCTATACTTTCAGAAAGCCTTTGTTCTAGGTTTTCTTTAATTATTAATCTATCAACTACAATTTCTAATGTATTATTAGTGTTCTTATCGATTTTAGGTATTTCATTTAAATCATATATATTATTATTTAATTTTATTCTTTGAAAACCAAGTTTAATAAACTTAGCTATTTCTTTTTTATGTTCGCCTTTTCTATTTCTAACAATTGGAGCTAATAAATATATTTTTTTTCCATTACCCATATTCATTATAGAGTCCACCATTTGAGTAATAGTCTGACTAGTAATAGGTTTTCCTGTAGCAGGGGAGTATGCAACACCAACTCTTGCGTATAAAAGTCTTAAGTAGTCATAGATTTCTGTAACTGTTGCTACAGTTGATCTAGGATTATGGGATACGGATTTTTGATTTATGGCTATAGCTGGAGATAATCCTCCTATAAATTCAACCTTTGGTTTTTGCATAAGTTCCAAAAATTGTCTTGCATAAGCTGACAAACTTTCAACGTATCTTCTTTGGCCTTCTGCATAGATCGTATCAAATGCAAGAGATGATTTTCCTGATCCGGATACTCCGGTGATAACAATTAATTGATTTTTTGGAATTTTAATATTTACATTTTTTAGGTTATTTTCAGATGCTCCTAAAATATCAAGAAACTTATCTTTTTTAATTTTTTGATGAGTGCTTTTCATCTATCTTTCCATATTATTTAATAAATATATAATGCAGATGTATAATCTTTGCGAGTTTTGTGTTAAGATTTATTATAAATATTATAAGGAGGTTCTATGTCTGGAAGTGTAAATAAAGTAATTTTAATAGGAAATGTAGGAAATGATCCAGAAATTAGGTCCTTTCAAAACGGAGGTAGAGTTTGTAATTTATCAATTGCTACAAGTGATAGATGGAAAGATAGAGAAACTAATGAACAAAAAGAAAGAACCCAGTGGCATAGAGTAGTAGTTTTTACTGAAGGTTTAATTGCTTTGATTGAAAAGTATGTAAAAAAAGGTTCTAAATTGTATATTGAAGGACAATTAGAAACACGTGAATGGACTGACGAAAGTGGTCAAAAAAAATATTTTACGGAAGTAGTTTTAAGAAACTTTAGAGGTGAATTAACTTTCTTAGATAATAGGTCGTCGGATAATGAAATTATTTCTAATGATAATGCTGAATCTAAAGAAATTTCTTCTCCTGATTCCTCTTCGGATCAACCGTCTGATAGTGTTGCTAAAGAGGATTCAGATATAGAAGATGATATACCATTTTAAACTTATCAAAATATTGTCTATTACTTGCTCTTAACTACTAAATATAGTATTATTATGTAGTTTTTATTGAGGATTTAAATTATTGTCAGATACAGAGGATTCCGATAACCCTGAAGAAGAATTAGGTGATGAAAATACGGGTGATTTTCGAAAAGATGCTTACCTCCCAGTAACAATATCAGATGAAATGAGAAAATCTTATTTAGATTATGCTATGAGTGTAATTGTAAGTAGGGCGTTACCAGATGTTAGAGATGGTTTAAAACCAGTTCATAGACGTATTCTATATGCTATGAAAGAGGGTGGGTATCATTGGAATAGACCATACAGAAAGTCTGCACGTGTAGTAGGTGATGTAATGGGTAAGTATCATCCTCATGGTGATAATGCTATTTATGATGCTATGGTTAGAATGGCACAAGAATTTTCAATGAGTTTAAAACTTATAGATGGACAAGGTAATTTTGGATCTATGGATGGAGATCCTCCTGCTGCTATGAGGTATACAGAAGTTAGAATGGATCAATCATCGACAATGTTAATTGATGATATAGATAAAAATACTATAGATTTTCAAGATAATTACGATAATTCTACTAAAGAACCTAGTGTGCTACCTGCAAAGTTTCCTAATTTATTAGTAAATGGGGCTGGTGGTATTGCAGTAGGTATGGCAACTAATATTCCTCCTCATAATTTGGGTGAAGTTATTGAGGCATGTATAGCAATTATTGATGATCCTAATATTTCTTCTGATCAATTATTAGAAATAATTCCAGGACCTGATTTTCCCACTGGAGGGCAAATAATAGGAAGGTCTGGTATAAGATCTGCTTTTGAAACAGGGAGAGGATCAATAGTTAATAGAGGAAAAACTTCTATTGAAACTGTAAGAAAAGATAGAGAGGCTATAATTATATCAGAAATTCCTTATCAAGTTAATAAAGCTAGGATGATTGAGCAAATTGCGGAATCAGTTAAAAATAAAAATATTGAAGGAATATCAGATTTAAGGGATGAGTCTGATAGAGTAGGAGTGAGAGTTGTAGTTGAACTTAAAAGAGACGCAACACCTGAAGTGGTCTTAAATCAAATTTATAAACATACTCCTTTACAATCATATTTTGGTGTAAACATGTTGGCTTTAAATGGAGGAAGGCCTGAACAACTAAGTACACAAAAAGTGTTAGATTCTTTCCTTGAGTTTAGAGAAGAAGTTATTACAAGAAGGACATTATATGATTTAGAAAAAGCCAGAGAAAGAGCAAATACATTAGTAGGATTAGCTCTAGCTGTAGCTAATATTGATGAAGTTATATCTTTAATAAAATCTTCTAAGGATTCAGATCAGGCTAAAAAATTATTATTAGAACGTAAATGGAATGCTGAAGATATAAATGATTTAATTCAATTAATTGGTGATCCTAATGATGCTGCTGATGACAAGGGTATGTATATGTTATCTTCAGAGCAAGCTAAAGCTATATTAGAATTGCGCTTACAAAGGTTAACAGGTTTAGAACGAGATAAAATAGTCGAAGAGTTAAAGGAAATTGTTGAAAATATAGTTGAGTATCTTTCGGTTCTTAGGTCGCGTGAGAAGCTAATGAACATTATGAAAGATGAATTTATAAAAATTAAAGAACAATTTGCTGTTCCTAGAAGAAGTGAAATTTTAGATACTGAGTTAAATCAAGATATTGAATCTCTTATTGAAAAAGAAGATATGGTGGTTACGCTAACTAATGGTGGATATATAAAAAGAACTCCTTTAAGCACGTATAGAGCCCAAAAAAGAGGTGGTAAGGGAAGGGCTGCTATGTCTATAAAGGAAGAAGATTTTGTCAGGCAAGTATTTGTGTTAAATACTCATGATCCTGTATTATTTTTTAGTACCACAGGCATTGTTTATGAATTAAAAGTTTATAAGCTACCGCTCGGTGCTCCGCAAGCTAGAGGAAGACCTATAGTAAATTTATTACCTTTAGATGAAGGTGAACAAGTTACTACAATGATGCCTCTGCCAAGCGATAATGAAAACCCTCCAGATTTAATGTTTGCTACAAAATCTGGTAATGTAAGAAGAAATGCTCTCGCTGATTTTTCTAATATTCAAGCTAATGGAAAAATTGCTATGAAATTAAAAGATGGAGATTCTTTAGTAGGGGTAGTTCCTTGTATGAAAGATGAAGATATATTGTTATCTGCTTCTAAAGGAAAATGTATGAGATTTAGATCTCATGATGTGAGATTGTTTAAAGGAAGAGGTTCTATAGGTGTTAGAGGTATAAGGCTAAAAAAGGATGATTTTGTGATATCTATTTCTGTTTTAAAACATATAGAAACAGATATAGATACTAGAACTTTATATTTGAAAGCAGCAACAGCAAACCGTCGTGAAGAAAAACAAGAGTATATGCCTGATAAAGATTTTGAAGAAATGAATTTAAATGATCAATATATTTTGACCGTAGCGGAAAAAGGTTTTGGAAAGAGAACCTCTGCTTATGAATATAGAATTACAAATAGAGGAGGGCAAGGAATTATAAATATTGAAACATCTGAAAGAAATGGTTCTGTAATTGGTTCTTTTCCTGTAGAAGATAGTGATGATGTTATGTTAGTAACTAATGCAGGAAGAATTATTCGATCACCAGTAAATGATATTCGTATAGCGTCAAGAAATACGCAAGGAGTTACTTTATTTTCCATTGAAAAAGGAGAAACTGTTGTTTCTGTTACAGCGATTTCTACTAATGAAGATAATCAAGATAATATAGAATCAGAAAATATAGATTCGAAAAATGTAGAATCAGAAAATATAGATTCGGAAAGTGTAGAATTAAAAGACAATAATGAAGAGGGTGAAGGATAATGTCTAAAAGAATCGGTTTATATCCTGGTTCATTTGATCCTATTACAAATGGACATGTGGATATTATTAAAAGATCACTAAGAGTAGTTGATAAATTAGTTATAGGTATTGCTGTAAATTTGGGTAAAACAGGGTTTTTTGATTTTGATCAAAGGGAAAATCTCGTTAAAGAAGAAATTAAGAATCTAGGCTTATCAGAATTTATAGAAGTTAAATCTTTTAATGGGCTTTTGGTAAAATATGCAAAAGAAATTAATGCAGGCATTATAGTTCGAGGACTTCGAGCTGTTACAGATTTTGAGTATGAATTTCAAATGACTGGTATGAATTCAAGGTTGGATTCTGAGATTGAAACTGTATTTTTAATGGCTAGTGAGAATCAGCAATTTATTTCATCAAGATTGGTAAAAGAAATTTTTACTTTTGGTGGAGATGTTTCTAGTTTTGTTTCAAAAAATGTTCTTAGTGCTATGGAAAATAAAAATTAATTAGTGAGTAAAAATATGACATCTAAAATATATTCTATTATAAAATTTTTTTTAATAATTTTCTTTACGATTGGAATTACTATGAATGCAAATGCAAATGATGAAGATATATTACTTTTAGAATTAAAAGATGGTATGGTAACAATTCAAATGAAGCCAGAAGTTGCTCCTAATCATGTTGCTAGAATAAAAGAATTAGTTCGAGAAGAGTTTTATGATGGATTAACTTTTCATCGAGTTATAGCTGGGTTTATGGCTCAAACTGGTGATCCTAAAGGTAACGGAACAGGTGGTTCAGGCCAAAATATTAACGCAGAATTTAATAACGAAAGACATCTTAGAGGAACTCTCTCTATGGCAAGGGCGAGAGACCCTAATAGTGCGGATAGTCAATTTTTTATATGTTTTGATGATGCTCCACATTTGAATGGACAATATACAGTATGGGGCCAAGTTATAGACGGTATGGAATTTGTAGATAGTATAAAAAAAGGTGAGGGCAATAATGGTTCTATTATAGGAGAACCAGATAAAATAATTACTATTAAAATTAAAGCAGATTTATAAGTCATTATAACTTGAATATAGATTTATTTGATTTCAAATTACCAAAAGAATTAATAGCTCAAGAATCAGTTTCTCCAGCTGATAATTCAAAATTATTATTTATTAATAGCAATAATTTATTTGATAAATTAACTAATAATTTACCGGAAATATTTAAACCCGGTGATATTTTTGTTGTAAATAATACAAAGGTAATAAAATCTAGAATTTTTGGTAAGTTGGGTGTAAAAGAATTTGAATTTACCTTTTTGGATGAAAATAAATCTATGATATGGAGAACTTTAGTAAAGGGGTCTAAAAAATTAAATATTGGAGATACGATTGTTTTCCCTAGTGATTTTAAATTTGAAATTGTTAATAAAAATGAGTTGGGAGAAGTTTTTATAAAAGTTTGCTTAAAAAAAATAGATTTTATAAAATATCTTAATGAAAAAGGTTCTCTTCCTTTGCCTCCTTATATAAAAAAACCAAATAGTAAAAATATAAAATATCAAACTTTGTTTGCAAAAAATTATGGAGCTGTAGCGGCTCCAACAGCAGGATTACATTTTACAAATAATTTAAAAAGAAAGATTCTTGATAAAAGAATTAAAATTGCTGAAATTACTCTTCATGTAAGTTCTGGGACATTTTTACCTATTAAACAGGATAATATTAACAAACATCATATGCATGAAGAATATTTTGAAATTGATAAAAATACAGCAAGAATGATAAATAATACTAAATCAGCAGGGGGAAGAGTAATTGCTGTAGGAACTACTGTATTAAGAGCATTAGAATCATCTGTATCAAATGGAAAATATGTAAAAGCTTTTAGAGGTTATACTGATATATTTATTAAACCAGGATATCAGATTAAATCTATAGACTTTCTTTTAACTAATTTTCATTTACCTAAATCGACATTATTTATTTTAGTATGCGCATTTGCAGGAATTGAAACTATGCAAAAAGCTTATCGGTATGCAATAAACAAAAAGTATAGGTTTTATTCACTAGGTGATGCATGCTTAATAAAGAAAATATAAATATATCATGACAATTAGTTTTAAAATTTTAAATAAAGATTCTACTTCTAGAACTGCGGTATTGAAAACAGCTCATGGCAATATTAATACACCAACATTTATGCCTGTCGGGACTTATGGAGCTGTTAAAGGAATTAAACCTGAAGAAATTAAAGAAATGGGATTTGATATTATTTTATCTAATACATATCACTTAATGGAACGGCCAGGGCATGAGTTGATTAATAAACTAGGAGGAATAAGAAAATTTATGAATTGGAAAGGTCCTATTTTGACTGATTCTGGTGGTTTTCAAGTAATGTCATTATCTAAAAGAGCTAAAGTTGATGATGAAGGTGTTACTTTTAGGTCTCATTTGGATGGAAATAAATATAGATTAACACCAGAAGAATCAATAAAGATTCAAAATTCTCTCGGCAGTACAATAACTATGGCTTTTGATGAATGCACTTCTTATCCTACGGAACATGAAGTAGCTAAAAAATCCATGGAATTATCTATGAAATGGGCAGAACAATGTAAAAAGCATTATATAAAAAGAGATGGTTTTGGTTTGTTTGGTATAATTCAAGGTTCTATTTATAAGGATCTAAGAAAAAAATCCTCTGAATTACTTAGGAAAATTGGTTTTGATGGTTATGCCATAGGAGGGCTTGCTGTTGGGGAAGGACATGCTGTAATGATTAAGATTTTAAAAGAGAGTATAAATTTTATACCAGAAGGCAATCCTAGGTATTTAATGGGAGTAGGGTATCCAAAAGATATTATTGAAGCGGTTAGATTAGGAGTAGATATGTTTGATTGTGTTATACCTACTCGCTCAGGAAGGACAGGAAAAGCTTTTACTCATCAAGCTTCTATTAATATTAGAAACTCACGTCATAAAATTGATCCTCGTCCTATAGATGAAAAGTGTATGTGTTATGTTTGTAAAAAGAAGATTTCAAGAGCTTATCTTTATCATTTATTTAATACTGGAGAAATGTTAGGTGCGTCATATTTAACTATTCATAATCTTTATCATTATTCGTCATTAATGAGTGATTTAAGAAATGCTATTAATAATAATGAATTAAACAAAGTTGCAGATTTTAAACTTACAAACTATGAGAAGAAAGATATTGAAATTTATGAAGAATAATACTTGAAATTATCCTAACTATTATGTATTTCCTATATAACTTAGGTGGGGCCCTTAGCTCAGTTGGTAGAGCAGCTGACTTTTAATCAGCTTGTCGTAGGTTCGATCCCTACAGGGCTCACCAAAGTTAAATCTTTTCTAAGTGATGATCTTAAGAGATTTTTTGATAGGGATTACTATTAGATACGTACTGTAAATTCGAAACCACCTCGAAATGGAATTGTCATTGTACTAAACCGATTCTTAGGATTATTTATATATTTAAAGTAGTCTTGATATGCTTCTGCCGCCACTACAGTATTGTCACATAATACGATAGCTCCAGGTCGTAAATTTGAGGAGACTAATTCAAGGGCAGGCAAGGCCACATTCCAAATATCAACCAACATCAAATCTACCGAACCTCCAATATTTTTTAATGTCGTACGAAGATCTCCTTCGCGAAGATCTATAAATTTGTTAAGACCAGCATTTTCAAAATTTTGACGAGCAATTTTTACTTTATTAGGTTCGTATTCCGTACCAATTACCACACCTTTTTTAACCTTGTTATCGCGCACGGCAGCAGCTAGATACATAGTAGAGACGCCAAATGAGGTGCCAGCTTCAACAATACGAGTAGCTCCTATAGAACGGCATAGCTGGTAGCAAAATTCTCCTTTATCTCGATCAAGTGCTACCATTTTGTCCGAAAGGAAGAGATGCAAATCATTATCGTAAGGCTTTTTTAAATCAAGCGTTCCTTTTTGCCTTCGTTGTGTAAAATAATTATCTATCTCTTCTTTTTGTAAGTTGCTCTCCGCGTGTAAGTTATTAAGTAAAGCTTCTAGCTTTGCGTCGTTTAATGGAGATATCATATTTTCTCCTTTCTTGTTTTGTAGTTTATGATGAGTACTCTTATTTATTCGCTTTTTCATTTATTTCTAATTTAAAAATATCTGATCTTGAATAATGACCTTTTACATCAAAGTCATATTTTCCTTTAGTAATTTCATCTAGATCAATTTTAGCAGTTAGTATAGTAGCTTTACCCCTTATCGGTCCTGCGATAACTTCTCCTAGAGGAGAAATTATACAAGAACCACCATTCATAAGGACAGTATTAGGAGTATTTCCTTGAATTGGCTTGTAGTAATCTGGACAGTCTTTTCTCAATAAATACTGGCATGCAGAAAAAACAAAACATCTTCCTTCTAAAGCGACATGTATCATTGATGAAATCCAAGTTTCTCTATCATCAGCAGTAGGAGCGCAATAAAGCTGGATATCTTTTGAATACATAGACATTCTCATAAGTGGCATATAATTTTCCCAACATATTACAGATCCAATTTTTCCTAAGTTTGTATCTATTACAGGTAGAGTAGACCCATCACCAAACCCCCAAATAAGTCTTTCCATTGCGGTTGGCATTACTTTTCTGTGTTTTCCAAGCAATTCTCCCTTTTTAGATAAAATAAGAATAGTGCAATATAAAGTTCCTTCATCTTTCTCTATAATTCCAATAGAAATCATAATTTTATTATTTTTGGCAATTGAACATAATTTTTTATAATGATTACTGTTCATCTCTAAGGCTGAGTTATAGTATTTAGTGAACATTTCTCTACCTTCTTTAGATCTCATTCCAATTCTAGCACCAAAATCTAAACCTTTAGGATAAGCAGAAATAAAAGCTTCAGGAAAGATTGCTAATTCAGCAGCTTTATCTTTGGCTTTTTTTGTTAAATATTCAACTTTATCTATGGTAGAAGCAAGATCAAAAACAATTGGACTATCTTGTATTACAGCAGCAATAAAACTCATAATATTTTCCTATGTAAATAATTTTATAATATAGTTATAATAAGAGTATTATTTTTATCATCAAATATTTTTATAAAATAGTCTTGAAAATTTTATTAAATTATTTGAGACTAATTTATAGAATAGATAGGAGGGACATTTTCTATGAAAATTGAAGTTCAATACCCGAAGCAGGAATTGTATGCTGTGGTTACAGGAGTGGATATTAAGTCTATTTCTGATAGTGATTTTAGTGATCTATATAAAACAGTTAATTTATATGGTGTTGCGGTGATAAAAGAACAATATATAAATGATGAAGAGCAAATTGAATTTTCTAAAAAGTTTGGTTCATTGGAAATATCTATTGGAACTAATGCTAAAAAAGAAAATAATCCTTATATTAAGTCTGAAATAAGCCGTATTTCGAATGTGGATATAGTTAGTAATAAAATATTACCTTCGGAGGATCATAAGATTGTTTTTGATAGAGGAAATAATGTGTGGCATACAGATTCTTCTTTTAAGGCTATACCTTCAAAACTTTCAATTCTTAGTGGCAGAGAAATTCCAGAAAAAGGAGGGGAAACTGCGTTTATAGATGCAAGGCATGCATTAGAAACCTGGGAAAAAAAATCAAGAAAGTATTCATTGGATAAAATTAAAGATGAAATTACAGAACATTCTATAGTTTATTCAAGAATGCAAAATACAGGTGATATATTTAATGAGAAATTTAAAGAAGATTTGCCATATGTAAAACAACGATTAATTAGAACTCATCCATATACTAAACGCAGTGCTTTCTTTGCTGGTAGTCACTGTAGTCATATAATTGGGTGGAATATAGATGACGGAAGAGAATTAATAAATGAGATAAATGACTGGGTTATAAATGCAGGAGAAATAGTTATACATAAATGGAGTACAGGCGACGTTGTAATATGGGATAACAGAAGAATGCAACATCGAGGAATAGGATTTGATGAATCTAAATATAGAAGGGTTATGCATAGAACAACGGTTGCCGGTGATAAGCCTAGTTATGAAGAGGAAGTAATTTTGTAATTTTTGTGTCTTATGTATTTTTTTCTTAGGGGGGAGTTAAAGTATGAATAGACATAAGTTAGATAGTAATCAAGCAGACATGTTTGATGAAAGGGTAATTGCAGATATTGCGCTTAGAAGAACTCTAGCTTTTAGATTAAAATTTTGGATAAACATCTGCAAGTATCCGGTAAATAATGGAAATTATTACTGGAATAGTTCTCCAGAACATAGAGTAATTGCAATGCTTTCTCTAGCCGCTTATTTAAATCAAGTGCCAGAAGAATTAGTTGGTGATAAGGAAAAAGATAGACATTATTTTACTGTTTCAATGGTTAGATCGTTAACACATGTTTCTGAACGAAAGATTCAAAGAATTATAAAAAGTGGAATTGATAGGAAAGACTTTATTTTAGTAAATAATAGACCAGCAAGTTATCAAGCAACAAAACAATTGTTAGATTTATATGAAATATTTGAAAAAAGTTGGATTGATTCTCAAAAAAAAGAAATAAAAATGTGGAAAAATAAATAATTATTTTCAGGTATTTGTCACATTTAAACTCTTTATTCTTAATTTATTTAATTTAATTTTTAAGATAAGCTATTGTTATTTAATTTTTTTTTATTAATAATTTATTTTTATTAATACGACATTTATGGCGTCATAAGCGTCGACAAAATAACTATCTTCAAGCATTTGACTTTAACTTAAAATTAAAACTCTCTCTCCCTTGAGATCGGCAGCTTCTCAATCCTCCACATAATTGAGAAGCTGCTTAAAAACTATTCAATTATACTGGCAGTAAATTCCATTTCAAAGCCTATATTTTTTAAGTACTCTTTTACAGTCTTTCCTGAATTAATATCTATCCATCTAATATGTTTTTTCCATTTTGTATCTTCTTCTGCATTCCATAATGGGTTTTTCATTGAAATTTTTAAGGTTTTATATTTTTTATCATTTATTTTAATAGTATCTTTTTTTACTTTAAAATCAGCAGTACTTTTTCCTATTAACAAGCCTCCGGCTGCAGTAAAAGTCCATGATTCTGTCCATTTATCTCCCTTTTTAAGTGGAAATTTTAGTCCTCCACTATAGGGAATTGCTCTTGCTACTTCATTTCCATCTTTGTAAGAAGTGATCCAATTCCCAGTTTCTCTATCACGAATTCTTTTATCTGCTGTAGGACTATTAGTTACTTCCCAGACTTCTTCAGATTCATTTATGGAAACTAATTTTGATGTAGTGATAAATTTAGATTTATTAGGTAAAATAGTTTCTATTTCATAGCGTACTTCATCTCCTATATTATATATATACCTACTTTCTATTTCATTAGCGAATAAGTAACTCAAATTAAAAATAAAATATAAAGTTATATAAGTAATTATTCTAAACATTAGTCTACCTTTACTGTTTCATGTTTTCCTGGAGAAAGAATTTCTAATGCTTCAAAATTATTAGAACAAGCAATTTCATTATGTTCTATTTGGGGGGGAGCATATACGCAGTCTCCTTTCTTAAAAATAAATGTGCCTTCACCATCATATACAAACTTTATCCATCCTTTTAGAACATAATACATTTGAAAAGTAACAATATGCTTGTGAAATCCAGTAGTATGCATTTCTTGCTCTCCTTTGCATTCCTTCTTTACTCTTAAAATATGCGCTTTGTATTCTCCATTACTTGCTTCACTTACTCCTAAATCTCTATACTCTAAAAAACTCCTTAAGCCATCTTTATATTTAGCTTTATCTTTATAATTAACATTAAATTTATATTTTTTATTGTTCATTTTTTTTCCAAATAAAATTAGTAATTTTTCTTATTTAAATATTTACACTATAATATATTTATTCAATTTAGACTAAATGAATACTATTGTGGAGAATTTTTTGATAGAATCTTGGGTTTTTATAACTATTTGTGCTGCCTTTTCTCAAAATTTACGTTCTACTTATCAGAAAAAGTTACAAAATAATTTATCAGATATAGGTTCTACTTATGTAAGGTTTCTCTATGGCCTACCATTTGTTATTATTTATTATTTATTTATAAATTTTAATTATGATAATATTTATACTGAGTATACCTATAAATTTTATATATATTGTATAGTAGGTGGCTTATCTCAGATTGTAGCTACATTTCTGCTATTAATGATATTTAATTTTAAAAATTTTGCAGTTGGAACAGCTTATTCTAAAACAGAACCAATACAAGCAGCATTTTTTGGTATAATAATTTTAAATGAAGTAATTTCTATTTTAGGACTTATAGGTATAATAATTGGAATTATAGGTGTTTTATTAATTTCTATTAATACTTTGACAAGTAAAACTATTTTGTTGAATTTAAGTAAATCTACATTTTATGGAATTTTTTCTGGAACTTTATTCGGTATTTCCGCTGTTTTGTTTAGAGGTGCTTCAATCTCATTAAATGCTCCAAATTATGTTATATCATCTGGCTTTACTTTATTAATAGTTATACTTATACAAACATTAATTCTTACTATTTATCTTCTTTATAGCGATAGAAAACAAATTATTTTAGCACTATATAATTTTAAAGATTGTATTATTGTTGGATTATTTGGTGCACTTGCATCAATTTGTTGGTTTTATGCAATGTCTATTCAAAATGTTGCTTATGTAAGGGCATTAGGACAAATTGAATTGTTTTTTACTCTCGTTGTCTCTATTTTCTATTTTAAAGAAAGAGTTAAATTAAAAGAAATATATGGAATTTTTTTGATTCTTTTAGGAATTATTATTATTATTTTAAATGTATAAAATAAATAAGGTGTTTTTATGAAAAAATTATCAATTTTGAAAACTGATAGAAGAAGCAAAAAATTTTTAAAAGTTGCTTCATTTAGGCTTAAATTTTGGACAAATATTAATTCTAAACCTTCGTATAGTGGAGAAGCATTTTGGAATAGATCTGTTGACCATAGAATAATATGTATGGCCGCCATTAATGCAGCTTTAAATCAAATCCCAATAGAATATTCGATAAGTCCTTTGAAAAGAGATGTAGTAAGTTATGAAACTCTTAGACGCTTATGTAGATGTACAGATAAAACAATGAGAACTATAATAAAAGAAGGTGAGGAAAGAAAAGAAATAATAAAAATTAAAAATGGAAGAGAAACATATATTAGAGCATCAGAAAATTTAGTGGATATTTTTGAAAAATTTGAACAATCTTGGATAACACTACTTAAAGACGAAGATTTGTAATTATGATTAAAATTACTTTCTTAGTAATTTTGTTCTTTCTCATTATTTTTAATTGTTTTTCTGAAGAAAATAGAGATTTTTGTTCTGATAAAGGGGCAAAAAATATTGAATTTAATAAAAATTTTAATATTTGTTATTCCAGTGGTGGAGTCTCAATTGATCATTTTGAACAAATATATAATTTTTCCTTTAAAAACCATATAGAAACACAATTTTATTTTTTAAGAACTGTTCCTACTGGTTTTTTGTGTAGGGATGGCATTTTAGTGGGAAAGTTTATTCCACCACCAAAATATCAACCTAGAAATGCAGTATATATTTATGAGTTAAAAAAAGAAAAACATGGTTTAATGCCTATATCTCCTGCTTTACCACGTAAACTTAATATGAGAGAATATTTAATTACTTTAGAACGGCATGAAGGGCAAAGACTACAAGCAATGTTATTGTTAAAATATAATGGTTTAAAAAAACAATCAAAGGGGATTATTTACGTTATTCCTACTAGAAATAATATTGTTACAAAATTAAATGTTTTAAAATGTAGAGTTGAAATGACAAAAGAGGCAAGAGATCTTAACAAACTGACCATGAAAAGAAAATAAAAACTATAACGTAGGAATTACGTAAGGGCCTTCAGGTATAATAGCAATATTAGAATTGTTGTGGCGTGTAATACTTTTATTAATTGCGTCCTCTATATTGTTAATGATATTTACCCCTGTAAGCCTTTTTTCACTGCTTGATAGTCCTTCAGAAAATAAGTAAATATTTCCTTTATTGAGCGATTTTATTTCCATTTCTGTTTGCCACTCATCAATATTTGCATTATTTTTATTTAATATATCTTTTATAAATTTTTTAGGTCCTATTTCTATTAATTTTAATTGTGAATTTTTAAATTCCTCAGAGCCTAGACCCTCAGAGCATTGAGAAATAATAATTATATCACCATTATCTTTTAAAACTTCTAAAGGAGTAACCATTCCTTTAACTGTTTGATAAAAGGTGCTATCAAGAGGGGAACCTGCAGAACTTGTTACTATGGTATTGTATTTTTCAGTACATTTCACTTTAGCAAAATTAGATATAAAATTTATAGCTTTTAGGTGGCTATTTATAATCTCTCCAAAATTAATAAAGGATAACTCTCTATTTTCATCAATCACACAATTAACTGCATATACATCTCCAATCATTTTAACAATTTCTAGTTGATCTTCATGGAGAGGATTTTTATATAAATTACAACTTTTTGAATATTTGTTTTCCATGTATTTCGCACTATGAAATCTAGTTATAGTTTCTGCATGAGCTATTCCTGGAGCTATTATTTTTCTACCTCCAGAATAGCCAGCCATAAAATGAGGTTCTACTAGTCCTGTAGCTATTTTTAAGTCTGATTGTAAAAACCTTTTATCTAATTTTATAACATTATTTTTGGTGGTTACACCTAGGTTAGAATGCATATTATCATCTCTTGCATAGTGATTTTTAATACTAATGTTTTTAACAACCCAATTAGATCCTATAATTTGATTGATTTCATTTTTCGTTGCAGGTCTGTGTAAACCAGTGGCTATTAAAATTAAAATTTTATCTTTATTTATTCCATATTTGATAAGCTTATTTATTAAAGTTTCTATAAAAAGTTTATTAGGTACTGGTCTTGTAATATCACAAACTAAAATACAGACTGATTTAGCTAGTTTTGCAAGACTTTCAATATTAGAAGAGTCTTTTGGTTTTTCAAATATTTCTTCTATTTTTTTATCAAGGTTTGAGATTATAGGCATTTGCGGTTTTCTTATTATATTTGGATTCCAATGAGAATTTAAGTTCAGTTTATAGCCTTTATCTCCGTATAAAATATTTAATGTTCTATCTTCCATTATTTAATATCCTTATTGCGGCACAAGCTGCACCATATCCATTATCTATATTAACTACAGAGATACCCGGAGCACAACTAGCTAACATTGCGTTTAGTGCTGTTTCCCCTTTATTAGAAACTCCGTATCCCGTGGAAGTAGGGATGGCTATGATAGGGTTTGGTATTAACCCACCAATAACACTAACAAGAGCTCCGTCCATGCCAGCCGCAACTATAACAATATCAAAAGTACATATTTTTTTAATATGTTTTTGCAATCTCCATAGACCAGCTACTCCAACATCTACAAATGTTTCAGTGCTGTATCCAGAACAAAGTAATGTATATTTTGCTTCCATTAGACAAGATACATCGGAAGTTCCTGCAGAAATGAGAGCAATTTTTTTAGTGTTATTAAACTCAGGGGGTTTGCCATAAATTGCAGTTTTAGATTCTTTATCATATTTAAATATTTTTTTGATCTTAATTGGTAATTTTTTATATTTATTTTCCTCCAATCTCGTAAACAAAGTTGTTTCTTTTTTATTTAAATCTTTTAAAATATCGATTATTTGATTTAGGCTTTTATTCTGACAAAATATGGACTCTGCTATACCTATTCTATTTTTTCGTTCAAAATCTAATTCGTGATTTTTATTCACTTTTTATCTCCATACCTATTTTTGGAATGAAAGCGCTACCAATTTTATATTCAGAAAATTTAATTTTATTTTTATTAATTAGAAAAATATTATGAACATCGTTTATAATTTTATTTTTTTGGTTATCAGTTATATCTTTTATATGGGGGCTCTTAAACTGAATATTTACTTTACTATTCATCCATCTGCATCTTACATCAGATTTGGGAATTAACTCTTTAATATTTTTTTCTATAATTTCAATTCCATTAAGTAACTTTTTAGATATTGGTATTCCTGTTTCTATTCGACTAGCTAAACAAGGTGATGCAGGAATATCAGCATATTCTTCTAACCCAATTTTATTGGCCAATTTTCTAATATCAGTTTTGTTAAAATTTGCTTCTATAAATGGATGTCTTATGTTAGATAATTTTGCAGCTTTCAATCCAGGTCTATAATCATTTAAATCATCTATGTTTGTGCCTGAAAATATAAGATCTGTATTAATTTCTGCTTTTATCGTTTTATATAAATTGTCTTTGCAAAAGTAACATCGATTATATGGGTTTTGTTTGTACTTTGGGTCGTTAATTTCGTTTGCATTTAGAATATATAATTTCCAATTAAATTTTTTTGCAAGTTTATTTACTCTCTTAGTGGCTTCTTCTGGAACAGCATCGCTTATAGCATGAGCTATGTTAATTAATTTAGGTTTAAGAAGGTTAGAAAAAGTTGCTAAAGTAATACTATCTATACCTCCGCTCACTGCAATTGTAGTAATCTTATTCTCACTTAAATTATTAAGTATTACTTTTTTAAGATATAAATGTTTCATTTTTTACTTTTCTAATTTAGATTTAAGTATTTTTCGATTCTTAAAAGAATAATTCTTAAGATCATCAGATTCAACTTTTTTTGAAGTTTTTCCAGATGGTCTTTTAGTTTTTTTAATGTTGAAGTGACTAATTTTGTTTATGTGCCTATTTAATGTTTGTCTAGCAATAATTGCTGTTCTCAATCCAATTGTTGAAGTTTCATTAAAAATAACTCTAATGATATTATTAGCTTTTTCAACTCTACATAAGATTTTTACATTGATAGAGATTCTTCCTTTTTTACCAATCAGAGGAGTTTGTGTAATATCTATAATTCCTTTTTCTTTTTTAATGGTATTTAGGGATAAATTTAAATCTTCAGGGCTTTGATCATCTATGTCAAAACTAATTTTAGTAACTACTTCATTATGTATATTTTTTATTGGGGATTTAGTATGTTCAAAAATTAAAATTCTTAAGATATTAGGTATATTTTTAAATTTTTTAGAGCCTATACCAATTCCTTGTTTTAATATTTTTAAATTCTTATTTGTTGCAGAAGCTATATCAGGAAAGGGATTTAAATAATTTATGATAGCGGCGCCAGTTGGAGTCGTTCTTTCACCTTCAATACCATCTTCTAGAATTGGCAAGCCTTTTAAAAGCAAAGCTGTAGCAGGGGCAGGTATAGATAAACAACCGTGAGCTGTATGAATTGTACCTTTTCCAATAGGTATAGGAGCACATGACCATGTTGTAATAAAATTTTTATTAAAATATTCTATGATTTCTGCAGCAATAATATTATCAATTATAGAATCCCAAGCTCCTAATTCATGAAATTTTACTTTAGAAATTGGAGTGCCATGTATTTTGCTTTCTGCATTGGCCAGCATTTGAAATAATTTAATAGCGATTGCTTTTGTATTATTAGTTAAAAAACTATTTTCAATAATTTTTTTTATATCATTAAAGGATCTATGATTGTTATCATTCTTATTAATGTTTTTAACTGAAAAATTTGTACCTTTTATATGGGTATTCTTAGATTTTGTAATTGTTATTTTAATGCCTTTTATAATTTTTAAAGATATACCTTCAATTGTTGTCTTAAGGTTAGGATAGGCATCTATTATAGAAGATATAAACATGTCTCCAGATATACCTCCTATTGGATCTAAATGTATATGAATTGATTTTTTCATTATTTCTCTATCATAGCTATGACTTTTTTTGCAATTTTGCTATTTTTAATTGATAATTCTCTAATTATTGTAAAATGGTTTAAATTTTTAGCTAGTAAAAAATTATATTCTACTTTATTCAAATCTAACCATTTTAAAATATTTTTTGATAAACTTATCCATGCTGCTGGTTCTAGGCTTCCTACAACAACTAAAGCCTTTGTCTTATTTATAATATTATAATTATAAACATTTGTTTTTTCAGCATTTTTTTTACTTAATTTTATAATAGAATTTATAGAAATGTAACGAGTTATTTCGGGTTGGTAGATACCACTAATAAGAACTGCGGACTTAATTATATTAGAAGGTAATTTTGTATATTTTTTTGTTAATATCATGGCTACAAGATGCGCACCAGCAGAGTGTCCTACCAAATTAATATTGTTGGGATTTCCTCCATATGTTTTTATGTTTTTAAATATCCATTCTACACATTCTTGTGCTTCTTTTACTATTATATTTAGTGTTACTTCGGGGCATAAATCATAATTAACAGAAACATGTATTATCTTATTTTCTACGGCAGGTTTTGCTAAATGGGAATGGTCAAATTTATCTCTAGCAATCCAATAACCTCCATGAAAATAAACCTGTACTGCGCAATTTTTAAAATTTTTAGGTACAAATATGTCTAATTTTTGTTTTTTTCTTCTCCCATAAGGTATGTTAATATATGAATATTTATATTTTTCTCTGTATTGTTCTGCTTTTTTTGTGGCCAATAACTGTAATTTTGGATGATCTATAACAGCTTTTTTGGGATTTAAATAATTTTCTTTGTTTTTAGCGCTTAATTTTTTCCAACTTAACAAAATCAATTATCCTTATAATTTTATTGTTATTATATCATTTCTTAGTTATTCAGATACCTAAATTAATTTATTTTATGGAAGTTTAATGAATAATAAAGAGTTTATATTGACTTTATCATGCCCTGATACTTCTGGAATTGTTGCTGAAGTAGCAGGTTTTATGTCAGATAATGGGTTAACAATAAAAGAATCTAATCAATTTGGAGATAATGATACAAATATATTTTTTATGAGAGTGCGTTCTTTAATTATTGATAACAAAAGAGAAATGTCTCTTGATAACCTTATTGCTTCTTTTAACAAAATTGCGATAAAGAGATCGATGAATTTTAATATTTATAATTCAGATGAAATTCCAAAAATTATCATTATGGTTTCAAAGTTTGATCATTGTCTATTAGATTTATTATATAGAGTTAAAACTAAAGAATTAAATGTTAAAATTTGCGCGGTGATTTCAAATCATAAAGATGTAAAAAAAATGGTAAATACTTATAATGTTCCTTTTTATAGTTTTGAAGTAAATAAAGATAATAAAGGTGAGGCTGAAAACTTTTTAGAAGATATTATTAAAAAGTACAATGCGGAAGCAGTTGTTTTAGCTAGATATATGCAAATTTTGAGTAAAGAATTTACTGAAAAATATAGTGGAAGAATTATAAACATACACCATTCATTTTTACCTTCTTTTAAAGGAGCATCTCCTTATAGACAAGCATATAACAGGGGAGTTAAGTTAATTGGAGCTACTGCACATTTTGTTACTTCAGACTTAGACGAAGGGCCTATTATAGAACAGGGTGTTACGAGAATTTCACATTCTATTTCTGCATTAGAAATGATTGTTGCTGGACGTGATGTAGAAAGAATGGTTTTGTTTAGAGCGGTAAAAAATTATATTGAACGTAGAGTTTTGTTAAATAAAAATAAAACAATAATTTTTAATTAAATTTTTATAGTAATAGTTATATATTTATTCTTTTTTATCGATAAAATTTTATAACCTTTAGTTTTACAATATATTCTAAAATCATTTGGAGCTGCATCGTCATCAACTAAAATATTGATAATATCTCCAGAAGAAAATTCTTTAAATTTTTTATTAGCTTTTAAGACAGGCATGGGGCATTTTAAGCCTAATAAGTTAATATTTATTTCCTTTGTATCCATTTAATTTAGTAATTCGTTGAATGAGATATAATTAATTTTATCACCAGGTTTAATATTTTCAATATTTTCCTCAATTATTCCTAAACCATTAGCCCATGATGCAGAAGTTAAGATTCCAGCACCAGCTCTAGAAAAATTTTCCAGTAAATATTTATTATTGTTTAGCTTTACTCTAAGAAATTCCTTTCGGCCAATTTTTTTAGAATGATAAAAATTTATAGGAATATTATGTAATATGGGATTATAATTTTTTTCTCCAGATAATTTTTTTATTATTGGCACTCCCAACATTAAGAATGTAACAAAAGCTGCTGCGGGGTTCCCAGGCAAGCCAAGAAAGTGCGTTTGGTTAAAATTTCCGAACCCAACTGGTCTACCAGGTTTAATTGCTAAACGCCATATTTTAAGTGTTCCTTTATCTTCTATTATTTTTTTAATATAGTCTTGATCTCCTAGAGACATTCCACCGCTTGATATTATTAATTGAGAATGTTTGGATGCATTTATGAGAGTTTTATGAATTTTCTCTTGATTATCTTTAATTATACCTAAATCTATAACGTTACAATTTAACTTTTTTAAAAAGCTAATTAACATTGATCTATTAGCATCATAAATTTTACCTTTTGACAATTTTTTATCAGAATTCATAAGTTCATCACCACTAGAGAAAATAGAGATAGTAATTTTTTTTATAGTTTTTACTTTATTAACACCTAGAGAAGATAAAATTCCAATATCTTGAGGTCTTATTTTATGTCCTTTATTAAAGACTTTTTTCTTTCTTTTTATATCTTCCCCGTACAATCTAAAATTCATCCCTTTTTTGATATTTTTAGGAAGAAAAATTATATTATCCTTTAACATACAATCTTCTTCCATTATTACTGTATCAGCATTTTTAGGAATTGTTGCGCCAGTTAATATACGTATAACTTCATTTTTATTTAATATATTTTTATACGGATGTCCTGCATTAGATTGGCCTACTATTAAAAATTTTCTAGACTTATTATTCTTTAAATCTTTAAATCTTAAAGCATATCCATCCACGGCAGAATTAGAATATGCAGGTACATTTATTGGAGCGAAGATTGGGGATGAAATAGTATGATCCAAGCTATTTATTGAATTAATAGATTTATCAGATAAATTAAGTTTAATTGATTTCAATATTTTGATTTTGGCTACATTAAGATTAATTAGTTTGTTATCAAAAGCTTTTTTATCTGAAGAAATTTGTGTCATTTATGTATCTTTTATAATTAAATTTTTAATATATATAGCTATTTCATTATGATTGTTTAAATCTAAAATATTTCTATTCTCTATATTAATATTTTTATTATTAGTAGCAATTGCAATTATATTGTTATCTTTTTTTGCAAGAAGGGGTTTATTTAATTCTTGTCTGAACACTTCTAATTTTTTAATTTTTTCATTTTTCCATCCTTCTACTATTATTAAATCAACAGGCATTAGCATTTTTAATAAATCTTTTAGAGATAATTCCTTATCATTTTTATAATTTTGTATTAAAGCAAATTTTTTTGAAGAAGAAATTAATGTTGCTTCAGCGCCTGATTCTCTATGTATATATGAATCTTTTCCAGGTTTATCTATTTCAAAATCTTTATGAGCATGTTTTAAAGTTGAAACACTTATATTCATTGCATTTAGATAAGGTATAATTCCTTTTATTAGTGAAGTTTTCCCACTTCCACTCCATCCAGCTAAGCCCAAAATCATTTTTTATTTTCCAAAATAAAAATTTTAATAAAAAAGTTGATTTAATCTACCATTAAATTAGATTTAATATAAATAATAATTGAAAGGGAGGTTAGAATGACAATTAAGTCAATAACTAGCAAACTAATCATTTCTTTTGTAGCTTTAATAATGTCATATGGTGTTGCATCTGCAGATACATTATATGGTAATATGCAAACAGTTACTCAAGATATGTTAGACCGTGCTGATGGTGACGCTAATAATTTCTTACATACTAATGGTAATTATAGCCAGACTCGTTATCATACTGCGGCTCAAATTAATTTAGAAAACGTTGGTGATTTACGTCCTGCTTGGATTTTCCAAACAGAAATCGTAGAGTCAATGGAAACAAGTCCTTTAGTTGTAAATGGAGTAATGTACGTAACTACTTCATTTAATCATGTTTATGCATTGAATGCAGAGACTGGTGAACAATTATGGCACTATAAACATAAAATGGGTCCTATTACTACATATTGCTGTGGACCAAATAATAGAGGTGTAGCAGCATATGGTGATATGATTTACATGGGTACTCTTGATGCTAAACTAGTAGCCTTAAATGCTTCTTCAGGAAGTCTTGTATGGGAAACTCAAATTGCTGAACCAGAATTAGGTTACTCTGAAACTATGGCTCCTTCAGCTGTAGACGGAAAAATCTTAATTGGTACTAATGGTGGAGAGTATGGTATTAGAGGTTTTTTAAAAGCTTATGATGCTGCATCTGGTAAACTTCTGTGGACATTCCACACAACTCCTGAAGATTCAACAGGCGTGTGGGCAACTCATGATGCCACAGGAAGAGATATGCTTAGAGACATTAAAGCTGAGAAAAAAGCCCTTAAAAAACTTGGTGATCCATACAAAACTCTTGGTGGTGGTGTATGGCAGAATCCAGCTATAGATCTTGCTAATGATAGAGTATATATGGTTGCTGGAAACCCATCACCTGATTTAGATGGTTCTATTAGACCTGGTGATAATCTTTATACTAATTCAATGATTTCAGTAAAATTAAGTACTGGTGAATATGTTTGTCATTTTCAGTATATAGCTCATGACGTATGGGATTTAGATGCTGTTAGTCCAACAGTTATCACTGATGTAATGGATAACAATGGTCAAATGGTTAAAGGAATACTACATGGTGGAAAAACAGGACATATATATGTTCATAATGCTGATGATTGTAGTTTAATTCGTCATTCAGAAGCAATGGTTCCACAAGAAAATATGTGGGTTCTTCCTACTGCTGAAGGTAAACGTATGTTGCCAGGTGCTAATGGAGGAGTAGAATGGTCTCCTATAGCAACTAATCCTAATTTAGGATTAAGCTATGCAATTAATCTTCATCAACCAATGACTTATCATGTTGAATCTACACCTTATCCAGGCGGAAAACTTTGGTTAGGTGGAGCATTTAAAGTTATTGCTTCTGAAGAACAGTGGGGAAATATTACTGCTGTTGATTATCATACAGGCAATATTAAATGGAAAGTTAAAACTCAACAACCTATGATTGGTGGAATATTAGCTACTGCAGGTGGCTTAGTATTTACTGGTCAAGGAAATGGTATATTTGCTGCATATGACGCTGCAAATGGTACTGAATTATGGTCATTTCAAGCTGGCGCTGGTGTAAACGCACCTCCAAGCTCTTATACTGTAAATGGTAAACAGTATATTGTTGTTGCTGCTGGTGGAAATGTTCAGTTAAATTATAAACGTGGTAATAATATTATAGCGTTTACACTTGATTAATATTTCTTATTAACTATTTAAGGGCGACATTAATTTAATGTTGCCCTTTTTTAGTTTTTATTATTTTTGGTTAAACTTATGTTTATAAAAGGCTTAATAATATTTGTAATTTTTACTTTAAATTTTTCATTTTTATTTGCCGAGGATTATAGTGATATTTCTGAAGATTTAGAGTTTTGTGAATCTTGTCATGGTTTAAAAGGAGCAAAACCAATTGACGGAACAATTCCTATTTTAGCGGGACAACATTTTTATTATATTTATATTCAATTAAAAGACTTAGCATCAGGCTCAAGATCTAATGAAGTTATGAACGATATAGCTGCAAGTTATGATAAAGCACAAATGAAAAGATTTGCTCAATATTTTTCAGAACAAATATGGCCAAATATTGAATATAGAACAGAAGATTCTTTTATAACTAAGGCTGAATCTGCTGTAGCTGCTGGACAGTGTGTCCAGTGTCATAGAGGAAATTTTGAAGGAGATAGTCAAATACCAAGAGTTGCTAATCAAAACTTTACTTATCTACAAAAAACTATGTTAGATTATAAAACTAAAGTTAGAAAAAATGCTCCTGCAAAATCGTCTTTATTTGCTTCATTTAAAGATGAAGATATTGAAGCCCTAGCCTCTTATTTAGCAGGTATGTAACAATATTATTTTATTAAAATTTTATATGTATCTGTGTGACCAGCATTAATTGCATATTCAGATGCAGTTTTTCCTGAATTATCTCTATGCTCTCTATTTGCATTTATAGATAATAAGTATAAAACAACATTGTTATGCCCATAAGCGCTTGCCCAGATTAATGGAGAAACTTTATTTGCATCTGGAGTATTTATATCTACTCCTGATTTAACAAGCACTTTAATAGTTTCTAGGTATCCTTTTCCTGATGCATAATGAATTGCAGATTTTCCTGAGCCATCAGGTACATTATTTTTTGCGCCTAGTTTTATAATTTTTTTACATATTTGGTGAAGTCCATTATATGCGGCTGCCGTAACGGCTGTCATATTATCATTATCTTGAACTTTTACATTAGCTCCTAAATCTAATAAGATATTTGCTATTTCTTTATTTCCTCCAACTAAAGCTTCTAGAAAAGGTGTTTTTTGGGATAAGCTAGGTAAATCGTAATCTGCACCTGTATCCAATAAAACTTTAAGAACATTCATATGACCATTTCTGGCTGCATAGTGTAAAGCTGTATTACCAAAACGATTTCTTGTGCTAATTACTGCTCCTTTTTTAAGTAGTAATTTAACTTTCTCTAATTGGCCTTCTCTTGATGCTTCTATTAAGCCTAAATTTAATTCTTTCCACTCTTTTCCATCTTTTAAATTATCTTGAGCAAAACAAAATTTAATTATAAAGACCCATGAAAAAAATATATACAAGTACAAGTTTGGTTTTGAATGCATTTTTATATAACAATTCTTTCTTTTATTATTTCTATTTTATAAATAATATATATTATATGTTATTAAGAATAAATACTTTTATGGGTACAGATGTATAAAGTAAAATTAATTAAAATTTATTTATTATTTTTAATATTTATTTCTCCTTCTTTATTGGCTTTTGATGAAAGTGATTACAGTAAAGCAATTAATCAATTAAAATGTCAAAATTGTGATTTGTCAGAAGCTAACTTTAGTAATTTAAATCTTCAAGGTATTGACCTTGAGCAGTCTAATTTAAGTAGAGCAGATTTTTCAAATTCTGATTTAAGTGTAGCAAAAAAAGAAAAGTATGTTCTTCAATCTAATTTATCCAGAGCAAATCTAAAAGGGGCAAATTTTAGTAATGCAAATTTGTCTGGTATCAATTTTGATGGAGCATATATGAAGAATGTTAATTTTAGTGGTGCTAATTTAACCGGAGCTAATTTAGAAAATGCAGTTCTTAAAGAAGTTAATTTTGAAGGCGCAATACTTGATGACAATACAGTAATTAAATAATTACACCTGTTATTTGTTGCCCATTTTAGTTTTATTATTCTTTTATTTTCATTATTAAAAAAATGGTATAATGTTGCCTACATTTATTTTGTATGTTAATTTTTTTATATGGTTACAAAAACTAGAAATAAGTATTTAAGAAAACAACGAAAGAAATGGTATTTCATTAAACGTATACCGTTGAAATACCGTATAGCGTTTAATGGAGCGAAAGAATATAAGAGAACGACAGGAGAAGAAGATCTTAGCAAGGCATTAGAAGTCAGAGATATTCTATTATTAAAATTAAAGTACATTTTTAAACATATAGATACAGGAAAGACGGTTTCTATTTCTAAAATTGCACAAAAGCACTTAAAAGATTTGCAAGAATTTAAACAAATACAACACTACTCAGATTTAAAATCTAATAATCGTAATATGAAGGAAAAAGATTCTTTTAAACCAGGGGGAGGAAGGAGGAAAAAATTTGCTTTTGATAAAGGAAGACAGGTAGATGAAAGATCATTAAAAGAAGTGAGCAATTTATTAAAACACAAGAATATTAGAAGAGATCATCTTATTGAGTACTTACATTTACTGCAAGACAACTTTAAGGTGTTGCATACAAAACATTTAAGAGCTTTATCTTCAGTAATGAAGTTGTCTATGGCAGAGGTATTTGAAGTTGCAACTTTTTATGCTCATTTTACCATCATTGATGATGGAGATAAAAACATCCCTGATATCACAGTGAGGGTATGTGAAAGTTTGACTTGTAGTATGTTTGGAAGTGAAAATTTATATAAGGAATTAAAAAATAAATATAAAGAAAATGTTAGGATTCTTAAAGCTCCATGTATGGGTAAATGTGACTTTGCTCCAGCTCTTGAAATTGGACATAATCATGTTGATAACGCGACTTTATCAAAAGTAAGTACAGCAATTAAAAATAAAGATGTTTCACCTAAATTAACAAATTTTATAAATTTTTCTGATTATAAACAATCTGGAGGTTATGTATTATTAAAAAATATTAAAAATAAAAAAATATCCTTTGAAAAGTTTCATAAAGTAATTGCTGATTCAAATTTAAGAGGATTGGGAGGAGCAGGTTTCCCTGCAGCTAAAAAGTGGGAATTTGTTCGCGGATATCCGGGCCCTAGAATGATGTGTGTTAATGGGGATGAAGGAGAAGTAGGAACTTTTAAAGATAAATATTATTTAGACAAAGATCCTCATAGGTTTTTAGAAGGAACTTTAATAGCTGCTAATTTAGTATCTGCAGAAAAGTGCTTTATTTATATGAGAGACGAATATCCCTGGATAATAAAATTATTAAGAGAAGAAGTTCTAAAGTTAGAGAAAGATAAAATTGTAATGGAAGGTTTTATTGAAATTAGAAGAGGGGCCGGAGCGTATATTTGTGGGGAAGAATCGGCTTTGATAGAGTCTGTAGAAGGTAAACGAGGTATTCCAAGACATAGGCCTCCTTATGTAGCACAAGATGGAGTTTTTGGTCGTCCTACTTTAGTACATAATATTGAAACAGTATATTGGTTGCGAGAAATTTTTGAAAAAGGTTCTGATTGGTTTTTATCGTTTGGTAGAAATAGTAGAAAAGGCTTAAGGTCTTTTTCTGTTTCTGGATTTGTTAAAAACCCTGGTGTAAAATTGGCGCCAGCAGGAATTAGTGTTAAGGAATTAATTAATGAGTATTGTGGAGGGATGCTAGAAGGGCATAAATTAAAAGCTTATCTACCTGGTGGAGCATCTGGAGGGATTCTTCCTGAATCATTATCACATTTACCATTAGATTTTGATACATTACAAGAGCATGGATGTTTTATTGGATCAGCGGCAATAATTGTAATTTCAGATAAAGTTTCAATTAAGAATGTTGTGTTAAATTTAATGAAGTTTTTTGAGGATGAAAGTTGTGGTCAGTGCACACCATGTAGAAATGGAACGACTATGGCGGTAAACTTGCTTAAGAAAAAGAAATGGAATTTAAATTTATTAGATGATGTTTCAGAGGTAATGACAAATGCTTCTATTTGTGGATTGGGACAAGCAGCTGCAAATCCTTTAACAGGTTCTATAAAACATTTTTATAATGAAATAAAATAGTAAAAACAATAATTTAAATAGAAAGTTTAATATGAAAAATAATAATAAAATAAAATTTAAACTTAATAATAATGAAGTTGAAGCTTCTATAGGTGAGAGTATTTGGCAAGTTGCAAAAAGGGAAGGTGAAACAATCCCTCATTTATGTCATGCAGATGAACCGGGGTATAGGTCAGATGGAAATTGTAGAGCTTGTATGGTTGAGATAGAAGGAGAACAAGTATTAGCAGCATCTTGTATTAGAGAGCCAGTAGAAGGTATGAAAGTAAATACTCAATCAAATAAAGCAAAAGCAGCCAGAAAAACGGTGTTTGAATTATTATATGCAGATCAACCAAATAGGGAAAAACATCCTGATCCAGTATCAAATTTTTGGCAATGGACAGATAAATTAAACATTAAAGAAGATAAATTCCCTAAGATAAAAGAGGTGCCTATAGATAATTCTCATCCTGCTATGCATGTTAACCTAGATGCATGTATAAATTGTAATTTATGTGTTAGAGCATGTAGGGAAGTGCAAGTTAATGACGTAATAGGGATGTCTTATAGAGGTCATGGATCAAAAATTACCTTTGATTTTGATGATGAAATGGCTGAGTCAAGTTGTGTAGCTTGTGGAGAATGTGTTCAAGCCTGTCCAACCGGAGCGTTAATTGAAAAAACTTTAGTTAATGAAGAAGGAGTAAGAAATAATTATGCTGATAAAATTGTTAATAGTTTATGTCCTTACTGTGGAGTAGGTTGTCAAACAAAGGTTCATGTAAAAGATAATGAAATTGTATATGTTGATGGCAGAAATGGTCCTGCAAATAATCAAAGATTATGTGTAAAAGGAAGATTTGGATTTGATTATATAAGTAGTGATAATCGTTTATTAAAACCTTTAATAAGAAAAGAAAATGTTCCAAAAGATAGATTTATTTTAGATAAAGATAAAAAAATAGAAGATTATTTTAGAGAAGCAACTTGGGAAGAAGCAATATTTTTGTCTGCTAAGGGCTTTTTAAAAATATTAGAAAATATGGGTCCTTCGGCTTTATGTGGATTTGGTTCTGCAAAAGGGTCAAATGAGGAAGCTTATTTATTTCAAAAGTTAATTAGAACTGCTTTCGGAACGAATAATGTTGATCATTGTACCAGGCTTTGTCATGCGTCATCAGTTGCTGCATTATTAGAGTGTGTTGGCTCTGGAGCTGTATCTGCTCCTTTTACAGCTTCTACAGATTCTGATTGCGTTATAATTATAGGAGCCAGACCAACTACAAATCATCCAGTAGCTGCTACATATATGAAACAAGCAGCAAAGAATGGTACGAAAATTATTATCATGGATCCAAGAAAGAACGAAATGACAAGACTTGCTTGGAAACATCTTGAATTTAAGCCTGGTATGGATGTTGCAATGTTAAATGCATTTATTTATACAATAATCGAAGAAAAATTATATGATAAACAATATGTTCAGTCTATGACTGACGGTTTTAATGATCTAAAAGATTCAATACAAGGTTTTTCTCCTGAAGATATGGAAAGTAAATGTGGAATAGATTCTAAGACATTAAGGTCTGTTGCAAGAATGTATGCTAAATCGGATAAATCTATTATTTTTTGGGGAATGGGAATATCTCAACATGTTCATGGAACAGATAATGCAAGATGTTTAATTACGCTTGCATTAATAACTGGACAAATTGGAAGAGCCGGAACTGGTTTGCATCCACTAAGAGGTCAAAATAATGTTCAAGGAGCGTCAGATGCAGGTTTGATTCCAATGGTTTTTCCAGATTACCAACCTATAGTAAATAAAGAGATTCATTCTAAAATGGAAAAATTTTGGGGTAAAAAATTGGATAATAAACCAGGGTTAACTGTAGTTGAAATTTTAAATGAAGTTATCGCAAATAATATACATGGTATGTACGTTATGGGGGAAAACCCGGCAATGTCTGACCCTGATCAAAATCATACGTTAGATGGATTAGTTAAATTGGAACATCTTGTTGTACAAGATATATTTATGACTGAAACTGCTTGGTTTGCAGATATAATATTGCCAGCTTCTGCTCATGCTGAGAAAACAGGTACATATACTAATACTAATAGACAAGTTCAAATAGGAAGAAAAGCTATTAATCCTCCTGGTAAAGCTAAGGAAGATTGGAAAATAATTATGGAATTAGCTAATGCATTAGGTTTAGATTGGAAATACAAAGATATTTCTGAAGTTTTTTTGGAAATGTCAAAAATTATGCCATCTTTAAATTATATTACATGGGAAAGACTTGAAAAAGAAGAGAGTGTAACTTATCCATGCGAATCAGAAGAACAGCCTGGAAAAGATATTATTTTTATTGATGGATATCCAACTGAAAATAATAAAGGAAAAATTGTTCCTGCACAGTTAATTTCTCCAGCAGAAATACCTGATGAAAAATATCCTATGATACTTACCACAGGAAGATTATTAGAACATTGGCATACAGGAGCAATGACTAGAAACTCTGAAGTGTTAGATAATTTAGAACCAACGGCAGTTATATCTATGAATTCTTTAGATATGGATAATTATCAAATTAAGCCCGGTGAACTTATAAAAGTATCTACACGAAGAGGTAATATAGAAGTAGCAGTAAGAAAAGATTGGCAACTACCAAAGGGCATGATTTTTATGCCATTTTGTTTTAGTGAAGCAGCAGCAAATATTTTAACAAATCCTGTTTTAGACCCTTTTGGAAAGATTCCAGAATTTAAATTTTGTGCAGCAAAAATTGATAGAATACAATAAAATAAAAAATTAAATATTCAATTTGCTTTTATTCTTTTGAGAGTTTAATTTTAATTATTATTTTTAAGGGGGAGATCAAAATGTCAAATATGTTTTCATTTCTAATGAAAGATAAAATAGTAGCTCCAGATGACTTTAATAGATGGAGAATACCACCAGCTTCAATAGCAATTCACCTTTGTATAGGTTCAGTTTATGCATGGAGTATTTTTAATCCTGCTTTGATTAAGGAATTAGGCGTTGTAGCTAGTGCAGCAGATGATTGGACACTGAGTAGTGTTATATGGATATTTTCAGTAGCCATAGTCTTTTTAGGCCTTGCTGCCGCTCTTGCTGGTAAGTGGTTAGAGGATGTAGGCCCAAGATGCGTAGGTGTTACTGCTGCATTTTTATGGGGAGGAGGATTTATTCTTGGAAGTGTGGGAATAATGACTCACCAATTATGGTTGATTTATCTGGGGTATGGAGTTTTTGGAGGTTGTGGACTGGGATTAGGATATGTGTCACCAGTGTCTACACTCATTAGATGGTTTCCAGACAGAAGAGGAATGGCTACAGGTATGGCTATAATGGGTTTTGGAGGTGGAGCTATGATAGGTGCCCCTCTTAAAAGATATTTACTTGATATGTATGCTAAAGCACCAGAGTATCTAGGTGCTGAATCGGCAGTTTCACTAATTACTGAAGGAGGAAGAAGGTTTGCCGAAGTAGCTGGAGAAAAAATTGAAGTAGTTGTAGCTTCTGCTTCTGAAGCTGCTCAAATGGCTATTCCAGGAGATGCAGGAGTATATGTTGTAGGAACTGGAAATACTGGGGCTACTGGAGCATTCATTACATTGGGAATAATTTATTTTATTGTAATTATGATAGCTGCGTTTCAATATAGAGTTCCACAAGAAGGTTGGGTGCCGAAAGGCTATACACCTCCTTCCAAAGAAGAATCTCAAGCTAAAATGAAAACATTAAATAATGTACATATTAATCAAGCTATTAAAACTCCACAATTTTATCAGTTATGGATAGTTTTATGTTTTAATGTTTCTGCTGGAATTGGTGTTATAGGTGTTGCTAAGACTATGATGTCTGAAATATTTGGTTCAGCTCCTGCTGGTACAGAATTAGCTTCATTGGTTACTGCTGGTTTTGCGGGAACTTATGTATTAATGATAAGTGTTTTTAATATGTGTGGAAGAATAATTTGGGCATCATTATCAGACTATATTGGAAGAAAGAATACTTATCATTGTTTCTTTGTAATAGGGACATTATTATATTTATCAATTCCTTTTACAGCAAATGCAGTAAGTGTTGATCCAAAGATAATGTATTTAGTAATGTTCTATGCTGCTACGATGATTATATTTACTATGTATGGGGGTGGATTTGCAACTATACCTGCTTATTTGGCAGATATGTTTGGAACACTTCATGTAGGTGGCATACACGGAAGATTATTGACAGCATGGAGTACAGCTGGAGTTATTGGCCCAGTCGCTATAGCTGAGTTGAGAGGTTTATCGGTAACTAATTCATTAAATGATTTGATTACTAAAATTGATCCAGGAAAATTTTTAGATAAATTTGGTGCTCCTATGTCTCAGCTTGAAGAGTTGGTTGGTGCTAAAACGGTTACAATCTCTAAATTAATGGAGATAGCGCCTGCTGGAACGGTTGATCCTACACCAAGTCTTTATAATACTACAATGTATGCTATGGCTGGATTGTTAATTATAGCATTTTTCTCTAATTTGTTTATTAAACCAGTGGCATCTAAACATTATGTAGAAAATACCCATCCTGAATTTAAAAAAGGGTAATATAGGGTTGAAAGCCTAGGTTAAACTAGGCTTTCATTATTATATGGTTAGTAAACTTAAGATAAAACCTGATATTAATGATAAAAACTTAACAAAAGAAGTTAAAGGATTTGATCAGACGGGTAATTCATTTATCCAATCGGTTGTAATGGAACGTCCTTTAACAATATTTTTAAATAATCAAGAAATTGTAACCTGCATGACGGTTGGAGATAAACCAGAATGGTTAGCTATAGGATTCTTATTTAATCAAGGAATGCTTACAAAAAAAGATAAAATTCTTTCTGTAGATTTAGATTGGGAAATAGAAACTGTAGTAGTAAGGACTAAAAGTAAAACAAATTATGAAGAAAAATTAAAAAAGAAAATTAGAACATCGGGGTGTGCTTTAGGAACAATTTTTGCAGATGTAATGGATAATTTTAATAATAGTAAACTTAATAATAAATCAAAAATTAAAGTTTCATGGTTACCTAAGTTATTGAAATCAATAAATACGCAACCTTCCTTATATCTTAAAGCGGGAGCTATACATGCCTGTGTTTTATGTGAAAAAGACAAGCCAATCATATACTTAGAAGACGTTGGAAGACACAATGCATTAGACAAAATTTCAGGTTGGCTTTGGTATAATAATTATGATGTTTCTAAATCTATATTGTATACAACTGGAAGGTTAACAAGTGAGATGGTTATAAAAACAGTTCAAATGGGTATTTCTATTTTAGTTTCTAGATCAGGTTTTACTGCAGCAGGAGTTGATCTAGCACAAAAGTCTAATTTAACTTTAATTGGTAGAGCTAAAGGTAAAAGATTTGTAATTCTTTCAGCCCCTCAGAGATTAATTTTTGACAGTTAATCAGGCAAATATACCTGGCTGTATTTTATCAGGAGGAGAAGCTAGAAGATTAGGAGGAAAAGGTAAGGCATTTATTGAAGTTTCTGGAAAACCTATGATTAAAATTATTATTCAAAAATTACAAAATCAAGTTTTTCAAATAGGAATTAATACTAGAGAAAAAAATACTTTATTAGATAATAATTATGTTCACATAGAGGATTCCTTTAAAGAAGCTGGAGGGGCAGGACCATTAGCTGGAATATCTTCCTCTATAAAGTGGGCAAAAGAATTGCATAAATCTAATCAGAACATTCAGTATGTGTTAACTGTGCCAGTAGATTGTCCTTTTTTACCAAATGATTTAGTAAATATATTAATTGAACCTTTAAATGAACATGCATACGATGTGGTAGTTGCTTCATCAAATGGTAACATTCACCCAGTCATAGCTTTATGGTCTTTGAAATTAGATAAACTTCTTGATATGGCGCTATTGTCTGGAGTGAGAAAGATAGATGAATTTACTAAGGATTTTAATATTAAAGTCGTTAATTGGGATTATCAAAATTTGGACCCTTTTTTTAATATAAATAATTTTGAGGATTTAATACTTGCAAATAATCATTTTAAATGTTGATTTTGTTTATATTAAGCGGCCATGGCGGAATTGGTAGACGCGCAACGTTGAGGGCGTTGTGGGATTTATATCCCGTGGAGGTTCAAGTCCTCTTGGCCGCACCATATATTTCATGACCATAGGTAATTACACGATTCTATTATTCCCTCATCATCCACTTTGCAAATAAATTTTTTATTTTTGTATTCAATTAAATAGGTATATTTATTTAATTTAAGTTTTATATTACCTTTATTTATTATTTCTTTTGTGTCTTTATGAATAAACGGTAATATTTTTTGTCTATTTTTCATAATATAACTTATATTATAAATTAGAACAAAACAAGAACATAATTGGAATAAAAATGTCAGGTTGGGAAATAACTAAAAAAGAAATCTTAAAAAATGTAAGTCTTAATAAAAAAAATATTCTTGATATTGGGTGTGGAAATGGTTGGTTTTTAAAATGGTGTTCAAAAGCAATAGAGAACGGAGTAGGGATTGATCCTTCAGACCAATTAATTTATACAGCCAAAGACCATAATAATTCATCAAATATAGAATATATAAAATTAGGCGGAGAAGAAATAAGCCAATTAAATAAAATATTTGATATAATATTTTTATTTAATAGTTTTCATCATATTCCTAATAATTTAATGATGAAGGCTTTAATAGAATGTTCTAAATGTATGAATAAAAAAAGTTTGTTATTGATAATTGAACCATTAGCAAAAGGAAATTTTTACAAATTCATGAAAGATATTGATGACGAGTTTGAAGTGAGAGAATTGGCTTATGAAAACATTAAGTTATGTAAAAAAGCAAACCTTTATATAAAGGAAGAAATCTATTATGATGAAGTAAAAGTTTTTGATAGTCCAGAAAATTGTATAAATTTTTTACAAAAGGTTGATATAAAAAGAATAGACTATATTAAAAATAATTTAGATAATATTATTAATAAATTTAATTATTTTTCTTCAAAAAATGATAAGAAATATGAGTTTATTCAACCTATGAGGTTAAATATTTTAAACTTAATGAAAGGATAGTATAATGTCTTCTTTTTTTGAATTAAGAACATATAAGATTTTTCCAGGTAAAATGGAAGAATGGATTAAATATATGGAAGCCACAATTATACCATTCCAAGTATCTAAAGGAATGGTTATACACGGTAGTTTTAAAGTGAAAAACGAAAATGATACCTATGTTTGGATTAGAAGATTTGAGAATGAAAAACATAAAAATAAATTATATAAAGAGGTTTATGAGAGTGATGAATGGGTTAACAACATATCTCATGAAGTTAAAAAATTAGTAAATATAGAAGCTATAAAAGTTAAAAACTTAATATCAACAGATATATCTATAATGAAATAATTTTACATAAATTATTTATCACAAAGCTAATTTAGCATTTTAATTATTTTGTTTGCTCTTTCAATAGCGGTTTTTATCTGAGCTTCCGTAAGAGAGTTATTTAATAAATTAATTAATTCTATAGCATCTTCATCATTTTTTAAGCTTGCTATATGAGCCCATTTATAGGCTTCAATATTGTCTATTTCTGTTCCAATTCCATTCATATATAAAGATGAAATAATTATTTGTGCTTTTGTAGCGAGTTCTATATTTTTTTTTGGTAACTCTTTGGCTGCATATAAAATCATTTCATGTGCATGTTTGTAATTTTTGTCTGTTCCAAGACCGTTTAAATACAAATTACCTAAAATAAATATAACTAAAGGATTTCCGGCAGGTGCTATATTTTGTAATGCACTAAAAGCTTTATCATATTCTTCATCTTCAATGTCTTGCATTGCCTGATCTAATACATATCCAGTCATATCTGCTGCATGAATCTGATTAAAATTGAATAATATTAAAAATATAATTAAAAATTCATATATTTTATTTTTCATTTTTACATCCACTATTATCTATTCCATACTTCATTTTAGTATTGCATAAAATTACAAATTTGAAACTAGTTTTTTTGATACCAGCTTTTGTAAAGTCGGCATCAATAGCTGTAGCTCCGTCCATCTTTGTATGTCTAATTATTGCCCATTGAAAAGACGCTTTATTTAGGTTAGCATTCTCTAAATTTACTCTTTTTAAGTTAGCCTCTTCTAAAGAGCACCCTTCTAAATTGGCATTTTTAAGGTTTGCTCTCCACAAATTAGCTCTATTAAGATTAGAACCTTTTAAATTAGCATTAGAAAGATTTTGCTTTTTTAAGTCGGCGTCAGATAAATCACAGTTTATACAAGTATTCGTTTCTAAAAGAGTTTTTAGATCTTCTTTATCGTACGAAAAAGAGAAGTCTATAAAAAATATAGTGTTAATTAAATTAATTAAAACTAATTTAATGAGTAATTTCATACAGTATACTTTCCTAAAAAGTTTTTATTATTCTTTTATAATATTTATTTATGTTTAAAGTACAATAACTACAATAGTTTTAAATAGAGGTTTTTGATGTTTAATAATTTTAAAAAAGCAACTGCAAAAGTAAATGGAATTAAAATACATTATCGTATTGCTGGAAATGGACCTCCAGTATTATTATTACATGGATATCCTCAAACTCATATTATGTGGAGAGAAGTAGCTCCATTATTAGCTAAAAATTATACGGTTGTCTGTTCTGACCTAAGAGGTTATGGGGATAGTGAAAAACCTATATCTGATGATGAACATAAAACTTATTCAAAAAGCGTAATGGGTAAAGATCAGCATGAATTAATGAATTATTTAGAGTTTGATAAATATTATTTAGTAGGACACGATAGAGGAGCTAGAGTCGCTCATAGAATGGCTATAGATTATCAAGAAGCGATTCAAAAATTAATAGTTTTAGATATAGTCCCAACATTACACGTTTTTGAAAATACTGAACAAACTTTAGCAAGAAGATATTATCATTGGTTTTTTTTAATTCAACCTTATCCACACCCAGAAACATTAATAAGTAATAGTATGGAGTTTTATCTAAAGTCTAAATTAGCTATGTGGGGTAGTCGAGAAGGATTTATATCAGAAGAGGCCTTAAGTGAATATTTGAGATGCTTTTCTAATAAAGATACCATACATGCGTCTTGTGAAGATTATAGAGCAGGGGCCAGTATAGATTTAGTAGAACATAAAAAAGATTATGAAAAAAAAATTCGATGTCCGTTATTGGTTCTATGGGGTAAGAAAGGAACGGTGGAAGAATTGTACAACCCAATTGAAGTATGGAAGAATTGGGCAGATAATGTTTCAGGAGAAGCTTTAGAATGTGGGCATTTTTTACCTGAAGAAAAACCAAAAGAAACTTATCAATATATAATTGATTTTTTTGATTAAGTCTGGTGTATTAAAGCTATGAAATCAAAAAGTATATTTGCAAAGCTTAGAGGTTATTTTTTAACTGGTGTAGTAATAACGGCACCAATAGGTATTACATTTTATGTTGCTATACTATTTATTGGTTTTATTGATGGAAAAGTTAAAAATTTTATTCCAGTAAAATACCATTTTGATAACTTACTACCTTTTGATATTCCAGGTATAGGATTATTATTTGTACTTATATCTTTAACTTTTATAGGTTTTTTAACTGCTGGCTTAATTGGAAGATATGTTATAAAACTTGGTGAAAGAATAATATCAAGATTACCAATTATAAGATCTATTTATGGTGCGTTAAAACAAATATTTGAAAGCGTATTAAATTCTTCTTCTAAATCTTTTAGAGAAGTAGTTTTAATTGAATATCCTCGCAAAGGTATTTGGGCAATAGGGTTTATTACTGGAGATACTAAAGAGGAAATTCGTGAAATTTCTGAAATGGAAATGGTTAATGTATTTTTACCAACTACTCCAAATCCTACTTCTGGTTTTCTATTATTTCTACCTAAAAAAGACGTTCAAATTTTAAGTATGAGTGTAGAAGAGGGAATAAAAATGGTTATTTCTGGTGGCATTGTAACTCCAAATTTTATAAAAAAAGCTAAAGTTAAAAAAAATAAATAAAAGTATTAGCCTGATTTTATTAAATTTATGGCTTTATTTTGATCAAATAAATAAAGTAAAACCTTAAAGTTTTTTCCTGAAAATTTTGCTAAATTAGGATCCTTATTAACTATAATTTTTGCTTCCTTATCTGCAATTTTAATTAAGTTTTCATGAATATCTATATCTAAAATTTTAAAACTTTGTTCTCCAGATTGCCTTGTACCCAAAATTTCACCAGCACCCCGTAACTTTAAATCTTTTTCAGAGATTATAAATCCATCATTAGTATTTCTCATTACAGAAAGTCTTTCTTTAGCAACATTACCAATCTTACTATCATATAATAATATACACGTTGATGTCTTATTTCCTCTACCTACACGACCTCTTAATTGGTGTAATTGAGCAAGTCCAAATCGTTCTGCATGTTCTATTATCATTATAGTTGCATTAGGTATATCAATGCCTACTTCAATTACAGTAGTTGATACAAGAATTGGCTTTTTTAAATTAGAAAATTCATCTAAAGCCTTATCTCTTTCTTCAATTTTCATTTGTCCATGCACTAAACTAATTTTGTTTGGAAAAAATTTTTCCAAATATTTTGCTCTTGATTCTGCTGCAGCTAAATCTAATTTTTCTGAATCTTTTACTAAAGGGCATACCCAAAATACTTGGTCTCCAGCATTTAAAACTCTTTTAATAGCATTAATTACTTCCTTTATTCGTGGGATACTAACACTGATAGTATTTATTTCTGGCCTATTATCAGGCTTATTGTACAAAATTGATAAATCCATATCTCCGTAATTAGCCAAAATTAAAGTTCTTGGAATAGGAGTTGCTGTCATTACCATAAAGTCTATATGTGGTGATTTCTTAAATAATTCTAGTCTTTGATAAACACCAAATCTATGCTGTTCATCAATAATAGCTAGTCTTAACTTTTTAAAAGTTACATTCTTTTGTATTATGGCATGTGTCCCTATAACAATATCTATGTTACCTAATTTAATTTCTTTTAAAAGGTATTCTTTTTTATTATTAGGAATCTTACTAATTAAAAGTGCAACTTTAATCCCTAATTTATCCATATAAACTTTAAAAAAATTAAAATGTTGTTGTGCTAAAATTTCAGTGGGAGCCATTAACGCTCCTTGTAATTGAGATTCTACAATATGTATTAATGAGAATAATGCTACTACAGTTTTTCCACTTCCTACATCTCCTTGTAACAATCTAAACATTGGATTATTTTTATTTAAGTCATGATATATTTCTTTTAGAACTTCTTGTTGATCAGCTGTTAAATCAAAAGGAAGTAACTTTTTTAAAATATCTTTGTAGGCTTTTTTTTGTGATAATGGAGTTTGTTCTATTTTATTTTTATGCTTTCTTATTAAGTTTAAAGCTAATTGTCTCGATAAAGCCTCATCATATGCTATTCTTTCAACATATTTTGATTTGTTAACGACATCATCCTCTTCTATAGGAAAATGCAATTTTTTAATAGATTTTTCTAATGAGAACCATTTTTTTTCTTTTAATAAATCTGCATTAATCCATTCATCAAAACTAGGCACATATTTTATTGCTTCTATTATAACATTTTTATATTTTTTTAATGATAATCCTGAAGTTAGAGGGTAGGTAGTGTCATAATTTGGTATAGAAATATTTTTTATTTCATTTACTACGTAATCCGGATGTATAATTTGCCAATTATTTCCTCTTTTAATTAATTCTCCACTAATAATTATATTATTATTTTTTATAAAGTTTTTATTTAACCAATTTTTATTGAGATTAAAATAAATTATAGATACTTTTTTTTGATTAACCTCTAATGTTATAATAGAAATTTTAGGTTTTTTAAAATTTGTCCATATATTTGTTACTTTTCCTAATAAAATAACTCTTTTAAATATATATTCATCTTTTAAATCTGTTATTTTGACTCTTTTTATTATTGAAGATGGTTTATGTAATAATATATCTAAAAACCTATTTCCACAAAGTTTGTTTATTAGTGATGAATAATGAGGACCAAATCCTTTTAACTTTTCTACATTACTATACAAAGGTTTTAAAATAGATGGTGTCAAAAACATTAGCTCCAAAATAATTATGTCACTATTATGGATTATATTAGCAGAATGAATTATATACAAAATATAAGGTATATTTTATGGATAAAGAACTAAAACAATTAAAATTTAGGTGCTGTCATCGTGGTATGAAAGAAATAGATATATTATTAGGAGGTTTTTTTGAAAATAATTATAAAGAATTTTCTAAGGAAGACATTTTTCAACTTAATAAATATGTAATTTCTTTATCTGATAACGAATTATATATGTGTTTTTTTAACAAAAGTATGTGGCCAAAAAATATTTCTTCAAGTTTAATTAATAAATTATATAATTATGCAAAAAAAAGTGGGTTAAACAATTCTTAAATCTTTCTTCCAAATTAACAAAAGTGTATCATTAGGCGGATGCCTTGATGGTTTAGATAGTTTTATAATTGGGGATTTCCTAATTAAAAACAAAAGTTTATCGTTAATGTATGTGGTTAAAGATGAAAAAAAATTAAGAGATTTTTCTTCTTTATTTAAACAAATGTTTCCAAATATAGAATTTATTATTATGCCAGCCTGGGATTGCATGCCTTATGATAATATATCTCCAAATAGTTCAATAATAGGGGAAAGAATAAAAAACTTTTTAAGACTTATAGAAAATGGAGTTAAACAAAAATTAATTATAATAACTATTAATGCCATAATTCAAAAGAATATTCCTATAGATTACTTAAAAAATTACATTATAAATATAAGACAAAGGCAAAGTATTAATTTAAAGCATTTTATAAAAAACTTAACTATATTGGGTTATACTAGAGCTTCTTCAGTAATGGAAATAGGTGAGTACGCCTCTAGAGGAGGAATAATTGATATATTTGTACCATCTTATGATAAACCTATAAGAATAGATTTATTTGGAGATAATATTGAATCTATTAAATATTTTGATATTCATACTCAAATTTCTATTAATTCTATAAAAGAAGCTCGCATTATACCTACATCAGAAATAATCTTAGATGAAAATAGTATTAATAATTTTAAATATAATTATAAAAAGTTATTTGGAATAGAAGCTATTAAAGATGATATCTATTTAGCTGTTTCTAATAATCATAAAATTAATGGTACAGAACAATGGATAAGTTTATTTTATGAAAAATTGTTTTCATTATTTGATATAATAGATAAAAATTATTATTTTCTTCTTGATCCTGCATTTACTGAATATTCTCAAATGAGGTTAGATGATATTGAAGATTATTATAAATCAAGAAAAATATCGTATTTAAATGATAGAAAATATAAAACTACCTTAAATTCATATAAACCCCTAGAAGTAAAAAATTTATATTTAAATAAGAATGAATTAGATAAAGCACTTGCAAATAAAACTTTAATATATTTTACAAAATTAAAATTACACAAGGATTCTCAAAATTTAAATAGCAGACCTATTCAAAGTTTTAGAATAAATAAAAATTTTGCGGAAAATAAAGATTTTATTACTTTATTTATAAACTTTATTAACTCAAATATTATAAATAAAAATAAAATTATAATTGCTTGTAGATCTAATGTAAGTAAAAAGAAAATATTAGATATTTTAAATTCTCATAATATTTATAATGTTCATTCCAATACTAACTTTTCAGATGATCTATCAAATATTAAGGAAGTTTCTTTAACTATATTAGACATATATTCTGGATTTATTATCGATAATTTAATTGTTATTTCTGAATATGATTTATTTGGAAAAATATACTCTCGCCCTATTACAAAAAAAAAGAAATTGAGTATTGCTTTGGAAGAAGCAGATTCTTTTAGTATAGGAGACTATTTAGTTCATAACGATTATGGAGTAGGAAAATATAATGGATTAAAATTATTAAAAATTAATAAGGTAGAACAAGACTTTCTACAACTCTCATATCTTGGAGAAGATAAATTATATGTGCCAATACAAAATGTTGATCTAATCACTAAATTTAGCGGTAAATATGGCGAAGTAATACTTGATAAATTAGGAAGTAAGCAATGGACTGCTAAAAAGAATAAAGCAAAAGAAAAACTTAGAGATATTGCTAAAGAATTGATTAATGTTGCTACAAAAAGAAAATTAGGTAAAGCAAAAAAATTAAGTTGTAATGATGATAGTTATAATAATTTCATTTTAAATTTTCCCTATTATGAAACGCAAGATCAATTAGATGCAATAGAAGATGTCATAAAAGATATAAATTCTGAAAGTTCTATGGATCGTTTAATATGTGGAGATGTTGGTTTTGGAAAAACTGAAATAGCTTTAAGGTCTGCTTTTATTTGTGTTAAAAGTAATATGCAAGTAGCTCTAATTGCTCCTACAACATTACTTGCGAGACAACATTATGAAACCTTTTCTAAACGTTTTAAAAGTGAAAGTGTTTCTATTGCTCAACTATCTAGGTTAACTAGAAGAAAGGAACAACAAAAAATATTTACTGATATAAATTCTGGGAAACTAAATATAATTATAGGAACACATGCACTTTTATCTGATAAAATAATATTTAAAAATTTAGGTCTTTTTATTATAGATGAAGAGCAAAGATTTGGTGTAAATCAAAAAGAGAAAATTAAAGCCATGACATTAAATGTGCATGTTTTAACTCTAACTGCCACACCTATCCCTAGAACATTACATATGTCTCTATCAGGTATAAAAGACCTTTCAATTATTGCATCTGCACCAAATGAAAGAATACCAGTTCGCACTTTTATCACACCTATAAACGATTTTAATATTAAAGAAGGTGTTTATAGAGAAATAAATAGGGGAGGGCAAATATTTTGTATAGTTCCAAAGATTGAAGATATAGAGGAATATAAAAATAAAATTCAAAGTTTATTGAAAGAAATAACAATGGACGTAATTCATGGGAAAATGAAACCCGATGATATAGAAAATATTATGACTAAATTTTACAATGGGGATACAAAAATTTTGTTATCTACAACCATTATTGAAAATGGTTTAGATATTCCAAATGCTAATACCATATTTATTTTTAAAGCAGAAATGTTTGGTTTAGCCCAATTATATCAATTGAAAGGAAGAGTAGGAAGGTCAAATAAAAGGGCATATGCTTATTACTTTTTACAAAATAAAGCATTATCCAGAAATGCAGAAAAGAGATTACACGTTATTCAATCTTTAGACGGCTTAGGAGCTGGTTTTAATATAGCTGCACATGATTTAGATATAAGGGGAGCAGGAAATTTATTAGGAGAAGAACAATCAGGGCAAATTAAAGAAATTGGGCTAGGTTTATATCAAAAGTTATTAGAAGAAGCCGTAGATGATTTTAAGGGGCATAAATCTATTAAAAAAGACTTTAGTCCACAAATCAATATTAAAGTCCCTGCATTAATACCTCATTCATATATTTCAGATTTAAGTATACGGCTACAATTGTACAGACGATTGGGATTTTTGAAACTGGATTATGAATTTGAAGATTTCATAAATGAATTAATTGATAGATTTGGCAAAATTCCTATAGAAATAGAATATTTAATAAAAGTAATGAAAATAAAAAGAAACTCAGTAATAATAGGTATTTCTAGAATTGATTCTGGAATTAATGGAGCAACCATAGAATTTATAGATAATGCTTATCTTGATCCTGAAAAATTTATTACTTGGTTAAGACAAAATAATACATATTTGAAAATGAAAAATGAAAAAAAATTATCTATTAATGTTAAATGGAATTCTATGGAAGAAAGGTTAACTAAATTAGAAAATATATCATTAGAATTAACAAATTTAATTACATAATATTTAATTTTCTAAAAGACATGTTTCAAAAACCTTTTCAAATACTTCATTGTCTTGTGCTCCAGAAATGGCATACTTATTATTAATAATAAAAAAAGGAACTCCTGTTATTCCTTTTCTTCTAGAAGCAATATCAGATTCTTGAACTATTTTTTTTAAATCATTTTTATTCTTTAATATATCTTCATTAAAATCATTAATACCATTTTTATTAGCAATAAAAATTAAAGTTTCATTATCACTAATATTTTTTCCCTTTGTGAAATAATTTATAAATAAATCATTAGCAATTTCATTCTGTAAATCAAATTTTTTTGCATATTCTAATAAAACATGAGTATTTAATGAATTAGGCATTATTAAGATTTTATCAAACTCAAACTTAATTCCTGTACTAGAACCTACAAGTTCAATTTGTTTGTATATTTCTTTTGCTCTTTTTTCACCTCCAAATTTAGTAGAAAGATATAAGTTTCTATCTACTCCAGCTTTAGGCATTTCTGGATTTAATTGAAATGGATGCCAAGTTATATTAAACTTTATATTTTTGGAATTGCTCATTGCTTTTTCTAGACGTTTTATTCCGATAAAACACCATGGGCAAACGGTATCAGATATTATATCAATATTTATCATAGAATACCTTTCTATTTTAAACAATTCGATAAAGAATATCATTATAAATATAATTGTTTTTATATAATTGTAAATTTTATTGTAAAAATTAACCCTGGACTGTTATTTTTTAATTTTATGGAGGCCTTATGCGCTTTTAAAATAGCTTTTACTAAACTTAAGCCTAATCCATTACCAGAAGTTTTTCTATGTTTTTCTAACCTTACAAATCTATCAAATATTTTTATATGATCTTTTTTTTCAACACCTTCTCCATTATCTGTAAAACTTATATATATATTCTTATTCTTCTTTATAGTTTTTACCAGTATGTTTTTAGTTTTTTGTTTATTTGGCATATATTTTATAGAATTGTCCAAAATATTACTAAATGCTTGCGTAAGTAATATTTCATTACCTAAAATATATATTTCTTTATTAACATTATTTTCAAAATAAATATTTTTTTCTTCCATAATAGGGCCATATAAATCAAATAAATTATTTATGATTTTTATTAAATTAATTTTCTTTAAATCTTGTTTCTTTTCAGTATCAAAACTAGCTATGTTTAGTATTTCTGTAAAAATTTTTATTAACTTATCTGATTCCATAATTGCAGCGTTAATATAATTTTTAGCCTCATTATTATTTATTTTTTTATAAGCTAATTCTAAATTACTTTTTAATATCGTTAAGGGTTTTTTTAAGTCGTGAGCTATATTACCAGATATGCTCTTAGAATTTTCTATAAGTTCATCAATCCTATTCAACATTCGATTAACATTTAAGGCAATATTCTTATATTCATTATTAATTTTAGTACTTTGAATTTTTCCTTTTAAATCATTGTCAGTAATATTTTGTATTTCCTTGTTTAAATTATTTATTTTATTTAAACTATATCTTCCAAATAAAATACTAGTTATAAAGCCAAAAATTGCGATAATAACTATCATAAAAATAGTTAAATTAATTAATGCATTTGATATTAACACTTCTGGTTGAATATCTCTTCCTACTAACAACCTATTACCATCTTTAAAAGTATATATTTTTGCTCTAGATTGGTGAGTAATTATATCTGATCCTAAAGATCTACTTATGGTAAATGTTATGTAGCCCTTATTGTTAGGTTCATTTTCTGGCCATTTGTTTAAGTTTCCTATAATTTTATTTTTAAAAGGATCTGTAAATAAATAAATAGCTGCATTTTGGTTTTGTGAACGTAACTTAATAATATTCATTAATCTTTGTATACCATATTGCTTATAGGTTTTAATTAGATAAGCATACTCTATTGAAGTTAGTCTATTATTTTCTTTTTCTATTACTTTAAGAGTAAATTGATAAATTAATATACCAGAAATCATTAATATTATAATAAAAAACAATGAAAAAATTATAGATGTTTTTGCAGTTAATGCTTTGTAGTAATTAAGGATTTTCATTTAATTCAACTTTTCCTTGTATACTATATCCAGCCCCTCTAATAGTTTTTAAAAGACTTTTATTGTAATCCTTATCTATTTTTTTTCTTAACCGGCTAATATGAACGTCTATTATATTCGTTTGAGGATCAAAATGTAAATCCCAGACTTTTTCTAGCAACATAGTTCTAGTTAAAATTTCATTAGCATTCTCCATTAAAATTTCTAATAATCTATATTCTTGTGGTTGCAAAAGTATAAGTTTTGAATTTCTTATAACTTCTCGTTTTCTTTTATTTAATACTAAATCTTCTACTTTAATAATATCTTGGTAGCTTTTAGGGTTTTGTCTTCTATTTAAAGCTTCAACTCTCGCATAAAGTTCAGAGAAAGAAAAAGGTTTTACTAAATAATCATCACCACCAGCCTCTAAACCTTTAACACGATCATTAATTTCTCCTAAAGCAGATAAAAATAAAACAGGAGTATTTATTTTGTCTTTTCTTATTTGTTTAACTACAGATATACCATCTACATTAGGCAACATCCTATCTAAAATAATAATATCATGTTCCTCCAGATAAGCTGCTTTTAGTCCACTTTCTCCGTCAGAAAACACATCTATTATATGACCTTGTTCCCGCAAACCTTTTTTAATAAAATTTGAGGTACTATCATCATCTTCTATTAAAAGTATTTTCATTTTCAATTAAATTTCTGTTTTGAATTAATATTTAACATTTTATTAATAGCCCAGCAACAGGAGAGGGAAACTGGGCTATTTTTTTGGGGGATTTATGCTATTTCAACCGGAACAAAAAAACTATAATTCTTTCTCTTTAATAAAAACAAAACTTTACTTTTTGGTTTATGTGTTTTTATAAATAACTTTAATTCTTTTAATTTATTAACTTTAATATTATTTACGTGAGTAAGAATATCTCCTTTTTTAATTTTATTATTATTATTATTTTTGTTAATAACTTTAGAGATAATTAAATTATTCTCTTGTTCTATAATTTCATAATTAGATATAATAATATTTTTAGATAAAACTTTTGCTGTTTTTTTGTCAGGCCATTCTGAAGTTTTTAAACTAATTTCTAATAATTTCTTGTCTCTAAATACAGAAATTTTTATTAACTCATTAACTTTAATTTTTGCAATATGTTTTACTAAATCATTTATGTTATAAATTTTTTGGTTATTTATTTGATATATTACATCACCTATTTCTAAGTTATAATTTTCTGCAGGGCTATTAGGAGCAATGTTAGTAATAATTACTGAACGAGGAAGCAAATCTTTAATATCTAGTGACTGAAGCATTTCAGCATTCAATTCTTGAAGTGATATACCTACCCAAGACCTTTTTACATATCCATATTTTTGAATGTCTGAAATAATTCTTTTTACATCATTTGATGGAACTGAAAAACCTAAACCTACATTACCCCCGGTTGGTGAAATTATTGCTGTGTTAACACCTATAACTTTTCCTTCCATATTAAATGTTGGTCCACCAGAATTTCCTTTATTTATTGCAGCATCAATTTGTATAAAATTGTCATAAGGACTCATATTAATATTTCTATTTAATGCTGAAATAATGCCTGTTGTTACAGTTCCACCCAAACCAAAAGGATTACCAACAGCTATAATAAAATCTCCAATTTGAATTTTGGATGAATCTGCAAACTCCACAAATTCAAATATTTTATCTGCATTTATTTTTAAAAGGGCAATATCATATTTTTCGTCATATCCAATAATCTTAGCTTTATATACTGAAGAATTTGATAGCACTTCAATCTGAGAAGAATTTTTAACAACATGATAATTAGTAACAATTAATCCATTCTCATCAATAAAAAAACCAGAACCTGAAAGATTGTTATGATATTTTGGGTTAATATTTTTTATTGCTACTACTGAATTCTTAACTTCGTTAATTAAAGGAGCTATGGAATTTGTTTGCATGCTATAACTTTTAGATAGCATCGTAGAAAAAGTAATTAATATAAAAATTATAATATTTATTTTTTTCAATTTCATGTATCCTTTCATTAAAGTTATGTAATAATACATTTTTATTATTACTGAACGGTTAACAAAACATTAATTATTGTTAATATTTAAAAAATTAATAAATGGAGCAAATGTTATGAATTTGAATTTTAGTAAAGAAGATCTTGAATTTCAAAAAGAAGTGAAAGATTTTATAAATAAAAATTTAAATCCTATAACTAAACAAAAAATAGAAGAAGGACATCATTTAACTAAAGAAGATATGTTAGAGTGGCAAAGTAAATTATATGAAAAAGGTTGGATAGCTCCAAGTTGGCCAAAGGAATATGGAGGAACAGACTGGACAGTAACACAAAGATATATTTTTGATGAAGAGTGTGGAGCAGGATCAGCTCCATCTGTATTACCATTTGGAGTTACGATGGTTGCACCAGTCATAATAAAATATGGAACTAAAGAACAAAAGGATTCTTATTTACCAAAGATTTTATCAAGTGAACATTGGTGGTGTCAGGGGTATTCTGAACCTGGTTCTGGATCAGATTTAGCATCACTATCGACAAAAGCTGTAAAGATAGAAGGTGGCTATAAAATTAATGGAACTAAAACATGGACCACAATGGCACAACATGCAGATATGATGTTTATTTTAGTAAGGACAAATTCTGACTGCAAACCTCAAGAAGGTATATCCTTTATGTTATTAGACATGAAATCTTCTGGAGTATCTGTAAACCCTATTATTACATTAGATGGAGGACATGAAGTAAATATGGTGTATTTAGAAGATGTTATAGTTCCATCAAAAAATTTAATTTATGAAGAAAATAAAGGATGGACAGTTGCTAAGTATTTATTAGGTCATGAAAGAACATCAATAGCAGCAGTATCTCGTTCTAAAAAAGCACTTTCTAAGGTTAAAAATATTGCAAAGTTAAACACAAATGGAGATTCCTCATTAATTGATGATCAACGTTTTATGGATAAGGTTGCTAAGTGTGATATTCGACTACAAGCATTAGAATATGCTGAATTAAAAGCTATATCTAATGATGCAAAAGGCATTCCTCCTGGTGCTGAAGCTAGTATGTTAAAAATTAGAGGATCAGAAATACAACAAGAAATAACAGAATTGGTTTTGGAAGCAAGTGGCTATTACGCTTATCCTTATCAACCAAATATAATGGATAAAGGAAATAATGAGCCTATGATAGGGCCTTCTTGGAGTAGCACTGCAGCTCCAAAATATTTTAATACTAGAAAAACGACAATTTATGGTGGCTCTAATGAAATACAAAAAAATATTCTAGCAAAAATGGTCTTAGAATTATAAGTCAATTATTAAGGAAAAACGATGGATTTATCTTTCAATGAAGATCAAGAATTAATAAAAAATTCAGTCGAGAAGTTTATTACTGAATCTTATACCGCCGAAAATAGAAGAAAAATTATCGCTAGTAATAGAGGTTTTGATAAAATAATCTGGCAACAATTTTCTGAATTAGGATGGCTTGCGCTCCCATTTAAAGAAGAGGATGGCGGTTTTGGAGGAGAATTAATAGACTTGATGATTATTATGAAGTCTTTTGGTAGAGGTTTAGTAATAGAACCCTATATATCTTCTATAATTTTAAGTGGTAGCTTAATATCTTTTTGTCCTACTTCTGAATTAAGATCTTACTTAATTAAAAACTTAATTGAAGGGAAAGAAAAAGCTTGTTTTGCGTTTTCAGAACCTACTTCTAGATTTAATATAGCTGATATTTCTACATCGGCTACAAATAAAGGCGATAATTGGTTAATAAATGGACATAAATCTATTGTATTTGGTGCAGGGCAATCTGATTATGTATTAGTTTCAGCAAGAACATCAGAAAATAGACTCAGTAAAAAAGGTATTTCATTATTCTATATCAAGAAAAATACCAAAGGATTAGAAATTCAAGATTTTCAAACAGTTGATGGTTTTAGAGCAGGAGAAGTAATTTTGAATAATGTAGAAGTATCAAATGACTGCTTACTAAGCGTTCAAGATGAAGCGTACAATTTGATTAATGATGCTATATATAAAACTTTAATTTCAATTAATGCTGAAGCTTCTGGAATAATGCAAAAAATGTATGAAATGACATTAGAATATATTAAAACTAGAAAACAATTTGGTATTCCTATAGGCAAATTTCAAGCTATACAGCATAGAACTGTAGAAATGCTGATACTAAGTGATGAAATGACTTCTTTATCATGTATGTCTGCATTAAAAGGAAGTAAAGATAAAGATGGTATAAAATCAATTATATCAGGAAAAATACATATAGGTATAGGAGGAAGAAAATTAGGCCAGGAAGCAATTCAACTGCACGGAGGTATGGGAGTTACAGAAGAAATGGAAATAGGTCAATACTTTAAAAGACTTACCATGCTTGACACTTTTTTAGGTAATTCTGATTTTTACTTAGATCAATTTAATAATCTAGGAGAATAAAAACTCTCTAATGAGATTTAATAATAAACATAAAATTAATAATATTCCATTAAATGTGAGAATAGGATGTTTAGGACTATTTGCAGTTTTAACATTTATTTTAGTAATAATATTTGTTGGATTTTTTCAAGTACTGTCTTTTCTTATGGAATCTTGGTTAGGGGCAATATTTGTAGCTATTATTATACTTTATTTAATATATAGAAAAATAATAAAAAAAATTAATTTAAATAAGAATAAAGAAAAAAGAAACAATAATTTTACAGAAGCAGATTATATAGAAATAGATGATAATGAAGATAAAAAGAGTTAATATTTTAATTTATTATTTTTATATTCTTCTTAAGAGCGCCTAGATTATTAATTTTTAAAATTAATTTGCTATAATTATCAATATCTTTACTAATATAAATAATATGATTACTTAAGTTTGATAATATTTTACCTAATGCACTTTCAGGTGATCCATAAATAAATCTAGTATTATTATTTGCTATTTCCTTGGTTAGAATAATTTTGTAATTAAAATTTTTATATTTATTTTGTATTTTATGCATCTCATTCATAAATTGAATATTATCTGTGCCATCAAAATTAGCAACAAGCATTATAACTTGATCATTTTTATTAAATAATATTTCTTTAATATAAGACAAAACAGATATTATATTACTTTTTGAACCTAAAAACAAAAAAGGTTTATTTAAGTTTGTTAAATCATCATTTATTAAATATGGACCTGAAATAGTTATGGTTTGACCTGGGCTTATAGTTTTATGAATGTTTTCAGTTATTGGAATATAAATAGTTAATATTCCATTATTATTACCATCTTCTTTCAATTTAGGGCTTAAAATTGAATATTCCTTTTTACTAATTTTACCATCTATAATTATTTTTACTTTCAGCCCATCGTGAGTAAATGTAATAATATTTTTTGGAAAGGTTGTTATTAATTCTATACATGTTTCTCTTATAATTGTTTTTGATAACACCTCTAAGACAAATTCCTTGGGTATATTATTTTTAACGTGAAGTTGATTGGACAAAGGAGATAAAAAATCTAATTCAAGATTGTCAGATGTTGCTATAGATTGACAGGTATACACAATATTATTTTTTCTTTCCTCTGGGGTAAGATTGTGCGTTACTCCTTTTGAATTATTCACCGCACCATTTAATATTTTAGCCTTACAAGTTCCACATACTCCTGATCTACAACTAAAAGCTAATTTTATTCCCATTTCTAATGCAGCTTGAATAATATTTTTATTTTTATTTATTTTAAAATTTAAATTATATTTAGGAATTAAAATATTGGTCTTATTTTCCATTATTTTTCCATTTTATAGAGCATCCAATACTTGGATTATTGTATGGAATATCGTTATTTTCTGAAATTGCTTTCATAGATATAAATAATTCTCTTTTTGCATCCTTATGAAATTCTAAGCCAGAATCATCTAATCTTCCTCTATACTTTAATAACATATCTCTATCAAAACCAAAAAAATCCGGAGTACATTGAGCATTATAAAGTTTAGCTATTTTTTGAGTTTCATCTATTAAATACGGGAATGAAAAATTATTTTCTTTAGAAAATTTTTTCATATTATTAAAATTATCAGAAGGATATGTTATGTAATCATTCGACATAATCCCCACAGAATTTATTCCATATTTTCTTAATTCTCTTACATCTCTTTCAATTTTTTTTGCTATGGCTTGTACATAAGGGCAATGATTACAAATAAAAAATATTAAAGTACCTTTCGATCCTTTTATATTTTCTAGAGTATAAAATTTTTCGTCTATACCTTTAAGATTAAAGTCTATGGCTATTAAATTTTTATTTAAAATATTTGATTTTTTTAACATTATTATTCCATAAATTAATAGATATATATACAATATAAATTCTTTTTTTTCACTAAATACTTGAAACTATTGTTTACAAATATTAGATATGTCCAATGATTTTATAGAATATAGGAACTTAAGTAAATGAACGCACTAATTGAAGTTAAAAATTTAACGAAAAAATTTGGCCCATTTAAAGCAGTGCATGATATAAGCTTTAATTTAGATAGAGGTGAAGTGTTAGGTTTCTTAGGTCCAAATGGAGCAGGCAAAACTACCACTATGAGAATGATCACAGGTTTTTTGCCTCCATCAAGTGGAACTGTTAAAATTTGCAATTATGATGTATCTAATTTTCCTATTAAAGCAAAAGAAAAAATAGGTTATGTGCCAGAAGGAGCTCCATTATATGGAGAAATGACAGTTTTAAGTTTTTTAAAATTTATATCTGGAATAAGAAAAATTAAAAAAGACAAAATTACAGATTTAATTAATAATGCAGTAAATAAATTAGGTCTTGAGAATGTTTTGTATCAGCAAATTGAAACTTTATCTAAAGGCTATAAAAGAAGAGTGGGATTAGCACAAGCAATTTTACATGATCCAGATATTCTTATTTTGGATGAACCTACAGATGGGTTAGACCCTAATCAAAAACATGAAGTAAGAAAATTAATTAAAGAAATGGCCGTATCAAAGGCCATTATTATTTCTACTCATATACTTGAAGAAGTCGATGCCGTTTGTAGTAGAGCTATGATTATTGCAAATGGAGAATTAATTATAGATAAAACTCCAAAAGAACTAATTGCAATGGGTTCCGATAACTCCACATTAGATGATGTTTTTAGGTCTCTAACAATAGGTAATATTAAGGAAAAATAATGCAAACAATCATAAATATTACTAAAAGAGAACTGAGTGGGTATTTTGCTACTCCTGTAGCATATGTTTTTATAGTAATTTTTTTATTAATGGCTGGATTGTTTACATTTTATATGGGATCTTTTTATGAAAGAAGTCAGGCAGATTTATCTGCTTTTTTTGATTGGCATCCATGGTTATACCTATTCTTAATACCAGCTATATCTATGAGATTATGGGCAGAAGAAAGAAGAAATGGTACAATTGAGTTATTAATGACACTTCCTGCAAGCGTTACACAAGCAGTTATTGGTAAATTTCTTGCAGCCTGGATATTTACTGGTATTTCATTAATTCTTACTTTTCCCATGTGGTTAACAGTAAATTACTTAGGAGATCCTGATAATGGTGTTATTATTACAAGTTATCTTGGAAGTCTTTTAATGGCTGGTGGTTATTTATCTATTGGTTCCTGCATTTCTTCGCTCACTAAAAATCAAGTAATTGCTTTTGTCGTTAGTATTGCAGTTTGCTTTCTATTTACTGTAAGTGGGATGCCTATTGTGTTAAATTTTTTCTCTAGCTGGACTCCACAAGCTCTATTAGATACGATAGCTTCTTTCAGCTTTGTTTCTAATTTTACAGATTTAAGTAAAGGGGTAATAGATGTTAGAAATATTGTTTATTTCTTCTCATTGATAATTTTAGCATTAACATTAAATATTATCTCTATAAATTCTAGAAAGGGTATATAAATGCTCTTTTTAAAATCCTATGATAAAACCAAAATCACTACTCCAATAATATTAAATTGCGTAATTATTGCAGTTATTTTGCTTTTTTTATCTATAAATACATTAAGTAATCAAATTTTTTCTTCATTTAGGTTAGATCTAACAGAAAATAATCTTTACACATTAAATAAAGGAACTTTAAAAGTATTAACTTCAATAGAAGAGCCCATTACTTTAAAATTATTTTTTTCAGATAAATTAAGTAGAAATATTGCTCCTATGCGTGAATATGGTCAAAGAGTAAAAGAATTAATTGAAGAATATACCAATAAATCTAAAGGTATGATAATTATAGAAAGAATAGATCCTGAACCATTTACAGATAATGAAGATTTAGCAATATTATATGGTTTGCAAGGAATGCAAATATCCCAAGCCGGTGAAAAATTCTATTTTGGGTTAGTGGCTACAAATTCTACTGATGATATATCAATTATACCTTTCTTTGAACAAGAAAGAGAAACATATTTAGAATATGACTTAACTAGAATTATTAACGATTTAGCTAATCCTAAGAAAAAAAAATTAGGCTTAATTACCAGTTTACCTATCAATGGAGGCCTCGCTTATCCTGATGCACCTTCTTCTGAATATGTGACACCTTGGGAAATTTATAATAGATTAAGTGAAATTTTTGAAATTATAAGTCTATCAACTGAGCTTGATAGAATACCTGATGATATTGATTTGCTAATGGTCGTACATCCTAAAGATATAAAATTTAAAGCTCATTACGCTATTGACCAATTTGTAATGAAAGGTAAAGGTGCTATATTTTTTGTTGACCCTTATTCTGAAGTACAAAGAAATGCCTTACCAATTGAAGAAAGAAGAACATTTATACCTGGATCTAATTTAAACACCCTATTTAGTAATTATGGTGCATATGTAGAACCAGGAATGATAGTAGGAGACAGAGTTACAGGCAGAAAAGTAACTATTGGAAGGGGCCCAAATTCTAGAATTACTACATATGTATTATGGATTGGATTAAGTAATGAATACATGAATCCTAATAATATGATTACAAATGAACTTGAAACAGTTTTAACAAATACCCCAGGAGCATTAATAAGATCTGATAACGCAGAATCGCTTTTTGAAATATTGTATAGCTCAAGTAAAGACTCAATGTTTATAGAAAGATATAAAATACAATTTCGCCCTGATCCTACATTATTATTATCTGAGTTTGCACCAATTAATAAAAATTTACCTTTTGCAGTTAGGCTAAGTGGAAAATTTAATTCTGCTTTTTCTACTACTTTACCAATTAATGAAGATGGTTCAACTATTTCTTTACACTCTGATCATGCTCAAAATACGTTAAATGGAAATATTATTATATTTGCAGATACAGACATATTGGCAAATAACACTTGGACACAAAAACAAGATAATTTTGGCAAAGAAACTTTTACTCCTATAGCTGATAATGGGTCATTAGTAATTAATGCTTTTGAATTTCTTGCAGGAGGGGGGGAGTTAATAGCACTTAGAACTAGAGGCACTTCCATAAGACCATTCAAAGTCGTAGAGGAATTACAAAAACAAGCTGAAACTCAATACAGAGAAACAGAGCAAACATTGCAAGAAGACCTAAAAAATACAGAAGATAAATTGAGAGAATTGCAAAGAGGAGCATCTATTACAACGCAAGACGGAGCTCCAATATTATCTAAGGAGCAAGCTGATACATTACAAAATTTTAAAGACCAGATAGTAACTATTAGAACAAAATTAAGGGATGTTAGAAGAGAGCTTCGAGTAGAAATAGAAGATTTAGGATTAAAATTAAAAATATATAATATATGGGTTATGCCATTATTAGTAACTTTATCAGCTATTATAGTTTTTGCCATTCGCAGAAGAAAACGCATTACCCACTTAGCTAATATGCGTAATGAATAAGGAATAAAAATGAAACAATCTAGTGCATATACGATTATAATTTCATCAATTGTATTTCTTGTAATTACTATAATTGTGAGTGTGTATAAGGATTCAGAAAACAGAAGAGATGAAGGTGAAAGATTTTTATTTCCAAAACTTAGTGTGTCGACTGATGAGAATAGTTTAAAACTATTAAATACTATTTCTGAAATAAAAATTTCCAACTTTAATAATAATTTTAGCATTAAAAGAGATAAAGAAAATTGGTATTTACCAGAATTAGCTAACTATCCAGCTCCTTTAGAGAAAATTAAAAAAGTAATTGTTGGAGTAGCTCAATTAGAAACAATAGAACCTAAAACAAAAAAACCAAACCTTCATGGAGCGTTAGGTTTAAATGATACTGAAAATAAAATAAATTCTGCTAATTTTATATCACTGATTAATAACAAAAATGAAGAAGTTGCTGCTATATTAGTTGGAAATGATTCTAAATTTGGTAAAAAAGAAACAAGATATGTTAGAAAGCCAAATGATGATCAAAGTTGGCTAGTATGGAGAAACTTTGATGTGCCTAAAAGCAGTATTGACTGGTTAGATGAAAGCTTATTTACAATTGAAAGATGGAGAATTGCTGACATAGAAATAAAACATCCTAATAATAAGAAAGTATTAATTACAAGAGAAAGTTATGCAGAACAATACTTTAAACTAGAAAACTTAGATGAAGACACTCTTCCCATGAACCCTTATGTAGGGAATCAAATTGGAAGTGCATTAGAAAAGTTACCCTTAGTTAATATTAAATTGTTATCAGATATTAAATTTACAGGAAATGCTGTAATAATTATTTACACAACTTTTGATGGTTTAAAAATAACCATTGTAACTGATAAGATAGATGGAATTGATTGGGCTAAATTTAATATAAAATATGATGAAAATATGCGAAGAGAATTACCAGAAGGTGGCCCAATAAATGTAGGATTACCAGATATGAAAGAAATACAAGATGTTAAAACTGAAGTAAAAAACTTAAATAACAAACTCAATAAGTGGGTATTTTCACTTAAAAGAATAAAACATGAAAGATTTAGAACACATTTACAAGATATAACTAAGAAAAAAGATCTTGATCAGAAAAATTAACTTATTTACCTTCATATTCTATCAAACTAAATACTTTATATCCTTGAGAATTTAGTTTCTTTGCTCCAAATAAATTAGGTAAATTTATTACAAAACAAAACTCATATATATTTCCATTTAAACGTTTAATTAGATTTGCTGCAGCTTTAGCGGTACCACCTGTAGCAATTAAATCATCTACTATAACAACATTATCATTTTTATTAATTGCAGAAGAGTCTATTTCTAATACATCCTTGCCATATTCTAAATCATATTCTTCATAAATAACTTCACAAGGAAGTTTACCCTTTTTTCTAAGAGGAATAAAAGATACTCCTAATTTTTCTGCTAGCATTGAACCAAATATAAAGCCTCTCGCTTCTATTCCAGCAACTCTATTAATATTCTTATCTTTATATCTATTGTAATATAGATCTGTAATATATTTTAATGCTTCTCCATTATAAAGTAGTGTAGTAATATCTCTAAATAAAATTCCAGGTTTAGGATAATCAGGGACTGTTCTTATGAAGTTTTTTAAATTCATCATTTTTCCTATAATATTTTTTAATATATATTATGCATTTGCAGCAGATAACCTAGAAAAAAATAATATAAATTTAAAACTTGAGAATGATTTAATTGGAAGTAACAAATATTATACTACTATACACGAAGACACTTTAATAACTATAGCTAGAAAATATGGAATTTCTTTTGCTGATATATTATCTGCAAATGGAGATATGGATCCTTGGATACCAGGATCTAATAAAAATTTACTCATTCCTAAAGAACATATTTTACCGTTTGGCAATAGAGAAGGAATAATTATTAACATTGGAGATCTTCGATTATATTATTTTAAAAATAACAAAATTATTAGAACTTTTCCTATTGGTATTGGTAGAAGTGGTTGGGAAACCCCTTTAGGGAAAACTATGATAATAGAAAAAAAAGAAAATCCAATATGGATACCTCCTGAGTCACTAAAAATTGAAGATCCAGAACTTCCAGATGTAGTAGGACCAGGACCAGAAAACCCTTTAGGTACTCGAGCATTATATTTATCTATGCCAGCATATTTATTGCATGGTACTAATAAACCTTATGGAGTAGGCATGAAGGTCTCTCACGGCTGTATACGTTTATATCCTGAACATATTGAAGAGCTATATGAATTAGTTACAATAAATACAAGAGTAAATATAATTGACCAACCAATAAAAGCAGGTTGGAAAAATAATCAATTATTTATAGAAGTACATAAATTACCAAAATATGTGAGAGAAAATAGTCAAAATCTGACTACTAATAATAACTTATTACCTCTAGCGTATGAAATAGTACAAAAAGCAGCAGCTTTAGATATCTTAATTGTGGATTGGAAAAAAGTTAAATCAGCAGTAAATGAAGCTAAAGGCATTCCTACAATAATATCAAAATAAAAAAAGGCTTAAAGTCATTACTTTAAGCCTTTAATTAAATAATTTTATAAGTACTTTATTTACGAGAGATTGTTTCAAACATTCTATCGATTTTATCATTTAAAGCTCTCAAAGCAGCTTGATTTTGATTTGCCATTTCTACAGCACGTTCTGCAACTCTTCTTGCAGTTTGTGCAGCTTGAAATGCTTCATTAGCTTTCATTGCTGCCGCATCAGCTGCTGCTTGTGCAGCCGCAATAGCTTCATCTTGCTTTACTTCTTCTCCAGAAACACTAACTGCTTCCTGTGCTGCCATCTGTGCATTTTGGCACGAAGTAAGAGATATAAAGCCTAAGCTCATCATACTTACAAATAATATATTTTTTAAAAAATTCTTCATATTATGCCCCAAAAAATTAAATGTAATTACTTATCTATTACAACATTAATCATAAAAAAGCAAAATTAAATCTAATAAAACTATTTAATATGTAGATCTTCCTCCTGATAAGTCAAAAGCTGCAGCAGTACTATAGGAACATTCTTTGGAGCTCAACCAGCATATTAATGAAGAAACTTCACTAGGTTGTCCCATTCTACCCATAGGAATTTTCGATACCATATAAGCTTTATGCTCATCACTTACTTGAGCTAACATTTCTGTTTCAATAACAGCTGGAGTTATACAATTTACTAAAATCCCTGTACTAGCCAACTCTTTTCCTAAAGATCTAGTAAATGTAATCACACCTGATTTTGATGCACTATAATGTGCTGCATTAGGATTTCCTTCTTTTCCGGCAACTGACGCAATATTTACTATTCTTCCATAATTATTTTTTAACATATCGCTTACCACTTCCTTACAACAAATAAATGTTCCGGTTAAATTTATATTTATAACTCTTCGCCATTCATCAACTTCAGTTTTTTCAACCGTAGCATTATCACCAGCAACACCTGCACAATTTACAAGAACAGAAGGAGTTCCTATATCTTTCCTAACTAAGTTGGCTGCATTTTTTACAGAATTTTCGTCTGAAACGTCTACATTTATAGCGTAACTGCTTGATCCTAAATTATTTTTAATTGCATTTAATGTGTCTTGATTATAATCCCAAAGAGCAACTTTAGCTCCATTTTTAATCATTCTGCTTGCCGTTTCTTTTCCTATTCCACTTCCTGCACCTGTAATAATAACAACTTTATTATTAAATTCATCCTTATAATCAATCATTATACTCTCCATTCTATATGTATAGTTACAAACAAACTTACTTATAGTAGAATAAAATACCATGAAAAAAAATACAAAATATAAATATGATATAGCAATAATTCCTGGAGATGGAATTGGTACAGAAGTTATAAAACATAGCCTTACTATTTTAAGAAGAATATTACAATTAGATAACATTAAAATTAGAGAAAGTTTTTATCCTTGGGGAAGTCAATATTATAAAAGATATAATAAAATGATGCCTGATAAGGCAATATCAATGCTTAAAAAACATGATTCTATTTTTTTTGGTGCCGTTGGAGATAAGAAGTTAGCTGATGATATTACCCTCTGGGGATTAAGATTAGAAATTTGTCAAAAACTAGATCAATATGCAAATATTAGACCTTCCAAATATATTCCTGGAATTAGTACTCCATTAAAAACAGAAATAGCAAAAAAAATAGACTGGTTAATTATAAGAGAAAATACAGAAGGAGAATATTCTGGAGCAGGAGGAATTATTCATGAAAAACTTCCATTAGAATTAGGAACTGAACTAGCTATTTTTACAAAAGAAGGTTGTAAACGAATACATGAGTTTGCTTTTAAACAAGCTCAAAAAAGAAAGAAAAAACATTTAACATTAATTACTAAATCTAATGCACAAAGACATGGAATGAAATTATGGGATAAAACTTTTTATGAAGTACATAAAAATTTTCCAGATATTAAAGTACAAAAATTATTAGTTGATGCTGCTACTACTATAATGGTAAGCAAACCAGAAAAATTAGATGTAATTGTGGCTACAAATTTACACGCGGATATACTGTCAGATTTAGCCTCTGCAATAACAGGAAGTATAGGAATTGGTGCAACAGCTAACATAGCTACAAAAAAAGGGATTCCATCTATGTTTGAACCTATTCATGGTTCAGCATTCGATATAGTTGGTAAAAATATAGCAAACCCTATTGGTGCAATTTGGAGTGCTTCTTTAATGTTAGAAAATTTAGGAGAAAAGAAAAGTGCAAACAAAATTATGAATGTAATTGAGTTATATGCTAAGAAAAATGGGCCTTTTACTCCAGATTTAAATGGTTCTGCTACTACCAGCGAAGTAATAAATGAATTAATGAAAATTATAAAAACTGAATATAATTAACTATAAATTTATTATAAAATTGTAGACATAACTACCAAAATTGTAGTAAATCAGCGTTTCCTATCTTATTTATTTAGGAGAGGGGGATAATATGAGTATAAAGCCATATACTGCTGTTGGGTTAATTCCTACTGTTCGCGGTATTAGAAAACGTGAAGATATTAGGCATAACTTAACACATTTAAAACATTTAACCAAAGCTGCTTCTTGGTTATCAAGCTTAGATATTCCTGTAAGACTAATTGCTATACCTGAAGGTGCTATTCAGGGTTTTAACGACGAAGTTTTAGATTCTGACCATGAAGATTTTGCAAATACTTGTTGTATAGATATTCCGGGTTGGGAAACTGATGTTTTAGGTGGAATTGCAAGAGAGTATGATACCTATATAATAGCTCAAGCAAAAGCAAAACACCCAGATTGGCCTGATAGATACTTCAATTGTGGATTTATTATAGATCCCAATGGAGAAGTAATATTAATACACTATAAAGTTTCACCCTTGTTCCCTGTAGAACATTCAGTTTGTCCCCATGATGTGTATGATTGGTGGATAGAAAAATATGGAAATAATCTGGATGCATTCTGGCCTGTAGTTGAAACAGACATTGGTAGATTAGGCATAATGATGGCCAATGAAGGATCTTATCCGGAAAATGCAAGGGCATTAGCTTTGAATGGTGCTGAAATAGTATATAGAGCCTCTTATCCTCATCCTGCTACAGGAAATGAAATGTTTGAAGTACAAAGCCGAGCGCGAGCTTTAGATAATAATATGTATGTATTAGCTCCTAACATGGGAACATATTATTTATTTAAAGAAGGAGACACTCCAATCGATACATTTGGAGGCAGATCTTATATAATAGATTATAAGGGAAAAATTGTTGGAAAACAGGATTATGGAGGGTCTTCAACTTATGTAGCTGGAGTAATAGATATAGAAGCTTTAAGACATCATAGAGAAGAAGCTCAGTGGGATAATTGGTTAAAAGATATCAGAACAGAATTATATCAATTATTATATAAAGACCCAATATATCCTAAAAATTTATATTTAAAAAATAAACCTATGAAACATAAGGAGTATAAACTTAAAGTAATTGATAAACAGATTAAATTAATGCATGATAAGGGAATATGGGTTAAATCAAAAAAATAACATTTATTTTGGGAGAGAGAAATGTTTAAAAAAGGTGAGCAAGAAGTTTTATCGGATTTAGATCAAAGTAATTATGAAAGTGATAGAGTAAAAATAGTACTACCTGAAAAAGATATGCCTACACATTGGTATAATATAGCTTCAGATTTAAAAAACCCTTTAGCCCCACCTTTAAACCCCGGTACAGGAGAACCAATTGGTCCAGAAGATTTAGCTCCTTTATTTCCTATGGAATTAATTATGCAAGAAGTAAGTACAGATAAAGAAATTGAAATTCCAGATCAAGTTAGAGATATCTACAGACAATGGAGACCAAGCCCTCTTTATAGAGCAAGAAAACTTGAAAAAGTTTTAGATACTCCTGCTAAAATTTATTATAAATACGAAGGAGTGAGCCCTTCTGGAAGCCATAAACCTAATACAGCTGTTGCTCAAGCGTATTATAATAAACAAGAAGGAGTAAAAAGACTAACTACAGAAACAGGGGCAGGACAGTGGGGATCATCATTAGCCTTCGCAGGTTCAATTTTTGATTTAGAAGTTGATGTGTATATGGTTAAAGTAAGTTATCAACAAAAGCCATACAGAAGAGCTCTAATGGAAAGTTTTGGAGCAAGATGTGTAGCTAGTCCCAGTAAAGAAACAGAATCTGGTAAAGCTATTCTTAAAGATTCACCAGATAGCACTGGAAGTTTAGGGATTGCGATATCTGAAGCAGTAGAAATGGCGGCACAAAGGGATGACACAAAATATGCATTGGGCAGTGTTTTAAATCACGTTTTACTTCACCAAACTATAATAGGACAAGAAGCAATAAAACAATTAGAAATAGCGGGAGACAATCCTGATGTTATAGTTGGTTGTACAGGGGGAGGATCAAATTTTGCTGGTATTGCATTTCCATTTATAGGTAGAAATTTAAGAGGAGAAAGTAAAACAAAAATTATTGCCGTAGAACCTGCAAATTGTCCTTCACTAACTAAAGGAAAATTTGCTTATGACTTTGGAGATACTGGACACCTAACTCCGTTAGTAAAAATGCATACTTTAGGATCAGCTTTTGTTCCTCCAGGATTTCATGCCGGTGGCCTTAGATATCATGGAATGTCTCCGCTTGTTAGCCATCTTGCAGAAGAGGGCGAAATTGAACCTACGGCTTATAAACAAATAGAATGCTTTGATGCTGGTATTCAATTTGCGAAGGCAGAAGGGATACTTCCTGCTCCAGAAGCTAATCACGCTGTAAAAGGAGCTATTGTGGAAGCTTTAAAAGCTAAAGAAGAAGGTAAAAGCAAAACTATATTATTTAACTTATGTGGTCATGGACATTTTGATATGCAAGCTTATACAGATTATTTTGCAGGCACTCTAAATGACCAAGATTATGATGAAAGTGAAGTTGCAATGGCATTAGCAAACTTACCATCAGTATCGGCCTAAAAGTTATTAGTAAAATAAATAATTTTATTAGTTATTAAATTTGGGAAATCAACATGTGGACTATGGCCACATTTATCAATCTCTAATCTATGAGTTTTACCGTTAATTTTATTTTCAATAATGTCTATTTGTTTCATAGTTCCATATTCATCATTTTTACCTTGTATAAGCATCGTAGGGACAGTTATCTTAGGTAAAAATTCTTCAATGTTCCATGTTTTAAACTTTTTTGATGTCCAAGCGTTACACCAACCATTAAAAGCTCCATCCACATCCTTATGATATTTATTAAGTTTATTTTTTAAATTATTATTATTCCACATTTTTTTTGCTTTTAAAGCTCCTTCAATTGATATGTTTTCCACAAAAACATGAGGAGCTTCTAATATAAGAGCTTTTGATTTAAACCCACTACCTGAATATATAAGTGCTATAGACGCTCCATCTGAGTGTCCAAATAATATAGGGTCAGAAATATTTAAAAATTTAATAATTTTAGGTAAAATTTCAATAGCTTCGATATGCATATAGTCAATATTTCTATCTTCTTTTAACGGAGACGAATTTCCCATTCCAATTCTAGAATAAATGATAGCATCTCTTTCTGTCGCTAATGACACTTTTAATGGCCAATCCTTCCATAATGAAACACTGCCTAGCCCTTCATGTAAAAATATAATAGGTTCTAAGTTATTTTTCTTATGGGATATAACCTTTAACTCAATTTTATACTCTTTATAATTAAAATAATTTAATGTTTCATTCATCATTTTCTCTTAACTTATACCTTTGTATTTTTCCAGTAGCTGTTTTCGGTAATTCGCTACAAAATTCATACCAGCGAGGATATTTAAATGGAGTTAATTGCTGTTTTACATGGTTAGTTAATTCCATTTCTAAGTCATCATTTATTTTCATTTCAGTATTTAAAACTATAAATGCTTTAGGCTTTATTAAATTATCTTTATCTTTATGAGCGACCACAGCAGCCTCTAATACACTTTTATGACTTTGCAAAGCCGCTTCTACTTCAAAAGGAGAAACATATTGACCTGAAACTTTCATCATGTCATCAGCACGTCCACAATATGTATAAATTCCATTAACATCTCTAACATACTTATCTCCTGTTCTAGTCCATTTACCTCTAAAAGTAACTTTAGTTTTTTCAGGCTTATTCCAATATGATATAGCACTAGATGGACCATTTATTTCTAGCTCTCCAATTTCGCTATCTTTTGCTTCTACGCCATCATCTTTGATCAATCTCGCTTTATAACCTTGAACAGGTCTCCCTGATGCACCAGGAATAGTTTCTTCTATACTATTAGATATAAAAATATGAAGCATTTCTGTCGAACCTATACCGTCAAGAACTTTGATTCCTAATAAATTATTCCATTTTTCACACAAATGTGCTGGCAATGCTTCTCCTGCAGAAACTGACAACCTTAAAGATAAGTAATTTTCTTTATTTATATTTGAATTTAATATGGCTGCATAAAGAGTTGGAACACCAAAAAATATAGAAACTTTATGTCTGTTAATTACATCCGAAACAGATTCAAGCGTTGGTCTATCAGACATTAAAATTGAGGTAGCTCCAATACTCATTGGAAATGTCATTGCATTTCCAAGTCCATAAGCAAAAAATAATTTTGCGGCCGAAAAACAAATATCATCACTTTTTATTTTTATAATACTTTTGGCATATGTGTTAGCTGTTGATACTAAGCTTCTATGAATATGGACAGTGCCTTTTGGAGAGCCTGTAGACCCTGATGAATAAAGCCAAAAGCAAACACTATCTTCAAAGGTAATTGCTGGTTCTATATTGATATCAACAGACTTGGTAAGAACAGTTTCGACAGAAATAGTATTGATTAAGTTTTTATTATTTAAATCTGAAAGTAATAATAATTTTTTACCTAATTTGTTATTTAAAGTTTCAAAAGTTTTTTTTAAAGGAGAAGAAAAGATAACAGCTTTTGCTTCAGAATCCTTTAACATATATTCATAATCTTTTTCTGGAAGCATAGTATTTATGCAAATAGGTATAATTCCAGACCAAATTGCCCCTAAAAAACAGATAGGATAATATATGCTATCATGCATACATATAATAATTTTATCATTTTGATTTAATCCAAGGTTTTTAAGTTCTAGAGAAAATTTTTGTACATTTTTATAGACTTCCTCATAAGAAATTTTTAAGTGGTTATCAATAAAAGCAATTTTATCTTTATTATTTAAAAGATTTCTTGATATAAGATCATACGCTGCATTATATTCTCTTTTATTCAAATTTTACTATCCTAAATTATTATATTAATTTTAATATATTTTCCTGGAACCAGTTTACTGCAACTTCTTCAGGAAGGGAACCATCAGAAGCGTCGTGATAAAATGATTCTGCAATTTTTTCAGCCTTTAATGAAGATAAAATATTATCAAATTTTTTTCCACCATATGCAAATGTATCTCTATATGTCATGTCACCTAGGCCAAAAACTGAATATTTTATATGTGATAAATTTGGAGAGCTCTTTTTTAAGTTATTATAAAAATTTTGGCCGTTATCAGGCACATCTCCTTGACCATAAGTAGAAGAGGCAATCAATACAGGGCATTTAGATTCAATTAACTTCTCTATTCTTAAGTTATCCATTTCTTTAACTCTCGCATCTATATTATTATCACTACAAAAATCACTAATATCCTCTGCTACCATTAATGCTGTCCCAGTCATTGTAGCAACAAATATATTAAGATGTTTTAAAGCCATTTTCACTCCAAAAAAATATTTATATTTTGACATTGTATGCATTATAATGCATATATAATATATATTATAATTAAAGAGTTATAAATGAATAAAATTTTAGATCAAGAAATTTCACTTTCTTCTTTAAAAAATATTGAAAAAGAAAAAATTGAATTATCAGAAATTGGCTTAATAATTAAAAATTTTAGATCCCAAAGAGGTATCAGTAGACAAATTCTTGCAAACAAATCGAAAATTTCTCTAAGATATTTAGCTCAATTAGAAAGTGGAAAAGCTAATCCCTCAATATCAATTTTAAAAAACATAGCTTATGCATTAAATCTAACATTAGAAAATATGTTATTTATAAATAGTAAGAATAACTCTGAAATTAAATTTATAATTAATAGATTAGAGCAATGTAATTTGCGCCAAATTGAACAAGTATTAACACTAGTAAATGATATCGGAAAAAAAAATCATTTAAAAAAGAAAAAAAATAAAATAGCCCTTATAGGTTTAAGAGGAGCAGGAAAATCTACATTAGGCAATTTATTAAGCAAAGATTCTAAAATTCCTATTTTTGAAGTTTCCAACGAAATTGAAAAATTGGGAGGTATGAATATTAGCGAAATAATAGAATTTGGGGGCCAAGGAATGTATAGGCGTTTGGAATATAATGTTATTACATCTTTGTATAAAAACTATAAAGAATTAATTATTTTGCCTGGAGGAAGTGTGGTTTCAGAAAATGAAACGTACAATTTTCTTCTTAAAAACTTTTCTACAATTTGGATTAAAGCAAACCCTAAAGAACATATGAATAGAGTAATAAACCAAGGAGACTCTAGGCCTATTGAATCCAATCCTAGGGCAATGGAAGATTTATTAAATATATTAAAAGAAAGAAATAACCTATATTCTAAGGCTGATATTATAATCAATACTGAAGGAAAAAATATTAAAGAATCCTATAAAGATCTAAAACTTAAAGTAAATATTTAATTTATGCATTATATTGCATGGAGGCGAAGTAATGATTACATATGATAGAAAGCCTGAAGATTACAAACATTGGATAGTTAATATACACAATGACAAAGCAACCTTATTTTTAAATGTTTCTGAGAAAGATGGCATTAGGCCAGGCTATGAATTAAAACTAAATTCATATGATTTAGGAGTCGATATAGAACTTAATGATATTGTACAAAGAATAAGATTTGAACATCCAAAAGTAAAAGTAGTAGTTATAACATCAAAACAAGAAAAAAATTTTTCAGCTGGAGCAAATATTTATATGCTTGGTAAGTCTGAACATACCTGGAAAGTAAATTTTTGTAAATTTACTAACGAAACAAGAAATGGGTTTGAAGACTCTAGTAATTCCGGATCCTTAAAATTTATTGCTGCCGTAAATGGAATTTGTGCTGGAGGCGGTTATGAAATCGCATTAGCTTGTGATGAAATTCTTTTAATCGATGACAGATCTAGTACTGTAAGTCTGCCAGAAGTTCCTCTTTTAGGTGTGTTACCGGGCACTGGTGGAGTAACGAGGTTAATAGATAAAAGAAAAGTTAGAAAAGACCTTGCGGATATATTTTGCACAAATGCAGATGGTATAAGAGGTAAAAAAGCTCTTGATTGGAAATTAGTTGATTATATTGCTCCTCCTTCAAAATTTGACCAATTAATTGAAGACCGCTCAAAATATATAGCTAAAAATGTAAACAAAAGAGATGGAACAGAAGGTATTGATTTAAAACAATTAAAAAGAAAAATCACTAATAAAGGAATAATATATGAAACAATTTTTTCTGAAATAAATAAAAAATCTCGCATAGCTAATATAAATATTTTAGGGCCTAATAAAGGAGATTTAATTGGAATTAAAGAAATTCATAAAAAAGGAAGTGATTGGTGGCCACTAAAATTTGTAAGAGAGCTTGATGATTTAATCCTTATGTTAAGAACTAATGAATTAGAAGTTGGCATGATAACAATTAGGTCTAAAGGAAATAATGAAGACATAAAAATATTATCAAAAATTTTAGATAAAAATAAAGAAAATTGGTTCATTAATGAAATATTAGGTTTTTTAAGAAGGACATTATCAAGACTAGACTTGTCTTCTAGATCAATATTTACAATTGTAGATAATCAAAGTTGTTTTTCTGGAATACTTTCAGAATTATTATTCTGTGCAGATAGAACTTATATGTTAGATAATTCATTTTCTCATTCAAATAAAGATGGTCCTTATATAAGTCTCACTGAACTGAATTTTAAAACATTAGAAATGGTAAATGGACAAACTAGATTAGAAACAAGATTTAACAATGATCAGAATAAAATTACTAAGCTTAAAAAATTAATTAACAAAGATTTAATTGCAAAAGAAGCTTTTGAAGCAGAATTGATTACAGTTATACCCGATAACTTAGATTGGGAGGAAGAAATTAGAATTAGCATTGAAGAAAGAACTACTTTTTCTCCAGATGCATTAACAGGTTTAGAAGCTAATTTACGTTTTCCAGGTAAAGAATCTTGCGAAACAAAAATATTTGGAAGGTTGTCAGCTTGGCAAAACTGGATATTTAATAGACCTAATGCTGTAAGTGATAAAGGGGCCTTAAAACTATTTGGAACAGGTTCTAAAGCAAAATTTGACAACAAAAGAGTATAAAATGAGTAATTTAAATTATCAAGAAAGAATTCCAAATAATGTTGACTTAAGTAATGATCTATCCTTACAAAGAGCTCTTGAACATTGGCAACCAAAATTTAAAAATTGGTGGCAAGAAATGGGTCCAGATGGTTTTCAAGCCTCCGATGTATACCTTAGGACGGCTATTTCGGTAGATAGTGATGGTTGGGCTTCATATGGAAAAATAAAAATGCCGGATTATAGATGGGGAATATTTCTTAATGATAAAGTAAAAGATCGTAAAATTCATTTTGGAGATAATTTAGGACAGCCTGTATGGCAACAAGTACCAGGAGATTATCGTTCTATATTAAGAAGATTAATTGTGACTCAAGGTGATACGGAACCTGCATCAGTAGAACAGCAAAGAAATTTAGGAAAAACTTGTCCTTCCTTGTATGATTTAAGAAATTTATTTCAAGTAAATGTTGAAGAAGGGAGACATTTATGGGCAATGGTTTATTTATTGCATGCTTATTTTGGAAGAGATGGAAGGGAAGAGGCTGAAGGTTTACTAGAAAGGTTCTCAGGTGATCAAGATAACCCAAGAATATTAGGTACTTTTAATGAACCTATTACAGATTGGGTCAGTTTTTTTATGTTTACCTATTTCACAGATAGAGATGGAAAGTATCAGCTAAAGTCTTTAGCTGAAAGTAGTTTTGATCCATTAGCTAGAACTTGCCAATTTATGCTAACTGAAGAAGCTCATCATATGCAAGTTGGTGAAACTGGTATAACTAGAATGCTACAAAGAACTTTGGAAGTAATGAAAAAATTAAAAACAGATTCAATAGAAACTATTAGAAGTGCAGGGGCTATTGATTTACAAACTATTCAAAAATACATTAATTTTTGGTTTTCCTCTTCTTTAGACTTATTTGGTTCAGAAATATCTTCTAACGCAGCTTCGTCTTTTGCTAATGGCTTAAAAGGACGTCCAGATGAATCCCGATACGAAAATAATATTGAAAAAGATACAGAGTTTAAATTAGATGGCATAGAAAATAATAAAATTACAACACAGGCTATACCTACTCGTAATGCCATGAATGAAATAACTAGACAAGCCTACATCATTGATTGCGAAGTAGGCTTAAAAAGATGGAACAGACTTATAAAGAAAGCAGATTATAACATTCTTTTATCTCTTCCTAGCTCAAAATTTAGGAGAAATATTGGAATATGGGCAGGAATGCCTGTTGATCCACAAGGCAAAATTGTTACTGAAAAAGAAATGAATAAAAATATAAATAAATGGTTGCCATCTATAGATGACAAAGAATTTATTAAAAGTTTAATGGTTCAAGTTATAGATCCTGAGAAAACTGCAAGCTGGATAGCCTCTCCAAATAGAGGAATTAACAATTTAGAAATCAATTATAAATATGTGGATATTATACAATAATTAAGCAGCTAACCATTTTTTATATTTAGTCAGATTTTTAGTAAATTCAGTCTTAGAACCGCTCCATTTCGTTTCACCTTTTCCAATAATAGATATTTTATTTGCTAAATCTGTGGCCATTTTTACATTTTGTTCAACAATAATAATTGTTATACCTGCATTCATTAAATTAAATAAAGTTTTACTTAATTCATTAACTATATTTGGTGCTAGTCCTTGTGTAGGCTCATCTAACAGCAATAATTTAGGATTTGTCAGTAAGGCTCTACTAATTGCTAACATTTGCTGTTCGCCTCCAGATAATTCTGAAGATTTATTATTTAATCTATTTTTAAGAGCAGGAAACAAATCTAAGACTTTATCCTTGTTCCATAGATCTGAACTTATTTTATTAAAAACTATATTAAAACTTTCTTCCACTGTTAACGAAGGAAACATTCCTCTATTTTCCGGTACTAGCGTCATTCCTTTTTGAGCGATATAATGCGGTGATTTATTTTTTAAACTTTCATTATTAAAATGAACCATTCCAGATTTCGGCTTAGTTAAATTTACTAATGAGCGAAGTGTAGTAGTTTTTCCCGCCCCATTTCTACCTAAAATAGCCATGCAATCATTAGAAAACAATTCTAAATTAATTCCTTGTAAAATATGACTTTTACCATAAAAAGTATTTAAATTTTTTACTTCGAGCAACATCTTTTTATTCATTATTCTGACCTAAATATCTGTCTTGCACTAATTTAGAACTTTTAATTTCTTTAACGTTTCCATTAAATATAATTTTACCTCTATCTAAAACATATATTCTATTAGCTAAATTATAAATAACTTCCATATCATGTTCTACTATAACGATTGAATAATTTTGAGATAACTTCTTAATTAAATTAATAATAGATTGAGTTTCTACTGAACTCATTCCAGCAGTAGGTTCATCTAATAACAACACTTTGGGATTACATGATATTGCAATTCCAAGTTCTAATTGCCTTTGTAAACCATATGATAATGTTTCTGACTTTTGTTCTGCATAATTTTTTAAACCTATCTGATTTACTATTTCAATTGCTTTATTATATATGTCTTTATTTTTAAACATTAAAGAATAGAAATTAAAAGACAAATTTGATTTATGAGTCATTGCAATCATTATACTTTCTATAACCGTCATTTCAGGAAATAATGAATTCTTTTGAAAACTCTGCCCAATACCAAGTCTGGCTCTTTTTTCATTGGAAATATTATTTAAGTTATTATTATTAAAAGTAATACTGCCAGAATCATGTTGTAAATTTCCAGAAATAATTTTAAATAAAGTGCTTTTACCTGCTCCATTAGGGCCAATTATTCCAATACATTCATTTTTAGCAGCACTAATGGTTACATCATTTAATACTTCTATTGAACCAAAACTTTTATAAATATTTTTTATATCTAAAATCATTTAAAATTTATCCTAAGTAATTTATGTTTAATTTTTTCAACTAATCCCCATAATCCATCTTGCATAAACAAGACTATTAATATGAATAAGGTTCCAATAATTAGCATCCACCAATTAATAATATTAGATAATTCATGTTGAATAATATGAACTATGCTAGCTCCTAAAATAGCTCCCGATAAAGATCCTATTCCTCCCACAATTATCATAATTAAACCCTCACCAGATACAGTCCAATGGGTAAGTTCAGGTGATATAAAACCATTTAATTGAACATATAAAGAACCTGCTAATGCAGCAACGCCGGATGATAATGAAAAAGCAATAATCTTATAGTATTTAGTGTATCCACCTAAGGAAGATACTCTATTAATATTTTGCCTAACAGCATCCAGGTTTCTTCCCAAAGCAGAGTCTGTAATTCTTGCCAATAACAAATATATAAAAAGAACCCATATTAAAGTATAAAAAGAAAATACTAGTGGGTTGTTAATATCAAGGCCTAAATTAGACAAATCTGGTCTCATAATACCAGAAATGCCGTCTGAACCACCTAAAAGATCACTTGTAAATACCCAAGCATTAAACATTTCTCCTAAAGCTAAAGTAATCATTATAAAGAAAATTCCATCTAAAAATACTATAAAATAAGCCAAAATTACTCCTGTAATTAATCCAATAAATAAAGATAAAAATGTTGATAATATAAGGTTTATTTCAAAATCAATACTTAAAACAGCCGTACTATATGCACCAATCCCCAAGAACATAGCATGTCCTAATGAAACCATTCCACCTCTAGCAGCAAGAAAATCTAGACTCATAGCAAAAATAGATAAAATAGCAATTTCGGCAATAAAAAACCTTGTAAAATACCCACCAAATACACTAAAAACTATAGCACTAATAATCAGAACTAAAAAAATCTGAAGTCTTAATTTTGGATTATAATTCACTGCTCTCATGATTTACTATAAAGCCCATCAGGTTTAAATAAGAGAGTTATAGCCATAACAGCATAAATAATAATTTGAGCTAACTCTGGAATATAAACCTTTCCAAAACTATCTACAAAACCAATTATTAATGCTCCTATTAATGCACCTTTCAAACTTCCAGGCCCCCCTAAAACTACTACTATTAATGTTAAAACTAAAACTTCCATATCCATTCCTGGTTCAACTCCTAGTATTGGGGCTACAGTAATTCCTCCTAATCCTGCTAAACCACAACCTAAAGCAAACATATAAAAAAGTATTTTATCAGTATCAATTTTTAATAATTGAGCCATTTCAGGATCATCTACCGATGCTCTTACTTGCGCTCCTATCTTTGTCTTTTCTATTAAGACATATAAAAAGATTAAAACAATTATTCCAATAAATATTACAAACAGTCTATAACTTGGATAAGGTTCTCCTAAAATTAATATTGAATCTGATAATAAATTTGGAGCTGAAATTGAATGACTCATAGTACCCCAAAATATTCTCACTACATCAAGTCCTATATATATTAAACCAAAAGTTAATAATACCTGTCGCATAGGATCTGCTGTTTGAATGTGGCGAAATAAGACTTTATATAATAAAGCTCCTATTAATCCTGTGAGAACAGGGGCAATAAGAAGCGCTAACCAAAATGAACTTGAATAAGTCCATATAGATAAACCAATATAGGCTCCAATCATATATAGACTTCCATGAGCTAAATTAACTATTTTCATAAGACCAAATATTATTGTTAGTCCTACAGCTAACAAAAATAAAGTCATAGAAAATTGAAGAGCGTTAAAAAACTGGATTAAAAGCATTATAATTATAAGCTACAACCAGTCCCAGGATCTTTTACAGACGAGATAGTCTCTATTATTTCTAATTCTGGTCCAGATTTTCCTTCAACTACTTCAAATATGTATATATTTTGTATAACATTATTTGACTTAGGGTCTATTGTAAGAGGACCTCTTGGGCCAATAATGGAAGCCTTACTTATTGCCATAGCCAATTTATCTTTATTACTAATATCTCCAGAAACGGCTTTAATTGCTTCTATTATAACCTTTCCAGTGTCATAGCCTTGCACAGCAAATTCTGAAGGGATTCTACCAAAATTTTTAACATAATTTTCTTTAAAAGATATATTTTCTTTGGTGTTAATTGAGGGAACATAATTTAGACTTCCAATAAAACCCAGAGCAGCTTCTTTTTGGGCTGGAATAAATAAAGGAGAGGTTGTCCATCCGGCTCCTGTAATCTTCATTACATCTCCTAAACCAAATGAATCTGCCTGCTTTATAAAATTAATAGCTTCTCCACCGGCATAAAAAACATAAACAGCATCAGCTCCACTACCTTTTATTCTTGCTAAATATGGTCCAAAATCTTTTGTTTTTCTAAATGGAGTGTACTCTTCTCCTAATATTTTTCCGCCAGCAGCTTCGAATTTTTCTCTAAAGGCAGTCATCTGTTCTTTTCCTGCTGCGTAATCCGGAGCAAGTAAAAACGCCGACTTAATTCCGCTTTTTGCTAACCATGTTCCCATAGGAGCATTAACTTGATAATTAGAAAAAGAAATTCTAGTTATATATTTAGAACATTTTTCTCTTGTTAAAACATTAGCTCCAGCATTAGGAATAATTAATGGAGTTTTAGTTTGCACAACTAAGTCTCTAATTGCTAAGGCTACGGAAGAAGAAACGGGACCTACCAATATATCAACTTTATCAGAAGAAAT
>CAYTZM010000001.1:176291-320909 GCA_964442655.1 uncultured Rhodospirillaceae bacterium | reverse complement strand
TTCATCTGGACCATTAGGAATTGAATCAATTAGAAAGACTCTTAATAAAGGATTAATAAAGAAATTATCTAAAGCGATGAAAAGTGAAGCCTTAGAACAAAATAAGTTAAAAGAAACTATTGATTTTAAAGAAGGAATTAGAGCCTCATTAGATAGAAGAGAACCTAACTTCAAAAGAAAATAAATAAAAACTATAACTTTATATTGTATCTATTTTCTACATATTTATATTTATGTTATGAAAAAATTTAAAATATATTTAGAAGCAAAAATATTTGCGATAAAAAGAAGATTAAACATTCTTTTATTTGGAAATTTTGATCCATATCCAAAAATATATAAAAACTATAAATTATATCCAAGTATGATTATCAAAAATTATTACAAAAATACTCAACCTAAACTAAAGATTGAAAATTTTACTAATCATTTGGATTGGAAAAATAAATCTAGAAAAAAACTAATAGAATTATTAAAAATAAAAAAAAACTTATACTGTAAAGAAATTTATAACAAAAATATTAAAATTAAAAATGGTTTATCAAGATCAAGAAAATATATAGAATTTGCAAAAAATAGACATGCTCCCATTGATATATTACAAAATCAAATAGTAATAATTTTAAAGGTATAATTATTTGCATGCAAGGGGATAACTCTGGAGCCCATTTAAGTATTGGAGAAAAATTAATGCCTGCCGATATTTATAAATTAAATAACGGAAGTGATATTGCTATTCAAGCGGCAGAATTAGGATTTATTGCTGTATCATTTGAAAGAATTGGTTTTGGAGAAAGAAGAGAACAAAATTTATTAAAAGCTAATTCATCTGCAACAATTGATACTAGTATGCATTTATTAATAAATGGTAAAACTTTATTAGGCGAAACTGTAAATGAAATATGCACCCTTTCAGAATGGTTAATAAAAAAATATAAAAATAAAAATTTATGGTTAAAAGGTTACTCAGCTGCTGGAGTAGCTGCAATTACAGCTGCAGCTATAGATAAAAATAACATTAAAGGTATTGCCGTGGGAGGGTGCTTAGGTCCAATCTATGAAACTATATTAAAAAGAGGAACTTCTGGTTTTTTAGATATACCTAGCCTTATAGAATGGTTCGATATGGACACGTTAATTGCTTTAATATCACCAAGACCATGTTTAATAGTAGCAGGAAAAAATGATCATATATGGCCATATCATTTGTCTAAATTAGTAACAGATAAAGCTAAAAAAATCTTTATTATGGATAGTGCGGAAAATAACTTAATATTAATAAAAGGTGCAAAAGGTCATACTTACTATCCAAAATTAATATGGCCAGCTCTAATGAAATTCTTTAAATAAAATCTAATAAATATGAAAGATGATGAAAAAACATAGATTTAGCAACAAAATATATTAATCTCGCTATTAAAGATTATAATAAATTCTTAATCAAAATTAATAAATTGTTGCAAAAAAATAAAAGCAAAGCATTAAAATGGTTAAGAAATGCTTTAAAATATGTAGATAAAAAAATTAAGAAATGAAAAAAAATATAATATATAAATTAATTATGCTAACAATAGCAATTATATGCATGATAATTGCTATTCAAAATTTACCTATTTAATATTTTGTATACATTAAATTAATTTAATTGGTTCAATATGTCAGTAATTCTATCAATAAAAAATTTAAGTAAAACATATGCTTCAGGATTCAAAGCTTTAGATAATGTTAATTTAGAAATAAATAATGGAGAAATCTTTGCCTTATTAGGACCAAATGGAGCTGGGAAAACAACATTAATATCTACAATTTGTGGAATAACCATATTAAATAAAGGAAAAATTTTGGTAAATGGTTTTGATATTATTGATAAACCAAAATTAACTAAAAGTTATATTGGATTGGTTCCTCAAGAAATTCCAGTCGAACCTTTTGAAACAGTTCTTTCTACAGTCAATTTTACCAGGGGATTATTTGGTAAAGGTAGAAATGATGAATACATAAAAAATATTTTAAATCAATTATCTTTATGGGATAAAAGAAACACAAAAATATTAGAGCTTTCAGGAGGAATGAAAAGAAGAGTATTGATAGCAAAGGCCTTAAGTCATAAACCAAAAATATTATTTTTGGATGAACCTACTGCTGGAGTGGATGTAGATTTAAGAAAAGATATGTGGGAAATTATTAATGAACTTAAAGGAAAGGGGGTAACTATAATCCTTACTACTCATTACATTGAAGAAGCTGAACAAATAGCAGATAGAATAGGAATTATAAATAAAGGAAAATTGTTATTAGTTGAAAATAAAGAATCTTTAATAAAAAGAATGGGACAAAAAACACTATATATAGAATTAAAAGAAGGTATTAAAAATATTCCCAGTTCGTTATATGAATACAATTTACAAGTAAAGAAAGACAAAAAAACACTAATTTATGAATATGATACTAAAATTGGAAGAACTGGTATAACAAAACTTTTATCAGACTTGGCAAATGAAAATATTGTCTTAAAAGATATCTTTTCTAAAGAAAGCTCTCTTGAAGAAATTTTTATTAAATTATTAAAGAAAAACTAATGAACATACATGCTATCAAAGCCATATATAAATTTGAAATGACACGAACGTTTCGAACTATTTCACAAAGCATATTAGCTCCAGTAATTTCAACAATTTTATATTTTGTCGTTTTTGGTTCTGCTATTGGTAGTAAAATTCAATCTATTGGAGAAATTCCCTATGGAGCATTTATTGTACCGGGTCTAATTATGTTATCAGTTCTAATGCAAAGCATAACTAATGCTTCTTTTGCCATTTATTTTCCAAAATATATAGGAACGATCAATGAATTATTGTCTGCACCAATTTCTGTCATAGATATATTAATAGGGTATACAGGTGCGGCAGTAACCAAATCTTTTTCTATTGGAATTATAATACTTATTACAGCCCATTTATTTGTTTCTCTTAATATATCTCATCCTTTTATTATGTTAATATTTTTATTCCTTACCTGTATATCTTTTTGCTTATTTGGATTTATTATTGGTTTATGGGCCAATAATTTTGAACAGTTAAATATGGTTCCAATGTTAATCATCACGCCTCTAGTTTTTTTAGGAGGCAGTTTTTATTCTATATCTATGTTACCAGAAATTTGGCAAAAAATTTCCATGTTTAATCCTGTGGTATATATAATTTCAGGTTTTCGCTGGACATTCTTTAATACTGCTGAATTAAGTATTTTTACCAGTACGAGTGCTATTTTAGGATTTGGGTTAGTATGTTTATTAATAATATTTTGGATGTTTAAAACTGGTTTTAAAATACGTTCGTAAATTTATATAAATAAACTATTAATAGAATACCCAATAAAACAACTATCAAAGAAAAAGGCACGCCTCTTTTCCTTTTTGTAAAAATAGACTTTTTATCATCAAGAGACAGAATATTCGCCTCCCTTATTATCACTTATAATAATATAAATATTATTTATACAATTGTCAAAATAAAAGTAATAATAACCTCCATTTATTCCTATATAATATATATTGTTTTATTTAATAAGTCTTTGATATATATTTGTTGTATTTATAAAAAGGAGTCTATTAATGCTAAAATTACATCATGCCCCTACATCTAGAGCAGGTAGAATAGTTTGGTTATTAGAGGAATTAGAAATAAAATATGAATTAAACTCAATGAAATTTCATCCCTCAGATCTCAAATCAGATGAACACAGAAAAAGACATCCATTAGGAAGAGTTCCTGTTTTAGAGGATGGTGACATAATACTTTATGAATCAGGAGCAATAGTAGAATATGTTTTAGAAAGACATGCTCCAGGAAAACTTAAACCAGAAGTTCATACTGACTTATACCCACAATACCTGCAATGGTTTCATTATTGTGAAGGAATGATAATGCCTCCTATCAATACGATCGTAGTACAAACCATTATACTTTCCAAAGAAAGACAAAATTCAGAATCTTTATCTCAAGCACAAAAATTACTTGGTAAAGCCTTAATGCCAGTTAATAAAAATTTAGAAAATAAAGAATATTTAATAGGTAATTTTTCTGGCGCAGATATTATGCTAGGGCATTCACTATACATGTCAAATAAGCTAGGTTGCGTAAACGATGATATGATTAATATAAAAACATATATTGACCGCTTAGAGGCTAGACCTTGTTTTAATAAAGCTATTAATACATAATTTTGTTTGGAATTAAAGCATGATAAGCGACTTACAAATCTACGCTAAAAACTTAAAGGATGTTTTTGAATTAGAACAAGAAATAGGACAATACCAATATTTAATTGATGTTGGTAACAAATCGCCTTCATTTAGCAAAGAAAATAGATCCGAAGAAAATAAAATGTTTGGCTGTCAAGCACAAGTGTGGATTATAGTTGAAAAGAAAGAAGATAATTACTATTTTAAGGGTGATAGTGATGCTGCAATAGTAAAAGGTTTAGTAGAAATAATAACTAAAGCCATGAGTGGACATAGTAAAGAGGAAATTAAAAACTTTAAACATAATATCGTTGACGAACTAGGACTTGGCCCTGGCCTGACTGTAAGAAGGCAAGTAGGCATGATGGCTATGATTGATCATATCAAAAAAATGACTGGTGCTAAATAATCATTGAGGGAATAATATGAATTTTATATCCGATAATCAATCAACAGTATTTCCTGAAATAATTGATTATTTACAATATATTAACAAAAATTCTGTAGATTCTTATGGAAATGATCCTATAACAATAAAAGCGAATAAATTATTGTCTGATTTATTTGAATCAAAAATTTGTATTAGATATGTTTCTTCAGGTACTGCGGCAAACGCGATTTCTCTGTCATCTATTTGCCCTCCTTATGGTGGAATTCTATGCTCTGAACATTCGCATTTAGATAAAGACGAATGTGGTGCTCCTGAATTTTTTTCAGGAGGAGCAAAGTTAATTCCTATGAACTCAAATAATGGATTAATAGCACCAACTAATCTTAATAAAACATTAAAAAATTATGGCCTTCATGGCATACATGAAATTAAACTTTCTACACTCAGTTTAACGCAAGCTTCTGAGCTTGGTACTGTATATAAAGTAGAACAAATAAGAGAGCTTACAAAAATTGCTCGAGAAAACACTTTAAATATTCATATGGATGGTGCTCGTTTTGCCAACGCTTGTGAGTTCTTAAATATTTCACCTGCTGAAATTACTTGGAAAAGTGGAATTGATATATTAAGTTTAGGTGCTACTAAAAATGGTGCTATTGCATGTGAAATAATTATTGTATTTAATAAGAGGATAATTGATGATATTGACAGAAGACAGAAAAGAGCAGGACATCTATGGTCTAAAAACAGATATATGGCGGCACAAATAATCAAATGGATAGAAAACAATAATTGGCTTAAAGCAGCAAAGCATTCCAATAAGATGGCAAAATCAGTAAAAAAAATATTATCTTCTATAAAAGAAATTCATATTCCATATTCAGTAGATGCAAATATTATTTTTGCTGAAATACCTTCAAATATACAAAAATATTTACTTAAAAATAATGTAAAATTTAGTAAATGGATTGGGTCAAATAATTTAACTCGATTTGTTACTTCTTGGGACACAGATGTAAATGAAATAAATGAATTTGAAAAAGTAATAAAAAGCTATAGGAAAATATAAAATGGCGGACAGAGTGGGATTCGAACCCACGGTACGCTTGCACGTACGCTGGTTTTCAAGACCAGTGCTTTCGACCACTCAGCCATCTGTCCAATCTTTATAAATACTATCTAAACTCTTAAAACAAATTTTAAAAGCAAAAAATAATATATTTATTTTATAAAATATTATAAATGATTTAAAATATAAAAATGGTTCATTTTGTTATTAATGTAAAATATTTCAAATTCTACTATCTACATAAAATATTCATTCATTCTTTATATAAAACCCTAATCATTATTGTATTTATTACCTATCCAAATATAAGTATGTCTGAAAATAATTATAAGGACTGGCTTACACAACTGAAAATTGACGCAATGAATAGAAATATTTCTCCACAAATTTTTTATAAAGCTATGAAATCTGCAAAGATTATAGATAAAATTAAAATACTTGATAACAAGCAACCTGAAAAAAAAATAACCTTTAATAATTATTTAAAAAGAAGTGTGTCTAAAAATAGAATTAAATTAGGCAAAATTAATTATAATAAATATAAAGATATACTGAATAAAGTATCTAAAGAATATAATGTTCAAGCTAGATTTATAGTAGCTATTTGGGGAATAGAAACAAATTATGGAAGTTACACAGGTAATTTTCCAGTAATTTCAGCATTAACGACTCTTGCTTATAATGGTAGAAGGGCAAATTTTTTTAGAAATGAACTTTTATCTGCTTTGCAAATTTTAAATAATAACCATGTTAAATTAGAGAATATGGTTGGATCCTGGGCAGGAGCAATGGGTCAAAGCCAATTTATGCCCTCTTCATATTTAAGATATGCTCAAGATTTCAACAATGATGGAAAAAAAGACATATGGAATGATCATAATGATATATTTGCGTCTATTGCTTATTATCTTAAAAGTCATGGATGGGACAATACAAGAACATGGGGGAGAGAAGTAATTATACCAAAAGCACTTATAAAAAATAAAGATAATTTAATATTAAAGAATAAAAGTTTAAAAACTTGGTCAGAACTAGGAATATTAAATAAAAATGGAGAAAAATTACCCAATATTGTACTTAAAGCAGATTTAATTTTTCCTGATGGGCCAAACGAAAAATCTTACTTAATTTATAAAAATTTTAAAAAAATAAAAAAATATAACAACTCTAACTATTATGCCTTAGCGGTAAGTATATTATCAGATGGAATAGCATATTGAGATATTTAATAATTTTAGTGTTTTTATTTTTAACCGCTTGTTCTGAGTTAAATTTAGTAAATCATTTATCAAAAAAAATTATAAGATCTAGTAAATCGCCTTCTAACAATCAAAATATAAACGAAGTTGCTATTAAGCCTATTTATAAAATTGGAAGTCCTTATTTTATCAATGGAATAAAATATATTCCTAAAGAAGTAAATATTTATATAGAAGAAGGAATTGCCTCATGGTATGGGCCTAATTTTCACGGCAAACTTACTGCAAATGGAGAAATTTTTAACCAACATGATATTACTGCAGCTCATAAAACTTTACCATTACCTAGCTTGCTTAGAGTAACAAACCTTACTAATAACAGACAAGTAGTAGTAAGAATTAATGATAGAGGTCCATTTGTTGGAAATAGAATTATTGACCTTTCATACAAATCTGCTCAGATTTTAGGAGTAATTGAAAAAGGAACAGCAAAAGTTAGATTAGAGCTACTAGATTATGGACCTCACTTACTAGAAAAAAATATGCCTTTAGCCTCAAAAAATTCATTTCTCCAATTAGGTGTATTTAAAAATGCCAAAAATGCAGATAAACTATATGCTAAGTTAAGAAATATAGAGTATCTTAAACATAAAGTATTTATACAAACATCTAATATAAGAGGGGATACTTTTTATATGGTTAAAGTAGGTCCTTTAAATGAAAAAGAAAATATTCTATATGTACAAAGAAAATTAAAAAAAGACGAAATAGAATCTAAAATAATAATTGAATAAAGAAACTAGTAGAATGGAGATAACATGACTTTTTTAAATAAAATCAAAAAATATATTTTTTTTATAATAATAATTTCTTTTTCACTTCAACCAACTATCTCCCAATCTGAAAGAAATATAAATACCTCTGCTAAATATGCAATTCTTATAGACTATGAAACTGGAAGAGTTTTGCTAAATAAATCTTCAAATATTCCTACTGCTCCTGCATCTATGAGCAAATTAATGACTATATATCTTGCTTTTGAGGCATTAAAACAAGACAGAATATCATTAGATACTAAATTAATAGTTAGTGAAAATGCATGGAAAAAAAAGGATGATAAAGGAAATTCTTTACCTGCTAGTGGGTCTAGCATGTTTTTAGAACCATTAACAAAAGTAACTTTTGAAGATTTATTAAGAGGAATAATTGTGCAATCAGGTAATGATGCCTGTATAGTTATAGCTGAATCTCTCTCAGGATCTGAAAGTGCTTTTGCCGAAGATATGAATAAAAAAGCTAAATTCCTAAATTTAACTAATAGCTTTTTTATAAATTCTACTGGATGGCCGCATAAGAACCACCTAATGTCAACTGCTGACCTAGCAAAATTATCTATAAGACTTTACCAAGACTTTCCAGAATTTATGCATTATTTTGCAGAAAAAAAGTTTACTTATAATGGAATTACACAATCTAATAGAAACCCTCTTCTTTATCAAGACATAGGTGCAGATGGATTAAAGACAGGTTATACTAAAGTAAGTGGACATGGTGTAGCAGCATCTGCAATCCAAAATAATAGAAGATTAATTCTAGTATTAAATGGAATTAAAGGGGCAAAAAAAAGAGCCGTTGAATCTGAGCAAATTATTAATTGGGGCTTTAGAGAGTTTAGAAACACAGTTTTATTTGAAAAAAATGAAATAGTTGACTCTGCCAATGTTTGGTTAGGCAATAGACCAAACGTTCCCTTAGTAGTAAAAGAAAAAGTATTTCTTTCAATTTCCAAAGCAGATAAAGGAAATGATCTTAAAGCAGTTGTTAAATATGTTGCACCTTTAATACCTCCATTATCTCCAGATAAAACAGTTGCTAAATTATTAATAAAAGATAGCAAAGGAGAAACAATAAAAGCATTTAACTTATATCCTGAATACCAAATTAATAAAGCTGGACCTGTAGGCAGATTATTTGGATCGTTATCTTATTTAATTTGGGGTCAACCAGAAAATGAATAAGCAAAAAGGTTTTTTTATAACTTTTGAAGGTTGCGAAGGTACAGGCAAAAGTACTCAATCCAAAAAACTTTATGAATACCTTAAAACAAAAAATAACCAAATTATTTATACTCGAGAACCAGGAGGATGTAAGGAAGCAGAACAAATAAGAGAGATTCTTGTTAATGGACATGTAAATAAATGGGATGGGGTCACCGAAAGTCTGTTACATAATGCAGCAAGAAAAGTTCATTTAGAAAAAACTATTATACCAGCATTAAATAACAATAATTGGGTAATCTGTGATAGGTTTATTGATTCAACTAATGCTTACCAAGGAGCGGGGCAGGGAGTACCAATAGATTTCTTAAAAAATTTATCTAATATTGTATGTCAGGATATAAGACCAGATTTAACAATTGTTTTTGATATGGATATAGAAAAATCTCTAAATAGAATTAATACTAGAATGGACAAAAACAGATATGAAAAATTTGATATAAATTTTCATAAAAAAATTAATCAATACTTTAAAAGTCTAAAAAATAAAAATAAGAGATATTTTTTTGTAGATGCTGACGATACAATTAATAATATATTTAATAAAATAATAAAAGAAATCCATAAAAGAAAAATGATATAATTACATGTTTAAAAATTTTCACCCCAGAAAAACAAAAAACCTTATAGGACATAAAAAACAAGAAAAAATTTTTATTGAAGCTTTTGAAAACAATCATTTACACCATTCATGGCTACTAGAAGGCCCCGCAGGATTGGGAAAAGCTACTTTTGCATACTGTGCGTCAAGAGCATTACTATCTCTAACTAAAAAAAATAACAATGAAATATTATTATTTAATAACAAAGAAAATAATAAAACATTAAATTTTAACTTTGATAACAATAATTTAATACATAATAAAATTTCAGAGAATACTCATATAGACCTCAAAGTTATAGAAAGAGATAATTCTGATTTAGACCCATATGGTAATGAAATCATACCTGTAAATAAAATAAGAGAGATAAAAGATTTTTTTTCCAAGACTTCTGGGGATGGAGGCAAAAGAATTGCCATTATAGATGACTTAGATAGAATTAATAAATTTGGAGCGAATGCTTTATTAAAGATTTTAGAAGAACCTCCTAGTAATAGTGTAATTTTTGTAATTTCAAATAACAAGTCTAATGTATTAGACACTATAAGATCTAGATGCAGAATTCTTCAATTTAATAATTTATCTAAAGAAGACACAAGTGCAATTATTACTAATAATCTAACAGAAGATATCAAAACAGAATCTCTAAACCAGTTAAATTTGCTATCAAATGGCATACCAGGTAAGGGAATATTATTATTTCAAAATAATGGATTAGAAATATACAATTGTATTATAGATATTTTTGAAAATATAAATAAAATAAATCAAAGCAACGTAGAAGAATTAAATAGTTTAATTAATTCAAAAAATAATAATTTAGAATTAAATGTTTTAAAAGAGCTGCTAACAATATTTTTTTATAGGTTATACAGAAGATATTTACTAATGATAGATATAAATTTTTCTATAAAAGAAGAAGAAGTACAAAAATATTTAATTAATAATTTTACTATTGCAGATATCCCTTTCTTATGGGAAAGCTCATATTCTGAAATTAATACAGTATTAGAATTAAATTTAGAAAAAAAACAAGTTGTGATGAATCTTATAGATAATATTAAAAAATTTAACACTTATAAATCTGTAACAGAAGAGACCCTATATGAGCACAGATAATAACAATTTCTATATTACAACCCCAATATATTACGTAAATGATATTCCTCATATTGGACATGCTTACACAACAATTATTTGTGACACCATTGCAAGATATAATAATTGGATGGGGAAAAATGTAAATTTTTTAACAGGAACCGATGAACACGGGCAAAAAGTCGAAAAATCTGCTTTGTCAGAAGGAATGGATCCACAATTATTTACTGATAAAGTATCCCAAAGTTTTATAGACTTATCAAATAAATTAGAAATAATTAATAATGATTTTATAAGAACTACTGAAACAAGACATAAAAAAGCTGTCGAAAATATTTGGAATAAATTATTAGATAAAGGAGATATTTATTTAGATAAATATTCAGGTTGGTATTCAGTTAGAGACGAGGCTTTTTATTCTAATGATGAAATAAATACAAATCAAGAGGGAGAAAAGATTGGACCTAATGGATCAAAACTTGAATGGGTTGAAGAGCCATCATATTTTTTTAAATTATCTTCTTGGCAAAATAAATTATTAGAATTTTATGAAAAAAATCCAAAATTTATTGCCCCCCAAAGCAGATATAATGAAGTACTAAGCTTTGTGTCTAAGGGTCTTGAAGACTTGTCAATATCTAGAACAACCTTTAAATGGGGAATACCTGTGCCAAAAGATGAAAACCACATTATATATGTTTGGTTAGATGCTCTTACTAATTATTTATCAGGAGTAGAATACCCAAATCTTAATTCTAAAAAATGGAAAGAATTTTGGCCTGCAAGCATCCATGTTGTTGGAAAAGATATATTAAGATTTCATGCTATTTATTGGCCAGCATTTCTTATGGCAGCAGAAATAGAATTACCCCAAAAAGTTTATGCGCATGGTTGGTGGACTGTAAATGGAGAAAAAATGTCTAAATCCACAGGTAATGTAGTAGACCCCTTTAAAATAATTGATGACTATGGATTAGATCAAGTAAGATATTTCTTACTACGTGAAGTTAGGTTTGGGCAAGATGGAGATTATTCAGAAAAAGCTCTAATTAAAAGAGCTAATTCAGATTTAGCTAATGATTATGGAAACCTTGCGCAAAGAGTATTATCTTTCATATATAAAAATTGTAATCAAAAAATACCAAGCGCAAATAAATTAAATGATACAGATACAAAAATTCTAAAATTTGTAGATAAATCTACCAATAATATTATTAATTTTATGAACAATTATGAAATTACTTCTGCTATAGAAGAGTTATGGTCTGTGATTAGAGAAGCTAATTCGTACATAGATGCTGAAGCTCCATGGGCATTGAAAAACACAGATGTTGAGAGAATGAACACAGTTCTTAACACCTTATCAAATATTATAAGAAAAATAAGTTTAATAGCATTAAATTTTGTACCCAAAGGAGCTAATAAAATCTTAGATCAATTAATGATTCCAAAGAATAAAAGAAATTTTAAATTTTATAATGAGTTGATTGAAGAAAATATAATAGTAAAACCTGAAGGAGTATTTCCTCGATTGGAAAACGTTGATGATTGATAGCCATTGCCATTTAGATTTTAAAGAATTTGAAAAAGACCTTAATAAAGTACTTAATAATGCTAAAGAACAAAACGTAATAGGAATCCAAACTATATGTACAAAAATAACAGAATTTAATAAAATTCTAAAATTAGCCACTAAATACAAAAATATATGGTGTTCTGTTGGAACTCATCCTCATAATGCAAAAAAGGAAAAAAATATTACAAAACAAGAAATTATTGATTTATGTAACAATAAAAATGTTATAGGAATTGGAGAGACAGGATTAGATTATTTTTATGAAAACAGCAAAAGAGCTATTCAAAAAGAATCTTTTATAAAACATATACAGGTAAGCCAAGAAACAAAACTTCCACTAATAGTTCATGCCCGTGATGCAGATAAAGATATTATTAAAATTTTACATAAAGAATATAATAAAAAAAAGTTTTCAGGAGTTATTCACTGTTTTACTTCTACAGATGACTTAGCAAAGGCGGCATTAGAAATAGGATTTTATATATCCTTTTCAGGTATTATTACCTTTAAAAATGCTAAAAATATTAGAGAGATTTGCAAAAAAATACCTATTGAAAAAATTCTAATTGAAACAGATTCTCCATATTTAGCTCCTGTACCTTATAGAGGAAAAAGAAATGAACCTTCTTTTGTAAAAGAGACTTTAGTAAAAATTGCAGAAATTAAAAACGTACCAATATCCAAACTAGAAAAGATTACAACAGAAAACTTTTTTAATTTATTTAACAAAGCTAAATTATGAGTAATTTACAAGTAACAATTTTGGGCTGTGGTTCTTCTGGAGGAGTGCCTTTAATAGGAAATATTTGGGGACCTTGTAATCCCAATAATCCTAAAAATGTAAGAAGGAGGGTCTCTATTTTAGTTAATATAAATAATAAGAATTTTTTAATAGATACTAGCCCTGACCTTAGAATGCAAATGCTAGATGCCAAAGTAAAATATATTGATGCAGTTCTATATACACACTCACATGCAGACCATGCTAATGGCATAGATGACTTACGAGCTTTTTGTTGGAAAAGAAAAGATAATAGTCCTTTACCTATTTATGGAGACAAATACACAATAAAACAATTAGAAGAAAGATTTTATTATGCATTTAGCTCTAATACAGGGCCTGCTCTACCATCCTTAAAGACAAATACTATATCTATAGGTAAAAACCTAATATTAGACACAGAAATACTTGCTATAGATCAAATACATGGAAAAAGTCATACATTAGGATACAGATTTAATAATTTTGCATATTCTACCGATGTTAATGAATTTCCCGAAGAATCCTATGAAATGCTACAAAATTTAGATTTATGGATAGTAGATTGTGTAAGATATGAACCTCATTACAGTCATTCTCATTTTGACTTAACAATGGAGTGGATTAAAAAATTAAAACCTAAGAAAGCTATACTTACCCATATGGGCCATTGGTTGGACTATGATGAACTAAAAGCTAAATGTCCTAAAAATGTAGAGCCAGGAGTAGATGGTATGCATATTACTTTAGATAATTAATTAAAATGGATATTGAATTTTTAAAAATAGTAATTAGTGGCTCTATAAAAGATCCGATATTATGGATAATATCATTTATAATTGGTTCAAGAATAATCTTAAAGATTAATATTAAACTTATTAATCTTTATCTATGCTTATCTGGAATAATTTGGGGATTTATCAGAGTATATATATATAACGCATTAGGGGAAGAACTATTAATTAACCAAGTTAGCCTTATAATACTAACATGTTTATTGTTTATGGTATTACTTGGTAATTTTCTTTTTTTTATTAATTATATTTTAAAAACAAATAGTTAAATGATTTATTTAATTTTTTATTTTAATTTTATTTATATTGTTTCTGATAATATATATTATGCGCCCTTAAACAATCTAACAAGATATAGTAAATGACAATAGAAAAGCTAAAAAAAACAATTAAAAAATTAAGAGATCCAATAGATGGGTGTCCTTGGGATAAAAAACAAACACATAAATCCCTCATGCCTTACATCATAGAAGAAGCCTATGAAGCAATAGAAGCAATACAAAAAAAATCACCTACAGCTATTAAAGAAGAGTTAGGAGATTTATTATTACAAATAGTATTAAATTCTCAAATAGCAGAAGAAAATAATGATTTTACTCTTCATGAAGTTATCGAAGAAATAAATCTAAAAATGATAAGACGTCACCCTCATGTATTTCAAAACAAGAAAAAATTAAACCAACAAGAATTGAACGAACAATGGGAAGTCATAAAAGCTAATGAAAAAGATAATAAACCTAATACACCCTTCTCTACCATATTAAAAGCTAACCCAGCCTTAATACAAGCTTTAGAAATTTCAAAAGAAGCTAAAAAGCTAGGATTTGATTGGAATAACTACAAAGGGCCCCTAAATAAAATAGGAGAAGAATTAAAAGAAATAAAAGAAGAAATTAATAAAGATAATATTAATATAGAAAACTTAGAAATTGAGATAGGTGATTTACTATTTTCAATAGCTAATTTATGCAGACATATGAAAATAAACCCAGAAATTGCAGCAATCAAATCAAATACAAAGTTTATTAACCGTTTTAAATATATGCTAAAGCAATTTAAAAATAATAAAGACTTTATAGATAGCAGCGCTAAACAAAAAGAAATACAATGGAAAAATGCCAAGAAATTAAAGTAGCTTTATCAAAGATGATGTATCATATCTATTATGACCTTGCTTGATTAATTTTACATAAAACTCATCTATTAATTCTGTAATAGGCAATTTAGACTCATTTTTCTTTGCTTCTTCAATACAAATTTGCAAGTCCTTATGCATTAATTCTATAGCAAATCCAAACTCAAACTCATTCTTAGACATTGTCTCTGCCCTATTTTGCATTTGCCATGACCCAGCAGCACCTTTTGAAATTACCTCTACAACTTTACTTATATCTAAGCCTGACTGTATTCCAAATTTTACGCCCTCAGATAACCCTTGAAGAAGCCCTGCTATGCAAATTTGATTTACCATTTTAGTTAATTGTCCTGCTCCAGTATTTCCCATTAAAGTTACTGCTTGAGAAAATGATTTAATATAAGGTTTTGCTTCATTAAAGGTTTTAACTTTTCCTCCTGCCATAACTGTCAAAACCCCATTTATTGCTCCAGCTTCTCCTCCAGAAACAGGAGCGTCAAGAAATGAAATAGAATGCTCGATTGCCTTACCATTAAGCTCTCTAGCAATATTTGCTGATGCTGTAGTATGATCTACAAAAATTGCATCTTTATCCATAGATACAAAAGCGCCATTTTTTCCTAGACAAACTTCTCTAATATCATTGTCATTTCCAACACAAGCAAATACAATTTTTGCGTTTTTTGCTGCATCTCCTGGAGTTAAAGCTTTAGTTCCTTTATATTCCTCCAACCATTTATCAGATCTAGATTCTGTTCTATTATATATTGTAACATCGTAGCCTGCCTTAGATAAATGACCGGCCATAGGATACCCCATAACTCCTAAACCTAAAAAAGAAACCTTATTATTATTCATATTATTTTCCTAAATACATTACATAAAAAAAGAGCTATCAAAACTAAGATAGCTCTTTTTTATATTAAAACAAATAGAATAGATTAATAAGCAGAAATTACATTCCCATTCCGCCCATTCCACCCATTCCGCCCATTCCACCCATACCTCCCATATCAGGCATAGCTGGAGCAGCAGCTTCTTTATCTTCAATAGAATCCGCTACCATAGCTTCTGTAGTGATAAGTAATCCAGAAACAGATGCTGCATCTTGTAATGCTGTTCTTACTACTTTAGTAGGGTCAATTATTCCTGACTTTACCATATCAACATATTTGCCAGCTTGTGCATCAAATCCAAATGCTTTATCTTTAGAATCATTAATTTTTCCTACTACTATAGAACCATCATAACCAGAATTAGAGGCAATTTGTCTAACAGGCGCTTCACAAGCTCTTCTTACAATCTCTATTCCTACTTTTTGGTCATTATTTTCAGACTTCAACTTAGATAATGCCTTAGCAGCATTAACTAATGCTCCTCCACCTCCAGGAACAATACCTTCTTCAACAGCAGCTCTTGTAGCATTCATAGCATCTTCAACTCTATCTTTTCTTTCTTTCACTTCTACTTCTGTCGCACCGCCTACTCTAATTACAGCGACGCCACCAGCTAATTTTGCTAATCTTTCTTGAAGTTTTTCACGATCATAATCTGAAGTCGCTTCATCGATTTGTGCCCTTATTTGATTTACTCTTGCTTGTATATCTTTTTTAGATCCGGCTCCATCAATAATTGTAGTTTCTTCTTTTGTTATATGAACTCTTTTAGCAGTTCCTAACATTTTTAAATCTACATTTTCCAATTTAATGCCAAGATCTTCACTAATAACTTGTCCATTTGTCAATGTCGCAATATCTACTAGCATAGCTTTTCTTCTATCTCCAAATCCAGGAGCTTTTACAGCTGCGACTTTTAAACCACCTCTAAGGCGATTAACCACCAAAGTAGCTAAAGCCTCACCTTCTATATCTTCAGCTATAATCAGTAATGATTTACCAGCTTGAACAACCTTTTCTAATATTGGAAGTATTGGCTGCAAACTAGTTAATTTTTGCTCATGAATTAAAATATACGGCTCTTCCATTTCAGCAATCATTTTTTCAGCATTAGTAATAAAATAAGGAGATAAGTATCCTCTATCAAATTGCATACCTTCTACCACATCTAAATCTGTATCTAAGCCTTTAGCTTCTTCTACAGTTATCACGCCTTCTTTGCCTACTTTTTCCATTGCAGTTGCAAGTAATTCTCCAATTTCCTCTTCACCATTGGATGAAATTGTACCTACTTGTGCTACTTCTCCTCTATCAGATATTTTTCTACTATTTTTATTAAGTTCCTCTACAACAGTATCAGTAGCTAAATCAATACCTCTTTTAACATCCAGAGGGTTCATTCCAGCTGCTACGGCTTTACAACCTTCTCTAACTATAGATTGTGCTAACACAGTTGCAGTAGTAGTTCCATCACCCGCTTCATCATTAGTTTTGCTAGCAACTTCTTTAACCATTTGAGCTCCCATGTTTTCAAATTTATCTTTAAGCTCGATTTCCTTAGCTACAGTTACTCCATCTTTTGTAGTTCTTGGAGCCCCAAACGATTTATCTAATACTACATTTCTTCCTTTAGGACCTAAAGTTATTTTTACTGCATTTGCTAATACATCAACACCACGCAGCATACGCTCACGTGCGTCAGTTGAAAATTTTACATCTTTTGATGGCATATTCTATATCCCTTTTCTTAAAAGAGCTAATTAGCCCATAATTCCCATAATATCTGATTCCTTAATTATTACTAAATCATCAGATCCTAATTTAATTTCTGTACCAGACCATTTACCTATAAGTACAACATCACCTTTTTTAACGTCTAAAGGTGTTCTTTTGCCGTCCTCTGATATTGATCCAGTTCCTACCTCTACTACTTTTGCTTCCATAGGCTTTTCCTGAGCAGAATCAGGGATAATTATACCTCCAGAAGATTTTTCTTCGGTATCCATGCGTTTTACTAAAACACGGTCATGAAGTGGTCTAAATTTCATTTTACTCTTCCTAAATTAATGTTAAAAAATAGCACTCTTATTGTTAGAGTGCCAAACTCATATAGTATTTGTGCATTATGAGTACAAATGTCAAGTATTATACAAAAATAATATCATTATAAACTTTTAGTAATAACACCTATTAGATCGTTAATGCCTTGCCCAGTCTTCGCTGATACATGCACTCTTTTTAAAGAATTTTTAATTGAATTATGAGAATATTTTATTTTATCAATTTTATTAATTACCTCTATTACATTTTCTGAAAAATCGCGTTCAGACTCAATAAATATAGTATTTATTATATTTAAAACATCATCGTTTTGAGATATATAATCTTCATGAGAAATATCTCTTACATGAAGTATTAAATCAGAATAAATAACCTCGTCTAAAGTTGCTTTAAATGCTCTAATAAGTTCTGTTGGCAAATTATTAACAAAACCCACTGTATCCGATAAAATAAATTGTTTTTGATAAGAAAAAGTTACTTTTCTGTGTTTAGGATCCAAAGTAGCAAAGAGCATATTTTTTGCTAACTCATTAGCACCAGTTAATCTATTAAATAACGTAGATTTTCCTGAGTTGGTATACCCAATTAGAGACACCAATGGAAATTGATTTTTCCTCCTATTTCTTTGTAATTTTCTAGTTTTCTTTATTTTGTTTAAATCAGAATTAATCTTTTTAATTCTATTAGTTAAATATCTCTTATCTAATTCTATTTGTAATTCTCCTGGCCCGCCCAGAAATCCTTTACCACCTCTTTGTCTTTCTAAATGGGTCCAACTTCTAACTAATCTTGATTTTTGCCAAGTAATATGGGCTAATTCTACTTGCAATGTTCCCTCTTTTGTAACTGCCCTAGATCCAAATATTTCAAGAATTAATGCAGTCCTATCTAAAACTTTAACATTCCACTTTTTTTCTAAATTTCTTTGTTGGATTGGTGTTAACCTATCATTAATTACAATTACGCAATCTTTAACATTTTCTAACTTTAAACTATTAGAAATTTCCAACACCTTTCCTGTACCAAAAAAACTGGAAGCTTTTATGGAAGATATTCTTACTATTGCAGAAAAAACGACCTTAAGATTAATAGCCTTAGCCAATAATTCTAATTCTTGAAGAGCTGACTCTGGAGATCTTTTATTAAAATGGATATAATTAGGATGGAATAACCAACAATAATTCATATTTTAAAGCCTTAATAACTAATAAACATTATCTATTTTTCCATAAATAACTTGATGTAATTAACATTATATAAAATATTTCTACTCTTCCAATTAATAAAGCTAGTGAAATAATTAAAATTTCAGTAGATGTCTCAGGATAATATATAATATTAGAAATTTGCATTATTCCAACTCCGCTATTAGTTATAGCTCCTAAAATTATCAAAATAGAATCTTTAAAATTAATTCCTACTATAGATAAAAACAATGATAATATTAAAACAGAAAAAAGAAAAATTATGCAAAACACAAAGATTCTTAATGCATTATCATTAAGTCCTAAATTTTCTTTTGATAATATTATGCGAGGATTACCAAGTTTATATAATTCCCTATATATAAATTTTGTTACAAAAATTATTCTAGAAGCTTTTAAACCACCAGTAGTTGAGTTTATAGCTCCTCCTATTAAAGAAAATATTATTATCAATAATAATAACTTATTAAGAACACCACTATATAAAAAATCATATGGTATGAGACCTGTAGTAGTTATAAAAGAAATTACTAAAAACAAGGTATCAATAAATGTATAAAATAAAGGTGTATTAGTAATTTTACTTATATATAGAGCAATAAATATTACAAAAATTAAAGAAAAAATAATTATTGCTATAAAATTTTTATTTCTGAAATAAGACAAAATTCCATAATTTAAAGATTTATAATGTGCAGAAATTGATATAGCTCCAAAAATCATAGCTGAGATCATAATTAATTTAAATTGATAACTCTCTCTAATTATTATAGAGCCATCATATTCAAATGAATTACTAGTTGACATCAAAGCCATAGACAAGCGAAGAGAATGATCTAAAGAATAACTTTCAAAATAATATAATAAAAATGCGAATACAATTGTTAAAAATATATATAATAAAGAAATAATTTTTAAATTATCAATATTAAAATGGTCATTATTCAACTTATTTTTCGATAATATAAACTCTATTAAAAATGTTGCAATTAATATAGTTGTTAAACCTCCAAGCCATTGTAATATAGATTGCCATATTAAAAACTCATGATCAAAAATAACAGGTAATCCTGGCCAACTTCCAAAAGTAGTGGTTAAGGTTATTGATAAAAATAATACATCAAAAATATTTTTATCAGGAAGCATAATATAAAATGGAATTGAACCCATTATTATTAATAAAAACCAAGTTATAAAAATAGCTATTAGACATGTAGTTTTATCTATATTTAACTTACTGTCCCTGAAAGAAATAAAGACAGAACCAGAAAAGAATATACTTAATATTAACAAAACAATAAATGGAATAACATCAGCAGACATTATAAAAGACCAAAGAAGACCTAAAGCAGCTGAACTTGCAATAATAGTTTGTAAAATAAAAACAAATATATAAGTCTGTTGAATTTTCAAAATATTAAACTACCAAGCATATTTTAATAAAATCCTATACCTACAGAAAATATTTTTTCAATTTCAGTAATTGAATCATGGCGAGCAAAAACTATCACTCTGTCTCCTACTTCTATAGCAGTAGAACCAGTAGGTAAAATTACTTTTTTATTTCTTATTACAGCTCCGATTGCTACGCCTTCTGGCAAGGGTTTATTTTTAAGAGGCTCTCCTATTAAAATAGAAGATTCCATTGCTTCCAATTCTATTACTTCTGCTTCCCCTTCTCTTAAACTTTGAACCTGAAACACCTTTCCTCTTCTAACATGCCTTAATATTCTTGAAACAGTTAACTCTCTTGGATTTACAGCAGCATCTATACCAAGTGAATTAATAAAAGGACTATATTTATTTTCTGCTAATAACGCTGCAGATGAATGACAACCATATTTTTTTGCTAATATTGATGATAAAGTATTTACTTCATCACTACCAGTTACAGCAAAAGTAAAATCAGCCTTAGCTATATTTGCTTCTTCTAAAACATCTTTATCTAAAGCATCTCCATACAAAACAATTGATTTATCCAAATCCTCTGCGATAATTTCTGCTCTATTCTTATCATTTTCAATTATGGTAATCTTAGATTGAGGCTCATTATCTTCAATAGATTTAGCTACTCGTAAACCAGTTCTACCTCCTCCAATTATAACTATTCGCCTTGCTCTCTCAGTTTCTTTACCAAAAATAGATAAAACTCGTTCAGTTTTAGTAGATTCAGCTATAATGTACACATCATCGCCAATCTCCATTTGACTAAGTTTATCAGGAACAAAACCAGATTCATTTCTAACAATATAAACAACCCTAGCACCTAAATCAGGAAAAATTTCTGTCAGCTGACTTAAAGGTGTATTTATTACTGGACAATCTTCATGCAAATTAATTTCTATTAATCTTAAAAGATCATTATCAAATGATATAAGATCTTTTGCCCCAGGTACAGCAACCAACCTTGTAAAAGATTTTGCCACTTCATGCTCTGGAGAAATCACAGCATCTATTGAAAAAACACCGGTATCAAATAAAGTTTTCCACTCATCTACATTATATTCTTCCGATCTAACTCTAGCTATTTTTATAGGAATAGAAAACAATGTATCCGCGATTTGGCATGAAATCATGTTAATTTCATCAGATTGAGTTACAGCTATGATCATGTCAGCTTTGTCTGCTTCTGCTTCTGTTAAAATACTTGGATGCGAAGCATAACCAATTAATGTTCTTACATCTAATTTATTTGATACATGATCAATTCTTTCTACATCATGATCTATTACAGTTATTTGATTATTTTCATCAGAAAGCAAACTAGCTATATTATATCCAACTTCCCCTGCACCACATATTATAATATTCATTTAAAATATCCTCATTTACTATCTATATCTTTTTTGCTATTTATATCTTTATCCGATTTTAATAGACTTAATTTCCTATGAAAAGCGGACCTCTCCATACCAATAAATTTTGCTGTCTTAGATATATTGCCGTCAAACCTATTTAAATTTTTTAATATATAATCATATTCAAATTCTTTTCTTGCTTCTCTTAAACTAAGTGAAAAAATATAATCAGAATATATATTTTTATCTGTTTTCTCTTCATCCATTAAATCTTTTGGAATCATATCATAAGTTATTTCAGTAATTGATAAATCATCAATTAAAATTAATATTCTCTCAACTGTGTTTTTTAATTGTCGTATATTACCAGGCCAATTGTAAGCTTGCAAAGATACCAGAGCTTGCTGATCAATTGAAACTGCATTTCTAGAAGTTTTATTAATTGCTAAGTCAAAAAAATATTTTACCAAATCTGGAATATCATCTTTTCTAGAAGATAAAGGAGGAAGAAAAATAGGCATTACATTTAATCTATAATAAAAATCTTCACTAAATTTCTTTTCAGCTATTTTTTGCTTTATATCTATACTATTAGAACTAATCACCCTTATATCTATATTTATTCTATAAGACCCGTTCTTTCTTTTAAAATTATTTTCCTGTAAAAGTTTTGCTAAGTATCCTTGAGCTTCGATAGATAATTCTGAAACTTCATCTATATATAATGTTCCATTATTTGCTTGTTCAATAATTCCAATGCTTTTAACTCTACCAGAATTATCTTCTTCTCCAAATAACTCTGACTCCAAAGAAGAACTAGATAATATTGAAGCATTTAAGACTACAAATTGAGAATTTTTTCTATTTGAATTTTGATGAATTATTCGTGCTAAAGTTTCTTTACCTGTGCCAGAATCACCTGTTATAAAAACTCTACTCCCGCTTGCAGCTATTTTTTCAAGCATATTTTTAATTTTTTTAATCTCTGAAGATTCTCCAATCAATTTCAAATCTCCACCAGCTCTTAACCACAACTCTTTATGTTCTTTTTTTAAATTAGAGAGTTCTAAAACTCTTTCAATAGTTATTAATAAACGGTCTGCTTCAAATGGCTTCTCAATAAAATCACTTGCTCCGCTTCTAATTGCTTTTACAGCTATATCAATATTTCCATGTCCACTTATCATTATACAAGGAATATTCTTAAAAGAATTTACAATATAATTTAATAATTCAATTCCATCCAATGTACTATTTTCTAACCATATATCTAATAATATCAAATCTGGAACTTTATTGACTATAGCAGATAAAGCTTCGTCAGAATTTTTAGCTAGACTGACTTCATAATTTTCATCTTCCAATAACCCTTTAATAGATAATCTAATATCTTTTTCATCATCGACTATGAGAACATTATTATTCATGATTCTGCTTTTTATTACTTTTAAATTTTAAACTAGCACACACGCCTTTAGAATTCTCAAGGTTTTTAATTTCCAAGCTCCCTTGATGATCTTCCATAATCTTTTTTACTATTGCTAAACCTAATCCAGCACCATCTTGCTTGGAAGTTATATAAGGGTCGAACAAATCATCTTCAAGATCCTTTGGTAAACCAATACCAGAATCAGTTACAGATATCGTATATAAAGACTTAGATTTACGCATTTTAATTAATAGCCTATTCTTTTTGTTAAGATTTGCATCCTCGTTAATAGAATAAACTGCATTTGATACAATATTTAATAAAGCTTGTCTAATCTGATTTTCATCAACGATCGCATATAAATTTACTTTTGGAATATCAATCTCTACAATTATATTCTCATTAGTTAAAATTGAAATTGAAGCTAATTCTTTTACCACATTATTCAAATTAGTCCTTTCAAATATAGGCGCTGGCATTCTAGCAAATGCAGAAAATTCATTCACCATTTTTCTCATACTATCTACCTGTCTAACAATCGTATTAACACAAGTAATAAAAACATCTGGTTCCAGTTTTATATGCTGGTGATACTTTCTTTTTAGTCTTTCTGCGGCTAATTGAATTGGTGTAAGTGGGTTCTTAATTTCATGAGCAATTCTTCTAGCCACATCACTCCAAGCAGCAATCCTTTGCACTTTAAATAATTCAGTCATATCATCAAAAGTAACTACATAACCAAGTATTTTATTATATTTTTTTTCAGCAGAAATTGTAATAAATAAAGTTAATTTTTTACCTTTAATCATTATTTCAATTTCCTCTTTTACAATATGGTCATCCTTCAATTTAATTGAATTAAACAAATTTTTTATTTCAGGCATAATGGATGTCATAGATTTTCCTATTATTTTATCCTGATCAACTTCTAATAACTTTAATGCAGATTTATTAGGTAAAAATATTTTTCCATATTTATCCAACCCTAATATTCCTGCAGTAACTCCTGTAAGAACTGTTTCTGTAAAACGAATTCTATTTTCTAACTCATCATTTGTACTTATGAGGTGATTTCTTTGATTTTCTAACTGTTCTGTCATTTTATTAAAAGTCTTAGATAAATCAGATATTTCATCTTTTGTTCCTATGTTAGGTACTCTTACTTTTAAATCTCCAGACGATACCCGTTCTGCAGCATTTGCTAAATTAGTAATTGGGGTTACAAGACCATTTGCAAAATTCAAGCCCATTAATATTGCCACAAACGTTAAAAGAATAGATACAACTATAAAAATCATAGTAAACGTAATGTGTAAACCTTCTTTCTTAGTTTCCACACCTTTATAATTATTTACAGCTTTTTTTACATCGTCTATATTTGATAAAGTTAATAAATCTTTATACTTACTAATATATACAAAATGCTGAGCTAATAAATTTATAGGAGAAACAGCTGAGACAGTTTTAATATTTGAATTTGCAGAAAAATTTATTGCAGTTTTATTTGTATCCTTTGAAAGCTCTAGCAACCTTATTCTTGATGAAGAATTAAACAAAAATGCAATTTCATTTTCAACTATAATTTCCCCATTCTTATTAAAGATCAGAATCTCAGTAAAATTTCTTTCATACGCAAGTCTATTAATTAATTTATTTAAATTATTTTCCTCTTGAACATTTAATTTTTTATTAGTACTAAAATATCCCAAATTATTTATTACTGCGGCAATATCAGTAGAATCTACGCCTATTTGATTTTGTGCTTGTTCTAAATAAGCATCAGAAACAGATACAGACTTATTAAGAGCACTTTTTACTTGTGAAGAGAACCAATTTTCAATTCCAATCGTAAAGAATATAGCTCCAAATATAGCCATAACTATTGCAGGGGCAGCTGCTAAAAAACTAAACATTACAACAACCCTACTATGAAGTTGAGCTCCAAGCTGACCACTTTTTTTTCTAGACCAAATATTTACTAATCGTTTTGCAATAATAATTATTAGACTTATAAGCAAAATTAAATCTAAATTAAGCAATATTAAAATTAAAAACTTATTGCTATTTTCTGATGGTGCCATAGCAATATATGTTGCAATAGCTGATATAATAGATGCAACTACCAAAAACCATGAACGTTTTAGTCCATTATTACTAGCAAATCTTCTTTTCTTATCTAAAATAGAAGAAAACAAATTGTCTCCTTACAATTAATTTTTATCAATTTTTATCAATCTTACCTATTTGAATATCTAAATAAATAATTTTTTTTCTTAATGTATTTCTATTTATTCCTAATAATTCAGAAGCTTTAACTTGGTTTCCATTAACTAAATCAAGAGTTTTTATTATTAGAGGGCGCTCAACTTCCCTTATTACTCTATCATATAGGCCTGCTGCAGGCAGAGAACTTTTATGTGAATCAAAATATTGTTTTAAATGTTTCTCTACTGAAGCACCCAAAGAAACATTATTATTTTTTTCAATAATGCTTTCTATTTCAGACAAATACGAATTAACAGTTTCAAAATCTATTACATCCTCAGGACTTAAAGTTATAATCCTATTTACAAAATTTTCTAATTCTCTTACATTTCCTGGCCATTTATACTCTTTTAATTTTTCTAAAGCTTTAGCACTAATAGATTTATTATTTTCATATAGTTCCATATTTTTATTTATAAAGTGATTTACTAATAATGGAATATCTGTAGATCTATTTCTTAATGGAGGCATGTTTATAGGAACCACATTTAACCTATAGTACAAATCTTCTCGAAATAGACCTTCATTTATCATATCAGATAAACTTCTATGAGTTGCTGATACAATTCTTACATCTGTGTATATTAATTTTTTTCCTCCTACAGAAGTAAAACATCCATCTTGTAACACTCTTAATAACCTTGTTTGAGCTTCAACAGGCATATCCCCTATCTCATCTAAAAATAAAGTTCCACCATTCGCTTGTTCAAATTTACCCTTACTACTATTGTCTGCACCAGTAAAAGCTCCTCTTTCATACCCAAATAACTCTGATTCAATTAACTCTCTTGGAATTGCAGCCATATTAATAGCAATAAAAGGCTTATTTTTTCTTTTACTATAATCATGCAAAGCTTGAGCAACAAGTTCTTTACCTGTACCACTTTCTCCTCTTATCATCACAGTCAAATCAGTACTTACTACTTTTGCCAAAATTCTATAAACTTCTTGCATTGCAGGAGATCTTCCAATAATTGGCAAATTTAAATCTAAATATTCCTCATTCTCTTTTTTGTTAATAACTTCCTTTTTGTCTTTACTTAAAGCTTTTTTAATTACTTTAAAAACATCCTCAAGATCAAAAGGCTTTGGAAAGTATTCATAAGCACCTCTATTAGTAGCTTCTATAGCAGTATTTATAGTATTTAATCCGCTCATTACTAACACCGGCAAATCTTTATTACATTCATGTATTAACGGAATTAAATCTAAGCCATTAGAATCTTCCATTATTACGTCTGTAATTACCAAATCTATGTTTTCACCTTTAACTAGCTTTAAAAGATCTTTACCATTATTTACTGATGTAGTTTCATAGCCTTCTTTCTGAAATTTTTTTTCTAAAATTAATCTTATAGCTTTATCATCATCCGCAATTAAAATAAGTGGTTTCATCTCATATCCTCATCATAAGAAGGAAGCAATACTGTGAAGATCGTTTGATCTTTATTGCTATTTAATTCTATTATACCTCCATGCTCCTCAATTATACTAGAGACAAGAGATAAACCAAGTCCTGAACCACCATATTTAGAAGAAACAAAAGGTTCAAATAAATGTGACCTTATATCCTCAGGAATCCCAGGACCATTATCTTTAATATTAATAAAAATGGGTAATCTTAACTTTTTTTTACTACCAGAAACTTTAATATTAAAACCATGTCTATACCCAGTTTGAATAGTTATGATTCCATTTTCTTTTGCCTCTGCAGCATTCTTTACTAAATTTAAAAACAATTGTATCAAAGAATTCATATCACCAAAAACCTCAGGTAAAGATGGATCAAATTCTTCATTTATAATAATACTTTTAGCAAAACTATTTTTCGCTAAATTACATACTCTCTGTAAAACATCATGTATATTTACTGCTGACCTAGAAATAATATTTTTATCAGACAATGCCCCAAGCTTATTTATTAAATCTCCTATCCTATCTACTTCATCAATAATAAGTCTTGTTAACTCTTTTTCTTGTTTCTTAACTTCTCCATCTAATAATTGAGCTGCCCCTTTAATACCAGATAAAGGGTTTTTAATTTCATGAGCCATTAATGCTGACAATCCTGATATGGAATGAATATTTTTTTGAACTACTCTTCTATCTATTTGTTGAGCTATAGCTTTTTTATGAATAGATAAAATTACATGATCTTCATAATTCCCTGCTACTACATCTACTAATAAAACTTTTTTATTACTATCATTTATGATTACATCATATTGGGTGGCGCTATATGTTTGATTCTTTACTTGCTCTACTAATGAAAGTAATTGACTGTCTGTGGGTAAAATATCTTCTAAAGATTTTCTTTTTAATATTTTTGAACTTTCTCCAAAAACTAATTCTGCTGCAAAATTAACGAACATTATATTATTCAAGTTATTAATTAATAAAATAGGGTTAGGTATTAAATTAATAAATTGCTCATAATTAAAATCTTCTATTTTATTGTTTTTCATTAATTTTTACTCACCAGATCATAAATTGCCTATTTATTAGGCATTTTATATAATATAAACTTTTTGTCTAAAGAAAATTTTTTCTAATTTAAAAAAAATATAGTATTAATATAAAATAATGATTGAAAATAAAATGAAAAATAACATATCAACTGCAGCAATACTTTTAGCTGCTGGTTCTAGTTCTAGATTTGATAAAACAAAACTTAAACAATATGAATTAATAAATAATAAAGCAATAATCTATCATAGTACAAAACCATTTTTAAATAATAAAATAGACATTGTATTAGTCGTAATAAACAAATTACATAAAAGCATCGCAAAATCTTCTTTAAAAGAATTAAAAAGAATTAAATTTATTAATGGTGGATCAACAAGACAAGAGTCAGTATTTAAAGCCTTAGTAGAATTAAAAAAATATAAACCAAATAAGGTTTTAATCCACGATTCCGCTCGACCAAATATTTCAAGAAAAATTATCAATGATATTATTAATTATTTAGATAAATATGATTCAGCAATACCTGTAATAAAAATTAATGATGCTCTAAAAAAAATAAATAAGTCTAATTATATAATAGAAAATTTGAACAAGGACTCATTAATTTTAGCACAAACTCCACAAGGATTTAATTACAAAACCTTATTAAAAGCCCATTCAAATACAAAGATAATTAATGCTAACGATGATAGCGTATTATTAGACAATAAAAAGAAAATTTATACATTTACAGGAGATTATCAGAATATAAAAATTACTACCAAATCAGACTTAAGTACAATTAAAGCAATAATGAATTTGAAAGAAAAAAAATATATTTCTGTAAGTGGATTAGGAATAGACGTCCATAAATTTGGTGAAATAGTTAATAAAAATACATTCATTAAAATAGGAGGCATAAAAATAAAATATAATAAAAATTTAATAGGACATTCCGATGCAGATGTATTAATTCATTCTTTAGTTGATTCAATTTTAGGGACAATTGCAGATGGAGACATAGGCAGTAAATTTTCAAATACTGATGATAGATGGAAGAAAGCAGATTCAAAAATATTTTTAGATTTTGCTTTAGAAAAACTAAGACTTCATAATAGTAAAATTATTCATACTGATGTCACAATAATTTGTGAAAAACCAAAAATAAGTCCACATAGAAATAAAATCAGAAACAACTTATCAAAATTAATTAATATCCATAAAAAAAATATATCTATAAAAGCTACAACAACCGAAGGACTAGGATATCTAGGAAGAGAAGAAGGGATAATGGTAAAATGTTTAACAACCATATCAAGAGAATATTAGCATGAAAAATATTAGTATTAATACAATATTTTTATCTTTTATAGGAATAGGTTTTATACCAATAGCATCGGGTACTTTTGGATCATTAGCTGGTGTTATTCTTGGTTACGGTATAAATATTATTGACTTTAAAATATTCTACTTTTTAATACCTTTACTATTAATATTAGGAATAATTTGTTCAGATATATATGAAAAAAATAGCGGAGAAAAAGATTCAAGCATAATTGTTATGGATGAAGTAGTAGGGCAATTAATTGCAATGCTTCCAGTAATCAATAACCCTATATTAATAATGATATCCTTTATACTCTTTAGATTATTTGACATATTTAAGCCTTGGCCTGCATCATATATAGATAAAAATATGAAAGGAGGTTTAGGAGTTATGTTAGATGATGTTATAGCAGGAATATATACTGCCATTATAATGTATTTCCTAAATTTAATTGTATAATGGAAAAAGAACTTAATTCTTTATCTTTACAAGTTGTTAATCTGCTCAAAGAAAATAAATTAACTTTATCCACTGCAGAATCATGTACCGGAGGTTTAATAGCTAATTATATTACCAACCATTCAGGCGCTTCTAATGTTTATACTGGAGGATTTGTTACTTATTCAAACAAAGCAAAAACAGAATTATTAAACGTAAATGCAAATATTATTAAAAAATATGGTGCCGTAAGCAAAGAAACAGTTCTAGAAATGTCAAAAAAAGCACTTCTCATTACTAATTCAGATATATCTATTGCAGTATCTGGAATAGCAGGTCCAAATGGAGGAACCGTAGAAAAACCAGTAGGGTTAGTACATCATTCAATTTCTAGAAAAAATTATACCGAACATATTGAAATTATATATAAAGGAGATAGACAACATGTGAGGCAACAGACGGCTATAACTTGTTTTAATATGCTCATAAAAGAATTTAAAAAAAGTTAGTTTGTATCAAATAATTGTCTTGCTCTATTTTCAAACGCTGAAATCATTTTTTTAGTCGCTGATTCAAAAACATTTCCCAATATTTTTTCCATAAAGACAGAATTAAATTCATATTGAATTTTTAAAATAACTTCACATGAAGTATTGTTTATAAAGTTGATATTCCACTGATTAACCATTTGTTTAAATGGTCCTTTTGTAGCCGTAGAAATAATTTTTTTAGGTCTAATGAATACTACTCTACTAGTAAAAGTTTCATTTATTAAATTAAACCCTATAGTAATATCAGAATAAAATTCACTTTTTAATTTATTATAAACACTGGCACTCTTACACCATGGTAAAAATTTTGGGTATTCTTCTACATCATTAACCAAGTCAAAGATTTTACTATCAGAATAATTTAAAACACGTTTTACTTCATAAGTGTTCATCTATATATTTATCAATTTTTGTCTTGCAGATTTCAACTTCATAAAATCTTTATCTGCATGATATGATGACCTAGTTAATGGAGATGAAGATACTAATAAAAAATTCCTTTTATATGCCAAATTTTTTAATATATTAAATTCCTCAATAGTATAATATTTATCTACTGATAAGTGATTTTTAGTGGGTTGTAAATATTGACCTATAGTAACAAAATCAACTTTAGCATATTTTAAATCATCTAACAATTTCTCTATTTCTTTAATACTTTCTCCTAACCCAACCATAATCCCAGATTTAGTAAAAATACTAGAGTTAATAATTTTTGCATTTTTTAATATGTTTAAACTATGTTTGTAATTTGCTCCTCTTCTAACTTTTTTATACAATCTAGAAACAGTTTCTAAATTATGATTAAATACATCAGGACCTGCCAATACAACTTTATCTAACGCACCTTTTTTTCTCTGAAAATCTGGAGTCAAAACTTCTATAGTAGTATGTTTACAGATTCTTCTTAACTCTTTTATACAATTTTCAAATTGTGAAGCTCCTCCATCCACTAAATCATCTCGATCTACCGAAGTTATTACTACATGATTTAAATTCAATTTAGAAATTGCCCTTGCTAGTCTATAAGGTTCTAACAAATCTAAATTAGTAGGAGCTCCTGTTTTTATATTACAAAAACCACACTTTCTTGTGCAGATGTCTCCTAAAATCATCACTGTTACATGTTTTTTATCCCAACACTCCCCGATATTTGGACATGCAGCAGACTCACAAACTGTATTTAAATTTGACTTGGATATTAGATTCCTCGTATCAATATATTTTTCTGAAATAGGCGCTTTAACTTTAATCCAATTAGGTCTTTTTAAACTATTTTTATCATTATTTCGGAGATGACTATTTGATATATAATTATTTTTCATATTAAAAATTTAAACCTTACTTAAATATGGATTGCTCTATCATATGCATCCAATACGGATTCATGAATTGATTCAGATATCGTAGGGTGGGGAAATATTGTATTCATTAAATCTAATTCTGTTGCCTCTAGTTTCATTGCTAAAGAATAAACAGAAACTAATTCAGTTACCTCAGGCCCCACCAAATGTGCTCCAATTAATTCTCCAGTATCTTTATCAAAAATAGTTTTAACAAAACCAGAATTATCTCCAGCTGCTAACGCTTTACCATTTCCAACTAATGAAAATTTACCAATTTTAAGGTTTTTATTAAGCTTTTTTGCTTTTTCCTCAGTCATTCCTATACTTGCAACTTGTGGTCTTGCATAAGTACAAGAAGGAATTATAGATAAATCATGATATGAATTAGAACCGTTAGCTATATATTCAACACAATTTATACCTTCATGACTTGCTTTATGCGCTAACCATGGAGCTCCTGTAATATCCCCAATAGCATAAATTCCCTTTTCAGAAGTTTGTCCATATTCATTTGTTATTATATGACCATTATTAATTTTTATATTTATGGAATCAAGCCCCAAACTGTCTACATTAGCTTCGATACCTACTGCTACAATCGCTTTTGAATAAGTAATTTTTTTTCTTTTACCATCAGAAAACTCTAAATCAGCAATCACATTAGTATTTTTTGATTCTAAGTTTATAATTTTTGTTTCATTTAAAATATTTATTTTTCTATTAAAAAAATCTAATCTAATAAAATCTGAAACTTCACTGTCTTCTAAAGGAAGAATATTTTTCTGAGTTTCTACTAAAGTTACATCTACGTCAAAATCATTATAAAAACTAGCAAACTCTACACCAATAGCCCCAGCTCCAACTATAATAATAGATTTAGGTAACTTATTGGGCATCATAGCATCTTTATAGCTCCATATATTTTTATTATCTATCTCTAATCCTTTTAAAGTCTTAGGACGCGCACCTGTTGCTAATATTATATTCGAAGCCTCTAATAAAAATTCTTCACCATTATTTATTACTACTCTACCTGGTCCAGATAATTTTCCCTCCCCAAAAATTACATCGATTTTATTCTTTTTCAGTAAAAATTTTATACCCTCAGACAGCTTATCTGCTATATTTCGAGATCTTTTAATTACTTTATTCCAATCAAATTTATGAGATGACATATTTAAACCATAATTATTAATTTCTGACATAAGATGTCTTATTTCTGCAGACCTTAAAAGTGCTTTAGTTGGAATACATCCCCAATTAAGACATATCCCTCCTAATTTATCTTTCTCTACTACAAGAGTTTTAAGTCCTAATTGAGCCGCTCTAATAGCTGCAACATAACCACCAGGACCACTTCCAATCACGATTAAATCATAATTCTTATTCATGCTATACCTTAAACTAACATTTTATATGGATTTTCTATAATATCCTTAAATTCAGATAATAATTTGGCCCCTACTGCACCATCAATAGCTCTATGGTCTCCTGATAATTGACAACTCATTACATTTGACAATCTTACCTCATTCTCAATTGCTATAGGAGAATTTTTAATAGCACCAATAGCCAAAATTCCCGATTGAGGAGGGTTAATAATAGCAGAAAAACTATCTATGTTATACATACCTAAATTACTTATAGAAAAATTACCTCCTTCATAATCTTTAGGCATCAACTTTCCTACTTTAGCCAAAGAAATATAATCTTTCATAATTAAAGAAATTTCAGAAATATTTAAACTATCTGCGTTCCTTATTACTGGAGTAAATAAGCCATCGTCCACAGCTACAGCCACACTAATGTCTACAGAACTAAAATAAGTAATTTCTTTAACACCCCATTTACAATTAGCTTCTGGTACTTTAATTAAAGCTAATGACAGTGCTTTTATTATAATGTCATTAATAGAAATTTTTTCTTCATCATTTTTTCCAGAATTCATTTCTTTTCTAGCAATAAGTAAATTATCAACAACACAATTAACTGTTAAATAAAAATGGGGTATTTCTTGCTTAGATAAAGATAACCTTTCAGCAATAATTTTCCTCATAGAAGAAATTTTTTTAACTTTATTATCTTTATGAATATTTTTAATATTTTTATTTAAGTTATTGTTTTTGTTTAATAAAAAATCCAAATCTTTTTTTACAATTCTCCCTCTTGGTCCGCTCCCACTTATTTCCTCTATATTAATATTATTTTGAAAAATTAATCTTTTTGCTAAAGGACTAATAGACACTCTTTGATTTAAATTAACATCTTTACTTAAATCTTTTTTTACAGAAGCAGTTTCTGAAACTGTTTTATCGATATCCTTGCCTTCTACAACTTCATCAATAACATTAATATCATTACGTATAACTTTATTTTCATCTTCAACTTCTATAACAATATCTTCATTTTCTTTTATTTGATGTTTATCAAGAATATCTTTTATTTCTTTTTCAGTATCTGATTTATTTTTTAAAACAGCAATCAAGCTATTTACCGTAATTCCTTCATCGCCATCATTATATAAAATTTTTTCTAATATACCCTCATCTACAGCTTCTATTTCCATAGTTGCTTTATCAGTTTCTATCTCTACAATTATATCACCTGGCTTAACTTCATCTCCTATATTTTTACACCATTTAGCTATACTTCCTTCTGTCATAGTAGGAGACAAGGAAGGCATTAAGATTGGAACTGCCATATTAAATTTCCTTAAACTTACTTAATATAATACTATATAAAATAAACATTAAAAATCAAATTGCGAAAATTTCTAATATTTGCCTATTTAAAGCAATAATCATTAATAAAAATTAATATTAACAAAATAATATTGCTAATTTTAGTTATTTTTTAGATAATGCATACATATCTTGGCTACACCTTCTTTATTAGGTAAGCTTAAACTTTCTAAATTTTTTGCGTATGGTAATGGAACATCTTCAGCACTTATCCTTTCAGGAGGAGCATCTAAATAATCAAAAGCCCTACTTGCTATCGTAGATATTATTTCTGATCCTATACCACAACTCAACCAGCCCTCCTCTACAGAAATAATTCTATTAGTTTTTTTTACTGAATTAATTATTGTTTCAAAATCTATTGGCCTTAAAGATCTTAAATCAATAATTTCTGCACTAATATTATTTTTAGCTAAAATATCAGAGGCACCTAATGCAGTCTCAACTCCTCTTGAACATGAAACTAAAGTAATATCTTTTCCAGTCCTTTTGACTAATGCTTTCCCTATTGGAGTAACATAGTCTATTTCAGGAACTTCAAAAGTTTCATTATATAATATTTCATTTTCTAAAAATATTACTGGATTTGGCTCTCTAATAGCTGATTTTAATAAACCTTTAGCATCAGCACTATCATACGGAGCAAGAACTATCAAACCTGGTATATTTGTAAATATTGAACTTAAATCATGACTATGTTGTGCAGCAACTTGTGAAGCAGATCCATTTGGACCTCGAAATACTATTGGAATATTAACAGAACCCCCTGACATATAAAATGTTTTAGCAGCTGAATTAATAATTTGATCTATTGCTTGAAAAGCAAAATTCCAAGTCATAAACTCTACTATAGGAGACAAACCTCCCATAGCTGCTCCTATAGAAAGCCCAGTAAATCCTGCTTCCGTTATTGGCGTATCAACTATTCTATTGCTCCCAAATTCTGCCAAAAGTCCTTGACTTACCTTATAAGCACCTTCATATTCTCCAACTTCTTCACCAATTAAGAATACATTACTATTGCTCCTCATTTCCTCAGCTATAGCATCTCTAATGGCTAACCTTACAGAAATATTAGCCATAATTTTCCTTATTACGATCCATCAATATATCCTTATATAAATCCTTTGGTAAAGGGTGAGTAGCATTTATTGCTTTTTCAGACTTTTCATTAATAGTTTTTCTAATATTTTTATCTATTTTATTTATTTGATCCTCATCATAAATGTTTTTTTCTAATAATTTTAATTTAATTGACTCTATTGGGTCCTTTTCTTCCCTTATTCTTTGAACCTCTTCTCTAGTCCTATACTTAGCAGGATCTGACATAGAATGTCCTCTATACCTATATGTTTTCATTTCTAAGATTATTGGACCTTTACCACTTCTAACCCAGTCTACTGCTCTGCAACCAGATATATACACTGAAATTGGATCCATTCCATCCACGGCTATACCAGGAATATCAAAAGACTCTCCATGTTTACTTAAATCGCTACCTGCACTAGCTTTTTTAACAGAAGTCCCCATACCATATTGATTATTTTCAATGCAAAATATAACCGGTAATTTCCAAAGAGACGCTATATTATATGACTCATATACCTGTCCTTGATTAGCAGCTCCATCCCCAAAATAGGTTATTGATACGTTATTATTATTTTTGTATTTAAACGAAAAAGCCAATCCAACACCTATAGGAACTTGAGCTCCCACAATTCCATGTCCACCCCAAAAATTATTATTTGGATCAAACATATGCATAGATCCTCCTTTTCCCTTCGATATCCCATCATATTTACCTAATAATTCCGAAAAAATTAAATATGGATCAGCACCACGTGAAATTAAATGAGCATGACACCTATACCCAGTTATCACTGCATCAGTCTTTGTTATTGCTTTCTCTATTCCAACGGATATTGCTTCTTGACCAATATATAAATGACAAAATCCTCCTATAAGCCCCATCCCATACATTTGACCAACTTTTTCCTCAAACCTTCTTAAGGTGAGCATTTCAAATAAAAACGTTTTCAATAATCTAGGTTCAATAGAAAACTTCTTTTTTACTTTATAAGAATTAAAAGAGCTTATATTTTCAGAATTATTATTTTGAAAATTATTTATATTCATGCCCGGAAGCAAAAAACTGTTTGGAACATCATGCCCATTAATTATTAATAATTTAGATAGAGCTGGCTTCCATTTATCTGGAATACCTTGCTGTTTCCATGAATAAACTGTTTTTTCATTTAATTGAATGCCTGTAACATCCAACAATATTTTAGAAAGTTTTCTTCCACCACCTAAAAGAGCAATAATATTACCATCTAAAAAGTTCTGTTGCATATAGAATAAAATATGTAATATACAGAATTAGTCAACCTGAAAATATCAATTTAATTTGCCTTATAAACAGTTTCCCCTTTAGAAGAATAACCAAGCTTTAATCTGACTAATTCATCAATAAGATCTATATTGTTTTCTGCATCTTTAATTTTATTTATTAAAACAAATCTAAACTCTAATTCTTTTTGTTTATCATTTAATAAATTTTCTTTTTGTATTACCAGATCTCTTTTACTCTCCAAAGCAGCATAAGAGATATTCCCATTAATAAAATGAAAAATAAAATAACCAGCAATAAAAAACAAACAAGTTCTTAAAAAAATGCCTCTTATTAACAGATAATAGCTTTTACTAAAGAAATTCATGCCTTAATGAATCATGGCAAACAAAGATAGTCAAGTTTAACTATAAAAAAGTTTTTTAGAATTAAATTCAGAATTGCTTCCTAATTCTTCCTCTATTCTTAATAATTGGTTATATTTTGCTAATCTATCAGACCTAGATAAAGACCCAGTTTTAATTTGCCCCGCATTAGTAGCAACAGACAGGTCAGAGATAAAAGCATCTTCAGTTTCTCCTGATCTATGAGATATAACCGTACCAAAGGAAGCCTCTTTTGCGATATTAATAGCTTTAATAGTTTCTGTAAGTGTTCCTATTTGATTATATTTAATTAAAATAGAATTTGCCGCATTTTTTTCAATTCCCATTTTTAATCGATCAGGATTTGTTACAAATAAATCATCTCCAACTAATTGAATTTTTTTTCCTAAATTAATAGTTAGACTTTGCCAACCTTCCCAATCGTCTTCTGCAAGCCCATCTTCTATTGAAACTATAGGATAATTATCACATAAATCTTTTAAGAATAATATCATTCCCTCATTATCTAAAGTTTTATTTTCACCTGATAGCACATATTTAGATTCATTAAAAAATTCCGTAGATGCAACATCTAAAGCTATTGAGACATTCTTTCCAGGAACATAATTTGCTCTTTCAATCGCATTGATAATACAATCTAAAGCTTCTTTAACATTTGAGAAATTTGGGGCAAAACCTCCTTCATCTCCAACAGCGATTGATAAAGACTTTTTTAGTAAAATATCTTTTAGTGCATGAAATACTTCAACACCACACCGCAAAGCTTCACTAAATTTAGAAAAGCCAAAGGGAATAATCATTAACTCTTGAAAGTCTAATTTATTATTTGCATGAGCCCCACCATTAATAATATTCATAAAGGGAACAGGCAACAAATTACCATTATTTTGTCCTATATATTCATACAAATTAGCTCTTTTAGATTTTGCTGCCGCCCTACAACAAGCCAAAGAAACTCCTAATATACTATTGCCTCCTAATAAACTTTTATTATTTGTTCCATCCAAATCTATCAAAATATTATCAATATTTTCTTGTTCTAAACAATTTTTATTCTTTAATACATCAAAAATTTTAGTATTTACAATATTAACAGCATTCATAACTCCTTTACCAAAAAATCTTGCATCCCCATCTCTTTTTTCAACAACTTCATAAGCCCCTGTAGATGCTCCTGAAGGAACTGATGCTCTTCCTATTGAACCATCTTTTAAAATTACATCGACTTCAAGAGTAGGGTTTCCCCTACTATCTATAATCTCTCTTCCAATAATGTCTTTAATTTCTGCCAAAGAGTTGTCCCAATATTATATATTTATATTTTTGCTAACTAAATCTAACTGTTTTAATCCATCTAATAATTTTTCTAAATCGTCTAGTACCCACATATTAGGACCATCACTTGGTGCATTATCTGGATCTTCATGAGTTTCCATAAAAATAGCTGAAACACCTATAGAGCACGCAGCTTTTGCTAAAGTAGGAACAAACTCTCTTTGACCGCTAGATTTATTTCCTAAACCTCCAGGTTGTTGAACTGAATGCGTTGCATCGAAAACTACTGGATAACCAAACCCTTTTAATATTGGTAAAGATCTAAAATCTGATACTAAAGTATTATAGCCAAAACTAACCCCTCTTTCACATACTAATATTCCACCTGTACCATTATTTTCTAACTTTTCTATTACATTTTTCATATCCCATGGAGCTAAAAATTGACCTTTCTTAACCATAACTGGTTTATTAGTCTTAGACGCAGAAACTAACAAATCTGTCTGCCTGCATAAAAAAGCAGGAATTTGAATAACATCTACTACTTCAGCAACACTCATAATATGAGAGACTTCATGCACATCAGTAATCACAGAAACTCCTATTTTTTCTTTAACTGATTGAAATATTTTTAATGATTCATATAATCCTGGACCTCTTTCAGACTTCATAGAAGTTCTGTTAGCCTTGTCAAAAGAAGATTTATATATAAAATTAATTCCCAATTTTTTCGTAATCTTTAAAATTTTTTCCGCCATAAATAAAGCATGATCTAGATTTTCCATAACACATGGTCCAGCAATTAATGTAAAAGGTTCTTGATTACTTATTTTTATATCATTAACTTTTACTTCTATATTTTCTACTGTCATTGATTTTTCTTCTTAGCTGCCAAAACAAAAGATTTGAATATTGGATGAGGATTAAATGGTCTTGATTTTAGTTCTGGATGAAACTGCACACCTAAAAACCAAGGGTGATTGTTTAGTTCAATTATCTCTGGCAATAATCCATCAGGAGAAATTCCAGAAAAAATAAGGCCTTTTTTCATTAATTGCATTTCGTAAATATTATTTACTTCATATCTATGCCTATGTCTCTCATCAATAAATTTTTCTTTATAAATATTCTTTGCCAAAGTTTTACTTTTTATTTTACATGGATAAGAACCTAGTCTCATAGTTCCTCCTAAATCAGAATCTTTTGACCTAATTTCAACTTTATTTTCTTTTTTCCATTCTGTTAATAATCCTATCAATTGATTAGTACACGGTCCAAATTCCGTTGAATTTGCTCCCTTTAATTTAAGAACATTTCTAGCAAACTCTATAACCGCTAATTGGAGACCTAAACATATTCCTAAAAAAGGTACTTTATATTTTCTTGCATAATTAATTGCTAAAATTTTACCATTTATTCCCCTATCTCCAAAACCTCCCGGAACAACAAGCCCTGTTAAATTAGATAATTTATTTTTTAAATTAGTATTTTTTAACTCTTCAGAATTAATCCAAGAAATATTAATTCCTACATTATTTGCTATACCACCATGCACTAAGGCTTCATTTAAAGATTTATATGCATCTGGGAGATCTGTATATTTACCAACTATACCAACATTTAAAATCTTTTTATTATTATCCATAATTTTAATAATATTTTTCCATTTATTTAAATTAATGTACCTTTTTGTTTTTATTCTAAAATGTTTTAACACTTGTTGATCTAACTTTTCAGAATGATAAACTAATGGAACCTTATAGATATTATCTACATCACTTCCTTGTATAACGTCAGCAGAAGATACATTACAAAATAACGCAATTTTATCTATTTCATTTTTCTCTATTTTTCTATCACAACGACATAAAAGAATATTAGGCTGAATTCCAATCTCTCTTAGCTCTTTAACTGAATGCTGAGTAGGTTTAGTTTTTTGTTCATTAGCTGTAGATATATATGGAACAAGAGTTAAGTGAATATAAATTACTCTATCCTTTCCTACGTCATTTCCAAACTGCCTAATTGCTTCAAGGAAAGGAAGACTTTCTATATCTCCAACAGTTCCTCCTATTTCTACTATTACAAAGTCACATCCATTTATATCTTTTGATATAAAATTTTTAATTTCATCAGTTACATGTGGAATAACCTGAACTGTACTTCCTAAATAATTGCCAGCTCGTTCCTTATTAATAATATTTTGATATATCTTTCCTGTCGTTATATTATCCGATTGTCTCGCAGGTACACCTGTAAACCTTTCATAATGTCCTAAGTCTAAGTCTGTCTCTGCTCCATCATCTGTCACAAAAACTTCTCCATGTTGATATGGACTCATAGTACCTGGATCTATATTAAGATAAGGGTCTAATTTTCTTAACCTTACAGAATACCCTCTTGCTTGAAGAAGTGCGCCTAGTGCAGCTCCTGAAATTCCTTTTCCTAATGAAGAAACAACACCACCAGTAATAAATATAAACCTAGATTTATTCATAAAGAATACTACACAAATTATAATTCAAAACTAATCCTCAACTATTCTGCTTCTGGAGGAACAAGCACATTTTCTTCTTCATCTAATTTAATCAAAGGAGCCTCTATTTCATTTTCAGAATCTTCAGTTATAAAACTATCCTCATTTTCTGATCTGCTTTCAATAATAGCTAGTATCAAACTAGTCAACATAAACAAACCTGCAAATAATGCAGTTAATTTAGTCAAAAAGCTTGTAGACCCTTGAGATCCCATAATACCGCTCAAGGACATTCCTCCTCCTAGTCCTCCTAAAGCCCCTCCATCACTTCTTTGAAGTAATATAAATATTATTAGTCCTATTGCTAAAATTACGTGTATTGTTAAAATTATATCTGTCATTTATCTTCCTAAATATTTAAACAAATTTCTGAAAACTCTTCTGCCTTTAAAGAAACGCCTCCAATAAGTAGCCCTCCCACATCTTTACATGAAAAAATTTCTGTCACATTACTTTTATCAACAGAACCTCCATATAAAATATTAATATTATTAACCTTATATTTATTTAATAACCAATCTTTTATCACAGAAAACATTTCTTTAATAGTATCTATTGTAGGTATTTTACCAGTTCCAATTGCCCAAACAGGTTCATAAGCAATTATGCAGTTTAAATTGTTATTCTCTAATGGCAATGAATTATCTAATTGTTTTATTATAACGTCTATAGCCCTGCCTTCATCCCTATCTTTTTCACTTTCACCAATACATACTATAGGAATCAACCCAACATTTTGAGCATTTTTAACTTTTTGCAAAACATTTTCATTAGTTTCAAACCTCAACATCCTTCTTTCTGAATGCCCTAGAATTACATATTTACACCCTAAATCACTAAGCATTTCAACAGATACTTCACCTGTATATGCTCCTTTTAATTCTATACTACAATCTTGGGCACCTATATTTATTACAGAACTTTTAACTAACTTACTTACTTCTGACAAAGCAGTATAAGGTGGAAAAATAGCAACATCACAATTCAAATTCCTGCCGTCAAAATTAGACAGTAAGTTATTTGTTAAACTATTTGCTTCAGCTATATTACAATTTAATTTCCAATTTCCTGCAATTAACAAGGTTACACTCCATTAAATATATATAATAATTGTTTTATCTAATAAATAAGTATACTAAAACAGCTTAAATTAATATATTTATTAATACTATAAATAAAAATTTAAATTATTTGGAAAAATATTATGCTTGAAACTTTAAGAAATAAGATTAACTCTGTATTTTCTAAGTTATTTTTATTCTTACTTGCTGCCAGCTTCGCTTTATGGGGAGTCGGAGATATTTTTTCTGCTAAAAAAGATCCTACCCTGGCTAAAGTAGGACATTTAGAGGTTACAACAAACGAATTTATCTCAACTTACCAAAGAATTCTGACAGAGTTAAATAATAAAACTAATGGAAACATTAACGAAGAAATAGCAAAATCTATAGGAGTCCCAAAACAAACCCTCAATCAATTAATTAATGAAAAAATTATTGATATAGAAATAGAAAAAGCTAATATTATATTACCAGATAAACATTTGAAAAAATTAATTTTTTCTTCACCTCTTTTTAAAGATCAATTTGGACAATTTAGCCAAAATCAATTTAATTATGTATTACGACAGCTTGGGATGGAAGAAAAAGATTACTTTTCGGAAGTTAGAAAATCTATATTAAGAGATCAATTACGTAATACATTTAAAGCTTCTCAAGACATATCAAATATTATTGACAATACATATTATCTAATTAGAAATGAATCCAGGTCTATAGAAACAATAAATTTTTTACCATCATCTTTTAAATCAAATATAAAACCAGATACATCAGCTATAAAAGAAGAATTAATTAAAAACATAAATAAATATCAACTCCCAGAATATAGAAAATTTACTATTATGAGCATAAAACCTGCTGATTTAATGGATTCAATAAAATTAAACAATGAAGATATTAGAAAAGAGTATGAAAATAATCCTGAAAAATTTAATCAAGCTGAAACCAGAGATTTATATTTAGCTAACTTTAATACACAGGAAAAAGCCGAAGAAATAATTAATTTAATAAACGACGATGCCATTTCTTCAAACGATAAAAAACTAAAAGATATATTTTTAAATATTATTTCTAAAAATACCGATAATACTGAAGAATCTCTAAAGTTAGGATACGTTTCTATCTCAGACCTTCCTGAAGAAGTTGCTAATAGTGTATTTAGTGTGTCAAAATCAAAATTAATTGGACCAGAGAAAACCCCCTTTGGATGGAGAATATTTTATGTTAATGACATAAAACCTAAAATAATTTCTTCATATGAAAAAATTAAAGATAAAATTGAAAAAGAACTTAAAGTATCTATCGCCTTAGAAAAAATGTATGAGTTGGGTAACACTTTTTATGATGAATTAGCAGCCGGAAATAATATCAAAGAAGCCGCTTCACTAATTAATGGAAAGATCTTAGAGATTGATTATATAGATATTGATGGGAAAAATATAGAAAATAAAATTGCAGAAAATTTACCACCTTACCCAGATTTAATTGATACAGTTTTTTCAACAAATTTAAAAGAAACATCTGAAATAAAAAATACAATCAGTAATATAATGTATGCTATAGAAGTGGAGGACATTAAACCTGGAAGAGATATGAATTTTGATGAAGCAAAAGATAAAATTGTTCAAAATATAATTTTTGAAGACCAAGTAAATATAGCGAAAAGTGAAGCAAATAAATTTTATAATGATTATATAAATAATAAGAATTTTAAAAAACTTGCTAAAAAATATAATTTAATTGTTATTAATTCTCCAAATATAAAAAGAGATGGTTCTGGATCTGAAGGCATTATTAATAAAATTGCTGCTGAACAAATATTTCAATTAAACAAATCTGAAATAACAAAGCCTATAGCATATAAAAATAGTTTTACAATTTCCAAACTTATAAATATTACTGCCTCAAACACCGCTGATAATAGAGATAAAATTACTGAAATTAATTACAATATTATTGATGCAATTAATAATGATATACTAGATTTATATATAAATAACTTAACTAATAAACATAATATTAAAATTAATAATAAATTATTTGAAAGTTTATTCTTAAATAATAGTTAATTCCATGAATTATCAACCGGAATATAAAAATTTTAAAAAATCTATTATAAAAAATAAATCCCATGTTGTTTGGACAAAACTTGTGGCTGACCTTGACACACCTGTATCAGCTATGATGAGAATAGAAAATTATGCTTCCTACTCCTTTTTATTAGAATCCGTAGAAGGGGGAGAAACCAAAGGAAGGTATTCAATTATAGGTTTAAATCCAGATTTAATATGGGAGTCAAATGGAAGTAAAGCTAAAATACACTACAACTTGGATAAAAAAGAAACAAATACTAAATTAGAAAATAAACCTACCTTATCTTCATTAAGAAATTTACTTAATTCTTCTAAAATTAAACTACCAGAAGAATTACCTCCAATGTCTGCAGGCTTAGTAGGATATTTAGGATTTGATAACATCAAATTAATTGAAAATATTCCTTCTAAAAACCCCTCAAAACTAAATTTGCCAGATGGTCTATTTATGCGTCCTACAATTATGATAATATTTGATTCAGTAGAACATACTATGACAATAGTTACACCTATATACACAAAGAAAAATTATAAAATTAATTATAAAAATTTATATAAAAGAGCATGCTTTAAAATTAAAAAAATTATTAATTTATTAAAACAACCTATTGAAAATAAAGAATTAATTATAAAAAAGAAACATAATATAAATATAAAATCAAATTATAGTAAAAAAGAATATCTTAATATAATTAATAAAGCTAAAGAATACATATTAGCAGGCGATATATTTCAAGTTGTTCCATCACAAAGGTTTGAAACTTCATTTAATCTACCTCCATTCAATTTATATAGGTCTCTTAGAAGATTAAACCCCTCTCCATTTTTGTATTATTTAAACTTTAATAATTTTTCTGTTATAGGTTCTAGCCCAGAAATTCTGGTAAGACTACGAGATAATAAAATAACAATACGACCTATTGCAGGAACTAGACCAAGAGGTAACAATATTATTAAAGACCAAAAACTAGCTAAAGATTTATTACAAGATAAAAAAGAATTAGCAGAGCACTTAATGTTGTTAGACCTAGCTAGAAACGACGTTGCTAAAGTTTCAAAACCCGGAACTCTTTCTGTAACAGAAAAAATGGTTATAGAAAAATATAGCCATGTAATGCATATAGTTTCAAATGTTGAAGGGACAAAACTAGATAAAATAGATTATTTAGACGCATTATTATCTGGTTTCCCTGCAGGTACAGTAAGTGGAGCTCCTAAAATTAGAGCCATGGAAATAATTGATGAATTAGAAAAAGATAAAAGAGAAGTTTACGGTGGTTGTGTAGGTTATTTTTCTTCAGATGGAGAAATGGATACTTGTATAACATTAAGAACTGCTATAATAAAAAACAAAATAATGTACGTTCAAGCAGGAGGAGGAATAGTAGCAGACTCTAACCCTGAAAATGAGTATATTGAGACAGTAAATAAAGCAAAAGCTTTATTTAGCGCTGCAAGCGATGCATTAAAATTTGCTAAAATATAAATTAATACGATGTGTTAAAATGTATATATTAATAGATAATTATGATAGCTTTACTTATATTATCAAACATTACCTTCAAGAATGTAATGTAAATGTTAAGTTGTATAGAAATGATAAAATTACTGCTGATGAAATTTTTAATAAAAAACCAATTGGTATAATCATATCACCAGGACCTAAAACACCAAAAAAAGCGGGAATATGCATTGATTTGATAAAAATGTGTTCTAATAAAATTCCGATATTTGGAATTTGTTTAGGACATCAAGCTATAGCTGAAGCATATGGTGGAAAAATAATTAGAGCAAAGAATGTTATGCATGGTAAAATGAGTGAAATTAATCACGACAAAAGTGCAATATACAATAAAATTCCTAACATGTTTCAAGCAACTAGATATCACTCACTTATAGTAGAAAAAAAATCTTTACCTAAAACTCTTGAAATAAATTCAATTTCAAAAGATAACATAATTATGGGTATTTCTAACTCAAAAGCAAAAGCCTATGGAGTGCAATTTCATCCTGAAAGTATTGAAAGTCAATTTGGGCACAAAATAATTAAAAACTTTATAAATATATGTGAAAAGAAATGAATCCTATTAATACTATAATGACGAAACTAATGAATAATACTAATTTAACTCAAAAAGAGTCAGAAAAAGTTTTTGAATATATCATATTAGGCAAAGCTACTGATATAGAAATGGCAGGCTTCCTTGCTACTTTGTCGGCTAAAGGACCAAGCTCAAATGAACTGATAGGAGCTGTAAAAATTTTAAAAAAACATGTTTCTAACCCATTTATATCAAACATAGATACTATTGATATAGTAGGAACTGGCGGAGATGGATTAAAAACATATAATATTTCTACTGCAGTTTCTTTAGTGGTAGCTGCAGGAGATTTATTAGTAGCCAAACATGGAAATACTGCCGTTTCATCTAAATCTGGAGCTTCCGATGTTCTTAAAGAGCTAGGAGTAAAAATTAACCTTAAAAACACAGCTATTAAAAAATGCATTACAAAAGCTAATATATGTTTTTTATTTGCTCCAAATTATAATAAAGCATTTAAAAATGTGGCTAAAGTAAGAAAAGAATTAAGTTTCAGAACAATATTTAATTTACTAGGACCTCTTCTAAACCCTGCTAGACCAAAAAGACAATTATTAGGAGTATTTTCAGCTAAATATCTTAGTATTATAGCTGAAACATTAAAAGCACATGGATCCATTAAATCTTGGGTAGTAAATGGATCAGATGGAATGGATGAAATTACATTAACAGGGCCGAGTAAAATAGTAGAATTAGCTAACAATAAAATAAAAAAATTTGAGATTAACCCAAAACATTATAACTTCTCTATATGCTCTCCAAAAGATTTACAAGGAGGAAGCCCATCAGATAATGCAACAAAAATATTAAATTTATTAAATGGAGAAATTAGCGCATACAGAAACATTGTAATTTTAAATTCTGCTGCAGCTTTCTGTGTTGGCGATAGAGTTAATAATTTTAATGATGGTATAGATTTGGCTACAAATATTCTTGATAATGGAAAAGCATTAGAAACTTTACATAAACTAATAAAAATAAGTAATGAATAAAATGTCTATATTAGAAAAAATTTGCAAAAATAAATTATCTGAAATAAAAGCACTTAAAAAAGAAACCTCTGAATCATATCTTTTAGAATTAATAAAATTACAAGACAAACCTAGAGGTTTCAAAAAAGCATTAGATAATGCAGTTTCATCAAATAAATATGGCTTAATTGCAGAAATTAAAAAAGCAAGCCCTTCTAAAGGTATAATAAAAACAGATTTTGACCCAGAAGCTATTGCAAATTCTTATCAAAATGGTGGGGCATCTTGTTTGAGTGTCCTCACAGAAAAAAATTGGTTTAAAGGAAGCGAAGAACATTTAATAAATGTTAAAAATAAAATTAATTTACCAATACTAAGAAAAGATTTTATTTTAGATCCTTGGCAAGTTTTAGAAACTAGAAGTATTGGAGCAGACTGCATATTAATCATCTTATCTGCAATAAGTAATAATTTAGCAAAAGAATTAACTATGATTGCTAAAAATATTAATTTAGATGTTTTAATTGAAGTGCATGATGAAAAAGAAGTAGAAGAAGCCATGCTATTAAATCCAGACTTAATAGGTATAAATAACAGGAACTTAAAAACATTATCTGTAGACCTTAGAAATACTGTTAATCTTTCTAAATTAATTCCTAAATCTTATGATATAGTTTGTGAAAGTGGATTAAATACAAATAATGATATAAAACAAATGGAACAACACAACATAAATAGGTTCCTAGTAGGAGAATCTTTAATGAAAAGCAAGAACATTGAAGCAGCTACTAAAGATCTAATAAGAAAAATATAAGGCTATAAATGAAAAAAGAAACTAAATTTTCGCATTTTGATAGTGATGGAAAAGCTATAATGGTTGACATTTCTAGAAAAAAGGAAACTGAAAGATCAGCAACAGCAAAATCATCAATTATTATGCATAAAAACACTTTTAATATGATCAAAAATGGAACATCAAAAAAAGGAGATGTATTAGGTGTTGCTAGAATTTCGGGCATAATGGCAGCAAAAAAGACTTCTGAATTAATTCCTTTATGTCACCCTATATCTCTATCATCCATTTCTATTGACTTTCATCTAATAGAAAACACTCATACTATAGATATTACTTGTAAATGTAAGTTGAATGGCAAAACAGGTTTAGAGATGGAAGCATTAACTGCAGTTTCCATTGCTGCATTAACAATATATGATATGTGCAAAGCAGTAGATAAAAATATGATTATCGAGGACACAAAATTAACTTACAAATCGGGTGGTAAATCAGGAACATATCAACGATGATTGACACAAGTGAAGCTATTAAAATCATTGTTTCTAAGGCTAAAAATTTAAGTGAACAAACAATTTTATTAAATAAAAGCTTAGGGAGAGTAACTAGCAAAAATATATATGCTAAACTAAACAACCCTCCTGAAAATGTATCATCTATGGATGGATATGCCATAAAATTTACTAGTTTAAAATACATTTCAAATACACCAATTAAAGTAATAGGCGAATCTTCAGCAGGAAAACCCTATAAAAAAAAAATTAAAGATTTTGAATGCATTCAAATTTTTACAGGTGCTGAAGTTCCCAAAGAAACTAATATAATTTTATTACAAGAAAATGTTTTGATAAAAAACAATACATTAACTAGTACAACACAAAATCCTCTAAAAGGACAGTATATTAGAAAAAAAGGATCTAACTTTACGAAAAATTCAATTATAATAAAAAAAAATGAATTACTCACCTCCAGAAAAATAGGATTAGCCATATCTGCTAACAATACTAATGTTAAAGTATATAGGAGGCCTAAAGTTGCTATTCTGGCTACTGGAAATGAGCTCAAAAAACCTGGTCAAAATATTAAATCTGGAATAATTTCTTCTAATACCCTTTTACTTATTTCTATTATAAATTCTTTAGGAGCTATATCTACAGACCTAGGTTCTGCCAAAGATACTATTAAATCTTTAAAAAGCAAATTAAGAGATATTAATGACTATGACATTCTCATAACTACTGGTGGAGCATCCGTAGGCAAACATGATTTGGTTAAAGATGTATTAATACATTTAGGAATGAAATTAATATTTTGGAAAGTAGCAATGCGACCAGGAAAACCACTTATATTTGGAAAACTTAACAAAACATTGATTTTAGGTTTTCCAGGAAATCCAGTGTCAGCATTTGTAAGTTCTATAATTTTTGCAAAACCTTTGATATTTAAATTATTAAAATTAAATTATAAAGATGAAGTTAAAAAAGGAATTATTACAAAAAATTTAAGTAAAAATGATAAAAGACAAGAATATTTAAGAGCCAAAATATCATATAAAAATAACACTTATATTGCGAACCCACTATCTGCACAAGATAGTTCCATGAGCCTAGTTTTAAGTAAAGCTAATGGATTAATAGTTAGAAAAGCTTATGCACCAAAATCTAAAAAAGGAGACACAGTTTCAATAATTCTTTTTTCAGACCTACATTCAAATATTTAAAACTTGACATATTACATCAAATCTATAATAAATGTTTATGTTTTGTTCTTTATGAGGTGACTAATAATGTTAACTAAAAAACAGGCTGAGCTTTTAAGCTATATAAAACAATTTATTAAAAAAAATCAGATATCTCCTTCCTACGATGAAATGAAAATACAACTTAAATTAAAATCTAAGTCAGGAATACATAGACTTATTTCAGGTTTGGAAGAAAGAGAATTTATTAGAAAATTACCTAATCGAGCTAGAGCTATAGAATTAGTAAGAAACCCAGATGAAAAAAACTATTCAGATATAAATCAAGACAAAAGTCTTGAAGTTCCTCTATTTGGAAATATTGCGGCAGGAACTCCTATTGAGGCAATTTCAACTACTAATTCTATGGTTAAAATCCCCTCTGACATGATAGGAAAAGGAGAACATTTTGCTCTTGAAGTAGCAGGAGATTCAATGATTAATAAAGGAATAAATGATAAAGATTTAGCTATAATAAGAAAATCAAAACTTGCTAATAATGGAGAAATTGTTGTAGCCCTTATTGACAATCAAGAAGCTACTTTAAAAATTTTTAAAAAAACACCCACAAATATTGTACTTACACCTGCAAATGATTCATATGAATCTAAATCATATAATTCTAATAGAATAGAAGTTCAAGGGATTCTTGTTGGACTTATTAGAAAATATTGAGTAAATAGTAATACTTTATTCAAAAAATATAATAGGTTTAATATGAAAGTTATTACAAGGTTTGCTCCTTCTCCTACAGGATTTTTACATATTGGTGGTGTACGCACAGCTTTATTTAACTGGCTATATGCTAAAAAAAATGATGGACTATTTAAACTAAGAATTGAAGATACGGATTTAAAAAGATCTTCTCTGGAAGCTAAAGAAGCTATACTAGAAGGTTTAAAATGGATAGGACTTAACTGGGATGAAGATCCTATATATCAATCTAAAAGAAGTGAGAGACATAAAGAAATAGCAAATATTTTATTAGAACAAGGATGTGCTTACAGATGCTTTTGTTCACCTGAAGAATTATCAGAAATGAGAGAAAAAGCTAAAGCTGAGAAAAGAGCTCCTAGATATAATGGCAAGTGGAGAAATTTATCTCCTAGTGAAGCGCCCACTGACATAAAACCTGTAATAAGAATAAAATGTCCTCAAGATGGAACATCTGAATTAAATGATATTATACAAGGTAATATTTTAATTAAAAACTCTGAATTAGATGACTTTATAATTTTAAGATCTGATGATACTCCCACCTATATGCTTTCTGTCGTGGTAGACGACCATGATATGAATATAACACATGTAATAAGAGGTGATGACCATTTAACAAATACAATAAGACAAAAACAAATTTATGAATCACTTGACTGGAAATTACCATTATATGCTCATATACCTCTAATACATGGAATGGATGGTGGAAAGCTATCAAAAAGACATGGTGCATTAGGAATAGATGCCTATGATAGCATGGGTTATTTGCCAGATGCAATGCTAAATTATTTACTTAGACTTGGATGGTCTCATGGAGATAAAGAAATATTTTCAAGAAATGAAGCCATAGAATTATTTAACTTAGAATCTATAGGAAAGTCCTCTGCTAAATTTGATATAGAAAGATTAACTAGCTTAAATGCAGATTATATTCAAAACTCAGAGAACAAAGATTTACTTGATTATATTAACAATTTTTATAAAAAAGAGAATATAGATCTGAATAATACACATTTAAACATAATTAAAAATGGACTCAATGGTATAAAATCTAGAGCAAGAACTTTAATTGAACTTAAAGAAATGACAACTTTTTATACTGCAACAATACCTATACCATTAGATGAAAAGTCAAAAAAAACCTTAACTAAAGAAAATATTCTATTACTTAAAGACTACTATAATCATTTAAAAGATATTAAAATCTGGAAAAAGGAACATATTGAAAAGAATATAAAAAACTATTGTAATAAGAATAATATTAATTTAGGAAAAATTGCCCAACCTTTAAGAGCCGCAACTACAGGAAAATCTGTTTCACCAGGTTTATATGAGTTAATGGAAATACTTGGTAAAGAAGAAACATTAAATAGAATAACAAACATAAATATTTAATTGTATTATTGCATAGTTAAGCATAGATAACTATAATGCAAACTCACTTTAAAATAGAAACTATGGATAGAGGTAATGCCAAATAAAAATGGAAAAATAGCTAGTTTAACCTTACCTAATGGAAAGAATTATGAATTTCCTATCCACTCAGGCAGTATAGGCCCTGATGTAATTGAAATTAAAAAACTATATGCTAAATCAGATCATTTTACATATGATCCTGGCTTTACAAGTACAGGTTCATGCAAGTCTAATATTACATATATAGACGGAGAAAAAGGTGTTTTATTACACCGAGGGTATAAAATAGAAGATTTAGCTGATAACTGTGATTTTCTTGAAGTAGCATACTTATTATTAAATGGAGAATTACCTAATAGCGATCAAAAAAGAGTTTTTGATAACAAAATAACCACTCATACAATGATTCATGAACAATTGTCTTTATTTTTTAGGGGTTTTAGAAGAGATGCACACGCTATGGCTGTTATGTGCGGAGTAGTAGGAGCTTTGAGTGCCTTTTACCATGATAGCACTGATATAACTGACCCAAATCAAAGATTAATTGCCTCTCATAGATTAGTAGCTAAAATTCCTACTATTGCTGCCATGGCCTACAAATTTTCTATAGGTCAACCATTCATATATCCAAGAAATGATCTTTCTTACTCAGAAAACTTTTTAAACATGATGTTTTCTGTTCCTGCAGAAGAGTATAAAATTGATCCTGTACTTTCAAAAGCTATGGACAAAATATTAATTCTTCATGCTGATCATGAACAAAATGCCTCAACATCTACTGTAAGATTAGCAGGATCATCAGGAGCTAATCCATTTGCTTGTATAGCTGCAGGCATAGCATCTTTATGGGGCCCTGCACATGGTGGAGCAAATGAAGCAGTTATACACATGTTAGATGAAATTCAAAAAAAAGGTAATGTATATGATTTTGTTAAACGTGCTAAAAACCCTAATGATCCATTTAGATTAATGGGTTTCGGTCATAGAGTTTATAAAAACTATGACCCCAGAGCAACAGTAATGAAAAAAACAGCAGATGCAGTTTTAAAAGCTGTTGGAAAAGAAGATGAACCCATGTTTATATTAGCCAGAGAACTTGAAAAAATTGCCTTAGAGGATGAATATTTTGTGTCTAAAAAACTTTATCCTAATGTAGATTTCTATTCAGGAATAATCTTACAAGCAATGGGATTCCCATCCAGCTTATTTACTGTGCTTTTTGCTGTTGCCAGAACTGTTGGATGGGTTGCTCAATGGAATGAAATGATTGAAGATACAGAACAAAGAATTGGAAGACCAAGACAGTTATATACTGGTGCTCCAGAACGTAATTTTATTCCTATTAATAAAAGAAATTAGTTAGCTATTTTAATAAATTCAAAATGCTATTTGCAGACAGAATACTAGGATTATCGTTATTTTTTATTTTATTTACTGCTATTTTAATATTAGACACTTGTTCTTTAATTAACTCTTTATTAGTTAAATAGTTATTCAACACATTAAATATAGTATTTGAATTTACTTCCTGTTGAAAAAGCTCAGGAATTACATTTTTTTCTAAAACTAAATTTAATATAGTTGCTGTTTTAACCTTTACCATTAGTCTAACTATAATCCAGGTTATATAGTTTAGTTTATATACAACCAACATAGGTGTCGATGCTTTTGCAAGTTCCATAGTCACTGTACCCGATGCACATAATGCAAAATCAACTTTAGTGTATATATTATACTTTTCTTCCATATTATCTGTTACATAATAATTTAATTCAGACTTTTTAAACATTTCTAAAATAATATTTTTATATTCTTTAAGAGTTACTACATAAAATTTAATAGCATTATTTTTTTTTCTTAACATTTTTGCTGTCTCTATAAAAATAGGAAAAAGCTTTTTTATTTCAGATAAACGACTACCTGGTAATAAAGCTATTTTTAGGATATTTTGATTATTTAAAGATTTTTCATTATAAAATTCATTTTTCAGATACTTATTATCGTATGCAATTGGATGTCCTACAAAAACTGTAGATAAACCTTCTTTGATAAAAAATTTTTTTTCAAATGGAAACAAAACTAATAAAAGATCTAAATATTTTGACATTTGTTTGGCTCTATAACTTTTCCATGCCCAAACAGAAGGAGCTACATAATGCACTCTTTTCATATCTATATATTTTAACTTATTTTGCAGTCTAAGGTTAAAACCTGGAGAATCAATTGTAATCAATATATCAGGATTAAATTTTAAAATTTCTTTTTCTGTCAATTTTAATAGCTTTAATATCCTTGGTATTTTTAATAAAACTTCAGTAATACCCATTATTGATAATAATTTCATATTAATAATAGAGTTTAAACCTTGAGAAATCATTTTATTACCACCAATACCTAAAAATTCTATATTATTATAAATCTTTTTTAATTCATGTATTAATGCTCCCCCTAACTCATCTCCAGATTTTTCCCCAGCTATTATAAAAATACGTATATTTTTTTTCATTATTTAAGATTATACCCCAACAATAAATAATTTTTTATTATTAGCATACTTAATTACTTCCTCATTATTAAGAATAAATACTGCATTTCCTTCAACAGCTATACCATCTATGCCTGCTTTATCTATAGATTTTATAGTATCAATACCTATTACCGGTCTATCAATTCTTTCATCTTGATTAGGCTTTATAACTTTAACAAATATTGCACCTTTATCTTCTTTTTTAAGAGCTTTAGACCTTAATATCATTTTGTCTGTACCTTCAGCACCTTCTACAGCTAATACTAAGCCATTTTGAATTACTAACGATTGCCCAATATCAAATTTACCTAATTGCTTAGCTATCTCGAATCCTTTTAATATATCTTTCTTTTGTTGAGAATTAGGTTTTAATTTACTTATAATACCTTTCGGACATAATAATTTCGGTAAAATATCTTCTGGAGCTAGAATATTAAAACCTTCTAATTCTAATTCCTTAGCCAATAATGATAAAATACTATTATCACCTTGCATTTTAGATTTTAATTTTGTTAAAAATTTGGCAGTCCATAAATCAGGAATCATATTTATTAATGAAGGTCTTCTTATACTGCCTACCATAATTACATCAGTCACATCTTTAAATCGTGCAAATTTAATTGCTTTTCCAATTTTAGATAAACTAAGATCAAAATCAGAGTTATATTTCTTCATTAATTCATTACCATGACCTTTAATGACTAATATTAAATACTCTCTTTTTTGCTTTATACATTCATCTATTAATTGAATAGGTATATCACCATCACCAGCTATAATAGCAACTTTACGAGCTTTTATTTCCATTTTTTGGTTGGCAGATTGCACGACTAGCATTTCCTCCAATAAATTTTACTATATCCATAACAGGTTCATTTTTATTAAATTCATCAGAAACATCTTTAAGTCTTTCTTGAATTGTACCTTCTGGTGCAAATAATAATCTGTATGCTTTTCTTAAGTCATGAATTACTTCTCTTGAAAAACCTCTTCGTTTTAAACCAATAATATTTAATCCAGATAAGTAAGCTCTATTACCTACTACAGAACCATAGGGAATAACATCATTTTCAACAGCTGATAGCCCTCCTACCATTGCATGACAGCCAACCCTGCAAAATTGATGAACACCACTTAAACCTCCTAAAATAGCATAATCATCAACTATCACATGTCCGGCTAAAGAAGCATTATTAGCCAATATGACATTGTTTCCAATCATACAATCATGAGCAATATGAGCTCCAATCATTATTAAACAATTATTACCAAGTTTAGTTATTAATCCACCACCTTTAGTTCCTGGATTCATAGTAACATGTTCTCTAATAACATTATTATCACCAATAATAAGATCAGATTTTTCTCCACTAAATTTCAAATCTTGTGGAGGATTTCCTAAAACTGAAAAAGGATATATTATACAAGATTTACCAATAGCAGTATACCCTGAAATAATAACATTAGATTTTAATTCTGTATCCTTATCAATTTTTACGTTAGGACCAATAATAGAGTAAGCTCCAACACTTACAGTACTATCCAATTTAGCAGAAGGGTCAATTATAGCAGTTGGGTGTATGTTATTCATTTTTTTCTGATATCATTGCTGTTATTATTGCTTCAGAAACTTTTACGTCTTCAACAAAACAATTACAAGTAAATTTCCATACATTTCCTCTATGTTGTTCTTTAACTACTTTAATATTAAGCTGATCACCAGGAACTACTGGTTTTCGAAATTTTGCTCCATCAACAGACATAAAGTATACAAGAATTCCTTCTGCCTTTTTTCCTATTGTTTTTATAACTAATACAGCACAAGTTTGTGCCATTGCTTCTATCATAAGAACTCCTGGCATAATCATTCTTTTAGGAAAGTGCCCAACAAAATATTGTTCATTAGCCGTTACGTTTTTAATTCCTAAAGCTGCGTGTCCAAGCTTAATATTTGTTACTTTATCAATCATTAGCATTGGGTAACGATGTGGTAGCATTTGTAGAATATTTTCTATATCTAATGCCTCTAAGTTATTTGAAGAAGTTTCTTTTGTCATCGCATATTAACCCTTACTTTTTGTTAATTTATTAAGTAATATTGCCTGTCTATGATAATCATTCAATGATACAGCAGGTGTACCACTAACTTTTGACCCAGCTTTTACACTCTTCGTTATACCAGATTGACCTCCAGCTTGAACAGCTTTTCCAACATTAATATGACCCCCTATCCCCACTTGTCCTCCAAACATACAATAATCATCTATAACTGCACTCCCTGCTATTCCTACTTGTCCAGCAATAGCACAATATTTACCAATTTTTACATTATGCGCAATATGCACTAAATTATCAATAAAGGTTCCTTTACCTATTATAGTATCCCCATAACTCCCTCTATCTACACATGAATTTGCTCCTATTTCTACGTTATCCTCTATTTTTACAATTCCTAACTGAGGAATTGGAACATGACCTGATTTAGTTGGTGCAAAACCAAAGCCTTTTTGTCCTATTCTAACTCCACTATAAATTAAAACATTTTTACCTATTTCTGCACATTCTATTGATGTGTTAGATAATACCCTTGTTCCATCCCCTATAATTACTCCTTTACCAATATAACAATTACTTCCTATCCATACATTACTTCCTATAGTAACTTTTTCCTCAATAACACTATACGAGTCGACTCTAATAGAATTATTATAATTACTCTTATCTGATATTTCGCAATTTTTACTAATTTTAGGAATTACAGATTCTGTTGGATAAAATTTTTGAGAAATCAAAGCAAACGCAGCGTGTGGGTCACTTACTTCTAAATAAACCATATTATTAGAAAAATAATCTGGGTCATATTTATTTATTAAACAAGCTGAAGCATTGCTTTTCTTTAATTTATTTAATGTTTTTTTTATGCTAATAAAAGTTATATATCCTTCAGAAGCATTATCTATATCTGCTGCTCCTTTAATTAAAGCCTTAGGGTCATTATTATATACTTTAGCTTTTACTAAACTAGCTAAATTTGCAATTGAATAAGGACCCATTACTTTATGAAAACTATTATGCAACATATTTGTTTCTAACCGGTTAATAATCTTATTTTAATGATTCCATAATTTTACTCATATCTACTTCTTCTAAATTAGTATTTAACCTTTCAATTACAATTTTAGAAATATTAATAGAATCTGCTGCTATTACTACACTACTAGTATCCAATACAAGGGCTAAACCTTTCTCACGTCCAATATTAGTAATAATTTTAATAGCCTCTGTTTGAATAATATTTATACTCTGAGATAGCATATTCTCTAAAAGTTGATTTTTGTCAGCTACAGTTTTCTGTAATTTCTCTACTTTTTTCCTAAAGTCATTTTCCATAGCTGAAAATTCATCTGGTGGTAATATAGAACGTTGACTGCCTAATTCTTCCTGCATTTGTTTTAAAACTTCTTCTTCATCTTTAATCTCTGCCCCAAATTTTGACTTCATATTCTCTAAATACTCTCTTACTTTTACTGCAGCTGTAGATTTTGATACTATAAATTGCATGTCTACTACAGAAATAGGAAATTCTTGCCCACTGACTGATAAATTATCCTTTTCAACTTCAACACTTTCAGTAGAATCTTCTTGAGAAAAAGCTACTGTTGAAAAAATCAATAACAAATTAACTAAAAAAATGATTTTTAATAAAAATTTCATAATATCTCCTTTTTTATACTATTTTTAAAAATTAGTTCCTATACCAAATGAAATTGACTCAGTTTTATCGTAATCTTCTTTTAGCAATGCATGAGAAAACATAACACTAATTGGACCAAAAGGCGAAGCCCAAGATACTCCCATTCCAGATGACAACCTTAAAGAACTATCATCATGATAAGCACCCGTAGCTTTATCAATATCAGTTAAAGTTCCAAATGTTGTAAAAATAATACCTTTTACGCCTATTTCTGGTGGAAGCCCAACACCAAAACTTGCTTTTACACTACCCGTATAAGATATATTTCCTCCTAAAGAATCTCCGCTAACTACATCACGAGGACCTATACCTGCTTGTTCAAAACCTCTAAACCTTGAGTCTCCTAAAAAGAAACGATCAGAAATTAAAATATCCTCTCCCAATCCTGTAACAATACCCAAAGTATATCCAAAATCTAAAATTACTAAATCATCATTAAGAGATTCATAATAATTAGCATTATTATATAATTTTAAAAAATTTTTATCACCACCTATACCAGCAAAAGAACTACCCCCAGTAATTTTATATCCTTCAGTAGGATTAAGATTACTATCTAGACTATTATAGGTTAATGAAGTAGATAACATAGAAATAGCGGTTGTACCTTTTTCAGCTATAATGGAAGCTGATGCTAATGCTCCAGGTGTTAAATCTCTTTCTTCAAAACTATATCCTAGACTTTGATGGAGATATTCAGACAAGCTAAATGAAGTATTAAAGGAAAAACCTTCTCTTTCTAGCGTATAGCTACTCTCTTTATAATCCATCTCATTATTAAATAAGTTTGCTGAAGCCTGAATATCTCTATTCATAAATGCTGGCTCCATAAACCCTGCATTATAATCTGTTTCTCTTTCAGATAGTCTAACATTAAGATCAAGTGTCTGACCTCTTCCTAAAAAATTCTTCTCAGAAATTCCAACATTTAACATCCCACCAAGTTGACTTGAATAACCCCCTCCAAAAGAAAGTTGTCCTGTTGACTGTTCAACAACTGAGACTCTCAAATCTGAATAACCATATTTTTCTGTTGGAACCTCTTTAATATCAAGTTTTGAAAAGAATCCTAAATTTCCTATTAAAGTCTTAGACCTGGCTATCAAACCAGGTACATATGCATCACCTTCTGAAACTCTCATATTTCTCCTAATAACAGAATCTAAGGTTCTATTATTTCCTGTAATATAAATCCTATTTATATATTTTTTTGGAGCCTCATTAATTCTTAAAACTATAGATATTTTATTAGTATCTTTGACTCTATCTACTTCAGGAATAGTTTCAGTAAAAGGAAAGCCTTGCGAAGCAACACTCTTATTTATTAATTTTATACTTTCTTCAATTTTATTTGAACTATAAATATCCCCTTCCTCTATAGGCAATATAGAACTTAGTTCACTTAATTCTATATCGTTATTATCCGTAACTATTACAATTTTGCCAAACTCATACTGAACTCCTTCAACTATGTTAAATATTATATTAAAACTTGATTTAGATTTATCTAATTGAGCAACACCAGATTTAACTTCTATATCTGCAAAACCATTATTCTTGTAATGATTTCTTAACAAGTCATTATCAGCCGATATTTGATCAGGATCATATTTATCACTAGAAGACAAAATAGAATACCATCTAGTTTGTCTAGTTATTATTATATCTCTCAAACGTCTATCAGAAAATTCAGTGTTACCATTAAAAGTGATTGAACCAATTACCGTAGTTTCTCCTTCTTCAATTTCAAATATAATATCCACTCTATTCTGTGGCAAACTAATAACCTTTGGATTAACTTTTGCAGAGAAATTTCCATTACTTTTATATAAGTTCAAAATTCTATCTATATCTGTTTGAACTCTAGTACGTGTAAACAAAGATCTGGATTTAATTCTAATTTCTGTTTGCAATTCTTCATCATCCAGGTCTTTATTTCCTTCAAAAACAACTCGATTTATTATTGGATTCTCTAAAACTCTAATAATTAATGTCGAATCTTGTCTATTAATCTTAACATCAGAAAACAAACCTGAAGCAAATAAATTTTTTAAAGAACTGTTTAAAGATTCTTGTTCAAAAATATCACCAGGTTTAATACCTAAATATGAATTGATAGTTTCTACCTCAACTCTTTGATTTCCTTCTATAACAATCTTCTTTATATAGTCTTGTGCAACAACTTTACCTAAAAAAACTATAAAGAGTAAAAAAAATAAAAATACTTTATTCAACATATTTAACCTTATAAAATTAACTTATTATGATTTATTATACTTAATTAAACAACTTAAATAAATCATTATAAAATACCAGAATCATAAGCCCCATTAAAATTACTAAACCCAACATAGAATAATACTTTAAAAAATTCTCATTAATAGGAGAACCTTTTACTGCTTGAATTACAAACAAAAACAAATGCCCTCCATCTAGAAGAGGAATTGGAAATAAATTAATTAATCCTAAATTTATTGAAATAATTGCCATAATAAATAAAAAAGTTTCTATCCCTTTATCTGCGGCCTCTCCTGCTACATTAGCTATCATTATCGGGCCACCTAATTCTGAAGCACTTCTCTTTCCCAATAAAATTTCTGAAATACCCTGAAAAGTTTTAATCGTAAAAATATAAGTGTCTAAAAATGCTTTTTTAATAGATCCTAAAAAACCAATATTTTCATAAATAACCTGAAATTTAGGACTTATACCTATTCTACCAACATAACTTTTCTCTCCTTCAGAATTAACAATTTCTTTTATTTCTGGAGTAACTAATAAAATTTTTTCCTTACCATACCTAATAATTGTAAAAGATAATTCATTATTTGGATTTTTTTCCACAATCTCTTTAATATCAGTAAAATTATTTGTATTTATATCATCAATTTTAATAATAATATCATCTTTAATAAATCCTGACTTATATGCAGGTGAGCCCTTAACAACCTTATCAACATCATTTAAAACTGTAACATCCTTTACAACTCCATTAACTATAAATATTAAGAAAAAAACAATAATTGCAAAAATAAAATTAGCTAATGGCCCAGCAAATACTATTGCAAATTTTTGTAACAGTGATTTACTAATAAAAGTTTTATATAAATCTTTTTTATCAAGTTTTTGTATATTTTCATCACTTAATGAACTAGCTAAATTTGCGTCACCAAAAAATTTTACATAACCACCTAATGGAATAACACAAACTTTCCACCGAGTACCAAGTTTATCATTCCAGCCAAACAGTTCTTGACCAAAACCTATAGAAAACACATCTACTTTAACTCCATTAATCCTAGCTATTACATAATGGCCCATTTCATGCACAAAAACTATTACTGTTAATAATATTAAAAACCAAAAAATAACCATTATAAAGAACCTTTATTTATATAACTATCAGCTATACTTCTTGCCTTTTTATCAACTTCTATAATATCATTAATTCTAGATATTTTTGTTTGAAAATTATTAGATAACACTTTTTCTATTATTACTGTAATATTATTAAAAGTAATTCTTTTATTTAAAAATGCATTTACTGCAACTTCATTAGAAGCATTTAAAGCTATTAAATATGAAGGACCAGATTTAAATGCAGAACGACAAATATCTACTGAATTAAATAAAGATTTATTTATTTCTTGAAAGTTTAAATTTTTAATAAGTGTTAAATTTATTTTTTTAGAATTATTTATTTTCCTATTTGGATAATGCAATGCATAAGCTATTGGAATTTTCATATCAGGATCATACATTCCTGCCTTCATAATACCATCTATATATTCTATAAATGCATGAATAATAGATTGTGGATGTATTAATATATCTATTTTAGACGTATCTATATTAAATAAATATGCAGCCTCAATTAATTCTAGACCCTTGTTCATTAAAGTAGCAGAATCTACACTAATTTTTGCTCCCATTTTCCATATAGGATGCTTAATTGCGTTCTCAGGTGTAACATGTTCTAAATCTTCTTTTTGTAAATTTAAGAAAGGTCCGCCAGAAGCAGTAATAATAATTTTTTTTAAATAGCTTTGACTTGATTCATCTAATAATTGAAATAAAGTATTATGCTCAGAATCAATTGGAATAATTTTACAATTATAAATTTTTGCTGCGTCCATAATTAAACTTCCTGCACAGACCAATGACTCTTTATTTGCTAATGCAATAGATTTAACATAAGGAATACAAGAATAAGTAGTGTATAAACCAGAATAACCCATTATTGCAGCAATAAAAATATCTACTTTCCTCTTAGAAGCTTCCAAAATTGCTTTTTCTCCTGAAGCTACTTCGATATCATATTTATTTAAAGATTGTTTAATATCTTCATAAAAACAACTTTCAGCAATTACAACTAACTTAGGGTGTAATAATTTAGCAGACTTAATCAAATCTTTAAAATTACTTTTTGCAACAATAGTATCTACTTCAAAATCATCTAAATGATTTTTTAACACTGCCTGAGTTGCTTTACCAACTGAACCAGTAACTCCAAAAATAGAAATACTTCTCTTATTATTATTCATTAATTAACCCAAATATTTCCAAGATAAATAAAAATAAAAGCAAAAAGAGTACTATCAAGTCTATCAAGCATTCCACCATGACCTGGTATCAAGTTGCTTGAGTTTTTGATAGAGTGTTGACGTTTTATATAACTTTCAAAAAAATCTCCTACTTGTGCCACAAGAGAAATAAAAACTCCAAATAAAATTGCAACTATTATACTTTCATTTTTCAAAGTAAATAAAATTACAGATATTAACGTGGCACCTAATAAACCACATATAAATCCGGACCAAGTTTTATTAGCTGATACAGTTGAAAACATTTTTTTTCCCTTTAAAAGGTTGCCTCCTAAATAGGCAAAAATATCTGTAAACCAAACAACTAACAAACCCCACACAATTAAATCACGACCAAATTCAGAAGAAATATATAGTGCATAAAACAATATTAATGGCACACATATATATAAAGGACCAATATACACATAAACTTGGTTGATTTTGCTATATTTTTTACCAAAACTATTTAAAATAGTAATTAATAATATAAATAAAATAGAAAACCTTAAATCAAATAAACTTAAAGAAAAAAAGGAAATATTAACTAAAATTCTACTAAATAACAATAAACTACTTTTTATATTTTCTGTAATCACTACCCATTCATAAGTCAAAACTATTATAATAAATATCAAGGTAAGAATTAAGATAATATTATTTGTAAACAAACTAATAGCTGCTATTAAAATTAAAAATAATGAAGATATTATTCTTTTAAAGAAATCAGTGCTATTAAAAACATTACTCATTTAAACTTCCAAATCTTCTTTCTCTTGATTTAAATTCTTCTAATGCCTTTAGGTACTCATCATTATTAAATTCAGGCCAGTAACACTTTACAAAAACATATTCTGAATAGGCTGATTGCCATAAAAGAAAATTACTAATTCTATATTCTCCACTAGTCCTAATAATTAAATCTGGATCTGGAATATTCTTAGTCATTAAATTTTTACCAATCAATTCTAATGAAATATCACTTTCATTATTATAATTATTTAATATTTTAATAAATGCCTGGCGAATATCTTCTCTTCCTCCATAGTCTAATGCAATAACTAAATTTAGCCCTTTATTATTTTTACTTTTTTCTTCTAAATAGTTAATTTTCTCTATTATAGAAGCCTCTAATCTATCTCTTCTACCTATAACTATGAGCTTAACATCATTTTTTAACAATTGTTTTGCCTCATTATTTAAATATAATTTTAATAATTCCATCAAATCAGATATTTCTGACTCTGGTCTATTCCAATTCTCCGAAGAAAATGCATAGAGAGTCAAAAATTTTATTTTTATTTCTGAAGACTTTTTAACAATGTTTTTGAGTGTATTTACACCTGCTTTATGCCCAGCGATTCTTGGTAAACCTTTTTCAATTGCCCATCTACCATTACCATCCATAATAATTGCTACATGAGAAGGGTACAATTTATCCTCCTAATTTAAACCTTTTTAATTTCTTCCGTTTTATGACTAGAAAGACCTTCTATATCTTTTATTACTGCATCAGTAATATTCTGAATTTCATCTGCAAGATTTCTATATTCATCTTCCGTATATAAATTTTCTTGAAGACCTCTCTTTAATAAATTCATACCATCTTGTCGCACATTCCTAACAGATATTCTACAATTCTCGGTATATTTAGACACTGTTTTAGCCAATTCAAACCTTCTCTCTTCAGTTAATTCTGGCATAATAATTCTAATGATATTCCCCTCTGTTTGTGGATTAAGATTTAAACCAGATTCATGTATTCCTTTTTCTATTAAACTTACATTATTTGTATCCCAAACTTGAATTGCAACTAATCTTGCCTCAGGAATAGATACAGACGCTAAATCTCTAAGTTTCATATTTTGACCGTACGCATTAACAATAATATTTTCAAACATATTAGCACTTGCTCTTCCAGTCCTAATTCCTGAAAATTCATTTTTCAACACATCAATTGAAGAATTCATTCTTCTACTCAAATCTTCTAGATCTAATTCAATCATAATATACTCCTAATCTATGCTGATATTATAGTACTAATACCTTTACCTTTTACAACCGAAGATATTGCCTTTTTATTATTAATTGAAAAAACTAAAATAGGTATATTATTATCTCTAGCTAATGAAATAGCCGAAGCATCCATTATTCCTAGATTGTTTGAAAGCACATCAGTGTAAGAAATTTTTTCATACCTTTTAGCATCAGGGAAATCAATTGGATCTTTTGTATATACACCATCAACTTTTGTTCCTTTCATTAAAACAGAACAATTCATTTCAGCGGCTCTTAAAGCCGCTGCAGTATCTGTTGTAAAATAAGGGTTTCCAGTGCCTCCTGCAAAAATAACTATTCTACCTTTTTCCAAATGTCTATGTGCGCGTCTTCGAATAAAAGGCTCACATACTGTCTGCATAGGAACAGCTGACAAAACTCTAGATGCTATATTATGTTTTTCAATAGAATTTTGAATAGCCATAGAATTTATCACTGTAGCAAGCATTCCCATACTATCCGCGGTTCCTCTCTCTACTCCTTGAGATGCACCTGCTATTCCTCTATAAATATTACCACCACCTACAACTATACAAATTTGAATATTTAACTTTGAAATTTCTGATATATCTGATGCAATTCTATCAACAACCTTAGAATCTATACCAAATTCTCTATTACCTAGTAAAGCCTCTCCAGAAAGTTTGATCATAATCCTATCAAATAATTTACCGTTTATAGATTTTCCAGAATTTAATATTTTTATTTACCTCCGCCTTACTAATTATTAACTTGTTCAGTAACTTCTTTAGCAAAATCTTTCTTTTCTACATCTATTCCTTCACCTAAAATATAGCATTTAAATTCATTTATCTTAATATTACAATTCAATTCTTTTTCAGTATCTTTAATAATTTTGGACACTTTCCTCTCCCCATCTATAACCCATATTTGATCTAAGAGTGTAATATCTGAAAAAAACTTAGAAATTCTTCCTTCTACCATTTTTTCAATTATGTTATCAGATTTACCAGAATCCTTAGCTTGCTCAATCAAAATATTTCTTTCTCTATCAATAATATTTTTATCCACATCTTCAGCACTAACCGCAATTGGCTTAGCAGCAGCTATATGCATAGATAATTGTTTACCAAAATTATGAATTTTAGTTTTATCTCCATTACTTTCTATACTAATTACTACTCCAATTTTACCCATTCCCTCTGCTACTTGCCCATGTATATAATGAGAAAAAACTGAATTATCACTTTTAATTAAATTAGCTCTACGTAAAACAATGTTTTCCCCAATTTTTGCAATTAATTCAGTTAGCACTTGAGAAACGCTTTTATTACCATCATAATTTGCATTTTTTAAAGCCTCTATATCGGTGCCAGAATTTAATGCTATATTTGAAACATTTCTAACAAAATTTTGAAAATCAGGATTCTTAGAAACAAAATCTGTCTCCGAATTTATTTCTAATAATGAAATACTATTTTCAGAAGAAGAAATAGCAATAACACCTTCTGCAGCAACCCTGGATGACTTCTTGTCAGCTCCTGAAATACCTTTTTTTCTTAACCAATCAATAGCTTCTTCAACATTACCTTTTGTTTCAACTAAAGCTTTCTTACAATCCATCATTCCTGCTCCAGTTTTATCCCTTAACTCTTTAACTAAAGCCGCATTTATCGCAGACATATATTACCCCTTGCCTTCTTCATTCGCTTTTTTGCTTTTAGGATTCTTTTTTACAGATTTACTTTTATTATCTACAGAAGTATTTGCATCATTTTCTTTTAATTTAGTATTTTCAACTTTATTCTTTTCCCCTAAGACTTTATTTTTATCTTTATTTTGGCCATCTGTAACACTATCACTATCCTTTACTGTTTTAGACTTATCTGCAGCATTTTCAACCTTAATATTTTGTTTAAAAGAAATGTTTTTGTTTTTGCTTTTAGTATCCTTAGACTTATTACCCTCTTGATTTGTTAATTTATTGTTCTCATCTTTAGGGTTTATTTTTACATTGATGTTTTCTTCTACTAAACCTTCTGCAGAAGCACCTACATCACCACCAGAGGATTTAAAAGTATCTTTTAACCCATCAAGAACAGCCTCTGAAGCTAATTTGCAATACAATGAAATCGCTCTAGTAGCATCATCATTTCCAGGTATAGGATAATCTACTCCTACAGGGTTACTATTAGAATCTATTATAGCTATAACTGGAATTTTTAATACATTAGCTTCCTTTATCGCAATATGTTCCTTATTAGTATCGATAACAAATATTGCATCAGGGACTCTACTCATATCTTTAATACCACCCAAAGAAGCTTCTAATTTATTTTTTTGTCTTTGAATTCCAACAATTTCTTTTTTAGTTAAACCAGAATCTTCTTTCAGTAACAATTCATCATAACTTTTTAATCTATCTATTGATTTTGAAATAGTTGTCCAATTAGTTAATGTCCCGCCTAACCATCTATGGTTCATATAATATTGACCACAGTTAATTGCTGATTCTGAAATAATTTTTTGAGCTTGCCTTTTAGTACCTACAAATAATATTCTACCACCATTTGCAGCTACATCTTTAAGAACCCCTAAAGCTTCAATTATTAAAGGAACAGTTTGTTGTAAATCAATTATATGAATTCCATTCCTTTCACCAAATAAAAAGGGTTCCATTTTAGGATTCCATCTATTTGTTTGGTGACCAAAATGAATTCCAGCTTCTAATAATTCCTTCATAGTAAAAGTTGGCATAGTCATATGCATTCTCCTTTATCCGGTTACACCGCCATGAAAATTGAGCTGTTTATAAACAGCACCGGAAGGTTAAAAAAACTAACCATATTCATGTGCGAAATTTTTGTTTGTTTTACAACCCAAATTCATTTTGAGCAAGTATAAAAATAATTTTATCTATATTTTTTTGAAAGGGTCTATACTTTTAACACCCTTAAATGTCTTAATAGAGTTATAAAAAGGAACAATTGAATTTATAGATTTATAGATATTTACTATAGCCTCATCATTAATATTTAAAGGCAAGTTAAACACTAAATTTTTTTGTTTACAATCTAACCCCTGTATAAAATGGTTATTAATTAACTTAAAAAACTCCTTTGCATTAATATTACTTTCTAAAGAAATATTAAAACCTAAAACATATTCTTCAATTTTGTTAGTTATGCTATCTAATTCTTTTACAATAAATCTTTTTATTCCATTATCATCCTCAATCATAATTAATTTCATAAAAACTTCCTTGCCTGTAACAAGTAATTGTTTTTTGTCATGATAAATTTCATTATAGACAGTCACCTCAAACAAATTATCATAACCAGACAATAAAACTCTCATAAATCTTCCCTTTCTTGAGGACCTCTCATTCACTTGAAACACAACCCCTATAGTGTTAATTAAAATTTCTGGTGTATTATTAAAGTTAGATATATTTTTTAAATCTAATAGCTGAGTAAAATTTTCATAATATTTTAAGGGATGACCAGAAAAGTAAAAACCTAATGAACTTCGCTCATTCTCTAATCTTTGCTTAAATTCCCAATCACTGATATTAGGTAATTTCCATATTTCATTTAGATCAACTTTATTATCAAATATATTTCCTTGCTTGACATTTTTTTCCTCTGAAACAGAAGATGCTAAATCAGATAAAATTTCAGCAGACATAAAAGCTTGCTTTCTATTTTTTGATATTGAGTCAAAAGCGCCTGATGACGCAAGAAATTCATAGTGCGACTTTCCTAATATATCTTTTCCAATTCTACTAGAAAATAATAATAAACTCTTATACTTTCCATTTAATAACCTATCTTCTACTATTGTATTTAATGCTTTGTTACCAATATTCTTAATACTACAAAGACCTGTTCTGATAGAGATATGAGCATCTTTTCCTTTCTCAATAGAATAATTAACTTCTGAAAAATTAATATCAGGACCTAAAATATTTATTTTAAGTCTAGAAAGTTCATTTCTGCAAACTGCCACCTTTTCTGAATTATCAGAATCAAAAGTCATTAAAGAAGCTAAAAATATTTCCGGATGATTAGCCTTAAACCATGCAGTTTGATAAGCAATTAAAGCATACGCAGCTGCATGACTCTTGTTAAAAGCATACCCAGCGAAAGGAGAAATTAATTCAAATATCTTAGAAGAAATTTCTTTATTGATACCATTAGATTTAGCGCCACTTACAAAATTTTCTTTCTGAGCATCCATTTCTGACTTAATTTTCTTTCCCATAGCCCTTCTAAGTAAATCAGCCTCACCTAGTGTATAACCAGATAATTGTTGAGCAATTTCCATAACTTGCTCCTGATATATCATTATTCCATAAGTTTCTTTTAAAATATCTTCTAAAAGTGGATGTAGTACTGCAACATCTTCTTTACCATGTTTTCTATCAATAAATGATGGTATATTCTCCATGGGACCTGGTCTATAAAGAGCTACTACAGCTATAATATCTTCAAAACAGTCAGGTTTTAATTTTTGCAAAACATCTTTCATTCCTTCACTTTCTAGCTGAAAGACTCCTATTGTTTTTGCAGAACTAATTAATTTAAATGTTGAAGAATCATCTAAAGGAATTTTGTCTAAGTGAAATTCTTTATCAGACTTTCTTAATAGTTTTGATGCCATGTCTAAAATTGATAATGTTTTTAGTCCTAAAAAATCAAATTTTACTAAACCTGAAAGTTCAGTATATTTCATATTAAACTGCGTTGCAGGTAAATTGGCTTTAACATCCTTATATAAAGGTAAAATTTCAACTAATGACTTATTTCCTATAACCACTCCTGCTGCATGAGTAGAAGCATTTCTATGCAAACCCTCTAATTTTTCAGAAATTTCAAATAATTGCAAAATTTCTTCACCAGACTCTTTTGCAGCCGCTAATCTAGGCTCATTATTTATAGCTTCCTTAAGAGATATTGTTGTTCCTGGAATGATAGGAATTAACCTACAAAGTTCATCTACTTGGCTATAAGGAATTTCTAATACTCTTCCTACATCTCTTAATACACCTCTAGCCTGCAAAGAACCAAAAGTAATAATTTGAGCAACTCTATCTTGTCCATATGTATCTTTAACATGTTCTATAACTTCATCTCTCTTTATTTGACAAAAATCAATATCAAAATCTGGCATAGAAATTCTTTCTGGATTTAAGAATCTTTCAAAAAGCAAATTAAACTTTATAGGATCTAAATTAGTAATTCCAAGAGCCCATGCGACAACAGATCCAGCTCCAGAACCTCTTCCTGGTCCAACAGGTATATCATTATCCTTAGCCCAATTTACAAATTCAGCAACTATTAAAAAATATCCTGAAAACCCCATTTTTTCTATAGTATTTAATTCATATTTTAATCTGTCTAAATAAACATTATTTACAGAGCTATTTATGGACGATGTATTATCACCTAGTCTTTTACTTAAACCTAGCTCTGCATCTTTAATTAAAACTTCATGTTCAGAAGTTGTTATATTTTTTGGATAACTTGGTAATGATGGAGCGCATTCTTCTAATAACAAAGAGCATTTTTTTGCTATTAATATTGAATTATCAATTGCTACTGGAATATCGGAAAAAGAATCTACCATTTCCGTAATACTTTTAAAGTAGTGAGAATTATTGATTCTAAATCTTTCAGAGTTACTTAAAGTTACTCCTTGAGAAATACACATTAAGCAATCATGTGCTTCATACATACTAGCTTTATTAAAATAAATATTATTAGTTGCTACCAAAGGGATATCAAGATCAGAAGAGATAGAAACAAAACTATTTTCTGTAAATTTTTCTTCTTCTAAGCCATGACGCATTATTTCCATAAACACTCTATCATGAAAATTGTTTTTAAATAAATTTGAAACTTTATGCGCTTCATCATAATTATTTTTCAAGAGAAAATAACCTACTGGCCCATAAACACCTCCTAATAAACATATTAAACCTTTAGAATATTGAAAAATTTCTTTTAACTTAAGCGGTCTTTGATTAGAGTCATCACTATCTAAGAAGCTTTTTGTTACTAGAATAGATAAATTTTTCCATCCTGTTTCATTTTGTGCAATAAGTACTATTTTAGGATTTAAAATAGTATTAATATTTTTGCCGCAATCAGCTTCTAATGTTTCCAAATCTATAATAGATCCAATTATTGGTTGAATACCTTTTTTTACTGCTGCTATTGAAAACTCTAAAGCTCCAAATAAATTACCATTATCAGTTAAGGTAAGTGCCGGCATATTATTTGCAACTGCAAGATCAATTAAATCATTAATCTTTATTGCACCTTCAGCTAAAGAATAAGAAGATCTACTTCTTAAATGCACAAAATTTTGATTTATTTTCATAAATAAATTCTATACATAAATTTAAAATAAAGGAATTATATAATTATTATAATTTAATAATTTTACCTTTTTCAATCTTAAAAAGCATATCCATTTTTTTTGCTAATTCTCTATTGTGGGTAGCTATTAAAGCAGTTGAATTAGTCTCACGCAAACTATTAAATAACAATTGAATTACAGTTTTAGCAGAATTATTATCTAGATTGCCAGTCGGTTCATCAGCAATGACTAAATCAGGTTCATTAACAAGCGCCCTTGCAATGGCTACTCTTTGCTGTTCACCTCCCGATAAACTCGAAGGTCTATGAAGTAATCTATTATTTAATTGCATCATAGATAACAAAGAAATAGCTTTTTCCTTTGCCTCAACACTTTTAACATTTAATAACTTTTGAGGTATAATAACGTTTTCTAAGGCATTAAATTCAGGCAAAAGATGAATTTTTTGGTATACAAACCCAATATTATTTCTTCTTATAAGTGTTTTATCATAATTATTCAAAGTAGATGTATTGACCTCATTTATATGAACTTTACCAATTTGAGGATTTTCTAATAAGCCTGCTATTTGAAGTAGAGTAGACTTTCCTGCACCAGATTCTCCAATTAAACCTGCAATACAATTAGAAGGGAGAGAAATATTAATATCTTTTAACACATCAATAATTGTATTTCCTTGAATAAAAGAATGAGAAACACTATCAATTTTTAAAATATTTTTTTTATTATTTTTAAACATTACGCAAAACTTTGACAGGATCAACTTTTGAAGCTCTCCATGCAGGATACACTGTAGCAAGTAAAGAAATTGTAATGGATAAAACCAAAATAATTACTACCTCACTAAAGTCTATTTTAGCTGGCAACTTTGAGAGAAAATAAATTTCAGCAGCAAATAATTCTTTTCCAGAAAATTTTTCTATCAATTCTTGAATATGACTAATATTCATTGAAAACAAAATACCTATTAAAGCCCCAATAAATGTACCTAAAAATCCAATAGACGCTCCCAACATTATAAATACTTTCATCATTGAAGATTCTGACATACCCATAGTTCTTAATATTGCAATACTACTATGTTTGTCTCTAACTAACATAATCATAGAACTTACTATGTTAAAAGCTGCAACTAAAATAATTAATGTCAAAATAACAAACATTACATTTCTCTCAACTTCTAAAGCATTAAATAATTGTTTATGCCTGGAAGTCCATGGAACTATATAATACTTTTTAGAGTTATTCTTATTCAATGAAACTTGTATTTTTTGATTAATATTTTCAGCTAAATCAGGATTTACATAAAATATCTCTACTAGATCTATATAATTATTATTTACACCAATAAAATTTCTCAATTCATTTATCTTCATAAAAACTACGGATGCATCATATTCATACATTCCTATATCAAAAGTACCAGCGAGAATAAAATTCTTTGCTAACGGAGCATCTCCAAAAGGTGTACTGGCACCAGAAGAAGATATTAAAGTAAAATTATCTCCAGGTGTAATACCTAAATTTTTTGCTAATCTAGTTCCAATAATAACAAAATTTTCTTGCTTAAATAATGCCAAAGACTCTTCATTAATACTATTTGATAATAAAGAACTTTTAATCAAATCTCTATAGGAAATTCCTTTAACAAGCACACCCCTATTTTTGTTGTTTTTAGAAACCATTACTGTAGATTCCACTAAAGAGGTTACATCTTTAACATCTTCAAAATTAAATAATAAACTTTTAAGTTGACCATAATCCTCTTTATTTAAGTTATTATTATTTACATATAATGTTGCATGCCCATTTAAACCTATAATTCTGGTTAACAATTCATCTCTAAAACCATTCATAACGGACATTACTATTATTAAAGTAGCTACACCCAATGATATACCAATTAAAGAAAACCAACTTATAATTGAAATAAAACCATCATCTCTTTTTGCTCTAAAATATCTATACGCTATCCATAATTCAAAATTAAAAAACAATTCCGTTTCCTATAAGAAAATTATCTAAATAATTACATAATTCTGAAATACTAAACTCCTTAGTACTACCATCTTTTCTATGAACTAATTCTATTAAACCCTTTGAAATTCCGCGCGGCCCTATTCTTATTTGATTTGGAATACCTATCAAATCCATTTCAGCTAATTTAATTCCGGCACTTTCATCTCTATCATCATATAAAACTGACAAACCTAAATTATTTAATCTCTCATATATCTCATTACATACTTTACTGCATTCTTTATCATTTTGCTTAAAATTAATTATTCCAAATAAATATGGAGCAACACTTTCTGGCCAACAAATTCCTTTATCGTCATTATAAACATCTATAACAGCACCCACTAATCTTGATACTCCTATTCCATATGACCCCATACTAACAGAAATATTTTTTCCTTCTTTTGAAGTTATATTTGCTTTTAAAGAATCTGAATATTTTTTCCCAAAATAAAATAAATGACCAACTTCAATTCCTCTTCCAACAGATCTATTTTTTTCAGTTACAGAATTAAAAAAATCTTCTTCTTTATACTTATTATCTGATGCTGTATAATATGAAGTCCATTTGGAAACTATTTTATTTATGTCATCATGATCAGAATAATTAACATTAGGAATTTCTTCATTTAAAATGGATTTATCATAATAAATTTCTGATTCACCATTATCTGCAAGTATTATAAACTCATGACTAAGGTCTCCACCTATCGGTCCTGTATCTGCTATAATAGGAAGAGCCTTAAGACCTATTTTATTAAATATATTTAAATAATTTAAAAACATTTTATTATAAGATAGAATTGCATTATCCTTACCTACATCAAATGAATAAGCATCCTTCATCAAAAATTCTCTTCCTCTCATAACTCCAAATCTAGGTCTAATTTCATCTCTAAACTTCCATTGAATATGATATAAATTTAAGGGAAGACTTTTATAGCTAATTACGTTTTTAGCAAAAATGTCTGTTATCAACTCTTCATTAGTAGGTCCATAAAGTAACTCATGATCATGTCTATCCTTGAAAGTTAACATTTCCTTGCCATAACCATTAAACCTTCCTGATTTTTTCCATATTTCTGAATCTTGAATAGTAGGCATTAAAATTTCTTGTGCTATAAGGTCTTGTTCTCGTCTAATAATGCCTTCAATTCTTTTTAAAACTCTCAATCCTAAAGGAAGCCATGAATAAATACCAGATGATGATTGTCTTATCATTCCTGATCGTAGCATCAATCTATGAGAAACGATCTTTGCCTCGGAAGGATTTTCTTTAATTGTAGGCATAAAATAATTACTTCTTCTCATTACATCCTCAAAATAAAAATATTAAACAGTACTAACTAATAATGCTTATAAGATTATTATTAATCACATAAACTATAATTAAAGTTAATAATAAAGCTAAAATACTAACTACTATAAATTTTTTCCATAAATAAGTCTTTTCTGGGGCCCCACTATCTTGTCCTAAAACCTTAGTATTCGATTTTCTAATACCTATTGGCAAAAATATGAAAAACAAAACCCACCATATTACAATATAAATAACAAACCACTCGAAGTAACTCATTATTTAACCTCTTCTAATTCAATTAAAGTTCCACTAAAATTCTTTGGATGTAAAAAAATTACAGGTTTACCATGAGCTCCTATACTTGGCTTTCCATTTCCTAAAATAATAGCTCCATTTTGAACTAACTTTTTGATAGCAAATTCTATATCTTTAACTTCATAACAAATATGGTGCATTCCTCCCAATGGTTTTTTATCTAAATATTTCTTTATAGGGGAATTACTTCCCAAAGGCTCAATAAATTCAATTTTGGTATTATCAAGCTCTACAAATATAGTTTTTACACCTTGATCAGGCAGTTCTAATTCTTCAGATATTTTAGCCCCCAATAATTCTTTATATTGCTTTGCCGAATTTTTAACCGAAGGAACAGCAATAGCTACATGATTTAACTTTCCTATCATCTTAATCCTCAAACTTAATTAACTACAATTTCTACTTTTACTACTGGTCGTTTTGAATACTCTTTTTTAATAAATCTTTTTATAGAATTTGTTAATGTATCAGTTATGTATTGTTTATCAAAATTTTTAGTTTTAGAATAAACTTTAATTTCATTAATTAAAAAATCTTTAATAATTTTTGTAGGATCTTCTTCCTCTGTTACTTCTATTAATCCCTCAGTTATAACGCTTGGTATTTTTAATAAATGAAAAAATTTATCTAATATAAGCACAATAAAAACAGTTCCATTATACATCATTTTATTTCTTATTTTAAAAACATCAGAATTTCTACTTATCAAATCATTACCATCTATTACTAACCTACCTGATTCTAATTCACCTACATATCTTGGGTCCCCTGGAGAAAGTTTGATTAAAAAACCATTCTTTCCTGCAAGAGCATTAGAGATTTGTTGTTCTTTTGCATGTTTAACATGAGCATTTATATGCCTAGCTTCTCCATGTACAGCTATTAAAGTATTTGGCCTCACCCAAGAATACATTTCAGATAATTCTTCTTTAGCAGGATGACCACTCACATGTATTAAATTTTCTTCATTAGATTCTATTATATCAGCTCCTAATTCAGATAACTTATTTTGCATAAGAGATATAGCTACTTCATTTCCTGGAATAACTCTTGAAGAAAAAACTACTTTATCTCCTTTATTAATTGTAACATCTTTATGATTCCCATTAGCTATTCTATTTAAAGCTCCTCTTTCTTCCCCTTGCGATCCCGTACATATAACTAATAGCTTGTCACTAGCCACTGATTTTATGTTTTTTTCAGAAATAAATGCTGGCAAATCATGTAAATAACCACATTGTTTTGCTACATCCACCATTCTACACATTGATTGACCTACTAATGCAACTTTTCTGCCTAAAGATAAACCTATCTTTGTAATTGTTCTTAACCTAACTATATTTGAAGCAAAAGTACTCACTAATACTTTATTTTTACTTTCTTTTATAATTTTAGTTATTGGAAGTATAACATCTTCTTCAGATCCTGAATTACCATTTAAAAAAATATTTGTAGAATCACACACCATGGCTAAAACATTTTGCTTAGATAGTTTCTTAAGTCTTTTATTATCTAACCCTTCTCCCATTTGAGGTTTATTATCTATCTTCCAATCTCCTGTATGAAAAACTTTGCCAGCAGAAGTTTCTATTAATAATGATGATGGTTCTAAAATAGAATGTGTCATACTAATCATTTCAATATTAAATATTCCTATTCTGTATTTAGAACTTAAGCGTACTATATTTATATCAACTTCATCTTTTAAGCCTACTTCTGATAATTTTCTTCGTAAAATTTCAGCTGCAAATTCAGTTGCGTATACTGGACACTTTAAATAGGGCCATAAATAATGAACAGCTCCTATATGATCTTCATGGGCATGAGTTAACAAAAGCCCAGAAATTTTATCTTTATATTTTTCGATTGAAATAATATCTGGCATGGAAATATCAATAGAACCATAACTACTATCACCAAATGTAACTCCACAATCTACAATCAACCACTGACCATCAGAACCATACATATTAAAGTTCATTCCAATTTCACCTGAACCACCTAAAGGCAAAAAATATAATTCATCTGATTTAGGATTTGGCAAATCCATTAATTAAATACAGTCAATTTTGAATTCCAAGAAAGAGCTATACCTTTTAATGTTAAATCTTCATCAACAATTTCTATTTGAGCACTATTAACTTTAAATAAAGGAGCCAAACCACCCGTAGCTATGACTGACATTTTCAATTTATTGTCTTCTCTAATTTTTTTAATTATCCCTTCTAACAAACCAATATAACCCCAATAAATGCCTGATTTCATTGCTTCCTCTGTATTCTTTCCTATTACATTTTTGGGCTTAGAAATAGCTATTCTAGGAAGCCTAGCTGTAGCCTTATCTAAAGCATCCATAGACAATAATACGCCTGGAGCAATTACACCTCCTAAATAAGAACCTTTACCATCTATAACATCAAAAGTTGTTGCAGTACCAAAATCAATAATAATTTTTTCTCCTCCATACAACTTATAAGTAGCTAAACTATTAACTAATCTATCTGTACCTACCTCTTCAGGCCTATTTAATAAAATATTAATATCTGGAATAATATCTGTACCAATAATTTTTGCATCTATAGAAAAAATATTACGTATACAGGTTTTTAATTCATAAACAACAGAAGGAACAACTGAAGAAATTATAATATTAGTTATAGTATTTTTATTAACTTTATTTAATAAAAATGAATCAATAATAATTTTATACTCATCTGCTGTTCTATTGGTTATAGTGGAAAGCCTCCATTTTTTATAAATACCCTTCGCACTAATCAATGCAAAAACTGTATTAGTATTTCCTACATCAACGACCATAATATTATTATCAATCATAATAAAAAACATCTCCTGTTAAAATTGTTAATTCCTCACCTGAATCTTTTACTAGTAATAAACTTCCATCACTATCTAACCCATTAAAAGAACCTTCAATTCTATTTTCTCCAATTTTAACCCCAATCTTAGTACCGACTTTATACGAATAACTTAGCCAAAGTCTAAAAATTTCTTTTATTCCTTGAGATAAAAATATCTGCTCTGTAGCATATAAACAATTAAAAAAACAATTTAAGACAACTTCTCTAGGCACTTCAATATTTTCATTATACAAATTTGTAGCTGAGTATATAGTATTCGTAGGATTAGATTTTATATTTATACCTACACCTATATTTAATAGGTCATTACCATTATTATTAAAACTCTCAATTAATATACCAGCTACTTTTGAGTTATTAATTAAAACATCATTAGGCCATTTTAATATTGGTAATATTTTTTTTTTAGAAATTAAACTTATTGTTTCTGCTAAAGCAACCGCAGTAATAAAAACTGGAGCAAAAACATTTTTAAACTTTTTATTTTCAGCTTGCCTCAAAAATGAAAAATACAAATTACCTTCCGGAGAAATCCACTTTCTTCCATGTCTTCCTCTTCCATTATATTGTTTTTTTGCAGAAACTATAGTCCCAACTTTTGCTCCCTCCTTAACTAATTCTTTAAGAGTAATCATAGTTGAATCCACTATGTCATATTCAATTAAGTTATATACATCAGGAATATTTTTTGCATAAATCACAAAACCACTGCCTTACTAACATAATTACATAAATTAACTATAGTTTCAGCATAGAAAATAAAAAATAAAATAGCTATAGCGCTGAATCCAAGAATACACTTTATATAATTCTTAGACTCTATTTTTATAGAATCTTCGCCTTCGTCTAAATACATTATCTTTACTATTTTTAGATAATAATATGCAGAAACAACACTCCCTATTACTCCTAAAACTGCTACCCAAATCATACCTTCATACACTACAGCTCTAAAAACATAAAATTTAGCAAAAAAACCAGCTAAAGGAGGTAATCCAGCTAAAGATAACAGTAAAATAGCAAAACAGAAGGCATAGAAAGGATTATTTTTTGCCATACCAGAAAAACTAGATATTTCATCTAAAAACACATGTTCTTTTTCCATTGACAAAATAAAAGTAAAAACACCTAAAGACGAAATAATATATATTGTAATATAAATTAAAGAACTCTCTAAACCAACAGGTGTTGCCATAGACAACGCTAATAAAACAAATCCAATATTTCCAATTGTACTATAAGCCATAAGCCTTTTAATATTGTCCTGAAGTAAAGCCCCAAAAGAACCTACAAATATAGAAAGAATAGCCATTAATAATAATATTTGCTGCCATATGTAAGATATTTCTATAAAGGAAATGAACAATATTCTAATAAGTATTGCGAAAGCCGCTATTTTTGGAACAACTGCAAAAAAAGCTGTAATAGAAGTAGGAGCCCCTTCATAAACATCTGGCGTCCACATATGAAAGGGGGCTATTGAAATTTTAAAAGCAATTGCTGATAAAATCATTACAATGGATAAAACCAATAATGGAGAATCAAAACTTTGTTTGGAAAAATATATACTTAGTTCTGTAAATGATGTGGTTCCTGCAATTCCAAAAAGAAGAGAGACTCCAAATAATAAAAAACCAGAAGCTAATGCTCCTAATATAAAGTATTTTAAACCTGCTTCTGTAGACTTTTGAGAATCTTTTTTTAATGCAGCTAGTACATATAATGACAAAGATTGTAATTCCAAGCCCATATATAAAGTAATAAAATTGTTTGCAGATATCATAATTAACATTCCTAAAATAGAAAAAAGAATTAAAACAGGATATTCAAAAAAATATAATTTTTCTATAGTTCTATATTTTTCAGAAACAATTAAAATTAATATTCCACACAATAATACTAAAGACTTCATATAAATTACTAATCTATCTACAACAATTAGATCATTAAATGCTCTTGCTGCTCTATAATCTCCTGAAATTAATAAGGCAAAAGCACCCATTAATCCTAATATAGAATATAAAGAAAAGTATGATTGCCTTACCTGATTTTCTCCACCAGAAAAAACTCCTAATGGAATAAATAATAATATCCATAAAGATAAAAATATTTCTGGTAATGCAATAAAAAAACCATTATTTTCTAAAATTAAATTCAAAGCATTCTCCAGTATTTTTAATTATTTATTAATAATACTTTGTTATTAAAATTATCAACCATATGAACAACATCTTCTCTAAATTCTAATAAAAAACTCTCTGGATATATTCCTATCCAAAACACAGCTATAGCTAAAGAAAGAAATATAAAAACCTCTCTATATTCTAAATCTTTTAATTTCAAAATTTCATTATTTTTAACAACTCCAAAAATTACTCTTTTATATAGCCATAACATATATGCAGCTCCTAATATTATTCCTAATCCAATAAAAAATGCTAAATACGCATTGACCTTATATGCTGCAATCAAAACCAACACTTCACCTACAAAACCACTAGTTCCAGGCAAACCTACAGAAGCCAACAAAAACACCATAAAAAATAATGCAAATTTTGGCATTTTTTCAACTACTCCACCATAATCAGCAATTAATCTGGAATGCTGTCTATCATATAAAACTCCTATACATAAAAATAAAGCAGCAGATACAACTCCATGACTAAGCATTTGAATAATTGCTCCATCTATTCCTTCTCGTCTAAAAGTAAATAGACCTATAATAACATATCCCATATGTGCTACAGACGAATAAGCTATTAATTTTTTCATATCCTTCTGCATTAAAGCTACTAAAGAAGCATAAATTACTGCTATTACTCCTAAAACAAAAACAAAACCACTATAATAATCACTAGCACTAGGTAACATTGGTATCGAAAATCTTAAAAATCCATAACCTCCTACTTTTAATAATACTCCAGCTAAAATTACAGAACCTGCAGTTGGAGCTTCAACATGTGCATCTGGAAGCCACGTATGAAATGGCCACATAGGAGTTTTTACAGCAAAAGAAAGAAATAAAGCAGGCCATAAGATTAATTGCAAATTATAGGAAAAGTCATGAATTAATAATTCTCTCACATCAAATGTTCCCGAATTATATGCCATAAGAATTATAGCAATAAGAAATAAAACAGAACCTGCTAAGGTATAAAAAAAGAATTTAAATGCGGCATAAATTCTTCTTGGTCCTCCCCATATACCTATTATCAAAAACATAGGTATTAATAAAGCTTCAAAAAATATATAAAATAATAATAAATCTAGAGCAGAAAAAGTTCCTATCATCAAAGATTCTAAAATTAGGAATAAAATCATATATTCCTTAATTCTCTCTTTAACAGATTTCCAACTAGCTAAAATACAAATAGGTGTTAAAAAAGCTGAAAGCACTATAAACAGCATAGATATACCATCAATTCCAAGCCTATAAGATATTCCAACTGAAGAGAAAATAGGTACTTCTTCTATAAAATAAAACCCAGGATTATTAGGAAAAACTAACCACATAAATAAAGATAAAATAAAAACAACAAAAGATGTCCATATTGCCACCATTTTACTATTTTTATTTATAGCTTTATCTTCACCATCAATTAATCCAATTATAAAAGCTCCAAATAATGGAATAAAAATCATTAATGAGAGAATAGGCCAATTAGTCATATCTTAATTAAACCCATAAAAAGAAAAAAATTGCCAAGTAAACAATAAAAGCAATCCTATAAACATTGAAAATGCATAATGATATATATAGCCTGTTTGAATATTTTTAATTTTTGTTGCTAACTTTCTACACATTAACGCTATTCCATCAGGACCAAATTTGTCTATAAACCCTATATCCCCTTTTTGCCATAAAATATTACCTAGCTTTTTTAAGGGAGCACAAAATAAAAATTCATATATCTCATCAAACCAAAATTTATTTAAAGAACATTTATATATAAAACTAAACTTATTTATTAATAAAATAGGCACGTTGGTTTTTCTTATATAAAAATACCAAGCTAAAAATATACCTATTAAAGCTACTATTATTGGAAAAATTTTTATGATAATTGGAACATAATGTGCATTTTCTAAAGCATTATGATTTTGTAATACTAAAATTGCTTCATTCCAAAAATCATGATGAGTATCAATAATAGGCTTACCTAACCATCCTGATAAAACAGCCCCTAGGCTCAATACCCCAATAGGAAATAATATGCTTAAAGGAGATTCATGTACTTTGGAAATATCTCCTCTTGGTTTTCCATGAAATACCATAAATAAAATTTTCCAGGAATAAAAAGCGGTTAACAATGCTGCTAACAAACCTAAAATATAAGCTATATAACCTATACTTGAATGTGCTCCCCAAGCTGCTTCTAATATAATATCTTTTGAAAAGAAACCAGCAAATGGAGGCAAACCAGCTAAAGCTAAAGAACCTATCCACATTCCTATACATGTATAAGGAAGAGCTTTATATAATCCTCCCATTTTTCTAATATCTTGTTCATCAGATAATGCGTGAATAACAGACCCTGCCCCTAAAAATAATAACGCTTTAAAGAAAGCATGAGTCATCAAATGAAACATACTTGCCGAATACGCTGATACTCCACAAGCAAAAAACATATAACCTAACTGGCTACATGTAGAATAAGCAATTATTTTTTTTATATCGTTTTGTGTTACTGCTACATATGCAGCAAAGATTGAAGTAATAGCACCTATAATCGTTACAAAAGACAATGCAAAAGGCGCATATTCAAATAAGTAAGAGCATCTTGCTACTAAAAATACACCTGCTGTAACCATAGTAGCCGCATGAATTAATGCAGAAACCGGAGTTGGCCCCTCCATCGCATCCGCTAACCAAGTATGTAAAATTATTTGAGCTGATTTACCCATTGCTCCTATAAACAATAAGAAACATATTAATTCTATTATTGGTATATTAAAGTATAAAAATGAAAAAGTTTGACCTTTAATATTACTTACTGAATTAAAAATATTCTCAAATTCAAGACTATTAAAACTATAGTAAATAAGACAAATTCCTAAAATCAACCCTAAATCACCAACTCTATTTACTAAAAATGCTTTAATAGCTGCCGCATTTGCAGATTGCTTTTTAAACCAAAACCCAATTAAAAGATAAGAACATAATCCAACTCCTTCCCAGCCAAAAAATAATTGTAAAAAATTATTAGAAGTGACTAGCATCAGCATTGCAAAAGTAAATAAGGACAAATATGAAAAGAAACGTGCCTGATGTGGGTCATGGCTCATATACCCAATAGAATATATATGTATAAGAGTAGACACCAACGTAACAACAAATAACATAATTGCGCTTAACATATCTAATTGAAGAGCCCAATTAACCTCTATTAAACTAGATTTAATCCATGTCGCCAAATGAATAGTATAAACATCTCCTAAAATTGCATTATAAAACAAAACTATTGATAAAATAAAAGATGCTAAACAAAAACAAGTAGGTATTATTACAACACCTTTTTTCCCTAAAAATATAGGGAAAAAACCACTCAGAATAGCTCCAATTAATGGAAAAAAAACTAATAAAATTAACATCTTACCCTTTCAAATTACTAGCATCTTCTACAGCTATTGAGCCTCTGGCCCTAAAAAATACAACTAATATTGCTAAACCAATTGCTGCTTCCGCTGCTGCAACTGTAAGGATAAATAAAGCAAATACTTGTCCTATAATTAAATTTAAATGAGTAGAAAAAGCTATAAAATTTATATTAATGGATAATAGAATTATTTCGATAGACATAAGAATAATAATTAAATTTTTTCTATTTAAAAAAACACCGAAAACACCAATTGTAAATATTATTGATGATAAAATTAAATAATGCATTAAACTAATTTGGAAAATCATATTTATGCACCTTTTCCAATTTCAACATCATTAACCTTAATAGACTCATTTCGGTTTCTTAAAACTTGTTTAATAACATTTTGTTTTCTTACATTTTGTCTTTTTCGATGTGTTAAAACTATAGCTCCTACCATGGCTACAAGTAATATTAACCCCGCAGTCTGAAATAAATATATATAATCGGTATACAAGACTCTACCTAATAATCTTGTATTTTCTATTTCTGGAGCTATAACACTCAATTCTACTGCAAGTTTTTTGTTCTCTCCAAAATGCATCCCAAATATCGAAAATATTATTTCAGCTAATAGAATTACTCCTACAAGAATCCCTAAAGAAGCATTTCTCATCATCCCAGTTCTTAAAGACTTAAAATCTATATTTAACATCATAACAACAAATAAGAATAAAACAGCTACGGCCCCAACATATACAATTAATAGCAACATTGCTAAAAACTCTGCACCCATAAGTACAAATAATCCAGTGGCATTAAAAAAGGCTAAAATTAAAAAAAAAACGGAATGTACAGGATTTTTTGCCAAAATAACAAAAATAGAAGATAAAACTAATATTAAAGCAAACATATAAAAAAAAACTGAAACCATTATTATTCCTTAACTTACTTATAATTATTATCGGACTTTAAATTTTTAGATAAAACAGTTTCCCATCTATCACCATTTTCTAAAAGTTTTGCTTTATCATACACAAGCTCTTGTCTAGTCTCTTTAGCAAATTCATAATTTGGCCCTTGAACTATTGCATCTACGGGACATGCTTCTTCGCATAAACCACAATAAATACACTTAGTCATATCTATATCATATCTTGTTGTTCTCCTGCTTCCATCTTCTCTTGGCTCTGCCTCAATAGTTATTGCTAATGCAGGACAAACAGCTTCACATAATTTACATGCAATACATCTTTCTTCTCCATTAGAATATCTTCTCAAAGCAAGTTCACCCCTAAACCTTGGGCTAAGAGGACTTTTTTCATAAGGATAATTTATAGTTACAGGTTTTTTAAACATATACTTTAGTGTCAGAATCATTCCTGAAAATAATTCCCCTAAAACTGCAAACCATAACGCTCTATATAATTTTCTCAAAACAAATCCTCACATTGCAGATGGTAAAAGATCAAATATTACTAAAAACCCCGAAGTCAAAACAACCCATAATAAAGATAAAGGTAAAAATAATTTCCATCCTATTCGCATAAGTTGATCATATCGGAATCTGGGAAACGTAGCCCTTACCCACAAAAATAAAAATAAAATAAAAGATGTCTTAGCTGCAAACCAAACAATGCCTGGAATACTATTAAACAAATTTAAATCAAATGGAGGTAGCCACCCTCCCAAGAATAATATAGTAACCATGCCACTCATCATAATCATAGCTGCATATTCACCTAAAAAGAACATTGCAAATAACATGGACGAATATTCTGTAAAATAACCTCCAACTAAAGAAGATTCATCCTCTGGTAAGTCAAAAGGAGCTCTATTAGTTTCTGCTAATGCAGAAATAAAAAATACAATAAACATAGGGAATAAAGGAAATATATACCAAGTATTTTTTTGGGCATGTACAATTTCCGCTAAATTTAAAGAACCTACACATACCAAAACTGTTACTATTACAAATCCTATTGAAACTTCATATGAAACCATCTGCGCAGCAGATCTTAAAGCTCCCAAAAAAGCATATTTAGAATTACTAGCCCATCCCGCCATAATAATCCCATAAACTGATAATGAAGAAACTGCGAAAAGATATAAAATACCTACATTTATATTTGAAATAACCCAACCATCAGCAACAGGTATTACTGCCCAAGCAGCTATAGACAAACCAAAAGCAACCATGGGGGCTAAAATAAAAACTATCTTATTTGCTACTTTTGGAAAAATAGATTCTTTAGAAAATAGTTTTAAACCATCTGCTAATGGCTGTAATAAACCAAAAGGTCCAACTACATTTGGTCCTTTCCTCAATTGAACAGAAGCAATTACTTTTCTTTCTGCATAAGTCAAAAAAGCAACAATGCCTAAAAGTGGAATAACTAATATTATTATTTTTAAGAATATGCTTAGTATAAGAATTAAATTAGATTCGTACAAAAATTCTAACATTAATTACTACTCTCTTTTTTAGCAATTATACATTTAGCCATAGTTTCTGATGCCCTAGAAATAGGGCAAGTCATAAAATAATTTAAATCATTAAAAATTATTGGATCTTTATCCAATGGAATATTAATATCACCAATATCGATAATATTTGCTTTAATTAAATTATCCTCTTTCACTAAATCAGAGTTAATTTTAGATAAATCTTTTCTTAAATCATCAATATTGTTATATTTTAAAGGTCTTTCTATATAATCTGAAAAAGCTCTAATTATTTGCCAATCTTCTTTAGCTTGTCCTGGAGGCGCTACAGCTGCATAAGCCATTTGTACTCTGCCTTCTGTATTAACATATATACCATCTTTTTCAGTATATGCCGCTCCAGGCAATATAACATCTGCTAAATTCGCGCCTTTATCCCCATGATGACCTTGATATACTATCAAACAATCAGAATTTTTCTTAAAATCTAAATCATCTTGAGCTAAAACCCATAATAATTTAATTTTGCCTTTGACTATACTTCTAATAATAGCATTAGTATCTAAAGATTTATTTGCAGGCACAAAACCTATTTCTAAACCCCCAACAATATTTGCTGTGGGTTGAAGTACTCCAATTCCATTCCAACTTTTTGAATAACCATTATACTTCTTAGCTATCTCTCTTATTCTTCCTAATATTCCTAAACCATCACTCCTAATAAATATGTTTTGACCTAATAAAAACAATGGCTTATTAGATTTTTTTAAAATTTTATTATAAGAATGTTCTCCTTTTAAAATTTTGTCTAATATTTTAGTTTCGTTCCCTAATTCTGTGATATCATAACTAGTTTTACTTCCTCCTCCTATTCTCGCAATAGGAATTTTATTGGACAACCAAGCTTTTCTTATTCTAGCATCCAGCAATGTTCCTTCGTACCTAGGTTGACTTCCAATAATTAAAATAGAATCAGCTGCCTCTATACCACTTATTGTGGGATTAAATAACCAAGAAGCCCTATCTTTTATATCTATTGGTAAATTCGATAATTCAGGTCTACAATCCATATTTTTAACACCTAATGATTGCATTATATCTTTAAGCGCATACATAGACTCTAAACATGCTTGGTTTCCAGAAATTGCAGCAATCTCTTTAGGGTCTAGTAAAGCAACCTTATCAGCTATAACCTTAAAAGCTTCTTCCCACGTACATGGTTCTAACTTTCCACTTCTATTTTTTTTATAAGGCACATCAAGTCTTTGGTTATTTAACCCGTCTATAGCAAATCGAGTTTTATCTGAAACCCACTCTTCATTAATATCCTCATTTAAATTTGGCAAAACTCTTAATACATGACCATCTCTTGACCCTATTTGTATTGCTGACCCTAAACCGTCTAAAACATCTATACTATTCACCTTCTCTAACTCCCAGGGTCTAGCCTTAAAGGCATAAGGAGCAGAAGTAAGAGCTCCTACAGGACATAAATCAATAATATTTCCAGACAACTCTCCTCCCATACCATTTTGAGAATTAGAAAATATTTCCATATCCTCTCCCCTTCCTATTGCCCCTAATTCATGCACACCAGCTACTTCATCCATAAACCTTACACATCTAGTACAATGAATACATCTTGTCATAATAGTTTTAATTAATGGCCCAAATGATTTGTTATCAACCGCTCTTTTATCTTCTAAAAACCTGCTTTTACCACTGCCATAAAATAGTGCTTGATCTTGTAAATCACATTCTCCACCTTGGTCACATATTGGACAATCTAAAGGATGATTAATCAAAAGAAATTCCATAACTCCTTCACGAGCTTTTTTTACTTTATTAGATTTAGTAATAATTTTCATTCCTTCTCTTGCAGGCATAGCACAACTAGCAATAGGTTTAGGAGATTCTTCTAATTCTACTAAGCACATTCTACAATTACCTGCTATTGAAAGTCTGTCATGAAAACAAAACCTAGGAATTTCTGCACCAGTCTTTTCACATGCTTGCATTACTGTCGAACCTTCTGCAACTTCTATTTCTTTTCCGTCTATAAATAATTTTATCATTTACCTACTCTGCAACTTTCAAAGCCATATTCTTATACTTATTTATTCTACTTTCTAACTCATGTCTAAAGTGCTTAATTAATGCTTGAACGGGCCATGCGGCAGCATCACCTAACGCACAAATTGTATTCCCTTCCATTTGATCACAAACACTATGCAATATATCTATATCTTCTAAATTTACATCTCCATGAACCAATTTTTCCATTGATCTCATTACCCAACCTGTACCTTCTCTACATGGTGTGCATTGTCCACAAGACTCATGTTTATAAAATTTAGATAATTTCCATATTGCTTTTACAATATCAGTCGACTTATCCATTACAATAACACCTGCCGTTCCAAGTTCTGTGCCTTCTTTTCTCAAAGAATCAAAATCCATTAAAACATGATTACATACTTCAAATGGGATTAAAGGTGTTGATGATCCGCCTGGAATAACTGCCAATAAATTTTTCCAACCTCCTATTACTCCACCAGCATGCTTCTCTAATAATTCTTTTAATGGGATTCCCATTTCTTCTTCAACTACGCAAGGATCATTAACATGTCCTGAAATACAATATAATTTTGTACCAGTATTATTTTTGTTGCCTATTTTTGCAAACCACGCTGCTCCTCTTCTCAAAATTGTGGGAACTACCGCAATGGTTTCAACATTAGAAACTGTAGTAGGACATCCATATAAACCTACATTAGCAGGAAAAGGAGGTTTTAATCTTGGTTGCCCTTTTTTACCTTCTAAACTTTCTAACAGAGCTGTTTCTTCTCCACAAATATAAGCACCTGCACCTCGATGCAAAGTCAAGTCAAATGAAAATCCAGACTTACAAGCATTTTTTCCCAAATATCCTTTTTTATAAGCTTCTGTTATAGCTTTATTTAAAATCCTCGCTTCTTCAATAAACTCTCCTCTTATGTATATAAATCCATGATTTGCTTGCATTGCAAATCCTGCGAGAAGTGTTCCTTCAATGAGTTTATGAGGTTCATTTCTTATAATCTCTCTATCTTTACAAGTTCCAGGCTCACTTTCATCAGCGTTCACTACTATGTAATGAGGCTTTATTTTATTTTTTGGCATAAAAGACCATTTTAAACCTGTGGGAAAACCTGCTCCTCCTCTTCCTCTTAATTCAGAATTTTTTACCTGCTCAATTATCCAATCTGACCCTTTTGTTATTAAATTTTTTGTATTATCCCAATCACCTCTTTTTTCTGCATAATTTATAGAATTTCCTACAAATCCATAAATATCTTTAAATATTATATCCTTAGAAGAAATCATTTTTTTAATTTCCTATTCGTATTTAAAGGTTCAGCACCTTTTCTTTTTGACTGAGGACCTTTTTTCACTTTCTTTCCTTTAGACAAATTATCTAAAATACTAGTTATATGTTTTTCTGATAAGTCTTCATAATAATCATCATTAATTTGTACCATTGGAGCATTAGAACAAGCTCCTAAACATTCAACTTCCATTAAAGTAAACAAATTATCTTTCGTTGTTTCTCCTAATTTAATTCCAAGCTTTTTTCTGCAAAGTTGAGTAATTTTGTCACTTCCTCTAAGCCAACACGGTGTAGTTCTACAAACTTGTATAAAATATTTTCCAACAGGTTTTAAATTATACATTGTATAAAAAGTGGCAACTTCGAAGACTTTAATCAAAGGAATACTTAAAATCTTACCTACCTCCTCCATAGCCTTAAGAGACAACCAATTATCATTTTGCCTTTGAGCTAAATCCAACAATGGAAGCAAAGCACTAGCCTTCCTGTCCTTAGGATATTTAGTTAATAAAACATCCAATGTTTTTAAATTTTCTTTATTAAATTTAAAACCTTTTCGATTAACATTTGAAGAGACTGGAATTCTTGAACTCATCGATCAATTTCTCCAAACACAACATCAAGGGTTGCAATGCACGCAACTAAATCTGCTAACATATGTCCCTTAGTCATAAAATCTAAACCTTGAAGATGAGAAAAACCAGGAGCTCTAATTTTACATCTATAAGGTTTGCTAGAACCATCTGAAACTAAATAAACTCCAAATTCTCCTTTAGGAGCTTCTACAGCTGTATATACCTCACCTTCGGGCACCCTAATTCCTTCAGTAAATAATTTAAAATGATTTATTAAAGACTCCATGGAATCTTTCATATCTTCTCTTCTTGGAGGGTTTAAACGTGAGTCTTTAACAATTACTTCTCCGGAAGGAATATTATCTAATACTTGACGTATAATTTCAACACTTTGCTTCATTTCTTCAACACGAATTAAATACCTATCATAACAATCTCCATTTTTACCAGTAGGGATAGAAAATTCAAATTCATCATACACTGCATAAGGTTGAGATTTTCTTAAATCCCAAGCAATACCAGATCCTCTTAACATTGGTCCAGTAAATCCCCAATTCAAAGCTTCTTCAAAACTCACTATTCCAACATCCACCATTCTTTGTTTAAAAATTCTATTATCAGAAAGTAAATTTTCGATATCACTAATAATTTTTCCAAATCCTTTTAACCAATCATAAATTTCTGAAATTAAATCTTTTGGCAAATCTCGATGAACACCTCCTACCCTATAATAAGCTGCATGAAGTCTAGCTCCAGAAACTGCTTCATAGAAACCCATAAGTTTTTCTCTTTCTTCAAAAAGCCATAAGAAAGGTGTTGTAGCTCCTAAATCTAATCCTTGTGCTGCAATTTGAAGAGAATGATTTAATACTCTAGTAATCTCATCAAATAAAACTCTAATATATTGAGCTCTTTTAGGAACTTTTATGCCTAACAATTTTTCAGCAGAAAGGACAAAAGCATGCTCTTGGCACATGGGAGATACATAGTCCAACCTATCAAAATATGGTATGGCCTGCATATAAGTTTTATGTTCAATTAATTTTTCAGTTCCTCTGTGCAACAAACCAATATGTGGATCTGTTCGTTCTACAACCTCACCGTCCATCTCTAAAACTAATCTCAGTACGCCATGTGCTGCAGGATGTTGAGGACCAAAATTCAGCGTCATATTTTTAAGTTGCACATCTGTCATTTTTCAGGATCTTTATTAGTATCAAGTTTATAATCAGTCCCTTCCCAAGGACTATCAAAATCAAAAGATCTAAAATCTTGCACTAAGTCTACATTCTCTTTTACAACTCTTTTTTCCGTATCATCATATCTAACCTGAGAAAACCCACTTAATGGAAAATCTTTTCTTAAAGGATGTCCTTCAAAACCATAATCCGTCAATATCCTTCTTAAATCAGGATGATCAGAAAACATAACACCAAAAAGATCCCATACTTCTCTTTCATACCAATTGGCTGCATCATACAAAGAAACCAATGAAGGAACTAATTCTCCATCTTCAACTGATAACTTTATTCTAATTCTCTGATTAAGTTTAAGGCTTAGTAAATGGTATACTATCTCAAATCTATTTAACCTATCAGGATAATCTACCCCACATATATCTATAAGCTGTTTAAATTGAAAGTCTTTATCATCTCTTAAAAATGTAATTACTTGCAATAAAATTGATTTACTTAAAATTACTGTAAGTTCAGAATTCTTAATATAAGTTTCTAAACCTCTATTACTGAAACGTTCATTTAATAATTTTTCAATTTTTATATGACGTTCTATATATTTTTTCTCATAATCTTTAAGCACTTAGTTTAAACCCCTAAAGAATTTTGACGTATTATTTTCTTTTGTAATTGAATAATTCCATACAACAGTGCTTCAGCTGTCGGAGGGCACCCAGGTACATATACATCCACTGGGACAATCCTGTCACAACCCCTGACTACCGAGTATGAATAATGATAATATCCACCACCATTAGCACAGCTACCCATTGATATTACCCATCTTGGTTCAGGCATTTGATCATAAACTTTTCTTAAAGCCGGAGCCATTTTGTTAGTAAGAGTTCCTGCAACAATCATTACATCAGATTGCCTAGGACTAGGTCTAAAGACCAAACCAAATCTGTCTAAATCATATCTACTTGCACCAGCATGCATCATTTCTACCGCACAACACGCTAATCCAAAAGACATAGGCCATAATGATCCTGTTCTAGCCCATGTAAACAGCTTATCAATTTTTGCTATCACAAACCCTTTATTCTTTACGTCTGATGCAGCAGAATCAAATGCCTCTTTACCAGTTAATATTTTTGTATTTTCTTTTTGCATTAATCCCACTCCAGTGCGCCTTTTTTCCACTCGTATATAAAGCCAATAGTTAACAAAAATAAAAATATCATCATCGAGATAAAGCCAAACAAACCAATATCAGACAATGCAACTGCCCATGGAAAAAGAAAAGCAACTTCTAAATCAAAAATTATAAAAAGAATTGCAACTAAATAAAACCTTACATCAAATTGAATTCTTGCATCTTCAAATGGTTCAAAACCACATTCATATGGTGATAATTTTTCCGAATCCGGAAGTTGTTTACCAATTAACCAAGAAGAAAAAGCAAAAAGAATAGCTAACCCAAAAGCAAAAGCGATAAAAATTGCAATAGGCAAATATTCTATGTAAATCTTTTCCATAAATTACCTCAACCTAATCAATTGACTTTTAAATTAATTATTTAGCCCTTATGTATAACTAAATGAGAATAAAAACAATCTATTTACAAAAAAAATATACCCAAAATCTTTATTAAAATATAAATTTAAAAATACAAAAATAATATGTTTAAAAAATTAAATAAATTATTACTTCAATTCAATAAATTTTAGAGTATACTAATTTAACAAAATATTATAACTTGCTTAACTATTTTATATTTTATCTAATAAAATCAATATATTAAGTAAAATATATAGGAAAATTTATGAATATAAAAAATGTTGAAATTTTTACCTACACGATACCTTTACCAACCCCAGTAAAAGCATATGCCGCAGGTCTCATGACAGGATTTGGTTTAGTAATAGTAAAACTCACTGATGAAGATGGAAACGAAGGACAAGGTTATACAGTGATGCATAGCAATCAAGGTGCCGCAATATCAAGAATCGTTAAAGATAGTTATAAACCTATACTAATTGATTCTGATTCAACTCGTATTGAATACCTATGGAAACAAATGTGGAAAAAAACACATTATGCAGGTAGAGGAGGTCCCGTAAGTTTGGCTATCTCTGCCGTGGATGCAGCACTTTGGGATTTACTTGGAAATAGATTAAAAACACCCCTTTGGAAAATTCTTGGCGGATATGATCCAAAAGTAAAAGTATATGCAGGAAATATAGATTTAAATTTTCATATAGAACAAATACTTGATAATGCTACAAAAAATATTGAAGAAGGATACAAGGCTATAAAAATGCGGCTAGGAAGAGAGACGCTTAAAGAGGATATTTCTAGAGTAGAAGCCATGAGAAAGCATATTGGAGATGATATTGAACTTATGGCTGATGCCAATGAAGCATGGAGAGTTGATCAAGCTTTAAAAGCATCAAATGAATTGGGTAACTTTAACTTAACTTGGCTTGAAGAACCTATTACTCCAGATGATTATAGAGGCTATGCCTATCTAAAAAATAATGGAACTACCCCACTTGCATCTGGAGAAAATTTACATACTTTGCAGGAGTTTCAACAATTATTTTACTATAATGGTGTTGATTTTCCTGAGCCTGACTATACTACCTGCGGTGGATTTACACCATTTATGAAAATTGCTAAATTAGCTGAAGCTTATAATTTACCCGTTATGTCGCACGGAGCTCATGATGTGCATATTCATTTATTAGCTGCTTGTCCTAATGCGGCATATATGGAGGTACATGCATTTGGAATAGAAAAATATATTTCTAGCCCTTTACAAATGAAAGAAGGGTTTGGGATAGCTCCTAATAAACCAGGAATTGGATTCACTTTTAACTTTGATAAATTAAAAGAATATAAAATCGATTAATCCATGTACAAAGAAGAATATATAAAAAAGGCAAACGCTCCTTCTGATTTTAAATTATATGAGTCTAGAGATGGAATGTTTACTGATCGTATAGGTCCATATTTCATAAGAGGACGATACCCAGATATTACTCTTGGCATTAGGATATTTGAACATCATTCAAACTTAAACGGAGTCGCCCATGGCGGATTATTAATGGCATTTGTAGATACAATTGGTGGATATATTGCTGCAAAAGCAGGTGAAGGTCCTAGTGTCACTGCAAATTTAAATACAAATTTTATAAGACCAGTTCCTTTAGGAAGTTGGGTAGAAGGAAAAGGGAAAGCCCTCAAAGCTGGTAGAAAAGCTATATTTGTAAGAGTAGAACTCACATTAGAAAAACAATTAGTATTTACTGCTGAAGGAATATGGCAAAAAATTAATAGAGAGAAAGGAATACAAAAATCATGAAACTTTTTTATACAGTGACTTCTCCTATAGCTAGAAAATGTAGAATCATTGCACGAGAGCTAAATATTATTAATAAAATTAAAGAAGTTATCACAACAACCAGATCTAAAGATGCTCTTATTATGGAACATAACCCTAATGGAATGGTGCCAACTCTTGAAACTGATGAAGGATTTAAAATAGTAGAATCAATGGCTATTTGTAATTATCTAGAAAAACAAAATAGTAGTAGCACTTTTATTCCTCAAGATGAAAAAACATATTGGAAAATATACGCCTTAGATTCTATTGCATCACAAACATTTGAATCTATTGTTTCAAGAGCAAGAGAAAATATATATAAACCAAAAGAATTTCATTACCCTGATGGAATCAAACATGAACAAGGTAGAGCTATAAGAACTTTAGATTTATTAGAAGAACAATCTAATACTTTTTCTAATACTTTTACCAAGCTCCATGTAACAATAGGCCTTTCCTGTCTTGTATTAGATAATGTTTTTCCTGATGAAGAATGGAAAAAAAATAGAAATAATTTAGTTAAAATTTATGAAAATTTTAAAAATAGAAATTCTTTCATAGATACAATAATTAAAAAAGACTAAATTTAAGGAGATAAAATGTCTAAAATTTGTTTAATAGCTGGAGTTGGACCAGGAACTGGTACAGCCTGTGCTAAAAAATTTTCTGATAATGGATATAAAATTATAATGCTTGCAAGGAATTTTGATTATATTAAAAATCTTGAAGAAGAAATACCTAATTCTTTTGCATATAAGTGTGATGTATCAAACATGAACGAGATTTCTAGCACTTGTTCTAAAATAATCAATGAAGTAGGAAATGCAGACATATTTATTCATAATGCCGTAGCCGGCGTTGCAGATGGAGGTTTAGCTGGATCCTTTTTGAGCGATAACCCTGAAAGGCTTGATAGAAACTTTAATGTAAATACAAAATCATTATTATATTTTGCAAGAGCCTTAGCTCCTAATATGATAAAAAATAAATCTGGCTCAATAATAATTACAGGAAACACCTCTGCATTAAGAGGAAAGCCAGATTTTATATATTTTGCTCCCACAAAAGCAGCACAAAGAATTTTGGCACAATCCTTAGCAAGAGAATTAGGACCTAAAGGCGTCCATGTTGCTTATGTATTAGTAGATGCAGCTATAGATACACCTAGAACTAGACCTATATTTGCAGCGGATAAAAATGACGATTTTTTTTGCAAACCAACTGATATAGCAAATGAAATCTATCACGTTGCACATCAAGCTCGATCAGCTTGGTCTTTTGATATAGAATTAAGACCGGATATTGAAAAATGGTAAAAAAAACAAAACCTTTACTAAGAATATTTTGCTATTTACCTACTCCTAGAATTTGGAAATCTAGTATTACCGCAAGATTATTAGATTTAAATATTGAAATTAGGGGAACCAAACCAACTGCAATCAAGGATTGGCTGTGGGATTTTGATGCCAGACCTTTGACCAGTGAAGATAAGTTAAAACTTGCAAACAAAACAACAAAAGGAAAAACAGGCTTTTCTATTAAACTTTATAAAACAGAAGAATTTTTAAAAGCACATCCTTATGGAACAATTCCGGCAGCCTTCAGTCCTGATGGCAAAATAGGGATATTTGAATCCAATAGTATCATGAGATTGGTAGCTAGACTAAAAACTAAAAATAACACTATTTATGGTACAAACCCTTATGAAACATCCAGGATAGATAGTTTCCTAGATACATCTCTTATCTTTGCGAGATCGTCTCAAAAATATTTATTAGCAATTAATAATAACTCAGTTAACAAATCTATTAGAAAAGAAGCAAAAGAAGCTTATGTAAATTATATGACGGGTATTGAAATTGCCCTGAAAGAAAGTAAAAATAATTTTATAATTGGAAATAAAATCACCTTGGCAGATATTTGCTTCTTCTGTGAATATTCATTATTTTATAGAGAAATTATACCAATTAAAAACAAATTAAATAATTCAATAATTAATGAGTTAGGATTAAATACTTTTACTTTTTCCAATAAGCATTTTCAAAAATTAAGAAATAATCCTAATTTTAATATAGATGCTAAGCCTTACCTTGAAAGTATCGAAAAAAAATTATCTTAAATCATGTCCTGCAGATGCTACTAAACCTCCATCACAAGTAATAACCTCTCCTATTGTAAATGCACCTGCCCTAGATGCTAAAAATATTGATAATCCAGCTATATCTTCAGGAGTCCCTATTCTGCCACGAGGATTTTTAGATTCTAATTCAGTATAATTAAATTCTACAGCTGTTCCTAACATTTTACTCGGAAAAGGTCCTGGAGCAATAGCATTTACTATTACATTTTTTTTAACTAATTCCGCTGCTAACACCCTAGTCATATGATGTACAGCAGATTTAGCTGCACTGTAAGAAAAATTGTTAAATTCAGGTTTATTAATACCATCTATAGAACCAATATTTATAACCCTTGAAGGATCAACTTTATTAGAGGCACTAATTAATAAAGGCAATAAACTTTGTGTAAGAAAAAACATTGATTTTACACATAAATCCATAACTTTATCCCATCCTATTTCAGGAAATTCTTCTAAAGAGGCACCCCATGCTGCTCCCGCATTATTAACTAATACATCTATTTTATTTTCATCTTTCTTAATTGCTTCTGAAAGATTTTTTATACCTTCTATAGAAGAAATATCAGAAGTAATTCCTATACAATCACAACTATATTTGTCTGATAATTTGTTTGCAGTTTCTTTAACTACTGACTCAGACCTTGCTGTGATATATACTTTAGCTCCATTTGCACAAAATCCAGAAGCGATCATTTCTCCTATCCCTCTAGATCCTCCTGTAATAAGTACTATTTTTTTTTCTACTGAAAACAATTTATTAAGTTTCATAAATATCTCCTTATTTAAAAAATATATTGAACTTTAAACTAGCCAATGTAGTATGATCGTCTATGCTTTTACAATTATGGGAGAGGATCAACAAAATGTTAACTAAATTTATAAAAATAATTTTAATATCATTCGCAATTTTTAATTTTACAATTTCAGCAAAATCTGCTGATACAATAAAAATTGCTTTAATAGAACCAATGTCAGGTCCTTTAGCCGCAATAGGATTAGATCTAATTGAAGGTATGGAATTTTTTGCTGAAAGAATTAACAATGCTGGAGGAGTGCTTGGTGGTAGACATATAGAAATTGTGCCTTTTGATAATCAAATGGTAGCTGAAAAAACAATTCAACAACTTAGAAAAGTTATAGATCAGGATATTAGATATGTCTCTCAAGGCGTAGGTTCTAATCACGCATTAAATATTATTAAAACTCTCAAAAAACATAATAAAAGAAATCCAGGAAAAGAAATTATGTTTTTAAATCATTCTGCAGTAACAACCTCTTTTACTAATGAGTTATGTGATTTCTATCATTTTAGATTTGATGCTAATGTTGATATGAAAGTTGCAGGCTTAATTACAAAAATGGCAAGTGACCCAGATGTAAAGAAAGTTTATTTAATTAATCAAAATTATGCTTATGGACAGTCCTTTCAAGCCGCAGCTCAAAGACTTCTTCCTGAAAGAGCACCTCATATTGAAATTGTTGGAGACGAGTTAATAGTCCCTTTTGGAAAAGTATTAGATTTTACTCCATATATTGCAAAATTTGTTGCAAGTGGTGCCGATACAATTTTAACAGGAAACTGGGGTCCTGATGCTGCCCGCATGATTACTGCTGGAGCTAATGCCCAACTTAAAGTAAAATATTACTCTATCTATGCTGGTATTCCAAATGCTATGAATGCAATGGGTGCTAAGATTTCAACTTTTACTCCTATTCTTCAAATAACTGAAAGTAATGAAAATGACCCTAATCATCCTGCATGGCTACAAGAAATAGAAGCTGAATATACAGCATATTCTAATAAAAGCCCTTATGCAGATAGACAAAGATGGATGTTAGATATGTTTGCTACTGCGCTTGAAAAAGCTGGAACTGATAACCCTACTGCCGTTGGTTTTGCTTTAGAAGGAATGAAATCTAGAGGAGCAAAGGGAGAGGTATATATGAGAGCTAAAGATCATCAAATGCATTTTGATATGGTTATTAGTCATATATCAGAGGATGTTGGAAAAACATTTGTTTATAATGGTCAAAATTATGGAATGGGTTACAAGACTGACGGATGGGTAAATAAAGAAGATATTACGTTACCTAGCACTTGCGAAATGAAAAGACCTAAAAAATCTTAATTTTTATATTTATTTTTTAGGAATTTAAAATGGACGCAATACTTTTTAATATATTCAATGGTGTTCTTTATGGAATGCTATTGTTTATGTTGTCAAGTGGCTTAACACTTATATTTGGAATGATGGGCGTATTAAATTTTGCACATGCTTCCTTTTTTATGCTTGGTGCATATTTTGCTTATCAAATTAGTGAATTTGTAGGGTTTTACCCTGCTTTATTTATTGCTCCCATTATAATTGCTTTTGTCGGGGCCTTAGTAGAAAAATATGGACTACGTCGCGTACATAAATTTGGGCATGTGGCAGAACTTCTATTTACATTTGGTCTCTTTTACATAATTGAAGAAATAGTGCAAATGGTCTGGGGAAAAGTTCCTGTAGGTTATCACATACCGTCAAGTATGGATTTTTCTCTATTTACTATTATGGGTATGTCATATCCAGCATACCAAATGTTTACTCTCGCTGTTTCTATAGGAATATTTGTGGGACTATTTTTTGTTTTAACAAAAACTAGAGCTGGATTAATTATAAAAGCAGCTCTAACTCATCCTGAAATAGTTTCTTCTTTGGGGCATAACGTACCTAGAGTCTTTATGATGGTATTTGGATTAGGTTGTGCACTAGCTGGGTTAGCAGGAGTTCTAGCGGGAAACACCTTAGGAACAGATCCTTCAATGGCATTATTTCTGGGACCGATAGTATTCGTTGTTATAGTTGTAGGTGGTTTGGGGTCTCTTAAAGGCGCATTGGTTGCTTCCCTTCTAATAGGGCTGATACAAACATTTGCTATATCACTTGATTATTCTCTAAACAATCTCATTGAATTTCTTGGCTTTTCGTTGGATGCAGAAAGTTTATGGCACATTTTTGTTGATCTGACTATTGCCACACTAGCTCCAATACTTCCATACCTACTTCTAGTGGTGATGCTTATAGCTAGACCACGTGGTTTATTCGGAACAAGGGACGTATAATATGGTATCTTCTTTAAGATCAATTTCATCATGGATAGTTTTAGCAGCAATTGCCGCAGTATTGCCTATGGTGTTTGATTCCTATTTTGCACTTACTCTTCTCTCAAAAATGGGTGTTCTGGTAATGTTTACAGTTGCATACAATATGTTACTGGGACAAGGAGGAATGCTTTCCTTTGGCCATGCAATATATTTTGGATTTGCTGGATATGTTTCTGTGCACGTCTTAAATGGAATAGGTGAAGAATTAATTCCTTATTTTCCAATAGTTTTATTTCCTATTATAGGAGCTATAGTTGGAGCTTTTCTAGGAGTAATTATAGGGTACCTTTCTACACGTAGAGCAGGAACCGCTTTTGCCATGATCTCCTTAGGTTTTTGTGAAATGGCTACTGCTTTAACATTAATTTTTGTTATATTTTTTAATGGTGAAGATGGTATTCAAACCGATAGAGTTGTAGGACCTGAGCCAATAGGAATTTCTTTTGGTCCTCAAATAGAAGTTTATTATTTAATATTATTTTGGACATTACTTACTGTCGTACTAATGTTTCTTCTTACAAAAACACCTTTCGGAAGAATGAGTAATGCTGTTAGAGACAATCCTGAAAGAGCCGCATTTATTGGATATAATGTTAGACACGTTCGATGGATAGCTTTCACCTTATCAGCGACGTTTGCAGGGGCAGCAGGAAGTCTTCACGCTATTAATTATGAGCACATTGGATTTGAATCGGTTAGTATAGTACAGTCAGGACAAGTTTTATTTATGGCCTTTATCGGGGGCGTAGGGCATTTTTTAGGTCCCGTAATAGGTGCCATTGGTTTAACATATTTGGATTCTGTTCTACTAGATATAACAGAGGCCTGGTTACTATACCTAGGAGTAACTTTTTCTGTCATAGTAGCTTTTGCCCCTGGAGGATTAGCTGGTCTTATTGTAATGCATGGTCCTATAGCTAGAACCAACAAATCATTATTATTAGCGTTAATCAAACCTTATTCATCTGCCATTGGAAGTACCCTAATAGCTGTAATTGGATTAATTGGAATTATAGAAATGCTTTATTTTAAATCTCTTATATCAAAAGGTGAAGGTGAAGTTATAATCTTTTGGACAGAATTTAATGCAAATGGGGTTACTTCTTGGTTAATATTCTCTGTATTAATACTATCGGGAATATATCTATGCAAAATTACTTATCCTAAAGCAAAAGAAGGATGGGATAACGCTATCTCTGTAGTAAAAACGAAGATTAGCTCATGACAGATATTTTAAAATTATCAAACGTATCTAAATCATTTGGACCAGCTCAAATTATTAAGAACCTGAGTTTAAATATAAAAGAAGGAGAAAGACACGCAATAATTGGCCCTAATGGAGCAGGCAAGTCCACATTATTTCACCTGATAACTGGATACCACAAACTTACAGCTGGAAATATTTTATTAGACAACGAAGAGATCAGCAGCCTTGATACGCACACAATTAACAGAAAAGGCCTTGCAAGAAGTTTTCAAGTCACAAATATATTTCCTAGAATGACAGTTGCAGAAAACATTAGATGTGGCATGTTATGGTCTAAAAATCTAAAATATTCTATTTTCAGATTGGTAGATAAAGATGATAACCTAAACGATTCAACTAATAATATTTTAGAAGAATTAAGTTTAAAACATTGTGCTCATATTCCAGCAGGACTTCTAAGCTATGCAGACCAACGTGCTTTAGAAATTGGGATAACTATAGCAAGTGGAGCGAAGACTATAATGTTAGATGAACCAACTGCAGGTATGTCAAATACGGAAACAGCCCGCGCTGTATCGTTAATAAAAAAAATATCAGAAAAAAGAACTTTGGTAATTGTTGAACATGACATGGGGGTTGTATTTGATCTTGCCGATAGAATATCTGTATTAGTATATGGAGAAATAATTTGTACAGATACACCTGAAAAAGTGAGAAAAAATAAAGCAGTCCAAGAAGCATACCTTGGCTCAGAAGGAAATAAGTAACCATGTTAAAAATTAAAGATCTCAATGCCTATTATGGAAAATCTCATATCATAAGAGGTGTAGATTTAGATATAGAAAAAGGAGAAATAGTATCACTTCTTGGAAGAAACGGTGTAGGCAGATCAACATTAGTTAAATCTGTAATGGGTATTGTTCCTCCTTCTGGATCTATTAAATTTAAGAATGAAGAAATTGTAGGACTAGAAGCTCATAATATAGCCCTAAGGGGTATAGGATATGTGCCTGAAAATAGAGATGTTTTCCCTACATTAACAGTAAAGGAAAATCTCCTATTAGGAGCTAAAGATACGAGAGTAAAAGGTCAATGGGGCTTAGATGAATTATTCGCCCTTTTTCCAAACTTAAAAGAAAGACAAGACGTACTAGGTGGAGCAATCTCTGGAGGAGAGCAACAAATGCTTACTATATGTAGATGTCTAATGGGAGATCCAGAACTTATGATGATAGATGAACCAACAGAAGGTTTATCTCCTCAAATGATAGATAAAGTTTCAGAACTTTTAAAAGAGATTTCCAAGAAAGGTATATCCATCCTGTTAGTAGAACAAAAATTAACTATAGCTCTAAAATTATCTAATAAGGTATACCTTATGGGACACGGAGGAATCGTTTTTAAAGGAACTCCTAAAGAATTAGAGAACAACTCTTCCATTCGAAAAGAATGGTTAGAAGTTTAATTATATAATTATAACACCTTCATCATTATCACTATATATTTTATCAACTAAATCAGATCTGGATGACAGAGCAGAAGACTGATTTACATATCCTTTATCAGTAATTTCATTATCATCAAATGACGGAGGTTTCATCATTAATATTACTTTTTTAACCCTAGTACTAGAAGCTGGATTCATATCATTATGAGACTTAATTTTTTCTCTTATTTCATCTTTAAGTTTAGTATGATTTAACATTTCAGAAACTTCTAAATCATTTCCTAATAAACTTTTACATGCTTCAATATTTGGCCATGCTAAAAACCCAATATAATTTTTATCATGACCAGTAACCAAGCCATCTTGAAAATATGGTGCGCATGAATTTACTACGGCTAATCTTAAACTTCCAACATCCACCCACGTACCAGTTAATAATTTAAAATTTTCTACTACTCTTCCATCAAAATCTATCCCTCGACTTGGATCTTTTGAATCAACTAATCTACCTGCATCACCAATTAAATAAAAACCTTCTTCATCAAAAGCTTTATCAGTCAAATCTTTTCTTTTTAAATAACCAGGAGTAACATTAGGCCCTTTCAACCTTAATTCCATTTTATTTCCAACAGGAACCATCTTAATTTCCATTCCTGGAACAGGTAAACCTATATTTCCTGGCTTATCTAATTTAAAATAAGTTGACGTAGCAAGAGGCGCTGTTTCAGTAGCACCCCACCCGCAGGCAAGTTCAATATCATTTCCTGTTGTTTCTTTAGCTAAATCTCTTATTCCATACCATACCTCTGGTGGCAAAGATGCTCCTCCATATGCGATATAAATCAAATTTTTAAAAAACGCTTTTCGCAAATCTACATCCAATTTTAAATTTTCTAATAGCATAGCTAACCCTGCAGGAACAGAACCATAATATGTTGGAGATACATCTTTAAGGTTATTAACTGTGGTTTGAAATAACGACGGAACTGGCTTACCTCCATCTATATACATTGTTCCGCCATTCCAAAATATTCCATTAAAAGAGTAATTTCCTCCCATAGTATGGTTCCAAGGCAACCAATCCAACACAATATTTTGATCAAATTCAGAAGGTCTTATTTGTTCTGCCTGCTGCATATTAACACATAACATTTTTTGAGTATTTATTACCCCTTTAGGCATTCCTGTCGAGCCAGAGGTAAATAAATATTTAGCTATATATTCAGGAGTTACCTGATCATACTTTTCTTGAAGAGAACTTTCTAAAACAGTAGATATAATGTCTTTATAAAGGATCATCTTATTGTTATTTTTTAATAGTGCTGGATTTTTAGAACATACTATTATTACATTATCTAAAGGAAGGCTTTCTAAAGCATTTTGAAACTGCATTCCATCTTCCACATATATTAAACCTGGGCCAACCAAATTAAAACAATGTTTCAATTTAGCAAAATCGCTGCTCATTAATGAATAAGCTACAGAAATTGGCGCTACAGGAACCCCTAAGCATAGACCAGCTAAATTAAGCAAACCATGGTTTATGCTATTTCCAGACAATATCATTATTCCGCGATCTTGTGTCAGCCCAGAATTAAATAAATATTGACCTATGCTATTAACCTTAGAATACGCTTCTTTATAAGAAATAGTTAACCATTCAGAACCTTCTTTTTCAGCTAACCATATTGTATCAGGAAATTTTTCACAAGTTTTCTTAAACCTATTACCTACATTAACTTCACACTCTCCTAATTTCATTGGAGATCTTAAAATTAATGTTCCATCTTGTCTTTTTTCCACATCAACTTCTTGTGGAGGATAAACTAACGACATAAAACACTCCTATTCACCAAAATTATAACTTACTTTTATAAAGTTTACCATTGTCTTCTCTAGGTAAGAATCTTCTTATTTCCAACCTTTAGGATATTTTACATTTGAAAGTTTTCTCTCTATTTAGAAAAACTGTTAATGCAAACCATATAATACCATATTTATCATGCAACCCTTATATCAAGAGAATTTTTACATTGATCATACTCATTTTTTAAGCGTTTAACTAAATCTGCTGTACTAACGACTTCTTTCACAGCACTAATCCCCTGTCCACATCCCCAAATATCTTTCCAAGCTTTTTTATTTTCCATTCCTTGTGGACCAAAATCCATTTTAGAAGGATCACTAGTAGGTAAATTATCAGGGTCAAACCCAGCACTTGCTAAAGATGGCTTTAGATAATTGCCATGAACACCAGTAATTAAATTTGTATACACAATATCATCTGCAGCATATTTAGTTATTGCATTCTTATATCCTTCATTTGCATTTGCTTCCACAGTTGCGATAAAAGCAGATCCTATATATCCAAAATCTGCACCTGCTGCTTGGGCCGCTAGAACAGCATTACCAGTAGCAATAGAACCAGATAAAGCCAAAGGACCATCAAACCATTCCCTAATCTCTTGAATTAATGCAAAAGGAGAAGTCGTTCCTGCATGTCCTCCTGCTCCGACAGCCACCGCTATTAATCCATCCGCTCCTTTCTCAATAGCTTTATGAGCAAACCTATTATTAATAACATCATGCAAAACAATACCTCCATAACTATGAATAGCATCATTAAGTTCAGGTCTAGCACCTAAAGAAGTAATTACTACCGGCACCTTGTGTTTTACACATAATTCTAAGTCTTTTTCTAAACGCATATTTGACTTATGAACAATTTGATTCACAGCAAATGGCGCAACAGGAAGATTAGGATTTTTATTTTCATAATTTTGTAATTCCTCTGTAATTTGAAACAACCAATCATCTGTTAACTCTTGAGGCCTGGCATTCAATGCCGGAAAAGAGCCTAATACCCCTGCTTTACATTGTGCTATTACTAATTCTGGATTTGAAATAATAAATAGTGGAGCACCAATTACAGGAATAGAAAAATTATTTTTTAAAATTGAAGGTAAAGTCATTTTTTATTCCATTTATTAAAATTAATATTAAATTTGTAAAATTAATATATACTAATTTAGGGAAAAGTAAGGTTTTTTTTATGTTAAATACTATATTATCTATCGACCAAGGAACCTCATCAACACGAGCAGTTTTATATAGTACTAAAGGAGAAATAATCCATATTGAACAAGAAAGTATAAAAACCATTTTTCCTAAAAATGGCTGGGTAGAACAAGATGCTAATGAAATTTGGGTTAAAACTTTAAAGGTTATAAAAAAAAATATTTCTTATGCAAAAATAAATAATTTAAAGATATTATCTATAGGAATAACAAATCAAAGAGAAACTATTGTAGCCTGGGATAAAACTAATGGAAAAGTATTATATAATGCAATTGTCTGGCAAGATAGAAGAACCAAAAATAAATGTGATGAATTAATAAATAATAATCTCTCTAACATCATTTATAAAAAAACTGGTCTTCTTATAGATCCATATTTTTCAGCAACTAAAATTCATTGGATATTACAAAATATTGAAAAAGCAAAAAAATTATCCTTAAGCGGAAAATTAGCAATTGGGACTATAGATAGTTTTCTTCTCTTTAAAATTACTAATGGAAAAAGCTTTTTTACAGATGCCACAAATGCCTCAAGAACAAGCCTGTATAATATACATACAAATCAATGGGACACTGAACTTCTAAATATATACAATATTCCAAGATCTATTTTGCCTGAAGTTAAGGATAATATTGCAGAATTTGGCTCATCAAACTTAAAATTTATAGATTCTCAAATATCTATAAATGCAATGATAGGAGATCAACAATCAGCAGCTATTGGTCAAAATTGTATTAAACCTGGAGATACGAAAGCCACCTTTGGAACAGGATGCTTTATTCTATTAAATACCGGTAATAAAGGATTAAAAAGTAGGAATAAACTCATTACTACTATTGCCTATAAAATTAAAAATAATACTAGTTATGCTCTAGAAGGGTCCATTTTTAATTCAGGTTCAACAATGAATTGGCTTAAAAACAAATTAAAAATTATTGATGATATAAATAAAACTGAATCTTTAGCATCAAGTATAAAAGACAATAATGGAGTATACTTTGTACCAGCTTTTACAGGACTCGGAGCACCACACTGGAAACCTGATGCCAGAGGAACAATAATTGGACTTACAGGCTCTTCAGGAATCGCTGAAATAGTAAGAGCATCTTTAGAAGCAGTTGCTTATCAAAGTTGTGATCTTTTTGATGCAATGCAGTCAGATGGACAAGTTCCAAAGATAGTGAGAGTAGATGGAGGAATGAGTAAAAATGATTGGCTTATGCAATTTTTAGCCAATACAAGTGAAAAAAATATAGAAAGATCTTATGTTACAGAAACCACATCACAAGGTGCAGCTATATTGGCCGCTATTGCATGCGGAATACTGCCTTCACTTCAGGGAGCCTCTAAATTATGGAAGAGAAGTAAAAAATTCTCTCCTAAAATAGATAAAAACCAAATAGAGAAAAATAAAAATGGCTGGAAAAAAGCCATAAAAAAATCTATATTATAAAATCTAAATTATTATGTGAATGTGCAAATAAAAATGTATGATTTAATTATAAAAAATGGAACACTTATTGACGGTACAGGGTCTGCACGAAAAACAGCTGACATAGCAGTTTTAAATGGCAAAATTAAAGAAATAGGAAAAATTACTTCTCAAGCTAAAAGAATTATAGATGCAAAAGAAAATATTGTAGCTCCCGGATGGGTTGATATTCACACGCATTATGATGGACAAGCTACTTGGGATCCTTATTTAACTCCCTCTTCATGGCATGGTGTAACAACTTGTATTTTTGGTAACTGTGGTGTGGGTTTTGCTCCTGTAAAAAAAGGGACTGAAAAATATTTAATAAACTTAATGGAAGGAGTAGAAGACATTCCTGAAAGTGTATTATCTGAAGGCATTGATTTTACATGGGAAACATTTCCAGAATATCTAAATACTTTAGAAAAATCTCCTAGAATAATGGATATAGGAACTCAAATCCCCCATGCCGCTTTACGTTTTTTTGTTATGGGTGAAGATGGAACAGATTATAAAAAGAAACCAAATGATAAACAAATTGAAACAATGAGCACTCTTTTAGAAGAAGCATTATTAAAAGGAGCCCTCGGAATATCTACTTCAAGAACAACTAAACATAAATCAGCGGATGGTCAGCTTACACCTAGTTTACAAGCTGATGATAAAGAATTAGCTGGCATTTCTGAAGGTTTAAGAAGAGCAAAAAGAGGACTTTTACAATGTAATTCCGATATGGGACCAGGCGAAATGGAATTATTAATTCAGGCTGCAAAACTTTCAGGGCAACCCCTCTCTGTTTTATTAATTCAATACAATGATTTTCCTGAAAGGTGGAGAGAAACTCTAACACATATAAAAAATGCTAACAAAGCAGGTATTTTAACTTCAGGACAGGTGGGCTCTAGACCAATTGGAGTTTTAATGGGATTTAATACTAGCGTAAACCCATTTTCTAGTCATGAAGTTTGGGATAAAATAAAAAATTTATCGCCTATAGAACGGAATATAATACTTAAAAATGATACAAATATAAGAAACGAATTAGTAAACAACATTCCATCAAATAAGCATACTAAATGGATTAAAGAAACTTTTTCTTTGTCTTATCTACTTACGGAGCCATTAAATTATGAACCTTCTAAAGAAATAAGCATAAAATCTTTAGCAGAAAAAGAAAATATAAGTCCATGGGAAATAATGCTCAATCACTTTATTTCTTCTGAAAATGATGAGTTTGTTATGCATACATTTGAAAATTATACACATAATAATTTAGATGTAATTTTTGAAATGCTCTCTTCTGAATACACTATATGTGGAGTTGGTGATGCTGGAGCTCATGTGGCAACTATATGTGATGCTAGTTATCCAACTTTCATGGTTCCTTTTTGGTCAAGAGACCGCAAAAGAGGAAACTTATTTGATCTTGAATATTTAATTTCTAAACAAACACTAAAAACAGCACAAACCTACGGCTTATTTGATAGAGGGGCAATTTTAAAAAATATGAGAGCAGATATAAATATAATTGATTATGCTAAAATATCCGTCACAAAACCTAAATTAAGTTATGATCTACCTGCTGGTGGAAAAAGACTTGTTCAAAAATCCAAAGGTTACCAGCATACTTTTGTAAAAGGTATAGAGGTTTCTAATAATGGAGAATTTACAGAAGAAATGCCTGGAAAATTAATTAGAGGACCTCAATCAATAAACTAAAAGGAGTATTAAAATGACAGAAGAATTACTTGTAGAAAAAAATAAAGGTATTTTAAAACTTACTATGAACAGACCTGATAGAAGAAATGCCTTAAACCAAGCAATGTTAGATTCATTATATGAAGAATTAATTAATGCAGAAAATGATAGTTCTATTCGCGTTATAGTTCTTACTGGTGCAGCAAATGCTTTTTGTGCCGGCGGTGACGTGAAAGATATGGCTGAAAAAACTGATAACTCAATTACTACTCAAGAAAATACTGCAAAATTAAGACATATGATGGAGACGTCAAGAATATTACATGAAATTCCAACTCCTACTATTGCTCTAATACCAGGACCTGCTGCAGGTGCTGGATTATCTTTAGCATTAGCCTGTGACATAAGAATTGCTAGTGAAAATGCTAAATTAACCACTGCATTTGCTAAAGTTGGTTTTCCGGGCGATTTTGGTGGGACATTTTATCTCACCCAAATGGTTGGCACTGCAAAAGCAAGAGAACTCTATTACTTAGCCAGCATACTAACGGCAAATCAAGCACAAGAATTAGGAATAATAAACAAAGTAACTTCAGAAGAAGATTTAGAAAAAACTTCTTCTGAAATAATTGAACAAATAGCAACTGGTCCTACCACAGCTTTAAGGTACATGAAGAAAAATATGAACTTGGCTGAAAAAGGAAACCTTAACCAATCATTAGATAGTGAAGCTTTATTTCAAACCTTATGTAGAGAAACTGAAGACCACCAAAATGCTGCAAAAGCATTTGTTGAAAAGAAAAAGCCAATATTTTCAGGTAGATAGAGTATATAATTTAATATTTAATTAAGGAAAATTTATGAGCATAAATAAAATTAAAGCACTGACTTTTGATACAGGAGGAACAATTTTAGATTGGCACACTGGTTTCTCTAAAGCCTTTAAAAAGGCTGGTGATGAGCATGGAATTGAAAAAGATTGGCAAACCTTAACTAATGATTTAAGAAGAAAATCTTTGAAAAAAGTTCTAAATTTAGGAGAATCATCACCACCAGAATATAATTTTGATGATGCCCACAAAATGGCACTAAAAGAAATAATTACTGAACACCAATTAGATACTTTCGATGAAGAAAATATTCACAATATTTCATATGTAGCTCCTCATAGTTTTAAAGTATGGCCAGATTTTCCAAAAGCACAAAATATTTTAAAAACGAAATATTTATGTATTTCTTTTACACTTTTAAGTTTTAAATTAATAATTGATACTGCAAAAAACAATAACCTTACTTGGGATGGTATTTTTTCTTGTGAAGGAATAGGTAAATATAAAATTCTTCCAGAAGCTTATGAAACAGCCGCTAAATGGCTTCAATTAAAACCTGAGGAATGTGCCATGGTGGCATGTCATAACTTTGATTTAGATGCAGCGAGAAAAGTTGGTTTTAAAACAATATTCGTTAAACGTCCTGATGAATGGGGTCATGAATCTCCTCCAGACCCAACACCTAATGATCATCATGATATTATAGTAGATTCTTTTTCTGAACTACCGGGGATTCTCAAATGTTAGATATAAACACTTTAAAGAATAAACAAATATTTTTAAGCAAAAGCCCTACGGACAAATTACTCAAACAACATTTCGAACTAAAAATATCAAATGTTCCTACTTTAAGTACAGAGGAAATACTAATCGAAACTAAAATTATTTCAATTGATGCTGCTAATAGAGCTTGGATGCAAGGTAAAACATATAGAGATCAAGTGTTGCCAGGAGATGTTATGGGTGGATATGCTTTAGGTAAAGTAATTGCTTCTAATGATAATAATTATGAAGTGGGAAGTTATGTAGAAGGTGATTTAGGCTGGCAAAACTATTCCATCAGAAAAGCAAAAGAACTTATTAAAACCACCATTACACATGAAGAAAAATTACATATGAGTGTACTAGGTATTACAGGGAAAACAGCGTATTTTGGTCTTGAACTAGCAAAATTAAAAGCAGGAGAAACTGTATTGGTTTCAGCTGCTGCAGGTGCTGTTGGAAATGTTGTTGGTCAAATTGCAAAAATTAAAGGTTGTCGTGTAGTTGGTATTACAAGTTCTCAAGAAAAATCAAATTGGCTTTTAAACACATTAGGATTTGATGCGGTCATAAATTATAAAAACGATAACTTATATAAAGAAATTAGAACTGCTTGTCCTGATAAAGTAGATGTATATTTTGATAATGTAGGGGGAAGTATTTTTGAAACTGTCTTATTCGCTATGAATAATTATGGAAGAATAATATGTTGTGGCGCTGTTTCGCAATATGACCAAGCAGCTCCACAAAATGGTCCTAGAGGTGTTCCAGGAATAATAGTTACAAAAAGACTAAGCTTAAAAGGTTTTATAGTAATGGATTTTTATAAAGAAAAAGAAAGAGCAGAAAAAGATTTAAGCCAATGGATTAAAGAGGATAAAATTATTATAGCTGAAGATATTATTGAAGGTATAGAAAATGCTCCTGATGCTCTAATTGGACTACTGAATGGAGAAAATAAAGGAAAAAGATTAGTAAAAGTATAATAAAAGGAACTTATATGAGTTTAAATGAAGAATGGTTAAATACAAATAAAGAAGTTGCAATTGATCCTGATTTACCTATATGTGACCCTCACCATCATTTCTGGGATTATAAAAAAGATAGTGTAGAGCCAACATATCTATTACCCGAAATACTTAAGGACATAAATTCTGGCCATAACATAGTATCTACAGTTTTTATAGAATGTGGAGCTATGTATAATCAAAATGATCCCGTAGAAAAACAAGTTATAAATGAAACAGAATTTGTTAATGGAATCGCTGCTATGAGTCATTCTGGTTTATATGGTAAAACAAAAATAGCTGCAGGCATTGTGGGAAGTGCCCCACTTTTGCTCGGTGATAAAGTAGCATCCATTTTAGATAAGCATATAGCTATAACTCCTGATAGATTCAAAGGTATTAGATCTCAGGCGGCAATGCATCCAGACGGAACAATCCCCGTTGCAAGAGCTAGACCACCTGAAGGTGTATACCTAGATAAAAAATTTCATGAAGGTTTTACTCATCTAGCTAAAAGAAATTTATCTTTTGAAGCTTGGTGTTATCATCCACAACTTCCTCAACTCATTGAACTAGCAAAAAAATTTACTAATACATGTATAATTTTAAATCATTTTGGAGGTCCTTTAGGAGTAGGTTCCTTTGAAAAAAAAGAAGAAGAAACTTATGAATTTTGGATAAAACAAATTAAAGAATTATCAAAATGCGAAAATGTAGTAGCTAAACTTGGAGGTATAGCGATGGAAATAAATGGCTATAACTGGCACAAAAATACTTCTCCTCCATCAGGTATAGAATTAATTAATAGAACTAAAAAATATTATGAAAATACAATAGAGTTATTTGGAGTAGATCGATGCATGTTCGAATCTAATTTTCCTGTAGATAAAGTTAGTTGTAGTTATGTTAATTTATGGAATGGTTTTAAGAACTTAACTAAGGATTATTCAGATAGTGAAAAAACAAAACTCTTTCATGACAATGCTACTAGAGTTTATAAAATTAAAGAATGACATTATCTTTTTATAAAGCTGTCTTATGTAATAAATTTGGGAGTATACAAAATCTTAGTATTGAAAAAATTCCAAGTAAACTTTTAAAAGACAAACAACTAAGAATAAATATAAAAGCTTGTGGAATTAACTTTCCAGATAAATTAATGATAGAAGAAAAGTATCAATTAAAACCATCATTACCTTTTACCCCAGGCATGGAAGTGTCAGGAATAATAACAGAATCAAATTCAAATAAATTTAAAAATGGGACAAAAGTTATTGCACATATGCGATATGGAGGTTTTTCTGAAGAAGCTATAGTTCACGAAGAACAAATTAGATTAATTCCTAAAAATTTCAGTTTTAAAGAAGCAGCTGGCTTTAACGTAACAGCTCAAACCGCATATGTTGCCTTAATAGAAAAAGCTAATATTCAACCAATAATACTTTACTAATTCTTGGTGCATCTGGAGGAGTAGGCATAGCTGCTATTCAACTAGCGTCATCAGTGGGTGTAAAGGTAATTGCTATTTGTGAAAACAAATTAAAACAAAATGCAGCAATTAAAGCAGGAGCTACATTTACGTTTAACTATGAAGAAATGGTAAATAAAGTGAAAGAAGTTACTGCAAACGAAGGGGTTGACATTATATACGACCCAGTCGGGGGCAACCATTTTAGAAAAGCACTAAAGACAATTAAATGGGGAGGTAAAGTATTAATTATTGGCTTTGCAAGTGGAAATATTCCTTCTTTACCCATAAATATTGCTCTGATAAAAGGAATTTCTATTATAGGTGTTAGAGCTGGTGAATATTTTCGAAAATTTCCTGAAAAAGAATCTTCCGCCATAACTAATTTATACAAAATTGCAGAAACGGGAGCTATAACCCCTATTATATATAAATGTTTTCCATTAAATAAAGTTAAAGAAGCACTTCAACTAATTGAAGAGAGAAAAGTTATAGGAAAATTAATATTAAAGCCATGATAATAACTAATGTATTTCTTCAGCATCTTTCATAGCTGCCATTAATTTATCAATAGTGAAATCAGGAGAACGTGCAGCATTTAAAATAACTTCCTCTTTTGCAGACTGTTTTTCAATAATGCTAGGTAAAGATTTTACTACTTCACTAGGAATAATTACAGCTCCATGTTTATCAAAATGAATAATATCATTGTTTTTAGCCTCCATTCCAAAAATATTTACATCTGTAGAATATTCAACAATTTGTGTATGTGCATGACTAGGGCCAATTGATCCAGCCAATGCAGAAAAGCCATTTGCCCACTGATCTAAATCCCTAACTACGCCATTGGTAACTAATCCTTTTACTCCTAAACCCAAATGAATAGCACTATTTACTTCACCCCAAAAAGCACCAAATCCTGGAGGATTATCTTGATCTTCAATTACTACAACGCAATATTTATTTCCATCTGCAATATATTTATAATAATTATTTCTTAATTCTTTAGCATCACTTTTTGGTTGAATTTTAGCAGTAATCTTTGCTGTTTTTACATATCCACATACTGAGCCATGAATACCTACAGGAACTAAAGGTTTTGTAGTAAAACCTATAAATCTTCTATCAGGAGATGCTATATCTAAAGCATTACATATAGTTGGAGTATCCCAAGCTTGAAGCCTAGCTAAATCATTATTTAGAAGTTTTATCATAATATATACCTTATAAATGTTAAAAAATATTATTGTAAAAAATATTATATATTAAAAATTTAAAATAAAAAGGAGGTAATTTTTGACTGCCTTTCTGATGTTCTATAGAGAAAACTAATAAATGGGTTAAGATTAGTCTTATATTGTTTTCATAACAGAACAAGATATGATTACTTAAAAAAATATATAATTATTATTACTGAAATTATTACCGATAAATATTCTATTGTTTATAAATACATACAATGGTCTCCTTAAGGATTAAAAGGAGGAGAAAATGTATAAAATTATTATAAAATTATTTATATTAAGTATTCTTATTATATTTAATCTAAATATTGCTAATGCTCAAAACGCAGTTACTGATGAGATGCTCTTATCTGCTCAGGAAGATCCAAATAATTGGTTAATGGCACCTGGCAATTATACTGGCAATAGGTTTAGTAAACTAGGTCAAATAAACACTGCTAACGTATCAGGTCTTGTACCTAAATGGATATTCTCTTTAGGTACTCTAGATGCACAAAATACTACTCCGGTAATACATAATGGAGTAATGTATGTTACAGCGTCACATGGCAGAACATATGCCTTAAACGCCGCCAATGGTCAGGAAATATGGAGATACTTTCATCAACTTCCAGAAGGTGTAGCGGGTAAAATGTGTTGTGATATAGGGAACAGAGGTGTTGCTCTATACGGTGATAAAGTGTATGTAGCCACACCAGACTCTCACGTTGTTGCTCTGAATAAATCAGACGGATCTGTCGCATGGGATGTTACAATAGCCAACTGGGAAGATGCTATTACTATGACTGTGGCTCCACTAGTAGTTAAGGGCAAAGTTATAGTAGGTATGTCTGGGGCAGAATATCCTACAAGACTTTGGATTGATGCTCTTGATTCAGAAACAGGAGAACAAGTGTGGAGAAGATATACAATTCCAGGTCCTGGTGAACCTGGTCACGAAACTTGGGGATCTGCTAGAGCTGCAATGTATGGTGGTTCTTCAGCTTGGATTACTGGTTCATATGATCCTGAATTAGACATATTATACTGGGGAGTAGGAAACCCTAACCCAGACTGGGATGGAACAGTGAGACCAGGAGATAACTTGTATTCTAACTCAACATTGGCATTAGACCCTGATACTGGTGCTATTAAGTTTTATTTTCAGTACACCCCCGCTGATGTGTGGGACTATGATGGAAATAATGAACCTATATTAGTAGATTACGGAGATGAAAAAGTCTGGCTTCATGGTGATAGAAATGGATATTTATATAAAATAGATAGAACCAATGGTGCATTTAAATATGGCAAGGAAATCTCTAAAGTAAACTGGAATACTGGCTTTACATATGATGGTCGTCCAATTTGGAACATGGATAAAGTTCCAACTTATGATTATGAGGCAAAAGATATATGTCCAGCTTCTGAGGGTGGCAAATGGTGGAATCCTATGACAGTAAACCCTGAAACAGGGTGGGTCTTTGTTCCTAGCAGGGAAATATGTGTCGATATCAAAAGTGCTCCTCTTGGTGAAGGTTTAAATCCAGATGAAATTACTGTGGGAAAACCTTACTGGGGAATAGGCACTATTGGATGGAACACTGGTTATGGACAACTAGTAGCGTTTGACGGTAGGACTGGAGAAAAAATGTGGGTTGTAAAGGATCGTTCCCCTTTTACAAGTGGACTATTATCTACAAGAGGAGGGTTGCTATTTGCAGGTACTCCTGAAGGAGAATTTAGAGCCTACCACCAGGAAACTGGTGAAGAACTATGGTCTTTCCAAACAGGGTCCGGTATTTTTGGAAGCCCTTCAACTTATACCATAGATGGAGAACAATTTGTTGCTGTACCTTCAGGCTTTGGAGGATGGACAGGTTGGGCAATCTTTGGTGAAGGAGGAGCTCCTTGGCTTAAAGATAGTCGTAAGGGTGGAATTATTATTGGATTTGGGCTTCCGTAAGTCTTTCTTTTAATAAAAAGAGATTACCTAAGAGATCGGAAACTTTCTCTTAGGTGATTTTTTTATATATTGTTGTATATGAAAATGATTTTAAACAATTTAAAAATATTTTATTTATTTATTATTATATTTTTATTTTACAGCCTAGCTCAAGCAGGTATAGAAGATAAAGATACCATTTCTATAAAAACCATAGAAAATCCACTTGAATTAGATGAAGAAACTATAAAAGCAGGCAAAAAGCTTTGGAGAAAAACAGGTTGCTATAGCTGTCATGGTGGTAATGCTGAAGGAGGAGTAGGTCCTAACTTACAGGATGACATCTGGGTTTATAAACCTTCTGACGCAATGCTGTTTAAAACTATTGCTAAAGGCAGAAAGGGAACTAATATGGTCGGCTGGGAAAAAGAGTTAAATAGTGATGAAATATGGAAAATAATTATTTTTATTAGATCCCTTTATACAGGAGATAAAAGCAAAATAATCTGGTAAGATTAAATAATTATACTTAGAGTAATTATATGAAAATTAAAATTATTGGAAGCGGTATTACAGGAATTACTACTGCATATTATTTAGCTAAAAATAATCATCAAGTAATAATATTAGATGAAAGAAGATACCCAGCTATGGCGACATCATATGCTAATGGCTGTCAAATAAGCGCCTCTAACGCTGAAACATGGAATAGTTGGAATAATGTTAAAAAAGCAAGCAAATGGATATTTAACAAAGATGCTCCCCTTCTCATTTCTTTAAAACCAGATTTAAATAAATATAGCTGGTTTATAAAATTTATTAATTCAATATCTAAAAGGAATGAAAATACCTTAGAAACCTGTAGAATGGCTATAGATTCTAGTAAATTATATAAAGAAATAGCCAGTGAAGAGAATATAGAATTTGATATGGTTCAAAAAGGTATTCTTCATATTTATAAAGATAAAAAAGAGCTACATTTAGCAAGAGAAATTAATAAAATATATAAATTAGCAGGTCTAGAAAGATGGGAAGTTAACAAAAATGAAATAAAAGATATAGAACCTACAATATGTGAAGAAAATATTATTGGAGGATTTTATAATACATTTGATTACACAGGAGATATACATAAATTTTGTATGCAATTAAGCACTGTATTAGAGAATAAATATAATGTATCTTTTAAAAAACATCACGTTGCAAAAATTTCAGAAGAGCTTTTAGATTCAGACTTAATTATAGTTTGTGCTGGTATTGGATCAAGAAAACTTGCCTATAACATTGGGGACTATTTGCCAATATATCCTGTCAAAGGCTATAGCATTACAATTAATAAACCCGGAAATTCTGCGCCTTGGGTTAGCCTTTTAGATGACGAAAGAAAAATAGTAACTGCCCGATTAGGAAAAAATAGATTAAGAATTGCCGGAACGGCAGAATTCACAGGGTATAATACAGATATTAAATGGGATAGAATCAGACCTTTAATAAAATGGGCTGAATATAATTTTCTAAACATAAATACTGAAAATATAAAACCTTGGGCGGGACTTAGGCCAATGACTCCAAACATGATGCCAATTGTAAGGAAAAGCAAAAAAAATAATAAGATTTATTATAATACAGGTCACGGACATTTAGGATGGACATTAAGCGCTTTTACAGGAAAAAAAATAAGTGAATTATTAATTTAATACTTCACTTATTATATAATAAGGATATATTAAATTTATCGGGGGTGCCTGAATAACTGGGCTGAGATAATACCCTTAGAACCTGATGGTTAGTACCAGCGAAGGGAGAAAAAATTGAAAATAATTAATTATTTTATTTTTGTTACATTAATATTCTTTTATAGCTTTTCAAGTATTGCAAATGATAAAGTTACCTTATTATTAGACTGGTTTATTAATCCAGATCACGCTCCAATAATTATTGCAAAAGAAAAAAACTATTTTCAAGATCTAGGTTTGCAAATAGATATTATTCCACCGGCAAACCCCGCAGATCCTCCTAAATTAGTTGCAGCGGGTAAAGCAGATATAGCAATATCATATCAACCTCAACTGCATATGCAAATTCATCAAGGCTTGCCATTAATTAGAATAGGAACGTTAATAGCAACACCTCTTAATTGTTTATTAGTGCTAAAAAATGGACCAATAAAATCTCTAAGTGATCTTAAAAATAAAAAAATAGGATATTCCGTTACAGGTATGGAAGAAGCTCTATTAGGCGCTCTACTTAAAAAAGCAGGTATAAAAAAGAATGAAGTAGAATACGTTAACGTAAATTGGTCCTTATCCCCTTCTCTAATGAGCGGACAAGTTGATGCTGTTATTGGAGCATTTCGTAATTTTGAATTAAACCAAATGGAAATTGAAGGGATACAAGGTAAATGTTTTTACGTAGAAGAAGAAGGTGTTCCTCCATATGACGAACTAATTTTTATAGTTAAAAATGATAAAATTAATAAACCATTATTAATCAAATTTCTTTCAGCTATAGAAAAAGCTACTCAATATATAATTAATCACCCAGAAGAAAGTTGGAAAATATTCTCTTCGACTTCTAAAGAATTGGATAATGAATTAAACTATAAAGCTTGGTTTGACACCATTCCAAGATTAGCTTTACGACCAGCATCACTTGATACTGGCAGATATATTAGATTTGAAAAATTTATGTATGAAGCTGGTCTAATATCTTCAATATATGATCACAAAAAATTAGCTGTAGAAATAATTGAATAAAATAAATACCAAAGAACGTTATCTAGCTATAGCAGGATCACTTAAATTAAATAATAAAATTTTACTTTCAAATTTTAAAATTAATATTAATCTAAAGAAATGGAATACTATTATTGGTCAATCTGGCTTAGGAAAATCTACACTTCTTAAAATAATTGCCAATTTAGATATTCCTGAAAATTTTTCCCATTCAATAAAAATTAATAATAAAAACTTATATAGATTTTCATGGATGGCTCAGGATGATTTATTATTACCATGGCTTACAGTCATTGAAAATATCTTCTTGGGAGAAAGTTTACGAAGAGAAAAAATTAATTTTGATAAAGCACATAATTTACTCAATAAAGTAGGTTTAACTAGTGTCGCTAATAATCTACCCTCAACCCTTTCTGGAGGAATGAAACAAAGAGTTGCTCTTGCGCGAACTTTATTTGAAGATAATGATATTATTTTAATGGACGAACCATTTACATCTCTAGACAGTGCTACAAAAATGCATATTCAAGAACTTGCCTTTACCCTTTTAAAAGACAAAACTGTTTTAATGGTTACTCATGATCCATTAGAGGCCCTATTACTAAGTAACTCTTTATATATTATTTCTAATAAAAATATTAAGAATATTAAATTACCGAATACATTACCACTAAGAGAAATAAATAACGATACTTTATCGTACAGTTATAATAATATTTTAAAAATCATACAAAAAAGCTACGAAGAACAATGATAAAAACATCAAAAATGTTATTTAGTATTTTATTATTTATTTTAATTTGGTGGGCGATCCAATACCTTACTAAAACTCCAGAATTTATCCTACCTAGCCCTTACAACGTTTTTGCAAGTATTATAATCAATAAAGGTATTTTATTTTTCCATTCATTAATAACATTTTTTGAAATTATAGTAGGTTTTATTTTAGGAATAATCTTAGGAATATATACAGGAATATTATTTATTATTTCAAAAACTACTAGAAGGTGGTTATTCCCATTTATTATTTTTATGCAAGCAATTCCCATATTTGCTTTAGCACCAGTACTAACACTTTGGTTTGGTTATGGAATATGGTCAAAAATTATTATGACTACAACAATAATATATTTTCCAATAACGATAGCTTTTTACGATGGCCTTAAGAGAATTAATCCTATGATAGTAAATATGGCAAAATTAATGGGAGCAAATAAAATAACCATGCTTACAAAAATTAGAATACCACACGCTTTACCTCATTTATCATCAGGACTTAAACTTGCAGCAGCTTTTGCTCCAATGGGAGCAATCATAGGTGAATGGGTAGGGTCTTCAAATGGATTAGGATATTTAATGCTTTACGCAAGCGGAAGAGTTCAAATAGATTTAATGTTTTCAGCTATAATTATCTTAGCTATATTTACATTATTGCTTTATAATATAACATCATATATTACTAAACAATTAACTAAATGGGATCCAAAATCGAATTTATAATTAAAAGAAACCTGAGGAACAAAATGAAAAACACTAAAAATTTTTATATTAATGGTCAATGGATTGAACCATCAGAAAACAATGTTCTTGATGTAATTAATCCAGCAAATGAAGAGGTTGTATCGGAAATTAGTTTAGGCAATGAGAATGATTTAAACAAAGCTGTATCCGCTGCAAAAAAAGTATTTCCTACATATTCTATAACTACTAAAGAAGAACGTTTAGAAATATTTGAAAAAATAATGGATGTCTATAAAAAAAGGTTATCAGATTTAGCAAAAGCAATAACTAGTGAAATGGGAGCTCCTGTAAACCTTGCAAATGCTGCGCAAGCTCCAGCAGGACTAGGGCATTTAAAGAAAGCCTATAATGCACTTAAAGAATATGAATTTGAATATGAAATGAATACCACTTTAATAAGAAAAGAACCTGTGGGCGTTTGTGGCTTAATTACACCTTGGAATTGGCCAATAAACCAAATTTCTTGCAAAGTTGCTCCAGCATTAGCAGCTGGATGCACTATGGTTCTCAAGCCTAGTGAAATAGCTCCTTTAAGTGGTATTATTTTTTCCGAAATTATTGATGAAGCTGGTGTTCCTGCTGGTGTTTATAACATGATCAATGGTGATGGACCAACGGTTGGAGAAGCTATGAGTAAACATCCAGATATAGATATGATGTCATTTACTGGCTCTACAAGAGCAGGTATATCCGTAGCTAAATCGTCAGCAGATACTGTAAAAAGAGTTACTCAAGAATTAGGTGGAAAATCAGCTAATATAATTTTAGAAGATGCTGATTTAAATAAAACTATAACGAAAGGAGTTCTTCATTGCATGAATAATTCTGGACAATCTTGTAATGCTCCAACTAGAATGTTGGTTCCCAATTCAAAAATGGATGAAGTAATAGAGATAGCTAAGTCTGCATTAGAAAAAGTAAAAATTGGAGATCCTAATTCTGAAAACACAACTTTAGGCCCTGTGGTCAGCAAGGTGCAATATGACAAAATCCGAAATTTAATAAATGTTGGTATTAAAGAAGGAGCAACGCTTGTATCAGGAGGTTTAGATACACCTAAAGGTTACAATAACGGCTACTTTATTCAACCTACAATTTTTGCAAATGTAAATAACAATATGACTATTGCTAAAGAAGAAATATTTGGTCCTGTTTTAAGCATTTTAGGATATGATGATGAAGAAGAGGCAATAAATATAGCAAACGAAACTATATATGGATTATCCGGATATGTATCATCTCAAAATATAGAGAAAGCGAATTATGTAGCTTCAAAACTAAGAACTGGAAACGTTCATATTAATAATGCTCCGGGAGACCAATCTGCACCATTTGGTGGATATAAAATGTCTGGTAATGGAAGAGAATGGGGAGAATTTGGCCTAGAGGATTTTTTAGAAATTAAGGCAGTTATGGGTTCTGTAGCTCAAGCATCATAAAATATTAAGAGGTTCTAGCATATAACCAGAACCTCAATAATTAATGATCATGGTTATGTGAAGACTTTACAGAATCAACCTTAAATTTAATATGTAAAGAATTTGCGTTTTTAAAAAACAATTTAACATCAATCAGGTCTCCCTGCTTATACATTTTATGGATACCGAAAAACATTAAATGATACGATTTAGGTTTAAATTCTATTGTTGTGTTTTTCTCAATAGACATCCCTTCTATAAGAGGTCGCATTTTCATGATTTCCCCATCCATATCAACCTCATGAATTTCAATTTTATTTATTTCTTTAGACTCAGCTCCTATAAATATTAAGGCATTAGTCGTTGATTTATTTTTAATACTAAAATAACCAGCTCCATTTGATTGCATAATGTTCATCCATGGATGATCTATAAACACTATTTCATTTTCATATTTATGTGCTAAAGCAGAATTTAAAAAACTATAAAATAATATAATTAATGCTAAGACTTTCATATTTACTCTCTTTCTATTGCAATGGAGAACAAGAAGAAGGTCTTAAAATGATAGACTGTTCGTCTTTAACAGAATGTTCCTGAAATTCCATAAAATTTTTCCATTTTTTACTACTTTCTAAATTCTCCCAAAATTTCTGCATTTTATTTAAACTGGAATGACTCCAAATACAAATTAATTCATTAGGATTTGATAACTCAGTTTGCCATAATCCTATATTCATTGAATCTTTCTCAATTTCTTTAAGAATAGATAAATAATTTTTAACCCATAATCCAGTTTTCCCAACATATAAATTAATTATTTTTAATTCATAAAAATTATTATTATTCTCTAACGGCTTTCTTAATTTAGATAAAGATCTTAACAATCTTATTTCCTGGGACAATATATATGGACCCACTAATGGAACAAAATCCTTTTTCCATTCTTTTCTTGCTGCTAATTCAGACCTAAGCCTTCGCATTTCCTCTACATCTTTATATTCCCACATATGAACGTATTGATTCATTTTTCCAAATTCACTCCACCAATGACCAATTAATTTGCCATATGTATCCCCATTTCTAATTTTTTGCGCCACTGTAGCACTCGCATTTACAACATCCTTCATTTTACCCGGTTTTGTTGTATACATTCTTAATTCATAAATCATTTTGTTGCCTCTATTATTAATTAAATATAAAATCGTTTTCTTTTGGTTCTTTTGTCATGTTCCAATAATCTACTAACCTCCAAGGCGAATTAGTTATAACCCTTCCCGAGTCATTCCTATACCAACTACTTACTTTACTATGTGTCCAAACCATTTTTCCATGCTGTTCATCTAAATCTTCATTATAATTTTCAAATACATTTTTTCTACAATCCATTGCAGATACATTCTTACTTAATAATAATTTAATACAACCAAGAATATATCTAATTTGACACTCTCCATGAAATACAATACTTCCGCCATGTGCTAAATTAGTATTAGGACCATACATTATAAAAAAATTAGGAAAACTTGGCACTGTTATTCCTAGATGAGCTCTAGGATTATCATCCTTCCAATAATTTGATAAATTTATTTGATTTTTGCCAATAATATCCATAGGCCATAACATTTTACTTGCATTAAACCCCGTTGCAGTAACTATTACATCAGTTTTATAATGATTATTGTTTTTATCAATAATGGAGTTTTCCGTAATACTGTTAATACTTCCTGATATTAATTCAACATTTTTTCTTTTTAACATTTTAAACCAATTATTATCCATTAACATTCTTTTTCCATACGGTGGATAATCCGGAATAACTTTTTGTAATAATTCTTTATCGTTTCCTATTATTGCTTCCATGTGTTTAATCATATTTATTCTAAATCTATCATTTGTATGGTTTATAGATCGGTCAGGAAAGCTCCAAGATGGATCTTTGCATAAAGACGCATGTATACCATCGCAAAAACCCCAAAATAATTGAAATCGATACCATCTAGAATAATATGGAATATTTTCTAATACCCATTTTTTGCCTTTAGACAACTTTCGATGATAATTTGGATTAGCTATAACCCAGTGAGGAGTTCTTTGAAAAACTGTAAGTTTTTTAGCAACTTTAGCTAATTCAGGAGCAACTTGCATCGAACTAGCACCAGTTCCTATAAGTGACACATTTTTATTATTAAAATTGTACTTATGATCCCAAGCTCCAGTGTGAATTACAGGTTTCTTAAAATCATTAATACCATGAATATCAGGAAGAGAAGGTCTATTTAGCTGTCCAACAGCACTTATAATAATTGAAGACTGCAATTTTTCCTTATTTCCATTATTTATAATAGTTGTTTCCCATCTATTATTCTTTTCATCGTAAATACATTTTTCAACCGTAGTATTTAAACGAATATATTTAGAGAGATTATATTTTTCTACACACGATTTTAAATATTTATAAATTGCATCACGTTTAGAATAAAATTCATCCCATTTGAATGAAGGTTCAAATGAATAGGCATATACATGATTGGGAGTGTCTACTCCACAACCCGGATAAGAATTTTCATACCATGTGCCTCCTATAGAATCATTTTTTTCAATTATTATAAAAGGGATTCCTGCTTGTAAAAACTTAATTCCTGCTAAAATCCCACATAGACCAGCACCTATAATCACACAATTAAAATTATTATTTTTGTATTCTTTTATGTATTCAACATTAAAATCTCGAATATTCTCAGCGTCAAAGGACAACTCTTCTTTCATCATTGGCACATAATCACTGGGGACGTCCTCTCCTACCCCTACACTCATAATTTTTTGAATAAATTTATCATTAATATTTTCTATATTGCTTAAAGTGGTCTTTTGACCATTTTTTTGCAACAAAACCTCTATAAGTTTATTTCTAATTTGCAAAGAAATATCTTCTGGAACCTTTGCTGCATAATCAAATGCTCCTTTAACATAAGGCTTAATCAATTCTATATACTTTGAATCATAAGTTAAATGTGACAATACTAATGTTAAGGTAACAATGTCTGCTTCAGACAATAAATCCATCATTATATGAGGCTTTTTTAAAAGAGAGTTTAATTCTGATTTCATAAAATATGCCTAAAATTATAATTTTTATATTTCAATTAAGATAATACTTTATTAAAATAGTATTTTAAATTAATTAACTAGAATGAAAACTATTAAATTGAAAAAATTACCCTTAGAAGGAATAAAAGTAATAGATGCTGCAAGCTATATTGCAGCACCATTAGTTAGCGCATTAATGTCTGATTATGGAGCTGAAGTAATAAAAATAGAATCACCAACAGGAGATACTTATAGAGAAGCTGTAATTGGAGGTCATGTATGGCCTGCAAGTAATATCGATTGGGCATTTATATTAGAAAACAGGAATAAAAGAAGTTTATCAATAAACTTAAAAACTACTACAGGGCAAACTATTCTAAAAAAGTTAGTAAAAGAAAGTGATGTGTTTGTAACTAATATGCCTGAAAAACCAAGGAAAACACTAAAAATAACAGAAAAAATTATTAGAAATATTAATCCTAGAATTATATATGCTTCTTTAACTTCTTTTGGAGAAAAAGGGCCTGATTCAAAAAGAACAGCCTTAGATTCAACCGCATATTATGCTAGATCAGGACTTATGGAATGGTCTAAAACTAATAATCCAGAATATTACCCGCCTTTTCCTATTCCTGGTGGGGGAGATCATCCAACAGGGCTATCACTTTTTACTGCAATATTACTAGCGCTAATTACTAGAGAAAAAACAGGTGCTGGCACAGCAGTAAGCACTTCTCTACTAGCAAATGGAATATGGTCAAATGCTATGCTAATCCAAGCACTTTTAGCTAAGCATAACCCTATAGACACATTTCATTGGAATAATTTAAGCGCTTTAAGAAACATATATATTTTAAAAGATAATTCAATGTTTTTTATGTTACTCACTAATGAAGAAAAACATTGGGATCTATTTATAAAAAAATTAAATATTGAATATTTAAATAAAGATAAAAGATTTAATAATGAGAAAAAAAGACAAAATAACAGAGACTTATTAAAAATTGAATTACAAAAAAGATTTAAAAAATTTACCTATAAAGAAATAGAAAAAAAGTTAAGTAATACAGGAATAATTTTCACAAAAATAGCAAAAACAGAGGATACAATTTCTGACGCACAAACTAACTTAAATAATATGTTTATGCCAATACATGGTGAAAAAATTTCTAACCTTAAGGTTGTTTCTCCTCCTTTAAATATAAAAAATACTTCGAGAAAAAAAGCTAAGAAAGCACCAAAATTAGGAGAACATAACAAAGAAATTTTACAAGAACTAGGATACTCAATAAAAAAAATTAAAGAATTAAAAACTAAAAAAATTATTTTATAAAACTTTATATTTATTTTTCTCAATAATTAACTATTATCAAAAAGCTATTTAAACATTAGGAGAAGAAACATTGTATTTAACACAAGCACTAAAAAGAGCCGCACAAATTAATGGCAATCAATTAGCTACACAAGATCATGATAGAAAAAGAACTTGGAAGGAATCGTTAAATCGTATCAGCAGGCTTGCAGGAGCAATGCAATCAATTGGTTTCAAAGAAAATGATAGATCTGCAATATTATCTTTAAATAGCGACCGTTATTTTGAAGCACTATATGCTGCTGTATGGGCAGGAGGCATATTTGTACCTATAAATACTCGATTAGCTCCACCAGAAATAGAATTTTGGTTAAATGACAGTGAAAGTTCTTTATTATTTGTAGACAAAACTTTTGCAGAAACTATAGAGAAATCCAGATCAGAAGGTAAAATACCTTCTGTAAAAGAAATTATTTATATGTCTGATGATGATTGTCCAAATAATATGAAAGACTATGAAAAAATTTTAGAAGAATCTAAACCAGTTGATGATGCATTAAGATCTAAGGATGACATAGCAGGCTTATTTTATACAGGAGGAACTACTGGAAGATCAAAGGGAGTAATGTTAAGTCATACAAACTTAGTATCCAACTCTTTTAATACTATTACAGCTTTAGATATTTCTACAGATGCTAGATGGATACATGCTGCCCCAATGTTTCATATAGCAGATGTTACAGGAGCAATTGCAATTACTCATATAGCAGGACAACATTATTTTATACCTTCATATACTCCAGAGGGAGTTTTAGAATCGATTCAAAACTATTCTATATCTGATACTCTTCTTGTCCCTACTATGATTAATATGTTAGTTCACTACCCAGATATCAAAAAATATGACTTATCTTCTTTAAGGCAAATAACTTATGGAGCATCACCCATGCCAGAATCTGTAATAGTTAAAGCTATGGAAGTAATTCCGGATTGCCAATTTACTCATGCCTATGGAATGACAGAATGCTCACCTCTTATTACATCTGCAGGCCCTGAATGTCATGTTTTTGAAGGACCAAAAGCATATTTATTTAAATCAACTGGTATAGCAGTACCTGGCGTTGAAGTTAAAATTATTGATGAAAATGATAATGAACTTCCGAGAGGAGAAGTAGGAGAAGTTGCAGCTAGAGGTCCTAATGTTATGCTTGGGTATTGGAGACAAAAAGAATTATCAGATAAAGCATTGCATAATGGTTGGATGCATACTGGTGATGGAGGTTATATGAATGCAGATGGATATGTTTATATAGTGGATAGAGTAAAAGATATGATTATCTCAGGTGGAGAAAATATCTATTCCGCTGAAGTTGAAAATACAATATATCAATTAGATGGAGTAATAGAGTGTGCTGTAATAGGTATTCCTAATAAAGAATGGGGAGAAATAGTACACGCAATAGTTAGAAAAGATCCTAATAGCAAAATAAATGAAGAAGATATTATTGTACATAGTAAAAAACTTATAGCAGGATTTAAATGTCCTAAATCAGTATCATTTAGAGAAGAACCCATGCCATTATCAGGTGCAGGTAAAATTTTAAAGACCACATTAAGGGAGCCCTTCTGGGAAGGACACGACAAACAGGTTAGTTAAGGAATAATAACTATGAATAAAAATATTATAGTAGAGATTAATAATAAAATTATTTACTATTTGCTACAGTTTTAAGCGCAGTTCTTAAGACTGGCTTTTCTATTAATTTTCCATCTACTACAACTAAACCATCACTTGCTTCATTAAAAGCTTTAATAACTTTATTAGCGTATAGAACCTCTTGTTCTGAAGGTGTAAAAACTATATTTAAATATTCTATTTGTTTTGGATGAATAGAACCTTTACCTGAAAAACCTAAATTCTTAGATTTTTGTGCTTCTTTTTTCATACCTTCCATATCTTCTAAATTTAAAAAAGGAACATCAATAGAATCTATTCCTGCTCCTGCCGCTGCATGAACAACTCTTGATCTAGCATACAATAAAGAAAACCAATCACCGTTACAACCCAAATCTGCACTCATATCCACTCCACCAAATAATAACGATTTTATCAAAGAACATGATTGTGCAATATTCCAAGCATTTTCTAAACCTTTATTAGTTTCTATAATTACATGCAAATTTAAACTCTTATTAGATTCTCTAATTTTTTTTTCTAAATTAGTAATTTCTTCTACATTTTGGATTTTTGGAAGCATTAAACCTGAAGCAGTATTTTTAGAATTTAAAATAGCATCAATATCTTCAAGACCATCTTTGCTATTTACATCATTTATTCTAATTAAAGTTTCCACACCCTTAGGAATAGTAATTTCTTCAAATGCTTTAATAGTTTTACTTCTAGATGTACTTTTATGCTCAGGAATTATTGCATCTTCAAGATCTATACAGACCATATCAGCGCCAGAACTTAATGCCTTGGGAATCATATCAGGTTTATTCCCAGGACAAAAAATAAAACTTCTTCTTTTTTGAATATTACCTGTCTCTGTCATCCATAACCCCTATTCATTCTATATACTTATTTATAAATTTTTTCTTTACTTTATTAAATATATATCTGTAATAATCATATAGTATCCATAATTTTAGAGTACTAAAAAAACTCGAGCTTCAATACTTTCTCTAGGGGGGTCTGTTTCTAACTGATCGGGTAATATAAATGCTCCATGTGGAGTGTATTTAGCTCTTCCATCTTCTATACTATCCCACCCTTTCAATAATAAAATTTCATTATCAGTCATATTTGAAACCCAATACCATTGATGCTTCTTTGAGTAAAATAAATGATATATTTCTCCAGTCCGATTAGGGAATAATTGGTCTGTAGCAACAAGATCTGATTTTGGAATAGATAATGCGTCTGCAAAAGCTAAAGGAGACCTTTTAATAGGTCCATTTATTGGCTTCCATACATTCAACTGCATAATCCTATCCCCATTATTCACTATGTTATTAAACTTATCTTCACCCATCACTTCTTTTGCTCTTTGAGGGCCTGATAAATCAGTATAATCAGCATGAACTCTATCTGCAGGCAATCTTAAACCATCTGGATTTTTAGCTCCCTTATTGCCATCTGATCTTCTTGTATAATCAAATACATATACTTCCTTCGCGGAATATTTACTTTTAAAAAAGTTCTCTAATTCCGATTGATAAACTTTTACTACTTCATCATGATTATAAAAATCTTTATTATTGGATTCAAATTTATAAAACTCAAATCCATTTATATCTAATAAATATTTGTTCCTTTGCAAATCATTTCTCAAATCTTTAATACTTACATTTTTATCCTCTATTTTAAAATGAACTTTAGGAACAGAACCAGTTAAAGCAGAACTCTCAAAATATGGTTTTGTATCTTGTGATACAATAAACTTTAATTTTGCATTAATTATATCTCTCATATTTTTAGCCAATACAATTTACCAATTAATAATTATATTTTATATATTTCTAATATACAACAAACTTAAGTATTATCTGAACTATAATTTAATTCCTTATAAACCTTGTCTTTAACACACTTGCTATATTCTTCTGAATTTTCTACTAAATATTCCTTTAAACATTGTTTTTTTATTTTTTTAATATCTAAAGGGCCTGTGATAGCCATAAATGGAAAAACTAAGGCTATTATAAAAATTATTTTAATCATCTATTATTCTGCCACATTAAACTTATTTAAAAATTATCCATAATCAAGTTAACAAATTGTTCAAATAATTTATAATATAAAATTAACAGAGATATTATACTTATAGGATTCAAATGAATTTTTCTTTAACTAATGAACAAATAAAATTAATAGAAGCTGTAAAAAACACATTAAAAACATTTGATGATCAGTATTGGTTAAAAGTAGATACTGAAAATACATTTCCTTCTAAATTTGTTCAAACAATAGCGGATGGTGGCTGGCTTGGCATAGCTATGCCAGAAAAATATGGTGGTAGTAATTTAGGTGTAACAGAAGCAGCTCTTATGATGATGACTATTGCTGAAATAGGAGGAATGACCGCAGCCTCATCAATTCACATGAATATCTTTGGACCTAGCTCACTGGTTAAATTTGGAAATAATAATCAAAAGGCAGAATGGCTTCCTAATATAATTAAAGGAAAAAATAAGATGTGTTTTGCCGTAACGGAGCCTGACTCTGGTTTAGATACAACCAGATTAAAAACTAAAGCTATTTTAAATGGAGATTATTATATTGTTAATGGTAGAAAAATTTGGACTTCAACAGCACAAATTGCTGATAAAATTATGATCTTAGCAAGAACTTCTGAAAGAACAACTTCAAACCCTACTAATGGATTAAGTTTATTTTTTACGGATTTTGATAAGCAAAACATAGAAGCCAGGATAATTGACAAAATGGGAAGAAGTGCCGTTGATACTAATGAATTATTTATTGATAATCTTAAAATTCCCAAAAAAGATTTAATAGGAGAAGAGGGAAAAGGATTTCATTATATAATACATAGCTTAAATCCTGAAAGAATTCTAGTTGCAGCAGAGGCTTATGGTATAGCTAAAAATGCTCTTGATAGGGCTGCAAAATATGCAAATGAAAGAATAGTTTTTGAACAACCCATTGGAAAAAATCAAAGCATACAACATCCTTTGGCTGATGGGTGGGCAAAGATAGAGGCTGCAAAATTAATGTTTTTAAAAGCAGCGTCCCTTTATGACAAAAACTTACCTTGTGGATTAGAAGCTAATGCTGCTAAATATTTAGCCGCAGAATTTGGAATGGAAATATGTAAACAAGCAATCGCAACCCATGGAGGAATGGGATATGCAAAGGAATTTCATGTTGAAAGGTTATTTAGAGAAATGATAATTCCTTATTTAGCACCTGTAAGTCAACAATTAGTTTTATGCTATTTAGCAGAGCACGCTCTAGGTCTTCCAAAATCTTATTAAATGGTATCTTAAATTATTAAAGATACCATTTAAAGAAATTAATCACTATAATAGCCCACACCGCAAATTTGATCTGATACTTTAGTATAAAGTGTAGTTTTGGTATATTCTTGTTCAGAATCTGTATCATATTTTCTAAGCTTGTAAACCACTTCACTAATTACTCCTGATTTTGCATTGCTAATCATAGATACACCTAATTGTACGCCATTTTCATCTTTTATATCTGGATTACTTAAAATATTATAACCCAAAAGTGCAGGATGAGCAGTAAGAGTTCCTTCTGTTACAAAACAAAAGACATATAAATCCTCTATTACTAGACCTCCATTACCAGAAACAAATTGTTCTAAAGCCCTATTCTTATCAATTTGTATTAAAGCAATACCTCTTTCTAAGAGTGCTGAAGCCTGATCTCTTGTACCTGCAGAAAAAGCTGAATTATTTATAAAAAAAATTGTAATAAATATTAAAAAAAATTTTTTCATCTAAAAACTCCTTAAAAAGTTTAATTATATATTAATTGCCCGGTGGCGTATACTCTATATCTCCAATTAGCTTAGAAGCTTCTTGGATAACCTCTGTTGGTATTAATTGTATAGCCTTATAGTCTGCAATAGCACCTCCTAAAAATATACCCTTTGCAGCTACTGCCAAATATTCAGTCATTGATGGAAATTCAGAAATCATCATCATATGATAATCTTGACCTTGCATACCATAGGTGGTAATTAACTTACCTCCTAATGGCTCAACCATTTTTTTAATAACTTCTGATCTATCTTCGCCACTTAATAAAATTGCTTTCATTGCTTCCGGCGTATACTTAATTTGTAACATCATTGTTACCATAAGAATTTCTCCTTGCATTAAAAATTAGATTAAGAAAATATTATGCATAAAATAAAAATATATTAAATAGAAAATATACCGGAAAAAAAAACACACTTAACGTGTTCAATATAATTTATATATTCCAAAAATCTTACCTATATTTTAAAATCTATATGGTATATTATTAAAAAATAATTTTATTATAACTGAAAGATATTTAAATGAAAATATATGAATTTAGAAGAGCTCCAAATCCTAGAAGAGTTCAAATGTTTTTAGCAGAAAAGAAAATTGAAATTGAATATATTCAAGTTGATGTAACAAAAGGGGAAAATAGAGAAAGTGATTACCTATCTATTAATCCAAAGGGAGGAGTCCCTGCATTAAAACTTGATGACGGTATGATAATTACAGAAAGTATGGCAATTTGTAGATACTTTGATGCTTTACAACCAAAACCATATTTGTTTGGAGAAACTCCAGAGGAAAAAGGTTCAATAGAAATGTGGAATAGAAAAATTGAGATAGAGGGAATGAATGCAATAGGAGATTGTTTAAGAAATTCATCAGAAGCATTTAAAGATAGAGCAGTAGCAGATCCAAGAGCAACCAAACAAATACCTGAATTAGCAGAAAGAGGAAAAATGCTAGCTAATAGGTTTTTAGATGACATAAACAATAGATTAAAAACATCTAAATATGTTGCAGGAGAGGACTTCTCTATGGCAGATATAAACTTATTTGTCTTATTAAATTTTGCTAGCTGGGTGAAAGTAATTCCAACTGAAAATCATATAAATCTAATTTCATGGAAAGAATCGGTAAGTACTAGAGAAAGTGCAAAAGTATTTGAATCCTAATATGCAAAAAATTCTTTTATTTATATTTATGACAATAATTGTCTTATCATTTTCTAAAACTTCTTTTACACAACAAATAAAAATGGAAAATGAAGCATACGAATGGTTAAAAACATATATTGAAATAAATACAGTAAATCCTCCAGGAAATGAAACAAGAGCTGTAAATTTTTATAAAAGTATATTTGATAAAGAAGGAATAAAATATAACTTTGCTGAATCAGCAAATAACCGAGGGAACATATGGGCAAGAATAGAAGGCGGAGATAAACCAGCAATTATTCTATTACAACATACTGACGTTGTGCCTGCTAACACAGATCATTGGGATACAAATCCTTTTAAAGCTACTGAAATAGAAGGTTACTTATATGGAAGAGGTGCTTTAGATATGAAAGGTACTGGCATTTCACACTTAGCTAGTTTTATTCAACTACATAGAAATAAAAAACAATTAAACAGAGATATAATTTTTTTAGCTACAGCTGATGAAGAAGCAGGAGGTTTTTTTGGTGTAGGCTGGTTAATAGATAATCATCCTCAAATATTTAAAAATGTAGGCTTTGTTTTAAATGAAGGAGGAAGTGGAAGAATAGTAAATGATAAATTAGTCTTTGAAATTGAATTAACACAAAAAGTACCTGTATGGCTTAAACTTACTTCTACTGGCAATCCAGGGCATGGTTCTTCACCACAAACTTCGAGTTCTGTTACAAAATTAATTGATGCACTGCACCATTTAAAAGAACACCCTTTTCCTCCAAGAATTATAAATAGTATAAATGAATATTTTACTGGATTATCTGATATCGTAAATACGAAACATTCTGATGATTACAAAAATATTAAACAATTAATACAAAAAAAAGACTTTATAAAAAAACTTCAAGCTAGATCACCATTTCATCATTCTTTAACTCGAGACACTTGTTCTATAACAAGACTTAATGCTTCAAATAAAATAAATGTAGTTCCCTCAATTTCTTGGGCAGAAATAGATTGTAGAATTCTTCCAGATAAAAACGCAAATGAATTTATAAAAGAAATAAAAGAAATGATGAAACCTTTTGAAATTGAGGTTGAAACAATAATGGCTTTTACATCAGCATCATCATCAACAAATACAAACTTATATGAAACTATCAAAAATACTTTAATGCAATCTTATCCAGAGTCTTACATCATACCAAGAGTTACTACAGGATTTACTGACAGTCATTTCACAAGGGATTTGGGTATTCAAAGTTATGGCTTTAACCCTATAATTGTTCCTTTAAAGGAGTTTAGAAGAATTCACGGTAATAATGAAAGAGTAAATATTCAATCTTTTAAAAAAGGAATAACAGATCAATATAAAATAATTAAAAATTTTGTTTATAATTAATTTTATTATTTTTGAGCACTTACTATCCAAGTTTTAGATGGAAACTCTAAAACATTATTTTTATAAAATTTAAATAATACTTTTTCTAAATCAATATATATTTCTTTTTTTTCTTTTATCGTCATAGATAAAAATTGCTTTTGAAAAATTGGAGTATTATGCATATATTCCTTAACTGCATCTTTTAAATTTAGACCTTTATACAATTTAATATTTTCTTCATTATCTATAATATTAATATTTTTAAAATTTGAATTATTTAAAATTTCTCTAATATACTTTTTACTTGAAAATGCAAATGGACTTGGAGCTTTACTATGAAAATCTGGAATATCAATATATTTTTTCACCACATTCAATGGAAAATCATACCATAAATTTATTTTTTGCTCTTGCCAGCAAACAAAAGTCATAAAAGCACCACTTTTCATACTATTATTAATATTGTTAAAAGCCTTTATAGGATTACTAAAAAACATAACTCCAAACCTTGAAAAAACTTCATCATAATAATCTTTTTTTAATTTATCATTTTCTACATCTATAACTTCAAACCTCGTATTAGTAATTTTTAATTTTTTAGTATGTCTTTTTGCTTCTTTAATCATAGTTTCAGATATATCTACTCCTGTTACTTGCCCCTTATCGGAAACTGCACCACTCAATTGAACTGAAACAAACCCTGTACCACAACCAATATCTAAAACCTTCATACCAGGTATAATATGAGTTTTTCTTAAAGCAGAATTTCCCAAAGGTAAAAGCATATTATCTTTTTCTGCTTTCCCTTCAACCCATACTTTTCCAGCAGGACCTGTCCAAAATTCTTTTTGTTTTATATTTGATGTCATATTAGCTATTTATATTATCAAATTTAGACCTAAGTTTCATATACCCTAATTCTGTTAATGGAGCTAAATTAATAATTTTTGACCTATAATTTATCCATTCATTATAAACCTTTAAAGTAAATTCATCTTCTTGTGACTTTTCTTTAATAATATCTCTACCTGCTTTAAACATTGCAGCAATAACATCTTCAGGAAAATTTTTTAATATTACACCATGTTTATTTAATAAGACCTCCAAAGCTATAGCATTACCAGCAGTCATTTCTGACAACATTCTAAAAGCTTCATCCCCTGCTGCAACTTTAAGCATTATTTGCAAGTCTTTTGGTAAATCGTTATAAGCCTCGAGATTTACTGTAAGAGCCAGAGCAGAGCCAGGTTCCTGAATACCAGGTGCATAATAATATTTAGTTATCTTATGAAAACCAAATGCCAAATCATTATATGGGGCAACCCATTCAGCAGCATCTAAAGCTCCTGACTGTAGCGCAGGTAAAATTTCTCCTCCAGGCATATTAACAGGAACGGCACCTATACGAGATAACATTTCACCCCCTAACCCAGGCATACGCATTCTAAGACCTTGAAAATCATTAAGACTTTTTATTTCATTTCTAAACCAACCTCCAACATTTGGGCCACCTGTCCCAGCTAAAAACCCTTTTAATCCAAATTTCTCATATAATTGATCCCATAATTTTTGACCTCCACCAAAATATATCCATGATGCATGTTCTTGAGCTGTCAAACCTCCTGGAACAGTAGTAAAAAATGGCATTGCTGAATGTTTAGCAACCCAATAATAAGGAGCATCATGCCCCATTTCTGCAACTCTTTCTCTAACTGCATCAAAGACCTCAAATGCAGGCACTATTTCTCCTGCACCATATACTTTTATTTCAAATCTACCATCAGACATTTCATAAATAGAATCAGCTATTCTTTGTACACCCGTACCTAAAGCAGGAAAATTTTTAGGCCAACATGTAACCATTTTCCATTGAACTTTTCCTTTAGCTATAGCAGGAGCAGGAAAGCTCGTTAGACCAACTGCAGCACCTATACTTATACTCTTCTTTATAAAACTTCTTCTTTTCATTAAAAATCCAAAATAATGTTTTAATCTAGGTAATTTAGAAAAAAATCTTTTCCTAATGTAACCGTTTGTTTCTTTAATTCTTCAATATTTGTAGCACATACTTGTTCCATAACATTTTCAACTTCATCCTTTAATATATAATGAGCATGTGCAGCTCCTTTCAATCCTAATGCAGCAATAGCAATCAGAAATGGTCTTCCAATCATTACAAAATCAGCTCCTAACATTAAACCTTTAACTACATCTTGTCCCGTATAAAATCCACTATCAATTATAATTGGAAAATTTGAACCTAATTCTTTACGTATCTGTGGTAATACTTGAAGAGGACTAGGTGCAAGATCTAACTGCCTACCTCCATGATTCGATAAATAAATTGCATCAACATATTCTTGAGCTTTTATTGCATCTTCTCTATCCATTAAACCTTTTAATATGATGGGACCTTTCCATATATCTCTAACTTCAGATAAATATTCCCAATCTAAATACCTATCCATTTGACTACCTGAATAACCTTTTCTTATCTTCTTATTTCCTTGACTATTTTTATATTTATCCATAGTGCCAAAACGCGGCATACCATACCGTAGAACCCCTAATGACCATGCTGGAGATATTGCAGCTTGATATATAGTTCTTAAGTTAATCTTAGGGGGCACAGAAACACCTGCCATCCTCAATCTCTCTCTTCTACCAGATGCTGGAATATCAGACGTAACTACTAGAACTTCATACCCGCTTACCATAGCACGACTCAACAAATCATCCCTAATATTTTTATCTTTTGGAGGATACAATTGAAACCACCCTTTATTATCTAAATAAGGAGAAATTTCTTCAATTGAAGAACAAGCCACAGTAGACAAAGTATAAGGGATATTTACCTTTTTAGATAACTTAGCTAGTGCCTTTTCTGCCCCAGGCCAGATTAAACTAGTCATACCAACTGGAGCAATTCCAAATGGCAAACTATAAGTTCTATTAAATAATTTTGTTTCTAAATTGGGATTGACTATTCCTTTCAAGTATTTAGGAATTAAAAATATATTTTCTAAAACTTTTTGATTATGATCCATTGCTCTATCATAACCAGTACCAGAAAATAAATATTCTGCTGCAAAATGTGGCATCCTTTTCAAAGCTTTATTTCGCATATCAAAAATTCTAGGGTATTTGTCTTCCAAACTACTCATAACATTTTCAGCCTATAATTGTTTTAAGAAGGTAACCATTTTAAATGGCGCGAGTGACGGGACTTGAACCCGCGACCTCCGGCGTGACAGGCCGGCGCTCTAACCAAACTGAGCTACACCCGCAATTATAATACGTTATATATATTCATTTATATTTATACAACAATAAAATGGTGGGCGATGACGGGATCGAACCGCCGACCTACTCGGTGTAAACGAGTCGCTCTCCCAGCTGAGCTAATCGCCCTAATATATAAATATAAACTGTCGGTCTTAAATATGACCGACAATTTGTATCATTTAAAATTTAATTATTTACAGATGCTTTTAAGCTTTTTCCTGCACGAAATTTAGGTTGCTTTGAAGCTGCAATTTGAATAGCTTCTCCAGTTCTTGGATTTCTTCCAGTAGTAGCTTTACGATTAGCTACCATAAAAGTTCCAAAACCAACTAAACGCACTTCTCCACCTGAAGATAGTTCTTTATTAATAGAACCAAAAACTGCTTCCACTGCCTCAGATGCTTGTGTTTTTGAAATTCCAGCTGTAGATGCTACTGCACCAATTAATTCATTTTTATTCATTATCAAGTGCCCCCTTCATATATATATTTATTATAAGCTAGTTTTATTTAATATTTATTTTTTAAAAATGTCAAAATAAAACATATTAATGTTTTACTATGTTTTCATGCTCTACGCCATTTTTATTTTTAGTATTCTTAAGAAATTCAGATTCATCCCACGTAATTGGCGATGGTTTTCTCTCTAAAGAATGTTCAATAACATCATCAAGATGATCTACCAAAACAATTTTTAATCTATTTTTTATTTCCTCATCTACATCTTTCAAATCTTTTTTATTATCAATAGGGATCAAAACCTTTTGTATACCACCTCTTGACGCTGCTAAAAGTTTTTCTTTTAACCCCCCAATTGGAAGTATTCTTCCTCTTAAAGATATTTCTCCAGTCATAGCTATATTACACTTTACAGGAATTCCTGTAAGTGCAGATATCATTGAAATAGCAATAGCTGCTCCGGCAGATGGTCCATCTTTAGGAGTAGCTCCTTCCGGAACGTGAACATGAATATCTTTTCTATCAAATATGGGCGGTTCTATTCCAAATTCCACCGCTCTAGACCTTACATAACTAGTTGCTGCTTGAACTGATTCTTTCATTACATCTCCTAATTGCCCTGTAATTTGCTGCCTACCTTTTCCTGTCATTATCACGGATTCAATGGATAATAAATCTCCACCAAAATCTGTGTAAGCTAAGCCAGTCGTTATACCTAATAAGTTTTCTTTATCGGCCAGTCCATGTTTAAACTTTCTTATTCCTGCATACTCTTCTAAGTTCGAAGATGTTACTTTAATTTTTTTAACTTTTCCTTTAACTATATCTTTAATAGCCTTCCGACATAAAGAAGCTATTTCTCTTTCCAAACCTCTAACACCTGCTTCTCTTGTATAAAATTTTATCAAATCTAAAATAGCTTCATCAGAAATAGACCATTCTTCTTTTTTAAGCCCGTTTCTATTCAATTGTTTTTCTATTAAATGCCTTTTAGCTATTTCAATTTTCTCATTTTCTAAATAACCAGATAAATTAATTATTTCCATTCTGTCTAACAATGGTCTTGGCATATTTAAAGAATTAGCAGTAGTGACAAACATTACATCTGACAAATCATAATCCACATCTAAATAATGATCATTAAATGTATTATTCTGTTCTGGATCTAATACCTCCAGTAATGCAGATGCAGGGTCACCCCTCCAATCTGAGCCAATTTTATCAATCTCATCTAATAAAAATAATGGATTAGAAGATTTAGCCTTTTTTATGCTTTGTATAATCTTCCCAGGCATTGATCCAATATATGTTCTTCTATGTCCTCTAATTTCGGATTCATCTCTAACTCCTCCAAGAGAAACTCTAACAAATTTTCTCCCTGTAGCTCTAGCAAGAGATTTACCTAGAGACGTCTTCCCTACACCTGGGGCTCCAACCAGACATATTATAGGTCCTTTTAATTTTCTAATTCTAGTCTGAACAGCCAAATATTCTAAAATTCTAGTTTTCACTTTATCCAAACCATAGTGATCCTGATTTAAAATTTCTTCCGCTTTATCTAAATCGTATTTAATCCGAGTATTTTTTTTCCAAGGAATAGAAATTAGCCAATCCAAATAATTTCTTACTACAGATGATTCAGCAGACATAGGCCCCATGCCTTTAAGTTTCTTAATTTCAGCATATGCTTTAGTTTTTGCTTCTTTTGATAATTTAACTTTTTTAATTTTTGATTCTAATTCAGCTATTTCATCTTTACCTTCATCGTCTTCTGATAATTCTTTTTGAATAGCTTTCATTTGTTCATTTAAATAATACTCTTTTTGAGTCTTTTCCATTGATTGTTTAACTCTACTTCTAATTTTTTTCTCCACTTTTAAAACTGAAAGATCATTTTCAATATATTCTAAAACTTTTTCTAATCTTATTTTTGCCGAATTTAATTCTAATAATTTCTGTTTGTCGCCTAAGTCAATATTTAAATGTGAGGCAATTATGTCTGCCATTTGAGAAATATTATCAATTGCCGATATTGAATTAATAACTTCTGAAGAAATTTTTTTATTAACTTTTGCGAAAGATTCAAACTGTTCCTTTGCTGTTTTTAAAAGAGCTTTTTTTTCTATGCTTTCCACTATTTTATCTTCTTTTAAAACCTCATATGAGGAAAGTATATATCCTTTATTTGCATTAAAGTCTTTAATAGAAATTCTTTCTCCTCCTTCTATCAAAACTTTCACAGTTCCATCAGGCAACCTTAAAAGCTGAAGTATTTTTCCACGAGTACCAATTTTATTAAGGTCATCCAAACCTGGGTCATCAGAATCTACTTCTAATTGAGTAACTAATAAAATTTGCTTATCGTTAGTCATTGATGTTTCTAGAGCCTTTACAGACTTTTCTCTCCCAACAAATAAAGGAGCCACCATTCCCGGGAATACTACTATGTCTCTTAAAGGTATTAGTGGAAGAGGCATACTAACAGATTCATTATCCATAATTTAAACCCTTCAATTTTTAATTACTTAATTATAATGTGGTTACTTAAAGATAAATTTCAAGTAATAAATTTATAGTTAAGAAGCAGAAGATTTTTTAGCAACTTTAGAGTAAATTACTAATGGCTTAGTCTTATTATTTACTACATCTCCATTTATTATAACTTCCTCAACATTTTCCATTGCAGGTAGATTAAACATAGTATCAATTAATATATTCTCTAATATAGACCTTAGTCCTCGTGCTCCAGTTTCTCTTCTAATTGCTTTATCTGCTATCGAACCTAGTGAATCCTCAGTAAAAGTTAATTTTACATCATCCAATTGAAACATTTTTTGGTACTGCTTAATTAAAGCATTTTTAGGTTTAGTTAAAATTTCTATTAAATCCTTCTTTTTCAAATCTTTTAAAGTAGCTATTATTGGCAAACGACCAATAAATTCTGGAATTAAACCATATTGTAATAAATCTTGTGGTTCTAGATCTAATAACAAATCATCATTCCTCTTATTATTAACAGATTGCAAGTTAGCACTAAAACCTATAGAACTAGAAGAGCCTCTTTTCGCAATAATTTTCTCTATTCCTCCAAAAGCTCCAGCACAAATAAATAATATATTAGTTGTATCTACCTGAAGAAAATCTTGTTGCGGATGTTTTCTTCCTCCCTGAGGTGGAACACTAGCAATAGTACCTTCCATTATCTTAAGCAAAGCCTGTTGTACACCTTCTCCACTGACATCTCTGGTTATAGAAGGATTATCAGACTTTCTACTTATTTTATCAATTTCATCAATATAGACTATTCCTCTTTGAGCTCGTTCAACATTATAATCTGCAACTTGCAAAAGTTTTAAAATAATGTTTTCAACATCTTCTCCTACATACCCAGCCTCAGTGAGACTAGTAGCATCCGCCATTGTAAATGGAACATCTAAAAATCTAGCTAAAGTCTGCGCTAATAATGTCTTACCACTACCTGTTGAACCAATTAATAAAATATTTGATTTTGCTAATTCAACATCCTCTTTATCAGGTTTATGATTTAGTCTTTTATAATGATTAAATACAGAAACTGATAAAATCTTTTTTGCAGATTCTTGGCCAATAACATAATTTTCAAGAAAATTATAAATTTCACTTGGATTAGGGACGCCCTTTGAAGATGTGACTAACGTAGTCTTATTTTCTTCCTTAATTATATCTGTACATAAATCAACACACTCATCACATATAAAAACCGTAGGTCCAGCTATTAACTTTTTAACTTCGTGTTGGCTTTTTCCACAAAAAGAACAAAATAAATCTTCTTTTTTATCGTTATTATCTCCAGACATTGTCTTCCTATAATACTAATATTAATATTTATATTTATATTTATATTTTAATAAATAATATTTTAATTATCTTTTTTCAACAATTTCATCAATTAAACCTAAATTTTTTGCCTCATCAGGATTTAAAAATTTATCTCTTTCTAACATTTCACCAATCTTTTTTACTGACTGACCTGTATGCTTACTATAAATAGTATTTAATCTACTTTTCAAATCTAGAATTTCTTTTGCATGGATTTCAATATCAGTAGCTTGTCCTTGAAAACCACCTGAAGGTTGATGAACCATAATTCTAGAATTTGGCAAAGCAAACCTTTTCCCTTTTTCACCAGCAGCTAATAATAAAGATCCCATAGAAGCAGCTTGTCCAACACACATTGTAGATACTTGAGGTTTAATATATTGCATAGTATCATATATAGCCAAACCTGATGAAACTATTCCTCCTGGTGAATTAATATACATAGAAATAGACTTATCAGGGTTTTCAGCTTCTAAAAATAGCAATTGTGCTATAATAACCGTTGCCATTTCATCACCTACTCCACCAGTTATAAAAACAATTCTTTCTTTTAATAATCTTGAAAAAATATCATATGCTCTCTCGCCTCTACCCGATTGTTCAACAACCATGGGAATTAAAGCACTCAATTTTGTATTATTTTCATTTTGCATTTTTAAATCCTATAAAAATATATTATTTCTTATCTTTTTTAATTTTATTTTTTTTAGCAACTTTCTTAGCTGATTTTTTTACTAAATTATTATCTGAATATAATTTATCCACTGTAACTTTTACATCTTTAACAGTACACTTAGAAATAATATGATCAACAACTTTTTCTTCAAATAATGGAGCTCTAATTGCATTAGCCGCCTCTGGATTCTTTTGATAAAATTCAAGAACTTTATTTTCTTCACCTGGATATCTTCTTGCCTCTTGCATCACAGCCCCTTTTAATTCTTCCTCTGTTACCGTAATTTTATTTTTTGCACCTACTGCTGACATAAATAAACCTAATCTTACTCTCCTTTCAGCAATTTCATTATATTCTTTTTTTAGCACCGAATCCTTTTTCCCTTTATCTTCTTCATCTAGTGCTCCAGCCTTTCTATCTTGTTCAAATCTATCCCAAATAACTTTATTTTCATTTTCAAGCATTGTTTTTGGAACATCAAAATTATAACTTTTAGATAACACATCTAATAAATCTCTTTTTATTCTATCCCTAGCAGCTCTATTATAATTCATTGAAATTTGATTTTTTACAGCTTCCTTCATAGATTTTAAATCTGGCAATCCCATTTTTTTGGCTAAATCATCATTTATAGCAGTTTTTTTAGGCTCTTGAATATCTTTTATCTTAACTTCAAAAATAGCCTCTTTTTCTGAAAATTCTGCTTTTTGATAATTTTTTGGAAATGTAACTTTAACTTTTGTTTCATCATTAATATTAAAACCTATTAACTGTTCTTCAAAACCTGGAATCATTTGTCCTGAACCTAGTTCTAATCTATGATTTTCAGCACTTCCCCCTTCAAATGTTTTTCCATCCATAAAGCCTTTAAAATCTATAATTACACAATCATTATTTTTAGATTTTCTTTTTGTTTTTAAAACAGAAAAAGATTTTTGATTGCTAGCAATATTTTCTAGTCCTTTTTCAACATCTTTTTTATCAACTTCAACAATCATACGTTCAAATTTTAATTTAGAAAAGTCTTGAATCTTTATATCAGGCATTACTTCTAAATTTAAAGTGAATTTTACATCCGTTCCATCAAGTGGCTTCCCATCAAAATCAACCTTAGGTTGGACGGCTGGTTTAAGTTTATTATCTGCTAAAATTTTTCTCATACTTTCCGACACTTTTTTCTCAATAACCTCTCCAGTAATTTGAGATCCATATCTGGTTTTAACTATACTCAAAGGAACTTTTCCTGGCCTAAAACCATCTATTTTCGCCGTAGCTGCAACCTCATTTGTTCTATCTTCTATAGCTTTATTTATTATCTTTGAAGGTATTACTACCTTATAAGATCTATTTAAACCTTCATTTTTTAATTCTGTTACCTTCATTTTTTTTCCTTGCCATGGTGCGGATGGAGGGACTTGAACCCCCACGCCTTTCGGCACTAGAACCTAAATCTAGCGTGTCTGCCAATTTCACCACATCCGCTAATGCTTTTTAAAAAAGACTTATATATTATCTATGCTAATCTAGCCATAATTTTATTTAAATAAAGAAAAATATTTATATTTATAAAGATAGAACTCGCGCTGAAGCATCTACTATTGCTTCAGAATCAATACCATAAACTTTATATAAATCTTTTAAATTTCCAGACTGTCCAAATTCATCTACGCCTAATGAAATAATTTTACGATTAACAGCCCCCCCAATCCACGACAAAGTAGAAGAATGGGCATCTACCACAGAAACTATTAAACTATCAGACATAGTTTCATTAAAAATTTCTTCTATTCTTGATAATGTTGTATTTCCTTTATCATTTTTTTTCTGTGTATCTCTCCAATTCTTATATAATCGATCAGAGGAAGTAATCATTAAAATAGATATATCTGGAATATCTTCTTTAAGTATCTCAAAGGCTGTTTCCACCTCTGGAGCAAGAGAACCACTAAAAACTAATGTAAAGTCACTTTTATCTTTAGGTCTTTTTAACCAATACCCTCCAGATAAAATCTCTTTTTCTAAATTTTTATCTATAGACCTTCTTGGCTGAATCAAATCTCTTGTTGTAAGTCTAATATAAACTGAACTTCCATTATCTTCTTGTATATAGTTCAATGCATATCTAATAATAATTTCTAATTCATCCGCGTAAGTAGGTTCATACATTAGTAAATTTGGTTGTCCTATTCCTATCAAAGGAGTGATGATTGATTGGTGTGCACCACCCTCAGGTCCTAGCGATATTCCAGAGGGAGTAGCTACCAATAAAAATCTAGCATCTTGATATAAGGCATAATTTAATGCATCTAATCCTCGAGAAATAAAAGTGTCATATATAGTACCTATAGGTAATAAACGACTACCATAAATAGAATTAGAAAGACCAGCAGCCGCCAGAGCTAAAAACAAATTATTTTCTGCTATTCCTAATTCAAAATGTTGTCCCTTAGGAGATGCTACCCATTTCTGAGCCGAAACTACATTTTCATCAAGAAATACATCTTTTTTCTTTTGTCTATTATATATTTGTTTTTGATTAACCCAACTACCTAAATTTGTTGAAACAGTTACATCTGGCGAAAAAGTTACAATCCT
>CAYTZM010000001.1:0-176281 GCA_964442655.1 uncultured Rhodospirillaceae bacterium | reverse complement strand
ACAGTTTCGACTTTTCTTTAGCAATTTCATTCAATAATTTGCCAAAGATCTCTTGAGTATTAGATTTCTTTACTACATTATAATTAATTTTATCAGGAATATTAATTTTTTTATCACCATAAATTCTTTTATTACCACCATAAAATGGATTGTTATGCAAAAAATCATCAATTTTTTTGTTAGAAATTCTTAAACCAGATGATATTTCCCATTCTTCACCATTATTTATATTAAATAATTTTTGATACAATCTAATTTGCTCTTTATTCATTAATCCAGCATGATTATCCTTGTGACCAGCTAAAGGAAGGCCAAACCCTTTTATTGTATAAGCTATAAAACAAGTAGGAACCTCATCATTGGCTTCTGCAAAAGCTTCCAAAACAGCTTCAATATCATTTCCCGCTAAATTAGACATTGTTTCACCTAATTCTTCATCATCTAATTTTTTTATAATTTTTAAAGCATCTATATTTTTGCTTAAATCTTGTTTTAACCTACCTCTCCATGCGGAACCTCCCATATAAGAAAGGGCAGAATATAAATCATTAGGACAATTATCTATCCAGTTTAATATTTCATTCCCCCCTTTTAATTTGGATAACTTCTGGAGCTTTTTTCCATATTTTAATGTAATAACCCTCCAACCCATAGAAGCAAACAATTCATCAATTTTTAAATGTAGTTCATCAGTAACAACAGCATCTAATGATTGTCTATTATAATCAATAATCCACCAACAATTTCTAACATTCTGTTTTGCTCCTTCTAATAAAGCCTCATATATATTACCTTCATCAAGTTCAGCATCACCTAATAAAGCAATTGTTTTACTAACTTTAAAAGTAGGACTCACAAACTTATGATCTAAAAGATAATCTTGTATCAAAGAGCCAAAAATAGTTATAGCTCCTCCTAAACCTACTGATCCTGTAGAATAATCAACATCATCAGTATCCTTTGTTCGAGATGGATAAGATTGAGCACCTCCAAATGCCCTAAAATTTTCTAACTTATCTTTTGTTTGATTTCCTAAAATATACTGAATGGCATGAAATACTGGAGCTGCATGCGGTTTGACAGCAATTCTATCATCCCTTTTTAAAACATAAAAATATAAAGCAACCATTATAGAAATAACAGATGCAGAAGAAGCTTGATGTCCTCCAACCTTAAGACCATCAACAGACTCTCTGATATTATTGGCATTATGTATCATCCAAGCAGATAACCAAGAGGTTTTTTTTTCTAATTCTTTTAAAATTTCTAAATCTGACTTAGATATTTTTTTTAAATTTGATTTCATAACTAATAACTTAAACTATTAAAGCAATAATATTACTAAATTTATTTAATTATTAAATTGCAAATATTGCTAATATATATATATTATATGCAATATTTATAATTAAAAATGTCTAATTTTAAAATAAAATTGCTTAACTATGGATTATATAGAATATAAAATATTATCAACTCTCCAATCAAATGCTAGATTAAACAATATTGAACTAGCAAAAAAGGTAGGATTATCCCCATCGCCTTGCTTAAGAAGAGTAAGAGCTCTAGAAGAAAAAGGCATTATATCTGGATACTCAGCAGTTATAAACCAAAATAAAGTTGAATTATCAGTAAATGTATTTGTTCAAGTTTCTCTCGAAAAACAATCAGAAGATAATTTAGAAATATTTGAAGAAAAAATTAAAGAATACAATGAAGTTATGGAAGCATATTTAATGACTGGAGATGCAGACTATTTACTTAGAATTGTTGTTAAAGATCTACAAACGTACGAAAAATTTCTTAAAGAAAACTTAACTAGCATACCTGGAATTTCTAGCATAAGATCCTATTTCTCACTAAAACAAGTAACACGAAAATTCAATCTTCCTATCCATAACCCTAAAAACAACTCATAGCTAAATGCAAAATCAATTAGTTTATAAAGACACCATTAAAAAATTAGAAAAAAACATCAATTCAAGTTTTTCTTTGATGCAAAGGGCAGGTAAAAAATCAGCACAATATATAAATAATAATTTTAAGAAAAAAAATATTTTAATTATTTGTGGAATTGGGGGAAATGGTGGTGATGGTTTTATTCTTGCACAAGAATTATATAAAAAATACAAATGGAAAGTCCAAATATCAATTCTTGGAAATATAGAACAAATTAAAGGAGATGCATTAAAAGCATTCAATAAATTATCTTTAAAAACTCTAGATTTTGAAAAAATTGATCTAAAAACAACAGATTATATAGTAGATGCAATTTATGGCATAGGCCTATCCCGAACAATTAAAAACAATACATTAAAAGTTATAAAAACTATTCATAAAACTAAAATTCCTATTATAGCATTAGATATGCCAAGTGGAGTAGATTGCAATAATGGTTCTATATTAGGTTTTTCTCTTAATTGCCTTATAACCCTAACTTTTTCATATCCTAAAGTAGGTCAATTCTTATTACCTGGTGCAATAAAATGTGGAAAAATAATTGTATTAGACATTGGAATTCCTAAAACTAAAGAAAATAAATTTATTCCTAATATATATTTAAATTCAAAAAATTTATGGGTTGATAAAATTAATTGGCCTAAAGAAAATGACCATAAATATTCAAGAGGTTATACGCTAGTGATAGGAGGGCCAAGAGAAATGACAGGAGCTTCCAGACTAACTGCTATTTCCGCACAAAGAGCAGGAAGTGGTATAGTTGTATTAGCTGCTGATAATAATTCAAAAGATATTTATTACAAAACACTCCTATCCCAAATTGTTAAAAATTATAAAAATAGAAAAGAATTTAATATTATTCTTAATGACCCAAGAATTGATGTAATTATAATAGGACCTGGATTAGAACCTAATAATCATTCTAAAATAAAAATTAAAGATATAATTAAAACAAACAAAAAAATTATATTAGACGCAGGTGCAATCACTTGTTTTAAAAATGATATAAAAAACTTTGCAAAATTAATTCAAAATAATGATGTTATAATAACTCCACATGAAGGAGAATTTAAAATATTATTTCCTAGATTAAAAGGAAGTATAGTTGATAAAGCAATTTACGCGGCTAAAAAATTAAATTCTATTGTTGTTCTTAAAGGAGCAACAACAATTATTGCATCCGCAAACAAAAAAGTTATTATAAATCAGTATGGTTCAAAATGGCTTGCTACTGCTGGTTCTGGTGATGTATTAACAGGGTTAATAGGCGGACTAATTTCTAATAAAATGGAAATTTTCTATGCTGCAGCATGTGCTACATGGTTACATAGAGAAGCAGGTATTGCATTAGGCCCAGGTCTAATTGCTGATGATATCCCTGATATTTTACCAAAAATAATTAAGAAAATTATATAAAATAATAAACTTTATTAAAATTCAATTTGAATTCTAGCATTTATTGAATCAAAATCCTCACTAATACCCCCAGATGACTCTGTTCTAATAATATTTACCATTGACTTCGTAAATGCGGTCATATACCAATTTAAACCTATAGTATAAGACGCTGCCTCCCCCCCATTAATATCAGCATCATTTAAATCTAATAAACTAGCCCTAATCGCTAGTTCCCATGCACCTATTCCACCATCCATTATTGATAAATTAGGTTTTAACCTCCAAAATTGTGCAAAATAAGCATTATAATTTCTAGCATCATTAGTTAACATATATCCGCCTTGAACATAACCGCCAAAAAATGATAAATCTTTTTGAGTTTTTCTGTTTACTCCAAGTATGCCCCACTCACTTTGCAAAGATAAAGGCCCTTCTACCATCGCTAATTCATATCCTAGATAATTATAGTCTTCTAAATCTGTTATAACTCCAGTATCAACAATATAATCTCCACTAACTGTAGTTTCTCCCTTAGATCTGAATTGAAGCGTTGAATCACGTAAAGCATTAGTAAAAGTATTTGCTGTATTAGCAGTTCTATAGAAACCAGTTAAACCTATATGAAATGCCTTTAACCTATCTTTATTTGGTTGCCAAGCTAATCTACCATGAACTCCCATTCCTTCATCCTCAGTGCTCGCAGTTTTATAAGGTTCCCCATATAAACCAATCCTCATATAATGTTCTTTACCTCTATATGTTGCAGCAACTCCCATGGCCGGAGACCCTGCTCCAAAAATAAATGTAGATTGAGGCATTGCAGATTCCATAAATTGTCTTTGTGAAGACATATTTGAAGTATCCAATCCCACTGAATTTCCAAATAACCCGACAAATAACCACCAAGGCTTAAACCCTCTATAAATAGCCATGGCAGCCCCTAATCCATCATGAGGATTGTCCCCACTATCCGCATAATTATATGATAAGAACCAAATCCAATCTTTATCTGAAACTCCAGCTAAAGTCATAACTGCTCTTCTAACAATAAATCCGTCAGACAAATTATTATTTGTATTATAGTTAGCTTCTTGATTATAAAAGGCTGAATCCAGTTGAATTAAACCCATTAAACCAGCAGAGTATTTTCCATTTTTAGAACGTAATTGGGGCAATGGACCAAAAAAAGCAGTTTCCGGATCATATGTATTTTGTTTAGATGTTATAGCTATATCATGTTCTGTGGATTTTTCTTCAGAAACTTTATTTTGATCATTATCCGATATCGCCACCTCTTTACTTTTATTACTTTCAATATCTGACTTTAAAAGCATATTAATCATTGCCTCTAATTCATCTATCCTTTTAGATTGACTTTCTATAGTCTTCTTTTGTAAATCCAATTGTTCTTGCAAAGAATTGTCTTCAGAAGATGCAAAATTGATAAATAAGAATAAATAAATAGTTATAATAAGTAATCTAGAAAACATTATAGCTCCTTTTAAATACACATATTATATTTTACAAAATCATACAATAGTTTATATTTTCATATCTGTTATGTTATTATAGGAAAAAACTATATTGACTATTGTAAAAACCTATAGTATAAATAGACCATTACTTAACTAACTAAAAAGAAAAAGATGCTTATATTAAAAATTTTTATATTCTGTATATCCATAATAAATATTTCTTATGCCCAAGAAGTATTAGATGAAATTGAAATTATCGGAATTTCACCTTTACCTGGTATAGAAGTAGACAGAAATAGGATACCTAATACCAGCCAATCTATTAACGTAGAAGAAATAAATAAATCTACAGCATTTTCTTTTTCAGATTTATTAGGTGAAAAACTTTCTGGGATTACTGTTAAAGACGTTCAAAATAGTCCTTTCCAAAAGAATCTTGATTATAGGGGATTTACAGCATCTCCTCTATTAGGAGAATCTCAAGGATTAGCAGTATATTTAAATGGAACTAGAATCAATGAAGGTTTTGGCGATACATTACAATGGGAATTAGTTCCAGAGGTAGCCGTCAATAAAATTGATTTAATGAGTTCTAACCCAGTATTTGGATTAAATGCTTTAGGTGGATCTTTAGCTTTAACTACTAAGAAAGGAATAGATTTTATTTCAACAAACAATTCTTCTATTAGTAATTTTGAGGCAGGGGGATTTGATTCTGCTTCAGGAACACTAGAATTAGGGGCAGGAACAGAAAACTCTGGATTATATGTAGCAATAGAAAGTTCCTATGACGGAGGTTGGAGAGATAATAGTGCAGGAGATGTACAAAGACTTTTCATAAATTATGGTATATTAAATGATAATTATGACGTTGATATTACCTTAATAAATGCTGATACAGCTTTAAATGGAAACGGTGTAACCCCAACTGAATTATTAAAAATAAGAAGAGAATCTCTTTTTACATGGCCTGATCACACTGCAAACAAACTATATCTAGCAGCATCTACTGCCAACTTTTATTTAGAAGACGATTCTATTATTAATACATCAATATATTATAGAAGATTAATTAGAAACACTTTAAATGCAGATGAAATTGATGCAGAGGAATGTGATGAAGACAATGAAAATGGACATCAAGCTCAATTAAAATCAGACTTTAGTACTGAAGATTCCCCATTATGTGGAGATGATAATTCATCAGGAGATTATGGCATACTGATAGATCAGTATGGAAATGCAATATCCACAGATGATAATATTAGACGTTACGGATTATTAAACAAATCTTCAACAATGACAGTAACTTGGGGAGGAACTGCTCAATATAATATCAATCAAAATTTTTTCGAAAAAAATCATAATCTAATTCTTGGAGCATCTATTGATAAATCTAGGACAGCCTTTCATTCTCGAGGAGAATTAGGGCAACTTCACCAAAATAGAACCGTTACAAATGTTTTCAATAATGATGGAGGATTAATTACTTTAGAAGCAGAACAAGAACATACAGGAGCAAATGGAGGAAAAGAAGACGACACTAAAAGAGGAGATATAGGTAATGTTCAATTAGCATCTAAAGTTGATTATTATGGTGTGTATTTAAATGACACAATTAAAATAGATGATCAAATTGATTTAACCCTTTCAGCTAGAGCAAATTTAGCTTATGTAAAATTATATGACCACTTAAAGACTTCTTTTACTCGAACAGAAACAAATACAGGAAGTCATAGATATTTCAGAGTTAATCCTGGAATTGGGGCAACATATAAATATGATAACAATACAGCCTTTCGAGCAAGTTACAAAGAAGCTAATCGTACACCAGCACCAGTAGAATTGTCTTGCGCATCTCCTTCTGCACCATGTCGACTCCCTAATGCTTTTGTTGCTGACCCTCCTTTAGATCAAGTAATAACCAGAGGTATAGAATTAGGTGGAAGAGGAAAAGTAGACAATCATCATTGGGAAATGACAGCATATCATTTCTTAAACACTGACGATATATTATTTGTAAGCACAGGAACAGGCGTATCATCTGGCTATTTTAAAAACTTCGGAGAAACACAAAGACAAGGAATAGAATTGTCCCTAAATTCAAAATATAAAAATAGACTTGGTAACTTTAATATTTTTTCTAACTATTCTTTATTATATGCTACTTATGAAACTGCTCACACATTACCTGCTGCAAATCATCCTAGCGGAAATAACGATATAGAAAAAGGTGATTACATACCTGGAATGCCAAAACACACTATTAAAACAGGAATTAACCAAGAATTTTCTTCAAATTTAAATACTGGAATAAATATGGTTTATTCATCTGGTGTATACTTTCGAGGAGACGAATCTAATCAACTAAAACAAACAAACCCATATGTTGTATTTAATGCTAACGCTTCATGGAAAGTGAGTGACATGTTTGAATTTTATGGAAGAATAGACAATATTTTAGATTCTAAATACGAGACAATGGGAGTGCTAGGAGAAGCCAGCTCCAGCGAAGTAAGTGTACCTATAACAGAACTAGGAGATAGCGGAAGCGGAACAGCTGTTGGGCCTCTTGATCCACGATTCTTATCTGCAGGATCACCGCGAGCATTTTTTATAGGCTTAAGAGCTAACTGGTAACTATAAAGCAAAACAAAAGGAAAATTTATGAAAAACGAAGGTTTTGAAATTCTAGACTTAATTTTTAAAGGTGGACCAGTAATGTTAATATTATTAGGCCTTTCCATTATTTCACTAACAATTATTTTAATAAAATTAATACAATTTTTAAAATCAGACCTTCATAAAATTAATAAAATCGAACCAGCTTTAAAATTGATTTCACAAAATAAAATTACAGAAGCAAAAAAAATACTAAATAATATTTTACACCCTGCATCCAAAATAATTTTAGTAATGCTAGATTCTAAAAATCTTTCAGAAGAAGATACTGAAGACCAAATTAGTGTTGAAGGAGAGAAAGAATTAAGAAATTTAGAATTTTTACTCAAGCCGCTAGAAGTAATATCAAATATAGCCCCACTATTGGGTTTATTAGGAACAGTTATAGGAATGATAAATGCATTTTCTAAACTCGAAGATGCCGGAAGCAGAGTAGACCCTGCAATACTGGCTGGAGGAATATGGGAAGCTCTTCTTACTACTGCATTTGGCCTAATTGTAGCAATACCAGCATTAGCCGCTTTTTATTGGTTAGATGGCAGAGTCGATAAAACAAGAGAAGAAATGAGGCATATTGCAATAAAAACAAATTTAATCTTAAAATCTAAAAAATAATTTATGAATTTATTTTTAAAACAAAATAAGAGCTCTGAAATTAATGTAGCACCATTAATTGATGTTGTTTTTCTATTACTAATATTTTTTATGTTAGCCAGTGAATTTACTGACTTTAAAACTATAGATATGACTAGCCCTTCAGAAACAAATACTAATATAGAAAATGAAAATAAACCTATAATTGTAAACTTATCTCCTGAAGGAAAAATTAAAGTTAATAATAAAATTGCTGATTTAAATAACTTAAACACAACTTTGAAAAATGTTTTAAAAGACGACAATGCAAAGAAGATTATTATATCTACTCCAGAAAATACAAAAGTTAATATATTAGTAAAAACAATAGATATCATAAGAAATTTAGGCATAGATAATATTGCCCTGCTAACAAAAGAGCAAGAATGAAAATATTTATAAAAAATAAGAGTGATAATAAAAAACCAAACCTTGTACCATTAATTAATATAGTATTTCTATTACTAATATTTTTCATGTTATCTGGAAGTTTATCTAAAAAAGACTTTTTTGAAGTAAATCCTCCAGAATCTACTACTAGTGCTGATGCAGAATCTCCAGAATTTACAATTCTTATATCTAAAAATAATGAAATTTCTATTGATGATGAATATATAAATATAGATCAATTAAAAACAATCCTGCTAGCAAAATTAGAAATACAAAATATTGAAGAAGTATTAATTAAAGCTGACAATAAAAGTACTTCAGGCATTCTTTCCAATATAATAAAAATAATTAGAGCTAGTGGAATTAAAAGAGCTGCTATAGTAACTAAAAAAACATATACTAATTAAGCATTAATTAATCATATGCAAAAATTACATTCATATTATATAAATAAGCAATTTATACTGTTAATTTTTGGCTTAGCTTTTTTTCTACATATGTCACTAATACCAGCATCAAAATTCTTATATATACAGAATGATGAAAAAATAGAACCCAAGATTGTACTAGAATTAATAAACGAATTAAATATTAATGATATGAAACCAGATCCTATTAATAATCCTATAAATTTTAATAAAGAAAATATAATAATCGACAAACCTCAAGCTATACAGAAAATAGAAAAAATAAATAAAGAAATTCCTATTATTAAAAATTTAGTAGAGACAGATCAAAAAATTAAAGATATAGATTTAGAAATAAATAAAGTAGAAAATGAATTAATCAAAATTAATAAACCCCAAATACTAAATAATATAATTATGCCGAAAAAGAATGACATAAAAATTAAACCCTTAGTAAAATTAAAAAATCCTTTACCTATCACACGTTTAATAAATGTAAAAATTAATCCAAATATTAATGTAGAAAACATTGATAATGACATAAAAATTAAACCCTTAGAAAAGTTAAAAGAACCTTTACCTATTACACCTTTAATAAATGTAAAAATTAATCCAAATATTAATATAGAAAATATTGATAATCAGATAAATATATCAAACCTTCCTTCCAAAGTTAGAAATTCAAGTAAAAAAATTGATAAAATTATAATAAAAAATAATAATAAATTATCTGAAAAACAGTTAAATGCATTGGAAAATTATAAAAATGAAATTAGATCAGAAATACAACTATTTGCTATTGAAAATTATCCTAAAAAATTAATTAGAAGAAAAATTCAGGGAATAGTACAATTAATATTTAAATTAAATACTGATGGATCTATTATATCAATAACTAATGGACCAAATACTAAAGCGCCAGATGAACTCATCACTGCAGCTATTAATGCTTTAAGAAAAAGCGCACCTTTTAACAACAATAAGTTATTAAAAGAAAAAAATGAATTTTCTATTGATATTGTATATAAGATACAATAATTAAAGAATACTTAAATAATGAGGTAAACATGTATAAAAATATTCTTATAGGATTTATTTCAATTTTTATAATAAATAGTCATGCATCTGCAGAAATCACTGAAGATATGAAAAGAAGAGCAAAGGAAGCCGGAGTAGAAATTGAGCGCGATCATGATCCAAAAAGAACTTACTTAGCTAACGACTACTTAGCTAGAGAAACTCATATGAACATGCAACTCGCATTTAGACATGCACAAAATAATGATCTAGTTAAATCAGCAGAACTAACATTAATATCTGCAAATAGAGGCCTTAATTATGCGCAAGTTTCAATTGCTAAAATGTATGTACATGGAAATGGTGTTGAAGAAAATGTAATAGAAGCATATAAATTTTTTAAATTATCAGAAGATGAAACTGCCAAAAATTTATTTTTAAAAATTCTTATAGAAAAAATGACTAAAGAACAAATCGCCGAAGCTGAAGAACTTGTTAAAAACTTTATAGGCACCTATAAGTAATTTTACTCATGAAAAATAGTAAAACCTTTTACGTCTTCTCTTTCTGTTCGCAACTCATTAATTTCTGCTTTCTCATCCTCCCAACCCAGACTTAAACCACAATGAATTATATGATTATCAGTTATTCTTAATAATGGAGCTATGTGATCATGTAACTGTCCCCAAGCTGCTTGTGGACACGTATGCAAACCATAACCACGTGCAGCAATGCAAATATTTTGTAAAAACATTCCATAATCCAACCAACTCATCCATCCTAAATCTCTTTCTATCGTGAAAATCATACCCACTGGAGCATTAAAAAATTTAAAATTTTGTGAGTGAAATTTCTTAGTTTTATCATAGTCTCCTTTTTTAATTCCTAATATATCATACAAATCCCAGCCAACCTTTCTTCTTCTACTTATATAAGGGTCTCTAAATTTTTCCATATAATGAATTCTATCATTCTTTTTCTCATAAGAATCATCTAAAAAAAAAGAACTAGCTTTTTCTGTAAACATTTTTAAGGAATTACCAGTAAGAACATGTACATTCCATGGTTGAATATTTGTGCCACTAGGAGCTCTAGAGGCTGTTTCTAAAATATCTACCACAATATCCTTTGCTACCTTTTTATCCGTAAACTTTCTAACAGATCGTCTAGATATTATTGCATGCTTTACATATTGATTTGATTCATTATTATCCATTTTATTTCCGTTCATTTAATTTAGTTATTAATAATATTTGCATCATAATCTATAAATTAGTTAATATAAAAATTCAAAATTATTTTATTATTAACAGTAATATATAAAGGGCTTAATTTATGACATACAAAAATATCAAAGAAGAAATTAAAAATTCCATACATATTATTAGTTTAAACAGACCTGATCGATTAAATGCTTGGACAGAAGATATGGCTTTAGAAATTAGAAATTCAATGGATAAAGCCTCAAATAATAATAACACAAAAGTAATAATTTTAACTGGCACAGGTAGAGGCTTTTGCGCAGGAGCAGATATGGAAAGCCTAAATAGTGTCGATGCTGATGAAAGAGCTGATCAAAATAAACAATCTCCCTATTCAGCATTTAGAAAAAACTGGCCATTAGATTTCCAGAGGGCACAAACATGGTTTCCAAGTGTACCTAAACCTATAATAGCAGCTATCAATGGCCCGGCAGCAGGATTAGGGTTAATTTTGTCAATGTGGTGTGATATCAGATTTGCAGCTAAATCTGCAATTTTTTCCACAGCCTTCAGTAAAAGAGGTTTAATTGCTGAACATGGTTTAAGCTGGCTTTTACCAAGGTTAGTAGGTATGGGGCATGCTATGGATATGACCTTAACAGCGAGAAAAATTACAGCCGAAGAAGCAGAAAGAATAGGTTTTGTTAATAAAATTTTTGATGATGAAATTTTTATGGAAGAAGTATTAAAATATTCAGAAAATTTAGCAAATGAAGTCTCTCCTAGATCTATGAAAGTAATGAAAAAACAATTATGGCAAGGATTATTACAAGGATTAAATGATGCTGTCAGCATAGCCGATAATGATATGATTGAAAGTTTTGCTAGCGAAGATTTTAAAGAAGGTGTAGCCCATTTTATAGAAAAAAGAGCACCAAAATTTACTGGTAAATAAGGAGAGAATTTATGAAAGACCTTAAAAACAAAGTTGTTGTAATTACAGGTGCGAGCACTGGTATTGGGGCATCACTAGCATTAAGATTTGCAGAATTAGGATCTAAGGTTGTTATAAATTATAAAAAATCAAAAGAAAAAGCAGAAAGCTTAGTACAAAAAATTGTAGAAAATAACAATCAAGCAATTGCTATACAAGGTGACGCAACCATTGAAAAAGATCTAATAAATCTTACTAACGAAGCAATTACAAAGTTTGGTGAAATAAATGTTTTTATAAATAATGCAGGAGGAATGGTAGAGAGAGCTTCTGTAGATAAAATATCCTCTCAAACTTTTCAAAAAGTTTTTGACTTAAATTGTTTAAGTGTAATGCTTGGTACTAGAACTGCTTTAAATATTTTTAAAAAACAAAATAAGGGTGGAAATATTATTAATACTACCTCAATTGCCGCTCGATTAGGAGGAAGTGCTGGGGCTGTATTTTACTCTGCCTCAAAAGGATGGGTAAGCACTTTTACTAGAGGTATGGCAAGAGAATTGTTGCCTTTTAAAATTAGAGTGAACGGTGTGGCGCCTGGAATCATTGACACACCATTCCATGAACAATCAACTCCTCCTGAAATAATGGAGGGAATGATTAAAACTATACCTATGGGTAGATGGGCTTCTTCAGATGAAGTTGCAGGAGCTTATTTATACTTAGCATCAGAAAAAATGAGCTCATTTGTTACTGGGCAAATTATAGAAGTCAATGGCGGTCAATTAATGCCTTAAATATAAGGATACTATTATGTCTCTAAGAATAAGTATTATATATGGGTCTACTAGAAAAGGTAGATTAGGAATAAGATTTGCACGACACCTAACCAATCAACTAATGAAAAGAAATAATATATGCCATTTAATCGACCCCATAGATTTAAACTTGAATACACTAGAAAAAAGATATTCAGACTATGAAAAAGGTTCTGCTCCTAAAGAATTAAAACAAACACACCAAACTCTAAAAGAATCGGATGCATTCGTAATTGTAAGTGCAGAATATAATCATTTTATTCCTCCTGCATTAGTTAATTTATTAAATCATTTTTATATCGAATACCAAAGAAAACCTTCTGCAGTTACAACTTATTCCGTTTCACCTTTTGGAGGAGTAAGAGTAACCTCTTCATTAAGAGCTTTCCTGGCACAATTAGGAATGCCACCAATATCTAGTATGCTTCATGCTCCATTTATAAATAAAAACTTTAATGAAGATGGAGAAAGAACATCTAACGATAAAGAAGAAAGACAGAAAGAATTTGATAAATTTGCCGATGAATTAGAATGGTATGCAAACGCTTTAAAAGCAGCTAGAAATAAATAATGAAAATAATCTTCTTTGTATTTGGCTTTAATATTATTCTTATTAAAATACAGTAATAAATAAAAGTAGAGGAAATTATTTTGATTAAAGCATTTTACTATTCTAAATCTTGGGCCCTCTGGGCATATGGAGGTCTAACTCTTTTAGTATTATCCTTATGGTTACAAGTTCAATTTACGGTAGCCTTTAATAGTTGGTATGGAAGATTCTATAACTTACTGCAAACTTCAGGGGATTATAAAGAAAACCCAGAAGAGGGGATAAAATTATTTTTCGAAAACCTAACTTCTTTATCTTATATTTTTAATAATTTTTCTGGAGAACCATCTTTTACAGTTTTAGCATTTCCTTATATCATAATAGCAGTTTTTACTAGTTGGTTTACGAGTATTTATGGATTAAGATGGAGACAAGCCATTACTTTTAATTATATTCCTAGATGGAGAAATGTTGAAAATGAAATAGAAGGAGCAAGCCAAAGAATTCAAGAAGATTGTAATAGGTTTGCTAGAATAGTAGAGTCATTAGGTTTACAAATCGTAAGATCTATAATGACCCTTATAGCCTTCATTCCTATTCTTTGGGGATTAAGTGATAAAGTTGCAGTACCTTTTCTTAAAAATATTGAAGGATCTCTTGTATGGGTTGCATTAACCGTATCTATTGGTGGGCTATTAATTTCTTGGTTCGTAGGATGGTACCTTCCCGGATTAGAGTACAATAATCAAAAAGTAGAAGCAGCATTTAGAAAAGATCTTGTATTAGGGGAAGATAACAAGAAGAATTATGCTCAACCCGAAAAATTATGGGAACTATTTTTAGGAATTAGGTTTAATTACCAAAGATTATATCTTCATTATGGCTATTTTAATGCTTGGATGAATACATATGATCAAATAATGATAATTGTTCCATATTTGGTAGTAGGACCAGGTTTATTTACAGGACTAATATTATTAGGCACTGTAGTTCAAGTAAGTAATGCTTTTCAAAGAGTTCATGGAGGATTTTCATTATTCTTACATAATTGGACAACGATAACAGAGCTAAGATCTATATGGAAAAGATTACATGAATTTGAACAGAATCTTATTACATATGAAAATACAAAAGAATCTTTAAAATAATATAAATTATAAACTTGGAGGATTAGTATCTTTTACAGATAAGCGATTCTGCATTTCATCATACCAAGAATCTAATTGAACAGATAAATTTTTATAAATAGAATTAGGATTTCTTTTTATTGAACCCAAAAGAATAATTAAACCTATATCGGCTAAATTCAGTATACCAACATCTTTATTAGAAAAGTTTTTTATCTCTTCTTGAAGAACGTTTATACCTCTTCTTACTTTCTTATCCAAAGCTTCCATCCAATCTGGCAATCTAACATTAATATCTTTTTTATTTTCAAAAGTAATATGACGAAGAGAATCAATTACTTCATCTACCAAAGCATTTATTTTTAAAGAATAAATTTTTTTATCTCTGTCTTTAGGAATAATAGTTTCTGAATCACCTATTTCATCCAAATAATGAACAATCACCGTGCTATCAAAAATATAATTTCCGTCTTCCGTAATTAAAGTTGGAACTCTACCAGAAGGATTATATTTAACTAAATCACTTTCTACAGTTTTTAAAGTTTTCTCAGCAAACCCAATATTTGCCGGAACTAACTCGATCTGATCATCTAAACCTCTCTCAATAGCTGCAATTCTTACTTTTCTTACCCAAGGTGACCAATCTGTACTATATAATTTTAACATTTCAACCTTCTATAACTTTGTAGGATCTAAAAAAGAACCTTTAATAGCTCCAAGTCCCGCAACTGTAGTTCTCCTAAAAACTCTTCTATATTTATTCATATCGTATGGTATTGCTCTATGTAAAAGACACCTGTTATCCCACATTACTAAATCTCCTTTTTGCCATCTATGTTTATACCTATACGGAGATTTTGAAACAATATCCACTAATAATTTATGTAAATCTTCTCCTTTTTTTTGACTCATACCACCTATCTCATTTCCAGCATTTGCAGTAAAATATAAAGATTTTTTATTATTTCTATCGGGATGCAATCGAATTATTGGATGAGAAACCGGTGGCACGTTTTGTTTTTCAAGCGTACTTAAAGGGGGAAGCTCTGGAAACAACCTTCTTCCAAATTCATAATAATGAACCATATGCAAACATTCTAATTTTAACTTTAGAGAATCTTCTAAACTTTCATATACCTTAAACATATTAACAAATTCAGTCTCTCCACCTTCTGCTAAATCTGGAAGAACTTCAATTCCATATAAAAGTGATGCATATGATGGAGTAAAACGATATGAACTATCAGTGTGCCAACGTTGATTTACTTTCTGATATAGAGACATTTCATCTTTATCAGTAAGATGTTTTCCATCTAGAGATACATTGGCTACATGATAAGTTTTAGACGAGTCATTAGTTTTATCAGCTTCTGGGTATATTTCTAATTCACCAAAATTTTCAGTAAACTTTAATTGTTCCTTTTCCGAAAGATTTTGATTTTTAAATACCAAAATATGCTTATTAAAAAATAAATCTTTTATTTCTAATATATCTTCATTTGATAAATTATTAGATAAATCTATTTCATCTATAATTACACCAAAATTATTCAATATTTCTGAACTGCGAAATGCCAATAAACCACTTTCAAATTTTAAAATGAGCTATCAAATAAACCACCATCTAATAATATATTTTGACCCGTAATATAACCAGCTTGTATACTACATAAATAAGCACAAGTTTCTCCAAATTCATGAGGAGTTCCAAAACGTTTTGCAGGTATACTATTTGCCATTCTATCTGCAACTACATTCTCACCTTCGCTATTCATTTTGGCCATAGAAGTTACTCCTTGTCTTAATCTATCGGTATCAAAAAAACCTGGTAATATATTATTTATAGTAATGTTTTTATCCGCTATTGATCTAGATACACCAGAAAGAAAAGCTGTCAAACCTGCTCTTGCTCCACTTGATAAATCTAATCCTACAACTGGTCTCTTAACTGAAACAGATGTTATATTTACTATTCGTCCAAAATTCCTATCTGTCATTCCATCTATTACACTCTTAACTAATTCTATAGGAGTAATCATATTCATTTGCACTCCTTCAATAATAGCGTCCCTATCTAATTCACGAAAATCTTTAAAAGGTGGCCCTCCATTATTATTTACTAGTATGTCTGGAGAAGGACAAGCTTCTAATATCTTTTCTCTTCCTTTCGAAGTAGAAACATCGCAGGCTACTGCATCAACTTTCACATTAGGTGCTAATTGTACAATTTCATTTTTAGTATTATTAAGAACTTTTTCATCTCTTCCATTTAAAACAACGTTAACACCATTGATTGCTAACGATGATGCACATGCTTTTCCTAGACCTCTACTAGATGCACATACTATCGCATTTTTCCCTTTAATACCTAAATCCATTTTAATCTCCCTTCATTTAGTTAGAGCCAATCCGGAATTGGCAAATCTTTCGATTTTAAAAATTCAGTATTGTAAATTTTACTAGCATATCTTATCCCATTATCACACAAAATTGTAACTATAGTATGACCGGGACCTAATTTTTTTGCTAGTTTTACAGCCCCAGCTATATTTATTCCTGATGAAGGACCCAAGCTCAAACCTTCATTTTTTAACAATTTAAATATAATTCTAAGAGCTTCTGAGTCTTCTATTTGAAATGCATCATCTATAGAAGCATTTTCTAAATTGGCAGTTATTCTACTTTGCCCAATACCCTCAGTAATCGACGATCCTAATGCATTTGCTGTACCATCCTTAATCCATGTATACATTCCTGACCCATGAGGATCTGCACAAACAGTTGTTATATTCTTATTTTTAAATTTTAGCCCTTCAGATGTTCCGGCTAACGTACCACCTGTACCTATTGCTGAAACAAAACCATCAATGGATTGATTTGTTTGGTTCCATATTTCCATAGCAGTACCTTGTACATGAGCTAATTTATTAGCCGTATTGTCAAATTGATTAGCCCAAAATGCATTTTTATCTCTTGCAATTTTTTCAGATACTCTAATATAATTTCCAGGATTTGAATAAGGAAAAGCAGGAACCAATAATAACTCTGCACCTAAATCTTTTAATGATGATTTTTTTTCAACACTTTGTGTTTCTGGCATAACTATTAAAGTTTTATATCCTAAAGCCTGTCCTATTACTGTAAGTCCTATACCAGTATTTCCTGCTGTACCTTCAACTATCAAACCACCTGGCTCTAATAATTTTTTCTTTTCTGCATCTTTAATTATCCATAAAGCAGCTCGATCTTTTACAGACTGTCCCGGATTAAGGAATTCCGCTTTACCTAAAATATTACAGTCAGTTTCTTCAGAAACCTCTCTCAACTTTATTAAAGGCGTATTCCCTACAAGTGATGTTATATTATCAACGAAATCCATAAACACTCCAATTTTTAATAAACTACTTAGGGATACTTTCGTAATGTCCAGATTTACTTAAATATTTGCCATCATTTGTATAAAAGCTTTTTGCACCTGAAGAATCTAATACTTGCAACATTTTAGGTATACTTCCACTTTTCTTACACTTTTCTATTAAATTATGTGGACCTAATTCATCTATCATTTCAAAAGGTCCTTTAGACCAAGCAAAACCCCATTTCATAGCTCTATCAATATTAACAATATCTTCAGCAATTTCAGGAATCAAATCAGCTGCGTACAATAATGTAGACCCCATTACATTCCAAGCATAATTTCCTTGAACACTATCATCTAAAATTATTTTTAAATCATAATCTAAAATAACTTTTTGAGCCTCCCTCCAATTAGAATTTTTTAAATCAAACACCTCTTTTAATTTATCTCCGTTATCTAATTTTTTAATTCTATAAAACCCTCCGCCAGTTTTTCTGCCTAATTGACCTATATCATATAATTTTTGTTCTTCATCTGGAAGATTAATATAGTTTAAACCTACATCTTCTTTTGGCAAATTAACTGCTAAATTTTTACCTACAGAATACATTACATCTAATCCTATTAAATCAATAAGACCATACAATCCTGTTGGTGGTAACCCCATTGGTTTTGACATTAATGCATCAATTTCTTCTTGTGTTAAACCTAGTTCTCTTGAATTTTTACCTTCGTGTAAACCTCTTAACATCCAATAGCATCCAATTCTATTGCCAATAAAATTAACTGTATCCTTAGCATTCACAACTCCTTTCTGGAGCACATTTGTTATAAATATTTTTAATTCATCTAAAATAATTTTTGATGTTTGCTCTCCTGGGATAATTTCACACAATTTCATTACTTTAACTGGATTAAAAAAGTGGGTAATACAAACATCATTTAAAAGTCTACTTGACATTCCTTCTGTAATATCCCTTAAAGGTATTCCTGAAGTGTTAGAACTTACAATAGAACCATCTTTTCTGAAACTTTCAATTTTTTCAAAAATTTGACGTTTTATATCTAGTTTTTCCACTACTACTTCACATATCCAGTCATAATCAACTATATCTTTAAAATTATCATTAAACGTCCCTATTTTAACATTTGAAATTTTGCTCAGATCGCTTAGTAAAGGTGCCTTATCAGAAACCATTATATTTTTTCCTTTTTCAGCAGCCTCCAATGAAATATCTAACAATAAAACTTTACATCCTGTATCAGCAGCTAACGCCGCTATACCGGCACCCATTGTCCCTGCACCTAATACTGCTATTGATTTAATTTTATTACTCATATTTAATTCCCCATTTACTAAAAATAATATATTGTTAAAAACAATAAATAAAACTTTATTTAACCAAGGTAATATAATGACATCATCAAAATTTTACAAATTTAATACATTAAGCCTTCACGCTGGACAAGAAGTTGATCCTGTTAATAAATCAAGGGCTGTACCAATTCATCAAACTACTTCATATATGTTTGAGAATACAGATCATGCTTCCTCTCTTTATAATTTAGAACAGCCTGGACATATTTATTCTAGAATATCTAATCCTACAATTTCAGTATTAGAAGAAAGAATGGCAGCATTAGAAGGTGGTGTAGGCAGTGTTGCTACTGCAAGTGGAATGGCTGCTTTTTTTCTTGGTATAGCGACACTTATGAATCAAGGATCTCATATAGTAGCTTCTAATGCTATATATGGAGGGACACATAATATTCTTTCTTATACACTTCCTAGATTTGGAATAGAGACAACTTTTGTAAGCCCTGAAAACCCATTAAACTTTAAAAAAGCCATAAAAGATAATACAAGACTAATTTTTGCAGAGACAATTGGAAACCCAACCATTGACGTCTTAGATATAGAGGGTGTAGCTATGGTATCACACGAAGCAGGTCTTCCCTTTATGGTTGACAGCACATTTACAACACCATATTTGATGCAGCCACTTAAACTTGGTGCTGACATAGTAATGCATTCTTTAACTAAATTTATAGGAGGACACGGAATTGCAATTGGCGGTATAATTGTTGATAGTGGAAAATTTCAATGGAAAAAGAGTGATAAGTTTCCAAATTTAACTAAACCATATGAAGGATATGATAATTTAAATTACGCTGAAGAATTTGGTCAACAAGCTTTAATTATGAGAATGAGGTCCGAAGGCATGAAAGATTTTGGAGCTTGCCTTAGTCCAATGAATGCATTCTATATATTACAAGGTTTAGAAACCTTACCTGTTAGAATGGACCGACATATTTCAAATACTAAAGAAGTTGCAAAATTTTTATTTGAAAATGAAAATGTTGATTGGGTAAATCACCCCTCTTTACCTAGTCATAAAAGTTATAAAATTGCTAAAAAAATACTTCCAAAAGGAAGTGGTGCTATCTTAAGTTTCGGGGTTAAAGGAGGTAAAGAAGCTGGAATAAAATTTATAGAAAAAACATCTCTTTCTTCACATCTCGCGAATGTAGGAGATGCAAAAACTTTAGTTATTCATCCTGCATCCACTACACACCAACAAATGAATAAATTAGATCTTGATAAAGCTGGCATTAAAGATAATTTAATTAGAGTTTCTGTCGGTATAGAAGATGTATCAGATATTATAGATGATCTTAAGACTGCCTTAAAAGCATCACAACGGACCTAAATATGCATAAAATCATTAATAAAAAAGAAACAAATATTCTGACTGGAGGATATAAATTAAAAAACTCTAAATTTCCTACTCTTATTATGATACATGGAGCAGGAATGAATGGAACAGTTTGGCAAATGCAAACTCGATACTTAGCAAATAAAGGACTTAATGTTCTAAGTGTTGATTTACCTGGTCATGGCTATTCACAAGGCAAAGCTTTGGATTCCATAGAAAAAATGAGCTTATGGCTAATACAATTTATGGATCAACTAAATATTAAATCAGCAATTATTGCAGGACATTCTATGGGGTCATTAATTGCTCTTGAATCTGCTAATAATGATAAAAAAAGAGTTAAAGGTATAATATTGCTTGGAAGTTCTTCATCTATGCCTGTACACCCAGATCTAATTGAAGCAGCTAGAAACAATCTGCCTTTAGCAGCTGAAATGATAACTGATTGGAGTTATGGTAAAACTCAACATATAGGAGGCCATCCTCTACCTGGTTATTGGATGATAGATTCCTCTATTCAATTAATCACAGAATCTTTACCAGGTGTTCTTTTAAAAGATTTAATTGCCTGTAATGAATATAAAAATACGTTAATAACTATAGAAAATATAGAGCAGCAAATATTATTAATTTCTGGCATAGAAGATAAAATGACTCCAATAAAAAAAGCGAAAGAATTAACTATTAGCAACAAAAAAGCTAAAATTAGCATATTAGATAAATGTGGACACATGATGATGATAGAAAAACCTAGAGAAGTTGCAAAATTAATTTATAATTTCAATAAAAAATTTATGAAGGAATAACTATGAAAAATATAATTTACCTTGTTTCTTTAATTTTTCTATTAAACGTTAATATAACCTATGCAAAATGCATGGATAGTTCAAAAATTAAGGAAATTATCAAAGGAGCACCTATAACTCCAATTATAGGCTTAGAAGCAAATATAACTTTAGAAGATGCATATTGTAATCAAAATATATATGTAACAGAATTAAAAAAACTTTATGGAGAACCTATAGGTTATAAAGTTGGTTTTACAGGCAAAGCAACTCAAGAACGGTTTAAAATTTCTAAACCAGCAACTGGCGTTTTATTTAAAGAAATGTTTATAAAAAACGGCTCTTCTATAAACAAGAGTTTTGGGCATAGAACTCTAATTGAGCCAGACCTTATGGTAATAATTAAAGACAGCAACATTATGACAGCTACTAATGATATTGAAGCTGCAAAAAGCATAAAATCAATTCACCCTTTTATGGAAATACCAGCCTTACAAATCGCTAAGGGTGAACCTATAAATGGGGCTATATTAGTTTCCTTAAATATGCTTGCTACTAAAATGGTAATGGGTCCAGGCATAAAATTTGAAGCCACACCAGAATTCATTAAATCCTTAGGTAAAATGGAAACAATTTTTACTGATGAAAACAATAGTGTTATTCAAACAGCACCAGGATCTGCATTATTGGGAAATCCAATAAATGTTATTCTTTGGCTTATTAAAGAATTTAATAACAAGGGCATAGTTTTAAAGGAAAATGATAGAATAAGCCTAGGATCTGTAGGAAAATTATTTCCTTTAGTAGATAGTGGTAAAGTCTACACTTATACATTAAAAGGGCTTTCCAATAAAACTGTAAGCACCTCAATAAAAATTAATTAAATATGACAAGAATAGTTTATATAAATAATAAATATTTAGATGAAAAAAATGCTAAAATTTCAATATTTGACAGAGGTCTTCTCTTTGCAGATGCAGTTTATGAAGTTACTGCAGTAATTAATGGAAAATTAATAGATTTCTCAAACCATGTTATGAGATTAAATAGATCTTTAAAAGAACTTAATATAAATCATAAATTTAAAGAAGAATATTTATTAAAGATTCATAAAAATCTAATTAAAAAAAATTATTTAAATAAAAAAGAAGCTCTTATTTATATACAAGTTTCTCGTGGTACAATGGAAAGAGACTTTATAATTCCCAAAAATAAATTAAAAATAAATCTATTTGCTTTTACGCAAGAAAAAAAACTTACCCACTTTAACAATAACGGGTTGAAAATTATAAGCGTAAATGATTTACGTTGGAACAGAAGAGACATAAAGACCACTCAACTAATTTTTGCTTCATTATCAAAAACTAAAGCAATCAATGAAGGTTATGATGATGCATGGATGATAGAAGATGATGGATATGTAAACGAAGGGACTTCTAATAATGCCTACATAATAGATAAAAATAATACTATTATAACACGTGAATTATCTTCTAAACTTCTAGCAGGAGTAACCAGAAATACAATACTTGAAGTGGCTGAAAAATTAAAATTAACTATAGAAGAAAGGCCATTTACAATTACTGAAGCATTAGAAGCAAACGAAGCATTTATTTCATCAGCTTCTAATCTTATTTTACCTGTAATATCTATCAATAAAAATAAGATAGGAAATGGAGAAATGGGACCAATTACTGAGATTTTAAGAGAAACTTATATAAAAGTAAGTTTAAAAAATTCAGTCTAATAATTATTAATTGTAAAAATATAATAATAAATATAACATGCTCTCTTTATAAAATTAAAATAAAACAATACTACTTTAATTTTTAAAATAAAGGCTCTATCATATGAAAATAAAAGCAAAACCATTAGAAGTACTTATCAAAAATATCTTTTTAAAAGCTGGCTGCCATAAACTAGAAGCTGAAAGAATATCTCACTATTTGGTTAAATCAAGCTTAGTTGGACATGATAGCCATGGAGTAATAAGAATTCCTCGATATGTAGATATGATTAAAGACAGTCATATTATCACAAATGTAAAGCCTAAAATAGAATTAGAAAATGGAAATTTTTGTGTTGTGGATGGAAAAGATGGCTTTGGACAAACGGTTGGACCCTTTGCCTGCAAATTAGGAATCAAAAAGGCTAAAAAACATGGAAATTCAATTATAGCAATTAAAAATTCTGGCCACTTAGGTAGAATAGGAGATTTTTCAGAAATGGCAGCGGAACAAAATTTAATTTCTGTCCATTTTGTTAATAGCATTGCTGGACTTTTAGTTGCTCCGTTTGGATCTTGGGAAAGACGTTTCTCAACAAACCCTTTTTCAGCTGGCGTTCCTATTAAAAATAAAAAACCCTTTATTCTTGATTTTGCAACTTCATTAGTAGCTGAAGGAAAAGCTTATGTTGCACATCAAGGTGGAAAGTCAATACCTAAAGATGCCTTAATAAATAATAAAGGTGAAGATACTAAAGATACAAGCGTAATTTATGGGACAAAAGACCCAAATGCTAAAAGTTCAAGAGGTGGAACTGGAGCTTTTAAGCCATTTGGTTTACATAAAGGATCCGGGTTATCATTTTTATGTGAATTTCTTGCAGGAGCATTAGCAGGTGGTGGAATGGGAAGAGAAGATCTTTCTAAACCATTTAGAAATGGTATGTTTTCAATCTATATAAATCCTTCAATATATGTAAACAAAAAAGAATATGATAAAGAAATTAAGAGATATATAAATTTTTTTAAATCTGCAAAGCCTGTAAATCAGAATAATGATGTTTTAATGCCAGGGGAACCTGAAATAAATACAAATAAACATAGAACAAAAAATGGAATCCCATTAACAAAAATTACATGGGATGCTATAAAAGAAACTGCAGTCTCTTTAAATGTAGATAAAAAATTACTAAAAAAATGTTTATAAATTCTCTATCTTTCCATTTGATTCCTTCCAAGCATTAAACCCACCTTCAATATGATAAACTGGATTTAGCCCCATTTCCATAGCGCTTTTAACTGCTAATGCAGACCTCCAAGCACTAGCACAATAAAATATATAAGTTTTATCCTGATTAAATATTTCTTTATGATAAGGACTTTTAGGATCAATCCAAAACTCTAACATTCCTCTAGGACAGGAATATGCACCAGGAATTTTTCCATCACGTTCTAACTCTCTATAATCCCTTATATCAATAAATATATATTTATCATCAATCAAAAAATTTTTTGCAACTACCACAGATATATGTTTTGCAACTACATTAGCTTCTTCTACTAACTCTTTAATACCTTTATTAATAATTTGCACGACAAAACTCCTTTACTATACTGGTGAGCCCTACAGGATTCGAACCTGTGACCCGCTGATTAAGAGTCAGCTGCTCTACCAACTGAGCTAAGGGCCCTACCATAAGGTGAGTAAGGGTTAGGAAGAATTTAATAAATTTAGATAGAGCACTAATGTTACTATAATACTACCTAGACCTACCTACTTCCCATATTTTTAACAGTTATTATATAATAAAACAATGGCAAATATGGCCTGGAGGGAGGGAAAATTTTAGTTCCAATGTATATAATATATATCCAACCACCATATAATTACCAAAATATTAGAAGATATAAAAAATAAATCTTTAAACATTCTTATTAAAATTCCAATTTTTTAAAATTTTATAAGGATTATCTATATTTTGATTTTTTTTATCCTTTACAGGTACTGTTAACTCTATAACGTAACCATTAGGATCTCTAAAGTAAGCAGATTTAATGAAAGAATGATTCGATATACCTCTAGTTTCAATACCATTTTTTTTTCCCTTATAATAGTATTCTAATAATTTATTTTCATCCACTTCTAAAGCAATATGCAAATCAAAATCATGCCACTTTTTATACTTTAATGGCTTATCTAAAATTTCAAAAAAAGCTAAACATGATTTGTCCCTTAATGAATAAAAAGTATGAAGTGCTTTTATTCTTCGACCAGTCAAAGTAGACTTTATTTCGAAAGCTCTCACTAATTTTAAATTTAAAAAGTCTTCATAAAACTCTCTTGTTGCCTCAGAATCAATACATCTATAAGCATTATGGTTTAGTTTCTTAATATCAATCATAATTATAAATCCCTAAAATTATTCACATTAAATATGATTTAACTTATTTGGCATCTATTTCCAATTAGATATAATTTAATATTAGTAAATTAACTAAGCAATTATATCAGGACGACAATTAACTACCAGCTCTGCTACTGATGCAGTATTTGACAAAGATATTACTGTCTTTACTAGTTCAGCTAAGTCAATTGGTGAGATCATACTATCAATAGAAACACTTTCTACCTCACTTGTCATATCAGTTGCAACGTAACCAGGACAAAGCGCTGTGCATCTAACTCCATGATCCCATCCTCCATGTCTTGTTGCATGAGATAAAGCTACCGCAGCAAACTTTGTCATAGAATAACCTACAGAACTTCCATAAACTGCTTTTCCTGCAAGGGAGGCAACATTAACAACACGGCCAGATCCAGATTTTTTAAGGTATGGCAAAGTTAGTCTAGTTAAAGATAAAGGAGCTTTTACATTTACTGTCCACATCCTATCCAAAGCCTCTTCATTATCTTCTTCATCTTCTACAGAGACTGACTCAACAATTCCCGCGTTATTGATAAGGCAGTCAATTTTATTAAATTTATCTATCGTTTGCTTAACCCAATCTTTATGAGAACTTTTATCCATTGCATTAAACCTAGAATTTAAAATCCTATCCTCAGTTGCATTATCAATTATCTTGTTTAAAGAAGAAACATCTCTAGCACCCAAGCTTAACGAATAGCCTGCTTGATATAAATTACGTGCTATTGCTAAACCTATACCTCTATTCGCTCCAGAAATCATTACTACTCTACCATTTACATCTATCATTATATTGTATTCCCCATCAATAAATCATCCTTAATAAATTACAATACATCTTACTTCGATACTCCAACGATCAGGAGCATCATCTCTAGTAGCAGGATCTTCAAAAGCACTATGAAAACTAAAAGTACAAGGATTATCTATGGATTCATTATCTGATAATTTACCATTAGTCTTTGCTATAGTTCCATTACTATCCCATTGCTTTATAAGTAATGCCTCATCTTTAGTAATTTTATTAAAATAATACCATTTATGTTTCTTATTATGCTTTGCAAAATAATTCTCTCCTATTCTATCGGCATAATGAATTTCAAAAACTACTAAATCTTGAGAAGAAACTGTACTTGCATCACATAATGCAAGCGGGTTTAATTCTACTGGCTCTTCAACAATATTTCTCCATAAATTAATTATTGCAAAACGTCCATTAGATAATGTTTCATCAACAGTATCTTGAGATAGCAAACTATTTGATTTACCAAGTAGTAATCGCAAAGTGTCATTTTTTCCAGCTGGTTTAGCAAGTTGACCAAATCTCTCAGGTGCACTTGTAAGAGTATAGTCACCATGAACAATATGTGCTGGGCCTTGAACTTGTTGTCCGCCATTTATCATTTTTTTGGATTTTTTTCCAGAAACAGAACGAATATTATGGTCAAACGCAAAAACACTCTTAGCACCAGTTCTATCTCTTATAAAATCAGAACAATATGAATAATACCTATCAAGGACTTGTTTATTATCAAAGAAATCAAGATCTAAATTACTAATTTTGCTAGGTAGCATTTCAAATCCTTGTTTATCTATAGATATTCCTTCATTATTTAAAAAGTTACGAACATTTATAACTTTCATTTGTTTTTTTTCTAAATCTATACCTATGGAACCTGCATCACTTCCATTAATATCTCGTTTTGTAAGTACTTTACCATTTCTAAAAAGAGAATTAAACGAGTTTTCAGACATATAATTAAAAAAACCACTATTATGCATAATACTAAAAACTCGCTTTATAAACGTTTATTCTATCTCTTATATTTAAAAGATTATTCAGAAAGAGTAAACCCTTCACCTACATGAGTTTCTTTCCACCAACTGCAACTCTCTATGTTTTTTGTCATCCACCTTATAAGGTTAGGGTGATCACCTAAAGGTAATTTTGCCCATGCATGTAAATGCATAGGTGCAGCAACTGCTACGTCAGCAATAGTTGGTTTTTCACCACATAAGAATGTGTTTTTTTCTAATCTAGCATCCAATATGCCAGCTAATTTATGAAAATTTTCTTCTTCATTTGAAAGTATATTTTCATCAGTCGTGTCGCCTAATAAAGGTTTTACACAATTCTCAACAAGATAAATATAACACGAGCCAAACCACGAACTACTTTCCCACAAAAGCCAACGATTTATATCTGCTCTAATTCTAATTTCTGTTGGATAGACACTACTATTACCGACTTTATCAGCTGCATACTGCAATATGGCATTAGATTCCCATAAAATAAAATCGCCATCTCTAAGCGCTGGAAATGCTGCATTAGGATTAACTGCAACAAATTCTGGACTTTTTTGCTCAGCTTGGAAATAATCATATTTTTTTATAGTGTAATCGGCTCCAGCTAATTTAAGACCAGCTATAACTTTACGACTATTTACAGTTCTTGGATCAAGTAATAATTCCATAGTTTTCCCCCATTATTTTTACAATAAATTTAAATAATACTAACAATTAACAAGTTCTTAGTCATTTAAATATAAGTAATAATTTCTATCTATACTCATACTTTTTATTAATTTACTAATTAATGCTACCTAATGCTACCATATTTTTTATAGTTAAATATTTTTTAATAATTACCAACCGAATATACCTTCACTGTATCTTTCAATCTTTTCATTTCTATGTAAATAAACATTTGATACTAATCCTAAACCAAACATTACACACATCATGGAAGTTCCACCATAGGAAACAAGTGGTAAAGGAACTCCTACAACAGGTATAACTCCACAAACCATGGCAGTATTTATAAAAACATAATAAAAAAGATTTATTGATACACCAATTGCCACAAAGCAACCAAACCTACTTTTTGACAGCAAGCCAATTACCAAACAATACAAAATTATTAAAACAAATAGAAATAATAAAACTAACGTTCCTAACATTCCAAATTCTTCCGCTAATAAAGTAAATATAAAATCGGTTTGCATTTCTGGTAAAAAATTTAAATGACTTTGCGTGCCATTTAAAAAGCCTTTACCAAATAGACCTCCTGAACCTAATGCAATCTTAGATTGAATAATATGATAACCGGAACCTAAAGGGTCTCTTAGAGGATCTAAAAACGTCAATATCCTACTTTTTTGGTAATCATATAATACAAACATCCAAATAAAAGGAGTTGCAACTGCAGTAAACGCCGCAGTAAAAATAAAAAACCATAAAGACAAGCCTATTATAAACAATATTGTTAAACCTGAAATCAATACTATTATAGAACTTCCTAAATCCGGTTGTAAAAATATTAAATAACAGGGAATTAGTATCAAAAAAATAGGCATTATAAAACTTTTAATATTATTCCATAAATTATATTCTTTTTCTGCATGAAAATATCTAGCTAATAATAATACAATAGAAAATTTAACTAACTCACTAGGTTGAAAATTAAAAACACCTAAATCTATCCATCTCTTTGCTCCCATGCCTACATAACCATATACACTTACCATAAATAATAATAATAATGAAAATACATAAATATAGTATGCAGAACCTAACCAAAATCTTATTCTAACTAGAGAAACAAAAATAAATAATATAATTGCAAAAACATATCTAATTAACTGCTTAGCAGCCCAAGGTTCCATTGAACCACCAGCAGCTGAATATAAAAGAACAACTCCAAAAACAAAAATACAGGAAACCAGTATTAATAATAAATAATTTATAGAATAAGACCTTCTAATAAGAAAACTTATATTTTTTAAAATATTATCGGATAACATTTTTATTAACTTTCAGTCTTATTTAATTCACGCTTTGTTTCTATTCCTGACAAATATTTTCTAGCAGCTAAAAGTAGATCTTTTCCAACTGGTGCAGCATTAGCAGAACCTCCTCCAGCATGTTCTAAAATAACAGCGGTTACATATTTAGGTTTTTTATATGGAGCAAAACCTATAAATAAAGCATGATCTCTTTGTTCCCAAGGCAAATCTTCATTTTTCAAAATACCCTTTTCTCTCTCTAAACTTGAAATTATCCTAACCTGTGAAGTTCCTGTCTTGCCACTTAAAGGATACTCTTTATCCTCCACTCTGCTCTTCCAAGCTGTGCCTTTAGGATTATTTACAACTTCGTACATGCCTTTTTTAATTAAGTTTAAATGATCTTCTTTAAATAGTTTTTGCGAACTAAGCATTAAATTATTATTATATTTTTCTTTATTAATAGATTTAATTATATTAGGTACAATAAAGTTACTCGTAGCCGTAATATTTGCTGTCATAACTGCTAATTCTAATGGGGTAACCAACAAAAAGCCTTGACCAATTCCTACATTTAAAGTTTCTCCTTTTTTCCAAGATTCGTTATATATACTTTTCTTCCACTTTTTATTAGGAATTATCGTCTTAGGATCACCAAAAAAATTATTATAATAAGTCCCAAATCCTAAAGCTTTAGCTGTTTCAGCTATTTTTTCAATTCCTAATTTTAGAGATAATTCATAAAAATAGCTATCACAAGATTCAGAAATAGCACCTTCTAAATTTAATCTGCCATGTCCTCCTTTTTTCCAACAATGAAAATTTCTATTTCCTAATGGAAAAATACCATTACAAAAAATCGTATCTTTAGGAGAAATTAAATTATGTTTTAATGCAGCCAAAGCTATAACAGGCTTAAAAGTAGATCCAGGAGGATAAAGCCCAGAAAATGCTCTATTAAGTAAAGGAGATTTTTTGTTGTTAGAAATTTTATCCCATAAATTTTGATTTAACGGCTTTGTGAATATATTAGGGTCATAAGATGGTGTTGAAACTGCAGATAATATATCCCCGTTACCTGCATCCATAATTATAGCTGCCCCAATATTAGAATTTAATCTTTCTTTAGTATATTTTTGCAATTCAGAATTTATTGTTAATTTAATGTTTGCACCTGCTTTACTCTTTTTTAAGCTTAATCTTCTAATAAATTTTCCACGTGCATTAACCTCTATTTCTTCAGTTCCTGGTATTCCTTTTAAATAATCATTATAAGCCTTTTCAATACCTACCTTTCCATTTTGCATTTCAGGAGTATCAAATGATCTAGCTTTTTGTTCCTTTGAAGTATAACCAATTATATGTGCATAATGAGAGCCCTGAATATACTTTCTAACAAATCCTACTTTTATATTTATTCCTGGGAGCTTATCAATATTTACTGAAAGAATAGATAATTCCTCCCAAGATAAATATCTTTTCAAAAGTATTGGTATATCTTGACGTTTTAAACTTGTAAGTTTATGAGTAAATACATTCTTTTCCTCATCATTAATAATTACTATTTTTGATATTACTTCAATAAACTTATTCATATCATTGATTAATAAAGGAATTATATAAAGACTATATATTTTTTGATTTTCTGCTAATGTAATTCCATTAGAATCCAGAATTTCACCTCTATGAGGGGTATGGATAATATAATTAATTCTATTATTATCAGCCTGTGTCTTATATTTATCGTTTTCTATAATTTGAAGTTTATATAAACGAGAGATAATTAAAGATAACAAAGACATCTGAAAGACACCCAACAACAGCACCCTTCTAATAATCTTATCCTTAATTTTTTTATCATTATACATAAATTATTTATTCGTTAACTTCAAAAAATATTTGTTTACAAATATTATAATAGGTGAAACAGCTAGTGATAACAAATACTGAAACACACAATCTAAATAATTGAAAAAACCTAGATTCAGTATAGTTCTACCTATAATTACTAAGATTAGCCAAATAAAAATTCCAAAACTAATATATAAAAAAACAAAAATATTATCAGTAGAATCATATTTGTACATAATTTTAATTATAATATACCTAACAATAAATAAAGAAATACAGCCTAACCCTAAAGGTAATCCCGTCAGCAAATCATGCAATAAACCTATTAATATTACAGAAGACCATGCCATTATATCTGGCTTATGAACTATCCAAAATATAACTGTAATAATTCCCAATAAAGGGATTATTTTGCTGATTCCATATGGGAAAATGGGCAGTACTGTAAGTATAGTGAAAAATGCACTTATTAAAATTGGAATTACTGATAAAAAATTAGAAAATATTATATTAAAAATATTCATTACATTATAATTTATTAATTATCAACTATACTATCAAATTTTATATCAATTCCTCTTGCCTTTGGGGTCCACTCTATAACTTGTAAATAATTTAGCTTAGTAACATCAACTATAGGTTTAATAAATATACTTCCTTCTTTATTTTTAACTACACTTCCAATGAGCAATCCTTTTGGATACTTATTACCATCACCTGAAGTATAAACTTTATCACCCAATTCTAATGAATTAATTTCACCATAATTCAATATCTCTATTAAACTATTATTATTGCCTGAAATAATAATTTTAATATTTTTATCTAAAATTATTGCAGGTGTTTTTGAATTAATGTCAGTTAATAACGCAACTCTAGAAGAACTATTTCCAAGATCAGATATAAAACCAATCAAATTATTTTTATAAACAACAGGTGAATTAAGAGAAATATTTTCCTTTGAACCACTTAATATAATTAACGAATTAATAAAAGAAAAATTATTTTGTGAAATTATTTTAACTGTCTTAAATGAATAATCAATTTCATCACTTAAATTAAGTAACCTTTTTAATTCTATATTTTCTGCTTTTATTAATTCATTTTCTATTATTCTACTTCTAAGATTTTCATTTTCAAACATAAGATCTTTATTATCGTTATAAACATTCAAAATATTATTAAAATTCTCTGATGAATTTCTAAATGTGTTCGAAGGCATATAAAAAGAATTTAAAATATAGCTAGAAAAATCTAATAATTTTACTCTTAAATAATTTGTATTACCATCATTTGATAAAGAAGAAATTAGAATTAATATAGAAAACAAAAAAGCAATTATAGTTAATATTGTTTTATTAGAAGTTTTTTCTTTAATTAAAACTTGTACTCTTTTAAAATTCGAAATATTAGCCATATTCAAATCCAAATAAACTAGTAAGCTGTTCTAAGTACAGCCTTTAATCTTTTCATTTCATCTAAAACTTTTCCAGTTCCTAACGCAACACTTAACAGTGGATCTTCAGCCACAATAACTGGTAAACCTGTTGACTTTCTGAGCACTGTATCCATTCCATACAACAACCCTCCTCCACCTGTCAGCATAATTCCTCTATCTACAATATCAGCTGCTAATTCTGGTGGAGTATTTTCTAAAGCTCTTTTTACTGCTTCTATAATTACGCCTATAGGTTCAGAGAGTGCCTCTGCAATATTTCTTTGACTTAATAATAATTCTTTTGGCACACCATTTACTAAATCTCTACCTTTAACAGAATAAGCATCACCCTCACCATCTTCAGGTGCTAAAGCAGTTCCTATACTTTTCTTTAAGCGCTCTGCTGTCATACCCCCTATTAACAAATTATGATGTCTTCTCATATAAGCTATAATAGCATCATCCATTTTATCTCCACCTACCCTAGCAGATTCAGCATAGACAATTCCTCCTAAGGAAATAATAGCTATCTCACTAGTGCCTCCTCCAATGTCTACTACCATAGAACCACTAGGTTCAGTAACAGGCAAACCCGCCCCTATTGCAGCTGCCATAGGTTCTTCAATTAAAAATACTTTTCTTGCTCCTGCTCTTTCAGCACTTTCATGAATAGCTCTTTTTTCCACCCCTGTTGAACCTGATGGAACACAAATAACTATAATAGGAGCAGTAAAAGCTCTCCTATTATGAACCTTTTGTATAAAATGCTTAATCATTTCTTCCGCTACTTCAAAGTCTGCTATAACACCATCTCGTAGTGGTCTTATTACCTCTATATTTCCTGCAGTCCTTCCCAGCATTTCTTTCGCTTCTATACCTACAGATATAACTTTACTTTTACCGTCTAAATTCTGAAAGGCCACCACTGATGGTTCGTTTAATACTATACCTTGCCCTTTTACATATACTAGTGTATTGGCCGTACCCAAATCAATAGCCATATCAGTAGATAAAAATCCTGTTAATTTAGAAAACATACATTTAATTCCTTACTTATTTATTTATTAATCACTTTATTTATTAAAGAAACTTTTTCTCTTTTAATAATTAATTTATTTAAGGCACCAATATATGCTCTTGCCGCTGCTACCATAGTATCTGTATCAGCAGCTTGCCCATTTACGGACCTTCCATTTTCATATAGTCTCACTGTAACTTCTGCTTGGGCGTCAGTGCCTTCAGTTACAGCTTTAACAGCAAATAATTGTAAATTATAATTTCCTTTAACTAATGAAGATATACCTTTAAAAATTGCGTCAACAGGTCCATCTCCAGTACTTTCTATTTCTTCATTTTTATTAAAAATATTTAATACTAATTTTGCTTTAGGAGGTCCTGCTGAACCACATTTAAGAGATAAGGAAATAAACTTTATAAAATCTCCAGAATCTGAAATACCATCATCTATTAAAGCTATAATATCTTCGTCAAAAATTTCCTTCTTTTTATCACATAATTCTTTAAATCTATGAAATGCATCATTTAATTGATTATCAGAAACTTCATAACCTAACTCATTGAGTTTTGATTTAAAAGCATGTCTTCCAGAATGTTTACCCATAACTAAAGTAGATTTATTTAAACCAACTGATTCTGGAGTCATAATTTCATATGTACCTGCATGTTTTAACATTCCATCTTGGTGAATACCAGATTCATGTGCAAAAGCATTTGCACCCACAATTGCTTTATTTGGCTGCACTGAAAACCCAGTAATAGCTGATAATAATCTCGAAGACCTAGTTATAACTTCAGTATTAATATTAGTAGAATACGGTAGTAAATCTTTTCTAGTTTTAATAGCCATAACCACTTCTTCCAAAGACGTATTCCCTGCACGTTCTCCTATTCCATTTATAGTACACTCTATTTGTCTAGCGCCCGCTTTAAGAGAAGCTAAAGAATTAGCTACAGCCAGACCTAAATCATTATGGCAATGTACACTTAATACAGCCTTATCAATATTAGGAACTCTGTTTTTTAACATATTTATTAAAGATCCAAATTCTTCAGGAACAGCATAACCTACTGTATCAGGTATATTAATCGTTGATGCGCCAGACTTAATTGCAGCTTCCACACATCTACATAAGAAGTCATGATCTGTTCGTGATCCATCTTCAGGACTCCATTCAACATCATCAACTTTATTTCTCGCATAAGAAACACTATCTATTACTAAACCTAACACTTCTTCAGGCTCCATTTGTAATTTATATTTCATATGTAATGGACTAGTTGATAAAAATGAATGCACCCTTTTTCTTTTAGCATATTTTAATGCTTCTACGGCTCTATCTATGTCTTTATGAGCAGCCCTTGCCAAAGAACATATAATAGGACCATCCAGAGTTTCAGATATTTTTTTTACAGATTCAAAATCACCATTTGAAGCAATAGCAAATCCCGCTTCAATTATATCCACACCCAAAGATTGAAGAGTTTCTGCTATCCTTAATTTTTCTTCTAAATTCATTGAACAACCTGGAGACTGTTCTCCATCTCTGAGAGTTGTATCAAAAATTAGCACTTTTTCATTTGAAGTGGCCATTATTATACTTTCCAATCTATAAACAACCTTAATATGCGCTTAGAAACCAAAGGATTCAAGCATATTTTATAAATATTAGTTAAATAAAATTTATAAATACAAAGATATAAATATTATTAATTTAATTTTTATCTTTATCTACAAGCTTTTGATCTGCTATCCAAGGCATCATACCTCTTAATTTAGCCCCTACTTCTTCAATCATATGCTCAGAAGCTCTTCGTCTAGTAGCCTTAAATCTAGGTTGATTTACTTGACATTCTTGCATCCAATCTCTCGTAAATTTACCAGTTTGTATGTCTTCTAGAACCTTTTTCATTTCTTTACGAGTTTCCTTATTAATTATTCTCTTTCCAGTTACATAATCTCCGTATTCAGCTGTATTTGATATAGAATATCTCATATTAGCTAATCCACCTTCATACATTAAGTCAACAATTAATTTTACTTCATGCAAACACTCAAAATAAGCCATCTCTGGAGCATACCCAGCATCCACCAATGTCTCAAATCCAGCAACTATTAATTCTGACAAACCTCCACATAATACTACTTGCTCTCCAAATAAATCTGTTTCGCATTCTTCTTTAAATGTAGTCTCAATTATTCCAGCTCTTCCTCCACCTACAGCACAACCATAAGACAAACCTATATCTAAAGCATTTCCTGATGCGTTTTGCGAAACTGCAACTAATGATGGCACACCTCCTCCTCTAAGATATTCAGACCTTACAGTATGGCCAGGTCCTTTTGGAGCTAACATAAATATATCCAAATCTTCTCTAGCATCAATTAATCCAAAATGAATATTTAATCCGTGTGCAAACCCAAGAGCAGCTCCAGGTTTCATGTTTTCCTTTAAATGAGAATCCCAAATTTGAGACTGCAATTCATCAGGAGTAGCCATCATCATAACATCAGCCCATTTAGCAGCCTCACTTACATTCATAACTTCAAAATCTGCATCTTTAGCTTTTGCAATAGATGAAGAATTCTCTTTTAATGCAATTCTAATATTCTTTACACCACTTTCCTTCATGTTAGCGGCATGAGCATGCCCTTGACTTCCATAACCTATTACAACAACATTTTTTGCTTTAATTAAATTTACATCACAATCTCTATCATAATATACTCTCATTATTCTCTCCTCTTACATTTTATTTTTTATATAAAGCTTTTTCACCTCTTAATATAGCAACGGCACCAGTTCTTGATACTTCTACTAATCCTAACGGTTCCATTAATTTAATAAATGCATCAATTTTTTCTGACGACCCTGTTAACTCAAAAACAAAAGATTGGTTAGTACTATCTATAACCCTAGCTCTAAAAATATCAGCTATTCTTAAAGACTCTACTCTTCTTTCACCTCTTCCTTTTATCTTAACTAGTACTAATTCTCTATTTACAAATGCCCCTTCTTTATTTAAATCAACTACTTTTCTAACAGGAACTATTCTTTCTAACTGAGCTTTAATTTGTTCAATAACCATTAAAGTACCTGTAACCATTACAGTTATTCTGGAAAGGCTTCTATTTTCATCAACTTCAGCCACTGTTAAACTGTCAATATTATAACCTCTTGCGGCAAACATCCCTACTACTCTACCAAGTACACCTGACTTGTTATCAACTACTACTGAGAATGTATGTGTACTACTATCTTCCAACATATTTCCTTTCTAAAATCTATGAGTATGCTTTTTTACATTTTATTGAGCATAAAGTAAAGTTACAGCCTATATTTAGGAGGTTTAGAAACTCCTACAGCCCAAATAGCTGACAATTCATCAAACAACTTTCCTTCAATATAACCTTTTATCTCGCTTTTCTCAATAGACCTATTTGCAATTAAACTCGCTATACCATGTACCATAGACCACGCAGCATAAACAGCTGTATTAAGCGAAATTCTACTTCTAAAATTATCCGTATCAAAACTCGTACTTATTACTTCGTAAAATAAATTATAAATATCAATGTAGTAATTATCACTAACGTTATCTTCATTAGTAAAAGTAAACATAAAAATAAAAAGTTTTGGATTCTTATCAGCAAACGATAAATAGTTTTTTCCAAGAGATATTAATTTTTGTGTATGTAAATCTTTATCATTTAATTTATCACTTAAAAATTTTAAAAAATTTTTCCTTGAAAATAATAATGCACTATCCACTAATTCTTTTTTATCTTTATAGTGATTATAAGGAGCTGCCGCTGAAACTCCCATTAATCTTGCAGATTCTCTTATCGAATACTTTTCTAATGTATTATTTTTAATTGCTAATAATACATCTTCTATCAATTTACTTTTAAGACCTCCATGATGATATTTTTCTTTTTTTTTCATATAAAGCCTCAATATAACTCAAAAATTAATAATAAAATATTTTAAATCACACTAGTGCTAATCCTTCAGATGTTTGTGTTTGTTTATCATCATCATCACTTAATTTCATTTCATTATGTGCCGCTCCAGCTGGTATCATAGGAAACACATTTTCAAGTTTATCAACACAAACATCTACTATAACTGGTCCATTATGATCTAACATTTCTTTTATAGAACTTTTTAATTTATTTGGTTCTTTTATGCGCATTCCTTTTATTCCAAAAGAATTTGCTAATTTAACAAAATCTGGTAAAGAATCAGTGTATGATTCAGAATATCTTGATCCATGAAAAAATTGTTGCCATTGTCTAACCATACCTAAGTATTCATTATTTAATATAAAAACTTTTACTGGAATATTTAATTGCCTAAGAGTAGATAATTCTTGTAAATTCATTAAAAAAGAAGCTTCTCCAGCAACACATATTACAGTTTTATCAGGGTAAGCAACTTGTACTCCCAATGCGGCAGGAAAACCATACCCCATAGTTCCTAATCCCCCTGACGTCATCCATCTATTGGGTCTATAAAAATCTAAATACTGCGCTGCCCACATTTGATGCTGCCCAACTTCAGTAGTTATAAAAGCATCTTTATTTTTTAAAGCAAGATTTAATTCTTTAATAGCTCTTTGAGGTTTAATAATTTTATTTGAATCTTTAAAAGATAAACAATTTTTTCTTTGCCACTTATTAATTATTAACCACCATTTTTGCATATTTTTTTTATTAATTTTATATTTGTTATTTTTCAGTTCTTTATTCATAATATTAAGAATTGTTCCACAATCTCCTACTAATGGTAAATTAACTTTCACATTTTTATTAATAGAAGAAGGATCAATATCAATATGTATTTTCTTAGAATTAGGTGAAAAATATTTTAAATTACCTGTTATTCTATCATCAAACCTAACACCAACACATAACATTACGTCACAATCATGCATAGCCATATTAGCTTCATATGTCCCATGCATTCCTAACATTCCTAAAAAATTTTTATTATTAGCTGGTACAGCTCCTAAACCCATTAAAGTAAGTGTAATAGGTATATTTAAACTATTAGTAAGTTTTCTTAAATTATTCGTAGCTTTTATACCAGAATTTATAACTCCACCACCTGCATAAATTAGAGGTTGCTTTGCTTTTGAAAGCATATCAAGAGCCATACTGATATCTTCTAACTTAGGTCTTCTAACAGGATTATATGAAGATAATTTACTTACCTTGATACTTTTGTAGGAAAATTTATCATTTTGAACGTCTTTTGGTAAATCTATAACTACTGGACCTGGCCTACCAGATTTTGCGACATAAAAAGCTTCACAAATAGTACTTTCTAAATTATTTATATTTTTTATCAAATAATTATGTTTTGAACAAGAAGCCGTTATTCCAACAGTATCTGCTTCTTGAAAGGCATCTGTACCAATTAAATGTGTAGGCACCTGCCCTGTCAAACACACTAAAGGAACACTATCCATATATGCGTCTGTTAATCCTGTTACAGCATTTGTAGCACCTGGTCCAGAAGTAACCAAAACTACACCTACTTTACCAGTAGACCTAGCATACCCTTCTGCCATATGGACTGCGGCTTGTTCATGCCTAACTAATACATGCCTAATTCTATTCTGTTTAAATATAGCATCATATATAGGAAGCACTGCTCCGCCTGGATATCCAAAAATAACATCCACATTTAAATCAGCTAAAGTTTTAACTATTATATCTGAACCACTTATCTTCATAACTTTCCTTATATTTGCTATATACACTTATATATTAAACAATATATTACTTTTTTAATATATCCTTATACATAGACAAAATATTACTGCAATCAGTATTTAAATTCTTTTTAATATCAACAACTTCATAGTCACTATAATATTTATTTCTAAACCAAGTGTCTTGTCTTTTTGCATATTTATTAATTTGATTAATAGTACTATTAGTAGCTTCTTCAAAACTAATTTTACCATCTATATAATTTATAATTTCCCTCAATCCATGCGCTTTCATAATAGGAAGACTAGTATCTAATCTTTTAAATGATTCAACTTCATTAATAACTCCTTCATCAACCATCTCGTGAAATCTAATTTTAATATTTTTCCGTAATTTTTCTCTCTCAGAAGTAATTTTTATTTTAAAAAAATTACCAAAAACTTTATTATCCAAACTATCATTTTTTTGCCATTCTGATAGAGGGGTTTTAGTTTGCAACCAAACTGTATAAGCCCTCACTAATCTCTGGTAATCATTCGCAGATATATTATTTACTATTATAGGATCTACTTTTTTAACCAAACTAAAAAAATTTTTCGCCCCCAATTCTTCGTACAACTCTTCTGACTTTTTTTTATATATAGGATCAGTAGCCGGTATATCAGTAATACCATCTATTAATGACTTCACATAAAGACCTGTGCCTCCTACTAATATTGGAACTTTTCCACTTTTAAAAGTATCTTTTATCTCCTGTATTGCTTTATCTCTCCAATAAATAGCAGTACATCTAAATTCTCCAGATAAAAAACCATATAACTTATGCGAAACAACTTTCATTTCAAGTTTATTAGGTCTAGCAGTTAGTATGTGTAAATCTTTATAAACCTGTATACTATCAAAATTAATTATAGTACCATTTATAACTTTAGCTAATTCAAGCCCAAATAAAGATTTTCCAGATGCAGTTGGGCCAGCAATAACAATAATAGGGCTTTTATGATTCATATCAAAAGCCTACCAAAACCATTAGTAAATATAAATTTAATTTTTATTAATTTTCACAGCAATATAAGAAAGTGTGCCTTTTCTATTAATTAATAATAAAGCAAAGTCTCTGGAAGAATTGATCTCTTGATCTAGTCTAAATTTTAAGTCTGAAGGACTAAATATCTTATTTTGAGAAATTTCCATAATTATATCACCTGGTAAAATACCTTTTGATGCCGCATCAGATTCTGATTGAACATTTAAAACTATAACTCCTTTAGTATTTAATGGAATATTAAATTTTCTTTTTATATCCTCAGAAATCGCAGAGACTAAAAGTCCTAATTCCTTAATTTCCACAGATAATTCTATATCTCCCTGAGCTTCTTGATCATTTATATTTTTAACTACCTCCTCTTTCATCTCTCCTACTACAACTTGTAAATTCATTAATCTTTCATTTCTCCAAATTTTGACGTTTACAGGTTTATCTATTTCAGTTTCTGCTACAATTCTTGGTAAAGCCCTCATATCTATAACTTCTTTTCCATCAAATTCTAATATTACATCACCGGACTTCATTCCAGATGACTTTGCAGGCCCATCTGGCATTACTCCAGCAACTAAAGCACCTTTAATCTGTTCTAATCCTAAACTATTGGCAATATCTTCAGTTACACTTTGTATTCTAACACCTAGCCATCCTCTTCTAGTTTTACCATATTCTTTTAATTGAAATATAATACCTTTTGCTAAATCAGAAGGTACGGCAAATCCAATGCCTACACTTCCTCCACTAGGAGAAAATATTGCCGTATTTACTCCTATAACTTCGCCTTCTAAATTAAATAATGGGCCTCCTGAATTACCTCTATTAATTGCTGCATCAGTTTGAATGAAATCATCAAAAGGACCTGCACTTATATCTCTTGCTCTAGCTGAAATTATTCCTGTAGTAACTGTATTAACTAACCCAAAAGGATTTCCTATTGCTAACACCCAATTACCTACTTTTGCCTCATTCGAGTCTCCCCATTTAACAAAAGGAAGGTTTTCATCAACATCAATTTTTATTAAGGCAAGGTCAGTTTTATTGTCTTTACCAATTAGACTTGCACTATATGATCTACTATCTGATAATATAACGTTAATTGAAATTGCCTTTTCAATAACATGATTATTTGTCACTATTAACCCTGAAGAATCTATTATAAAACCAGATCCCATAGCTTGCTGAGGTTGTCTTTCCCTGGGAGGTCTTTGTCCTCCACGCCTCTCAAAAAAATCGTTAAAAAAATCTTCAAAAGGAGAACCTGGAGGAAATTGTGGTATTCCTGGAACAGATGGTTCATTTGACATAGTGATTGAAATACTTACTACTGCAGGTGAAAGTTTAGCAGCCAAGTCTGAAAAATCTGGTGGATAACTATCAGCATTACAAGAAAATGAAATAAAAACAAAAAACAATGTTGAAAAAAAATATTTTATTGCAAATTTTATAATCATTTAAACACCTTCAAAATAAAATATATTAATACTAAGCCTATAAAACTAAATATAAGTCCAATAAATCTGATCTTATCTTCATTATGATCCAAAACAAATTTAGAAACTTTTTTCATATAATTAGGAAATAATGAATATAAAAGACCCTCCATAATAAAAACTAAACTAACACTTAAAATTAAAAACTCTATAATATTTAAATCTAATGAAAATGACATTGTAAATTTTATAAGTTATTTTTCAGATATATTCTCTAAATCTCCAAAAAAATTAAAAAATTCAGAATCTGGAGATAAAACCATTGTTGTATCTTTACTATCTAGTGCTAAAATATAAGCCTGCATTGATCTATAAAAAGCAAAAAAATCTGGATCTCGTCCAAATGCCTCTCCTAACACTTTATTTTTTATAGCATCTCCTTGGCCTCTAAGTATTTCCCCATCTCTTTCTGCATTAGCCAATAAAACTGTTCGTTGTCTCTCTGATTCAGCCTTAATCCTTCTAGACTGTTCTTCACCTTCTGCTCTAAATTGTGCCGCTTCTTGTTGCCTTTCAGTTTGCATTCTTCTAAATATAGCCTCGGAATTTGCTGTAGGTAGATCCGCTCTTTTAATTCTTACTTCCTCAATCTGTAATCCAAATTCTTTAGCCTCTTCTGCAACAATTTTACCTACCTCTTCCATTAAATTAGCCCTATTATCTGATATAACATTATCTAAAGGAACCCTTCCTAAAACTTGTCTTAAACTATCATTTAATATTGATCCTAAACGATTTTTTAAAGCAGTTTCATACCTTATTGCCTGATAATATCTAAGTGGATCTACTATATGATACCTTGCAAAAGCATCTACTATCAATCGCTTCTTATCTGAACTAATGATTTCTTCTTTAGCATTATCAAACAATATTAAACGTTTATCAAAGTATTCTACATTTTGCATTAAAGGGATCTTAAATTGCAAGCCAGGTTCTTTAATTATCTTTACTGGTTCACCAAATTGTAAGACTAAAGCTTGCACTCTTTGATCAACATAAAAAAAACTTGAACCACCTAAAATTATAAAAACTAACACTAATACTAAAACTGCTATTTTTTTAGGTGTCATCTTACTTCTCCATTAACATTATTGCTATTCTGAGTCCTATTTCTTAACTCAGGTAACGGCAAGTAAGGAACTACAGCATTTCCAGAATTATTATCAATAATAATTTTTTTAGTGTTTTTCATTAATTCTTCCATAGTTTCTATATATATTCTTCTTTTGGTCACAGCTTTGGCATTACTATATTCCTCATAAATAGAGATAAACCTTTGTGCTGCACCTTCAGCTCTAGCAACAACTTGCTCCTTATATCCTTGAGCTTCAGCCATAACTTTTGCCGCTTCACCTCTTGCTTCAGGAACAATTCTATTTGCATAGGCTTCTGCTTCATTAATCACTCTTTCTTTATCGGCTCTTGCTCTTTGCACATCACGATAGTCATCAATTACAGTAGCTGGAGGGTCTACTCTCTGTAACAATAGTGAAGAAATAACAATACCAGAATCATAAGAATCAAGAATAGTTTGTAACATTTTTTGAGCTTCTTGTCTTACTTCCTCTCTACCTTCAGATAAAGCAAATTCTATTTCTGTTCTCCCCATAATTTCACGCATTACACTTTCAGCACCATCCTTAATATTTTTTATAGGATTCCTTATATTAAATAAAAAATTAGCAGCATCCCCTACATACCACTGAACAACAAAATTGATATCAACTATATTTTCATCACCCGTTAACATTAACGATTCATCATCTATGTTTCGTGAACTTATTTGTCCTCCTCTATCTGTACCTTTCCGAAAGCCTATTTCTATATTTCGAGTTGTAGTAACTGGCACTACTGTTACTTTTTCAACAGGTGTTGGTAAATGATAGTTTAGCCCAGAAGTTGTCGTTTCTATATATTTTCCAAACCTTAAAACGACACCCTGCTCTTCCGGTCCAACAGTATAAAACCCACTTATCATCCAAACTGCAATAATAACAATCAATATTAAAGAAATTCCTTTTTTACCTCCTGGCAAAATCGAACCTACTTTATCTTTTGCGTTCTTTATAATATCGTCAAAATTACTATTATTATTCCAACCACTTCCTTTATTATCACTTCCAGAAGAACCATTTCCTGATCCCCAAGGGCCATCATTATTATTCCACGGCATATAAAATTCCTTTAAAAATTATATTATATATATCAACCATAAACTTAAATACAATAAATATTAAAAAATTAAAAAATATTTTCTATCAATCTTTAAATATATATATGATATTGGTATAAATTCTAATAATTTCAAGTAATAAAAATGGTTATATTCAATGACAAATAATAAAATACAAAAAATTAAGTCTTATTTACAAAATATTAAAGATTTAGATTCTAAAAAGAGTATTACTGAAACCGAAACTTTAAATAACGTCTTAATAGAAAATAATGTTATTATTGTAATACTCTATGCCACTAAGCCCAAAAAATTATATAACGAAATTATTTCTAAATGTGAAAATTTATTACAAAAAAACTTTCAAGATTTTAAAATAAATATTGTATTAACTTCCGAAAATAATAATCCTCAAGAAAGCAATACAAACATATCTAGTAATTTAAAACCAAAAAACATTAAACACATTATTGCTGTGGCGTCTGGAAAAGGAGGTGTTGGAAAATCTACAATCACGACAAATGTAGCCGTTACTCTAGCTCAACTTAAATATAAAGTTGCTATATTAGATGCAGATATTTATGGACCATCGCAACCTAAAATGCTTGGGTTAAAAAATGCAAAACCTAATCAAAATACTGAAGGAAAAATAGAAACACTTAAGAACTATGGAGTAAAATGTATGTCTATAGGTTTTTTAATAGAAGAAACTAAGCCTATGATATGGAGAGGGCCAATGGTGCAAAGTGCTTTAGAACAATTAGTTAGAGATGTAGATTGGGGTGAACTAGACTTTCTTCTTGTAGACATGCCGCCAGGAACTGGAGATGTGCAGCTTACTATGACACAAAAAGTTGGCCTATCTGGAGCCATAATAGTATCAACGCCACAAGATATTGCTTTAATAGATGCAGTTAAAGGTTTAAACATGTTTAAGAAAGTTAATGTTCCTATAATAGGAATTATTGAAAACATGAGCCATTTTATTTGCCCTAAATGTAATGAAAAAAACATGATATTTGGATCTAATGGAGTACACAATACTGCAAAAGAAATGAACATCTCTTTTTTAGGACAAATACCTTTAAACATAGATATAAGAATAAACTCAGACTTAGGAAAACCTCACAAGAATAATTTAAATGAATATTTTGTTAACATATGTGAAGAAATTATAAACTTTAGCAAAAAATGAAATAAACATTATTAAATTAAATCTATTATTTCAAAGAATGCATTAATTCATTCCATTCTCGCATACTTAATCCACTAGTTTTTTGAGTTACTTTTTTACCTGTTAATAAATCTTTAAGAACACTAAGTGCTTCAAATGAAAATTCAACTGAACCTACTCTGTAACTCTGAAAAGCTTCTGCAGTAATTGGCACCCAAGCTTTCATAATATCATAGATAATATCTGCATATGCTCTTATTTCAAATTGTGCATGGGAGTCCGCTCTTAAAGATATAAAATTCATTAAATTATGTAAATTAGTTTTCCAATACCATTGAGTATAAGTATTTAAAGTAAGATTAATTCTTGCCAACTCTCTAGCTAAACCATCTCTGTCATTATTAATAATATCTCCATTAGAATTTTCATTCAAAAGATACTCGTAAGAATTATAACAATTTTCAGCATCTTGTTTTAAAATTTTAAGAGCTTTTTTAGCTGCAACTTCTGATAATATATCACCCCTACCTTGTTTATTAGATTTAGATTGTACAGCTAAATGTTCTTTCTTTGGTATGTAAAATTCTTTATCTAATACAGAATATCTTGCAGAATATTCATTTATACTTGCAGTTCTATGTCGAATCCATTGTCTAGCTACAAACATAGGTAATTTTACATGTAGTTTTATTTCACACATTTCAAAAGGAGTAGAATGTCTATGTCTCATTAAATATCTAATTAAACCTTTGTCCTCAGTAACTTTAGTGGTTCCTTTTCCATATGAAACCCTAGCCGCTTGTACTACTGCATGATCATCCCCCATATAATCAACTACTCTTAAGAATCCATGGTCCAATACTGGAAAAGCTTTAAACAATATCTTCTCAATCCCTTGAGAGACTGGACGAAAGGTTTTATTAGGTTGTTTTCTTAAAGAATCTATTTCTTGTTTCTGATCAAATGTAATATTATTTTTCACTTTTGTAAGTTTCGACATATTTAGCTCATAATTTTTTATTTTATATAATTTTATAAACTATAATCTGTTTAATAAAAATATTTATTTTTATTAAATTAAATATATTTAACTAAAACCTTTATAAATTTTTATCTATACATATAATATAAATGCTGATTAATCAGCTATGGCAATAAACGTGATATTATATAAATGTTATGGACCCGGGGGCGGTACCCGGCACCTCCACCAAAAATTATGGGGGTGAAATAGGATCGACATGCATTGAAGGGTATTAACTTTTGCTCGAAATAGTTCCTTCGTAAAGGACTAAATTAATAACTGCAAACGACAATAGTCGTGAGGTAGCTCTTGCTGCGTAGTCAGTAAGAAATACCGTAGTTCAAGTCCCAGCGCTTCACACCGTTTGGGCGAGGTATAATGAAGCACCTGGCAACAGAACGCTCTTGGAAGTGGCAGTTTACTGCCACTTCTAGAATATAAATAATTTTAAAGTTAAAAAAAAAATGAATTCAATAAATAAAAATAATAACAAATTGTTAATAAATTATAAAAAATTAACAAGTAAAGCTATGAAAAATGTTATATATGATATTCTAAAGCAAGTATCCAAAAAAGGATTGCCTGGGAAGCATCATTTTTATATTTCTTTTGACACGACTGCCAAAAATATAAAAATTCCTGAAAAACTTATTAAAGAATATCCTCAAGAAATGACTATAGTAATTGAAAACTCATTTTGGAATCTTGAAGTTACTAAAAGTAATATTGTTATAGTTCTTTCATTTAATGAAATAAAAAGTAAACTTAAAATTACATTCGATTCAATAATAAGTTTTGCTGATCCTCATGCAAATTTTATTTTACAGTTCCCTAAATTAAAAAATGAAAAAATATTATTAGATAAGACAAAAAATAAGAAATCATCTAAAATAATTAACATACAGGACTTCAAAAAAGGACAATTAAGTGAATAAATTTAAATACGAAAAATTATTTCAATTTAGAAAAGATAAAACAATATATCGTAAAATAAATATAGGAACTATAAAAACTAAAAATCTTGATGGTAAAAAACTAATTATAGTATCAAAAAAAATATTAGAAATTTTAACTCAAGAAGCCTTTTATGATATTTCACATTTTCTCCGTCCAGAACATTTGAAACAAATTTCGTCTATATTTAAAGATAAAGAAGCTTCTAACAATGACAAATATGTAGCCCTTACTCTTTTAAAAAATGCAAACGTCGCTGCTGGCGGAGTATTACCTATGTGCCAAGATACTGGCACTGCTATAGTATTAGGAAAAAAAGGATCACATATATGGACTAATTTTGATGATGAAGAGTTTATTTCTAAAGGAATATGGAAAGCATTCAAGATTAATAATTTAAGATATAGTCAATTAGCTCCTATTTCAATGTTTGAAGAAGTTAATACTAAAACTAACTTACCCGCTCAAATTGACATTATGCACTCTCGAGGCAATGAATATAATTTTTTATTTATTGCTAAAGGAGGAGGTTCTGCAAACAAAACATTTTTTTATCAAGCCACCCCATCTGTAATTAGAACAAAAAAGATTGTAGATTATATAAAACCATTAATAAAAAATATTGGAACTGCAGCCTGTCCTCCTTATCATCTAGGGGTTATAATTGGAGGAACTTCAGCTGAACTCAATCTGAAAACTTTAAAATTAGCTACTTGTAAATATTTAGATAATATTCCTAAAAAAGGCAATTCATCAGGTAGGGCCTTTCGAGATATAGTCATGGAAAAACAAATTCTTGAAATTACAAAAAAATATGGAATAGGAGCTCAATTTGGAGGTAAATATTTTTGTCACGATGTAAGAGTTATAAGACTTCCAAGACATGGTGCAAGCTTACCTATAAGTATTGGTGTAAGTTGTGGTGCTGATAGACAAATTAAAGCTAAAATTACTAATAAAGGAGTTTTTATAGAGAAACTTGAAAGAAACCCATCACAATACATGCCAAATATTTCAATAAAAGAACTTTCAAAAAATTCTATTGCAATAGACTTAGATCAACCTATGAAAAAACTATGTTCTATTCTTTCAAACCTTAAGATTAAAACAAGAGTAATGTTATCTGGCACTCTTATTGTTGCTCGTGATATAGCTCACGGAAAAATAAAAGAAAAGTTAGATGCAAATAAAAAAATACCAGATTATTTTAAAAATCACCCAATTTACTATGCTGGCCCTGCAAAAACCCCTAAGGGACTAGTTACAGGTTCTTTTGGTCCCACTACAGCTGGCAGGATGGACAGTTATGTAGATTTATTTCAAAAACACGGAGCATCCAAAATAATGTTAGCAAAAGGCAATAGATCACAACAAGTAACAAATGCATGTAAAAAGTATGGAGGATTTTATTTAGGCTCGATAGGCGGCCCGGGCGCAGAATTAGCTGCCAATAATATTAAAGATGTTAAATGTATTAAATATCCTGAACTTGGCATGGAAGCAATATGGAAAATACGTGTAGAAAACTTTCCTGCCTTTCTAGTTATTGATGATAAAGGAAATGATTTTTTTCAATCTTTTGGAATTAAATAAAAACACCTTGCTAAAATAAATTATTTATTTTTGAATCATACTTTTTGCTGACTTTACTTGTGTTGAACTATCAGCTCTCGGTGGCACCGTACAACCTTTAATACATGCTGGACGTTCTTGCATTCTATCCATCCATAATCTTAAATTATCTAATCCAGAAATATCTACTTCCGACCACTTATATATTCTTATCCATGACCAATTTGCTATATCTGCAATAGTATATTCATCACATATCCATTCCCTATTATATAAATGTTTATCTAAAACTTCATAAAGTCTTCTACACTCATTACGATAACGTGATATAGCGCTAGGAATTTTTTCTTCAAAATACCTTCCAAATACATTAGCTTGTCCTTGCATAGGTCCAACTCCACTCATCTGAAACATTAACCACTCTAAACATCTCACTCTACCTATAGGATCTTGCGGAATTAATTTTTTATATTTATCTGCCAAATATAATAATATTGCTCCACTCTCAAAAATAGATATACCATTATCCTGGTCAATTATTGCCGGGATGCGCCCATTAGGACTTATTTTTAAGAACCATTCTTCCTTTTGTTCAGCTTTATTAAAATTTAATTTTCTAACCTTATATTTTAATTTTAATTCTTCCAAAGCTATAGATATTTTGTAGCCATTAGGAGTTGCTGCTGTAAATAATTCTATCATTTTCTTCCTTAATATTTATATAAAAAAATTTATAATTTCATATTTTTTAATAATTAATTTTATTCATCATCCAATAAAATATCCAGCATATCTTCTAGTAATTCCTCCTGTGTAGGTAGTTTATACTTAACAGTATTATTTTTAATAATATTAGATATTTCGTTATATTCAATATTTTTATTATTTGTTTTCATTACAATTGGATTAGGTAAGTAACCAATATTATTTTCAATAATTTTATCTTCTACTTTCTCATTATCTTTTTGCAGTATAGTTTTATTCAAATCATCTAATATATTATCTAATACCTTTTTGTCTTCGCTTTCTTTTATCTTTACTGTTTCTTCCAAATTTTTATTTTCATCAATCACATTACTTTTTATTTGTTCTTCTGTTTTTATAAAATTTCTATTTTTCAGATACGATTCATATATTATCGCAGATTCTTTATTCCATAATTTAATAATAAATTCATTTTCATTACCTTCTAAAATAGGCACAACTAGATTTCCTTCAAAATTATTATTCAAAAAATTATATTCCGCGTTTAATAAAGTTTTATTTCCATCCATTAAAATTTTAATATTTTCCAATAAAAATTTATTTTTTAAAATATTAAATTTTAATTCAAAGTCTTTTATTGCAGTAGTTTTGTTAGAAAAGACAGTATTAGAAACTTGATTATTAAATTCTTCTTCAGTAATACTAGAATCATTTATATTATAAATTGCACTCACATCAAATCTATCCACATAAATATTCTTAAGCTTAATTTTTCCACTTGCAATAATATTATTTTTTATTTCATTATAATTACTTCCCAGACTTTTCAACTTCATATCTGTCGAAAGAAAACCAAATATAGAATTATTAGTAAAATAATTATCAAATAATAAATTAATATCCAATTTAGAAAGTTTTAACTCACCTTCAAAAACTTGATTAATTTCATCATAATTACCGTCGAAGGAAAGTTTTGAAGAAAAAACTTTCCCATTAAAATTATCAATAGCAATACTATTATCTGAAATATTTATGACCCCTGATAAGTTATTGACAACATTATTAAATGCATGAAACTTATCAGATTCTAGTTTTATATTTCCTGTCTTTAATGCTAATAAATTCTTTCTAAAGAAGTTATTAGTAATTAATAATTCTTCCACAGAAAGAGCATTACTGCTGATATAAGCATCTATATTATTCTCAAGAAAATTTATATCTATATTGCCAGTACAATTATTATCATTTCTAATAAAACTAATATTATTTAATTTCAAAGTTTTACTATTCATAAATATGCTAGAAGTGTAATTGGCAGATAGAGAACCTTCATGCTCATAATTAATTAATGTATTTTTCATATAGCTAGAAAAATCTTTTATATCAATATTAATATTTCCATCAAAAATCATATCTTTCAAAGAATTAAATTTGATAGAACCATTATATGACAAATCTAATATTTCATTACCTATAAAAATTTTAGAAGATAAAGATTGTTTTTTTCCAGAAATTTTAGTTTCTAATGTAGTATGACCTTTAAATAAATTTTTGATATATATACCTAAGTTAAAAGATTCTAAAACATCAATAATATTTTTATTTTCATATGCTAAATCTAAATCATAGACAGGATCTTTATCTAAAAAATTTATACTTCCATTTATAAATAAATTACCATTTTCAAACTTATCTACATCAAATTTCCTAATAGTTAACTTTTGATTTTCGTACGAGGAGGATAACTTTACATTCTTTAACTGCCTATTATCTAATAATAAATTTCCTAAATTAACATCTACAATTAATTTATCTAGATGATCAATTATATTCTCTTTAAGAGTAGATTCTTTCTTTTTTTCATCCTTATTATTTAAATATGCATCAAGATTAATTTTGTCAATTTTTAAATTGGCTATTAAAGTTTTCTCTTCATCAAATCGTAACCTTAATTCTCCATCTATCTTACTAGAATCAATTAAACCTTTTAATCCGGCAAAAGTAGCACCTCCTTTTCTTATAACTACACTGCTTTCTATCTCAGACTTTTTTAATCTAGTATTAGACAAATAACTTAAATCTAAAGAAATCCATGAAAGAAAAGAGCTTATATTTTCGCTATTTAATGTACTTGAACCTTCAAAAGTTTTTAAATTCTCTTTAAAATCTCCTTTAAAAATTATCTCCGTATTTCCTGGAAATAAAGCTCTTCCTTTATTTAAGGTAAAGCTTTTACCTTCTTTTTTAAGATCTACTACAAAATCTCTAATAGGATAATCTTTAAGTTTAGAAGTTCCCACAGAAAAAAGAAGAGAACCATTTAAATTACTCCATGGTAAAGCTAAATTATTTTTAGATGTATTCTCATTAAAATTTAATAAGTCTCTATATTCATTTAAATTATTAAAAACTAAATCCAAATCCAAATTATTAGAAGAAAGTACTACATCTAAATTTGCTTTTTCTCCTGTATTACCTGAGATAACACCAGACAAAATAGAAGAACCTGATAAAATATTAATATTATTTAATGAATAAAATAGATCTTGCTTTTGAAAATTAAATTCCAACTCACCATCAATTTTTGTATTATCATTTATTATTTTTAAATAATTTAATTCAAACTGCTCTGCCAAATACTTACTATCTTCTAATTCAATATTTAATTTACCATTAAAATTGGGAAAAGAATTACTATATTGTAGTGGACCATCTAAGCCTATCTTCAAATCCTCATTATTTAAAGTTAAGAGCAAATCTAAGATTTCATTATTAAAATTCAAAGACCCAATTAAAGAAAAATCTATATTATTAAATAAAATATTTCCTTTAAATGTATTAAAATTATTAACTGCATCTATCTCTAAATCAATTATATCAAATTTAAGTAAACTATTGTTATTATTAATATTAACTGACGCATCTATAATTTCGTATTGTTTAATCTTAATCTTAGGAAAATTAATGCTCTTATCAATAGTATCTATATTATCTTCTTCTGGTCTCTTAAATACCCAATTAGGGTCTTCATTTCTTAAATTTATAAGATTAAGATTAATGTTTTCTATAACCACCTTATCAACATGTAATTGACCTTTGAACAAAGAAAATAGAGAAACTTTAGCCATAATTTTTTCAGAACTAAAAAATATTAAATCTTTATCCTCTTGATGTTCAAAAATAGATATTTCTTCTATAATAATTTGAGGAGAGGGGTATAAGCTAAAATTAATATCTCCATCTATAAAAGCTTTTTTACCTGTATAATTTTCTATAAAAGAAGTTATCTCAGGCTTCCAAACCTTAAAATTCAAGAACATAGGCACAGTAAATGAAAAAGCTAGAAGTAAAATAAAAGCAGAGATTAAAATATAAACAACATTCTTTTTAAAAGGAGCTAAACTAATTTTATAAGAACGTGACTTTTTCTCGCCTTTTTTATTATTTTCATTGTTTTTTTTTATGGGAGGTCTATCAGACAACCTAGCCTTGAGCATATTCTTAATTCCTAATAAAATATTGAATTATATTCTATATTAAAAAAGATTTATATCAAAAAATAATATAAAAAAGGACGCTACTATTAAGTAACGTCCTTAGTTCTCAGCTATTTAAATAAAATTTAAATAGTATTTTGACTCAACATCTTAGCCATATTTTCAGCTTGACGAATAGCTAACGATACTATTGTTAATGTTGGGTTACATGCAGCTCCAGTAGTAAACTGACTTCCATCAGATATAAACACATTAGGAACATCATGAGTAGCACCTGTTGAGTTACATACTCCGTCACGTGGTTTCTCACTCATTCTACAAGTTCCCATATTATGAGTACTTGGGAATGGAGATAATTGATATTGCTTCTTAGAACCACCTGCTTGATATACTGCACTACCTGCTTTGTAGGCATGATTTCTCATAGCTACGTCATTAGCATGATCTTCGAAATTAACTACTGGCACTGGAAGTCCATATGAATCCTTTTCAGATCCATGAAGAGTTACCCCATTTTTCTCTTGAGGCATATCTTCACCAACTAGCCACATACCTGCCATATTTTTATAATTTTCTACGACATCTCTAGTATAATTTCTTCCCCATTTGCCAGGAGCATCAGCAGACATACCGCCAACATTACCTGCATACCATCCAAGGCCAAACCCTGGTAAAGTTTGCATATAATATCCTCCAACAAAGCCACGATTAGGATCATTCTTAACCTCATCCATAACAATACCAGCCATTTGAGTTCCACGATCCCAATGAACTGCACCAGGCATAGTTCCATAAACCGTGCCAGTCATATGTCTCATAAAGTTTTGACCCACTTGTCCTGAAGAATTAGCCATTCCATCGGAAAACATGCTAGATTCAGAATTAAGAAGAAGCCTTGGGGTTTCTACTGCATTACCTGCAATAGCAACTACTCTAGCTTTCTGCTCATGAGTATTTCCATCTTTATCTACATAAACTACTCCGGTAGCTTTACCTTCTTTATTATGGTTAATTTTAAGAACCATAGATTCAGGTCTTATTTCATAACGACCAGTCGCTTCAGCCTTAGGAATCTCAGTATACAATACTGACCATTTTGCACCTATAGCACATCCAGCCATACAGAAACCTATTTGGTGACATCCAGGGCGACCATCTCTAGGCTGAGAATTAATTGACATATTACCAGTATGAACATCTTGATAACCTAAAGCTTTAGCTCCATATTCCATAACTTGGAAGTTATTATTTCCTGGTAACCTTGGAATTCCATGTGTACCAGTTGTACCCATTTTATCTTCAGCCATGGAATAAAAACGTTCCATTTCATTTAAATCAAGGGGCCAATCTAATAAGTTCGCACCTTCTATGTTTCCATAGGCAGATTTTATTTTAAACTCATGCTCCATGAAACGTAAGCTTGCTCCAGCCCAGTGAACAGTTGTTCCACCAACAGTTTTGCACACCCAAAGAGGCAAGCCTGCTACTAGATCACCAGTACCTTTTCGAGGATCAAGCCAACTGAGTCTACCAAACATCGTATTCCAGTCATTCTCAATATCATCTAAAGTAAATCTTGGTCCAGCTTCTAGACACACAACATTAACACCTTTTTGTGCTAATTCATTGCCTAGTACTCCTCCGCCAGCACCAGATCCAATAATAACTACTACTGAGTCATCATTTTTATCAAAAGTTTTAGCCATTATCTTCCTCCCTTAGGTAGCCAGCCAATATCATCAAATCCACGATTGATGTATCCGCCATGTTCAACAGAAGAACCTTCCCATCCAAAAAACGCTGCTACTCTTGGATTCCCATAAAGGCCGCCCATTGTAGCTCCTCTAACAGTTTCAAAAAAATCACTTCCATCAATTCTTTTTAGGTTTTGAAGTTGTAACCCTGATGATTGATCTTTAAATGCAACATTATAAGTACGATCTGCTTCAATAATTTGACCTAAATCTTTAACTCCATTTTCCAACTTTTCAGCTAAGGAAGAATCTGATTTGGCTTGCTCATCTAAATTCACCACAACTTCAGCATAGTATTGATCACCTAAAAAGTCGTGAGGATAAAGATGTCTTGCCATAATTAACAAAGAAAGTGCAGTATCTCCAGATAAAACCTCTGTAGTTAAAGCCCAAGCTTCCTCTGTATTAGCCAGAATTGCTCCTCCTCCAGAAGCAACAACACCAGCAGTTGCAGAACCTTGTATAAAAGTCCTTCTACTAACCTTAGTATTAATCATAGTATTTTACCTCCCAAGAAATTATATTAACTTCACAAATAAACCATTTCTTAGGAAGACTAATATGCATATATTAATAAGCTTGCCTAAGTAAATCGAACAAAGAACATGCAATAATTTCCTCCCAAGAAACCATACAAAATTATGCTTACATAATTTAATCAATAGAACAAGTAATTTATATATTTTTTATAATTTTATATTCATTGTTATTTGACCTCTAAAGATACTATGTCATATATTAAATTTAAGGAATAATATAATGATCAATAAAAATAAAATTTTTTCTCTTAATAAGCCTAATTACAACCCTGCGCTTATCCGTTTACCTTATATGCTAGCATTTGGAATTATACTATACATTTTAATATGGCCATTATTAGCATTATCTGTAATTCAGTTTGGATTTCATTTAATAGAAGGAATACCAAATTCTAGGTTGGTAAGTTTATCATCAAAAATAATAGCTTATTTTATGCAAATATTTGATTATATTTCTTACAAAAGTGATCAAAAACCTTTTCCATTTTCATCACTTCCTCCAAACAATAAAAATGTGAAAAAAACTAAGGCAAAAAAGTCTAATTAAGTTAAATAATCTTGATTACCATTTCTTATAAGCTTTCTTTTTAACGCTTCAAAATGTTTAAAAGCATAAGCTGATTCTGAATTTGCTTCTTCTTTTATTTGCATCGAGACTTTTTTAGCAATTTGCCCATTTATAATTTTCAACTTTTTTCCAGATGACATAGCTAAATTTTGCGCTTTACATGCCCTTTCTAAATAATACAAAGATTCCCAAGCTTGATATATCGTTTCTCCAGTAACAATAATCCCATGATTAGCTAAAAAAATTATATCATGATTTTTACTTGCATCTCCAATCGGTTTTGCGGTTTCTTTATCTAAAACTAGTCCTTCATAATCATCCATGTAATATATATCATCGTAAAATCTACATGCATTCTGATCTGCCATTAATAATCTTCCTTCTTCATGCATTGTTATTGCTAATGCTGATTGCATATGAGTATGCATTACACATTTATTTTTTTTACTCGAATTATGAATGGCTCCATGTATTAAAAAAGCTGTAGGTTCTGCATAACCATCTCCTGAAACTTTTTTTCCATTTTCATCAACAATAATTAATGAAGATGCGGTTACTTCTGACCAATGTAAACCATAAGGAATTAATAAGTATTTATTGTCATCATTTGGTAACGACACAGAAAAATGGTTATCTATTCCTTCAGAAAAACCAAAATAATCCGCCAAACGATATGCAGCAGCAAGATCTTGTCTAATATTTAACTCAACACCATCCATAATATCTAATCAAACATAATTATTTGTCTTACTGTAGAACCATCTGATAATTTATCAAACCCTTCATTTACTTGATCAAGAGAAATATGATCACTCATTAACCTGTCTACAGGTAAATTACCTGATCTATATAAATCTATATAAGCAGGGATATCTCTATCAGGCACACAGCTCCCTAAAAAGGAACCTTTTAAAGATTTTTCTCCAGCTACTAAATCAACATGTTGAATTGAAAACTTTTTATCTGGATGAGACAAACCTGATGAAACAGCTGTCCCCCCTCTTCTCAAAACTTTATAAGCAAGTTCCATAGCTTTTTCTGATCCAACACATTCAAAACTATAATGTACTCCAGTTCCAATATAACTTTTAATTTTTTCAATAATTTTTGGATCATCAGCTTTAAATACTTCATGTGCTCCCAATTGTTTTGCTAAATCTAATTTATCTTGTAGCAAATCTATACCTATTATTTTAGAAGCTCCTGCTGCCTTAGCTCCCATCAACGCAGCTAAACCCGTACCTCCTAATCCAATTACAGCAACTGTAGAACCTACTCTAATATTAGCCGTGTTAAAAACTGCTCCTGCTCCTGTAATCACAGCACACCCAAACAGTGCTGCCTCATCTAAAGGAAGACTTTTATCAACTTTAACTATAGATTTTGATGAAACTACCGAATATTCAGCAAAACAAGATACTCCAACTTGATGATTTATAAATTTACCATTTAATTTTATTTTTTTATCTCCAGATAATAATGTGCCTGCTCCTCCTGCGACTAAAGCAGGACCACATAAAGCGGGTCTACCCTCCTTACAAGGAATACAATTTCCACATGAAGGAACAAAAACAAACACTACATGATCTCCAACTTTAAAATTATTTACTCCTTCACCTAATTTTTCAATAATTCCTGAACCTTCATGTCCTAGCACCATTGGCATCACCCTTGGCCTATTACCATTTACAACAGACAAATCAGAGTGACATAATCCGGCAGCAGAAACTTTAACCAAAACCTCATCAAATCCTGGAGGATCTAGTTCTACTTCTTCAACTTTTACTGGTTTACTATCAGCAAAAGGTCTTGGTTCTGACATTGCATGCAAAACAGCAGCTCTACACTTAATAGTATTGCTCATTTAATATTCCTCCAAAAATTAAAAGTTTATAATTTTGATTACATAAAATCAAATATCATTAATCATTTTTTTTATTGCTTAATTTATTCTCTTCCGAAAATAAATATATTAATAATGAAATCAATAATAATACTGCTACAAATATAAAAGCACAAGAATAAGCTTCTCTTGGTGCTCCACTTTTATCTCCACCCATAAAATATATAATCTTTCCAGTAAGCCATTGGATTAAAAAGACACCTCCAAAATTGAAAAAATTAGCAGTTGAAAGAGCTCTTCCCATATATTCATTATCAAATAAAACTTGATAATGAGAGATTAATGCCACACTAAAAGCACCAAAAAAACCTAAAGTACAAAATAATAAATACAAAAAAAATTTTGATAAAACAGGAGTAAAAGCTAGTATTAATAATAATATTATTACTCCTACAGCTCCAAATATTACTACATTTTTATATCCTCCTAAAAATGATCTTAACCTACCAAAAACAAAAGACCCAATATTCCAACTTATTGCCATGAACATTAATATTTGTCCTCTTTCAATTAATTCTAATTCGTGAAAATCTTTCAAATATGGAGCTCCCCATAACCCCAAAACTACTACAAGAGAAGAATAACTCATTAATGACATAGGGATCATAAACTTAAAATTTCTTTCTTTGAAAATAACTAAAATATTATATGTAGAATTATTCAAATGTGGTATTTTTGTAGAATTGATTTTTTCTTTAGGATTATCCTTTAATATTAGATAATATAATATCATTACCATAAACGTACAAACTGATGCGCTCCAAAATGAAAGTCTCCATCCATATAAATCAGAAACATATGATAAAGGAGTAGTAGCCAATAAACCTCCAAGACCTCCAATTGCAAGAATTGTTCCTGCTAACTTTGAAAAATCATCTTTTGAAGCCCACCGTGTAATTATTACCAAAGAGCCCATTAGACATATAGAACAACCTAATCCCATAAAAATACGTCCTATCATTAAACTTGTATAAGAATTAGATAAGGCAAATATTATTGATCCAATAACAGCAAAAGTAATAATTATGATCATTATTCGTCTAGGACCATACTTGTCAATCAACATACCAGCTGGAATTTGAAACAAAGCAAATGATAAGAAAAATATTCCTCCTAACAAACCCATTTTTTCAGGAGAAATACTAAAATCTATCATCAAATTTGGAGATAAAACCCCAACAGAAGTTCGTAAAAATTGGCTAATTGTATAACCTAAACACAACACAAACATTATAAAAATAAATTTTAAACTATTTTTAGCCATTTAAACTTATAACCTAAATTATACTTTTTTTGATTTATATCAAATTTCACTTTTTCATCACATAATTTATTTTAAAATTAAAAAATTATGATATATTATTATCTAGATAAAGTCTTGGAACTAAAATGAAAAATAATATATTTTTTTTAAATAAAATTTATAGCGTACTAATAATAATATTTTTATTATTAGTATTTTCAATTAAAAGTTTTGCTAATAACTCTTCCTGGAAAGGAAATATAGATTCTATCTTACCTAAAGAATGGACAATGCAAACCGCGGCACATTTGATAGAAAGAACTGGATTTGGAGGAACGCCAGAATATATTAAAAAAATTTATTTAATGGGCCCTGACAAAGCTACCAATTACCTCATATATTATGAAAATATTAATACAGATCATATGCCAAAATTTGATGAATCAGGAATCCATGATCCTGGATTAATTAATTTTCCACCTAGCAGACCTGCTACAACAAAATTAGCTAGAGAAAAAGGCGAAGCGCTTGGTATAAAGATTAAAAAATCGGGAAATAGAAGATTACAACCTATAGTTAATAAGTTTTTTTATTGGTTAAGAGCTAGCAGACTAGAAACCCAAAGAATTGCTTACTGGTGGTCTAATAAAATGTTAGTTTCTCCAAGACCATTAGAAGAAAAAATGACATTATTTTGGCATAACCATTTTGCTAATAGTGAAGCAAAAATAAGAGATTATAGAAAACTTCTTTTACAAAACAAAACTTTTAGAAAACATGCAACTGGAAATTTTAGGAAACTACTTGTTGCCATAGCAAAAGATCCCGCTATGTTGTATTTTTTAGATGCAGGACAAAATATTAAAGGAGCCCCTAACGAAAATTTTGCAAGAGAAATTATGGAATTGTTTACATTAGGTGAAGGAAATTATGAAGAAAAAGATATAAGAGAAGCAGCAAGAGCTTTTACTGGTTGGAACTCTGACGATTTAACATTTATTGTTAATAAAGAAAAACATGACAATGGAAGAAAAACAATACTATCTCGTACTGGAAACTTTTCAGGAGAAGAAGTAATAAACATTTTATTAGAACAGAAAACTGCGTCTGAATTTATAGTAAGAAAAATTTATAAAGAATTTGTCAATGAGAATGTTAACGAAATTATAATAGAAAAATATGCTAAATATTTTAGATCTCATAATTATGAATTTAAACCATTATTAAAATTAATTTTCATGTCTAAAGATTTTTATACTAATGAAAATATGGGTTCTCATATAAAATCCCCAATAGAATTAGTAATTTCTACTTATATAAAATTGGGGGCAGTTAACACGCCGGGAATACCTGATTTTAACCAATCAACTTCAGCTATGGGACAAACACTATTTTGGCCTCCAACAGTCGCTGGTTGGGCCGGAGGTAGGAGTTGGATAACTCCAGCTCTACTTATGGAAAGAGGAAATTTTGCACGAAGTGTTTTATATCCAGATATTGACTTTATTGCTAAAGATTTCTATTCCCCTGACCCTAAAATAATAGTTATGCACGATTCTATTAGAAAAGGTGCAGATATTACTTCAGCAACAAAAGCAAGTAATGGGGGCAATAATATGATGATGGCAGAATCCAATATGATGGCTGATCGTGATGAAGATTTTAATACACGTTATGCATCATATAAAGGATGGCAAGAAGCTGTATCAAAAGTAAAACCTATTTTACGAGACACTATTAAGATAAGTTTTACGAACATGATTATAAATAGTGGAGCCAAAAACTCAAAAGAAGTAATAGAATATTTATTAAATAGATTTTTAGTGGTAAAGATTAATCAATCAAAAAAAGATATGCTTATAGAATTTTTAACCACAAACCTTGGAACTAATAAAATAAAAGAAGCAGAAAGTTATCTAGAAGAACCTATTAGAATGATAGTTCATTTAATAATGAGTCAACCAGAATATCAGCTAGGATAAAATATGAAAAATAATATTAATAGAAGAAACTTTGTAAAATATCTATCAGGTGCAACTCTAAGCTCCTTAATACCAATTAAACATGCCCTCTCAAACCATCACATTAATGATTTTACAGATAATAAAATTTTGGTTGTTTTAGAACTTTCCGGAGGAAATGATGGATTAAATACTATAGTACCTTATGGAGATGACGCATATTATCGGTACAGACCTAACATAGGTATAAAAGAGAAGGATCTTCTTAAAATTGATGACTACTTTGGATTTAACCCAGGTATAGTAGGATTAGAATCTCTTTATAAAGAAGGACAAATGGCAATTATTCATGGATGTGGTTATAAAGACCCTTCTTTTTCTCATTTTACTTCGATGGCCTATATGCATACTGCAGCCCCAAATAGTGGTGAAGAATACGGTTGGGTGGGAAGACTTGCTGATGAAATGGCCCCAGAATCTTATAAAAACTTTTTAATCAACATTGATAAAACGCAATCACTAGCAGTAAGATCTAAAAAACATGTTCCAATTGTATTTGATCATCCTCAAAGATTTCAAAGAGAGGGATTCTATTCAGTAAAGAAAATGTTAAAAGTCGATAAAAATAATGAAAACAATAATTATCAAAACAATTCACAAAAATTTCTTAACGAAATTGCAAAAAGTGCTAATGAAGCATCTGGCATGATTAGCAATGCATGGGCTAAATACACTAAGAAAGTTGATTACGGAATTGCTACATTAGATTTAGATAAAATTGTAGCGCTTATCCAAGCTGAAATTCCAGCTAGATTATATTATACATCATACAGAGATAATGCATTTGACACCCATGTTCACCAAAACAATCTACATCAAAGATTACTAACATATACATCAGATGCAATAAGAGGGTTTATGAACGATTTACATAGAATAGGAAAAGAAAAAGAAGTGGTTCTCTTAGTTATGACCGAATTTGGCAGAAGAGTTCCTGAAAATACGAGCTTAGGGACGGACCATGGAGCTGCTGGACCTATGTTTATTATTGGAAATACCGTAAAGGGAGGACACTATGGACAAATACCCGATTTAATAAATGGATTAGATGTAGGAGATAATTTAAAATATACTACTGACTTTAGAAGTGTATATGCAACATTAATTGAAAGTTGGTTAAAAACCAATTCCCAAAAGATTTTAAGAAAAAACTTTGAAACTTTTAATATCTTCGATACAACTGTTTAACTAACAATATTTTTTATTCATTTTTTAAGAAAAATTTGAATTTGGGGGGAAGAGATGAATGCACCATATGACAACTTAAATACCGGATTTACAAAAACACTTCTACAAATTAGCCTTAAATTAGAAAAAATTTTAAGCTTTATTGGTATGATTGGGGCATGGTGTGCATTACCCTTAATTGGTATAATTATTTTTGACATTATATCTAGAAGATTTTTTGTCCTAGGTTCTACCAAATTGCAAGAAATGGAATGGCATCTTCATGCAGCTCTTTTCTTATTAGCCTTAGGTTATGCATATTTAAAAAATTCACATGTTAGAATTGAAGTAATTAGAGAAGGCTTTTCTATAAAATTAAAAGCTATTTTGGAAATTATAGGAGTATTAGTATTTGTATTACCATACACAGGTTTAATTATATGGTTTGGAATTGAATTTGCTTCTAGATCTTTTGCTCTAAATGAAGTTTCTTCTGCACTTACTGGACTAAGTCATAGATGGATAATAAAATCCTTTGTACCTCTTGGAATGACATTCTTATGGTTAGCAGGTATAAGCGTTTTATTAAGAAATATCGTTTATTTAATGGCTATAAACAAAAATGATGAAGATGTGACAAATGTTTCAAGATCAATGTCTCCAGAACTTCACGACCCCACAGAAGAATTAGTTAAAGCAGCTAAGAACAAGGAGTTAATTTAATGGATTTTGTAACTTTATTACCAGTATTTATGTTCTTATCTTTAGCTTTATTATTATTTAGTGGATATCCTGTCGCTTTTGTTTTAGGAGGTGTAGGACTTGGCTTTGGCTTTTTGGGTATGGCTTTTGACGTATTCAATTTCATAGAATTTTTTAACATAATAAGTAGAATATGGGGTGGAGTATGCGAAAACCTTATTCTAGTTGCAGTGCCAATGTTTATTTTTATGGGTACAATGTTGGAAAGAAGTGGCGTTGCAAATGATCTATTAAACTGTTTACAAGTTTTATTACGAAGAGTGCCTGGAGGTCTTGCATTATCTGTAACTATTATGGGAACAATCATGGCTGCCACAACTGGTATTATCGGCGCCTCAGTAGTAATGATGACCTTATTAGCTTTACCTGTTATGTTAGAAAGAAACTACAATCCTTCATTAGCTACAGGAACTATTTCAGCTTCTGGCACTTTAGGAATATTAATTCCTCCTTCTATTATGTTAGTTATTATGGCAGATTTGCTATCTATTTCTGTAGGAACTTTATTTTTAGCTGCGATTATACCTGGATTATTATTAGCTGTAATTTATATAATTTATATATATATACGTACAAAAATGAATCCTACATTAGCACCTCCACTTCCAGATGACATGGGTCCTAATACTAAAATAGAATTATGGATAATGGTTTTTAGATCTTTTGTTCCCCCGATATTTTTGATCATGTGCGTTTTAGGGTCAATTTTTGCAGGTATAGCTACTCCTACAGAAGCTGCTGCAGTAGGAGCATTAGGATCAATTATTTTAGCTTTATTTAATAGACGTTTATCAGCAACTGTCATAAAGAGTGTTACACAAAGATCAGCTTTAACTTGTGCTATGATCTTTGGTATATTTATAGGAGCTACAGCTTTCTCTTATGTATTTAGATCCTTAGGCGGAGACGATTTAATTCACCATTTAGTTGATAGTTTAGGTTTTGGCTCATGGGGAGTTTTATTCTTAATGATGGGAATGTGCTTCTTGCTTGGATTTTTCTTTGATTGGGTTGAAATTACCTTAATTGTTTTACCATTATTTGCACCTATTCTAGCAACATTAGATTTTGGCACTCATTTAGATCCAGATATGGTTATTCCTTGGGTTGCTGTTTTAATTGCCGTAAATCTACAGACATCATTTTTAACACCCCCGTTTGGATTTGCCTTATTTTATCTAAAAGGAGTGGCTCCTCCTTCTATAAAAATACAAATGATTTATAAGGGAATTATTCCATTTGTAATTTTACAATTAATTGGACTAATAGCTATAATATGTTTTCCAGAATTAGTTCTTTGGTTACCTACTAAGTTACTGGATTAAAGTTATGAAAATTTTAATATTTAAAGTACTATTAATTTTTTATATTTCAATAAATTTAGCTTATTCTAAAGATTTAGATCATTTAGAATCATTAAGCTTTTATGAAGAAGGAAAATTAATTATTGATGTTAGAAATAAGGATGAATGGAAAGAAAGTGGGGTTATACCTAATGCTATATTAATTCAAATGCTTGCTCCAGATAGCAATATTAGGGATGAATATTTAGCAGATTTAATAAAAGTAATAGGTACAGACAAATCTAAAGAAGTAGGGATTATATGCAGATCAGGAAGAAGATCCTCTTATACTGTAAATATGCTACAAGAAAAAGGGTATACAAACATACATAATATATCTGAAGGTATGTTAGGTGATCAGAAAATAATTGGTTGGATAACAAGAAATTATCCTACAATCCCATGCAATAAAGAATGTGAATAATATTAGTATTTTTAGTTGTATTCCGATATAATTTAGGTAAATTAAGGCCAATAATAACTACTAAGTCATGGGAGGACAAAATGGTAAAGAAGATATCTATTTCAATAATTTTAATAGCTTCAATTGTAGCAAATTTTAATATAGCAAATGCTGGTGATATTAAAGCAGGTGAAAAAATATTTAATAAATGTAAAGCTTGTCATGGAGTTAAAGAAGGTGGAAAAAATAAACTTGGTCCTAACCTCTGGAATATAGTTGGTGCTCCTATAGCTGCTAAGGACGGATATAAATACTCAAAAGCCTTGAAAGCTTATGCAGAAGAAGCCGGAAACTGGAATGAAGAAAATTTAACGGTTTGGCTAAAAAAACCTAAAGACTTAGTAAAAAAAACAAAGATGATTTTCCCTGGTTTAAAAAAAGCTGATGATATAACTAATATACTTGCTTTTTTAAAAGCTAACGGAAATAATTAATGGAATTATCTGGAGAATATAATATTCCAGCGCCAAAAGAAAAAGTTTGGGAATATTTAAATAATCCAGATATTTTAAAAAAATCTATAAAAGGTTGTGAAACTCTAGAGAAGACTTCAGAGAATGATTTTACTGCAAAAGTTAAAGCAAAGATAGGACCTGTATCAGCAACTTTTAGTGGATCTGTAAAATTAACTGAAATAGAAGCTCCTAATAGTTACGTTATAAATGGAGAAGGAAAAGGAGGAGCTGCAGGTTTTGCAAAAGGAAGTTTAAAAGTTACTTTATCTGAAAAAGATCAAGAAAATACTTTATTGTCATACTCAGGAAATTCTCAAGTAGGAGGAAAATTAGCACAACTTGGATCACGGCTTATTGGTGGTGCTGTCAAGAATACTGCAGATGACTTTTTTAACAAATTTTGTATTTTAGTTTCTGACTCTTCATCCGAGGAAAGTAATATGTTAAATAAGGATCAGTCAGATAAAATTGCATCCTTTAGCATTCCTTATTGGACATGGATAATTTTACTAATTGTTGCAATAGCAATAATCCTATCTTTTTTTGTCTAGTATTTTTTTTTTATTCTATTAATATTAATAGAATATTTTTTTTGTTCAGACTGAGCTAGAGGTAAAAGATGAATAAGGTATCTATAAAAATCACAATTAATAATAAAACTTATGAAAAAGAAATTAAACCTAATTTATTACTAGTTGATTTTTTAAGAGAAGAATTAAGTTTAACAGGAACTCATATAGGTTGTGATACTAGCCAATGCGGAGCTTGTATGGTTTTACTAAATGGATATGCAATAAAGTCTTGCTCAATTTTATTAGCACAACTTAACGATCAAGAAATTACTACAATTGAAAATATAGAACAAGATGGTCAGTTACATCCGATGCAAGAAGCATTTAGAAATAATCATGGGTTGCAATGCGGATTTTGTACTCCAGGAATGATAATTTCAGCAATTTCTCTTGTAAAAGAAAATAAAAATCCTACTGAACATGAAATAAGAAAACATATAGAAGGAAATTTTTGTAGATGTACTGGATATGAAAATATAGTAAAATCTATAAGTGATGGAGCATCAAAAATGTATGAAAAGGAAAATAATTAATGTACACTTTTAATTATCATGTTCCTAAAAATGTTAATGAAGCTATAACAATATTTAAAGATTCAGAAGAGCCAAAATACCTAGCAGGAGGTATGACTCTTGTTGCTTCAATGAAACAAAGACTCATTTCACCAACTGACGTAATAGATATTAAAAAAATAAAGAATCTAGATAATATAGAAATTAATAACAATATCCTTAAAATAGGTGCTTTGTGCACACATGACCAAATTGCAAAAGACTCAAATGTACTAAAAGCCTTAGAAAATTTTTCTTTTTTAGCAAACGGAATAGGCGACCCAGCAGTAAGAAAAATAGGTACTATCGGAGGCTCGTTATCTAATTCAGATCCAGCAGCTGATTGGCCTGCTGCGGTACTCGCATTAAAAACAAATATCTTTACAAATAATAGAACAATCAAAAATGAAGATTTTTTTACAGGAATGTTTGAGACTTGCCTTGAAGAAAATGAATTACTTACAAGTGTAGAAATAGAATTACCAGATTTTTTTAACTATATAAAATTTCCCAATCCGGCTAGTAAATATGCAGTTGTGGGTGTAAGTATTGCAATATATGAAAAGGAAGTAAGAGTATCAGTTACAGGAGCTTCACACACTCCTTTTATGGCTAAAGAAATTAGTGAAGCACTTAGCTCAAATATAAACTCAGATTTTCCTAAGAAATCTGTTCCCATGGATGATTTAAATAATGATATTCATGCATCAGCAGAATATAGACAAAACCTTATAGATGTTTTAACTAAACAATTAATAAATTCTTATTCATAAAAATTTATTTATTATAAAAAAACTTATAAAGAGATAAAAAAGAGAAATAATGAAAAATATAGATGAAATTTTACAACAAGCATTGTTGTGGAGAAAAAAAAAGAAGAATGTGGCATTAGCTACTGTGATTTCTACATGGGGATCTAGTCCAAGACCAATAGGAAGCCAAATGGTAGTAAATGAAGATTTAGATATACTTGGATCTGTTTCAGGAGGATGTATTGAAGGCAATGTTATTAGTGAAGCACAAGAAATTATGAAAACAGGCAAACCTAAATTACTAAAATTTGGTGTTACAAATTCAGAGGCATGGGATGTAGGTCTTACATGTGGAGGAAAAGTAGAAGTATATATAGAAAAAATTGGGGAAAATGATTGAAAGATACTACCCTAGACACTTTACTATTAAAAAAAAATAATAGGCAAAAAATAATTTTTGGTACAGAAATACAAACTGGAAAACAACTTTTTTTAGATAGCAATTCTAAAAATATATTAGATAAAAAAATTTTAAATGCTTCTAAAGAAATATTAGCTAATGGAAAATCTGGTATTGTTAATATAAATAAATCTCTCTGGTTTATAAATATATCTTTGCCTCCTTTAAGATTAGTTATTGTTGGTGCAGTTCATATAGCTCAACCTTTAGCTAAAATAGCTTCTACAATTGGCTATGAAGTATCTATAATTGATCCAAGATCAGCATTTGCTAATGATAAAAGATTTCCTAATATTAAAATAATTAAAGATTGGCCTGAAGAAGCGCTCGAAGACTTTAATATAGATAATAGAACAGCAGTAGTGACATTAACCCATGATCCTAAATTAGATGATGCAGCTCTTAGTGCGGCCTTAAAAAGTAATGCTTTCTATATTGGATCTTTAGGATCAAAAAAAACTCACAACGCAAGAATTCAAAGATTAAAAATAGCCAATTTTAATGATAAAGATATTAACAAAATTCATGGTCCAATAGGATTATCCATAGGAGCCAAATCACCGGAAGAAATTGCAGTTGCAATTATATCTGAAATTGTTGCAACCTTACATAATATCGAAAGAAAATAAAAATGTTTTTTGGCAAAATAACAATCGAAAATTCTCTTGGGAATATTCTAGCCCATACCATAAATGTAGGTGATAAAAAGTTTTCTAAAGGAAAAGTTATTTTAAAAAAAGATATTACACATTTAAAAAATAATGGATTTTATTCCATAATTTGTGCTGTTCCAGATAAAAACGATATTCATGAAGACAAAATAGCAAAACTTATTGCAAAATGTTTCATTAATAAATATACAATCATGGAAAAACCATTCACTGGAAGAGTAAATATTATTACTAATCAGTCTGGTTTACTTATTATAGATCAAAAACTTATAAATAAATTCAATGCTATTTCAGAACAAACAACGATTGCAACGCTCAGCAACTTTTCGAAAGTAAACAAAGGTGATATACTAGCTACTATAAAAATAATTCCTTTCTATGTTAAGGAATCAATATTCCAGAGAATAAATGCTATTAAATTAAATAAAGTCTTATTTATAAACCCTTTTACTCATAAAAAAGTTGGACTAGTATTAACTCATGACATAAAAGAAAATTCCAAACTTAATGCAATTTCAATTAAAAGAATTGCTGCTAGACTAGATGCATTAAACTCAAAATTGTACAAAGTTTGCACTTGTCAGCATGTTAGTTCAGAAATTTCTAAAAACATTAAAGTTATGACTAAAGAGAAAATAGATATAATCCTCATATTAGGTGCTTCAGCTATTGTAGATATTCATGACAAAATTCCTGAAGCCATCAAACTCTGTAAAGGAAAAATAATTCGATTTGGAATGCCTGTAGATCCAGGAAATTTATTATTATTAGGAAAAATTAAGAATACACCAGTTATTGGTCTACCCGGATGTGCTAGATCTCCAAATATAAATGGATTTGACTGGATTTTAGAAAGGTTAATAGCAGACAACAAAATTACTAACAATCATATTTCAGATATGGGAGTCGGAGGTTTACTAAAAACACAAAATAAAAATATTAAAAAAAAATTTAATATTAGCAATATAATACTAGCGGCTGGTCAATCTAAAAGAATGAAAAGGAATAATAAACTTCTAATGAATTATAAAGATCAGTCTATTTTAAAGCACGTAATAACTGCTGCAAGTAAATCAAAAGCAAACAATACTATTATAGTACTAGGGTATCAAAATGAATTAATTGAACAAAATATTAATGATTTAAATATTATTGTGGCTACTAATTCGACATATAAAAAAGGGTTATCCTCTTCTCTAAAAACAGGAATATCTGCTTTACCTGAAGATTGTGATGCTGCAATTATAATGTTAGCAGATATGCCAAAAATTAAACCTGAAGTAATAAATAATTTAATCGATAATTATGACCCATCAAATAATAAGTGGATTGTAGCTCCTTCTTATAAAGGAAAGAGAGGTAACCCCATACTTATAGGTAGAAAATTCTTTCCCGATATTTTAAATTTACAAGGTGATATAGGTGCTAAAAATATCTTAGATAAAAATACTAATAATATTTGTGTTATTCCACAAAGAGATTCTTCTATTTTAATAGATATTGATACTAAAAACGATTATGAAAAACTTTCATAAAAATAATTTAATCTAGAAAGAATACATTATGAACATAAAAAATATAATATTTGATTTTGGTGGAGTAGTTACGGATAGTCCTATTGAAGGATTTAAAAATTTAGAAGAACATTATGGAATATCTAAAGGCACAATTTCAAGTATTGTGATGACAAATCAGGATAATAATGCTTGGGCAAAAAGTGAGCGCGGAGAAATTAATATTGATACATTTATAAAAGAATTTAACCAAGAAGCACTAAATTTAGGATTTAAATTAGATGCTACAAATATTTTAAAACAACTATATGGTCCATTAAGACCAATTATGGTAGAAAAAATTATCTCATTATCTAAAAATTTTCAGTTAATTTGTCTAACCAATGTTCTGAAGGACGTTCATATATTTTCCAATGAGAAAAGAATTCTAGAAGTAAAAAATATTCTAAATTATTTTGATAAAATATATGAAAGTTACAAAATAGGTATGAGGAAACCTGAAAAACGTATCTATGAACATGTCTTAAATGATCTTAATATCAAACCTGAAAATACTATATTTTTAGATGACTTAGGAATGAATCTTAAAACTGCTAAATTATTAGGTATCCATACTATAAAAGTTGTAAACCCTATAAAGGCAATAAAAGAATTAGATAATATGATATAAAATTATATTTATTTTAATAATTTTTTGTAAAAATTGTTCAGTTTATTAACTTTGGGCGCAATAACTAACTGACAATATGGCTGACTATTATTATTATTAAAATAATTTTGATGATAGTCTTCAGCAATATAAAATGGTTTTTCTGCATACAATTTTGTAATTATTGGAGTGCTGTAGTCACTCTCTATATGTTCAATATATTTCTGAGCTGCTATCTTTTGCATTTCATTTATAAAATATATCCTAGATAAATACTGTGGACCTATATCATTACCTTGCCCATCAAATTGTGTAGGATCATGAGTATGAAAAAATATTTTAAGTAATTCTTTATAACTAATATTACGTTCATTATAAAATATTTCAACAGCTTCTACATGACCCGTATTTCCATCACATATCTGATCATAAGAAGGATGTTCTATATGTCCTCCAATATATCCAGAATTAACTTTATCCACCCCTTTTATTCTCATAAAAATTGCTTCAGTGCACCAAAAGCAACCACCAGCAAATATCGCTCTAGCCATATAGAATCCTATAAATTATTATTTAACTAATTTAAAATACCTTCTAACCTATTCTTTATTAATTCATTAGATTCTTGCATAATACGATCTATTAATTCTTTTACTGTCGGAATATCATGAATCAAACCTGCTACCATACCACAAGACCAAGCACCAGCATCCATATCTCCATCTAACATAACCTTAGGATAAACCCCAGAAACTTCTTTTATAATATCTTCAAATTTAAGATGTGCCCCTAGCTCCTTTTCTTTTTCTAATATTTTTTCTACACCCTTATTTACTAAAACTCTTTCTGTATTTCTCAAAGGTCTCATAACTAATCGCGTGTCTAACTCTGATGCAGCAAGGATTGCTTGCTTTACGTTTTCATGTACTGGGGCATCTTTAGTAGCTATAAATCTTGTACCCATATTCATTCCATCAGCTCCCATAGCTAATGATGCAACTAAAGACCTTGCATCAGCCATGCCTCCAGATGCAACAAAAGGTATTTTTAATTCTTCTGCAGCTCTAGGCAATAAAATCATATTAGGAATATCATCTTCTCCAGGGTGTCCACCACATTCAAATCCATCTACAGATGCAGCATCACAACCTATTGCTTCTGCTTTAAGCGCATGTCTCACTGTAGTACATTTATGGATAACTATTATATTGTTTTCTTTCAATAACGGTAACCATTTAGAAGGATTATTTCCTGCCGTTTCGACTATTTTTACACCACCTTCTATAATAGCATTAATATAGCCTGGATAGTCTGGTGCTTCTACAACAGGCAAAAATGTTAAATTAACTCCTATTGGTTTATTGGTCATTTCCTTACATCTACTAATTTCTTTAGCTAAATCTTCTGGAGTCTTTTGCGTTAAAGCAGTTATAATTCCTAAACCACCTGCATTAGAGACTGCTGCTGCCAATTCTGCAAAACCTACATAGTGCATTCCACCTTGAATAATAGGATGCTCAATTTCAAACATTTCTGTAATACGTGTTTTCATAACCAATTCCTTCTTTTTTAACTATAAAACAAATATTATACACACTAATTTATGCTAGACTATTATATTAATTAAAAAATTATATACTTAAAATTTCGTTAAATAAAATTATTGCTGCTATGACTAATGTAAAATAACTAAATAACTTTTTTAAACTATCAGAAAGAAAATTTTTAAATAAAATAGGTCCTATAAACATTCCCACACATGTAAAAAATAAAATTATAAAGAATAAGGAACTTTCTATATATACTCCTGTTTGAAAATCACCAATAAAACCAAAAATAGATTTTATAAATATTATTAACAATGAGGTGCCAACAGCTGTCCTCATATCTAATTTATTAAAAATAACTAAAACTGGAATAATTAAAAAGCCTCCTCCTGCCCCTACTATTCCAGTAATAAAACCTACCAAAGAGGCTTGTAAAAAAAGTAATAAATTATTAATAAATAAATTTATTTTTTTCATACTTAAAACTCGTTCTTTAAAAGATAAAACTGAAATTGCCGAAATAAACATTAATATTGAAAATATAATCATTATCAATGAATCTTTACTAAAATTTATATTTAAAAAAGTAATATTATCTGGAAATAAAGGAACAAAAAACCTTCTTGTAAGATAAACAAATATTAATGAAGGGATTGAAAACTTTAATGCAACTAATATATTAACTTGTTTATTAACTAAATACTTATAACAACCTAATAGAGCTGTTAAACCAACAATAATTAAAGAATAGCTAGTTGCTAATACAGGGTTTATTTCAAAAAAATAAACAAGAATAGGCAGAAGCAAAATAGATCCACCAGCTCCTATAGACCCTAAAACAACACCCATACAACTTGCAAAAAAACACCCTAAAATAATCATTTCTATCCCGTTATTAGATTTACATAAAAAAACATTAAATATAGTTATTTTAATAAATTCATATATTGCTAGTACATTAAATAAACTATATTACTAAAAGTTTATAAAAGAAAAAGGATTTTAAAATGAAAATAATGATAATGGGAACTGGTGGTGTAGGAGGTTTTTTCGGGGCTAAACTTGCAAACGCAGGTTATGATGTATCGTTTATAGCACGAGGAGAACATTTAAAAGCGATAAAAAGTAATGGACTTAAGGTTATGAGCGAATTAGGAGATATTCATATAAACCCCGCTAAAACTAGTGATAATCCAAATGATTTCACTAGTCCTGATTTTATCTTATTTTGTGTCAAAGCTTATGACACTGAAGCTTCCTGTAATTTACTTAAACCTATTATCAATCCAAGTACAGCAATAATACCTTTTCTTAATGGAATTGGTCATTTCGATATAATGCAAAATATTTTAGGAAAAGATAATATTATAGGTGGTATTGCAGCTATTAGTGCCTTATTAGAGAAACCTGGTATAATTAGGCATAATTCAACGATGCAAATGTTAAAATTTGGAGAATTTAATAATCAAATCAGTCCTAGAATTCAACAATTTAAAAAAGCCTGTGAAGAAGCCGGAATAAACAATAATATACCTAAAGATATTGAATGTGATCTTTGGCAAAAAATTATTATGATATGCACATTAGCCGGAGCAAATTGTTTAACTAGACTCCCTTTAGGACCTTGTAGATCTAACAAAACAACAAGAAAATTATTAGAAGATTTAGCTACTGAAGTGGTATTAGTTGCCAGAGCTGAAAAAGTTAAGCTTCCAGATAATCAAGTAGAATTAACAATGCAACAATTAGACTCTTTACCTGAAGGTATGAAAGCTTCAACTTTACCTGCTTTAGAGAATGGCCATAAATTAGAGGCATCAGCTCTAAATGGTGCAATAGAAAAATTAGGTAAAAAACATGGAATTAATACGGCTATGCACCGGGCAGTATATGCCGCATTGGCACCTCATGAAGATGGTTCTATAGAAAATTAATATATCAATTTTTGTTTTTATTGGCCTAAATTCAAATCATCCCAAACCACATCCTCTATAGAAGTAGGATTTGCAATAAGATACACACTCCCAAAAGTATCTTCCTTTGGAGGGTTAATAGATATTTTTCCAATAACTCCTATTGGTTGATACATCATTCTAATTATTTCAGGCTTTGATAATTTTATTAAAATTAATTGATTTGGTGGAGGTGGTGGAACATGCATACACATGCCAGGTGAAGGAACCAAGACAAATTCATTTACAGTCTCTGCTTCACCGTAATCTACTTCTAAAGGCACCATAAAACCAATAACCCTAATATATTTACCCTCTAAACTAGGGACGGTAGCCAATCCCGCCTGTTCCACTTTCTGAATAAATTCAGGATCATTCCACATTTCATCTGTAACACCACTTTCTGGTACAAAATCAAATGCATCCTCTGGTAATAATTCTATCCAAGAAATATCTTTAGGAATATTATCTTTATTAGCAAAAGATATGCTTATACTAATAAAAAATAGAAAAATAATTCTTTGAAATATTTTACAAAAAAATTTCATTCATACTCCTTATAAGAAATACATTTTAACGTATTATAAACTAAAAATATAAATAAGTATTATCATTGCAGTTATTTATGTGCAGATTTTGAGTCTTTTTCAATATCTTCATGATCTCCAACAACGATATGATGTTTGCTCTTGGTTATAAATTTTTCTAAAAGAGGAACTATAGCTAGAGGAATAAGTCCTCCTATCACAATACCTAAAGCCATAGATCTAAGATGTGGATCCAGATAACTTGCTATCAAATCGGCAATTACGTGAGCTAAAGCAGCACCAAACAAACCAGCGATATAACCATTAGATACCAACTTTAATAATCTATTGATACTCCAACCAGAATAATAACCTATAAGCATAATAGTAACGTGCACAAAACCAAATATAAAGCCTCGCAAATTACCATCTAAACCCAATAAATATTTTTCTATTAAGTGTTCCATTAATATTCCCTATGACTTAACCGATAAACCATCCCTAAGGGTACTTCTATATACTCTAAAAGCTGGAATAATGGTAGCTAATAGAGAGCAAAATACTATCGCTAATATAATTTTTACATCATCATATTTAATTGAATATCCTTCTATATAAATTCCATAATGATTTTCTAAAATCCCTTGTCCAAAATAAAAAATAAAAAACATCATTAGATAACCTATGATAGTAGAAATTAATGAAATAATAACAGACTCTATTAGTAAAAGTGATACAACAACCCTTGGCGAAGCTCCCACTGAGCGTAAAATTGCCATTTCACGTCTTCTACTGTTTAAACCTGCAATAGTCATCGCGGTCATTCCTAATAAAGCAATAAATATAATAAACGCCGTAATAATTTTAAAAGCTTTATCTATATTTGATGTCAAAGCCCACAATCTAGACAATGTTAAACCAGGAAGAACAGCACTTAAAGCTTCCTTTTTATAATTTAAAACATCTCTTTGTAGCTGAAATATTTGGGTACGGTTTTTTAAAGAAACAAAAATAGCTGAAATAGAAGTGGGTTCTAGATCCTCATCCATTAAATGCTCTTCAGATATATCCATAACTTTCTGATTAGCGATCCATCCTTTATGAATAACTTCGTATCCTAATACACTAATATAAACTGCACTATCAATTGGTGTGCCAGTCGCTTCAAGTATTCCTGAAACTTTAAAGCCTGCCATATCATGCGCATGTTCTGCATGGTCATCGTGATCTTCATGTTTTGCATCGTCATCATGATCAACATGGTCATCGTGATCTTCATGTTCTGCATCGTCATCATGATCAGCATGGTCATCGTGATCTTCATGTTCTGCATCGTCATCATGATCAGCATGGTCATCGTGATCATCTTCTTTACTTGAATTAAATGAATGCACAACTCCTGACTTACCAAGGCCATGAGTTATTTCTATTTCACTTCCTATTGAATAGTTTAACTTTTCTGCTACAGAACTTCCAATCACCACATCAAATACGTTTGAAAAACCTATACTCTTATTTATATTTGCTGAAAAAGTTAAGTCTTTCTTATTACCAAATTTTATATTTTTAAAATAACTATTTGTGGTACCTACTACTCTATAACCTTTATGACTATCTCCTAAAGAAATAGGTACTAAGAAATTTATACCTTTCATTTTATCAATATCTTTATAAGATTCCCATGTAATCTTATTTGGAGGCTCCCCTATTAAAAAAACTGAGTTTAAAAGAATTTGTAAATTTCCTCCTCTAGCAGCTATAATACTATCCACTCCTGAAACAGTGTTTTGAAATCCAACCCTAACCGATTCCTGAATTCTTGTTACTGTGAAAAATAAAGATATAGAAGCAGATAAAGTTAATATAATCAATAGACAGCTTAACCATCTATTTAATATAGATTGAAATGCTAGAGTAATTCTAAACATTTTTTAACTCACAAATATCTTTTATATTCTTAACCTGTGAAAAATTTTTAGATACATCTTTATTATGACTTACCATAATTAGTCCTTGCTTATCTTTATCCAAAGATCTGAACAGCAAATCTAAAAATATTTTTTGATTATCTAAATCTAATGCTGAGGTTGGTTCATCAGCTAAAATAATTTCAGGTCTACCAATCAGTGCTCTAGCAACGGCAACTCGTTGTTGCTGTCCTATGCTTAATTGATAAGATTTTCTATCTTTCAATTCATCATAATTTAAGGACAAATTCTGCATCAAGACCTTAATTTCTTTTTTTATATTTTCTATTTTAGATCTTTTTCTTTTTGAAAAAACAAGTCCTAACAATATATTTTTCTCAACAGATATGTAGGGTAATAAATTGAAGGTTTGAAAAACTATTCCAAAATGATTACCTCTAATTTCATCTTTAGCAAACCCTGGAAGATTAGATATATTATTCCCTAGTATTTCAATATCCCCTATTTTTGCTTCTATACTACCAGAAATAAGATTTAAAAAGGTAGACTTTCCCAATCCTGATTCACCATGAATTAATAATCTTTCTCCTTTATTTAAAGAAAAATTTTTCACAGTCATTTCAAATAAAGATTTTTTATTATAAGAGTATTTTAAGTTTTTAATTTTTACTAAAGTGTCTGTCATATTTATCCCTAATGAAAAATACAGTGTACAAAACATAGAAACGTAAAAATAATTACAATATTTAAACCAATTCTTTTTTTATAATTTTTTATCACTAATATAATTTCCACACCAATAAAGCAAATATATTTAAACTGCCAAGGGAGAAAAAATAGCAGTTTAAATATATATAACGAATATAATAATGCAATAATATTGCATTTATAAAACTACTTGTCAATTATGAAACTTTATATTATATTGAATTTATGAAAAAAAATTTAAAAATGAAAAATAAAGCTATTGAAGTATGTATAGACTTAAAAGAATCTATAACACCAAATAGAATTGCTATTCTTGATATGCTTCTAGAATGTAAAATACCTGTATCTGCTTATGACTTAAGAGATAGTCTAAAAAAAAAGAATAAGAAATTAAATATATCTTCTATCTATAGAGTAATAGATTTTTGGATAAAACTGAAAATTGTTCATAAGATATCATTGCTAAACAAATATGTATTATGCTCTAATCCAGATGAAATTCATACTCATATTACTAATATATGTACATGCTGTTCTAAAGTTATCGAAACATGTAATAAAAGCATGGGGTTAAATTTAAATAAAAGCTCTAAAGACTTGGGGATTCTTCTTACACCTAACATAAATGTTGAAATTCCAGTTTTATGTAACACATGCAAATAAATGAAATATAATACTTTATTATTTTATAATAGCCGTAGCTTCAATTTCTAATATTGCTTCATCTTCTATTAAGTCTCTTACAATCACCACTGTCATAGCAGGAAAATGTTTGCCCATGACTTTTTGATATATTTTTCCTATATTTTTTTGGTTAGCTAAATAATCAGTCTTATCTTTAATATACCACGTTAAACGAACAATATTTTTTACCTCTCCGCCTGCTTCATAAACTATTGCCAAAATATTATGTAATATTTGTTCCATTTGACCAATAAAAGTAAAATCTTCAAATATTTGATGAGAATTCCAACCTATTTGTCCACCCATATATAACACCCCATCTTCAGTTAAAATACCATTTGAATAACCTTTTGCCTTTTTCCATCCTTCAGGATTTATAATTTTAAACATTACCTTCTCGCAATTTATAACGTTGAATTTTTCCTGTTTTAGTTTTTGGTAAAGCATCTACAAAAATTATAGACCTTGGATATTTATATGGAGCAATTGTGTTTTTTACATGATCTTGAAGAATTTTTGTTATTTTATCATCATCTTTAAATTCTTCCTTTAAGACCACATAAGCCCGAACTATAGAACCTCTTTTTCCTTCAGGAACTCCTATAACGGCGCATTCAAAAACTGAAGAATGCGACATTAAGGCTGACTCTACTTCAGGTCCAGCAATATTATATCCAGAAGAAATTATCATATCATCATTTCTTGCTGCAAAATAGAAATAACCTTTACTATCTTGATAAAAACTATCACCAGTAATATTCCAACCTTCTATAACATATTCAGATTGTCTTTTATCTGCTAAATAACGACATCCAGTCGGGCCTTTTACTGCTAATCTTCCAACTTTTCCTCTAGCTACTTCTTTCATATCTTGATCTACTATTTTTGCCTCATAACCTTTTACAGGTTTACCTGTGCAACTTTCATTATGATCATCAAATCTATTAGAAATAAAAATGTGTAATAATTCTGTAGCACCTATTCCATCTAACATTGGTTTGCCTGTCTTTTTTAACCATTCTTTATATACCGGAGCTGGTAAAGTTTCCCCTGCAGAAACAGCCGCTCTAAGTGAGGACAAATCTACACCTTCCTCCATAGCCGAAAGCATAAAATTATAAGCTGTTGGAGCAGTAAAACAAACTGTAGCTTTATATTTTTGAATTATTTCAATCATATTTGGAGGAGAAGCATCTTCTAATAATGTTGCGGTAGCTCCAAACCTCAAAGGGAAAATTGCCAAACCTCCTAACCCAAATGTAAAAGCCAATGGAGGAGAACCAACAAAAACATCTTTATCACTAACCTTTAAAATTTCTTTAGCATATCCATCAGCTATTATCATTAAATCTCGATGAAAGTGCATTGTAGCTTTTGGTTCCCCAGTAGTACCAGAAGTAAAACCTAATAATGCGACATCATCACTCCCTGTCTGCACAGATTTAAATTTAACAGACTGTTCCAAAGCTATTTCATCCAATTCACTACTATGATTTGCTGTGCCATCAAAAGCTATTAAATATTTTAAATAATTACTTTTTTCAAAAGATTGTTCTAAATCTTTTAATAATCTACTATCACACATAGCATGAGTAATTTCTGCCTTATCTATAATTTTATCTAATTCACCAGATCTCAACATAGGCATAGTATTTACAACTACTGCACCGGCCTTAGTTGCAGCTAGCCAGCAAGCCACCATAGCAGGATTATTAGCTGATCTTATTAAAACTCTATTTCCTGGCTTAAGATTATAATTATCAATCAAAGCATTGGCCAATCTATTTGTCCAATCAGTTAATTCTTTATAAGTTCTTCTTCTCCCATTTCCTATAAGTGCTACATGATCTCCAAAACCTTTTTCAACCATACTATCTGTTAATTGCTGAGAAACATTTAAATAATCAGGATAAGAATATTTCTCTAACAAAAATTCTGGCTGTAATAATTCTGCAGGCAAATTATCACGAGAAAATGTATCTATATGTGCAGTGGGACCTAACATCCTAAACCTTTCTGTAAACTAATTACCTTCAAATTTTGGTTTCTGTTTTATAATAAATGCTTCATATGCTCTTTTAAAATCTCCTGTTTGCATACATATTGCTTGAGCCTGAGCCTCAGATTCTATAATTTGTTCTATAGACATTGACCATTCCTGGGCAAGCATAGTTTTTGTCATCATATTACCTAATGCAGGACCATTTACTATTTGCTGCGCCAAAATATTAACCGTTTCATCTAAAAGTTCAGGAGAAACAACTTTATTATAAAATCCCCATGCCTCTCCCTCATCTACTGTCATTATTCTTCCTGTATATAATAATTCTGCTGCCCTTCCTTGCCCAATTAATCTAGGTAAAATTCCACATGCTCCCATATCACAACCTGCAAGTCCCACTTTATTAAATAAAAAAGCTGTTTTAGCTTTATTAGTTGCAATTCTAATATCTGAAGCCATAGCTAAAATTGCACCCGCACCCACACAAATACCGTCAATAGAGGCTATGATAGGTTTTTTACAATTTATCATAGATTTTACAACATCACCTGTCATACGCGTAAAATTCAATAATTCTTTCATATTCATTTTTACAAGAGGGCCAATAATGTCATTTACATTTCCTCCTGAACAAAAGTTACCCGCATTAGAACCAAATACTACTACATGAATATCATCACAATAAACGATATCTCGGAATACATCTCTTAACTCTGCATAACTTTTAAATGTTAAAGGATTTTTTTGGTCTGCTCCTGTTAATGAAATCGTTGCAACACCTTCAGACACATTAAAATTAAAATGCTTTGCTTTATAGTTAACCATATTCATTAATTATTCTCCTTCTTAGATATTTTATCCAGTAAACCTGATAAAGTATCAGCTTCTTTTTCAGATAATCTGCCTAAAATCATATTTGTCCACAATTCATGATCCGTTGCATATAATTCAAACTGAACTCTACCTTTTTTTGTTAAACTCACTAAATTAGACCTTCTATCACCTTTTTCTGAAACTCTTAAAACGTGACCATCCTTAACCAATCTATCAATTATTCCTGTTATATTTCCATTGGATACCTTCAAAACACCAGAAATTTCATTCATTTTTAAAGCTTTTTCTGCACGATATAATGCTGACATAACATCAAACCTTGGCAACGTAGTATTATGTTGCTTACGCAAATTTTCTCTAATTTTTTTCTCAATAAAATTAGAAGTTTTTAAAATTTTTAACCATGACCGAAGTTTTGCTTTTGAAACTTTAGAGTTATTTTTTTTAATTATTTGTTTCATATTTCACCTCCAGAGATAGATATACTTTGACCATTAATAGAATTTGAATAGTTATTACATAACCAATCTATAGTCTCAGCTATTTCTATAGGTTGTATTAACCTCTTTTGTGGATTTGATTCTACTAATTGTTTAAAAGCTTCTTCAGCACTCAATTTTGTTAATTGCGTAATATTTTTAATGGTACGATCCGTCATAGGAGTATCTACATAAGAAGGGCATACGGCATTAACAGTTATTCCTTCCTTAGCTAATTCAAGAGATAAAGACCTTATCAAGCCTATTACAGCATGTTTTGATGCACAATAGGAAGAAACATAACTATATCCTTTTAACCCAGCAGTAGAAGAAATTGCTATCATTCGTCCCCAACCAAAATTTTTCATATCCTCTAGTGCAAGTTTAAATGAATTAAATACACCAACTAAATTTACATCTATTAGAGAAGTAATATCCTCAACTGCCATTTTATTAAAAGGTTTACTTTTAGCAATTCCTGCATTGGCTACAACAATACTTATATTTCCATATTGTTTTCTAATATCACTATAACACCCTTCTACTTCATCATATTTAGATACATCACAAATTCTATAATTAATGTTATCTTTCTTTTCTGAAACAGTTTTTAAAACTTCTTCTCTTCTTCCTAAAATTGTTACTTTTGAACAACTATTCGATAATTTTAAAGCTATAGATTCTCCAACTCCTGTTCCTCCTCCAGTAACTACTGCATGTTTATTAGCATTCATAATTTATCCTTTTTTTCTAATTCACTATCTCGATCATCAAGTCTCCACATTTGGTCTCTACCTGCCTCATAAGGTTTTGGCCAATTTTCATTTCTATCTCCAATTTTAGATGCTGTATGAAGTGTCCAATATGGATTAGATAAATGTGGGCGAGCTAAACAAACTAAATCAGCTCTTCCAGCCATTAATATAGAATTTACATGATCTGCTTCATAAATATTACCAACTGCCATAGTTTTTATGCCTGTTTCATTACGAATTCTATCAGAAAAAGGCGTTTGAAACATTCTTCCATAAACAGGCTCTGCTTCCACAGAAGTCTGGCCTGCTGAAACATCTATAATATCTATTCCGACATTTTCAAACATTTTTGCTATTTCAACAGACTCTTCTGGGGTAACACCTTTTTCTCCTATCCAGTCATTTGCTGAAATCCTTACAGCCATAGGCTTTTCAACCGGCCAATTAAGTCGCATTTCTTTAGCTACTCTCAAAGGATAACGCATACGGTTTATTAAAGACCCTCCATATTTATCTTTTCTAATGTTTGATTTAGGTGAAATAAACGATGATATAAGATAACCATGTGCTGCATGTAACTCAATCATATCAAAACCTGCTTTATTAGCCATTTTAGTGGAATCTATAAATTGTTTTAAAACTTTATCCATTTGATTTTCATCTATTTCAATTGGGATAGCATTATTTTTTGACCATGGAATGGGTGAAGCAGAGATAACTGGCCAATTTCCTTCTTTTAAGGGAGCATCCATTATCTCCCAACCTAATTGAGTTGAACCTTTTCTTCCAGCGTGACCAATTTGACAACATATCTTAGCTTTTGTTTCCAAATGAATAAAATCAACTATTCTCTTCCAAGCTAATTCATGTTCAGCTGAATATAATCCGGGACATCCAGTACTAATTCTACCATCTGCTGAGACACAGGTCATCTCAGTATAAACAAGTGCTGCTCCACCTTTTGCCCTTTCTCCATAATGTACAAAATGCCAGTCTGTAGGAGAACCTTTTACTGCTTTATATTGAGCCATAGGGGATACTACAACTCTATTTTTTAGTTCTAAACCTCTTATTTTAAAAGGAGTAAACATTGGAGCTCTTACTTTTTCATTATTATTTAATCCTGAATTATTTTGAAACCATTTTTCTGCATTATTTAACCAATTTGAATCTCGTTCTCTCAAATTTTCATGACTAATTCTCTGGGATCTTGTTAATAAAGAATATTTTAATTGTATTGGATCAAGCCTTAAATACCTATCAACATCTTCAAACCATTCTACAGAATTCCTAGCTGCAGATTGCAACCTTAATACTTCTAACTTTCTACTTTCCTCATATTTTTTAAAAGCTGTTTTATAATCTTTTTCTAAAATTATATTATTAGCAAGAACAATAGCGCTTTCTAACGCTAATTTTGTTCCTGACCCAATTGAAAAATGTGCCGTAGCTGAAGCATCACCCAATAAAACAATATTATTATAACTCCATTTTTCACATAAAATCCTTGGAAATTTAATCCAAGCAGAACCTCTAATATGATTTGCATTCGTCATTAAAGAATGTCCATCTAAATATTTTTTAAATATTTTCTGACATATAGCAACACTTTCATCTTGAGAAAGCTTACCAAAACCAAAAGCATCAAATGTACTTTGGTTACACTCTATTATAAAAGTTGCTGTATCTGAATCAAATTGATAGGCATGAGCCCATACCCATCCATATTCGGTTTCTTCAAATATAAAAGTAAACGCATCATCAAACTTCTGTTTCGTTCCTAACCAAATGAATTGACATTGTCTTATATCTATATCGGGTTTAAATATGTTTTTATATTCTTCACGTGTTTTAGAATTTAAACCATCTGAAGCTACAACAATATCATATTTTTTTGCATATTCAGAAATAGATTTTACTTCTGATTGAAATTTTAATACCACGCCTAATTCAATAGCTCGTTCTTGTAAAATCATTAATAATGATTTTCTTCCGATTCCACAAAAACCATGGCCTGTAGATTTAAGCTTCTGCCCTTTAAAATGTAATGCTATATCATCCCAGTAAGCAAAGTTTGATCTAATTTTGTCTGCACTTATTTTGTCATTATTATGCAAATTTTCCAATGTTTCATCAGATAATACAACACCCCAACCAAAAGTATCTGAAGGCTTATTCCTTTCTATAACAATTATTTCTCCATTAGGATTTTGCAATTTATATGAAATTGCAAAATATAAACCTCCAGGACCTCCTCCAATACAAGCAATTTTCATCTTTAATTATCTTCAAAATTAATAAACATATAATTATTGTAGACAAATAATAATTTATTTCAAGCTTAAAATATTTAAGCTTAAAATATTAATAAAAACTTATTTAATTGCACCTCTAACCGTATCAATAATACTTGCAATATCATTGGGATAATTATTACTTCTCCAGGCAATCATGAGATCAGGTCTAACTAAAACTAATTGAGCATTATATAATTTAAAAGCATCTTCATCCGCAATATGCAATACTTTCACTGGAAAATTTACTTTTTTTGCTTGCTGTAAAAAAATATCTGCTTCATTTTTATCTTTATTAAAAAGTAATAAAGTAAAATTTTTATCAAACTTATCATAAATTGATACACCTTCCTCCAGCCATATGTGAGGTGCTCGATGTCCAGGCCTCGCAGTAGGTATATATTTTCTAGGGCTATCTAATGTTTCATCCGTACCATCCGGAATAATAATTGGTGAATTATTGTACCTATATCCTAATAAAGTACCCGAAGATGCAATTAACTTATCTTGTTCTTTTAAATTACTACTTAACTCTTCTCTTAATGTAATAGCTTCATTGGAATCTTCATCAAGTATGTCTCCATATTGCATTACCGAATATAATTGGTCAAAACAATCAGCAGCCTCTTTAGTATTTCTTATTCCTATTGCATGACGTTCTTTAAAATAACTATCTATTAGATACTTTCCGCCCCAACCTTCAAGCATTGCTTGGATTTTCCACGCTATATCTATAGCATCTGAAACTCCGGTATTCATACCAAACCCTCCAGTAGGAGTAAATAAATGAGCAGCATCACCAGCAAGAATAACGCGGTTATTATGATATTTATCTGCAACTAAGGCGTGAGCTATCCAAGGCTGAACTGAAATTATTTCTATATTTGTGGATTTTCCTAAAACCGCTTCAATAGATGTTTGAGGATCAACTTCATTCCATAACTGTCTATCTTGTAACATCAAATGATAGGTAAAAGTTGTTCCCCCATCCCAATTAAGTAAAAAACCGGCATAATCTTTATGTAAAGGAAAATATATATTCGCTGTTCCAAATTTATGACATTTCATAAAATCTGGGGCTCTAAAATAAATTGAAACAAATTTTGCCATATCAGCTCTTCCGCTTAAGTTAATATTAAGGTTTTCTCTAACCATAGATTTTCCTCCATCACAGGCAACTAAATATTTAGCCTTTACTTCTGTAACAGTATTTGTCTTAATATTTCGAATTAAACCACGAACATCTTCTTTGTTTTGAACAAAAGAATCTAAGCTAGTATCAAATTTCATCTCTACAGATGATAAAGTAAAAATATAATTCAAAATCACTTCTTCAACTTCATTCTGCCCAGTAATTGTTTTTAAATATGGCGACCATGTATGTTCTTCTTTTACATAACCACCTGAATCTTTAATTTCTCTTATTTTTTTAAAAGGTGGCAGAGAAATACGGTGCAATTCTTTTCCATGTAAGCTCGATATCCAATAATAATCGGCAGGATGGTCGGGAGGTATTCCCGCATCTGTAATAAGTTTATCAATTCCCCACCTCCTATAGTATTCCATCGTTCTGTTAGCAACTGCATTAGCCCTAGGGTGAGGATTTAAACTTGATGATTTTTCTACCAGCATACATTTAATACCTCTCCATCCTAATTCTGCAGCTAATGACAAACCTACAGAACCTCCTCCTGAAATAATTACTTCTACTTCTTCCATATTTTTTCTCTATTTAAATTTTGCAAGGTTTCTATGTTTTAAAAGAAAATTTTTCATAATTTTATTAAATGCTTCTGGTTGTTCTATATTACTTAAGTGACCAGCATTCTTTATTATATGTAAAGAAGAATTCAAAATAATATTTTTAGCTTCTCTACCAATAGCTACAGGTGCTAATTTATCATATTCTCCGTATATAAGTTGTGTTGGAACATCAAATTCTGACAAATAACTGCTAGCATCGTATTTTACTGTCTCTGAAATTGTTTTTAAATATGAATCTATATGTATTTTTAAAAAACTTTTATATATTGTATCTTTTGCTTTAACTGAACAATTTGGACCGACCAAAGAATCTATTAATTTAGGAGCAATTTCTTCAATCTTTTTCCCTTCTTTTAATGGTTTTTGTCTAAGTTCAATAAATTCCTTTTGTTTAACTTTACTTAAAACCTTATATTTAAAAAAACAATCACATAAAGTTAAAGTTGCAACTCTAGCTTTATATTTTGAAAAAAAATCCATCAATATCCTAGCTCCCATTGACAATCCAATAAAATGAGCCTTATGAATATTCTTGTAATTAATAAGTCTTATTAAATCTTCGCTAAAATCACTAAACTTTAATGGACCAGAATAATCATCGGATCTTCCATAACCTCTTGCATCCCAAGAAATAGTAGTAAAAATTTCTGAAATATATTGTTGCTGATCTATCCAATTTAAATTATTTCCACCAATCCCATGTAGAAATATGACTGGGGGACCTTCTCCTATTTCATTATAGAATATTCGCGGAGCACCATCTACCAAACCGTCCTTTGCTTCTGTTTTCATTAAGCCAAAGGTCCTACTAACTTTCCAGAATCAATTATGAGCTGTTTATCAAGTTTAATATTACAATTACGCATTGGCAAATCAAAGTGACAAGTAGTATAACGTTTTGCAAATTCATTAGCACCAGTAGAAATTAAAAAATTTCCAGAAAAAGCTCTTAATTCAGTACAATTCACTTGTTGCTTATCATACATAGTTAATGCATCCCATCTTGCATTAGGATTTAAACCCCATCCCACATGAGATATAGCGTAGGCATTTTTATCTTTCCAACCTTCATAATATGACCTCATTAAATCTGCATCCACACCAGTTCCTTTAATGGATATAACAAAGTCATCTTTAATAGTTAAAATCACTTGAGATTCAATATATTTTTTAAAAGTCAAATTTACATCTCCCACATCTAAAACAACTTGACCATTAACTGTTTTTGATAATGGAAAAAATAATGCCAAACCTGCAGGCCAATAAGCAACTTTATCTTTTTCTGTTAAATACCCGGCTCCAGCTCTTGAAGGAGCATCTAAAATTTGAACTGTCAAATCTGTGCCCGCTTTAGAGGTAACTTCCATTGTATTCGAGGCTGCTAATAATTCTAAACTCTTATTAATATTTGGTTGCATACTTTCATCCGGCATACATCTCTCCAATACCTCTGGATGTTCATTAGAAATCATTAATAACTTTCCACCTCCCTTTATAATTGTTTGCAATTCTTTTGAATGCAACATTCCTTCCACTGTACAATCAATTACAAGATCACAAGCACTTAAGGCTGGTAAAATTGCATCATATCCTTCAAAGGCATAACATGATCCTGTTGACCTAACAGGAATAAGATCCTTTAATTTTGGAGTAGGAACACGAAAATGAACTGGTTTTGCACCTATTCTTAATAAAGCTTGCTCCGATAATTCTATCAATACTTGTCTTGACTGAGACTCAGATATTATAGATACAATATTACCTTTTTTTACCCCACTTAAAACAAAGCTTTTTTCAAAACAATCTATCCATTTTCCTTCTACATTTTCTTTCAACATTTTAAACTCCAATAAATTCTGTATTTTACAGAATTTTTTTATAAATCAAATCTTTTTTTTGCTTTCTCTAACAAAGGTTTGATTACTTTTCCTTTTAAATCTATACCTACACCACATTTACATCCTGGACAATCTAAACATGTTTTTAAATCTAAATCTATGGCTTTTTGCAATGCAGCTTCCTTGCCTTTATCTGAGGTTAGTGGGTCAAGACATATCCTTTCTAATTTTAACAAAGAAAAAGGATTGCCATATTTATAACCAGAAAAACCTTCGCCAAATGATTCATTATCAATATTCTTAGCATGCATTGGGCATTTATCAAGACATGCATAACATTCAATACAAGCTGTTAATTCGTGATATTCTTCAGGAGCATCTATATTCAAATCATTACCAGCAGACGGTATTTTAAGACCTTTCATCTGCCTTGCAATACCATCTCTTCTTACAACTAAGTCACTTAATTTTGGCAAAGTTGAAAGAGCGCTTAATTTATCTCCATCTTTAACTCGAGCACGACACGCCACCCTTGGCTTATCATTAATATTTATAGTACAAACCCCACAATTTCTAGCTCTACAACCGTATCTAAAAGCTAAATCTGGAATTTTTTCAGATTGTGCTTGCATTAGCACATCTAAAGCCATTGGTTTTTCTTTTTCCTCTCGTTTAATATAAGAGAAAGGAACTGTACCCTTTTTTCCATCTCTAAATGTTACTATATGTACAGTTAGCAAATTATTATTACTCATGTTGATGTTTCTTCTCCAATGGCCCCCTCTTTACCACCTGGCATAATTTCTGGAGCCTTTCCATTTGCGGACATAAAGCTCTTATAACGAAATTCTAGCTTAGTATCTTGAATTTTTTTAGGTAAAATTAATAAAATCTTTGCATCTAATAACCTTTTATATTCTAAAATTTTATAATAAACTAAACTTTTTAATGGTGTTCTGTCCCTTATTAACCTATCAATCTTAAAATGATCTTTATATTTAGTAATTACTGTAGAATAAGGCGTTGAAAACATAGAAATGTTTTTACAATCTAATCTAACATGGCCCCCTATGCTACCATCTCTCTCTTTGGCCGATAATAAAATAGCTTTGGCTGAATACAACATATTGCGCAATTCTATAAAATCTATAAACGACTGATTCCAAATATAAGAATTAGTAATATTTACCATTTCAAGGTTAGCTTCCAATCTCTTAATTAAGGAATCCATCTCATTTAAACCTTCTAAATTTCTAACAGGGCCAATTTTTAACCAACTCTCTTCTTGTAAAGTTTTAACCAAACTATTAGCTGATATTGTTCCCTTTCTTCCAAAAAACTTTTTATATTCCGTAATATATGGAATAAATTCATCTTTGCTTATATTTGCTTTGTTTACAGCATACCTTGCCGCAGCTTCTCCTGCTCTATTACCAAAAACAGCGAGCTCTGTCAAAGATGTTGAGCCTAATCTATTTGTCCCAAACAAGCCTCCCATTGCCTGTCCTGCTGCATACAATCCTGAAATTCCATATTTTACAGAACCCTCTCTATCCCCTCCTACACTTGCTCCGTGGTTATTAACTCTTATACCTCCCATCATATAATGAGCTCCTGGCCTTACTTCCCAATAAGTTTCAACTTTAGCAGCTTCTTTTCCTAAGGCCTGTCTTGCATTTATATAGGCTGTAGGAAGACTAGTTTTTAAAAATTTCATAAAATAAGGCCCAGATTTAGGTAATTTTTTATTAGCAGTCATATCCAAGTAAGCTCCTCCATTGGGGCTACCCCTTCCATCTTCAACAGCCCGCATAATTGCTTCTGAGCATGCTGCTCTAGTCCTTAAATGTACACCATTTAAAATTACTTTATGATTCTTATCCCTTAATACTCCTAAATAACTTGCTGTAACAGGTTCTCCTGCTAACAAACCCTCATAAGAAGGAGGAGAAGCTAAACAAAAAGGTAAAAATTGTAATTGTTCCATATCCACCATATCTGCCCCTGCTCTCATAGCTATAGCATAACTATCACCAGTATTTCCTCGCATGGTATCTGTCTTAGGAAAAAATATAGTGGAAAGTCCTCCTGCAGCTATTATTACAGAAGGAGCTTTTATTGCTAATAGTTGGCCATTACTTGCATTATAAACCAAACCTCCATTAACTTTTCGATTATTACCATTTCCACTTTCCACAATTAAATCTAAAAACCAAGAATCTTCAATATAATCAATATTTTTTTCTTTTATTATTGCATCCCAATTAGCATGCCCAAATGCTATTCCATGATTCTCATGCCCAACAGTTCTATTTCTATTATGCCCTCCCATGGGCAATGGTAAAGACTGAGGTTTATTTTTATCTTTATTAATAGAAGGTCTTAAACCATGAATGCGATATTTATCATATGCCTCTTTTGAATACTTAGAAAAAGTATCTGTAATTTTTTTTATAGGTAAATCACCACCTGCCAACTTTACATTCTCTGATAAAGTTTCTTCTGCATCATCATCAGATCCAGATTCTCTTACCGTAGCTAAACCTTCTGAAATTTTTGTATCAGAGGAACCTAAAGGATCTTTTGATACCAATAATACCTTTGCGCCCTGTTCTGTAGCTGCATAGGCTGCTTGCGATCCAGCTCCTCCAGAACCTACAACTATTACATCATAGTTTAACCATTCTATTTGAATTGACATTTAGATTGCCCCCAAGACATTTAAATTTAAATGTTACAATACCATTTTATTTTGTCTACAATGATTATTTATAATTATATTAACATTTCTATTTGTAAAAATAATTATTATATGCCCGCATTGCTTAATATAAAATTAGAAATAAAATCTAGCCCATCACCTGTTTTTAAATTACTAAAAACAAATGGTTTTTTTCCTCTCATTTTTAAGGTATCTTTCTCCATTACTTCGAGGCTAGCTCCTACCAATGGAGCTAAATCAACTTTATTTATTACAAATAAATCAGATCTAGTTATTCCAGGACCGCCTTTTCTAGGTATTTTTTCCCCAGCAGACACATCAATTACATATATTGTAATATCTGCAAGTTCTGGAGAAAATGTTGCAGCTAAATTATCACCTCCTGATTCAATTAAAATTATTTCAAGCTTAGGAAATCTATTCTTCATATCTGCAACAGCAACTAAATTCATTGAAGCATCTTCCCTTATAGCAGTATGAGGACAGCCTCCTGTTTCAACTCCCTCAATTCTATTTTCTGGTAACACCCCAGCCCTAGTTACAAACTCTGCATCTTCTTTCGTATAAATATCATTAGTAATCACTGCTAAATCATATTTAGGATACAATTTTTTACATAGAGATACAGCCAGAGCAGTTTTACCTGTTCCAACAGGGCCTCCAATTCCAACTCTTAACGGCAAACTCATGATCTGAACAATCTAGAATACTGTTTCTCATGGTTTGCAGAAGACCACTCCCCAATTAAAACTGAAGAACCTAAATCATTAATATTTTTTGAAATAATTTTTTTTGTTAACATTTCCACCTCCTTTTTAAATTTCATGAGCAAAATTTGTGACTCTGTTTGTCCTATAGACATTAATCTTAATGCTGCTGAAATAATATTAGATACAAAAGCATGCAAATAAGCATTAATTAAATCTAATTTATTTATTTTACATGTTGCTCCTGCGCAGGCCACAACTATTGGAAAAGAAATATTTTCTTTTATAATTTTGATTAAACCATCAAACTTGTCAGATTTTAGTGAAGAGGATACGGCTTGAATAAAAGAAATACCTTGCTGAGCGGATTCTAATGAAATCTCTTTAGAAGGTTTAAAAGCCTTTCCAATATACGATATTTCTTCTAATTTATATAAATCATTATTAACTACAGCATCATATCCACATGAAATTAATATTCCATCATTATAACCACTTCCATAAAATAAAAAATCATTAATCCAACTTGATAAATCTGATATATCTTTAATAACTTTACTCTCAACAGCATACTCAAGACCATGCGAATAAGCATAAGAACCTATCGGAAAACTTGGAGAAAACCAAGTCAGTAAATAATATAAACTCTTATTTATTTTATCATTATATATATCCATGTTACCTCAATGATTATGAGCACCATACGCACCTAATTCTGGTTCAAAAATATCTTCTCTGATAAAAACTCTAGTATTTAAAACTTTTAACATATCTAAAATAACATGATCATATTCTATTCTAAGTAATTTCTCATTAATAATTTGCATAGCAAGATGCCTATTACCTAAGTGCCAAGCTAACAAAGACTGATGCTCATTATCATTTGTATTGATATCTATTATTTTCTCTTTAGCTGCATTTATTTTTATCCATTCACCATTTTCAAGCTCGAATCCATCACTATCATTAAAATTAACAACTTTATCTAAAGCAATTAAAACTTTTTTTCCATTATCTAATATAAGATTTTTTCTTCTACATAATCTTTCCGAGGCATTAAGTGTAATTGTATACTTTGCCTTATCTATTGGCCAATTTCCTTTTCTTCTCCATGACTTTATATTCATGATACATCCCTAGTTAATATAAAAAATACCTTTGTGCCAAAGGTAAGATTTTAGCTGGTTCACATGTTAGCAACTCTCCATCAGCTCTTACTTCATAAGTTTCAGAATCTACTTTTATTTCCGGAGTATAATTATTCAATAACATATTATCTTTAGTTATATTTCTAGTGTCTATTACTGGTTCAATTAATTTATTTAAACCTAAATCGTCTTCTATTAAATTATCCTTAAAAATATGAGAAACAAATGTTATACTCGTATTAAATAATGAATTACCAAACTGACCAAACATTGGTCTATAATGAACTGGTTGTGGAGTAGGAATAGAAGCATTAGGATCCCCCATTAAAGAATTATTTATAACTCCACCTTTTATAATTTTTTCGGGCTTTACCCCAAAAAATGCTGGGTCCCAAATAACTATATCTGCAAGTTTATTTTCCTCTAATGATCCTACTTTATTTGAAATACCATGAGATATTGCTGGATTAATAGTATATTTAGCAATATATCTTTTACATCTAAAATTATCATTTCCATTATTATCTTCAGGTAAATTACCTCTTTGAACTTTCATTTTTGCTGCCGTTTGCCATGTTCTAATAATAACTTCTCCAACTCTTCCCATTGCTTGACTATCAGAAGCAATCATAGAAAATGCACCTAAATCATGAAGTATATCTTCAGCTGCAATAGTTTCAGCTCTTATTCTACTCTCAGCAAAAGCTACATCTTCTGGAATACGCGAATCCAAATGATGGCAAACCATAAGCATATCTAAGTGCTCGTCTATTGTATTAATAGTGTATGGGCGAGTAGGATTTGTAGAGGAAGGTAAAACATTTTTTTCTCCTACTAATTTAATTATATCGGGAGCATGTCCTCCTCCTGCTCCTTCAGTATGAAAAGCATGAATACAGCGCCCTTTAAATGCTTTTATTGTATTTTCTACGAATCCTGATTCATTTAAAGTATCTGTATGTATCGCAACTTGAATATCATAATTTTCTGCTATGTTTAAACAAGTATCAATTGCTGATGGCGTTGTACCCCAATCTTCATGAAGTTTTAAGCCACATGCCCCGGCTTTAACTTGTTCAATTAATGGTTCAGGTTTTGAAGAGTTACCTTTACCAAAAAATCCAAGATTAACAGGAAAATCATCTGCAGCTTGGAGCATTTTTAAGATATGCCATGGCCCAGGTGTACAAGTAGTTGCATTTGTTCCTTCTGCAGGACCTGTTCCTCCCCCTAGCATCGTTGTTATTCCAGAACATATAGCCTCCTCAATTTGTTGTGGACTTATAAAATGAATATGAGCATCTATTCCACCAGCGGTAACAATTTTTCCTTCACCTGCTATTACTTCTGTCCCTGGTCCAATTATTATATTTATATTTGACTGCACATCAGGATTTCCAGCTTTACCAATTTTAAATATATAACCATTTTTTATTCCTATATCTGCTTTAATTATACCCCAATAATCTAATATTACTGCATTGGTAATAACTGTATCTACTGCACCTTTTGCATTACTAACTTGACTTTGACCCATCCCATCTCTAATAACCTTGCCCCCACCAAATTTAACTTCTTCACCATAATTAGTGAAATCCTTCTCTATCTCTATAAATAATTCAGTATCAGCTAATCTTATTTTATCCCCTAAAGTAGGGCCATACATTGCTGCATATGATTTCCTATTAATTAATTTTGCCATAACTAACCTTCTTTTAAATTATTATTAATTACAGAATTAAATCCATAAACTATTTTCTTTCCTTTATAAGGAATTAATTCTACTTCCCTAGATTGTCCTGGTTCAAATCTTATTGCTGTTCCAGAAGCAATGTTAAGTCTTTTTCCATAAGCTTGGTCCCTATCAAATTTTAAAAATTCATTAACTTCATAAAAATGAAAATGAGAACCTACTTGAATAGGTCTATCACCTACGTTTTCTATTATTAATTGATTTAAAATAGTATCTGCATTGAGTTCAATTTCTTGATCTAATAAAATATATTCTCCTGGCTTCATTTAATTCTCCTTTATAGGATTATGAACTGTAACCAATTTTGTACCATCAGGAAAGGTAGCTTCTACCTGTATATCCTTAATCATAGTTTCTACACCATCCATTACTTGATCTTTTGTTATAATTTCTGCTCCAGATGACATTAAATCACTTACTTTACGACCATCCCTTGCTCCTTCTACAACATAATCAGATATTAATGCTATCACTTCAGGATAATTTAATTTAACGCCTCGTTTTAATCTTTTTCTAGCTACTTCAGCAGCCACTGATATTAATAATTTATCTTTTTCTCTTGGTGAAAGTTTCATTTATTATTTTCCTTATAATTTAATTTATACCCACCATAATTTAGGCATAAAAGGAGGAAGATTTTTAATATCTGACCTAATAAAAATCCAAATTTTGGCAAATATTTTTCTTAAGAACAAAGGATCTTCGCTCATACCTCTAATAACTAAATTATCATTTATTATTGTTAAACTTATTGTCAAATCTAAAATATTATTTTTTATAAATTTATAAATAATCTGTTCATATTTTTCTACATTTTCACTAGAAAAAACAATAGTAAAGAAACAATTTGCACCACCTAATCTAGTGATTGATTTTCTAGCTTTTTTTATTTCGTCATCAAATAATACAATATCTAACCACTGCATTTTAGAATTTTTATAAACAGAAATAAAATCTTTTAAGAAAACGTTATTTGCAAACTCACCTTTTGCAAGTCTACCTAATACAACTATTTCTCCCGCTAAAGATTCAGAGCTTTTACTTAAATAAATTTTTAGACTTCTATTTAATCTTGAATTTTCAAATAATATTGTCTCTTGTGGCAACCATTCCAGCCAACTATTTTCTCCTACTTTTATTTCATTGCTAATATTAGCTTCAATGTTATTTACACTCTTATAAATTTTTTCTGCAGACTGAGAAAAAATCAAAGCCTTACAATTATTTTTTAAATTAATATTTACTTTATGCTTATCGCCAGAAACCAAACCGCCTGAAGTATTAACTATTACCGCAGCAGGTATATCATCATTTCCATCATCATTAGAAAACGCCCTTAATGGAGTAGTATAATGCAAGTTACTAATTTCATTCTTAGAAAATGAAATTTTTAAACTTCCATTTGCTCTCTGCATATTTTTTAAATTAGACTGTAAGATAGCTTTGAACTTTCTTTTTATTCATCTCTTTACCCTTTCCTGATAAAACAATTTTACCTTTATTTAAAACGTAATATTTATCTGAAAGATTTCTAGCAAAATCAAAATATTGCTCAACCAATATTATACCTATTTTTTCTGTTGAAGCTAGATATCTTATAACCTCTCCAATTTGTTTAATAATAGAAGGTTGAATACCTTCAGTAGGTTCATCTAAAAGTAAAAGTTTTGGTTTCATTACTAAAGCTCTCGCAATTGCTAGTTGTTGTTGCTGACCTCCTGATAAATCACCCCCTCTTCTATTCTTCATTTCTCTTAAAATAGGAAACAAATCATAAATATACTTTGATACTTTTTTATCTCTTCTCTTTAATACTGAAAAACCCGTTTGTAAATTTTCTTCTACTGTTAATAAGGAAAAAATCTCTCTACCTTGAGGCACATATGCAATTCCAGAACTAGCCCTTAATGGAGAAGAGAGATTTGTTATATTTAATTTATTTAAATAAATACTTCCAGATTTTATATCTTCTAAACCTATAATAGACTTTAATAAGCTTGTTTTTCCCACTCCATTTCTTCCAAGAATAGTAGTAATTTTTCCTGATTCGGCTTTTATAGACATATCAAATAGAATATTACTTTCTCCATAAGATAAATTTATTTTATTTACTTCTAACATTTTATCTACCTAAATACACTTCAATTACAGAAGGATTATTTTTAAGCTCTTTCATTTCACCTTCAGCTAACACAGATCCTTCGTGTAATACTGTTACCGGACACTTTAAAGATTGCACAAAATCAACATCATGCTCTATTACAATCAATGATCTTTCTTTAGAAATTTTTCTAAATAATTTTGATGTTTTATATGTTTCTTCCTCTGTCATTCCAGCTACAGGCTCATCTAACATTAGTAGATCACATTCCTGAGATAAAAGCATACCTATTTCCAGCCATTGTTTTTGTCCATGTGATAATGAGCTCGCTTGATTATATAAAAATCTATCTAAATTTATCTGATTAGCAATATCTTCTATTAAACCTGAATTACTATTTATTTTTCGGTAAAAAGTTGAACTCCATATACTTTTATTTTTGTAAGCTGCCAATTCTAAATTTTTCATTACTGAATGGTTTGGAAAAATAGATGGTTTTTGAAATTTCCTCGCTATTCCTAAATCGACTATAGATGTTTCATCATATTTAAATAAATTTATATTTTCTTTAAAAATTACTGTTCCTTGTGTAGGTTTAGTTCTACCAGTTATTACATCCATAAAGGTCGTTTTACCAGCTCCATTTGGTCCTACAATGGCTTGAAGAGTATTAGGAGCAACTATAAAAGATAAATTATTTAAAGCTTTAAAACCATCAAAATCTACAGTAACTCCGTCTATATATAAAATAGAACCCATTATTTTATTTTGCAAACTAGTCAAAGTAATTTTCCCTTTCTATTTTTTATAAATGTAAATATATTTTTAATTACACCCACAAGTCCATTTGGAAGAAATAATGTTACAAGAACAAATAACCCTCCTAAAAAGTAAAGCCAAATTTCTGGAAAATTTACTGTAAAGTAAGATTTTGCTACGTTGACAAGTACTCCTCCAAGTATAGCTCCAAATAATGTCCCTCTTCCTCCTAAAGCAACCCATACTACTACTTCTATTGACTTTAAAGGAGCAAATTCGCCAGGGTTTATGATACCAACTTGAGAAACATATAATGCTCCAGCAACACCCGCTAACATTGCTGAGACAACAAAAGCACATAATTTATAATTCTCAACCCTATAACCTAAAAATCGTAATCTATCTTCTTGATCTCTTATTCCTTTTAGTACAACACCAGAATGAGAGTTAACAAAACTATTAGACACCAAATACCCTATTGCCAGAGCCAAAACAGAAAATAAAAATAAAAATATTTTAGTAGTATGATCTTGCAATGAAAACCCTAAAACATCTTTAAAATCTGTTAAGCCATTATTACCTCCAAAACCGAAATTATTTTGAAAAAATGCTAACATCAAAGCATATGTCAATGCCTGAGTAATAATAGAAAAATACACACCTGTTACTCGTGATCTAAAAGCAAACCAACCAAAAATAAAAGCTAATAATCCAGGCACTATAATAATCATTAATAATGTATAAATAAAGCTATCAAAGCCATACCATGCTAGAGGCAAATCGCTCCAATTTAGAAAAACCATAAAATCAGGTAAAATTGGATCTCCGTAAACTCCCCTTGGTCCAATTTCTCGCATAAAATGAATACCTATACAATATCCTCCTAATGCAAAAAATGCTCCATGACCTAGGCTTAATATTCCACAATAGCCCCATATTAAATCTAAAGATAATGCAAGTAAGCCATAGGTTAAATATTTTCCAAATAAACTAATATGATAGTCCGTTAAATGAAACAAACTACCTGCGGGAACATAAATATTTAATAATGGTACAATTATAGCTAGAAATAATAAGATCAATAAAAAAGCTTTTGTTCTTATATCTCCTCTTAATATATTTAAAATTATAAAATTAGATATCATTGATTTATTTCTGCAGCTCTGCCTTTAAGTGCAAACATTCCCTTAGGTCTTTTTTGAATAAATATTATTAAGAAAATTAAAGTAATAATCTTTGCTAAAACAGCCCCTGAGTATGGTTCCAAAAATTTATTTCCTATTCCAAGTAAAAATGCTCCAGATAGTGTTCCCCATATGTTGCCAACGCCTCCAAATACAACAACCATAAAACAATCTATAATATAACTTTGTCCAAGATTTGGACCTACATTGGTTATTTGTGATAATGCTACCCCTGCAATACCTGCTATTCCTGACCCTAATCCAAAAGTCATAGAATCTATCCATTTAGTTTTAATGCCCATTGCCCGAGCCATAGGTCTGTTTTGCATAACAGCTCTTATCTCTACACCAAAATGAGATTTTCTTAATAAAATTAATAAGGCTATAAACACAATTATACTAAATATTAAAATATAGAATCTTCCGTAAGATAAAGATAATGCAGGGTGTACATTAAACATACCGCTCATCCATTGAGGTGAAATAACTGGCATATTTATAGGTGAAAAAATACTTCTTACTAACTGCTGTAAAAATAAAGAAATACCAAAAGTTGCTAATAAAGTTTCCAATGGTCTACCATAAAGATGCCTTATTACTAATCTTTCAATTAAAACTCCTATTAATCCAGCTATCAAAAATGACAAAGGTAAAGCAATAAATAATGAATATTCTATAAACTGAGGAAATATAAGTTGAGTAACATACGTGGTATAAGCACCAATCATGATCATTTCACCATGTGCCAAATTTATTACGCCCATTACCCCAAATGTAATGGCTAACCCAACTGCTGCAATAAATAAAATAGATCCTAAACTTAAACCAAAAAATAAATTTTCTAGAAGTTTATAGAATTTTATATCACTATTAATTTTATCCAATAAATTATTTGCTTTGATAATTTCTACTTTATATAAATCATTAGTTTTATATTTCTCTATAAATTGATTAACTATAGATATAATTTCAGGATCTGTAATCTTCATTAAATAATCTAAACTTTTATTTATTAATAGTTTATCTTCAGAAAGTAATGATAAACTAGCTTGAGTTTTTAATAATTCCCTTATAACACTTTTATTTTTTTCATTTTCTAAAGCTTGACTAATTAAGGGAAGTAATTCTATTGAGTTACTCTGAAAAATAGTTTTTACTGCTTCAATTCTGATTTTTTTATTATCTGAATGTAAAGAAGATTTTGCAATTATAGTTCTAGTGTATTTTCGTAATTTATTATTTAAACTTATTCTCTTTATTTTATTTTTTTTTGATAAACCTAGATTTTTACCAGTACTTATATCTGTTAATTCATATTTTTTATCAACCTTTATAGCAAATACATTAATCCTTGATTTTTTAATATAATATATACTTCCTTTTTCCAAAGATTTTAAAACTTTTAAAGACTTATTTGTTTGTATGTCTCCTAACTTAGTTATAAGCACTTCTTTTTCAGAAAAATTAGACTTTTGTAAAGCAAATATTATTTCATCAATACTATCGGCATAAACATTATTACTCATATTAATTAATATTAATATTAATAATATAAGCTTTACAAAATTTTTCATTTTAACCTAACTTATTAAGTTTAATATATTAACTTAATAATTCTGACCTGAGCATTTGCCAGTTTTAATATTATAATTTCCACATGATATAGGAGGTGTCCAATCTGCAACTATATTAGCTGATTCAGCAAGAAAATTTGTCCAGGCGTCACCAATTACACCAGCAGGCGTTTCATAAACAATTTCAAATTGTCCATCCTCTAATATTTCTCCAATTAGAACTGGTTTTGTTAAATGATGATTAGTATTCATCACTGCTATTCCACCAGTCAAATTTGGTACAGTTAACCCATACATTGTAGGTCTAACCTTATTCACATCAGTTGTACCAGATATTTCAACTGCTTTTGCCCACATGTTAAATCCTATTACGGTAGCTTCCATAGGGTCATTAGTTACTCTATCTTCATCACCTGTAAATTTATGCCAAGCAGAAATAAAATTATCATTTTCCTCAGAATCTGAACTCATAAAATAATTCCAAGCAGCTAAATGTCCAACTAATGGTCCTGTATCTAAGCCTGCTAATTCTTCTTCTCCTACAGAGAAAGCAACTACTGGAATATCTGTTGCGTCAATTCCAACATTTCCTAATTCTTTGTAAAAAGGTACGTTTGCGTCCCCATTAATAGTAGAAATAACCCCAGTTTTCTTTCCAGTTGACCCAAAAGATTTTATATCTGCAACAATAGTTTGCCAATCTGAATGACCAAATGGAGTATAATTTATCATTATATCTTTTTCTGCTACACCTTTACTAATAAGATATTCTTTTAAAATCTTATTTGTAGTTCTAGGATATACATAATCAGTCCCTGCTAATACCCATCTTTCTACACCTAATTCATCCATAAAATAGTTTACTGCTGGAATAGCTTGTTGATTTGGAGCAGCTCCTGTATAAAAAACATTTTTAGATGATTCTTCCCCTTCATATTGAACTGGATAAAAAAGTAAACCATTTAATTCTTCAATGACTGGTAGAACAGATTTTCTTGAAACAGAAGTCCAGCATCCGAATATAACATCTACTTCATGAACTTCCATTAATTCTCTTGTTTTCTCGGCAAATAATGGCCAATCTGATGCTGGATCTACAACAACAGCTTCTAATTTTTTACCTAATAAACCTCCTTTATTATTTTGCTCTTTTACCATCATAAGGACAGTGTCTTTTAAAGTAGTTTCACTTATTGCCATCGTCCCAGATAATGAGTGAAGAACACCTACTTTAATTGTATCAGCTGCTATACTTAATGACGAAACAATCATAATAACAAAAATAGTTATAAGCATTTGTATAGTTTTCATATTTATCTCCTTTATTTTTAAAATTAATTCTCACTTTATTATACAAGCAATTTTCATGCCAATTAATATATCGCTTAAAACCTGTATTTGTTATTATATGCACATATTATATGATTAATTATTAGGCAATAAAATTTTACTGTGCTTAATTGTTATACATTTTTATATGAATTACAATATTTTTAATGTTTATTTAATTGCTATTCCTTAAAATTTATATAAATGTAAGACAATGAACAATTTAATAAATAAAATCCCTTCTATTAGAGCCGTAGCAATGCCTGCTGATACAAACCCTTCAGGAGATATTTTTGGTGGATGGGTATTAAGCCAAATGGATTTAGCAGGAGGAGTTTTAGCTAGTCAAATTTCTAAAAAAAGAATGACAACTGTCGCTGTAGACAAAATGAGATTTCATAAACCAATTATGGTAGGAGATATAGTAAGTTTTTATACAAAACTAGTCTCAATAGGAAATACTTCTATAACAATAGATATACAAACTTATGTAACGAGAAAAAATGATGAATTAAATGAAAACCAAAAGATAAAGGTAACAGAAGGAAAATTTGTCTACGTATCAATAAATAATTCGGGCAAACCTATTCCCATTAAAGATAATTAAAGCAACATATCCTCCCATATATTTTGAGCCCAATCCCAAGCATTATCTTTAATAAGTTCTGAACGATTAGGAGACAAACCAGAAGTAATTTTTATAATTTTTTTATCCTTAGAACCATAAGTATAAACAGCACTAACCGATATTCCCTCTTCAGGAGAAACTAAACTATAACAAGTATTAATCATTGAAGGTGTTAATTTTTCTAAATCAGCTAATTCAGAAACAACAGCTAATCCACAAACTTTACCCATAGAGTTTGCTATATATCCTGATTTTGGAACTTTTCCTACACTAGATTGGGAAGTAGAATCTCCAATAATAAAAACATCTTTTACAAAACTAGAACTAAAATCAAAAGGATCTACTGAAGCCCAATTTTGTCCTTGTGCCACTAAATTATTTTTTCTTAAAATACTGGCAACAGACTGTGCTGGTATTAAATTAGCGACATCACACTTTATATCATCAAAATCTGTCATTAAAGTTTTTGATGAATTATCTACTCCAACCACTCCTGAATTAGGTCTATACTCAATTATATCTGAATAATATTCATCCCAAGCTTCTTTAAATAATGCACCTTTTGAAACTATTTTTTCATTTGCATCTAAAACAATTAACTTAGTTCTCTTCTTATTTCTTTTTAAATAAGACGAAATTAAAGATGCACGCTCATATGGTCCAGGAGGACATCTATAAGGGCTCAATGGAATAGAAAGAACAACAGTTCCTCCATCTTTTACATTTTGAATTTGTTGTGACAATAAAATGGTCTCATTTCCTGCTTTCCAGGCAGAAGGAAAAATTTCATAACTATTTTCGTTCCAATTTTCAATATTTGTATAATCTAACATTATTCCTGGTGATAAAATTATTTTATCATATTGAATATTGAAATTATTGGTGCTGATTTTTTTCTTATCAAAATCAATCTGACTAGCTTCTTCATGAATAAAATTAATTGCATACTTATTTTTAAGAGTATTAAAACTAAAAGTGATATCTTCCATAGACTTTATTTGCCCTATCACCCAATTTGAAATTGGACAAGATTGAAAATTTTTATTTTTTTCTATAATCGTTACGTCAATTGAAGGGTTTAACATTTTAATAGTTTTAGCTGCACTTAAACCACCCCAACCAGCTCCAAGAATTACAACTTTACCAGAGTGTTTTGCAAAAGAAGTATTTACCTTCATTAAAGAACTGCTTGCACTCAAAATAGATAAATTAAAAAAATATTTTAAAAGTTGTCTTCTATTCATGAATCTTACCTTTTAAAGAAAAATATTTCGCAATAATTTTTAATTTCTTATCATCATAAGCTTTAACAATAATACTCATTAAATAATGATCTCTTTTATCTAATTTATATTCTAACAAAGCAGAATAAATATATGCTTCATCTAGGCCATAAATATTAGGGATAGAGGAACTATTTTTAATTCCATGACAACCTAAACACGGTAATGAGTAACTATAAATACTATTATCATCTGCAAAAACCGAAAAAATTATAGTAAAATGTAAACTCAAAATGAATATAATTTTTACCTTCATATTATTTTAATACCATACAGTTTTATAGCGTACAATTTATGAATATAAAAACTTAGGTTTTATATGTTATAATTAAAAATAAATAAGAAACAGAATATAACAAATAAAGTAGAAATATAAAATGAATAATATAAATAATAATGGCCCATTAAAAGACCTTATAGTAATAGACTTAACAAGGGTACTAGCAGGCCCTTATACTTCCATGATCTTATCTGATTTAGGCGCAAGGGTTATAAAAGTAGAACCTCCTAATGGAGATGATTCTCGAGAATTTAGCCCATTTATAAAAAACCAATCTGCATACTTCGCATCATTAAATAGAGGAAAAGAAAGTATAAAATTAGACCTTAAAAATAATAAGGATAAATTATTGTTCAATAACCTTCTACGTAAAGCAGATATATTGATTGAAAATTACAAACCTGGAACAATGGAAAAATTAGGTTATGGTTTTAACACCTTAAAGAAAAAATATCCTAATTTAATATTTGCATCCTGTAGTGGTTTTGGACAAACAGGCCCGTGGGCAAAAAAACCTGCCTACGACATGATAGTTCAAGGCATGGGTGGTCTTATGAGTGTAACTGGTCATAAAGGGCAAGAACCTGTAAGAGTAGGAACTTCTATAGGAGATATTACTGCAGGGTTATTTACAACTATTGGAATTTTATCAGCATTACTAGATAGAAAAAATGGTAAAAAAGGTCAATCTATAGATGTATCAATGTTAGATTGTCAAATAGCAATTTTAGAAAATGCAATTTCACGTTATTTTGCTACAGGACAAAACCCACCTCCCGGAGGGTCTCGCCACCCAGCTATTGCACCATTTGAATGTTATAGATGTTCTAATGGATATATTGTAATGGCCTGTGGAAATGATTTAATGTTTAAAAGGCTTTGTGACGCAATAAATAATGAAACTTTAAAAAAAGATAAAAGGTTTATTTCAAACTCTAAAAGAGTTGAAAATGTAACTGAATTAAAATCAGAATTAGAAAAATCTTTCTTAACAAATAATATTGAATTCTGGATAAAAAAACTTGAAGCAAACAATATTCCTGTTGGTCCATTAAATAATATAGAACAAGCAATAAATTCTGAACAAATAACTGCAAGAAATATGCTGGTCAGTATTAATGATAGAGTTCTAGAAAACTTTAAAGTTGCTGGAAATCCTATTAAAATGTCTTCTCATAGAGATCCTATAAGTAGAGAAAAAGTTCCTTCATTAGATGAAAATAGAGAAATGCTTATAAAAGAATTTAATTTAGAAAATAAAGAAAACTAATAAATGACTTTTTCTTTTGAAATGTTTTTATCCTTATCTTTGATTATCTTTGCAATAGTTGGATATTCTTGGAAAAAATTTCCTATAGATGCTGTTTCCATTTCTGTACTTGGTCTATTGTTCTTTTTATTCGAACTTTTCCCTGTAGAAGGACTAAAATTCGATGATTTTATAGCTGGATTTTCTAATCAAGGACTTTTAACTATTATGGGATTATTAGTTGTTGCTCAAGGAGTATACTCTACAGGCATATTGAATACATTTGTAGATAATATAATGCATCTAAATAGAGATTTTAAAACAGATAAAAACTCACTTTTAATAATACTATTATTTATAGCAGCTATCATATCAAGCATAATGAATAATACACCTATAATTATAATATTTATTCCATTGCTTACTATAATTGCTGAAAAAATGAATTTATCTATAAGCAAAGCTTTAATTCCTCTTAGTTATGCAGGTATCCTTGGAGGAATGACTACTTTAGTAGGTTCTAGCACTAATATAATAGGAGCAGAAGTTGCAAATAACTTAGGAGTGAATCAAATTAACTTTTTTTCTGTAACTATTCCAGGTTTATCAATAGCTATTCCAGGAATTCTCTTTGTAATATTTATTTTACCTAAAATTATGCCTGACCGAAAAAAATCTTCTATGGACATCACATCAGTAAATAATGAATTTATGGCACAGATAGAAATAAATCATGATAGTGAACTAATTGGAGAAGAAATAAAAAAAGGAAAATTAGAATCATTAGAAAATATGCATATTTTAATGATTCAAAGAGGGGAACACTCTATATCACCTCATTATAAAACTATCATTCAAAATGAAGACATCATTGTTGTTTCAGCTGAAAGAAAAATAATAGAGAATGCATTAATAAAATTTGGTGATCAATTACATCCAACTGTTGAAAATGCAGAAGAACATTATTTTGAAAAAAATGATATTAAACACTTATCAGGAGAACAAATATTAGTAGAAGTATTAATTTCTCCTCAATCTAGAATGACTGGTAGGGAATTAGAAGACACACGTTTCAGAAAATTAACAAATTGTATTGTATTAGGAATAAAAAGAAATTCCCAAATGATTAGAGATCAAATTACAAATATAATGCTAGAAGATGGAGACGTTCTTCTAATACAAGGGTCCAAAAAATCAATAGAAAATCTTAAAGATTTTTCTGATATAATTTTGTTAGATTATACTTCAAGTATTCTTCCTAGAAAAAAATATGCTCGTAGATCTTTGGCAATATTTTTATTTACTATTTTTACAATAGCTACAGGAATTATTCCCAGTGTAGCAGCAGCTCTGATAGGAGCATCAGCTATGTTAGCTGCACGTGTTTTAAGTGCTGAAAGAGCTATTAACTCTTTAAATAGACATATATTCTTAACAATAGTAGCTATGTTAGCTTTAAGTAATGCTATTGAAGCTACAGGTTTAGCGCAATACGGTGCATTTTTTCTACTAGAAAATCTTTCTAACACAAACCCTTCAATTGTAATATCTGTATTATTTTTAGTAGTAGCTGTAATGACTAATTTTTTAACAAATAATGCAAGCGCTGCTTTATTTATGCCTTTAGGAATATCTTTAGCTAATATGTTAAATATTGATCCAATGCCTTTTGTCATAACTATTATTCTCGCTGCCAATTGTTCATTCGCAACTCCTTATGGATACCAAACAAACCTATTAGTCATGGCTGCTGGAAATTACAAATTTCAACACTTTATCAAAGGAGGAATTCCTTTAACCATTTTATGCTGGATTTCATTTAGTTTATTTGCTCCTTGGTATTATAATCTATCTTAATTTATAAATTTAAGGTAAATTAAAATTATGACAATAAGCATTAAAAAGCCCTTACAAATTTTTTATGGAACTTCTCCACAAGCGTGTCCATATTTACCAGAAAAAGATGAAAAAAAAATTATAACCGAAATATCTGGCCCTAATAAAAATGAAATAAATTTTATTTTAACAAATGCAGGATTTAGAAGATCACATAGAACAGCCTATAGACCTGCCTGTAATGACTGTAATGCATGCGTACCCGTAAGAATAAATGTAAATAGATACAAACCTAATCGTTCAATAAAAAAAATAAAAAAAAGATTAACAAATATTATACAGATTGAAAGGCCTCCCATAGCTACTAGAGAACAATTTGATTTATTTAATAAATACCAAAAATTTCGACATTTTGATAGCGACATGGCAGAAATGACTTTTTCTGAATTTAGGGCTATGATTGAAGATACTCCTGTAGAAACTTATGTATATGAATTTAGGGAAAATAATTTATTAATTGCAGCAAGCCTTACTGATAAAGTAAAAGATGGCTTAAGTGGAATATATAAATTTTTTGAAACAAATAGACCTCATGATAGTCTTGGAACTTGGATAATAGACTGGCATATTGAAGAAGCTAAAAAATTAAGCTTAAATTATGTATATTTAGGTTATTGGATAAAGGATGCTCCAAAAATGGCATACAAAAGTCGTTTTTCTGGCTTACAAAAACTCATTAATAATAAATGGATTGACTTTAAAGATAATAAAGGAGGTAAAGGTGAATAAAGATAAAAAACTTTTTAAACGTAGACATATATTAATTGGAGCAACGGCTTTAACAACCGCTGCTGGTCTATTAGCAAGCTGTAAAGAGAATGTAAATGGAGGAACTCCTGAAAAACCAGCAAAAACTGCATCTATATCAAAAGGAACTATCCAATGGAAAATGATTACTTGCTGGCCAAGAGATTTTCCTGGAGGAGGAACTCACTCTCAAAAACTAGCTAAAAGAATTACTGAAGCTTCTGGAGGTAAATTAGAAATAAAAAACTTTGCTGCAGGAGAATTAGTCCCTGCATTTGAAGTATTTGATGCTGTTAGAGAAGGTACAGCAGAATGTGGCCACGCTGCACCTTATTATTGGATATCTAAGCATAAGGCTATTCCTTTTTTCTGTACTGTTCCTGGTGGAATGACTGCCATGGAAAAGGCTGCTTGGATAATTTTTGGTGGTGGTCAAAAATTATGGGATGAACTTTATGCTGAATTTGGAGTAAAAAGTTTTCTAGCAGGAAATACAGGTGTCCAAATGGGAGGATGGTTTCAAAAAGAAATTAATTCTATGAATGATTTTCAAGGAATTAAAATGAGAATGCCTGGCCTAGGAGCAGAAGTTGTAAATAGGATGGGAGGAACAGCAGTAAATATGCCAGCAGGAGAAATCATGCCTGCCTTACAATCGGGAGTTATTGATGCAGCAGAATGGGTTGGTCCTTGGAATGATCTAGCCTTAGGATTTTATAAAGTAGCAAAATACTACTACGGGCCAGGTTTTCATGAAGGAGGAACTTCAAATGAACTAATTATGAATAAAGAAAAATTTGATTCTTTGTCTAATGATTTAAAATCAATAATTAGAGATGCATGTCATGCATCTGCTTTAGAAGCTCCATCAGAATACTTTGCTAATAATGGTCACTCTTTAAGTGTTCTAAAAGAAAAACATAGTGTTGATGTAAGATCTTTTCCAAAAGATGTATTAAATAACATGTTTAAGATTTCTAAAGAAGTAGTAGAAGAAACTGCTAATTTAGGAGAATCGCATAAAAGAATATTTGATAGTTGGAATAATTTCTTGCTACAATCTATGAAATATCAAAAGTATAGTGATTATGGCTACATGAAAGCTAGAGCAGAAGCTTATGAAACATTATAGGAGAAATTATTATGCATAGAAGAAAAATTCTTAAATCACTCGCAGCAGGAGCCTTACTAGTTTCAGCTGCCTCCTGCGGAGACGAATCTCAAAAAAAAGTTAAAAATAATAAGGCTCCTAATATAAATAAAGGTAAAATTGAATGGAAAATGGTTACAACATGGCCAAAAAACTTTCCTGGACTCGGCACTGGAGCGCAAAGAATTGCTGATTCTATAACTTCTATGTCAGATGGAAATCTTACTGTTAAATTATACGCTGCCGGAGAATTAGTGCCTCCTTTTGAATGTTTTGATGCAGTTAGCCAGGGAACAGCCCAAATGAGTCATGGTGCAAGTTATTATTGGATTAATAAGAATAGATCTACGCCATTTTTTGCTACTGTGCCTGGAGGTCTAACAGCACAAGAACATGATGCTTGGATTCATTATGGAGGAGGTCAAGAATTATGGGATGAACTGTATTCAAAATTTAACCTAAAAGGATTCTTAGGAGGTAATTCAGGAGTACAAATGGGTGGATGGTTTAAAAAGGAAATAAATTCTCTTGAAGACTTTAAAGGTTTAAAAATGAGAATGCCTGGATTAGGTGCTGAAGTAATTAATAGAATGGGAGCTACAGCTATAGCTCTACCTGGCGGCGAAATAATGCCTGCTTTAGAATCAGGAGCTATTGATGCTACAGAATGGGTAGGACCATATAATGATTTAGCTTTTGGCTTTTATCAAGCAGCAAAATTTTATTATGGACCTGGTTTTCATGAACCAGGAACACATACAGAATGTATGATAAATAAAAATGAATATGATGCTCTTCCTACAAACCTGCAAAACATTGTAGAACATGCCTGTATTTCTGAAAATAATAGAATGTTAGCAGAATTTACTAAAGGAAATAGTGAGGCTCAAAGAGTACTTATAAACAAGTATGGAGTTCAAATAGATAATTTTCCTGAAAAAGTATATAAAGAAATGTTTAAAATAAGCCAAGAAGTAGTAGCTGAAACTGCAAATGAAGGCGAAATTAATCAAAGAATTTATAACTCTTGGATATCTTTTAAAAACGATGTTAGAGAAAGAGCTCCATTCTCAGAACAAGGATACATGGAAAGAAGAGGTTAAATTAATTTTTTTGATTTTTACATAGTGGCAATAATAATATTGGAATGAAAGCAACCCATACTATTATAAAAGTTATATTATTTATTGCCATTATAAACCCTTCTCTTTGGCCTAGCATTTCAGCAGCAATAATAGTCTTATACTCAGGATTTAAATTAGATATCATAGGTAAAGTGCTAAAAAGCCCTTCTATTTTTTTCTTAACACCAGAAATAATTTGAGGACCATTCAACATTATATTAGTAATATCCCCATAGTAAATTATTCTCATTTTTTCTAAAAAGATATTTGCCACTCCTATAGAGATAGCTCCACCTAATCTTAATACTAAATTAAAAACAGAAGCAGCATTCTGAACACCTACTCCTGAAACAAATAACATTGCAATGTACTGGTTTCCAATCCATAATAATTGAGACCCTATTCCTCTTAATACTTGAGGCCAGAACAGTTCTTCAAAACCAAATTCCGCTGTTAAATATGATAAATTCCAAGTTCCAATAATAGTAAGCACACAACCCATAAATATTAATGCTTTAGCTCCAAACACATTAATCAACATACCCACAAAAGGTCCTGTTGCCATCCATGCTAAACCCATAACAGAAACCATTATGCCTATCTCCCAAGGTCCTATTCCCCTAACCTCACCTAAGTATACTGGTAACAAAAATATAGGAGCATATATAGAAACTCCAAAAACTACGACATTTATACACCCTATTGTAAAATTTCTATTAGTAAATACTTTTAAGTCTATAATTGGATATTTTGCAGTAAACTCTCTTACAAAAAATAAAATCATACAAGTTATTGATAAAATTGTTGCCAGTCTAATTTCTGTAGCTTTTAACCAATCTAATCTAGAACCTTCTTGTAAAACAATTAATAACGACAAAAGACCTATCGCTAACAATATAATACCATAGTAATCTATTTGTTTAGCTAACTCTGGTTCCTTTTCCTTTAAATCAATAAATATTATCGCCAAAATTAATACTACAATACCTATTGGTAAATTATATAAAAACATCCACCTCCAACTAATCATCTCTGTCATAAAACCTCCTATTGCGGGACCAAATGCAATAGAAGAAACTCCTACTGTTGCCGTAAGTGCCAGAGCAAACGGTAACTGCTTTGGTGTAAACAGTATATATATACATGAAAACATTAGAGGCATTAAAGCCCCGCCAAAAAAACCTTGCATTACTCTAAAAGTTACTAAAACATAAAAATTATTTGTACTTGCACATCCTATACAAGCTATTAAAAACCCTGACAAAGCTATAAGAAATAATGTTCTTATTGACAATAAACGTGATAACCAACCTGCAAAAGGTATAATCACTACCTCTGCCATTAGATAAGCAGACATTACATAAGAAACTTGATCTAATCCAACGTTCAATGCACCTTGAAGATTTCTAATAGAAGAACCAACAACTTGCATACTTACTACATTTAAAACAAAACCAAATAGTATGATTAAAAACATACCTAAATTTTTGAAATTTATGTCACTCAAAACTTGTCCAAACGGCTATATATAATTATAGATTATAAAATAAATAAATTGTATGCTCTTATAAAATTTATATTTTAACAATTGCTAATTTTAAACTACAATTATGCATTTTATGGAGAACTACTTTGGCTGATCAAAATATAGAAATTTGGGGACATATGACTTTCAGGCCATTTAGAATATACTGGGCCTTAGAAGAGTATGGTTTAAAATATAAAAGTTATAAAATAGGGTCACGCACTGGAGAAACGCAAACGAAGGAATATTTAGAAATGAACCCTAAAGGAAAAATTCCTTTATTTAAGCATAATAGCATATATATTAATGAAAGCGCTGCTGCTATGAAATATATAACTGAGAATTTTAATAAACCCTCTGACTTTTTAGTTCCTAACTCACCAAAAGATATAGCTAAAATTGATGAATGGTCTTATTTTTGTGCTATGGAACTTGATGCACTTGGTGTTTATATTATAAGAAGACATCAACTTGTAGAAAATGGGGGATTATCAAACCTATATGGAGAAGCACCTAATGCTATTAAAACAGCAAAAGAACATGTTCGCAAAATGTTAAATGCTTGTGACCGAGATGTTCCTGGTAAAAATTGGCTAATCGGAAGAAATCCTAGTTGCGCTGACATTATGTTTATGAGCTGTTTACAAGTTATAAAATTATATAATATAGAAATTAAAAGTAAAAATATTCAATCTTACTATAATAGAGCAACTCAAAGAAAACAATATATTAAAGCTATGACAGAAACGTATGGATATAGTACGCTTGAAGATTATAAAAAAATAAAAGTCTAAGAATAATAGGAATTTATCATGAATAATACGGGACCTTTAAAAGGCATTAAAATTCTAGATTTAACTGCTATGGTATCAGGGCCAGTAGCAACTATGTATCTTGGAGATCAAGGAGCAGATGTAATAAAAATAGAGCCTTTAGAAGGTGAATTAATGCGTAAAGTTGGTACAAATAATCAAGGGATGACTAATTCTTTTTTATGTTGTAACAGAAGCAAAAGATCTCTTACTTTAAATTTAAAAGATAAAAAAGGAATTAATATTCTTAGGAACCTAATTAAGGAAGCAGACGTATTTGTGCAAAATTTTAGACCAGGGGTTGCAGAAAGAATGGGCTTAGGAGAAGAAAAACTAAGAAAAATATCCCCAAAACTAATTTACGTATCAATCAGTGGTTTTGGCGAGAGTGGTCCTTATTCTGACCAAAGAGTATACGATCCTATTATTCAAGCATTATCAGGTTTAGCTGATATTCAAAGAGATAAAGAAACTAAAATACCCAAAATGGTAAGAACTATTATTCCAGATAAAACTACTGCTTTGACAGCGGCACAAGCAATAAGCTCTGCTTTATTTTACAAAGAAAAACATGGAAAAGGTCAACATATTAAAATTGCTATGCTAGATGTCATGATTGCCTATCTTTGGCCAGAAGGTAGTGCCGCCTTATCATTTGTAAATAAAGAAGGAGATCCTACTGATGGTCAATTAGGGCTAGATTTAGTTTATAAAACTAAAGATGATAAATATATTACAGCTGGAGCAGTCACAGATAAAGAATGGTTAGGCATTTGCAATGCTATGAACAGGAAAGATTTATTAATTGATGAACGGTTTAATAATGCAAGGCAAAGAATTTTACACAAAACTGAAAGAAGAGAAGAAATCGGAAAAGAAATTCTAAATCATAATGCAGAAAATATACTAAAAAAATTTCATGAAAATGAAGTACCAGCTGCACCAATTTTATCAAGAACTGAACTCTTAGAGAATGAACAAGTTGTTACAAATAAAATTATTAAAATTAATGAGAGTAAAAATTTTGGTAAAATAAGAGCACCAAGACCAGCTGCTATATATTCTGAAACCCCTACAAATGGAGAACAATTGGCCCCATTATTAGGAGAAAACAGTATAGAAATTCTAAAAGAATTAAACTATTCTGAATCTGAAATTAAACAATTTTTAAAAGATGAAATTATATCTACTTCTAATTAATTCATACAGTCTCTATTCACAATTTTATTTTTCATTTTAGTCCTACATAAAATAGCTCTCTTAAAATGCAAATCATCCTCTTCTATATTTACCATGGTAGCCGATGTAAAATTAGATTTATAAAAATTAGCTTTGTTATAAATAATATTAGTCAAATCAGCTTTAAAGAATATAGATCGCCTAAAAGAACTTTTACTAAGATTAGCATTATTTAAATGAGAATTACTAAAATTAGTTCCTCTAATTTTACACTCAGTTAAATTAGCAAATTCCAAATGAGCATTATCAATTAATGCTAAAGATAAAAATGTTTTATTAAAATTGGTGTTTTTAAAAGAAGAAGATGTCAAAATAGCTTTTTGAAAATTAGAAGAAATAATTTGAGCATTATCAAATATAGAGTTACTAAACGTAGTACCATACAGTTTTGCATGAGAAAAATAACTATTAGAAAAATCTGAATTTTTTATTTCAGAAGATGTAAAATTGACATCATTAAATTTTGCATCAACAAATATAGAATCTTCTATAAAAGAAACTGGCATATCAGCATTTAAAAAACTAGCTTTAGAAAAATTACTTGATTTAATATAAGCTACGGCCATTTTAACATTGTTAAAATTTGCACCAGACAAATCTGAGTTTATTATTATAGCCTTATCTAAATATTGTTCAGAAAAATCAGCATCAGTTAAATCGCAATTTTTACATTCTCCATTTTTGAGAAATTTTTGAACATCTAACTCATCAAAACCCAAACAGTGATTTATAAAATAAAGGGAAAGACTTATAAAAATAATAAATTTCAAAATACACCCCGTTAAATATCTCAATGGTGGGCGATATTGGATTTGAACCAATGGCTTCCTCGATGTCACCGAGACACTCTACCCCTGAGTTAATCGCCCAATCATTAAACTATAATAGATATGAATATCACAATATTATTAGAAAAAATATTATTATTATCCATAAGATTGAAAATACCTGTAAATAAATATCTCTTAATATCGCATCTGTAGGATCTCCCATATATTTTCCGATAAATGAGATATAAAAATATCTTATGAATAAGACAAAAAATGGTATTATTGATACCCAAATATAATTATTGCCATGCCTTTCAATAACTGCAGAATCAAAAGAAAAAGCTATATAACAAATTAATGTTAAAATTAATGAAATACTTAACATTATTTGTAATAAAATTTTACTCCAATTAGCTGATAAATAATTTTTATCCTTCATTAAGTGGCCTAATCGTTTTCCAGTAGCCAAACTTAAAGACGCAAATAAGATAATTAATAAAGTCCAAATTGATTGATCTATGTTAGTTGCTATACCGCCAGTAATAATTCTTAACAAAAATCCTGAACTAACAAAAACAATATCAAGCAATATTATATATTTAAAAATACAACTATAGAGAATATTAAGTAAAATATAAGCAACTAAATATATAAAAATTTCTGGTATTAAAATTAGAGCTAAAAAAAGTGAAATAAAACACAATAATATTGAAAAAAATATTCCATTTTTTCTAGTAATTAATCCATTTGCAATAGGTCTGATTTTTGTTCTAATATTATTTTTATCATTTTTATAATCCACCACATCATTGAAAGCATATATAGAACTAGCTGCCACACAAAATAAAAAAAATGCAATAAATGAATTCAAAATTGCATTACTTTGTAATTGGAAAGGACTAAATAAAATTGGAAAAAATATTAATAGATTTTTTATCCAATGTTTTGGCCTAAGTAGTATTATATAGTTATGAAACATTAAATATATATTCCGTTATAACAGCAAATATGTTAAAAAAAATTATATATAATTTACATGATTGATCACATAATTTAAATGAACCTAATCAAAATAATAATTCTATATTTATCTATTATACTCTATTTTAACAATAGTGCTATGTCCTTTGACAATGACTGCATTAATTCAAATGATTTTCCCTTTTGTTTATATGAAAAATCACAAATAACATTCAAAATACTTAGATACGATTTAGATGATGAAGATGAAGAAAAAAAAGAAGTAGGATGGCACAAGGTAGAATTTCATAGAATAGATAATGGTTATGAAGTACTCACCTCTGGATATGTCGAAGTTCCCTATTTATTACTATTAGATTATGAATTTCAATACTCTGCAAAATCACTTTGGATTAATCACACATTACAAAAATATGAAGGCTATGTAGATGATGATGGAGACGAATTTAAAATTATTATTGAAAGAATTAATGATAAGGAATTAAAAATAACTAATAAAGAGGGAGAAACAAATATCAGTAAAATTTCTTTCCCTTCAGTACATTGGAATCCAGAAGAAATAGAATCTAACTCAATTATAAATTTACTTACTGGAGAAATTGTAGATATAAATGTTTCTAAGATAAATGAAAATACTTGGTATATAGATGGAGAAATAAAATACTATATAACTTACGATAAATCAGGTAGATGGAAAGGACTAAAATTTAAACCTGATGAAGATTCTATAATGGAATATATTTGCACAAACTGTAACTAAATATTTTTATTATTAAAGACTTCTATAAATGTCCTTATCCTTTTATAATTTTCACCAAAATCACTTCTTCCAACTCTAGATGCCGATCTTATATCCAATCTAATATTTCCAGAAATTAGCATTTCAATTCTAATTATAAAATCATCCTTAAAACCATACCAAAAACTTTTATCAACGGCTTCAATTATTCCCTCTTCTAGATTCTCATAAGAAATCTTCATATCCATACTTTCTATAATTGAATATGACAAAAGATATACCTCTTCAAAGCTTTTATCCTTAACATATAGAGACTTTAAATTAGTATATGGCCTATTGAATCCTCCATATTCTTGAATTATATAAGAATTAATATCAGGAATAGAATGTTTAGAAACTTTAAAATTTATTATTTCGTCATAATTAGTATTTAAATCGTTTATATAGGGAGAACTTTTTAAATTCATTAAATGACCATAAGATTGCATTATTATTAGAGAACTAATACAAAAACAGAATACAGAAACCAATAGTGGAAAAAATTTTCTTTCTAAATTCAAAGAATATCCTAATGAAACTAAGCTTATAAAATTAGTAGCAAAAGAAATATATATTGCGTACTTCGTCAAAGTTAATAATGCATATCCAGCAGAAATAAAATTAAACCTAAATCCAACTACACCAAGTAGTAAAAGTAATAAAGTTGCAAACAACAATATTATAGATATACCTAATAATAATGAATTATTATTTCTAGATTTTTTATATTTTAAATAAGTCATATTATCCTTATATATTATTTCTTTTATATAAGTTATAAGGTAATACCATTTTATAAAATAACAAATATAATTATAAAGTTATTAAGAATTAAAAAAAATTATTTATTATGAAAAAAATTAAAAACAAAAACCTATCCGGCACACTATGGATGTTAGGAACTGTTGTTTGTTTTTGTTTAATGGGAATTTCGATAAGACAGCTCTCATACAATTATAGTTCATTTGAAATACAAAATTTTAGAAACATATTCTGTATTATAATCATTTTAATGCTAGTATTTTTAAATAAAAATACTAGCATTGCCACTAATCAGATAAAGAATAATTTTATTAGAAACTTTTTTCATTTTATTGGACAATCAAGCTGGACTTATGGAATTACAGTATTGCCTCTAGCTACTGTTTTTTCCATTGAATTTACAATGCCAATTTGGGCAACTATCATAGCAATACTTATTTTTAAAGACAAACTTACATTTTCAAAGTTAGTGCTTTTAATATTAGGACTAACAGGTACATGGATAATATTAGTACCAGACATAAATGAAATAAATAATAATTGTTTAATAGTTTTATTATCTGCAATTGCCTATGCCTTTGCTCACAATTATACAAAAATATTAACGGAGACAGATAGTACTCTATCTATATTATTCTGGATGTCTTTAATACAATTACCATTTACCATAATAGGATCATTAATTATAGGTGAAATATCCTATAATATATCTGAGCATATAATATTTATTCTTTTACTTGCATTTACTTCTCTTGGTGCTCATCTATGCTTAACAAATGCTCTTAGAAACAGCCAACCTTCTATAGTATTGCCAATTGACTACCTAAGACTACCTATTATCTATATTATAGGATGGTTCTTATATAATGAATCTTTATCTGCAAATATAATCATTGGAAGTTTATTAATTGTAACAGGAACTTACATTACAATTAAAAAGGACATTAAAAATCAGGGCCTTATTAAAAGGCCCTGACTAATAAAAGTAAATTAAGTAACTATTTTTAAATTATCAGCAGAAGCTTTACCATTTTGACCTTCCACTAATTCATATTCTACTTTATCTCCTTCATTTAAAGTATCAAGTCCTGCCCCTTGAACGGCAGTGATATGAACAAATGCATCTTTATCACCTTCTTCAGGGCTAATGAAACCATAACCTTTTTTAGGATTAAACCACTTAACAACACCTACTGGCATATTTTCTTTCCTTATCTTATAAATTCAGGAGAACTAAATTGTAAATTCTTACATTCGACTGGCGAAAACTCCTTAAACAACTACAGAGTAGTATACTTCAAAAAAAACTGTAAAATACAGCGCGGCCCGGTCTCCAGTTAACCAACTAAATTCCGCGAAAATATAATATATTAAATATGATTTTTTGGCAAATTATCTTAATAAACCTATTAATTTTAAAATTTATTCATCTCTTTTAGTGAGCAAGACTTGATCCTGTTCATATATAGATATTTGATTTTGATTGACTAATCTATTTATAGATTCTTTGACCATTTGTTGAGGAATACGTGGTTTTTTCTTTAACTCCTTAGCAAAATCAAATGCCCTCTGAAAAGGGTTCTCAGAGAGGTCTTCACACAAACCCCATTCTAAAATTTCTTTAGCTACTAATTTTTTACACGCTAACGCAATAAGTTTAGCTTTAACAGGACCAACTAATAACAACAATTTAGGTAAAGTTCCCCACGAATAAGTAATACCCAAATCTACTTCTGGGGCATGAAAATAAGAATCATTAGAACAATATCGAAAATCACATGATAAAGCCAAAGAAAGCCCTCCTCCTATACATGCACCCTCAATAGAAGCAATTGATATTTGAGGAATATTAGTCCATGCATTACACATATATAAACCCAAACGAATTTGATTTCTTGCCTTATCAATATCTAAACCTGATCCAAAGGCATGTTTTTCTTTAATATCATTCCCAGATGAAAAATTGCCTTTTTCTCCTGATAATATCACTACTGAAATATCAGTTTTATCCCTAAGTTTTAAAGCTATTTTTTCCATCTCAGTCTTAATATGGTTGGATAACGCATTTCTTTTTTTATGATTTTTTATCATCACTGATAAAATTCCTGGTTCTAATACTTTTGTAGAAATTATATCTTTACTCATTATGTATCCTCCGGAGTAATTTTTCCTTTAGCTTCCGGAAAAATCCATAGTCCAATGAGCATAATTAATTGAATAATCAGAATTACTGCTACATTCCCATACTTTTTAAATAAAAGTGAAAATGGCAATAGATAATAATCATAAAGAAAAGCCACTCTAGATAAATCTGGATTATCTATAAATATAACAGCAAAACCTACAATAATTACAAGAAGTGATAATACAACTTTATATTTAACTGGCATATTATTTTACTTATTTTTTATACTTTTCACTATAACCATTAAAAATATGACCTAAAAAACCTCTTTTTAAATCAGAAGTTTTAAATAGCCAATCCGCTATAGGAAAAGTTAAATTCATATTAATTTTTGTCATTAGGCCTTGATCATGATGAGCTGCATGATGACGACGTAATGTATTTACAAATGGTAAATTACGTACAATAAAATTATCACCTATATGACAACAAAAATGCATCGTTTCATATATTAAATACATAGAAGTAGTTACAATTATAAACAACCAACCAACATTTGCTGAAAAAATTAATTTTAAAATTATAAGACCTGGGATTGACATTAATGTAAAAACTATTAACGCATATGGAGGAAAAAAAGTAACTCTCCAATCATGTGCTCCTGCAAATCTCATCTCATCTTCACTAAAAAACTGATGATGTTGCATTACATGTCGAGAATAAATTGCTCGTGCTCCAGGAAAATTACGAGGTTTATGCATTACATATTTATGTAATGCCCATTCGAAAATATTGCATAATAGAAAAATAATAGGAATTATTAATAACTCATAGTATTTTAAATTTGTAATGCTATTTATATAATAATATAATAAAAGCCCACCCATAGAATAAATGATAAATACATGCAAAAACCCATTATACCAACCATCAATTTTCTCTCTATAAGTCTTTCTAAAATTGATTAATCTTTCATCCTTAGATTTTAAATTATTTAATTCCATAACTACCTCAATTTTACTCAGTATATAAAAACATATTTTTTAAAATAGATCTATAGTATATTCATCATAATACAGATAGATAATATATTAAAATAATGAAAAATGAATAAAAAGAAAATTTTATTAATAGGAGGCTCAGGATTTTTAGGAAAATGGCTTATTCAGTCCCTATCATGTAATAATTATGAAATATCTATACTCGACACAAAAGTAAAATTTAAAGAAATAAAAAAATATAATCTTAAGCATTGTTTCAAACACAGTGTAGAAAATAATAAATATCTCAAAAAGTCCCTTAATATGGAAGACTGGGACTATATTATTTGGCTTGCAGCCTGGGGAGGAAATGGAAATGGATTATTAAAAGCGGCCAATGAAAATTTTAGAAAAGCTATGTTAATAAATGTTAATTCCTTTAAAAACTTTTTAGACATACTTAAAAATAAAAATAATATAAAAATAATTTGGTCTAGCTCAACAGTAGTTTTCGGAGAAGAATCCTTTTATCAATATAAAAAAGTGACAGAATCTTCTAAATTATCTCCTACAACTAATTATGGACTTACAAAAGTCTTAGCCGAAGAAATAACTAAATATTATATAAAAAATTATAATATGAGCATTACTGGCATACGTTTCCCTATTATTATTGGTCCTGGTCTAAACTATAGAGGAGTGGCATCGGGAATATCTGATATGGCTATATCAATAATAAAAAGAAAAAAAATTACAATCCCTATAGTTTCATCTTCTTTAGATTTAATTTACATAAAGGACGCAGTTGAAATTATCACCAAACTTTTAAATGCTCAATCCAACTTAAAAAATATATATAATTGTCCTTCATTTAGAACAAACTCAAAAAGACTAGAAGAATCTTTTAATAAAAATAGTGGCAAGTACATTATAATTAAAGATTTAGGCGAAGGAGCAACTTACCCCATAATGGACCCTAAAGTCTTAAACAAAGATTTAAAATTTAAATTACAATATAACCTTAAGAAATCTATAAAAAATTGGTTGAAAGAATTAAAAAATCTAAGTTAAATTACAACTTACTGAGCCTATTTTACCAAAATCCATTTTAATTTGATCCCCAACCTCAACTAATAAAGGTTTTATGGATGTTCCCGTTAAAATAATCTGACCTTTCTTAAGATTAATCTTTAATTCTTTCATTTCATTAATAAACCATTTCAATGCTAATAAAGGACTTCCCAAAACATTACTACCTACTCCTTCTTCAGCAAATTTATTATTTTTATAACAATTTACTTTAAAATTTATAAAATCTATCTCTCTAAATGAATTTTTAAAATTACTTCCTAACACATAATCTCCAGCACAAGCATTATCAGCAATTAAAAGATTAGCACCTATCTTATGAAAATCTAAAAAACGAGAATCTGGAATCTCAATAGCAGGATAAACACTCTCTATATTCTCTGTAACATCTTTAATTGAATATTCTAAGGATCTCGGATAAATATCTCTCAAAAGTTTAAAAGCAAACTCTGCTTCAACAACTTTCATCTGATTGTTCTTAATTGAAACTGAAGATCCTGAATTATAAAATCTTTCCCTTATTAACCTTCCAGCAATAGGTCCATCTACTCCAATATGTTTTTGTCCTTCTACACTTGTCGCCGCAATTTTCCAACCTAACAAATCACTTTTACTAGATTTTTCATAAAAATATTGAATATCATATGCTTGCTTTTTAGTTAAAGGGATATGCTTATTTGCTAAATTCTCATTAATAATTCTTTTATTCCACGCTTTCATATAAGGTTTAGCATTAAGTATAAACAAAGTTATCTCCCTTTTAACCCTTATTATCTGAACCTAAAGAAATAGATCTTATGTGTTGAGAGTCTTGTGGTTTTGCACCAACTCCTTGATCTAACGAATACTCTCCCTCAACTATAGGATTTTCTAAAGCCCCTAAACCTTCTATTTCTACTTTAACTATTGAATTAGGATTAACAGGCCTCGAATTTGATGGTGTACCTGTAAGTATTATATCTCCTTTATTAAATGTTATTGATCGAGATAAATCTGAAAGCAAATATTCTGGAGACCAAAGTAAATCATTTGTATTAGAATCTTGAACAACTTTATCATCTAAAAACGTTTTAATTGATTTATTCCTATAATCCCAATCTAATACAACATCTGGACCTATTACTCCTAAAGAATCTGATCCTTTGACTCTAACCATACTATTTTCATCCGTATCTCTAAAATCATGCAAACCGAAATCATTTGCAATTGTATAACCCATAATATGTTTCCTAGCTTCTTTTAAACTTACATTTTTAGTTTTTTTACTTATAACTAAAGCTATTTCTCCTTCATAATTTAAAAATTTACAGCCCATTGGCCTTATAACATTCCCTAAATGACTGTTTATACAGGAAGCTGGTTTTAAAAAATACGTAGGAGCTTCCGGCTTTTTTCTATTAAGTTCTTCAAGCCTAGATCTATAATTAAGATGCACACAAACTACGACCTTTGGCTCAACAGGAGGCAAACATTTATAATTTTTTAATTCAATTAAATTTCCACTTTCATCTTTATAACAAAAATCTTCGCCAAGAAGTTTCTTAGCTTTACCATTAAATAAAATTTTTCTAAAAGTTTTCATAACCATAAAAATAAAATTAATATTTTAAAATGTTCAAAATTATTATAAATTATTACACATATGAATAAAACATTAAAAGGAAAATAAATGAAAATTCTTATTATATTTTTAACCCTATTATTTTTAACTTCTTGTTCAGTATATGAATCTGTAAAAGAAAATGCTAGTGATGCATATGAATGGACAAAAGACAAGGCTAATGACGCAGTAGATGAAGTAGATGAAGCTATATCAGAATAATAAATAGGAGAAATTATATGGCTAGTCATGCTACAGGAGATGGAAATATACCATCTAGAGATGCAGAAAAAAAAGGTTTAAAAAGGATTATGACGGTTGGAGGGGCTTATGGCACTAGAAATTATACTGTTAAAGACTTAAGAGACCAAAAAGGTAAAAAAGTTATGGTAGAAACTGTTCCTTTCTCCATAGAAGAAGCTGCAGCGGCTGAAGAAGCTGGTATAGACACTATGAAGGTTAGGTTTGACCCTAACAATCCTGAATTAGCTATTAATATTAGAAAAGCTGCTCCAAATACCTTTATGTCTTTTTCTGTTCCCCTTATTGCTGCAGCTAGTGAAACTGAAGCAATTCGTTTAGCCTATAAGGCCATGGAAATTGGAGCCGATGCAGTAATGACACAGTGGAGTCCAAAATTAATTTCTGCTGTAACAGAAGCAGGTGTACCAGTTCAAGCTCATGCTGGATTAGTTCCTAGAAGAAGCACATGGACTGGGGGGCTTAAAGCAGTAGGAAAAAATATTGATGAAGCCATTTGGATCTATAATCAAATAAAAATATTTGAAGATGCAGGTGCATATGCAGTAGAAGTAGAAGTTATTCCAGAAGAATTGTTGATTGAAATTAGTAAAAGAACCAATCTATTAACATCATCTATTGGGGCCGGAAGTGGAGGTGATATTCAATTCTTATTTGCAGATGACATATTAGGAAATAATGGACCTCCTTATCCCAGACATTCAAAACAATATAGAGATCTATATAAATTAAAACAAAACATGCAAAAAGAAAGAATTGGTGGTTTTAAAGATTTCATTACAGAAGTAAAAAATGGAAAATTTCCGCAAAAAGAACATATAATTACTGCTCCAAGTGGTCTAATTGATTCTTTTTTAAAAAAAATAAAATAAAAAAATGGGCAACATACTAGCTAATAAACAAATAAATTTTTATAATGAAAATGGATATTTATATCCTATTAAAGTCATATCTCCTGAAGAATCTCTTCAGTATAGAAAAAAACTTGAAAAGTATGAACTTAAAACAGGTCATGTAATTTCTGGTAATGACAGACATAAATCACATTTATTATTCCGTTGGGTTTATGAAATTGTTAATAATAAAATTATACTTGATGCTGTAGAAGATTTATTAGGTCCAAATATTCTATGTTGGAGCACAAATTTTTTTATAAAAGAACCTAAAGATAATACTTTTGTGTCTTGGCATCAAGATTCAGAATATTGGGGATTAGAACCTGATGATGTAGTAACAGCATGGATTGCTCTATCAGATGCCACCATAAAAACTGGTCCTATGGAAGTTATTCCGAAAAGTCATAAATGGAAAAATAGAGAACACGAACAAACCTTCAAAAACAATAATTTATTATCCAGAGGACAAGAAATTAAAAATATTACGAACATAAATAATGCTATAGCAATGCCTCTTTTAGCAGGAGAAATTTCATTACACCACGTAAAGCTCGCTCATTCTTCTAAAATTAATAAATCTAATGATAGAAGAATTGGAATAGCTATTAGATATGCGAGTACTGCGGTAAAACAAAAAAAAAGTAATAAAGATTCTGCACTTTTAGTGAGAGGGAAAGATAATTATTTAAATTTTACTCATGAAAAACCACCAAAATCTGATAATGATGTTAATGCAATTAAAAACCATAAAACTGCCTCAGAATTACATACAAAAATTTTAATGAAATAATTTATTTACTAGATTTTATATGAACATCTTTCCTTTTATAAACGTCACTTTGTAATGATAAACCTAATCCATCACCTTCCGGAACATCTATACTGCCATTATTTATAGGTGGAAGTTTTGTAACCAAATCTGCATACCAACCATAATAAAAAGCTCTTACTATTTCTTGTATATAACAATTGCTATTAGAGAGAGCTAAATGAATGCTAGCAGTCAAAGTCACTGGCCCTGTACAATCATGAAATGCTATCGGTAAATGCCATATTTCCGCCATTGAAGAAACTTTATTAGCTTCTGATATTCCCCCTCCCCATGATATATCCATTATAATTTGCGACAAACCATTTAATTCTAATAAAGACCTATAATCTGCTCTTCCTCCACGAGTTTCACCAACAGCAATAGGAGCCTGTGTTGCATGACATACCTCTCCTAACGTAGATAAATGATCCATAAAAACCGGATCTTCTATCCACATAAGATCAAATTGTTCTAATTCTTTACATATTTTTATCGCTTGAGGTTTATTCCACATAGAATGTAACTCAGCCATAATATCCATCTTACTACCGGTAGCTTTTCTAATTTTTTCAAATGGCTCAATGGCTTTTTTCATATCATTGTTTGAAATATAATGACCTTTTGATGTTTCAGCTGCAAAATCAAAAGGCCAAATTTTCATAGCGTTTATTCCAGAATCTAATAAAGAATCAGCTAATTCATCAGCTCTATTTAGAAATGCATCTAAATCTTCGTAATCACCACTAACTTTTTCAATGCCAAAATTATTAGTCCCTTGAGTTGGCAACTTTCTAATATAATAAGATCCCGCACATGTATTATATACTCTTATATTTTTCCTAACCTTACCTCCTAATAAATCATGTACAGGTTGAGAAGTAGCCTTTCCCCATAAATCCCATAAAGCTATATCTATAGCTGATGAACCTCTTCTTTCAGCTGAAGAACCTATAAAACCAGTATATCCTAATAAATTTTTCTGATGAGCTTCTATATTTAAGGGGTTTTTTCCTAATAAATATGGAGCAATAATTTCATGAATGTGTGCTTCAGCAGACATTGGGCCATAAAAAGTTTCTCCTAACCCCAGCAAACCTTCATCAGTTTTTACTTCAACAAAAAGTAAATTAGGAAATTCTTCAATTCTAATTGTATCTATACTTGAAATTTTCATTTTATCTTCCTTAACTCACTCATTATTATAGTGTATTATAAAAATAGAGTATTTTAGGATAGTATATATAATGTTGAATATTAATGGAATAGCACATATAGCTTTATCAGTTAAAAATATTAAAAAATCAAAAGCATTCTATAAAGAATTACTACCATATTTAGGCCTTAAATTAATTCATGATGGAGATGAATCATTTTATCATATAGGATCGAGAACTGGGATTATGATTCAACAAATTAAAAATGATAAAAAATCTTCTAATTTTAATCAAAATAATATTGGTTTACATCACTTATGTTTTAGAGCACGAAAAAAGGAAGATATTGATAAAATTAATGATAAATTATTAGAAATGAAAGCACATATTGAAAGAGGACCTATAGAAGGTCCTTGGGCCCCAGGTTATTATTATATTTTATTTGAGGACCCAGATAAAATTAGATTAGAAGTAAACTATATTCCTGGACAAGGTTTACTTGATAAAAATAACAAATTTAATTCTAATAACGATTATTTATAGATGGACACATTGTAAATTATTCTAAAAAACCAATATGGCTAATAAAAGATAATAAAGGTAAAAACACTTTAGTTAATACTTATAATTAAAATTTACCTTCAGCTATGATTTGATTTTTATATAAAATTTTTATATCTTTCTCAGAATATCCTAAATTTTTTAAGATATTTTTATTATCCATACCTCTTGTAGCTAAATGATTACTTGGATTGCACTCAGTGTCAGAAAATTTCCATGGAAGTCCAGGTATTTTAATTACACCTCCATCTCCATCTTCTATTTCTCTCATAGCACCCCAATAAGCACCCCATTGTCCTTCTGCAAAGTCTTTCATACTTCGTAGTTTGCCCACTGCTAATCCTACTTCACCAACTTGCGCTTCAAGATCTTCTACACTCCTAAAAGTTGATGCCCAATCATTCACTTCCTTCATTAAGTTTTTATAATTTTTTCTACGTAGTTTAGCGGTTTTATAAATAGGATTATCTAACAAATCTAAACGTCTCATCATTTGTGCATAACGTGAAAATACTACTCCTAAAATTGGACTAGCTGCTATAACTACTATTTCTCCAGTAGAAAGTTTAATATAAGGAGAATCAGGCGCCGAAAGAGCAAAAGGTTCATCATCTCTATCATCCATTCCAGCAAGCTCTGCATGTGCTCTTTCATTTACTGCTATCATAGTAGCTGCTAAAGAAACATCAATATGTTGACCTTTTCCTGTTTTATTTACCTTGTGTAATGCTGCTAAACATGCAACCGCAGCTTCTAACCCTGTATATACATCAGCGTGTGAAAAGTCACTTTGCATACTATTGTAATCATCAATTTTAGTACCCACATGTTTAAATTTCGTATAAGCCGTGCCGCATTCTGCATGCACTGTAGGAGCAAATGCTGCTCGCCCCCTTAATGGGCCAGTTTGACCATACCCACTAATAGAAATATAAACTACTTTTTTATTAAATAATTTAATATGGTCATATCCAAGATCGAAGGCATCTAATGTTCCAGGCCTAAAATTTTCTGCAATTATATCTACATCTTTACATAACTTTTTTACTATATCTTTTCCTTTTTGCTTATTTAAATCTATAGAAATACATTTTTTACCTACATTTTGTTGAGCAAAATAATGAGAAAAATTTCCACTAATAGGAGTTCCTACTCTAGCTAAATCTCCAGTTTCAGGATGTTCTACTTTAATAACTTGAGCACCCATATCACAAAGCATCTTTGTAAAATGTGGGCCAGCTAATACTCTTGTGAAATCTAGGACTTTTATACCATTCAATGGGCCAGTCATGTCTATTTCCCCTTAAAATTAATACTTTGGTTTTTCCCAGCTAAGTAAGAAATACCTTTTTTAGAATCTTCCGAAGATAAAACTTTTCTAATAGATTTTTTCATTTCTTTATCCGCTACTTCAATACCATTTAAGGCACTAATATTAGCAATTTTTTTAATTTCCTTAAAAGCAACAGTTGGGCCTGTTGATATTTGTTTAGAAAATGCAATAGCAGAGTCTATTAATTCTAGCTCTGAAACTACCATATTTATGGCACCCCATTTTTCTAGAGTCTTGGCATCGTATCGTCGAGCAAACATTGTCATCTCCTTTGCCCTGACCAAACCGACTCTATTAACTAATCGCTGAATACCACCTGCTAAAGGCATTAAGCCTATAGAAGCTTCGACTAAACCAATTCGTGCTGAATCAGCAGCAATAATAAAATCACAACCTAATGCTAATTCAAAACCTCCTCCTAAAGCACCACCTTTAATTGCAGCTATAGTAGGAATTTGTATTTTTTCGATTATATTTATTAAACGCATTGGATTATTATTTATCTTTGGTTTTAATAAGAATTTAGGATCAGCTCCTGCAGAAAAATGTTTTAATTTACTAGTAATTAATATAGCCCTAGCTCCATTTTTTTCAGCAGAAAATAATTGTTTTTCTAACGTATCTAAAAATTTATCATTCAATAAATTATTAGGAGGGTTATTAAACTTTAAGATCGCCAATTCTTGATCCATTGATATTAGAACTAATTCTTTTTTCATATTTTTATCCTTTATGTAAAAATTATCTTCCCAGATTTTGAATTATTTGATCAACATGCTTTTCAAAATGATGCCCTTTCTTAATAAAAATCACATCTATTTGAATTAAAATATCTTCTACTCTATGAAGTTCAACTATATCAAAAACACTATAACCAATTTCTTGCATATACTTTATATGTTCAAAAAAATTAGAAACACCTATATTATATTGGCCCATAAAAGGTACTTCTAAAATTATTACTTTAGTATTCTGGACAAGTCTTTTCCCACCTTTTAAAATTGGCAACTCTGCACCTTGACAATCTATTTTAATCAAATCAAAAGTGTAATTAGAAGAAAAACTTTTATCTAAAGTTGTGGTCAATCTTTCTATTTTTTCACAATCTTCAAAATAAGACGTGTTCTCTCTAAATATTGAATCACCGGTATTTCTTTTTTCATACCAAGTGACATTTTGTTCTTTTTCATCTAATAAAAGATTTAAAAAATTAATATTATCGTTTCTATTACTAAGAAGATTTAATTCTTCATAATTAATTGCTTCAACCAAAGTATATAAAGCATTTGGAAATACTTTCTCCCTGACTTCCATAGACCACTTACCTTTATGTGCACCTATATCTAAAATATTTTTTGCCTCAAAACCAAATGATTGTAATTTTCTCAAAGCTTTAATTAACATCTCATTTATCCGTATATTACCTTCCGCTTATTAACTAAAGGAGGACAGCGATGATCATCATAATATTCTTCTTGACAATCAAAACAATAGAAACATTCATTCATATTTATTTTACCGGAACTTTGAATAGCTTGAGTGGGACATGAATTTTCACATAAATGACATGGATTTCCGCACTCTTTTCTCCTTTTTAGAATGTTTAAAATCCTAAACTTGCCTCCCAAAACTAAAAAAGCTCCTAAAGGACACAAATATCTACAGTAAAATCTATTTACAAATATTGATATAAAAAGTAATACCAGTGCGTAACATAAATATTTAAAAGACCTATCAAACTTTAAAGTTATAGCTGTTTTAAAAGGCTCAACTTCTGTCATAATTAACGCCAAATCTAGATCATAAAACATTAATATAAATATCATTAATAATATAAAATACTTAAGATTTAATAAGATTTTGTGAAGTTTTTCTTTAATCTCAATTTGCTTAACTCTTAAAAATCTTGCTACCACATTTACCAATTCTTGTAATGCCCCAAAAGGACATAACCAACCACAAAAGAACCCTCTACCAACTACAAAAAATGAAATTAAAGTGACTATACTAACAACTGTAATAAGTGGGTCCAATACTATTACAGAATAACTAAAGTTTTCAGTAACCAATAACTGCACATAATTTAAAATATTTACAATAGTCAACTGTGCTCCAGCTGTCCACCCAACCCATATCAGGCAAAAAACTAGACTCCCAATCCTTACAATATTAAATATTTTTCTGCCTCTCACTAGTTTATTTTGATAGAAAAATATAAATAAACATACAAGAATGAAAAATATTAAAATAAACAAATTGTTTGATTGTAATTTCCAAGCAGATATCCAATTATTATTTAAATTTTGTTCTAACACTGGTTCTATAATAAGACGATTAGGTGGAACATAACTTAGACTTACTTGTCTTTCTTCTTTAGGAATTTTACTAAACCTTGAAGCAAAATTTATAACTAGATCCCATGCTTGAGATGGATCAAATTCATCTGGATTATCTATAAATAATAATGCTATCTCATTAAAAAATCTTGGAGTAGAATCCTCTATATTCCTTGTAAACATAAAATTAGTTCTATCCGTTGTTCTAAAGGAGAATTTTTTCCCATTTTGCTCAATATAAATTCTATCAAAGTGATTTTTAGATAAACCTGTAGTTTCACAATTTTTCCTTGAAATACTTGTTTTATGTTCAAGACATCTAAGAGGAGTTAGTACCGAGAAAGATCCCCTAGTAGAAACAAAAAACCCTTTAGCATTAGATGATCTTCCACTTCTAGCAAAATTTTTGATATAAGCTGTTTTTCCTATAATATTTTGCCCAATTCCAACTGGATTGGCATATGTAAAGTAGATATCTAAAAATATTTGCTCATCATCAATATTCTTATATTCAAAATCCTTCTTGTACTCTATTCGGCCTTTATCACCTTTTGTAATAAATGAAAAATAATTTTCTAAATAACTATTTTCATCATTTATAAACTTATTTCCTTCATTTTTCTGAAGAATAATTTTTCCATTATTATTCTTAATAAACTTAGCCAATCCTATCGAGCCATCTTTTAATAATTCTATCCATGTCATGGGTTTATAAGTTTCATGGTCTAAAGTTTTTTTATTATTTACAAAACTCGGAATTGAAACAATTCTTGCAACCTTATTTGAAGCAAGTTTTATAGACTGATGCATTAAAATAGAGGTAATAGTTGCATCTGTGACACCATCAATTTTCTTTGTTTCATCAGCTACATCTATGTTTACTGACAAACCTTTAATAGTTTTATTATTATACTGAGAAACAAATCTATAAAGTACACCTTCTTCTTTTCCTTCAACAATTACACCACTATCATATAAAAAAAGGGGTTCTGAATGAGAAAGTAATATAGCGTTTAATATTTTTCCTTGCGGAGATATACATACTAAAATATTAAAAGGAGAAGAAGCAAAGCCTTTAGACTCTGCAAAATTAGAAGAAATAAAAGCGTATCCAAATAATTGCTTATCCTTATAAATTTCATAAATATTTTTGTTCTTGCTACTAGGAATAATTTCGTCTACGGAATCTAAAATACTTTGCACTTGGTGCAAATGTATTATTGAAGCTTCTTCGCTACTTTTATCTGCATATGTAAAATTAATATTGAAAATTACAGAAAGAAAAAAAAATATTATTAATTTATTTAACTTCAAGCTTATAGTCCTTAAATTGTTCTCTTAATGCTAGTTTTTGTATTTTTCCAGTAGCAGTATGAGGTAAAGAATCTACAAATTCGACAGCATTAGGCATCCACCAAGATGCAATTTTATCTTTTAAGAAACTCAAAATTTCATCTTTAGTGACTTCTTTATTATCATTTTTAACCAATATTAATAATGGTCGTTCATCCCATTTTGGATGAAAAATTCCTATTACAGCTGCCTCCATAATTGAAGGATGTCCCGCAGCAAAATTTTCTATTTCTATAGAACTAATCCATTCTCCTCCAGATTTTATTACATCCTTAGTTCGGTCTGTAATTTGCATATATCCATCCGGGTCAATTGTTGCCACATCTCCAGTTAAAAACCAATCATCTTCTCCATGTGTTTCACTCTTTTCAATATTTAGATAACCAGAACAAATCCATGGCCCTCTTATCCATAAATTTCCAAAAGCTTTCCCATCATTAAGTAAGGTAATACCATTATCATCAGTAATTTTTAACTCTACCCCATATACAGGCCTTCCTTGTTTTACAGCTAAATCAAATTTTTCATTCATGTTAGAAACATTATGTTTAGATAAAGGTTTATTAATAGTTCCAATAGGCGAAGTCTCTGTCATGCCCCAACAATGAATAACATCAACTCCATATTTTTCAAAAAATTTTTCCATCATAAATCTTGGACAAGCAGAACCTCCTATAACGCAACGCGTTAATGAATCTAATTTTTTTCCAGATTTTTCCAAATATTCAAAAAGCATTAACCAAATTGTTGGAACCGCGGCTGTAAAAGTTACTTTTTCATTTTCGACTAAAGACTGAATACTTTCTCCATCTAAATTACGTCCAGGTAATACCATTTTAGCTCCAACCATAGTTGCTACATAAGGAATACCCCAAGCATTTGCATGAAACATTGGAGCAACTGGCATTATTACATCTCTAGCAGAAATAGACATAGCATCTTTTGCTGCCGCAGCAAGTGAATGAATTACTGTTGAACGATGAGCATATAAAACTCCTTTAGGGTTGCCAGTAGTTCCTGACGTATAACACAATGAAGACGCAGTTTTTTCATCAAAAATAGGCCAATGAAAATCCCCATCTTCTTTACCTATAATATCTTCATAACAAATTAAATTTTCACAAATTTTAGAATCAGGCATTTCATCTTTTTTACATAAAATTATAATCTTTTCTATTTTTTGTATGCTGTCTTTTAATTTTTCTATTAAAGGAATAAATTCTGCGTCTATAAATAAAAATTTATCTTTAGCATCATTAATAATAAAAATTAGCTGTTCCGGAAATAATCTAGGATTAATAGTATGACATATGGCGCCTATTCCTGAGACTCCATAATATAATTCATAATGTCTTACATTGCTCCACGCCATTGTTCCAATAGTATCACCTTTTTTTATTCCTAATTTAATAAGAGATTGTGCTAATTTTTTAGCTCTTATATTAACTTCTTTATAATTAGATCTATCAATTGTACCATCAGTGTTACAACTCACTATTTCAGTATCACCATGGTATCGAGCAGCATGATCTATTAGTGAAGATATTAACAAAGGTTTATCAGTCATTAATCCTTGCATAAAAAAATCCTTTTTATATATTTAGTCATATTCTAATATATTACATAAAACTTAAAAGTTTTATTATAACTAATTTTAAAGAGGTATTTCATGACTATTAAAATAGCTATAATAGGATCAGGTCCTTCAGCATTTTATACGGTACAAAATTTAGTTAAATCAGATTTAGATTGTGAAATAGATATATTAGAAAAATTATTTAGTCCTTATGGGCTTGTAAGGTACGGAATAGCACCTGATCACCAAAGTACTAAAAATATTATTAGAGTATTCGAAAAAGTTCTTTTAAATAAAAAAGTTCAATTTTTTGGAAATGTAGAAATCAATAATGATCCTTCCTTAAATCAATTAATGAATTTATATGATGCCGTAGTTATCTCTACGGGAATGGCAAAAGACAAACCTTTAAATATTAACGAATTAAATAAAGAAGGGTATTATGGGGCAACTGAATTTGTTAATTGGTATAATGGACATCCTGCCTATGTTTCTTTGAATCCAGACTTAAAATCAGATACAGCAATAGTAATTGGAAATGGAAATGTTGCTATTGATTGTGCAAGATTACTAGTAAAAAGCAAAAATGAATTAAAAAATTCAGATATTACCTCATACGCCTATAAAGCTCTGATAAATTCTTCTATTAAAAAAGTATATATTGTTGGAAGACGAGGTCCGTTAGATGCTAAATTTACCACAGTGGAAATAAGAGAAATGGGTGAATTGAATGATTGCTCTGCTTTACTTTCAACCGGCACTATAAATAGTATTAACAAAAATCAACTAAATGATGATCTAAGTAAGCAATATAGAATACTAACAAATTTTCCAGAAGCTAATAATATAAACACAGAAAAAAATAAAAGTGTAGAATTTAAATTTTATGCAAGCCCAATTGAGATAATTGGTGATAAGAAAGTAACAGGCATTAAATTTAAAAATAATTTACTGAAAAATAATAATAATAACGAATATTTTACTATTAATTGTGGAATAGTTATTAGTGCTATAGGCTATACAGGATATAAAATATCTAATATTAAAACAAATAATAATGGGATGATTTTACACAAAGAAAATATTATTAAAAAAGGCTTGTATACAACTGGATGGATTTCAAGAGGTCCCAATGGAGTTGTAGGTACAAATAAACATGATGGAGCAAAAGTAGCAAAACACATCATTGAAAACATTAAAGATCAAAATAAAGAAGGCAGAAAAGGAATAAAAAAACTCTTAAACAACTTGTCTATAAGGTATATTTCAAAAGAAGAATGGATAATGATTAATGAGGAAGAAATTAAAAGATCTGATAAAAATTTTTCAAGATCAAAATTTACTTCAAATGAAGAAGTTTATAAATTTTTAAATAAAAAAATAAAGAGCAGTTAATATTATGTCACTAGATATCCAATCATATAATATGTTTCAAAACACTATAGAAAAATTTGTTAAAAAAGTATTAATTCCGAGAGAATTAGAAGTAATAAAAAATAATAAAATTCCAGTAGATATTGTTAATGAAATGAAAAAACTAGGAATATTTGGAATTTCAATTCCTAAAGAATTTGGTGGAAGTGATTTAAGCATGGAACAAGAAGTAAAAATTACATTTGAATTAGGCAAAGCTTCTCCTGCATTTAGATCTATAGCTGGTACAAATATAGGAATAGGATCTCAAACAATTGTGATGGCTGGTACCAAAGAACAAAAACAAAAATATCTTCCTAAATTTGCTACCGGAGAAATAATTGGATCTTTTGCTTTAACAGAACCAGATGCTGGTTCAGACGCAATGTCTATACAAACCAAAGCAGACAAAGCAGGAAATAAATATGTTATAAATGGAACAAAACGCTACATTACGAACGCTCCTATAGCAAATGTCTACTCTGTAATGGCAAGAACTCAACCAGAAAAAAAATCATCCTCTATTTCATGTTTTTTAGTAGATGCAAAACTTCCAGGAATAACAATAGGAAAAATTGATTCTAAAATGGGGCAACAAGGAACTATGACATCAGATATTATTTTTGATAATTGCGAGGTATCAGAAAAATCATTATTAGGAAATAAAGAAGGTATAGGATTTACAACTGCTATGAAAGTATTAGATAAAGGCAGACTTCATATATCAGGAATATGTATAGGTCTTGCGGAAAGGCTTTTAGATGAATCTCTAAAGTTTTCAATTAATCGCAAGCAATTTGGTGAACCAATCTCAAAATTCCAATTAATTCAAGCTATGATTGCTGATAGTAAAACTGAAATACTTGCCGCTAAAGGATTAGTATTAAATACAGCTCAAAAGCGTGATAATGGAGAAAATGTAACTCTAGAAGCATCTTGTGCAAAATTATTTTGTTCTGAAATGTTAGGAAGAGTAGCCGATAGAGCTGTTCAAATTCATGGTGGTGCAGGATATATGAGTGAATACCCAGTAGAAAGACTCTATAGAGACGCAAGATTATTTAGAATTTATGAAGGAACTAGCCAAATACAACAATTAATAATTGCTAGAGAAACAATTAATAATTTTAAACTTAATTAATTGTATTACCAAACTTAATAAAGGAATTTTTAATGAAAAAATATATTTATATATTATTTCTATTTTGTATTACTTCTCAACTAGCATCTGAAGAAATTTTGAGGTCTGCAGTAATTCCTCTTTCAGAAGAAGACTATAATAAAACATCTAATCAGAATTGTAAGGCTTTTTCTGACGTTTTAAAAGCTGCTAAAAATGAGTGGAGTCACATAATACCCTATAAATTAACAGAAAAAGCTCTACTATATTTTATTAAAGGATATAATATGCAGGAAGAATTAAAAGCAGATATCGTAACTATTTGGCCCTCTTATCAAGGAAGAAGAGATCAATACTATGTTTTAATTGGTTATAATAACTGTTTTGTAAAATGGATAGAATTATTGCCAAATAGTATTCAAGAAATAATTAATAATGGAGCAAATAGAAATGTAAGTTCAGATTGGTACGATCAATAAATTATATTTTTTCCTTTTCTAAATTTCTTATTTGATTACACAGATCTTCCGAAAGTTCAGTAGGTTTATGGCTAGTTTGATTAGCATTTACCCAAATAACTTCTCCAGAAGCCAATAAAAAATCTTCATTATTCGGATGAATTTCAATATAAAAAGTTAAACTAGACCTTCCAATTTTTATAACCTTTAAACATACATCTATTATTTGATCAAATTTAATCCGATGTTTGTATTCAACAAGCGTTTTTACTGTATGAAAATCTTCATTTCTTTCTTCAACTTCTTTTACATAATCATATTTTAAATTTCTTAAATATTCTGTCATGGCAGAATCAAAATAGGTTAAATAATGAGCATTAAAAACTATACCCTGTGCATCTACCTCAGAATATCTAACTCTAAATGAATAATGAAAATTAAACTCTGAACGAGCCATAATATCCCTTTAAATATATTTTTAAAATTGTGGGTTGTTAAATGACATATCCGCAGCCGAAGATAAAACTTCTAACATAGAATTTTCATTAACTTCTTGAATCATTGCTTCAGAAACATATATTTCAGCCAATTTTAAAGTATTTTTTATTCTTACTACTCGAGCATTAGCAGGATTAATTCCATTTAACGTTTTTAGAGCCAATCTTACCGCTTGATCACCATCACTCATTGGAATCGGAATTTTTCCACCTTCTAATTTAGAACTAGCTACGACATTGGCATAAGTAGTTGGAAAATCTATTTTATCAAATAATTTTTTAGTAATTACATCGGCTGCAGCAAAACCAGTAGCATTTCCTTTAGTCTTATCTGTAAGATCTAATAACACCAATTTTGAAACATCTGGCTTTTCAAAACCAGGTTCATTTCTATTACCTGTAATATTTGGATCACAACCTCCTCCACTTATTTCTTTACCTATTTCATCAATTACAAGAACATCTATTTGATCAAAACAAATTTTTCCCATCAATTTTTTAGCCATAGATTGTAATTTAGCTTCTTTTTCAAATAAATCTTTGCCCAATATTGCTTCAACTATAGCTGTACTATCATAAGCATCTTCAACTAACCCAACTCCAAACAAAAAATTTATTTTTTCAAGCAAATGTTTTGCAGCATTTGGTAAATTTTTTCCAAAAGTATTCATAGGATATGCTCCATGTAATTCGCTTGCTCCATTAATTTTTCCCATGCCAATGGTCATCATTTTAACTATTCCACTTTCAATTTCCCCTCTAAAATTAGTATGAGGCTTAACTCTATTTATTAAAATTACACCATCAGCTTCTGACGCATATTTATCCATATGAACTTTAGTACCATCTTCCAAAGTAACAGGTACAACTGTTTCCATAGTTCCTTTTACCTCGGCACCTACATTTTCTTCCGTAACTCCATATCCAGCTAAAAGTCCTATTTGATTTTCAACGGTTCCTCCTCCATGACTTCCCATAGCAGGAAAAATAAAAGGTTTAGCACCTAAATCTTTTAAACTTTCCACCAAAGCTTTCACAGCTATCGCAATATTGGCAACACCTCTACTGCCTACTCCTATTGCTATAGATGATCCAGAAACTATAGAATTTTTTATTTCTGTTTTAATTATTTCATTTTTGACAGCTTGTCCTACATCCTCTATTTTATGGTCTTCAAAATTTTGTTTTACCTTAACCATTTTAGGAATTGTAAAATCAAGTCCACCTGGAATATTTATTTCTACATTATCAAACATTCGCCATAACTCCAAAATAACTTTATTAAAACTTAATGTGTTATATAATGTAACATAAATTTTATTATATTAGAAATTTTTATGAAGATAAGAGGTTTAATAAAAAATGAAAAATATTATTGAATTAGAAACAGGTACTAGACAGTTATTAGCTCATATCCATGGGGATGTAGGTATATTAACTTTAAATAGACCTGAATCAAAAAATGCTTTATCAGACGAACTTACGCCAGCATTAAGAAAACAAATTTCTGAATTAAATGAAGACTCTAGAATAAAAATTTTAATTATTACCGGCGCAGGTGATGCCTTTTGTGCAGGTGGTGACGTTAAATCTATGAATAGTGATAAAGATAAAGGTTGGACAGAAAAAAAACCTGAGAAAGAAACTATTAATGAATTACAAGAAAAACAAATAACATTAACATCTGCCTTATATAATTTTTCCAAACCAACAATTGCTGTTCTTCCTGGTGCAGCTGCAGGAGCAGGTCTCTCTATTGCATTATCCTGTGATTTTAGGTTTGCATCTAAAAGTGCTTTTGCAATAGGAGGATATGGAAAAATTGCTTTAACAGGCGACTATGGCATTACTTGGCTACTAACAAAATTAGTAGGACCAGCAAAATCTAAAGATATTCTTTTCAGTAATAGAAAAATATACACCGATGAAGGTTTGAAATTTGGAATTTTTGATAAAATATTTGATAATGAAATTTTATTAAAAGAATCTATAGAATATGCTAAACACATCGGAACTTTTTCTCCATTAGCTTTAAAAGTAATGAAAAAAAATATTAATAATTCTTCAGAAATAAATTTAATTCAAGCTTTAGATCAAGAAGCTATTGATTTAATTAAAGTTTCTAAATCAAAAGATCATAAAGAAGGTATAAAAGCATTTGTAGAAAAAAGAAAACCATCTTTTACGGGGAATTAGTTTGAACTGGAATAAAAATTCTTTAACTAAACAATTAAATATTAAATATCCAATTATTCAAGCTCCAATGGCAAGTGCAGCTAGTGTTGAGCTTGCAGCAGCTGTTTCAAATGCTGGAGGTCTTGGATCATTAGGGTTAAGTTACCATAAATTTGAGGATATTTTTAAAGACTATACTAAATTAAAATCTCAAACAAATAGAAGTTTTAACTTAAACTTTTTTACTCATAAAGAACCATATGAAAATATAGAAAAAGATAAAAAATATAAAAGCTTAATTAGTAAATATTACAAAGATCTTAATATTAACAAAGTTCCAGAAATATCAAAAACGTGCGAAACTTTTAATAACAAACTTTTAGATTTAGTTTTGTCTATGAACCCAAAAGTAGTAAGTTTTCATTTTGGGTTACCAAGAAAATCAATACTAAAAAAATTAAAAGAAAAAAATATTTTTATTATTAGTTCTGCAACTACAGTAGAAGAAGCAAAAATTTTAGAAAAAGAAGGTGCTAATGCAATTATTGCTCAAGGACTTGAAGCAGGAGGACATAGGGGCACTTTTGCTTCTAATTATAAAGAAGGTGAAATTGGATTATTTTCTTTATTACCTCAAATAGTCGATGCAGTTTCTGTGCCAATAATAGCAGCTGGAGGCATAGCTGATAGCAGAGGAATAGTAGCAGCAATTATGTTAGGAGCCAAAGCCGTACAATTGGGCACCGCTTTTTTAAAATGTCCAGAAACTTCTGTTCATCCCTTATGGGCTAATGCATTAAATAAAACCTCTGCAAAAGATACGAGAATTACTAGTGCATTTACAGGTAGGCCAGCTAGAGGAATCATAAACAAACTTTTAATAGAAATGGAAAACAAAGAAAATTTGTTTCCTGATTTTCCCAATGTTGGTTCCTTAATAAAACCTTTAGCAAAAGAAGCAATAAGTAAAAATAATACAGATTTTACTTCACTATGGGCTGGACAATCAGCACCATTGTCTAAAAATATGTCAGCTAAAGAATTGATGAACAAACTAATTAAAGATACTTCAGATACTTTTAACCTATTAAAATAATTTAATTTTTAACTAACTTTTCTGCCATTTTTTCTTTTAAAATCCATAACCCTTTTAAAGGTCTAACTAAAACCTTAAAAGATATTATCTTATCAGATATATCCCATTTTATAATATCAATTCCATTAACATATATATTATCTATATAACCTTCAAACTCACAGGAAGCTATATAATCCCCTTTTATTTCAGAGGTATACTTAAACTTTCCATTAAATAAAATTTCAGTAGCAGTAGTTAAATATTTCTTTGTTATTTCAATACCTACTTGAGGGGTATGCACAGCTGGAGAATAAAAAATAACATCTTTAGATAAAATATTATCAAGAATATTTAAATCTTTTGTTTTTACAAATTTATGCCATTCTTCTATAACCATCGCATTAATCCCTGTATTAAACATTTAACTATTTTTTTGAAACAAACTTTTATAATTAGATAATAATAAAATGGACATAAAAGACAATATAAATAAAAGAAGAACCTTTGCTATAATAGCTCACCCAGATGCTGGCAAAACAACACTTACTGAAAAACTTTTATTATTCGGAGGAGCTATTCAGTTAGCAGGAGCGGTTAAAGCCAGAGGAAATCAAAGAAGAGCTACTTCTGATTGGATGAAAGTGGAACGCGAAAGAGGTATCTCGGTTTCATCATCCGTAATGACTTTTAATTATAAAGATAAAATTTTTAATCTGTTAGACACTCCTGGACACCAAGACTTTTCTGAAGACACCTACAGAGTACTTACAGCAGTAGATTCCGCTGTAATGGTGCTAGATGGAGCTCAGGGTATAGAAACACAAACAAAAAAGCTTTTTGAAGTATGTAGACTTAGAGACATGCCAATTGCAACTTTTATTAATAAAATGGATAGAGAATCTAAAGACCCCCTCGAACTAATAGATGAAATAGAACAAACTTTACAAATTGATGTAAGTCCAATGAGCTGGCCAATAGGCATGGGAAATAGATTTATTGGATGTTATGATTTAATAAAAGATCAAATTATATTAATGGATAAAACCAATAAGGGGAAAAAGCCTGAAATAATTAATACGATAAAAGGAATTGGTGAAAAAAATTTATTAGAAAAAGTTCCTAGTGATCTTATATCAGAACTTAAAGAACATATTGAAATGCTTAAAATTTTATGTAAACCATTTGATAAATCAGCTTACTTAGAAGGTAATTTAACTCCTATATATTTTGGAAGTGCAATAAATACTTTTGGAGTCCAAGAACTTCTTGATGGGCTTACTAATTATACTCCAGAACCTAGGGAACAACCTTCTTCAAACCGTTTAGTTTCTCCTATAGAAGAAAAAGTATCCGGTTTTATATTTAAAATTCAAGCAAACATGGATCCTAAACATCGAGACAGAATAGCATTTATAAGATTATGTTCTGGTCATTTTAAAAGAGGAATGAAACTTAAACACTTAAGAACAAATAAAAATATTACTTTACACAACGCAATTTTATTTTTAGCACAAAATAGAGAAATTGCTGAAGAAGCTTATGCAGGTGATATAATTGGACTACCTAACCATGGAAACCTCCATATTGGTGATTCAATTACTGAAGGAGAGAATATTAATTTTACAGGTTTACCTAGCTTTGCTCCTGAATTTCTAAAAAAAATTAGACCTGAAGACCCTCTTCTTTCTAAACATTTAGCTAAAGCATTACAACAACTTGCTGAAGAAGGAGCTATAGCTATTTTTAAAAGACACTTAGGTGGAGATTGGGTTATAGGAGTTATAGGCCAGTTACAATTTGAGGTTATGGCAGATAGAATTAGAACAGAATATGAAGTTCCCGTAATATTTGAAGAAAGCAATTTATTCACAGCTAGATGGATAAAAACAGATAAAAAAGATAAATTACTAGAATTCAAGAAAAAATACACAGATGTCTTAGCAGATGATCATAAGGGGAATACCGTCTTCTTAGCTAGAAATCAGTGGCATCTAGATCATACTATAGAAGAATGTCCAGATATCAAATTTTTAAAAATTAAAGAGCATAGTAATTAATACATATCATCTTTTTATATTTGCACTTATTTCAGGAATTCCAAATTCATCAAAACAAATTTGTGCTAGTTGGTGAACCCCCTCTTTAATGATTTTCTTTGAAGGATGAGCAAAACAAAGTCTTATTTTATGATTTCCTTCTTCTGGATTACATACCCATTCAGAACCAGGATTTAAAGTTATATTTTTCTCTGCTGCTAGTACATATAAACGATTAGTATCAACATTATCAGGAAAAGTAATCCACAAAAATATTCCACCTTTAGGATATTCATATTCAGCTATAGAACCAAATTCTTCTTCTAGAGCTTTAATCAAAGTATCACATTTACTTTTTAAATCTATAACTAATTGAGCGACATGTTTATAATAATAGTTTGTACAAAAATCTGCTAATAACATCTGCTCAATTGCTCCAGAACCACCATCATTCTTAAAAGAAAGAATCTGACTTATTACTTCCCAGCTAGCAACTACATAACCAACTCTTAAAGCAGGGGCAATGGATTTAGAAAAAGATCCACAATAAATTACTCTATTATTTTTACACATTGAATATATTGCATTAGGCCTTTTTCTTTCCCAAGTTAAGTCAGCATAACAATCATCTTCAAAAATAATAAAATTATACTTTTCTGCTATTTCCAATAATTTTAATCTTCTCTCAGAAGGCATTATTGTTGCAGTTGGATTTTGCACAGTAGGAATAGTATATAAATATTTTGGAAAAACATTTTTAGCTTTTAAATTTTCTAAAACCTCTAACAAATTTTCTATACATATGCCTTCACTATCCAATTTAATACCTACAGGTTTTGCTCCAATACTATTTATTCTAGATATTGCTCCACCATAGCTTGCTTCTTCAATCAAAACAGTATCTTCTGGATCTAATAATAATTTATTTATAAAATCCAAAGCCTGTAAAGAACCAGATGTCAGTAATATATTTTCAGAAGAAATATTCATTCCAACATAATCTTTTAAATATAAAACTAAAAAATTTCTTAAAGATATATTTCCCTGCGGTCCACTTTTATGACCATATAGTGCTAAATTTCTTCCTTCTTGGCTTATAACTCTTTTAGCAGACTCAGCTAACTTATCTATAGGAATATTTTCTTCTGAATTATGACCTCCAACAAAATTATGTTTTACAAAACCCTTATAAGGTTGTGCTGGCGTAGACAAACCTGTTGAAAATAAATTTTCAATTTTAAAACTCATCAAAACCCCTTTTTATTATGTGCTAATAGTCATCTTTACATTAAATTTTTTAAATGCTTGATATGTAGCATCTACTGATCCAGGCAAATCTACAGGCTTTGTGGCATCCATAATTACATATGTTTCATATCCTGCAATAGATGAATCTACCGCACTAAATGCAACACAAAAATCTAAAGCTAAACCACAAACAAATACCCTTTTTATACCCATTGTTTTTAAAGTACCTTCTAAACCGGTGGGAGTAACCCTATCATTTTCCCAAAAGGCAGAATATGAATCTATTTCTTTTCTAAACCCTTTACGTACAATTGTTCTCGCTTTCAATATATTCAGTTTTCTATGAAATTCTGCTCCTGCAGTTCCTTGTATACAGTGCGCTGGCCATATAGTTTGATCTCCATACGGCATTTTAATTGAAGAAAAAACTTCAACATTTTCATGTTGAGTTACAAAAGAACTATGGTCTTTTGGATGCCAATCTTGTGTAAGAACTATATTCTTAAAACGATTTTGAAGTATATTAATATTATCTATAATAACATCTCCATCTTTAACGCCTAAACTTCCACCAGGACAAAAATCATTTTGGACATCTATTACTAATAATATGTCCCCTTCTTTCCCTATTTCTAAATTATTTATGTAAGACATATTATCTTGAGCCATAGCATTTGAAATCATACTAAAACCTATATTAGACACAGAAGGAATTAAGGAATAAGTTAGAAAAGAACGTCTATTTATATACATATTAATAATATCCTTTCGTTTATAAAATATTATAAAAATTCACTATAGCTTATTATAGTATATTATAATATATTTTTAATATGTTTAAATAGCATAATAAGTATTTAATTATATCAAGCCTAATTATGGAAAATATATGAAAAAAATAATGTTATTAGGATCTGGAGAGTTAGGTAAAGAAGTCGTAATTAGTGCTCAACGACTTGGCTGTATAGTTATAGCTGTCGATCGATACGAGAATGCTCCTGCGATGCAAGTTGCAGATCAATCAGAAGTGATTAATATGCTTAATGAAACAGAACTTAAAAATTGTATAAATAAACATAACCCTGACTTAGTAGTACCAGAAATAGAGGCTATTAGAACAGAAGTTTTATTAGAATTAGAAGAAGAAGGCAGAACTATAATTCCAACGGCAAGAGCTGCTAATTTAACTATGAATAGAGATAGAATTAGAGACCTAGCAAAATCTATAGGTTTGCCAACAGCAAAATATGAATATGCAGAAACTATAGAAGAATTTAAAAATGCCGTAAAAAATATTGGTATTCCTTGTGTTGTAAAACCTGTTATGAGTAGTTCAGGTAAAGGACAAAGTACCGTAAGTGATGAGAAGGATATACAATCTTCGTGGGATTATGCTTTATCTGGAGCAAGAGGCGATCGTATTAGAGTAATAGTGGAAGAATTTATTAATTTTGATTACGAAATAACTCTTTTAACAGTAAAACAAAAAAATAAAGCAACAGTATTTTGTCCTCCTATAGGTCATGTTCAAGAACGAGGCGATTATCAATATAGTTGGCAGCCCCAAGAAATGTCTCAAGAAGCTATTACCCAAGCCCAAAATATAGCAAAAACTATTACTGATAATTTAGGTGGAAAAGGAATATTCGGAGTAGAATTTTTTATTAGAGATAACAATGTGATCTTTAGTGAGTTAAGTCCTCGTCCGCATGATACTGGAATGGTTACAATGAAAACTCAACGTCTAAGTGAATTTGATTTACATGTAAGAGCATTTTTAGAATTACCTATAACTCAAGAAATGATTGATAATTATTTCACTCCTGGAGCAAGTCACGTAATTTTAGCCAAAGAAGAAGGAGATCTGGATAGAATAGAAGGATTAGAAGATGCCTTATCGGACTCAGATATAGATATAAGGATTTTTGGAAAAGAAACTACCCGTAAATACAGGAGAATGGCTGTAGCTTTAGCTCCTACTCTTGAACAAGCTAAAAATGCTGCATCAAAAGTTAAAATTAAAGTTAAATAATATTATATAAATTTATTCTGATAGCCTTTGATAAAGCTCTTCTCTTTGTAACTCTAGTTCATTAGGTAAATAAGAACCAAATTTATTAAAGTGTTCTTTTACTTCTTTTATTTCTTGAAGTCCTTCATTTTTAGGAATTTCTGTAAGTGAAGAAAAATCTTCCAAATTAAAATTTAAACCTTCCCAATTTATATCCTCAAAATTAGGAACTAAACCAAAAACACCTTTTCTAGCATCAACCTTTGATTTGACCCTATCAACTATCCATTTTAAGACCCTCATATTCTCACCAAATCCAGGCCAAATAAATTTTCCTTCTTTGTCTTTCCTAAACCAGTTAACTCTAAAAATTTTTGGTGGGTTTTTATTATATTTATGTCCTAACTCTAGCCAATGTTTCCAATGTTGTGCCATATTATATCCACAAAAAGGAAGCATAGCGAAAGGGTCTCGTCGTATAGAAGCTTGATTTAAAGCGGCCGCTGTCGCTTCTGAACCCATAGTCGCCGCCATATATACACCATGATCCCAATTAAAAGATTCGTAAACTAGTGGAAAAGTTTTGGATAAACGTCCACCAAAAATAAAAGCTTCTATAGATACCCCTTCAGGATTCTCCCAATCCTTATCTAAACTTGGACATTGAGCGGACGGAACAGTAAACCTTGCATTCGGATGAGCTGCCTTAATATCACTTTTAGGTGTCCAATCATTACCTTGCCAATCTATAGCATGACTAGGTGAATCTCCATCCATTCCTTCCCACCAAACATCTCCTTCGTCTGTTAAAGCAACATTCGTAAATATACAATTAGATTTTAACATTTCCATTGCATTAGGATTGGTACGATATGAAGTTCCTGGAGCTACACCAAAAAAACCTGCCTCAGGATTAATAGCCTTAAACTTTCCATCTTCCGAAGGTTTTATCCATGCTATATCATCTCCTACAGTCTTAACTTTCCAGCCTTCAAAACAATCTGGAGGCATCATCATAGCTAAATTTGTTTTACCACAAGCACTCGGAAAAGCCGCTCCAACATAAGTTGTCTCTCCTACAGGATCTTCTAATCCTAAAATTAGCATATGTTCTGCTAGCCAACCTTCTTCTCTAGCCATTTTAGACGCTATTCTCAAAGCAAAACATTTTTTTCCTAATAAAGCATTACCCCCATAACCAGAACCATAAGACCAAATAGAACGTTCTTCAGGAAAATGAACAATATATTTATCTTCAGGATTAGGAGCACAAGGCCAACTTACATCTTTTTTATTATCTACTAATGGCATTCCTACAGAATGCATACATTTAATAAAATTATCTTTTTCCCCTAATACATCTAAAACTTTTATACCCATTCTTGTCATTATTCTTTGATTTACTACCACATAAGGACTATCTGATATTTGAATTCCAATATGAGAAATAGGAGAATTTAATGGACCCATTGAGAAAGGAATAACATACATCACTCTACCTTCCATACACCCTTGAAATAAAGTAGATAATTTATTTTTCATCTCACTAATTTCAGACCAATTATTTGTGGGGCCAGCATCATCTTTTGAAGAAGTACATATAAAAGTTCTGTTCTCTACTCTAGCCACATCACTTGGATGAGACCGAGCCAAAAAAGAATTTGGTCTTAAATCAGGATTTAACTTAATAAAAGTTCCTGCTTCCACCATTTCATTACAAAGTCTATCATATTCTTCCTGAGAACCATCACACCAATAAACATCTTTTGGTTTACAAATATCAATCATTTCTGATACCCACTTATTCAAAGCTGGATTAGAAGTAGTCATTTAATTCTTCTCTCCCCAAAAAATAATAAAAACTAATTAGAAACATGAATCAAATAGGAAATCAATACTTCTATTACAAATATGTAATAAAAATTAAGATAATAATTTATGGGTAAAATTATTAAGGTTTTTAATATCTAAATCATAACCACATTTATGCAAACAAGGCTCTCCAGAACAAGATAAACAATCTGAAGCATTATTAGCAATTTGAGAATAAGAAATTAAAGCTTTTCTAGGATTTTTGTAATCAAGAGCATACATTTTTGACCTCATAACATCAGGGATATTTACATCATTTGGACAAACATTATTACAAATATCACATCCTGGAGGACAAATATTTTTAGAATTTAAAAAAAAATATTTTTCTAGTAAATTATAACTTTTTACTTGATTTATATTATTTGAATCAAACATAGCTAGCTCATCTATTAATGATTCTGAAGTCATTGAAATAATGGCTGCATCAGCAAACCTGGTATTGAGAGACCATTTAATAGCAGCCTGAGAATATGTTAAATTATTATCTTCATAAGGTCTCATATCATTTAACCTTGCTCCTGCTAAAGTTTTCATTGCTATAACACCTATTCCTTTATTTTTTGCTTTCCTTAGAACTTCTGGCAACCTCGGATTAATTGCAACAAAATGAAAAGTATGACGCAATTTTTCTAAAAATTTTGGATCTTGTGCAAAACTGAAAGCTGATAAAATTACATCTACTAAATTTCTATCAATACAATACTCTAAACAATCTGCTAGATTACTCCCATGGCCAGAAACACCTGAATATCTAATTTTACCTTGTTCTTTTGCCTTATCTATAAATTCCCACCATTCTGTATTTTTTAATCTCGCAATAGAATTAACTGCATGATTAAAATATATATCAATATAATCAGTTCTTAATCTTTTAAGAGAAGCTTCTAACGAAAGCATAAAATCCTTTTTATTTTCATATGTCTTAGCCTTTGTTTTACTCCCTATTATTATTTCATGCCTTACGGAACTTAAAGCATTTCCAATTGAAACTTCAGAATCTCCTCCATGATATGACTCAGCTGTATCAAAATAACGAATACCTCTATTAAAAGCATATTTTACAATATCTTCATCAGATGTACTAGATGACCCATATCCAATTTCTGGCATAATAATATCAGTCTTGCCAAGCCTAATATTATTTAAAAATTTATCATTAGCATTACTATTAGATAAATTTAAACTTCCTACCCCTAATGAACTTAAAAGAAAATGCCTACGATTAATTTTCATACATTCCTCATATTACAATTTTTTTAAAAATTTATCTTTATTTATAATTAAAGTTATTATGATGAAAACAAATAATATCAAAACCATTATCTTATTTATCATCCAATTTGTATTCCATATTGACCATTCTGGTGAAAGAAAAAACCAATACAATTTTATTAAAATAATAAATAACTCAAATATAGATATAATCACCCCGCCATAGAAAGTATAGCTAGAAATATTTAAAAGACTATAACCAAGCCAAATGTGAGCAATCCACCAAAAGTCCCACATTATAAATGAAAACACACTCTCATTATAATTAATAGAATATATTATAGGAAAAATAAACTTTATTAAAATTGTCCAAGCAGCAATTAAAAATAGCCAAGCAGCTAAAAAATTAAACCATATTTGTTTTTTTATAATAGAAAAAATCAATTAAATGATTCCTTAAGAATTCTAGCTTTCTATATTTTTATTATTATTTTTTTTATATCTATTTTTTAATCTCTTACTTATAAGGTATGCTGAACCAATTAATGCCACAGATACTATAGTTTTTCTAATTATTCTTACAACAAACATTATCACATCCTAAAATTATTAATTGCAAATATTATAAAACATATAAATAATAATTTGAAGAAATTAGGAATATATATGAAAAAAATTACAGGACGTTCCGCTTTTTTATCTATCTTAAAGGATGAAGGTATAACGCATCTTTTTGGTAACCCAGGCACCACCGAATTACCTATTATGCATGCTCTCAAAGAATTCCCAGAAATTACATATATTCTAGGATTACAAGAATCAATAGTAGTGGCTATGGCCGATGGTTATTCAAGGGCCACAGGAAAATTATCTGCATGTAATGTACATGTAACTCCAGGATTAGGAAACGCAATGGGCGCTATTTATAATGCGCAATTTGTTGGAAGCCCAATTATCATTACTGCTGGCCAACAAGAACAGGGACATGGTTTAATGGAACCACAACTTTCAGGACCACTCGTACAAATAGCTGAACCCTTAGTTAAATGGGCGATAGAAGTTACTCGTTTAGAAGATCTTCCAAGAATAATGAGAAGAGCAGCAAAGATAGCATTAGCTCCACCAACAGGGCCTGTTTTTATCTCTTTACCAGGAGACATACTTAATACTGAAGGTGTTATAGACCTAGGAGCAGTTACAAGAGTAAAAGATAATATAATTCCTGATAAAGAAACAGTTTTAGAAATAATAAAAAAAATAATTAATAGTAATAACCCAGTTATAGTTTCAGGTCATGAAATCGCATGCACTAATGCTTTTAAAGAAATTACTAAATTTTCGGAAATTACTGGAGCACCAGTGTACCAACAAACTGTGCCTCATGGATCTCATTACCCTTCAGAACACCAAAACTTTATGGGTTTCCTTCCAAAAAACCAGAAGCAAGTTAAAAATATTTTAAAGAAATATGATCTTTTAATTTGTCTGGGAGGTGATGTTTTAAGAATGTCCGTATGGGATGAAAATGAATCTCTTCCAAATGGAATGTCTATAATTCAAATTGGGATAAGAGATTGGGAAATAGGTAAGAATTATGCAACTGAATTAGCTATTTTAGGAAATGTTAAATCTTCCTTGAATATTATTAACAATACACTTTTAGAACAAAAAGATTCTGAATTTCTACAAAACTCCTCTCTTAGAATTAATAAAATAAAAAAAGAAAACTGGTCTCATAAAAAAAAGAAATTAGTAAATACAACTGAAAAATATAGATCTATCAAACCTATTAAGCCTGAATGGTTAATGTTAAAAATTACTGAAAACCTCCCGGAAAATTATGTAATTGTAGAAGAAGGATTAGTATCTACTAGAGCTTTATTAAACTATTTACCAATTAAGCAACATAATGACTTTTACGGTCTTGCCAGTGGTGGAATAGGTTGGGCAATTTCTGGCGCAATAGGAGTATCAATAGCAAATCCAGATAAAACTATTATTGCTATCATTGGAGACGGAAGTTCCATGTACGCAATCCAATCCCTTTGGACGGCAGCACATTACAACTTCAATATTATTTATATTATAGCAAACAACAGCGGATATCGAATTATAAAAGAGAGACTTGAAGCTTTCCACAATAATAAGAATTTTATTGGCATGGATTTTAAAAATCCTCCTATAGATTTTGTAAAACTATCTGAATCTATGGGAATCCCTGCCACCAGGATAGATGATCCAGAAAAAATTTCTAATACAATTCAAAATGCAACAAAAAATAAAGGTCCTCAATTACTGGATATTATACTTGATAATGGATATGAATAAACTAACCATTAGGTGTTATTATGATTTTACCAGAACGCTTGTATGCGGCCGAATGCTTAACTGCATTTTTTATTTCATCTAAATGATAAGTTTTTTCTATAGGAACGTATAAATTCTTTTCTACCATCATGCTTGCTAAATGATTATACATATCAAAAATTTCTTCTTTACTCATACTTTGCAACCAAGGCATAAGCCAAAACCCTGTTAAAACTAATCTTTTAAAAACAGTTTGAAATGATGTCATTTCTATATTTTTACCAGATAGTAACCCATAATTTAAAATAGTCGCTTTTTCAGCTAAGCAATCTCCTAGCCTCAAAACAATATCTCCACCAACAGCATCAATTGCTAATTTTATATCCGCACCATTAGTCAATTGTTTTACTTCTTCTGATAAATTCTGTGAATCCTCAACTACAACATCAGCGCCAATATTTTTTAATTCTTCTTTTAATTCTTTTCTTCTAACTATATTTACTGTTCTTATTCCATTTTTTTTTGCTAACCTTATTATACAGTGCCCAACTCCAGAATTAGCTGCATCTTGTATTATCCAATCACCTTCCTTTAAATTAACATATTTTTTAAGCATTAAATATGCTGTAGCAGGATTTACTTTCAACATAGATAACTGAATAGGATCTATATTATTAGGTAATAATATAAGGTTATTTTCAGCAACTAATTTTTGTTGTACCCAATTTTCCCTATCTAAAGGTAAAACAATATCTCCCTCTTTAAATTTTTTAACAGATTCTCCAATTTTTTTTACCTTACCAACACATTCTGCTCCCAATCTTGCAGGAAGGTCTGGTCTAACTCCATATCTACCTTCAATGTTTAAAACATCTGCAGGATTTATAGGACATGCAAGTACATCTATTAATACTTCATTTTCAACTGGATTAGCTAAATCCGGTACTTCAATAGATTCTATAACTTCATCAGGTCTTCCAAAACTTGCAAATTGTGCTATTTTCATTTTCTTTCCTTTTCTAGTATATGTAAAAAGTAAAAATAAATTTAATTAATAAACTTTAAAACAAAATAAATAAAAATGACATGAATATTTCTTCTAACAAAATAAAACATAATAATTGGCGAATTATTTTTGGCGTATGGTTAATTTATTTTAGTTTTGGATTTTGTATAGGTTCTACGTCTCCATTAGTACACTTTATCACAAATGATTTATCAATTTCATACAAGAAAATGGGTATCATTCTAGGGTCTTGGCAATTTGTCTATATTTTATGTGCAATTCCCGCAGGACATATTCTTGATAAATTTTCTTATAAAAAATGTCTATTAATAGCTTCAATAATTATGTCTCTCTCTTTATTATGTAGGTCTTTATCAATAGATTTTCATCAGATATTGTTAGCCGTTTCTCTATTTGGATTAGGAGGTTCTATAATCTCGGTTGGTATACCAAAAATAGCGAATACATATTTTACTGGAAAAAGTAAAATAATTATCATGGGTATATTAATGACTGGACCAGCCTTAGGTTCTGTGATTTGCCTCACAATCACAAGTTTAATATTTTTACCAATATATAATGACAATTGGAGAAGTATATTATTTATATATTCATTTTTACCTCTAATTTGTGGATTAACATGGATTATTCTTAACATTAATAAATCCGATATTAAAATTCAAAATGAAACTTTCTCCATAAGAGAACAAATAAATACAATTAATTTATTTATTAAAAATAAAAGAATTTTTCTTATATTAATATTAGCTATTTCTGCATTTTATCTAAATCATGGGATAGGTAACTGGTTACCAAAAATTCTAATATCTAAAGGGATAAGTATTTCATCGGCATCCTTATTGGCAGCTATACCAATATTCATAGGAATATTTTCAGCCTTAATATTACCTCGTTTTGCTATAGCAAAAAGAAGGTTTTATATACTTATATACCTATTTTTAAATGCAATTTTTGCATTAATACTTTTACAAAACACTTCCCTAATATATTTGCTAGCAGGTTTAGTATTTTTAGGTATAACAACAGGATCATTAATAGTAATTTTACTAACTCATTTAACAGATACAAATATTATAAATAAAAAGCAAAGTGGTTTATCTGGAGGTCTCTTCTTTACTATGGCTGAAATAGGTGGAATTTTAGGACCTTTTTCAATAGGGTTAATATATGATTATACTAATGATTTCAATAATGCCCTATATTTTTTCTCAATAGTTTTTCTGTGCATGCTAATACCTTTATTATTATTAAAAAAATTAGATTAAACTATATATTATAAATTAATTTGGGGTTACATAAGCTGATAAACCCTTAACATTTTCATTATATGATAATTGTCGGTTACTTGGAGGAAATGCTCTTTGTCTACAATCAATTCTAGGGCAACTTCTACAAGAAACACCAACTGGAACAATACTTTCTAAAGAATCTAATAATACTCTCTCACCATAAATCATTTCTTTAGCATCATTTAACCTGCATCCCAAGCCAATAGAATAAAAACTTTCTGGAGAATCAAAACCTCCACTTCTTTTTTGAAATGCCCTTGCTATACAAAAATACTTTTCCTCATTGGGCATCATTGAAATCTGAACTTTTATCCTATCAGGCGTAGTAAATGCAGAATAAATATTTAATCTTGGACAAGCTCCACTATATCTTGAAATAGAAATACCTGATGCTGAAAAACGTTTAGAAATATTACCTGCTATATCCACTCTCATCATATGAAATGGTATAGCTCTAGCCCCAGGTTTATTTAATGTAGTAAGTCTATGGCATACTTGCTCAAAACTAACTTGAAACCTATTTTCTAATACTTCTATATCATACTTAGTAAATTTTGCTTGTTCAAAAAATGTGTCATACGGTAATATTATAGCACCAGCAAAATAATTCGATAATGCTAATCTTCCTAATTTCCTTACTTCTCCTTCTTCAATATTATTTTCATCTAAAATGTTATTAATTTCATCATCTGCTAGTAATAAACCCATTTGTTGTGCTACTAAAAATGTTCTACTAGGTTGAGGGAGCCTATCACTTATTACAAGAGTTTTTGCAATAGGATCATAATATCTAATAGTATCATGCTTAACCTCAGGAGGAATAGTCGCTACTCTTATATTATGTTTAGAAGATAAATATTCCGACAAAGGAACAAACAAATTTACATTTTTTGGCTTATTTAATTTTGAAGTAATTTTTCGAGCAGATTCTTCTAAACTAGGGAAATAATTGAAATTTTTTTGTATTAAATCGGATATAATTTCTGCTGAAATATTATTTGACATACCTTCAATATTAAATTGCTCTCCTTCCAACTCTGACATGTCTATTAATTTATTTTGGCTAGTTTTATGTATATCGTAAAGTCGAATAACAGCTCTAGCTATTTCTGGCTGACTCGAAACCAAATCTTGAATATCATGATTTTTTAAATAGTTATCATCAAAAACTGAATCACTAAATACTTCCATTAAATTTGATAATAATCCTGAATCATTTTCATTACTAATTTCAGAAAGTTCTATATTAAACTCTTTTGCTAAGGTAATTAAAATCTTTCCTGTTACATTTCTTCTATTATTCTCAATAAGATTTAAATATGGAGTGGAAATACCTAAAATAGAAGCTAAAGCTTGCTGACTTAATTTTCTTTCTCTTCTTAAACGTCTTATTGCTGCTCCCAGCCTAATCTCATGCCTACTAGAATTTTTCATAAAATTACCCTTTTTTCTTTGTAAATATTTACAAAATTTAATAAATTTACATAATTTTTATAACATATTTACAAGTAAATTCAATTAATATGTTGGTTTTTTGGTATTTTTTAAGTAAATAATTTACAAAATAATTAAATTTAACAAAGAAAAGTGAGTTAAAATTATGGATGACACAATCTTAGAAGGGCTATCTCCTAGTACTAATGCAACTATAGATACGCATAGCAATAAAAATATTATAGCGAAAAATAATAACAACGAAGAATGGGAAGTACCAGCATGGGCCCATGATCGTTGGAAAAATATTACTAGAGATTATACCAAAGATGATGTCAAAAAACTTCAAGGGTCTATCAAAATTAAACATACTTTAGCTGAAAACGGTGCAAAAAAGTTGTGGGAATTATTACATAAAGAAGATTATGTAGCTACATTAGGAACATATACTGGTAATATGGCCGTGCAACAAGCCAGAGCTGGATTAAAAGCTATATATCTTTCTGGATGGCAAGTTGCAGCTGATGCAAATAGTTCAGGACAAATGTATCCTGACCAAAGCCTTTATCCGGTTAACAGCGTTCCAGACATTGTTAAAAGAATTAATCAAGCTTTTCAGAGAGCTGATCAAGTTCAACATATGGAAAAATACGATAAAATAGAAACTACTAATATTGATTTCTTTCTCCCAATTATAGCAGATGCAGAAGCGGGATTTGGAGGACCATTAAATTGTTTTGAATTAATGAAATCAATGATAGAATCAGGAGCAGCGGCAGTGCATTTTGAAGACCAATTAGCCTCAGAAAAAAAATGTGGCCACTTAGGTGGTAAAGTTTTAACACCTACAGCAACAATGGAAAGAACTCTCAATTCAGCAAGATTAGCTGCAGATGTTATGGGTGTACCTACTTTAATAATGGCAAGAACTGATGCCGAAGCGGCTCGATTAATTACTAGTGATATTGATGAAAGAGACCAAAAGTTTTTAACAGGTGAAAGAACTACAGAAGGTTTCTATAGAATGACAGGAGGAATAAATTGTGCAATAGCAAGAGGCATTGCATACGCTCCTTATGCTGATCTAGTGTGGTGTGAAACTGCAACTCCAGATTTATCTGAAGCTAGAAAGTTTGCTGAATCTGTTAAAAAAGTACATCCAAATCAGATGCTTGCATATAACTGCTCTCCATCATTTAACTGGAAAAAACATCTTGATGAGGCACAAATGAAAGTTTTCCAGAAAGAAATAGCTGCAATGGGTTATAAATTCCAATTCATTACTTTGGCCGGATTTCATAACTTAAATTATTCAACATTTAAACTTGCAGAAGCTTATAAAGAAAATGGTATGGCAGCCTATTCTGAGTTACAGCAAAAAGAATTTGGTGCGGAAAATGATGGTTATACAGCAACTAAACACCAAAGAGAAGTCGGAGTATCTTACTTTGATGCAGTTTCTAATGCAGTAACTAAAGGTCAATCTGCTACTACAGCTATGAAAGAGTCGACTGAAACGAATCAATTTTAATCTATCTTCCCTTGTATGTGTATATAAATAACTACACTCTATAAATTAAGGGAGTAAAATTTTTACTCCCTTAATTTTAAAAATAAAATAATTATAAGAGGTATCATGATAAACAAAAATACTAATATTTTACAGCCAATGATTAACTTAATTGAATTAATTGCCAGCAATTTAGGCACATTGTTAGTAAATTCATTTCATTATCTTGCCTTATTCTTAATTGGAGCTGCAATTGTATGGTCAGCTGGGTTTGAATTTATATCCATGATGGATAAAGGGGCTGCTTCTATAGAAGATATATTATTACTATTTATATATTTAGAATTAGGTGCTGTAGTAGGAATTTATTTTCAAACTAATCGTATGCCGGTAAGGTTTTTAATCTATGTTTCTATAACGGCTCTAACTCGTTTACTTTTAGAATTAGTATTTGACTGGCATAACATAAATTATATCAATATAATTATTGTTTGCGGAGGCATCTTATTATTAGCAGGAAGTATATTAGTATTAAGATACGCATCTTATCATTATCCATCAAACCAAAATAAATGAAAAACCTTATAAATATATTTAAACTAATAATGAAAAATTATATAATATTAAACTAATAACCTAGTTGGAGAAAATAAATGTTTAACGCTCTAGTTTTTAACATGAAAAGCGAACAAAATCCTATTGGAGAAATTAAGCAATTAAATAACTCTGACCTTCCTGATGGTGATGTCATAGTTAATATTGAATACTCAACGATAAATTACAAAGATGGATTAGCAATAACATCAAGATTGCCAATAATGAAAAATTTTCCAATGATCCCTGGTATTGATTTTGCAGGAATAGTAGAAGAAAGCTCTAATGAAAAGTATAAAGTTGGGGACAAAGTATTATTAAACGGATATGGAATTGGAGAAAAACATTGGGGAGGGTATTCACAAAAAGCTAAAGTTAATGGCAATTGGCTAATAAAACTTCCGGAAAAGCTTACAACCAAAGACGCAATGGCTATAGGCACAGCAGGATATACTGCAATGCTTTGCATTATAGCTTTAGAAAAACATAATATTAATCCGAATAAAGGTGAAATACTTGTTACAGGAGCAACTGGAGGAGTAGGAAGTGTTGCAATATCTATATTATCTAAATTAGGTTACTCCGTTACTGCTTCAACCGGAAGAAAAGAGCATAGTGATTATTTAAAGTCTTTAGGAGCAAAAAATATAATTAATAGAAAAGAATTGTCGGAAAAATCTCGACCACTAGGAAAAGAACTATGGGCCGGAGCAGTAGATTCAGTAGGAAGTTATACCTTAGCAAATATATGCGCATCTACTATGTATGGAGGAACCGTTGCAGCTTGTGGATTAGCGCAGGGATCTGATTTACCTTCTACAGTCATGCCATTTATCTTAAGAGGCGTTACACTTGCTGGAATTGATAGTGTATATTGCCCCTTAGAAGATAGAATTAATGCATGGAATAGACTTGCTGAGGACTTAAACCTTGATCAACTAAAAAGTATGACACAAACAATCTCCTTATCAGAAGTTATAAACACAGCGACTAATCTTATGGAAGGAAAAACTTATGGTCGTATTGTGGTAAATGTTAATAATTAATACTATTCATTTTTAACTATTTTTTGTGCTCTCGATTCATCTATGTAATAACTCTCATTAATATTAAGATTGTCGCCTAATTTTATAACTAATGGATTACCAGTTGGTATTTCAAGAGTATTTATTTTATCATCTGAAATATTAAATAATTTTTTACATAAAGCTCGTAAAGAATTTCCGTGAGCCGTTATAATTATATTCTTATTTTGAGTAATATGCTCTAAGATATTATTTTCAAAATATGGAATAACCCTATCATAAGTATCTTTTAAAGATTCAGTATTTGGAATATTATCTTTATTAACATTGTTATAAATTTCATCAAATCTTGGATTATATTTATCTAATTCATTTAATTCTGGAGGAGCTATATCCCAAGACCTTCTGTATATTTTTATTTGTTCCTTACCTAATTTATTTTTCATTTCTTCCTTATTTAAACCTGTTAACTCCCCATAATGCCGCTCATTAAGTTCCCAAGCTTTTGTAATATCCAAATGTTTTAAACACATAGTTTCTAAAATAATATCAAGAGTTTGGTTAGCTCTTTTTAAATAAGAGGTATATGCATAATCAATATTATAATTTTCATCATGTAAGAATTCCCCCGCTTTTTTAGCCTCGGATAAACCTTTATCAGATAATTCTACATCATACCAACCAGTAAAACGATTCTGAAGATTCCAAATACTTTGTCCATGACGCACTAAAATTAATTCACTCATAATTCTTTCCTATTAATATTATATTTAATTTAATCGATAACTTAATAATGTATTTACTCATTATCTATATATCCTCTATACTTACTTGATCCCTTTCAACCCAATTACCTCTTTCAACAGTAGAAAGAAAACTTTGAACTTCTCTATTAAATGCTGCAGGCTCTTCTAAATTTATTGCATGCCCCGTTCTAGGGCATATCCATAATCCAGAGGTTTTTATTTGTCTCTTTAAATATATATTTATCTCTAAACATAATTCATCCTCATCACCAACCGCCAATAATACAGGAATATTCATTCTTTTAAATTCTTTTTCAAAGTGCATTAATGATGGTCTTAATGCTTGGTACTGCTGCATTGTTAATGCGCTTCCTAGATTAGAATGTTCTTCTAAATGCTTTTTAAATTCAATCCATCCTCTTGGGTCTTTATTTTTTAATTGTACCCGTGAACCCGAATTACTTATTACATTTGCCGCTATCTTTGATCCTCTCTTAATAAATGTATCTGCTAACTCATTAGCCATTGCATAAAAACTTTTTCTATGTTGAGGCATTGCCCCGGATCCTACACCAGAAATTACCAACGACTTAGTCATTTTTTTATATTTTAATCCAAATAATAAAGCAGCATATGCTCCCATACTTAAACCGATAATATGCGCCTTATTAATTTTTAGTTTATTCATTAAATTAGCAATATCATCTACTGAATGCTTATAACCATATTGTTGAATGTTTTGAGGTACTTCAGATGGAGGATAACCTCGCGCATTAAAAGCTATACACTTATATTCCCTAGAAAAATAACGAATTTGTTGTTCCCATTCTCTTAGGTCTGAACCAAATTCATGAACAAATATAATTGGATAACCCTTACCAGTTTCTTCGTAATACAATTTAACTTTATTAGAATTTACATATGGCATTTATATATCTCTATATTTTTAATGTCCTTTAAATATAGGTTTTCTTTTTTCAGAAAAAGCTAAACGACCTTCTTCATAATCCTTACTTTGAAAACAAATTTTTTCAGCTTCCAAACATTTCTTATACATTTCTTTATCACTAACCTCAGCATCTATTGACATTTTTGTAGATGCAATAGTTAAAGGAGCATTATCACGAATACTATTAATAATCTTTAAAATTTGTTCCTCAAAAACATCCTCTGCAAAAGCTTTTTCTATAAGACCCATTTGAAGAGCCTCTTTAGTATTAAATTGTCTCGCAGTATAAAATATATGTTTAGCATTTGATGGCCCCACTATATCTCTTAATCTTTTTACTCCAGCATAATCATAAGCTAAACCTAATTTTGCTGCAGGAATAGCAAAAGTACTTTTTTCACTTGCAAACCTCATGTCACAAGACAAAGCTGTAGCTAACCCACCGCCAATACAATAACCATTTATAACTGCAACAGTAGGCTTTGGAAATTTTTGCAATAAATTCATAGAAACTTTAGAAGCATTTTCATATTTTTTTACCTCTTCAATTCTAGATCTATTTTTATTAAATTCAGAGATATCCGCCCCAGCTGAAAACGCTTTATCACCTTCTCCTCTTATTACTAAACAACGAATTTCAGAATTATTTTTAAAATCATTTACTATAAGACCAATATTTTCCCACATCTTTAAACTTATAGCGTTCAATTTACTAGGGTTATTCAATTTTATATATCCAACTTTCTTATCAGTATAACTAATGACACTTTTACTAGAATTATTGCTCATATAATATTCCTCAATTTTAATTGTTTAATATTTTCATTTTCATATCCAAGTTCTTTTAAAATTTCTTCTGTATGTTGTCCTTTTTCAGGAGCTGCTGAATTTAATTTACTTGGAGTTCTGCTTAACTTTACGGGTTGTCCTACCAATTTAATATTGCCAAGTTTATCATGCTTTACAGATTGCGCTATTTTATTGTGAACCACTTGTGGATCAGCAAAAACTTCTTTAATATTGTTTATAGGGCCACAAGGAATACTGGCCTTATTTAATTTAGATATCCACTCTTTACTTGTACCTTTTTCGAGCGCCTTAATAATTATTTTATTCAATTTTTTACGATTTTTAGTTCTACTATCATCATCTTTAAAATCATTATCTAAAAAATATTGTTTTATATTTAATGTTTCACATAAACGTTGCCACATTTTATCTCCTGCAGATGCTATATTAATATATCCATCAATTGTTGGATATGTTCCCATAGGCGTCATAGTAGGGTGATCGTTTCCTGTTTTGCCCGGCACTTCGTTATTCATTAAATACCTTGAAGCTTGAAAATCTAACATAGCTATCTGTGAATCCAAAAGTGATGCAGATACATGTTGACCCATACCAGATTTCTCTCTCTCGTATAAAGCAGTTAAAACTCCCAAAGCACAATGTAAACCTGCACTTAAATCAGCAACTGGTATTCCAACTCTTAAAGGCTCTTCTCCCTCATAACCAGTTACAGACATAAGGCCTCCCATTCCCTGCGCGACCTGATCAAAACCAGGAAGATCTGAATATGGTCCTGTCTGACCAAACCCCGAAATACTTGCATAAATTAATTTTTTATTTATTTTCTTTAGATCATTATAATCTATACCTAACCTTTTCTTAACAAGCGGTCTAAAATTCTCAACAAGAATATCAGCAGAAACCACTAATTCTTTTAAAATCTTTATTCCTTCTTTAGACTTAAGATTTAATGTAATACTTCTCTTATTTCTATGTAAATTTTGAAAGTCTGAACCATATCTAGACCCTCCTAAAGCAATATCTTTACCTAATTTATTAGGTAATTCTATTTTAATTATATCAGCGCCCCAGTCAGCAAAATGCCTAACAGCTGATGGTCCAGCTCTCACTCTAGTAAGATCTAATAATTTCAACCCTTTTAATGCATTAGTCATAAAAATTACTCAAATAATATAGTTTTTCTTATATTAATATACCTTAATAAATTTATAAACAATTTAGAACACATAAGTAGAAATAATTCTCTATTTATTACTATATATTGAAAATACTAAAAAGAATCCCCATATATATATACGGAATGATGCCAACATGGGTCATTCTGCTAAGCAGCCAAAAATTTTATATAGGCTAATATTAACCGAAAGTGCCTTTATAAGGACTTTCAAATTATAGTCGCTCATAGGAGGGCAATATTATGAATACATTTGATTTAACACCATTTTACCGTCATTCAGTCGGTTTTGATCATTTAGAAAATATTTTTGATAGCATGATCAAAATGAATAATATTTCTGATAATTATCCACCATATAACATAGAATCTAATGGTAAAGATAGTTATACAATAGAAGTAGCTGTTGCAGGGTTTGATGAAAATAACCTTTCTATTAACTTAGAAAATGGACAATTAACTATTATAGGAAATAAAGAAAATGAAAGTATGCAATACATGCATAGAGGTATTGCAAACCGTTCATTTAAAAGAGTGTTTAAGCTAGCGGAATATGTAGAAGTTATAGGAGCAGGAATTAAAAATGGAATCTTGGAAATCCATTTAGAACGCAAACTTCCTGAAGAGCTTAAACCTAAAAATATTGAAATTAAAACAGGTAGCGCCTTTAAAAAATTTCTAGACGCAGCCTCTAAAACAATAGAAGCAAAAACTATAAAATAAAAGACCATATTATGGGAGATATAATTATAATGTCTCCCATATTTGCATATCTAATTTAAGCTATGATAGATTCTATTAAGTTTATTATTGTATAGGCAATCTTTATGAATAAATATTATATTTTCTTTATCAATTTCATTTTAATATTCTTTTTTTATATTAATGTATGTTCAAGTGAAAGATTAGCTATATTAAACTGGGAAACAAAAGCTCCAGATTCTTTAGAAAGTTTAACACTTTCCGATAATGAAAACAGAAAAGAAGGAATTGCAATAATAGAATTAGATAAATCTAGTTCTAATTATGGAAAAATTTTAACAAATATTCCAGTTGATCCATCACTTACCTTACATCATATTTTTTATAACCAAGATCTTACTAAAGCTTATGTAACAGCTTTAAATGGGGAAAACTTATTTTATATAAACCTAGAAGAATTGGTATGGAGACTAAGACCAATTCCTATTCCTATGTGTAAAGTACAAGAAAACATCATATTTTCTGATGATAATACTAAATGGTGGTTAACTTGTATGGGGTCTTCTAATATTATTGAAGGCGATGCAATAAATAATACAATTATAAAAGTTATAAACTTACCTAATACCTATCCACATGGCATTACTTTAGAGGAAAAAATAGATAGGATTCTTGTAGCTAACTGTGTAGCACCTGATATGAGCGGTGCTGGAAAAACAATTGAAGTAATAGAGGCCTCTACTGGCAAACATTTAGAAAGTATAATTATTTCTAGAGGAACTCTTAATGCCCCAGTAGAAGTTCTTTTTATTCCTGACTCTGATCCACCTACAGCTTACGCAACTACTATGATGGAAAACAGTTTGTGGGGGTTAAGATGGAATAAAAATACAAATAGTTTTGATGCAAAAGAAATATACGACTTTAGAAAATATAATAAATCCCAAATGCCTTTAGAAATTTACTTTAATAATAATATTACAAAAGCCTATATAACTACTGCTAACCCTGGAAAACTTCACATATTTGATATTTCTAAAGATAAAATGTCTCCAATTCATATTTCTTCAATTAATGCTGCTGGAGGAGCCCATCATGTCGCTATTACGAAAAAAGAAAATATCGCATATGTGCAAAATGGTCTTTTAAATATTCCAGGAATAAATGATGGTTCAATTACAGTAATTGATATTAATAGTTACGAAATATTAGATATCATAGATATATTTAAAAACAATAATATGGTTCCTAATTCTATAACTTTATTACCTGAATGGTACAATCCTGCTGGTCATATTAATAATGGAAAATTGAATAATTAATGAACAATAGGTTGAGCCAAAATATATAAACTAAATACAGTATAAAAAACCATAAAAATTGAAAAAGGAAGATGAACTTGAAACCCTTCTTTTATGTTATTTGTTATTTGATAAGAAATTTTATGACTAATTATCACAGAAAATATATGTCCTATTACTACACTCGCTAGTATAATACCCCAACCTAATTTTACATTAAGAATATAAACATTAATTTGGTGATTAGCTGTTCCAAATAAATTCCAACCTAAGCCTAAAGGATCTGAAATTAAAATAAAAACTAATTGTCCTGCTATTAATAAAAAAGAAAAATAATGGGCAATTAAATATGCCGCAGCAATAGGAATTAAAGCAGGAGAAAAAGCTATAAACAAATTCTTGCTTGATAAATTAAGAATATTATTTTTAGACCTAAAACAAGTTAATAAAAATAAACTGAAAAAAATCATCAAGACTATAAAAAAGCCTAAACTATCTAATAAAACATTTAAAGTATTGTAATTTAAACCTAACGCTCTAAAAAAATCCTGAATATAACTAACAGAGATTAAAAAATTTTTAATGTTATACCAAAAAGCTGTTTCTAAAATCCCATCATAACTTATTGAAGAAACTGCAAAAACTATAAATAAAGCTGAAAAAAATGAACCAGACCCTTTGTTAACTCCAGAAAATGGCATTCTAAAATTTTTAATAAGATTTTTATTAGAACGAGAAAATATAGATAATCTACCTAGCATACCAAAATATATATTAAAAATCTCTGCATAAGAAAACCATCTATTTCTGCCATAAAAAATCATTCCTATAAAAGTTATAAAAAAATACATAATAAATAAAAAAGATAATAATTGTGGAATTTCTCTATAAGGAGAAACCATAGCAAACCACATAAATAATACTAAAATTATTAAACCTATAATTTCAGCCTCTACTCTTGAGTGCCTTCTATACTTTTTTATTTTACTTCTAAAATAATAAAGAAAAAGAGAATACAATTTATTCCATGGATTAATATCTGCCCATATATTACCAAAAATAATTGATAGATAAGCAACTCCTACCCAGATCCATACCCAAAAAAATACATTTATAATATTCTTCAATGATTCTTGAGAACCTAATAAACCACTAATTATCAAAAAGATAAATATCAATAATGAAAAATTTTGAATAAAAGAATAATTATATTGAGACCTTCTTGCTTCAGGAATTTTAACGCTCATTTTGATACTTTTTGAAAATTTTACAAATTTTACAAAAAATATAGTGATTACAATTACTAATGATGAAAAAATTAGGTAAAGATAAATTGGGATTGGTAATTCATATCTAACATTTAATCCATGTGAATAAACATTCTGCGAAAATAAAAAAAATGTTAAAAATAGAAAAATAAAGGTTTTATTATTTAGTAGGTAGGAAAGGAATCTTTTTACCATCCGTTACATTCTTCTTTACAATAGTTTTGTTTTTAGTACATCCTATCTTTATAAATAACTCAACTTGGCCTAACCCATCTTCCCCCTTACACAAAGAAATAGGAAAATTTGACTTAGCATCTATCAAATCATCATGTAAAATTTTATCACACACTAAATCAGTAATTCTAACTTGAGAATTCATTTCGGATAAATTAACAACAAAGGCCTCCACATTATCTGCTGAGTAAGCAATGAAGCTTTTACTTAATATCAAAAGTAAAAATATATATTTGAAAATCTTCATATTACCACCCTTGACTGCAACTATACATGATAATATATAAAGTACTAGTATAATTAAATAACATGAAAATAGCTATTATACTTTTGTTGGGTTTGCCTGCCCTTTATATATTTCTTTTGGATCAAATGATTTTTCTTCTTCAATAAATTTTAGCTTAACTTTCTTATCTCTTTCATTTAGTGGAACTTCTCTATAAAAACAACTTCTATAACCTACATGACAAGAGGCTTCATCTCCTCCCTTATCAGGCTTACCTAGTAATACCTCTATAACCAAACTATCTTGATCATCATCTATTAGCATTCTTTGTACCTTTTGATACATTCCAGATGTTTCCCCTTTTTTCCATAATGCTTTTCTTGACCTAGACCAATAATATGCATAACCAGAAGTTATTGTTAACTTCATTGCCTCTTCATTCATATAAGCAAACATTAATACTTCTTTAGTCTCCGCATGTATAGTTATACATGGGATTACACCATTATTAAACTTAGGAGAAAGCTCTATACCTTCTTCTACTTGCTCTACTGAAACTCTTTGATCAAACTCTAAACTTTTTTTTACCATTTTCATTCCAATTTCAAACTCAATAATTTACAAAGAATCTACATAAATATATCAAAAATTAAAAGAAATAATCTTTGAAAAGTTATTTTACTTTGTTTATATCTATTGTGTTATAATAAAATTTCTTTAAATAAATATATGTAATAGTAAAAGATTAAATGATTAAGGACAAATTAATGACAAAAAATAAAGTTTCTAAGACTAAACCTAGCAAAGAAGAAGCAATGGATGCAGTGAAAACTCTTCTAGCATGGGCAGGAGATGACCCAGCTAGAGAAGGCTTATTAGAAACCCCAAAAAGAGTTGTAAAAGCTTACGAAGAATTTTTTGCAGGATATAATATGGATCCCGACGAAATTCTTAATAAAACTTTTGAAGAAGTTGCAGGATATGATGAAATGGTAATAATAAAAGATGTTCAATTAGAATCTATGTGCGAACATCATATGGCACCAATAATTGGAAAAGCACATGTAGCATATATCCCTAATAAAAGAGTAGTAGGAATTAGTAAACTAGCAAGAATAGTAGATGTATATGGAAAAAGACTTCAAACTCAAGAAACTATGACTGCACAAATAGCAGATAGTATACAAAGAGTTCTGGATCCCAAAGGAGTTGCTGTAGTTATAGATGCAGCACATCAATGTATGACAACTAGAGGTGTGCATAAAACAGAATCAACAACTATCACTAGTCGTATGTTAGGAGTTTTTCGGACTGATTATAGAACAAGATCAGAGTTTATGAATTTAATAAATAACTAATTGTAATTTATGGAAAGATAATGACAAAGTTATCTATTAAACCACATAAACCTATTATACTAGCTTCAACATCAAAAATAAGAGCACAGTTACTAAAAAAAACAGGATTAAATTTTGTCATTAAAAATTCTTTTGTTGATGAAGAATCAGTAAGAAAATCCATTACAAATAAAAGCATAACCAAACTAGCTAAAGTATTAGCATGCGCAAAAGCAAAAAAAATAAGTGATGCTTACCCTAATGCTTATACAATAGGTGCTGATCAAATATGTAGTCTAAATAAAACAATATTAGACAAACCTCTTAATAAAATAAATGCCAATAAACAACTCAAAATTTTATCTGGAAAAACACATAAACAAACAAGTGCAATCTGCATATATCATAAAGGAAAAATTTTATGGAATCATATTGAAGAAGCTTATATGACTATGCATAAATTAAATAATGAAGAAATTGAAGCCTATATTTTACTGGATAAACCTTATCAAAGTTGTGGTTCATATAAATTTGAATCCTATGGACAACACCTGTTTTCTAAGGTAGTAGGAGATTCATTCACTATCCAAGGGTTTCCAATTATCAGCTTATTAAAGCAATTAAGAAAATATAAATTATATTCTTTAATTAAGAATTAAAGTTATGCTGAAGATAATTAATAATATAAAATAACTTTAGAGATAAATTATATGACTACTTTTAAAATACATAATACTTTGGGAAATACTAAAGAAGAGTTTATTCCTATTGATGAAAACAATATAAAAATTTATGCATGCGGTCCTACCGTCTATAATTATGCACATATAGGGAATGCAAGAATGGCGGTTGTTAGTGATCTTTTAGTCCGAACTTTAAAACATTTTTTCCCCAAAGTAACATTTGTCTCTAATATTACGGATATAGATGACAAAATTATAAATGCAGCTTTAGAAAACAAAACTCCTATAAATGAATTAACTAGAAAATTTGAAAATATCTATAATAAAAACATGTTAGAATTAGGAGTTTTAAAACCAGATATTCAGCCGAGAGCTACTGAACATATTGCAGAAATGATAAAATTAATAGAAATATTAATTAATAATAATAACGCCTATGTAAAAGATAACCACGTTCTATTTAATGTACCATCATATCCACAATATGGGCAGCTTTCAGGCAGAAATAAAGAAGATCAAATAGCTGGAAGTAGAATAAAAGTTGAAGAATATAAAAATAATGCTGAAGATTTTATTCTTTGGAAACCAAGCACAAATGATCAGCCTGGATGGGATTCTCCGTGGGGCAAAGGAAGACCAGGATGGCACATAGAATGTTCTGCAATGTCAGAAAAAACGTTAAAACTTCCTTTTGACATACATGGTGGTGGCTTAGATTTAACATTTCCTCACCATGAAAATGAGATAGCTCAAACTTGTGCTGCTCATAAATTTAAAAACCCAAAAGAGTATGCAAAATATTGGTTTCATAATGGGTTTGTTACAATTGATGGCGAAAAAATGTCAAAATCAGAAGGAAATATATTCTTAGTAAATGAATTAATAAAAACATACCCAGGAGAATCTTTAAGGTTTTCCCTACTTTCATCTCATTATCGTCAACCTTTGAATTGGAATACATCTTTAATACAACAATCACAAAAAAATCTTGATCGTATGTACAGAGTTTTAAAAGAAAATGAGAAAATTAAAAGCATAAAAGTTGATGCTGATGAAAGTGTTATTAAAGCTTTAGCCAATGACCTAAATTCTGTTAAAGCAATAGCAAAAATTAATAATCTTACAGAAAATCTCTCTAAAGCAGATGAAGAAAAGAAACCTTTATTAAAATCAAAACTTATAGCCTCAGGAAATTTACTAGGAATTTTACAGAAAAGTCCTAATGATTGGTTGAAGTATGGAATTACCGAAAATAATAATAATGGAAATTTAATTAAAGAATTGGTAGAAAAAAGAGAAAAGGCTAGAGAGAATAAAGACTTTAAATTAGCTGATGGAATTAGAATTAAACTTAATAATATGAATATAGAAATTGAAGATACTAATGAAGGAACTAAATGGCGTAAAAAAAACTAATTAGTTGAAAATATATGAACAAATTAAATAAAAAAATAAGCATTACGTTTCCTGATGGAAATAAAAAAGATTATGAAAAAGGTATTACTGGCAATGAGATAGCCGAAAATATTTCTAAATCTTTAGCAAAAGAAGCTATTGCTATGTCTTTAAATGGAATCCAAAAAGATTTAAGTGATACTATTAATTCAGATTCATCTATTGCAATAATTACTACAAAAAATGATGAAGGTCTTGAAATAATGAGACACACATTAACTGCACAAGTTTTAGCTAAAGCAGTGAAAAACATATACCCATCAGCAAAATTAGCTATAGGACCAACAATTGAGAATGGTTTTTATTATGATGTTATGTTTAAAGAACCTATATCATCAGAAGATTTGCCTAAAATAGAAGGCGAAATGCATAAGATTATAGCTAGTAAAACAACAATAAAAAAAACAATCCATTCTAAAGATGAAGTAATAAAACTATTTAATGAAAGAAAAGAGAATTACAAAGTAGAAATTATAAAAACTTCTGATCAAAAAGAAAATTTTCAAATCTATAAACAAGAGAATACAGAATTTATTGATTTATGCTATGGCCCACATTTACCTAATTTAAAGCATATTGGTGCATTTAAATTGACGAAAATTGCCGGTGCTTATTGGAAAGGAGACTCTTCTAAAGAAATGCTAACGAGAATTTATGGAACAGCATGGAGAAATGAAAACGAATTAAAAAAACATTTAAATATGTTAGAAGAAGCAGAAAAACGTGATCATAGAAAACTTGGGAAAGAAATGGATCTTTTCCATTTCCAAGAAGAATCCCCAGGCTCTGTTTTTTGGCATACAAAAGGTTGGTTATTATTTCAACAATTAATCAACTATATGAAAAAAAGACAAGATGAAGCTGGATATTTAGAAATTAACACACCAGATTTAATGGATAGATCTTTATGGGAAAAATCTGGTCACTGGGAAAAATTTGGTGATAGTATGTTTACAACAGAGGCAAGAGAAGATCGAATTTATGCTCTAAAACCAATGAGTTGTCCTGGAGCTGTTCAAGTATATAAGCAAGGTATAAAAAGTTATAGGGATTTACCTCTAAGGCTTTCTGAATTTGGTAAAGTTCATAGATATGAACCTTCAGGTGCTCTTCATGGACTAATGCGGGTTAGAGGTTTTACGCAAGATGATGCCCATATTTTTTGTACACAAGATCAAATTACTTCCGAATGCAAAGAAGTCTGCAATCTTATATTAAGCATATACAAAGACTTTGGATTTGAAGATATTCATATAAAATTTTCTGATAGACCTAAAAAAAGAGTAGGAAGTGATAAAATATGGGACAAATCAGAAGAAGCCCTTAAAATTGCTATTGAAGCTTCGGGGCTATCTTACACATATAACCCAGGAGAAGGAGCTTTTTATGGTCCTAAAATTGAATTTGTATTAAGAGATGCAATAGGAAGAGATTGGCAATGTGGAACTTTACAAGTAGATTTAAATTTACCTGATAGATTATCTGCAAATTTTATAGCTGAAGATGGTCAAAAATATGCTCCAGTAATGCTTCATAGAGCCTTATTTGGTTCAATTGAAAGATTTATTGGAATTCTTATAGAAAATTATTCAGGGCGACTACCTTTTTGGTTAGCTCCTACACAAGTAGTAATTACAACAATTACTTCAGATACTAATACATATGCAGAAGAAGTTTTAAAAATTTTTAAAGAGAATAACCTCAGAACAGAAATAGATATTAGAAATGAAAAAATTGGTTATAAAATTAGAGAACATAGTACAGCAAAAATACCAGTTTTAGTTATTATTGGAAAACAAGAAGCAGAACAAAGAAAGTTATCTATTAGAAGATTAGGGTCTAATGATACAGAAACTTCTGACCTAGACTCTGTATTATCTTTACTAATAAAAGATGCCAATTCTCCATAATATATTATGATAAAAACTCTATTCATTTATTGTATAAAATTTTACCAATATACTATATCACCTATACTAGGACCACATTGTCGTTTTCATCCTACTTGTTCAAATTATACAATAGAATCAATAAAAAAACATAACATCTTCAAAGCTATATACATATCTATCAAAAGAATTCTGCGTTGTCACCCTTGGGGAAAATCTGGAGATGATCCAGTGCCTGATTAGAACAAAAAAGAAAATAAATGAGACATAATTCCGATTGTTATTAACCAACTCCCATATACTCTAGAAATGGTGACGCTATATTTGTTATTAAATAACTTTAGTAAAAAAGTAATAATAATACTTAACCATATTATAACTAACAAATTACCACCTGGAAAATTAACAAGACTAGAAACAGTGAAAGCTTCAATATCTTTTAAACCAACATGAAAAGAAGTTATAAACCCAAAAAATATTAACAAAAATATCTTAAAAAAATAATTTATTGGATAAACCCACAAAACAATACCAATAAAAGTTGATAATAAATATATAATTACTATAGGAAATTTATCAAACCCAAAATAAACATCTAAATTAATAAGAAAAACCCAATCTAAAATTACATCAAAAAATATTAATGTAATAAAATAAGTAACTATAAAAATTATTAATAAATAGATATATAAGAATAATTTTTCTATATCAGCTAATATTATTAATAGTCCTAGCAAACATAATAAAAAAACATAGTTATTTGAAATATTGACCATACCAGATACAAATAAGTTATAATCTTGAATTGGGAGAAAAAATAATTTACCAATAATAAAATAAGATACTCCTAAATAAATTATTACTAGTAAAAATGAGAAAATTTTTAATCTATTTAACATTAAATATAAATTCTATAAAAAAATAGAAAACCTATAATAAAAATTAATAATCCAATAATTTTCGAAATTTTACCGTCATAAAATTTATTAAATAAGCATCCTATTCCTACACCTAATAAATGAATTATCCCTGTAGACAAAACAAAACCTATAATATAGCTTAATGGATCATTTGATTTTGGTAGCTCAATACCATGTACATAACCATGAAATATTGCAAATACAGAAATCATTACAATTGCTATAATTTCATTAGGAGACCATTTAACAAATATCATAAAGCCTAAAGCTATAACGGACAATGCTATAATTTGTTCTACAAAAATAAATGTAGATACTTTCATAATAGCTATTATTGCTCCAATGCACATAATTAATGGAAAACTTATTGGTAAAGACCATATTCTTCTGCCTCCCATTTGAGCTCCCCAAATTCCTACTGCTAACATAGCTAATAAATGATCTATACCTAATATAGGATGAGTAAAACCACTTCCAAAACCTGAATTACTATTTACTAATGAATGCGCATTAGCGTCTAAAATAAAAAATATTGAAATTAAACTAAACTGCACAAAAAGATTTAATTTAAAAACCATATGTTTACACTCTTTAGTTTATTATATTCATAACCTAAAAATATTTAAATTCAAAAGAAAGAAAAAAAGTATTTAATAATAATTCTATATAAACTAAGGAATTAAAATAGAAGAACCAATAGTTTTTCTTCCTGAAATATCACTATGGGCTAAAGAAGCCTCTTCTAAAGAGTACTTTTGATTAATATTTATTTCAAGAACTCCCTTATTAATTAAATCAAAAAGTTGGTTTGCGTTTTTTTGTCTCTCAATATGATTTTTTGTATATGTTAATAAAGCACCGGTAGCTATTGAACCAGAGATAGATCTAATGCTAGAAATATCTACAGGTTCGATAGGTCCTGATGCAAAACCATAACAAACAATTCTACCTCTTTCAGATAAGCATCCCAAACCTTTACTAAACGTATCTTTACCAATAGCATCATAAATTACATCCACCCCTTTTCCTTCAGTTATATCTTTAACTTTTACTGCAAAATTTTCCTTAGTATAAAGTATTGTATAATCGCAACCATATTTCATAGCATACTCTGATTTTTTTTCAGTCCCAACTGTACCTATTACTCTTGCACCAATATGTTTTGCCCATTGACTCAAAATTAGTCCTACTCCTCCTGCAGCAGCATGAATTAAAACAGTTTGTCCCGCTTTTAAATTCCATGATTCATGTAATAAATATTGTGCTGTTAACCCTTGAAGAGTTGCAGCTGCGGCAGTATTTAACAAAGTACTTTCATCTAATAGTATTAATTTATTAGCATCAATTAACATCCTTTCAGAATATGATCCTATAACCATACAGTGAGAAACTTTATCTCCAATATTTAAAACTTTTACATCTTCTCCTATAGCTTCTACTATTCCTGCCCCCTCCATTCCTAATGTCGCAGGAAATTCTTTAAAAGATATAGGATGCTTGCCGCTTCGTTGCATTATATCAATATAGTTTAATCCTACAGCTTCATGTTTTATAATAACTTGTCCTTTACCTGGATCATCTATTGCTACATCTCTATATTTCATTTCTTCAGGTCCACCAACCTGATCAATTTGAATTGCCTTATTTTGCATTTCTACTTTTCCTATTTATAAATTAAATTATAAAACTTTATCTGTAACTGGATCTATTATATGAAAATTATTTTTGCTCAAATATAAAGGAATAATATTTCCTCTTTGTAAATTATTATCTGGAGAAACTCTTCCACATAATTGAACCCCATTTATTGAAAAATAAATCATAGTTTCCATTCCTAAAGGTTCAACTAAATCTATTTTAACATCACACTTAATAGATTCTTTATCATTTTTTTCATTAATATGTTCCGGTCTAATACCTAATAATACATCTTTACCAATAAAGCTTTTTATATCAATTTCTTTATTTTTATCAATTGGAAAACTTAAATTATCATCTACATATATAAATGAACCATTATTACTTTTTTTAATTATGCTTGGAATAAAATTCATTGCTGGCGAACCAATGAAACCTGCAACAAAGCCCGTCTTTGGAAAATTATAAATTTCATCTGGTGTTCCTATTTGTTCAATTTTGCCATCTTTCATAACCACAACTCTATCTGCTAATGTCATAGCCTCTACTTGATCATGCGTAACATATATTGTTGTTGTTTTAAGATGCTGATGAACCCTCTTTATTTCAATTCGCATTTGGCCTCGCATTTTTGCATCTAAATTACTTAAAGGCTCATCAAATAAAAATACCTCAGGATTTCTTACTATTGCTCTTCCCATCGCTACTCGTTGTCGTTGACCACCTGATAATTGTCTAGGTCTTCTTTCTAAAAGTTCAGAAATTCCTAACACCTTTGCTGCTTCATCTACACGTTTTTTAATTTCTTGTTTTGTAAATTTTCTTAACCTTAAACCAAAAGACATATTTTCAAATACAGTCATATGAGGGTATAACGCGTAACTTTGAAACACCATTGCTATATCCCTATCTTTTGGAGGAATATCATTAACTATTTTTTTACCTATATATATATCGCCCTTAGTTATATCTTCCAGTCCAGCAATCATTCTTAATACCGTACTTTTTCCACACCCAGAAGGTCCAACTAAAATTACAAGTTCGTTATCTTTTATAGACAAATCTATTCCTTTTACCGCTTCCGTTCTATCAAATGTTTTATGTAAATTTTTTATAATTACTTCTGCCATATTTTTACCCTTTAGTTGCTCCTGATGTTAATCCAGCTATATAATAATCCATTAAAAATGCATAAACTATTACTGGAGGTGCCGCAGCTAACAAAGCTCCTGCCATCAAACCTCCCCAGTGAAATACATCTCCTTTAATTAAAGTTGTAACTGTCCCAACAGTTAATACCATCTCGCTTTCACTGTATATAAATGCTAAGGGATATAAAAAACCAGCCCATGAAACAGTAAAAGCAAAAATTGTTGCCGCAATTAGACCTGGCATTGCCACAGGAATAAATACTTTTAATAACATTTGCATATGGTTGGCTCCGTCAATAAGTGCTGCTTCATCAATTTCCTTCGGGATAGATGAAAAATATCCAATCATTAGCCAAGTACAAAAAGGAACACTCAACGTTGGATAAACCAAAACTAATACCCAATAACTATTTAATAATCCTAACCATCCTACTATCTTAAAAAGAGGTATAAACAACAATGTATCAGGTACTAAATAGGTTAAGAAAATTCCCGTTGCTAAAACACCTGAGCCCCAAAACTTCAGTCTTGATAAAGAATAAGCAGCAAGAACACTTATCACCATAGATATAATTACAACAGCTACAGTTACAATTATTGTATTTTTAAAAAAGGTAAGAAAAGGAGTTTCTGTAAACAAATATACATAATGACTCCATGTTATCCCTTGTTCTATCAACCAAGGATTTGCTGTAAGTTCTGCGATCTCTTTATTAGACTTTAAAGACGTTATAAACATATAATATGGAGGAAATAGAAAAAATATTACAAAAAGTATTAAACTTCCATAAGCAGCAAATAAAGCCCACTTTCTATTTGAATTTATACTTTTTCTGTAAGAAAATATATTCATTTACACCTCATTAGATCTTCTCTTAACATTTCTCAAAATAATAAATGAAAGAACAGCTAAGACAGGAAACATAAATAATGACACAGCTGCACCAAGAGGAATGTCTCCAGATTCTATTCCTACTCTAAAAGCATATGTTGCAAAAAGATGAGTTGTATCAATTGGTCCACCTCTGGTCAAAACCCTTACAATATCAAAATTAGCAAAAGTTACGATTATTGAAAAAAGAATAGTTATAGAAATAATATTTTTCATCATAGGCAATGTTATAAAAAGGAGTTTTTGCCAATAATTAGCCCCATCTATGGAAGCCGCTTCATACAAATCTTCCGGAATAGACTTTAATGCTGCTAAATACATAATTAAAAAAAATGGAGCCCCTACCCATATATTTACTAAAATTATGGAGAACCGAGCCCAAAATGTTTCACTAAGCCAAGGAATTGTCTCTAATGAAACCTTTGCAAGAATCCAATTTAGCGCACTATAAGTTGGTTCAAAAAGCCACCACCAACCTAAAGTAGATAATGCAGGAGGTATTACCCAAGGAATTAATAACATACCCCTCCATTTTCTTTGTCCTTTAGAAGGTATTTCATTAATTGAGTGTGCCGCAATAAATCCTATTAATGCCTTAAAAAATACTGCAACTAATGCAAAAAATATTGATTGTTGAACTACTAACCAAAATGTCTCTCGCTTAAATAAAAATAAAAAATTTGCTAATCCAACAAATTTAGTTTCTGATTTATTTAAAGTTGCTAAAAATATAGAATAAAAAAATGGATAAATAATTAAACAAGCCACCATTATTATTAATGGTAAACACATAAAAAAGGCTATACGTGGTTTCTGCCTAAACCAAATAATTAAGTTGCTTAATTTCATTATCCACGCATAGCACCTTCTAATTCATTTTCTGCCCAACGTATTCCTTTCTTAATGGAATGGTCTTTAGCAGTAATACGAGCAACTAAATTTGAAATTATATATTGAGTAGTAATTTGTGATGCTATTTCTGGAGGAGCTGGATATCCAGGAGCAACAGGAATCTCATCTCCACGCATAGGATAATTATATAATACTCCATCTGGCGGACTTGCATCTTCCCATGTTTTATTGTTTTTAAAGTGAGAAACAATCAATGGTATATCATATCCTTGAGAAGCTTTAACACATGCATCTATTACTTCTCTTTCAGACATATATCTTAATAAATCTTTAGCAGCAGATTTATTCTCTGTAAAATCCCATATACCCCAAAATTGAGAGTTATCTGGCCTAAAACGACCTTTAGGTCCTCTTGGTACATCATGATGCCATAATTTTTTAGCAATATCAGGATTATCTCTTTTAGCCACAGCCCATGCACTAGCAGGATTAAATATAGCAGATCCTTCTCCAGATATTATCCAACGATTATTACTAGAATCATCCCAAGCATAAACACTATCTGGCATAAATTGTGTAAGTTTCTTTAAATATTCTAAAACCTGTTTCACTGCATCTGAATCAACAGAAATTTCTCCATCTTTATTAACTAATTCTGCTCCATATGAAGTAAATAAAGCACTTAACCATCGACTGTCTGGAGTGGCTCCAAGAGTAGCACCAAAAGGTTTTCCTACGTTATATAATTTTTCAGCTGCTAATAAGAAAGTATCATAAGTCCAGTTATTAATAAGATCTGTATTTCTATTTTCATTTGCTGGAAAAATTTCTTTTAAATCTATATTTGCATGTTCTTTAAATAAATCAAATCTAGAAACCATAGAATCAAAAAATGAACCTGTAGGTGCAGGAGCAGCTCTCCAATGACCATCTAAATGAGCATAAAATTTTGCTGAATCTAATAATTCTCCATGTTTATTGATAATATCTTCTACAACTTGATCTATTGGTTCTAGTCTATGTTTGAACATAGAGCAAAACCATGTTGGCATTGAAAAAATATCATGACCTGTCTTTGCTCGAGATTCTGCCTGTGCCGTTAATAATAACTTATTTCCTATTGAAGTAATAAAATCTACTTTAATTTCTACCCCATTTTTTTCTCCCCAAGATAGAACAATATTTTCTAGTACATCATTTGCACCAGGTATCCAATGATCCCAAATTCCTAATGATAATTTACCCGCTGAAGTAGCTGTTTTAATATAAGGAGCAGCAATAGTTGTAACTCCCGCTATTCCTACATTTTTAATAAATTTTCTGCGCCCTATTTTTTTTACCATATTTAACCTTCCCCCAAGATATCGGTAAAATATAAAGTAGTATATTATAGTAAATACTAATATGTATAACTTTCAA